>NZ_JAMSLX010000001.1 GCF_023806085.1 Hephaestia sp. MAHUQ-44
CCATACGACTACTCGTATGACTACTCTCATCCGCTATGACTTCCTGATCCAACGCGCCGCTCCGCTGCCAGCGACAAGCATCGCAGCAATCCCCTCAGCGGCAAGGCGGCCTACAGAACACGCTTACGTTGAGCGTCAACGCCTACGAGAGCAAGCGGCGAACCGTAAACGAAAACAACGGGACAGCGAGACCAAGAGGGCATTGCGCAACCGTGAAATACCCCCGATCCTAGACGAACAGTTGATACGTGAGGCGACCCATCGCCGTATTCGCTACAGGCAGTATCGTAATTCTGGCGAGGCACCTCGCCAAATCACGCTTGATCCAAACGGCGAGAACGACAGGTTCACCGTCGATGTGTGGTTGGCGCGCGAAAAGCTGACGATCCAAGAGCGGTCGACCACAGCGTATAGCATTGCAGGGGCTATGATAGAGGCGGAGCGTTCCTATGGTCTGGAACAGGAGGTTTTGCGGCAGCGGATCCTGTCAGCGTTAAAGCGAATTAGTCTGCTCGAAGAGGCCCGGCTGCCCGGCACCTCTCAGCGAGTTTGGCCACCGTTCAATGCCAGACGCGCGCTTGACGAGTTGCTGGAGAGCACCCCCTACGAGAACGATGATCCGTGAGTGGTGAATCTCACTACGAATAAAGGTTCGATTCGGACATTTGACAAGTTTTTGTCCCGCCGAACGGCTCGAATCCGCGCGAACGCCTCCCTACGAAAACCGTCACGCATTTCTGCATTCCTTCTTTTATAAGAAGGACGGAAGGGGGTGCCTACAGCACCACCATCCTGAACTTCAATGAAAATGGATTCCTCGGAGTGCCCGCCGTTCACCTTACGGCGGGTTCTGATTCAAATATCTCGCCCTCGGAGTGAACGCGAACATCAGATAGCGATGAACCCGGACAATGCTTGGCGGCGAGCCAAGCGGCGACGCCGTATCAACGGCGAGACTCGGATGTGGCAAGAGCCTGGCGGATTGCTCTAAGGTCAGATCGGGAAAGCCCATGCTGCTGCATCGAGGGGCGAAGTTCGCGCAACAGGTCGACTACACCGGTCTCATGAACTGTTAACCACCGTCGTTGTGCCTGAGTGTCGGCAGCCGCCTCACGGATGACCTGACGTTGACCGGGCGTCAGTTCGTCCAGCAGCCGGCCCGCAGTCAGCTCGGTTACCAGTGGCATTGACTGGACAGCATCGCTCGCTCCCAGCAGCGACCAATTGATGTCAGGGTGACGCTGATCAAGAACCGCGGCGAGGAAATCCCGTGGATCAATCTCAAGAGCGTCGGCAAGATCCGTCGCTCGATCAATTGGGATGGGAACGCGGCCGAGCGCCATGTGCGAGAGCACTACGGCCTGCTTATAGCCCATCGCCTTGCCGAGTTGCCGGATGCTCATCCCCGTTCGTGCTACTGTCTGTTGCAGTCCCGAAGAGAGCATCCTGGCAGCCGGCGTATCTGCGTATGGATAGTCGGTCACTGACGTCATGCGGCCCTCCTGCGGCTTGAAATATACCATTTATAACTCGAATTGTTCATATGCGTGTGCTATAACACGCATATGACGAAAGCCGCTGGTAGGATTTGCTACCCACCGACCCCGCAGATCAAGCGCATCCTCCATAGCCTCCGAGACTGTGGCGTGAGCGTGGGCAGCGTCGTTATCCATCCCGATGGCAGGATCGAGGTGGGCCAATCCCCCATCGAGCCCTACGCACCCCAGAATGATTTCGATCGCCTCGACGCGGCGGGCCTCCTTTGATTGCGGGCGTTCACATGGTGCGAAAGCGCCGCAAGGGCAAACCTGCTATCTGGTATGTTTATGCCTACCGTGGCGGCCCATGCGTTCTGCGCAAGGAAGGCGACCGGCGACCGGCGCTAGGTCCGGCCGAACTTCGCGTCATCGGGGATGTGCTCGACACGTTGCGACAACGCGAAACATCAACCCTGCGCACGCTCATTCGGCAATGGCGGTCGTGCGATCCCCAGCGTCCCTCGAGCCCGGAATGGGAGCGGCTTGCTCCGAGCACGAAGAAGACTTGGGGATCGGCGCTTGATACGATCGAAGCGAAGTGGGGCGGCACTCCCCTGCCCGTCTGGAACGATCCCCGCATAGTTGCGAAAGTCATCGCCTGGCGGGACAGCCGCAAGAGCACGCCGCGCGCTGCCGACATCGGCGTGACCGTGCTTCGTGCGCTGCTCGAGTTTGGGCGACTGCGGTCGATTGTGACGTTCAACGCTGCCGAAAAGATTCCGAAGATCTACCGCGGTGGCGACCGTGCCGAAATCATCTGGACGGACACTGATATGGGCGCCTTCCTGGCAAAGGCCGCGGAGCTCGACATGATCCACGTAGCCGACGGGCTTCGGCTGGCGGCCTTGACTGGCCTGCGGCGGGAAGACCTTGTCACCTTGAAGTGGTTGCAGGTCACCGACGTCGCGATCACCAAGAAGGCGCACAAGCGCAGTCAGGGCAAACGCCTGTTTGCGAGTATGCCCCGCATCCCGGCGCTTGATGAGCTGCTGGACGAATTGAAGGGGCGGCACCGTGCCGGCGGCGTTGAGACAGTGCTGGTCAACAAGCATGGCCGTCCCTGGACCGGCAACGGCTTCACCGGCCGGTTCAACCGCGTAAGAGATGCAGCCGGTATCGCTCACATTGATGAGGACACGGGAACGCGGAGAGCGAAACACCTGCACGACGTTCGCGGCACATTCGCCACCAGGCTGATGACCGAAACCGACCTCACCGACCAGCAGATCGCCGACATCATGGGCTGGGCGCCTGACAAGGTCGCGCGCATCCGGCGAGTTTACGTTGACCAGAGCAGCGTCATTATGGCAATCGGCGAGCGCATCAAGCGATCCAGTGTAAACCGCGCTGTAAACCGCTGACATGCCAGAGACTGGAAACCGCGGTTTTCTGCGTCTTTGCGGGTGTAGCTCAATGGTAGAGCAGAAGCTTCCCAAGCTTACGACGAGGGTTCGATTCCCTTCACCCGCTCCAACTTCAAGATCCCCGGCTCGCCCCGCCCTGTGGCACGCCTGATAGCTAGGTGCGCCCTCAGCGATCCCAATCGGCGCGGCGCGCCTTGGCCAGCGACCAACCGATGACGGCAGCCGGAACCGCCACGGCCAGCCCCGACAGAATGTCGAACCATCCGTCGCCCAGCAGGCCGACGACCAGCCCGACGAGGCTGGCGGTGCCCACCAGGATCGGCATGCCGAAGATCGCGCCGCGCCGCGCCCTGCGCGGCATCATTCCGCGGGTGCCATCACGGGGACCGGCTCGCCGCCGCGGCGCAGTTCGCGCAGCCGCACCTCGATCGACGTCCGTCGCTTGCCGAGCCATAGATACAGCCCGCTGCCGAGCACAACGATCGCGGCGATGTCGAGCAGCGCCCACAGGATCTTGAGCGGCAAGCCGGCATAGTCGCCGAAATGCAGCGGTTGCGACAGGCGCAGCGCCAGCATGTACCAGGGCATCGTCCGCATCGCGGTGAAGTCCCCGGTGCGCGCATCGACCAGCGCGGGGGTCAGCAACTGGCGCGTGGCCGGCGTCGCTCCCTTCAGCCACACCGCATAATGATGCTCGGTGGTGAAGCGCACGCCGGGAAAGGCAACGAACTGCGGCGTGGTGCCGGGGGCCTGACCGATCGCGGTCGCGACCGCGGAATCGAGCGAGGTGAAGCTGGCCGGCGGCACGGGGTCCTTGCCGGCATAGTCGCTGGTCAGCGCGGTGAGCTGGTTGGCGCGCCACACATCCACCAGCGGCTCCGACAAGGTGTTGATCACCCCGGTCACGCTGACGACGCTGAGCCACATCAGCGTGACGATGCCGAGCATATTGTGGGTGTCGAGCCACTTCACCCTCTTGCTGCGCAGCGTGCGCACCGTGCCGAAGCGCAATCGCCGCATGAACGGCACATAAAGGACCACGCCCGATACGATCGCGACGCAGAACAGCGTCCCCATGAAGCCCAGGAACAATTTTCCCGGCAGCCCGGCGAACATATCGACGTGCAGACTGAGGATGGTCGCCATCACGCCGGTCTCGTCCAGGTCCGCGACCTTCTGCGCGGTGCGCCGGTCGATCGCGGTGATGTGCATTTCGTTACGGTCCGATCGCGCGCGCGGGCCGGTGGTGACGTTCACCACCGGACGATCGACATCGAAGCTCAGGAACAGCGGCCGCTCGCCGGGATACATCCGCATCGCGGCGCGCACCATCTCGTCGAGCGGGAGCAGCGGCGTGTCGGCGGCCATCGCCGGGAGCGGATCGGAATCGAGGACCGCATCGATTTCATCGTGGAAGATCAGCGGCAGGCCGGTGATGCACAACATCAGCGCGAAGGCCGTGCAGACGAGGCTGGTCCACTTGTGGACGAGATACCATGCCTTGATCGTTCGATTGGTCATCGCTCTGCCTAGAATTCTACGGTCACGGACGCCTTCACCGTCCGCGGCGCGCCCTGCAACAGATATCCCCCGAACGACGACGCCCAATAGCCCTTGTTGGCGATATTGTCCGCACTCAGCCGCAGCGTGATCGGACGCGTATCGGTGACGAGGATATAGCGGAGCCCCAGGTCGAACCGGGTCCATGCCGGAATCTGGCGCAGGTTGACGACGTCGACCTGCTGTTCGGCGGTATGGACGATGCGCCCCGTGATCGTCGCGTTGCGCAGGAACGGCGGCACGATCTCGGTGCCGAAATTAACCTGATAATCGGGCACGCCAACCGCCTGATTGCCGTCGTTGGTGCCATTCAGCGTGCGCGTCAGCTTGGCATCGTTGATCGTCAGGCCGCCGATGAAGCGGACGAAGCGGCTTGGTTCACCGTTGAGCGACAGCTCGATCCCACGGTTACGCTGCTCGCCATCGACCACGAAGGTAACCGCATTGGGGTTCGCCGTGGTCGGCGTCGGCGCGTTGAAGCTGCTCGGCTGCGTCGTCTGGAATATCGCCGCGGTGGCGGTAAGCCCGCGGACCGCCAGCTTGGCGCCGACTTCATATTGCGTCGATTTGAACGGCGCGAACACCTCGCCCGCGTTGAGCGTGTTCGCATTGGTTGGCGCGGTCGGCCCCTGCGCCAGCCCTTCGACGCGATTGGCATAGAAGGACAGATGCTCGGTCGGGCGCGCGATGATGCCGATTACCGGCGTCGTCGCGCTTTCGTCGTAATGCGCGGTGCGGGCGCGGGTCGTGCGGTTGTACGCATCGACCTGGATGTTCTGCCGCCGCGCGCCGAGCGTCACGAGCAGGCGATCGTCGGCGATGCCGATCGTGTCGGATGCGAACACGCTCGCAAAGGCGCCCGTCGAGACACGCGGCACCTTGGTGAAGCTGCCCGAGACGAATCCGGGAATCGTCGAATCGGCGGGTTTGGCGACCTGCACCGGGGTATATAGATTGGTACAGAAAGCGGTCGCCCCGGCACCGCACGGCGCGCGCACGGCCGCGGGAAAATCGCCGAAGGCAAAACTGTTGCGGTTCTCGGTAAAGTTCACCGACACGCCGGCATTGATCTCGTGGCTGATGCCACCAGTTCGGAACTTGCCGCGGATACCGGCCTGACCGCTCTCATTATTGTCCTCGCGCGGCACGAACATGCGGCTGGCCGTCGCGGCGCCGGTCGCGCCATTGGTGATCGTCAGCGTCGAATATTCGCCATCCTCGCGCCCATCGCGCAAGCCGGCGGCGAGATAGAGCATCACCTCGGGGGCAAGATCGATCTCGGCGCGGGCCAGCGCATAGATGTCGCGCAGTTCGGTGAAGCTCCAGTCCTGCGCATAATTGGCGTTGGCGCGCGGCGCGGCCGGAACTGCTGCCGAGGCGCCAAGCTGGACGATCGGCCGACCGGCATAGGCGCGCTGGTCCTCATAGCCGACGTCGAGGAAGAATCGCCCGGGGCCCTTGCGGAAGTCGAAACTGGCACCGGCCACCCGCACCTCGCGCTGCTCGCGGTCGATCGCGGTCTCGCCCTTGCGGTAGACGCCGTTGACGCGGATGCCGAACGCGTCGCCAGCGCCAAAGCGGGTGCCGAGATCGACATTGCCGCCAAAGATCGAGTCCGCACTGAAGCTTCCGGTCGCGCGCAGCAGCGTCTTTTCCGCGCGTTTCGGTACCAGGTTGATGCTGCCGCCAATCCCCGATCCGCTCGGCGCGGCACCGAACAGGAAGGCATTGGCACCGTTGAGCACCTGAACGCTCTCGTAGAGTTCGGGCGATACAAGCTGGCGCGGGGTGACGCCGAACAGCCCGTCGATCGCGACATCGTCGCCGTAAAGCGCGAACCCGCGGATCACGAACTGTTCGGACTGGTTGCCGAAACCATAGGTCGTGCGGACCGACGGCTCGTTCTTGAGCACGTCGCCGATCGTCTCGGACTGTTGATCGAGCACGAGTTGCGCGGTGTAGGTGGTGACGTTGAAGGGGGTTTCGAGCGCGGTCTTGTTGCCCAGCACGCCGATAACGCCGTCGCTGACGACCTGCTTTTGCGCCTGCTGTGCGGTGACGACGATCTCCTCGGGCGGCGCGTCCTGCGCCGCCACGGCGGCAGGCATGGCAACAGGCGCGGCGATGGCGCTGAAGGTGAGTAGTCTGATCGCAAGGCGCATGTCGGTGATCCCCTGGCTGCGACGGTGCAGCCCCGGGTGGGCGTTAGTGCGAGTGTTAATGATAATCAATATCAAAATGACGCTGGCCGCGATACGCAGTCAGGCCGGCCCCGGATCGGCGTCGGTTTTATCGCGATGCCTCCGCTTCCCCAAAAATGCCCTCACCGCATGCCGACATAGGTGTCGCGCAGGGTCCGTTTCAGCACTTTGCCGATCTCGCTTCGCGGCAAGGTGTCGACGACGACGGCGTCCGCCAGTCGCTGGTTCTTGCCCAGCCGCGCGTTGACGCGCGCCATCACCGCCCCCGGCGCCACCCCGGCGCGGCGCGGCACCAGAAAGGCGACCGGCGTTTCGCCCCATGCCGCCGACGGCACCCCGACGACTGCCGCGTCCGCGACATCGGGATCGGCGCGCAGGACAATCTCGATGTCCGATGGATAGATATTGAACCCGCCCGAGATGATCACGTCCTTCTTGCGGTCGAGCAGGGTCAGGAAACCATCGGCATCGAAGCGACCGATATCGCCGGTGCGGATATAGCGGTGGCCGGCATCGTCGACCCACGTCGCGTCGGCCGTCAACCGGGGCTGGTTGTGATAGGCGGTCATCATCGCCACCGATCGGCCGACGATCTCGCCGGCCTCGCCCACCCCGACCTCGCGCCCGTCATCGTCGATCAGCCGCATGATGTGCCCCTCGACCGGGCGACCGACCGTCTCGAGCTTGTCGGGGTGGAGGTGCGCGGCGAGCGTCGCGGTCGCCCCACCCTCGGTCATCCCGTAGATCTCGACCAGCCCGCCCGGCCAGCGTGCGAGGATATCGGCCTTGAGCGCGGCGGAAAACGGCGCACTCGTGCAGGTCTTCATCCGAAAGCGCGACAGGTCGTATGCGTCGAAATCGGGATGCGCCATGATCCGCGCATATTGAACCGGTACGAGCATCGCGTGTGTCACCCGGTGCCGCATCGCCAGATCGAGGAAGCCGCCCGCATCGAATTTGCGCATCAGCACCAGCGTTCCCCCAAACGCCAGCGCCGGGATCATGCTCACCAGCGTCGTGTTCGAATAGAGCGGGGTGGAAAGCAATGTGACGGCATCGTCCGCATAGCCGGCCAGCCGTCCGCGCTGAATATGCGCCCAGCGCATCGCATGGCTCTGGACGATGCCCTTGGGAGTTCCGGTCGTCCCCGACGAATAGATGATGTTGAACCCGTCACCCGGCGCAACCGGCGTCGCGGCGATGCGCACGGCACCCGCCATCCATGGATCGAGCGCTTCCAGCGGGACGATGCGGACGTCGGTTGCGTCGCCGATGCGCGATGCCTGGGCCGCGTCGGCGAACAGCAGGGCAGCGCCACTATCCGCCAGCATCGTTGCGAGCTGATCGACGGTGGCGCCGGGCGGCAGCGGCACTGCCACGCCGCCCGCGCGCAAAATCGCGAGAAACATCTCGACGTAGCGCGCCGACATCCCTGCGAGGATCGCGACACGATCGCCAGGCCGCACACCATCACGCCGCAACGCCGCCGCACCACAGGATACGGCCGCGTCGAATGCCGCATAGCCGATGCGCGCGTCGCCATCGACGATCGCGACATGGTCTCCGCGATCGACGGCGTGCGCCGCCACCAGATCGGACAACGTCGAAAAATCGCGCGCCAGCAGAGCGTCCGCCGCGCTCACCGCGGGCTGATCTCGATCCGGGTGGGGCCTGCCTTGGCGGCGCGCACGCGCAGAAGCTGGCCGTCGAGCGAGGCCTCGCCATCGGTCCGCACGTCGATCCCCTCGGGATAATGGAAACCGGGAACGTAAATTTCGGTCGGCGCCGAAACCCCCATGTCGGCATCGAACGCGAGCGTGAAGGCGCGTGTCGCGCGATCGAACCGCACGCTTTCGATCTGCCCCTGCACATGGCGTGCATAGGGGCGACAGAAACCGGCGATCCCCCGCCCGCCCGAATCCGGGTCCGACGGATCATTCTGTTGATCGCGCGAAAAGATCGACAGATCCTCCTGATTCCAATTGTCGCCGATCCTGAGATCGTTGCGGTTCGACGCGGTGTAATTCCACTGCGTCGAATTGAGCTGCAACGCATCGAGCGCATCATACATCAACGACAGCAAAAGATCGTGGGTCGCCCAGATCGCCGGGCTACGCTCGCCGCGTTCCCACGCCGCATAGGCCGCGCCCTCATCGAGATCGTATGGAATCCCGAATTCGCCGACCAGCGCGGGTGCCCCGTTGAGCGTCGAGGCCTTCGCCGACGTGGATTTGTGCGACATCTGCGCGATGAACCGCGCGCGCACCTGATCCTCGCCCACGGCGCGCTCGCCGGTCAGAAAATCGTATGAATTATTGGGGTCGAAGGTTTTCAGATACAGCGTGGTCGCATCGTACCAATGGCTCGCGTTGACCGTGCGTTCGGGCACGATCCTGGGGAATGGCCGGCCCGACGAGGCGCCGAACGCATCGAGTTCGGCGAACACCATCCAGTCGGGATTATGACGGCGCGTGGTTTCGGCGACGCCGTGAAACAGCGGGCCGAAGCCGTCTTCAGAAATGGTCACCCGCCGCCCGTCGCGCACGCGGAAAAACTCGTCGTCGAGGGCAATCGCCCGCCCGTCCTCCACCGTCCAGGCACCGGCAGCGCGGAACGGGCAGGATTGGCCGTCGCGCCAGATCGAGACGCCGTTGGGATTGATCCGGCGAACCCCGGCAGGTTCAGCCTGGCCGCTATCGCGGTTTCGCTTGAGCACCGGCACCTCTACCGTCAACCCGCTCGCCGCGGCGAGTCCGTCGAGCGCGGATATCGCGGCACCGGGGCGCGGACGCGTCTGGTTTTCCTCCGTCGCCGCGACATGGCGATAGCTCAGGCGCTCGCCGACCCATCCGGTGCCGGGCTCGTTGAGCGTATCGAAGCCGAGCACATGCGGCATATCGCGCAGCCGCGCCGCAATCGCCTCCATCGATCCCAGATAATGACGCTGGAGATAATGCTGGATATTCTCGCCCCCGACCTTGTGATCGGGCGTGAACAATGCACCGCACCAGAACAGCGTCCACATGATCGTATTGCCCGGCAGGCGGTAATTCGATCCCCAGCTCATCTGCGGATATTGCGGCTGACGGCGCACATCGCTGCCATAATCGTAGACATGCTGCATGACGTGCGCGGCGTCGGCCGCGGCGAATTTCGTGAAATCGAGCCCCGCCGCCTCGAAGGTCCAGCCCGGCGCGCCGTCGCCCCCCGTCATCCGCGACCAGACATCCTGGTGGAAATCGACGAACAGATAGAGGCCGTGCTTTGCCGCGCGCGCGCAGACCTCGGTAAAATAATCCAGATATTCCTGATCGTGCCGGCCCGGGCCGCCATGCTCGACGGCTTCCCACGTGGTCAGCAACCGCAGGCAGTTGAACCCCCAATGGGCGAGACGACCAAGATGCTCGTCGGCCTCCGCGATCGGAAACGGGCGACCGACGAACGAGACATCGCGATGATCGGCGAAGTCGCTGGGATATTGGGTGCCGCCATGCGGCGCGGGCACCTTGCAGTCTCCACCCAGATTAACCCCGCGCAAGATGGTGTGCCGTCCGGCGCTGTCGCGAAACCGGCTGCCGTCGATCCGCAGCACCGGGGTCGCACCGGCTCCCGCTCGCTCAAAAGTCGATTGCACCATGATTGTCGCGCCCCGCTGTTGTGATGGATCGTGGCAGAAATTGATCGAAAAATGATTTGTTTGTCAATTCTGATATATTAATTGGTCAAGGTGCGATGCCGAACCAGGGTTTACCCGGCGTCAAAACGCTTGCGTCGACCCGTAAAAATAGATAGAGATTTTGATAATTCGTTAGTTTCGGTCGAATCAAGGATATCGCCATGGACCTGGAGCGAAGCTGGAACGAGCAGGGCTTTTTCATCAAGCGCGGCTTGATCGATGAGGACGAAGTCGCTGCGATCGAAGCGGAAATCGTGGCCGCGATCCGCGCGGACCCGCCCCGCAACCATGGGGGCGAGCGGCTCTATCCCACCGTGGACGACCTGCTGATCTACCCGGAAAAATCACCGAGCCCGGCGGCCCGCAATCCGGAGGATTATATCGCCAAGGTGTTCAACGGCCATTGTGTCGGCACCGCGAAGGCGATCGCAACCGATCCCCGGCTGACCGATCCGCTCGCCCCCTTGCTGGGCGCGAATCTGGACTGTTTCCAAAGCCAGTTCATCTTCAAGAATCCGGGGGTGATCGGGCAACCGTGGCACCAGGATTCCTATTATTTCCGCTACGATCGGCAACCGCAGGCAACGGTGTGGGTCGCGCTCAGCGCAGCGACGCTCGACAACGGATGCCTGTGGGTCGTGCCGGGTTCGCACCGCGCGCACGAGGTGTTCGATCACGTTCCCGACCAGCGCCCCGAAAGCCTGCAAGGCTATCTCGAGATCGTGTCGCAGGACACATCGATGGAAGAGCCGGTGCTGATGGAGCCCGGCGACGTCCTGTTCTTCCACAGCTATCTGATGCACCGCTCGACCGACAATATCGCCGACTACCGGCGCTCGGCGATGGTGTATCATTATGCCGAAAACGGCACCCAGCCGATCGACGCCCTCGCGGCCGCAACCCTGGCCCCGGTCAATCGCTGGATGCCCGCGCGCCGCGCCGCCACCCCGCTTTCCGCTTGATAGGTGATACGACCATGGACGTGCCTGCCCCTCGCCCGCATCAGCTCAACCGCGACTTCACCTGGCAGAACGTGCCCGGCGATCGCGCGCCGCGCCGGCTCAGCGCCGATCAGATCGCAGCCTTCGATCGCGATGGCTTCCTGCGGATCGAACAAGCCTTCAGCCGCGAGGAACTGGCGCGCGTCGAAGCCGCGATCGACCCGATCGAGGAAGAGCACGCACGCTATGTCGCCGAACAGCAGGGTGGCAACTTCCGGCTCACATCGACCGGCGCGATCTCGTTTACCGCGCACCTCGTGGGCAAGGCGCCCGTGCTGCGCGATTTCGCCGCCCATCAGGTGATCGCCGATCTCTGCCACGACCTGATCGGCGAGCGGGTCCGGCTGTATTGGGATCAGTCGGTCTACAAGAAAACGCAGAAGAAACAGGAATTCCCCTGGCATCAGGATAATGGCTACACCTTTATCGAGCCCCAGCAATATCTGACCTTCTGGATTCCGCTGGTCGATGTCGACGAGGATAACGGATGCCCGTGGATCGTCCCCGGCCTCCACCTTGGCGGCACGCTGGAACATTGGGTGACGCCGATCGGGCTCAAATGCCTTGAAGAGGCGCCCGACGCAGTCGCCGTGCCGGCGCGTGTCGGCGACATCATCCTGTTCTCGTCGCTCTCGCCCCACCGCACCGGGCCCAATTTGCGCGACGGCACCGTGCGCAAGGCCTATATCCTGCAATATGCCCCCGATGGTGCGCACACGATCGTCGACGGCAAGGTGATCCGTCAGGATGATCCGGTGCGTCAGTTCGTGATCGGAGACGCCGCATGACGGCCGCGACCGGGCTGGCGCGCGCCGATCTGGCGCTGCTCCAGCAACAATATGAACGCGACGGCTTCGTCGCGGTGCGCCAACTCATCGACCCCGCCGAACTCGCTGCGCTGGCATCGACGGTGATCGACGCCGTGGGTCGCCGCAAGGCGCATGACACGCGCTCGCTCGACGAGAAATCGCGCTACGAACAATCGTTCGTGCAATGCCAATATCTGTGGGAAGACAATCCCGCGATCCGACCGCTCACCTTCCACCAGGCGGTGTGCGGCATGGCGGCTGCATTGATGCATGCGCCCGCAGTCCGCCTGTGGCACGATCAGGCGCTCTTCAAGGAGCCTGGTGGCAAGCCGACCCAGGCGCATCAGGACCATCCCTATTGGCCGATCGCCGAAGACCGGACGATCACGGCCTGGATTCCGCTGATCCCGGTCGATCGGACCACCGGCTGCATGGGCTATGTGCCCGGATCGCATCGCGAGGCCCCGCAATTCGTCGACATCTTCGCCGGTGACGACAGCGCCGGCCCGCAGATCGAAAGCAAGGCGGTGTTCGTGCCGGCCGAGCCGGGCGACGTGCTGTTCCATCACGGCCGCACGATGCACATGGCAATGCCCAACGCGTCCGATCACATGCGCCGCGCCTATACCGCGATCTATTTCGCCGACGGCTGCACGCGTGGCGGGGATCGCCCGCACCCTTCGGTCGATCGCGACGGCATCGCGGTCGGCAAGGTGATCGACGGCGCCGCAACCCCCATCGCATGGCCGCTGCCGCAAGGCCGTTTCCCCGAGCCCGGCCCCTGGCCGAATCTCGACAACGAACGCACCAGGCGCGCGCTGGAACTGGGGATCATTCCCTCGCGCGGCTGATACGGCGCCCGACAACGGAGCATCCACGATGGCCGGCCTGCTTACCCAAGACAGCGTCGCCCGATATCACCGCGAGGGCTATTTGCGGATCGACCGGGTTGCCGGCCCGAACACGATCGACGCGCTGCGGCGCACCTACGACGCGATGCTCGACGGCCGGATCGATTGCAGCGCCACCGATCAACCGCTCGGGCGGCTGACGCGCCAGATCATGATGCCGCACCATTACGCCGACATCTTCCGCACCAACGAGGCGATCGACACGTGCCGGGCGGTGGCATCGGCGCTGCTCGGGGTCGACGCCCCCTGGTTCGGCTTCGACATGCTGATCTACAAGCCCCCGGGCCACGCGATCGACACCCCATGGCATCAGGATTTCGCCTATTCGGCGATGCCCTATGCGGCCGCAGGGAGCGCGATCCCGTACGATTCGGTCGTGCAATTCTGGATCGCGCTCGACGATGTCGATGCCGATACCGGCTGCATGACCTTCCTTCCGGCAATGCACCGCCAGCCGCTGCTCGCGCACGAAGTGGTGGCCGGCGAGGTCGATTACAGCCAGCGGCTGCTGGCGATCGTCGATCCCGACGCGCTACCGCGCGATACCGCCGTCGCCTGCCCGCTGCGTGCCGGCGGGGCGACGGTGCACAGCTATGGCACGCCCCATTATACCGGGCCCAACCGCTCGGCCGATCGGCCGCGCCGCGCCTATATCCTCAATTTCCGCCGCAACGACCCCGCCTGAAAGCCTGGCGCACGCCCCAACCTTCAGGCCAGCGCGGGGCGACGCGCGCGCCGGCCTTTGGCACTCGCCGAGGCGCGCAGCCGGGCCCGGATCGTCTCGCGCATCGGCTCGCCACTCGCGAAGAATTTCTCAAGCAGCTTGTTCACGCTGCCGATGTCGCCCGACACGATCGCGTCGACCAGCACGCGGTGTTCGGCATGGCTGTCGCGTTCGCGGTCGGTCGCCAGATCGGCGCACAGATTGACATAGCGTTCGGCCCGCGCGCCGAGGTCGCCGACGATCGTCTGAAGCAGCGGCGAGCCGCAGCCGGCGAGCAGTTCCTGATGCAGGTTCTTATAGGCCCATTGCCACAATTCGCGGGCCTCGGGCTCGGCGTCGGTCATCACCTTGCTGATCTTGAGCGAGCGATGGAGCGCGAGCACGACGCGCTCCTCCCACGCCTCGTCGGCGCGTTCCACCGCCATCATCAACGCAAGCTGATAGGTTCGCCAGTAAACATCGATCAAGTCGGAATAATCATCAAGCGAGATACCGGCGACGCGGTAACCCTTCTGATGCTCATGAACGACCAGTCCGCTCGCGGAGAGAAGCAGGATCGCCTCGCGCACCGGGCTGTGGCCGACGCCGTAGAATTTGGTGAGCTGCTCGACCTTCAGCCGTTCCAACGGGGTAAACACGCCGCGCACGATATCGCGCCGCAGCCAGTGCGCGGCGGCCTGTGTCGGATTTCGCTGGGGGTCGATTCCCGCCTGAAGGCGCGGGTCGGTAAAAGTCGAGACCGAAACAAGACGATCAGCAGTCAACACGCGCCCCTTCTGGCTGGGTGATCGAACCTCGATCTTCATACCTTGTGCGAGCATGAGTTCAAAGCGTTAGCAATCGACGCACGACGCGGGCGGGCCATCGATCGATCGGCCCGCCCGCCGCGTTGATATCAGAAGCGAACGTCGAAACCGACGCCGATCACCCGCCGCGATTCATAGATCGGATATTGCTGCGTACTCCCGGCCCCCGACCCGAGCACCGTCGCCGAGATATTGTTGGCGAAATATTTGTCGGCGAGATTGCGGCCGAAAACCGACAACCGCCAGCGATCCCCGTCGCCCGCGATGCCGATCGCGCCGTTCAGCAACGCATAGCGATTCTGGTAGAAGAGCGGGGAGATCGGGAAGCCCTGCGCGGTGCGTGACCGGTAATTGGCGTCGAAATCGATATGCAGCCGGAGATCCGAGCTGATGTCGGTCGCGTAATTCGCCATCACGTTCCACGAAAATTTGGGAGCGCGCGGCAGCACCGATCCCGACAGATCCTGCGTTCCCGTCGCCGGATCACAGCCGGTGGCCGCGGTCTGCCCGGAATAACATTGGGCATTGTCGAACCGCTTGAACTTGGCATCCATCCATGAGGCGCCGCCCGACAGCGTGAAATCGACATCGCCGATCGGCCGCCATGTGAAATCCACCTCGACCCCGTCCGACTGGAGCTTGGCGGCGTTGATGAGGCGATAGATCGACAGCGCCCCCGGCACGCGCGCGGAAATCTGATAATCCTCGACGATCAGGTGGAACGCGGTGACGTTGAACGTGAGCCCGGCCGACGGCCAGCTCGTGCGGATGCCCGCTTCCATGCTGGTCGGAATTTCCGGATTGACCTCGGTCAGCTCGGGAAAGCCGATGCCCGTGTCCCAGCCGCCCGCCTTGAACCCGCGGGTGACGGTCGCGAAGACGTTCGCATCGGGGTTGAGGTCATATTGGGCGCCGAGCCGCCAGACGAACCCCGTATCGGTTTTCTTCTGCCGGTCGAAGCTGGTCAGCGTCGGCGTCCGCGTATCGACGCGATATTTGGAGGCAAAGGCGGTCTCGCTCAGCCAGCGCGCGCCGGTAATCAGGCGGAATTTCGGGGTAAGGTTGATGTTGGCCTGACCGAACACCGCATAATTGTCGGTGGTGGCGTCATTGGTCACCGCGCGCGCGGCAAAGGCGGCCGCACTGCCGCGATTGTCCTGAAACGATACCGACGTGACGTCGCTATGGAAATAATAAAGGCCGACGACATAATCGATCAGGCCGCCGGTCGGCGAGGTCAGGCGCAATTCCTGCGTGAACTGCTTCTGCCGGAAATCGGCGAAATTCTGGTCATAGATATTGGTCGGGCGTGAATCGGTATCGAGGCCATCGATCGTGTGCCATTGGCGAAAGGCGGTGATCGAACTCACCGTATAATCGCCGCCGACATCGAGATCGTTGTTGAGCGAGACGCCCCAGCTATCGATATTCGACCGCACGTCGCCATTGACGTTCTGCTTGCTGTTCTTCGGCGACGGCACGATCCCGGCGGCAAGCTGCGATTGCTCGAGCGCATTCGGGGTCGGGCCCACGCTGCGCAACGTCCAGATGCAGCAATCGGCGCGCCGCCGCCACCAATCGCCGATCACGGTGGTGGTCAGATTGTCGAAATCGCCCTTGATCTTGCCGCGGAAGCCGTAATCGTTGCGATCATTGAATTTCCGCCCGTCGAACACGTTGGTGACGAGGCCGTCGCGCTTGTTCATGCGGCCCGACACCAGGATGCCGATCTTGTCGCTGATCGGCCCGGTCACGAGCCCCGACAATTTGCGCTCGTTCTTGGGCCAGGCGAGGCTACCGGTGATGCGCGTTTCCCAATGATCGGACGGATCGCGCGTGACGACGTTGACCACACCCGCCGACGCATTCTTGCCGAACAGCGTCCCCTGCGGCCCGCGCAGTACTTCGATGCGTTCGATATCGGGCAAATCGGAAAGCGACGCGCCCGACTGCCCCAGAACGACGCCGTCGACGACATAGGCAACGCTGCCTTCAACCGATTCCGATGAAAAGGAAGTCGTGCCCACGCCGCGAATGTAGAAGCCGAAGCTCCGCGGCCCGGCGGCGTTCAGCACCTGAACGCCGGGCACGAGATATTGCAGATCGGTCGCCTCATTGAAATTGAGCGCCGTCAGCGCCTCGCCGCCGATCACCGCGATCGAGATGGGGACGTCCTGCAACCGCTCCTCGCGCTTCTGCGCGGTCACGATGATGTCGGCCGGTCCTGAGTCGCTGGCAACGGTCGGCGCCGTGCTCTGCACCGCATTCTGAACCGGACCGGCAGCGGCCGGGGCGTCGGGCGCGGCCACTTCCTCGGCCAGCGCAGGCACCGCCGCGAGCGACAGCATCGAAACGCCCCCCAAACCCATCAATCCCGCGATGCGTGCCGTGCGCTGCTGCGCGCCACGAAGACGAAGACGAAGACGCATTCTGACCTCCCCTATAATTTATATCACTTTCTTGTTTTGATAAATTTTGATCGAATTTATGATAATGTCAACAGTTCGATCATTTTCAATTAGTGCGGATCGGCTGGCGCCAGGGCCATTTGTCGTCCCACGAGATCGTTCGATATCCGGTCATGGACGCCGCGCCGCAGCGGGTGGTGCCAGATCGCCACCGCCGCAATTGCCAGGCCGGCCAGCGGAAAGCAGATCATGACCAGCTTGATCCCCGCCAGCGTCGCTTGAGACTGTTCGACATTGGGGACGAACCCCACCCAATCGAGCGCGATCCCAAACACGCCGGCGGCGACGCCGAGCGCGACTTTCTGGAAGAAGATCCCGAACCCGAAAATGAACGATTCGGTCCGCAACCCCGATCGCCATTCACCATATTCGACCGTATCGGGCAGCATCGACCAATAGGTCATGTTGAGGCCCAGCGTCGCGACGTGGAGCAACAGAAAGACGATTCCCGCGCCGATCGCATCGCGCACATCGAGCAAGGCGAACAGCAACAACACGCCGACTGCCCAGCTACTCGCCACGAACCATGCGCCGCGCTTGTCGGTGAATTTGGTCACCTGCACCCAGGCTGGAATGATGAGGAGCCCGGCGGCTGCCTTGGCCGACAGCGCGTAGCGCGCGCTGGCTTCGTCATGAACGAAATATTTGTAATAATAGAGGATCGATTTGCCGATCACCGTGCTGCACAGCGCCGCCGACGTAACCGCAATCATCACGAGCCAGAACGCACGGTTGACGCGGATCGCGCGCCAATAATCGCTGAGCCGTGCGGTGGAGATGCTGTCGGACGCCAGCACCGGCTCGCGCGTGTTGAACACGACGATCGGCAGGATCGCGGTCGCGATCGTCGCGATCACGCACGCCGCGTAGAAAAAGCCGGTTGCCGCATCGCCGCCACCGAACCACGCCACCATCGGCTGGGTCAGGAACGACACCGTCAACCCGGCCAATGTCGCAAAGAACATCCGAAAGCCGGCAAGCGAACTTCGCTCGTCCGAACGCTGCGTGATCCGCGCCGTCAGCGAGCAATAGGGAATCGACACCGCCGTATAGGCGACGCGGAAAAACAAATGGGTCACCAGCACGATCGCGAGCAGCCCCAGCCCGGTTGCTGCCGGTTTCCAGTAAAGCCCGGCAAACGACAGCCCTAGTGGGAGCGCCCCGGCCAGAATCCACGGTCGGTAGCGGCCCCACCGCGTCCGTGTGCGGTCGGCGACCGCGCCCATCAGCGGATCGATCGCGCCATCGAAGATCGACGCGATCATATAGATCAGTCCCGCCGTGCCCGCCGACAGCCCCACCACGTCGGTGTAATAGAACATCAGAAACAGCGAGATGCTTTGCCAATAGAGATTGCAGGCATAGTCGCCGATGGCGAACCCCGCTTTTCCCCGGAAGCTCAAGGAGGCCGCGGCGTTGTCACGATCGGGCAAAGGCGCTCTCCATACGCAAACAAATTTAGATTCGAATTACAGGTATTTCTCTTATTCGATTTATTTGTAGCAATCGCCACTCGCCCGACAAGCCCCCTTGGACAGGCGCATTCCCGGCATCGGCAGCCGCCGTCGGCGCTGTCGGGGAAGGCCGCGAAACCGGGTGCAGGCAGCCGCGTCTACTCAGGCGACACGCGGCCGCTGCTACGGCGCTCCGCGATCTCGCGCACGATCTGTTCGTGCATCCGCCCGCGCAGCGGATAGAAGATCATGATCGCCCCTGCGAGCACCAGGCCCACGGCGGGCAGCGCCGTCATCAGCAATTTCATATTGGCCAGCGTTTCGGCGGTTTGCGGCATATTGGCGCGGTATCCGATCCGTTCGAGCAACCAGCCGTACAGCCCCGCACCCAGCCCCAGCGCGACCTTCAGAAAGAATTGCCCCAACCCGAAGACGAAACTCTCGGTCCGCAGCCCGGTGCGCCATTCGCCATATTCGACCGTATCGGGAAGGATCGACCAGAAGCCAAACGCGATTCCCAGCCCTGCAACCTGCATCCACAGGAAGAAGGTAATCGCCCCGGCGGTGCTGCGCACATCGAACATGGCGAAAGTGGCGAGCCCCATCAGCCCCAGCACGACAGCGGCAAACCAGGCGTTGCGCTTGCCGATCCATTTGGTGACCATCACCCAACACGGCACCACCGCGAGCCCGGAGGCCGCCGCAAGCGTCAGCGCGAGACGCCCCCCGTTTTCATCGCCGACATAGTATTTGAAATAATAGAGGATCGATTTGCCGATCGCGGTCGAGCAGATCACCCCCGCGCACGCCGCGAGCACCATCGCCCACAGCGCACGATTTTCCCGCAGCGCCACCCAATATTCGCCCAAATTATGCGGGCTGCGGTCCTCACCGGTTTCGGCCGGTTCCTGCGTCGCGAAGAACACGATCGGCAACACGATACTGGCAACCACCGCGAAGATCGCCGCCGCCCAGAAGAACCCGGTGGCCGGATCGTCGTCGCCGAAGCGTTCGGCCAGCGGCTGCGTGAAATACGCCACGGTAAACCCGGCCAGCGTCGCGAAGATGATGCGCCCCCCCGCGACCACGCTGCGCTCGCCCGAATCCGAGGTGATCCGCGCCGACAGCGCGGTAAAGGGTATCGAGACGATGGTGTAGGCGAGGCGGAAGATGATGTGGGCGCCGAGCATCCATGCGGCCAGCCACACCCCCTCGAACGGCGGGCGGTAGTAAAGCAGCATGAACGCTATCGCCACCAACGGCGTACCGCCCAGAATATAGGGGCGATACCGGCCCCAGCGCGTCCGCGTGCGATCGGCGATCGCGCCCATGATCGGATCGATCGCGGCATCGAAGATCGACGCGATCATATAGATCAGCCCGGCCGTCGCCGCACTCAGCCCCACCGCATCGGTGTAGAAGAACAGCAGGTAGAGCGAGACGCTCTGCCAATAGAGATTGAAGGCATAATCGCCGACGGTGAAGCCGATAATACGCTTGGCACCGAGCCGCTGCCCGGCATTGACTGCCCCCACCATCCTCGCCTTACCTCGCTTTTTTGATACGCTGGATCGATATTATCGAGAACGGTTCGGGGGTGCGCGTCGCCTCATGACGCAAGCGCCTGCTTCGCTGCATCGAAACATTGTTCGGCGACCGCGATCAGAAACGCCGCCTCGGTCCACCGGTCGCTTTCCTCGCGCAGAACCCCGTCGGGGCCCGGCACCATCTTGGGATAAAAGGCGCGCGCCGGCAGCAATTCGGGGTGAACCGCGATATAATCGCCCGGCCCGGCGCTCCGTAGGAAACCCTCGAACGCCGCAATCCACATCCGCTTGTAATAATCGAGGTGACGGCTTTCGGCGGGATCACTGGCGGTGACCTGACCGAAGGCGTTCGACGACAGGCGCAGATGCAGAAAGCGCGTCCGCTCGAAGACCGGGCGCAGCGCCGCGAACTTCATCTCCATATCGCCATAAGTGAATTCGTGGCCGATATACCAATGGCCGAAATCGCCGTTGAACCGCAACTCGGGCAAGCGCTCGATCAGGTCGAGCGTGCGACGGATATCCTGCGTCATCGTCGCCCGGTGGGTTTCCAGATAGACCGGATGGCGCTCGGTCAAGGCGATGTCGAGCATCGCCTCGGCCAGCCGCAGCATCTCATCGTCGCTCTCGAAGCCGGTGCCCAGATGGGCGGTGGTGCAATCGCACCCGGCATCGCGACGCGCCTTCACGGCATCGCGCATCTGGCCGACATCGTCGAACACCCGGATCAGCCCGGTCGGGATCAACCCCGCATCGGTGGCGATCGCGGGATCGAGGCATTGATACGCTTCATACCCCGCCGCCTTGATCGCCGCGGCGATCTCCGCCGCCGTGCCGCGCGGCCCCGCCGACCAGTCCGGCAGGTCCGCGGGGGTGACGAAGCTCATCCCGTGCAACAACCGCGGCGGGCGGTCGGTGCCGTCGTTGGTGTTCGGCACGCCCATGTCAGAAAGCGACATCGAGCGACACGCCGACGCTGCGGCGTGCTTCATAGGGATTGTACTGGCTCAGGCTCTGCGGCGTGCCGAAGGGGGTCGCGAACATCGCCGAGACGAAATGTTGATCGAGCAGGTTCTTGGCATAGACCGACACCCGCCAGCGATCGGTGTCGCCGACCAGCCCGATCGATCCATTGAGCAGCAGATAGCCGTCCTGCACGGTATCGGGATGGTTGGGAAACGACACGAACGTCGCCGACCGGTAATTGGCGCCGAGATCGAACGCGAGCCCCATCCGATCGCTCACCGGAGCGACATAATTGGCGCCGACCGCGAATTGCCATTCGGGCGAGAAGGGCAAGCGGAAGCCGGTGAGATCCTGCTGACCCGACACGCAGCCAAGCGCCGCCGTCTGGCCTGAATAGCAGGGCGCGTTGGGGAAATCCCCCCAGCGCGCGTCGACATAGGAACCGTTGGCGTTGAGCGTCAGATTGGTACCGCGCGGACGATAGGCGATTTCGACCTCGACCCCCTTGGTCCGCGCCTTGCTGCTGGTGATCGGATAGGTGCTGGTCGCCGCATCGCGGCCCGCGGTCTGGTAATTCTCCACATCCATCCAGAAGCCGGTGACGTTGAAGGTCAGCCCGGCACCGGGCCACGAGGTGCGCACGCCGACCTCATAGTTGGTCGGTCGCTCGGGCTCGACCTCGCGCAGCAGGTTGTTGCCGATATTGGTATCGAATCCGCCGCCCTTGAACCCGCGGGTGACCGTGGCGAACACATTCGCATCGGGCGACAGCGTATATTGCATTCCCCCGCGCCACACGACCGCATTAGTTTCCTTGCGCGCGGCCACCGCATCGGCAAGATCGAGGCGATAATCGGTGCGGCGCTTGGCGGCATCGATCGTCTCGCGCACGACACGCACGCCCCCGATCAGCTTGAAGGCCTCCGTGATGTGGAGATTGGCCTGGCCGAACAGCGCCATATTTTCGGTATCGGCGCGAACATACACATCGCGCGCGAAGAACGGCAGCGGCACCTGCGGGAAGAATTGCTCCGAATTGGAATGGACGTTGGAGACGAAATAATAGGCGCCCGCGACGAAATCGATCAGCTTGCCGGTGGGCGACGCGATCCGCAGTTCCTGGCTGAACTGCGATTGCCGGAAGAAGTTGGCGAAATTGACATTGAGCAGATCAAGCGGCGACGAATCGGAATCGAGCCCGTCGCTCGTATTCCATTCGCGCAACGCGCTGATCGAGGTCAGCATGTAATCGCCCATGCCCCAATCGACCTGCAGCGATCCGCCATAACTGGTTGCGTTCGAACGCACCTCGCCGTCGACATTCTGTTTCTCGTTGCGCGCACCGGGTACGATCCCCGCGTCGATCGCCAATTGTTCGGTGGCCGAAGGCGGCGAACCGACGTCGCGGAAGGTCCACAGGCAGCAATCCGCGTTGCGCGCGTAATAATCGCCGATCATCGTGATGGTGACATCCGAGGTTGGCGTCATCTCGATCTTGCCGCGAAACCCGTAATCGTCGCGCCCGTTCAGGCGACGGCCGTCGAAGACGTTGGTGATATGCCCGTCGCGCAGATTGCGCCGCCCCGACACCGAGAAGCGGACGACATCGTTGATCGGGCCGCTGACATACAGGCTGAAGCGGCGGTCGTTATCGGGCCAGCCCCAACTGGCGCTGCCGCGTACCTCGAGCGTTTCGGAGGGGCTTCGGGTGATGACGTTGACGACACCGGCCGAGGCGTTCTTTCCGAACAGCGTCCCCTGCGGCCCGCGCAGCACCTCGATCCGTTCGACATCGGGAAGATCGGTCACCGATGCCCCCGCCTGGCCGAGCACCACGCCGTCGAGAACATAGGCCGTGCTCGCCTCGATCGCCTCGGACGAAAACGAACTGGTGCCGATCCCGCGTACGAAAAAGCCGAAATTGCGCGGCCCCGCGGTGCTGAAGGCGGTCACCCCCGGCACCAGATATTGCAGATCGGACGATTCGTTGAATTTCAGCGTGTCGATCGTATCGCCCTGCACGACGGCGACCGACAGCGGAACGTCCTGAAGCCGCTCGCTTCGGCGTTGTGCGGTAACGATGATGTCACCGGCGGCGTCAGCTTTCGACGACGATGTCTCCTGCGCGGGCGCGACCGCCGATGCCGGCTCTTGTGGATCGGCCCCGGCCGTCTGGGCGATCGCCGCCGGTACGGCCCCTGCCATAGCGACACCAGCGACAGCCTGCAGCAGCACGGCTTTCCGCCATCTCAGATCGAGCATTGCGCACCCCCTCCGAAAGCGAGGCATTTTTAGCCCCCACCAGAGAATTTATCTAAAATAGCATTATGTCAAGTTTTCGATATTATTGATCGAGTGCTGTTGTTATCGCCCGGCAGCATGCGTGCGAACGGCCAGCGCATCCGAGGATGCGCTGGCCGTTCGTGGGAGCCGGTTCTTGTTGGGAAAGACCGCGCCCGACGCCTGCTACGCCGGTCGCAGAGCGCGCCACCGGACGAGAAGGAGCGCCGCCGTCAGAGCGCGGCGGACCTCGGATAGCTGATGCCGGCCGGGAGCCGCATCAGCGTGTCATTGCCCATCGTCCCGAATTTGGTCGCGCAGATGCGGTCGCGGCCGGCAAGTTTGCTGCGGTAAAGCTGTTCGTCGGCTTCCGCGATCCACCGATCCGGTGCGGCACCCATGCCACACCGGGCGCTGGCGACGCCGATGCTCACCGTCACATACGGGCTCACCTGCGATCCCTCGTGCGGGATGTTGAGCGCCTGCAACTGCAATCTGATTTCCTGCGCCACCGTTTCAGCCGCCGTGGGATCGGAGCCGGGCAGAATGCAGGCGAATTCCTCCCCGCCATAGCGCGCAGTGATATCGCTCGCCCGCTTCACCGCGCGCATCAGCGCGGACGCGACCATCGTAATACAGCGATCGCCCGCCTGATGCCCGTAGGTGTCGTTGAACTGCTTGAAGAAATCGATGTCGACCATGATCACCGACAGCCAATCCTGCGTCCGGCCAAGCCGGGCACATTCGGTCGTCAGGTGCTGCTCCAGCGAACGACGGTTATGCAACCCGGTGAGCGCATCGCGGACCGCGAGATCGGCGAGTTGATCGCGCAACCGCTTCAGTTCGATATGGTTGCTCACGCGCGCGCGCAGGATCACGGGCTGGACCGGCTTGGTCACATAATCGATCGCGCCCAGCGACAGGCCGCGGATTTCATCCTCGGTATCGCCAAGGCCGGTCGTGAAGATGATCGGTATGTCGGCCAGCAACGGGTCGCTCTTGATCGCCTTGCACACCTCGAATCCGTCGAGGCCCGGCATCAGGATATCGAGCAGCACCAGATCGGGTGGCGCGCGCCGCGCGGTTTCCAGCGCCTCCTCGCCCGACATCGCGAAACACACGTCATACTCGTCTTCGAGCACGGCGTTCATGATCTCGATGTTCGAAATCTCGTCGTCGACGATCAGGATGGTCGGGCGCGTCATGCAGCTGTCTCCACTGGGACCGGCGCATCGATCAGCGCCAATGCCGTGTCATAATCCAAGCGTTGCAGCGCCTCGTGCAGCGGGTGCGCCGCACGCTGGGCGGGGGCCAGATCAAGCGCGTCGGCCAGTGCCTCGAACGCGCCCCGTGCACCCAGACTGCGGCGCATCACGAGGTCGCGAAGCGTCGCCCGCGCCAGCTTGGCGGTCAGCGATTCCCCAACCAGCGTTACCGCCGGGTCCGCAGCACCCGCGTTCTGGACGTCAAGCGTCCGGGCCGCCTGCACCGCAGGCTCAAGCGCGGCTTGCAGCGCCGCCAGCGTGTCGAGCGCCGGCTGGGCCGATCCCGCCGCAAGCAGCATTTCGACGGTCTGCGCTTTCGCCTGCAGGTCGCCGAGTTCGAGCGACCCCGCGACCCCCTTCAGCGTGTGCGCGAGCCGCCTGGCATCGGCCAGCAACCCGGTCGCGATCTGCACGCGCAACTCATTGGTGATGTTCTCATAGGTCCGCGCGAAATCGAGGATGAGTTTGCGGAGCAATACCTCCTTGCCGTTCACACGCCGCAGTGCGGCAGGAATGTCGAACGGCGGGAGATGCACTGGCAGCATCGCTGCCGACGCAGCCGCCCCACCCGCCGCGACGGGCGTCTGACGTCCCTCCACCGGTCGCAGCCGGCGGTTGAGCGTGGCGATAAGAAGCGGCGGATCGATCGGCTTGGCGACGTGATCGTCCATGCCGACATCGAAGCAGCGTTGCCGCTCCTCCTCGAACGCATGGGCGGTCATCGCGATGATCGGCAAGGCCTCGTGCGACCAGGTTTGACGGATGATCCGCGTCGCCTCGATGCCGTCCATTTCCGGCATCTGCAAATCCATCAATACCGCGGCATACGCATGGCCATCGGCCGCGACGCGCGTGCAGGCAATCCGGCCGTTTTCAGCGCAATCGACGACCAGCCCGGCATCGGTCAGCAATTCGATCGCGATCTCGCGATTGATCTCATTGTCCTCGACCAGCAGCACGCGCGCCCCGCGCAACGGCGCGGCAAGCGCCACCGTCGCCTCGGGCGATTCATGTCCCCCGGCCATGCCGATACCGGTCGCCGGAAAAAGGTTGGTGATCGCCGCCAGCAACGCGGCCGGATCCATCGGTTTGGACAGGAATGCCGAAATCCCCGCCTGCCCCGCCCGGCCGGAGAGTTCCTCGGTGCCATAAGCGGTAATGATCAGCGTGACCGGCAACGGGCCGAGTTCGGGGATGTCGTGCAGGGCACGGATCGTTTCCATGCCGTCCATGCCGGGCATCTTCCAGTCGAGCATCACCAGATCATATGGCTGTCCGCTCGACGCCGCCCCGCGGCACGCGGCGATCGCTTCGCCCCCCGAGGCGACGAGATCGATCGACATGCCCCAGCCGGCGAAAATTTCCTCGACGATCTGGCGCGCTGCCGGATTGTCGTCCGCCGCCAGCACACGAAGCCCTCGAATATGGTCGGGGGCCTGCCCGGTGGCGGCGGATATATGGGTCTCGGCTGGCGCGAGCGTGAACAGACAGGTGAAAACGCTGCCCCCGCCGATCGTGCTCTCCACGCCGATGCTGCCGCCCATCTGCTCGACGATCTGGCGGCAGATGGCCAGGCCAAGCCCGGTGCCGCCGAAGCGGCGCGTCGTCGAACTGTCGGCCTGCGTGAACGAGCTGAACAGGCGCGCCTGATCCTCGATCGGGATACCGATGCCATTGTCCCGCACCGACAAGGCGATCGTCACCCCGGCCGCCTCCACCGCTTCGACACCGACCGAGATTTTCACCTCGTCATTGTGCGAGAATTTCACCGCATTGCTGAGCAGGTTGAGCAACACCTGCCCGATCCGCATTTCATCCCCCAGCAGCGCCGACGGCAACGCGGGATCGATCGACGCGGTGACGCGCACCCCGCGGGCCTGTGCATCGCCCGAAACGAGCTGGATCTGCCCTTCCACCATCCGGCGCAGATCGAACGGGCGCAGTTCGAGCGTGAGCTTGCCCGCTTCGTTCTTGGAGAAATCGAGAATGTCGTTGATCAGCCGCAGCAGCGCCACCGCCGATCCGTTGATCTTGGAGATATAGTCGCGCTGTTTGTCGTCGAGCGCGGTCCGCCCGACGAGGTGGCAGAAACCGAGGATCGCGTTCATCGGCGTGCGGATCTCGTGGCTCATGTTCGCGAGGAACAGGCTCTTGGCCTCGCTGGCGTTCTCGGCTTCGCGCGTCCGCTCCTCCAGCGCCTTGTTCTTGACGATGATCTCCTGGCGCATGCCGTCGATCCGGACGAAGCTGCCGACCAGCATGTTGCTGAGCCAGATCAGGGCGGCGGTCTGGAAAGAGACGATCGCCGCGTGGAACAGCACGCGCCCCAGATTGCCCTCGCCCGGGAAGACCGCAAAAGGCAGCAGGTGCAGCAACAACAGATGGTGGACCGCGACAACCGTCGCGGCGACGAGGATCGCGCGCCGGTCGCACCACGCGATGGTGAGCGCCAGCATCGCGAAGAAATACATGTGCATGTCCATCTGCCACGGATGGCCCTTCAGCAGGAACAGCAGGACCGCCGGCTCGGCCATCAACGCAACCGCGGACAGATAGCGCGTCGCCGGGGCGATTCCATAACGCCACCACGCCAGTTGATAGACGATCGCGACGATCGCCCCCGCCGCCGCCGCGCTCGACGGCGCCTGGCCGTTCAACCACGCGGCAAGCGCCAGAACGGGCACGTGCGCCCAGAATAGCCAGACCAGAAAACGCCCGAAGCGTGTCCGGAGGGCATCGAGTTCCACGATCATTTCTGTTCCCCAGGGATCGACGATGTTGAACAACCCCAATCGCCCGGCGCCGGCACCACCAGCCATGCGCCGGCCCCGCGCAGCACACGCGCGAAGTCCGCCTGCTCCGACGTTGCGATCAGCACATTGGCAAAGCGCCCTTGCCGCAGCAGTCTGCCGTCACCGGCAAGAATGAGGTTGATGGTGCGAGCTGCGGACCAATCGGGCGGCGCGACCACCAGATATTGGTTCCTGCTGTCGACGGACAGGAAGTAGCTCACCGCAAGGACACCAAGCAGGAATAGGCCGAGCCCGATGGCCGGGATCAAATCGCGCAAACCACCGCGATCGATACCCGAACCCTTCGGGTTCTCCGCGACGTTGCGTATGGCTGGCGCCCATGCACGTGAGGTCAACCGTCCTTCCATGTGGCGAGCGTTATGGGGGGCGCCTTATTTTCTGGTTAACCAGCGGCATCAGACCATTCCCTCGGGCAGCGCGCGTCGCCACGGGGGCAAGAAACGGAGCCCGTCCGGCGCCAATCGGTATCAACCAGCCGCGCGTCGGGGTAACGCTTGCGATACGCACATCGGGGCCTCCTGTCGGGCCGGCCTGATACGCGGGTAGGATCGGTCGCTTCATGCTTCACATGCCAGACGTCATCACTATTGGCCCGCTCATGCTTTCGTTCGAGCGCCTGGTGGCACTCGTCCTGATCGGGCTCTTCGTGGCCGGGGCCGGATGGGCGTTGCGGTCGTCGCGCGTCGATCCCACGCGGATACCATGGCTGGCGGTCGTGGCCGGTCTGGTCGCCGCCCGGACCGGCTTCGTCGCATTGCACTGGACAGCCTACAAGGGAGAGCCGCTCTCCTCGCTCTACCTTTGGCAGGGCGGCTTTTGGGCGCCCGCCGGGATGGCAGCGGCGCTCGCGACACTGCTGATCGCATTGGGCTGGAAGCGGCGGCTCGCGGGGCCGGCTGTCATCCTCGCGACGGCGAGCCTGGCCTGGTTCGGCTATGTGCAGCTCGACCGGGCAGGCCCGAGGGAAGCGTTCCCGGCATCGGTGCCGGTAACAAATCTGGCGGGGCAGCCGGTCGATCTGGACAGCCTTCGGGGCCGGCCCTTCGTGGTCAATCTCTGGGCGACCTGGTGTCCCCCGTGCCGCCGTGAGATGCCCATGCTCGCCGCCGCCGCGCACGAGACCCGGGACGTGCCGATATTACTCGTCAATCAGGGCGAACATCCCGATCTGATCCGGGATTTTCTCCGCACCGAGGGGCTGCACGACACGAACGTGCTGTCGGACAGAGCGGGCGTCCTGTTGCGCCGTAGCAGCGGCGCTGGGCTACCGACGACGCTCTTCGTGCGCGCGGACGGCAAGATCGACCATGTCTATGTGGGGGAATTATCGCGCGCCGCCTTATCGGTCGGCATCGCACGGGTTAAAGGCGCCCCGCCCGAGCGGATCGTGAAATAGGGCAGCGTCAGGTGCACGATCGGCCCGATCGTGACGGCAAACAGCACCGTACCAATGCCGACGGTGCCGCCGAGCCCCCATCCCACCGCGAGGACCGTGAGTTCGATTCCCGTGCGCACGGCTCGGATCGACCAGCCCGTCCGGGCTGCCAGCCCCGTCATCAGCCCGTCGCGAGGGCCGGGACCGAACCCCGCTCCGATGTATGTGCTGGTCGCGACGCCGTTGAGGAATATCCCGATCGCGAGGATCGCGGCCCGGATGAGCGGCGATCCGATCTCGGGGATCAGCCACAGGCCGAAATCCGCGGCAAGACCGATCCCGATGATGTTGCTCACCGTCCCCAGGCCGGGCCGCTGCCGAAGCGGGATCCACAGCAACAGGACGATCGCCCCGGCGACGATCACGACCGTGCCGAAGCTGAGGGGGGTACGGTCTCCTACGCCCTGATGGAACACATCCCAGGGATTGAGCCCGAAATCGGAGCGGACCATCATCGCCGAGGACATGCCGAAAGCGAACAGCCCCGCGTAGAGTTGAATGAGGCGCCGGATCATCATCGCCGCTCCTTACCGGAACGTCGCTCGGGTAAAAGGGCGATAAAGCAAAACTTTTGCCGCAAGGGGGCCCCGGCGCGGCGGTGACTCCCGATATGCGCCTCGATCGGCCCTAGTCGATTCTTTCGATGACGGTCGCGATGCCTTGGCCGACCCCGATGCACATCGTGCACAAGGCATATCGCCCGCCGCTGCGCACCAGTTGCTCGGTCGCCGTCAGCAACAGCCGGGTGCCAGACATGCCCAGCGGATGCCCGAGCGCGATCGCCCCGCCATTCGGGTTCACATGATCGGCCGCCTCGGGGACGCCCAATGCCCGCAGCACCGCCAGAGCCTGCGCCGCAAAGGCCTCGTTCAGTTCGATCATGTCCATGGCGCCGATCGACAAACCGAGCCGGTCGAGCAGCTTCTGAGCGGCAGGCACCGGGCCGATTCCCATCACCCGGGGCGCGACCCCGGCGACAGCGCCGCCCAGAATGCGCGCACGCGGCACAAGCTGGTACGCATCGACCGCGCGCCCGCTCGCGATGATCATCGCGGCGGCACCGTCGTTCACCCCCGAACTGTTGCCCGCAGTCACGCTGCCGTCGGGACAGACGATCGGTTGCAGCCGCGCCAATGCGTCCATCGTCGTTGCCCGCGGGTGTTCATCGGTGTCGACGATGCGCGGATCGCCCTTCTTTTGTGCAATCGCGATCGGCACGATTTCCGCGGCAAACCGGCCCTCGGCCTGTGCGACGGCCGCGCGGCGCTGGCTTTCCAGCGCGAAACGGTCCTGATCTTCGCGGCCGATCGAAAAGTCGCGCGCAACATGTTCAGCCGTTTCCGGCATCGCGTCGGTGCCGAACGCCGCGTGCATGGCCTTGTTGACGAAGCGCCAGCCGATGGTCGTGTCGTACACCGCATTGCCGCGCGAGAAAGCGGTCTCCGCCTTGGGCATGACGAACGGCGCACGGCTCATACTTTCGACGCCGCCGGCGACCGTTACCTGCGCCTCGCCGGCCTTGATCGCACGCGCCGCGATCAGGGCCGCATCCATGCCGGACCCGCACAGACGGTTGACCGTCGTCCCGGTCGCCGTCTCGCCAAGCCCGGCCAACAGCGCGGCCATGCGCGCGACATTGCGGTTGTCTTCACCGGCCTGATTGGCGCAGCCGAGGACGATGTCGTCGAGCCCGGCCCAATCGAGATCGGGATTGCGCGCGTGCAGCGTCCTCAGGACATGCGCCGCCAGATCGTCGGGGCGCGTCGACGCCAGCGCACCGCCATAGCGCCCGATCGGCGTCCGCACCGCATCACAGATAAAGGCTTCACGCACGCCGCTCGCTCCCGCTCCAATAAGGTCACAGCCGGTCTGTTGACCGTGCCACGGGCCTCCTTAGCGACATCGCCGAGGAATTGCGCCACTCCATCGCACGCCGTGCCATCGCCCCGACCGAAAGGCATTTTCGGGTGACCGACGCCGAACCGAGCGGACGGGGACAACAACCGGGCGAGTACAGACCACTGCCGGGACGAACCTCCCCGCTGGGGTAGCGCGCGGCCGGTTGACGACGCCTTGAGACCGCCCCAACCTCGCCGGAAAAGCAGCAGAGAGGATGGGATCATGGCGCAGTTCGGCGATTATCAGAACGAGATATACGCCGCCGGGCTGCGCGGTGTGCTCCCCAGGCTCCCCGTCGATGCCGCGACGCTCGAAGCGCGCGCCGAAGCGGCGATGCCGCCGCACGTGCTCGATTACGTTCAGGGCGGCTGCGGCGACGAGGCGACCCAGCGCCGCAACAGCGCCGCCTTCGCCGATTGGGGGATGGTACCGCGGATGATGGTCGACACGCGCGTGCGCGATCTGTCGATCGAGTTGTTCGGGCAAACACTCCCTACCCCGCTGTTCCTCAGCCCGATCGGCGTCACCGGCATCTGCACGCCCGACGGGCATGGCGATCTCGCCGCCGCGCGCGCTGCGGCCGCAACCGGCGTGCCGATGATGGTCTCGACGCTCGCCAACGATCCGCTCGAACGCGTCGCCGAAGCGCTGGGCGATACACCAGGCTTCTTCCAACTCTACACCCCCAAACATGAGGGGCTGACCGAAAGCCTCGTCAGCCGTGCCGAGGCGGCGGGCTATAAGGGGATCGTCGTCACGCTCGATACCTGGGTCACGGGCTGGCGGCCGCGCGATCTCAACGCGGGCAATTTCCCCCAGTTGCGCGGGGCTGTGCTGACCAATTACTTCACCGACCCGGTGTTCCGCTCGATGCTCGCGCGGCCACCCGAGGAGGATCCGGCCGCCGCGGTGATGACCTGGGCGGCGACCTTCGGACGCGTGCTGACCTGGGACGACATGGCGTGGCTACGCTCGCTGACGTCGCTGCCGATCATCCTCAAGGGCATCTGCCACCCCGATGATGCGCGCCGCGCAATCGATGCGGGCGCCGATGCGATCTTCTGTTCGAACCACGGCGGGCGGCAGGCCAATGGCGGGATCGCGGCGATCGACATGCTCGGCGATGTGGTCGCTGCGGCGGGCGCGGTGCCGGTGCTGTTCGATTCGGGGGTGCGATCGGGGAGCGATGTCGTGAAAGCGCTCGCGCTCGGCGCTCGCGCGGTCGGGATCGGCCGCCCGTTCGTCTACGGCCTCGCGCTCGACGGCGCCGAAGGCGCGACGCACGTTATCAAATGCCTGCTTGCCGAGGCCGATCTGCTGATGGCGGTCAACGGTTATCCCACGCTCGCGGACGTCCGCGCGGCAGGCGCAAAGCGGCAGCCTCGCTAGGCGCGCGTCTCCCCCGTTCGTGCTGAGCCTGCCGAAACACCGCCTTCTCTACCGGCGGAGAACCAAGCCCTTCAGGCGATGATCGTGGTCTCGATCCCGGCGGTACGCAATGCGGCGCGGTAGATCACCTGATCGAGCGGTTCGAGGAACACGCAGCCCGAGGCATATTGGTCGCTCCACACGACGCGCGCGAGTTGCGGTTCGCTGTCGGCGAGCTTGAGCCACACCGAGCTTCCCGGTGTCAGCCGCTCGGCGGCGACGCGGAAGCCGTAGCGCGAGATATCGAGCAGCCGCGTCTCGACGTGACGCTTGCCGGGGCTGCGCACGCCAACGCGTGCTGCCGTCGGCCGCCGCCGCGCGCGGCGCTTGTCGGAAACCTCGATGATCGGCGCTTCGAGACCCATTCGCAATTCCCCGCGAGCATGTGTGCCCGCATCACGCTAGATCGACATAGCTAACGCGACGTTAAGAGTCCGATTCGAAATCCGCCGCCGGCTGATTTCGGATCGGCCCCTTGAGACGCGTCAAATTCCGCCATCGACCGGCGCATGTCCTGCCGCCACCAGCCGCGCGACCAGATCGGCGACGCAGGCATCGAGCAGCGCGGCGTCGGTTGCGCGGACGACGAAGTTCGCGCCCCCGGCCCCGGCGCGGAAGAAGGGATAGCTGCCGATGACGGCGCCTTCATGGTCATGCTCGGTCGAGCGCAGCAGATCGGCGACCTCGCTTTCGGCGACCCAGCAGCCGATCGTCCGGCTGATCAGCGGCGCCCCGCCCTCGAGTTGCCCCGTCAGCGCGTCGAGCATGCCGGCGGTGATGTGTGGCACCCCCGCCATCACGAAGATGTTGCCGATCCGGATTCCCGGCGCACCCGACCGGCGATTCTCGATCAGATCGGCGCCTTGCGGCACGCGCGCCATCCGCTTGCGCGCCTCGGTCAACCCGCCGCGCGTCGTGTAATAACGCTCGAGGATCGCGAGCGCCTGCGGGTGATGCACCACCGGCACGCCCAGCGCGGTCGCGATCGCATCGACGGTGATGTCGTCATGCGTCGGCCCGATGCCGCCGGTGGTGAACAGATAATCGTTGCGCGCGCGCAATTGGTTGACCGCCTCGACGATCGCGTCGGTCTGGTCGCCGACGATCCGCACTTCGACCAGCCGGATGCCCTGCGCGCCCAGCCAGGTCGCGATCTGCGCGACATTGCTGTCCTGCGTTCGGCCGGAAAGGATTTCGTCGCCGATCACCGCCAGCGCGGCGGTCCAGATGCGCTTTTGTGCCATCGCCCGCCCGCATAGCCGAGGAAAGTCCTCTCGCAAAGCGCCGCTTCACACGCTATACCGCCGCCCATGACCGATTATGTGACCGTCACCGCCGATGCGCCGATGGGCCGCACCGGCGCGATCAAACTGTTCGACAAGGCGGCGTTCGAGGGGATGCACCGCGCCGGCCAGCTCGCCGCCGAGGTGCTCGATATGCTCGTGCCCCACGTCGTGCCCGGCGTCGAGACGCAGGCGCTCGACGATATGGTGCGCAACCATATCATCCGTGCCGGCGGCGTGCCCGCGACGCTCGGCTATCGCGGCTATACGCATTCGAGCTGCATCTCGATCAACCATGTCGTGTGCCACGGCATTCCGGGGAGCAAGACGCTCAAGAAGGGCGATATCGTCAATGTCGACGTCACGCCGATCCTCGATGGCTGGCACGGCGATTCGAGCCGGATGTATCTGGTCGGCGATGTCGGGGTGAAAGCAAAGCGGCTGGTCGACGTCACTTACGAGTGCCTGATGATCGGCATCGAGCAGGCGAAGCCCGGCAATCATCTCGGCGATATCGGCCACGCGATCCAGCGCCACGCCGAATCGCATCGCTACGGCGTGGTTCGCGATTTCTGCGGACACGGCCTCGGCCGGCTGTTCCACGACGCGCCCGAGGTCGTCCATGCCGGCCGCCCCGGCACCGGCCCCGAATTGAAGCCCGGCATGATCTTCACGATCGAGCCGATGATCAATATCGGCCGCCCCGACGTGAAGATCCTCGACGACGGCTGGACCGCGGTAACGCGTGATCGCTCGCTCTCGGCGCAGTTCGAACATTCGATCGGTATCACCGAGACCGGCTGCGAGATTTTCACCACCAGCCCCAAGGGCTTCCACAACCCGCCTTACGCATAAGCGGAAAGATATCCCCGAATTTCATTTCATGCCGGGCTGATTCCGGCATCCGGGCGCCAGCGAGCGCCACCGTGCTAAGGCACGTTGCCTCCCGGAACAGGTTCGGGGTGACGCGTGCCCATCCCGATGCTGCCTCATTTTCAGGCAGCAATCGCCCGGCTGCGCGCGAATCGGGCACCGCCGATCGAGATCGGCGCGCACGACACACGCTTTCTTGCCGATCACCGACTGGCACGGTTATTGAACTGCCGAACCGTGGGCGGGAGTAGCCAGACGCATGAAAAAGATCGAAGCGATCATCAAGCCGTTCAAGCTCGATGAAGTGAAGGAAGCGCTGCACGAAGTCGGCGTATCGGGCATCACGGTGACCGAGGCGAAGGGATTCGGCCGCCAGAAGGGGCATACCGAGCTCTATCGCGGCGCCGAATATGTCGTCGATTTCCTGCCCAAGGTGAAACTCGAAATCGTCGTCGACGATTCGCTGGCCCCGCGCGTGGTCGAGGCGATCGCCGCGGCCGCGCAAACCGGCCGGATCGGCGACGGCAAGATCTTCGTCTCCGCGATCGAAACCGCACTGCGCATCCGCACCGGCGAGCGCGACGAGGAAGCGATCTGACCATTTCTCCCCTCCCGCTTGCGGGAGGGGTCGGGGGAGGGCCCGTCCTCCCTTAACACGCCCTCCCCTGGCCCCTCCCGCAAGCGGGAGGGGAATGAAAAAGGAAAGCACAAGACATGGCGAAGACGGCCGCAGACATTCTCGCGCAGATCAAGGACGAGCAGATCGAATGGGTCGATCTCCGCTTCACCGATCCCAAGGGCAAATGGCAGCATCTGACGATGGTCGCCGGGCTGATCGGCGAGGATGAGCTCACCGACGGGCTGATGTTCGACGGCTCGTCGATCGCCGGCTGGAAGGCGATCAACGAGAGCGACATGGTGCTCCTGCCCGATCTCGACGCGGTCTATACCGATCCCTTCTCGGCCACGCCGATGCTGATCGTGTTCTGCGACATCGTCGAGCCCGGCAGCGGTGAAGGCTATTCGCGCGATCCGCGCACCACCGCCAAGCGCGCCGAGGCCTATCTGGGCGCCACCGGGATCGGCGACACCGTCTATGTCGGCCCCGAGGCCGAATTCTTCATGTTCGACGACGTCCGCTTCGAGAACAGCTATTCGACCAGCTATTACAAGATCGACGATATCGAACTGCCGGGCAATACGGGCCGCGAATATGAAGGCGGCAACATGGGCCACCGCCCGCGCGCCAAGGGCGGCTATTTCCCCGTCGCGCCGGTCGATTCGGCGGTCGACATCCGCGGCGAGATGGTCGCGACGATGATCGAGATGGGGCTGCCGTGCGACAAGCACCACCACGAGGTCGCCGCCGCGCAGCACGAACTCGGCCTCACCTTCGGCACGCTGACGCAGACCGCGGACCGGATGCAGATCCACAAATACGTCGTCCACCAGGTCGCGCACGCCTACGGCAAGACGGCAACCTTCATGCCCAAGCCGATCAAGGACGATAACGGCTCGGGGATGCACACCCATTTCTCGATCTGGGAAAAGGGCAAGCCGCTGTTCGCGGGCAACGGCTATGCCGGGCTGTCGGATATGTGCCTCTATTTCATCGGCGGCGTCATCCGCCACGCGCGCGCGCTCAACGCCTTCACCAACCCGACCACGAACAGCTACAAACGGCTGGTGCCGGGCTTCGAAGCGCCAGTGCTGCTCGCTTATTCGAGCCGCAACCGCTCGGCCTCGTGCCGCATCCCTTATGGCACCGGCGCCAAGGCCAAGCGCGTCGAATTCCGCTTCCCCGACGCGCTGGCGAACCCGTACCTGTGCTATGCCGCGATCCTGATGGCCGGGCTCGACGGCATCCAGAACAAGATCCACCCCGGCGAGGCGATCGACAAGAACCTCTACGATCTTCCCCCCGCCGAACTGGTCAACGTCCCCACGGTGTGCGGCAGCCTGCGCCAGGCGCTGGTCGCGCTTCAGGAGGATTACGATTTCCTGCTGAAAGGCGACGTCTTCACCAAGGAACAGATCGATTCCTATGCCGACCTGAAGTGGGAAGAGGTGATCCGCTACGAGACCACCCCGAGCCCGGTGGAATATGATATGTACTACAGCGGGTAAGGCGCGGCCACGACCGCGCCGGTGCGCCGCACTAGCGGCGCATACGCGCTGTCGGCCGGCCTCGCGCCAGCGAGGTCCGACGGCGCGGCTTTGCCGCGACGACGTTTCGAGAAAAGGGCGCCAGGAGCAAATCCGGGCGCCCTTTTTCCATCCACCCGTCACCCCGGACTTGTTCCGGGGGTCCAACGCGCCTCAAACGCTGACGCTCGAGGAAGGCTGGATGCCGGAACAAGTCCGGCATGACCCACGCCCCTACCCCAGCGCCAACCGCGCCCCGATCGCGAGCACCAACGCGGGCGGCATCACTGCCACGCCAACCTTGAGGAAGCGCCAGAAGGTCACGTGCTCGCCCTCGCGCCGGATCGCCGCGAGCCACAGGATCGTCGCGAGGCTGCCGGTGATCGACAGATTGGGGCCGAGATCGACCCCGATCAGCAGCGCGTCTGTCACCATCTGGGGCGGATTGGCCGCCGCGACGGTCGCACTTGCAACCAGCCCGGCGGGCAGGTTGTTGACGAGGTTCGCAGCAATCGCGATCCCGCCGCCCGCGATCGCGGCGGTCGCGCGCGGATCGCCGCCCCCGCCCAGCCATGCCGCCAGCAAATCGACCAGCCCGATCCGCTCGAGCCCCGCCACAAGCACGAACAATCCGGCGACGAGCAGCAGCACGCTCCACGACACCTGCCGCAGCACCGGCGCCATATCCTGCGGCCGCTTGAGGAACACGAGCCCCGCGGTTACCGCCCCCGCGACGAAGGTCGGCACGCCCAGCGCCCGATCGGCAAGCGACATGCCGAGCAACAGCAAGGCGGTCGCGCCGATCGCCGCCAGTGCCAGCCGCCCGCCCCCGCCGAGCACCGGCGCCGCGATCTCCACGCGACATGGCGCCCGCAGCCGATCGCGCTCGACCAGACGCAGCATCACGAAGGTCGCGCCGATCGCCATGATCGAAGGCAAGCCGAATGCCGCCAGCCACGCACCCAGCGGCGGCATCTGCCCGCCGTAGAGAACAAGGTTCGCCGGGTTCGAGATCGGCAGCACGAAGCTCGCGGCATTGGCGACGAACGCGCACGCGAACAGCGACGGCAGCGGATCGACCTCGGCCTGCCGCGCGGCGGCATAGACCGCCGGCGTCATCACCACCGCGGTCGCGTCGTTCGAAAGCAGCGCCGTCACCCCGATGCCGACCGCATAGACCAACGCGAACAGCCGTGCCGACGATCCTCTCGCCCAGCCCACCGCGTGCGCGGCAAGCCAATCGAACACGCCTTCGCGCCGCGCGATCTCGGACAGCAGCATCATCCCGCCCAGGAACAGATAGACGTCGCCGCCCCGCGCGATTGCGGCCAGCGCCTCTCGCCACGGCAGCAGGCCGAACGCGACGAGGCACCCCGCCCCCGCGATTGCCCACACCGCCTCGGGCCAGCGCAGCGGGCGCGCGAGCACCCCGGCGATGGCGGCAATGCAGATCAGGATGGTGGCAAGCGCGCTCGTCATGGGGTGGCGGAACCATTGCCCGCGCCGGCCGGTTCGACAAGCGGCGATCCCGGTTCGGAGATTTCGGCATGGCGATCAAGACGCTGGCGGCGCGCGGCGCGGCTTCGGTCAGCGGCACCCGGCGCGCGCGCCACGCAGCCTCCCCGATTGCGCCCTATTCTTGACACGCCCGCACGCCACGCCACGGGCTTATGGTGATCCGGTCATGCTCATGATGTCGCAATTGTCCCGCCTCCCGTTGCTGCTGGGCCTGTCGCTCGCGATCGGGCTGGCCGCACCGATGCCAGCGCACGCGGCAGCCTCACCGTTCGATCTTGCCGGCCCTGGCCTCCAGATCGCGGTGACGCATAACGGGCGGACGCTGCCGATCGCGCGCGTCCCCAATCTGTCCGAAGGCGACCGCCTCTCGATCAAGCTCGACCTTCCCGAAGAACAGGGCGCGCGGATGCTGCTGATCGCGGCTTTCCTGCGCGGCGCGACCAATCCGCCGCCCAAGGACTGGTTCTTCAAATCGAAGACGTGGAAAAAAGGCGGCACCGAATTGTCGCTCACCGTGCCCGCGGGCGCGCGCCAGATCGTCCTGTTCCTCGCCCCCGACGACAATAGCGATTACGACGCGGTCGTCGAGGCGGTGCGCGAACGCCCCGGCACCTTCGTGCGGGCGTCGCAGGAACTCAATCAGGCCTCGCTCGATCGCGCCCGGCTCGATCGCTTCCTCGGCCAGATCCGCTGGCTCGAGGCCACGCATCCCGATCGGATCGCCGCGGCCTCACCGGTGCTGACGCGCAGCCTGTCGATCAAGCTCAACGCGCAATGCCTCGATCAGCCGACCGATCTCCAGGCGGCCTGTCTGACGCAGAACCGCGAGACATTGCTGCTTGCCGACACACACACCTCGGCGCTCGCCGAGACGCTGGCGGGCGCGCCGACCGATCTCGCCTATCGGATCAGTTCGACGCGGCAGGCGGGCTACGGTTACTACAGCCCCTATATCGGCGTGGTGCGCGATATCGCGCGGCTGTTCGGCGCGTTCCAGTCGACCCAGCTCCAATATATTCCGGCGCTGTCGCGGATCGACGACGATCGCGTCACGCTGCTGCTCAACGCGGCGCCCAATTTCGGCCGGCCGACCTCGGTGATGGTGGTGGCGCTGCCCTCGATCGAGCCGCCGCGCGTTCCGCCGCTGCGCCATCCGGCAACGCTCGAGGCACTGTGCGCGGCCCCCGGCACCGTCCTCCCCGTCGATGGCGCGCCGCTGGTCTACGCCACGCGCTACGCCCAGAACATGCGGCTGCGCGTGGTGCGCGAGAACGGCCCGAGCCTCGATCTGCCCGTCACCGCCGATCCGATGCGCGGCGGCTATGTGCTCGCGGCTCCCGTCGCGACGTACCACGGGCTCGGTGCCACGATCACCGGCACGCTCCACGGCGATTGGGGTTTCGCGCAATTCGACGGCCCGACCTTCAGCCTCGCCAATCCCGAAGGCGCGGCATGGGCCACCGTCTCGCGCGACGCCGCGGTGCTGCCGGTCGGCCGCGACAATGCGGTCGAACTCATCGGCGGCGCCCCCGCCTGCGTCGATCGCATCACGATGGCCGATGGCGCCCCGCTGGCGTGGAAGCCGGGGGCGGGCAATCGGCTTTCGGTAACGGTGCCGGTGGCCCCCGCCGCGCCCGACGCGTTGACGCTGCTCGTTCATCCCAAGGGCGGCGGCGCGCCCGTCAGCGTCGCGCTCGCCACCACCACCGAACAGCTCCGGCTCGATCGGCTGACGCTCCACGCGAACGACAGCAGCGCCGAGCTCACCGGCACCGGGCTCGACAAGGTGACCGCGGTCTCGCTCGGCGGCCTGGCGCTCCAGCCGGGCGCAATTCTGCGCGCCGACGGCACCGATCGGCTGAGCCTGGCCGCCGTCGACCCCCAAAAGGTGGCCGCGCTCGACCCCGGTCACCGCGAGACCGCCACCGTGACGCTCGCCGACGGCCGCGAGCGCTCGCTGCCGGTCGTCGTCGCCGCGCCGCGCCCGGCCGCCACGCTGATCGGGCTCACCGCGACCCCCGTCGCTGCCGCCGGCCAATTGCCGATCGCGATCGCCGACACGAAGGTCGTGCCGCTGGGCGCACCGCTGACCTTCTCGTTCCGCGCCGCGCCCGCAACCCGGCTCACCGGCCGCGAGACGATCGAGATCGCGACCGTCGACGGCCGCCTGTCGGCACGGATCGCGCCGGGCGCGGGCTATGCCGTCCAGAATGCGGGGGTCGGCGTGGTCAAGGCCGATCTCGCGGCAACGCTGGGTGCGTCGGCTTATGGCCCGCTGCGCTTCCGCATCCTCCAGGATGGCGTCTCCGGTGCCTGGGCACCGCTCGCGACGCTGGTCCGCCTGCCGACGCTCGACGGGCTGCGGTGCGACGATCAAGGCTGCCACCTGACGGGAAGCGACCTCTATCTCCTCGCCTCGGTCGCCACGACCGCCGATGGCGCGGCCGCTACCGAGGTGCCCGACGGCTTTACCGGCACGATGATCGCAATCCCTCAGCCGGCGACCGGGCAGATCTTCCTGCGGCTGCGCGACGATCCGGCCGCGGCGGCAACCGTCACGCTCAGGTAACGGCCCGCCGCATGGCTTGACTTTTTGCAGCGCAGCATCTAGATGGCCGCCATCGAGGCGTCATGCAGCGTGATCGAATCCCACGGGATTCAGGCTCCGCCTCGGTCGATTTTCGGGCTTCCCATATCACGCGGGGTGTCATTTTTCCCCCGCCCCTCGTGTGCCTGATGGCGCGCGAGCCCGGCGCTTATTGAAAGTTTTCCATGTCTTTTTCCACGCTCGGTCTCGCCGAACCCCTCGTTCGCGCGCTTGAGGCCAAGGGCTATACGCAGCCCACGCCGATCCAGCAGCAGGCCATCCCGACGCTGCTCCAGGGCCGCGACCTGCTCGGCATCGCGCAGACCGGCACCGGCAAGACCGCCGCGTTCGTGCTGCCCTCGCTCCAGCGCCTCGACGAGGCCGGCAAGCGCCCGCTGCCCTATCATTGCCGGATGCTCGTGCTTACCCCGACGCGCGAACTGGCCACGCAGATCGCCGACAACGCGCGCGATTATGCCAAATTCTCACGGTTCGCGGTCGCAACCGTGTTCGGCGGCACCAGCATCAACAAGAACCGGCAGGATATGGCGCGCGGCGTCGATCTGCTCGTCGCCACGCCGGGCCGGCTGATCGACCTGATCGAGCAGCGCTACGTCAATCTCTCGATGCTCGAAATCCTCGTGCTCGACGAGGCCGATCAGATGCTCGATCTGGGCTTCATCCACGCATTGCGCCGGATCGTGACCTTGCTGCCGAAGCAGCGCCAGTCGCTGTTCTTCTCGGCAACGATGCCCAAGACGATCCGCACGCTGGCCGATCAGTTCCTCACCGATCCCGCGACCGTCGCGATCAAGCCCGCGGCGACCACCGCCGAGCGCGTCGATCAGTTCGTCACCTTTGTCGGCCAGAAGGAAAAGCAGGCGCTGCTGACGATCAAACTCGGCGATCCGGGTATCGAACGCGCCCTGGTTTTCACGCGCACCAAGCACGGTGCCGATCGAGTGGTGAAGCTGCTCGGCGGTAACGGCATCGCCGCGCATGCGATCCACGGCAACAAGAGCCAGCCGCAGCGCGAGCGCGCGCTCGCCGCGTTCAAATCGGGCCAGGTCCGCGTGCTCGTCGCGACCGATATCGCCGCGCGCGGGATCGACGTGTCGGGCGTCAGCCACGTCTTCAACTTCGAACTGCCCAACGTCCCCGAACAATATGTCCACCGCATCGGCCGCACCGCGCGCGCCGGCGCGAGCGGCGTCGCGATCAGCTTCTGCGCCGATGACGAGCGTCCCTATCTGCGCGACATCGAGCGGGTGACCCGCCAGAAGGTGACGATCGAGCCGCTGCCGGCCGATTTCGTCGCGCGGTCGCACGAAATTCAGGCGACGCGCAAAAAGGCGATCGGCGCCGATCCCGCCCCGCGCGAGGATCGCGAGCGCGGCCCGCGCCGACCGCGCGCGACGCACAAGGCTGTTCCCGCCGGCGGCGCGCGCCGGCCGGGTGGCGGCAATCGTCACGGTGACGCACGGCGCCCCGAGGGTGAGCAGCCGCGCCGCGACGCGCACGGCGATCGCCGTCCGAATCGTAGCGGCGAGGCCCGCGCGGCCGCGCACGATGGCCAGCGTCAGCCGCAGCGCCCGCAAGGTGGCCGCCCGGCCGGCGCGCAGGACGGTCAGCACAAGCCGCATCGCGGGGGCGACAACCGCCCGCAGGGTGGCCAGCACGCCGACGGCCGCCGCAACGACGGCCAGCCCGCCCGCGATCGTCGCCGGCCGGGCGCCAACCACCATCGCGGCCAGCGCCGCCCGCAAGCGGTGTAAACTCGCATCCAGCTATGTTCGGATAGCGGCACCGGGTTCTTCCTCCACAGGGAACGGCCGGTGCCGCTTCTGTTTCTGGCCCGCGCCACCGGAAAATGCACCAGCGCGGAGCCGCACGCGCGCTCGCACGTTGATCCGGCGGGAGAACCGCCATGCCCATCAGCACCCCCCCGTCGCCGAACGCATCGCGCGCGTCCTTGCCGGCCAGCGGATCAGCGCCAACGCCGAGGGCGACGCGGAATCGGCATCGCGCGAGGTCGAGGAAAGCTGGAAGGATTATCTGCCCGACGCCGCCGCCGTCCTGCGCACGCTGCGCGAACCCGATTCCGCGATGGCCGCCGCGGGCGATCCGGCAGTGTGGGAAAGGATGATCCTCGCCGCAATCAAGGAAGCCCGCCCCCGAACCATAGTGCTTTAACGCACGACCTGCTGCCCCGGAAGCGCGGCAAACATTACATCTGCACCGTTCGCCCTGAGCTTGTCGAAGGGCCGTTCTTCTCTCGCTCGGGAGATCAGGACAAACGGCAATGCTTCGACAAGCTCAGCATGAACGGGGACGGAGGCGCCGATTTGACGCCGGCTGCTACACCCCGACCGGCGTCACACCCAGCCGTGGGATCTCGATCGCCGGGCAGCGATCCATCACCACCTTGAGCCCCGCCGCCTCGGCGCGCGCGGCCGCCGCCTCGTTGACGACGCCCAATTGCATCCACACCGCCCTGGCGCCCGCCGCGATCGCCTGATCGACCGCCTCGCCCGCGGCCGCCGGCCGGCGGAAGATATCGACCAGATCGATCGGATCGCCGAGTTGCGACAGATCGCGCCACACGAATTCGCCGTGGATATGCTCGCCGGTGATCTGCGGGTTGACCGGCAGCACGCGATACCCCTGCCCTTGCAGGAACGCCATGACATGGTTCGAATCGCGGTCCGGACGATCCGAGGCGCCGATCATCGCGATCGTGCGCGTCTTCGCCAGCAGATCGCGAATATCCTCGTCACGCGTGAGCGGCATCAGGCACCCTCGGTCATCCACGCCCCCACGGCATCGGCAATATGGATGAACGCGGCGGCTTCCTCGCCGGTTCCGGCGACCGGGGGCGTTCCCGCATCGGAGGCGGTGCGAATCGCGATGTCGAGCGGCACCCGGCCGAGGAACGGCACACCCAGTTCGGTCGCCGCCGCCTCGGCGCCGCCGCGCCCGAACGGATCGGAGATCCCGCCGCAATGCGGGCAGGCATAGCCCGCCATATTCTCGACCACGCCGATGATCGGCACGCCGGTCTGGCGGAACAGGTCGATCGCGCGCCGCGCATCGATCAGCGCGACGTCCTGCGGGGTGGAGACGATCACCGCGCCCGCGGGCTTGTGCTTCTGGACCATCGACAGCTGCACATCGCCCGTTCCCGGCGGCAGATCGATCACCAGCGTGTCGACCTCGCCCCAATTGGCATCGACGAGCTGGCCCAGCGCGCCGCTCACCATCGGCCCGCGCCAGGCGATCGCCTTGTCGGCGTCGACGAGCTGGCCCATCGACAGCAACGGCACATCATAAGGTGTCGCCACCGGCTGGAGCACTTTGCCGCGCGCCTGCGGGCGGCTGCCCTCGACGCCGAGCAATTTGGGCTGCGAGGGGCCGTAGATATCGGCATCGACCAGCCCGACGGCGCGGCCGGCCCGGCGCAGCGCGATCGCCAGATTGGCGGCGACGGTCGATTTGCCGACCCCCCCCTTGCCGCTCGCGACCGCAATCAGGCGCCGCGCGGTGCGCTCGAGCGTCAGCGCGACGCGGACGTCGGTAACGCCGGGCACGGCCGCCGCCGCCGCGCGAACGTCCCGTTCAAGCGCATCGTGCGTGCTGGGCGGCAACCCGGTGACGTTGAGAATGATGCTCGCTTTACCGTCGGCGAGCCGCGCCGTGGCGCGACCGGCAGCCACCGGCGCGAGCGCGGCGGAGAGGGCCTCGTTGTCAGACATAATGGCGAGATAGGCCGCTTGGGCGTTCTTGCCACTGTTTTTCTCAATTTGCCCACCTATAAAGACGGGATGACGATCCTGACACGTTGGTGGCGGCGCCTTCCTATTATGGCAAATATGAGCAAGGGCCCCTGGGGCTCGGGCGGAGACGATGACGGCAAGGGCGGCGGCGATCGCGGGCCGCGCAACCCGTGGTCGGTGCCGCCGGGCGGCCCGCGCGGCCGCGCCACGCGGCCGACGGTGCTCGACGAATTTCTGAAACGCGCGCGCAGCGGCGGTGGCGGCTCGGGCGGCGGTGGCGGCGGCGGGCTCCCCGGCGGCGCCAACGGGCGCAGCCTTGCGATCATCGGCATCGCGCTGCTGCTCGGCGTGTGGCTGGTGTTCACCAGTTTCCACATCATCGGCCCGCAGCAGCGCGGCGTCGTGACCTTTTTCGGCCGCTACACCAAGACGCTCGATCCCGGCTATAAGATGACGCTGCCGGCACCGTTCAATTCGGTGCAGAAAGTCGACGTGCAGGCGATCCGCACCGACGATTTCCCCGAAGGCGATTCCACCAACCTGATGCTGACCGGCGACCAGAATCTGATCGATCTCAATTATCAGGTGCGCTGGAACGTCAAGAATCCGCAGAATTACGTGTTCGAGATCAAGGACCCGGCTGCAACGCTGCGCGCCACCGCCGAAAGCGCGATGCGCGCGGTGATCGCCACCTCGACGCTCAACGACGCGATCGGCCCCGGCCAGAGCCGGATCACGATGGGCGTGCAGGAACTGATGCAGCAGATCCTCGACAGCTACGGCTCGGGGCTTCAGGTGCAGGGCGTCGCGCTGCGCCGGGTCGATCCGCCCGCGCAGGTGATCGACGAATTCAAGGCGGTGTCCGCCGCCCAGCAGAGCGCGCAGTCCGACATCAACCAGGCGCATACCTATGCCGAACAGATCAGCGCCCGCGCGCAGGGCGAGGCGGCGCAGTTCGACAAGGTGTACGAGCAATACCGGCTCGCGCCGGAGGTGACGCGGCGGCGTATGTATTATGAGACGATGGAGAATGTGCTGAGCAAGGCGCACAAGACGGTGATCGAGGATACGCGCAGCGGCGTGATCCCCTATCTGCCGCTCAACAACGCGACCAGCCCGCGCGCGGCGGCGCCCGCCGCTGCCGCTCCGGCTGCGTCCGCGCAGGGAGCTGGCCAATGACCCCGTCGCTCCGCAACCCCGTCGTCGCCGGCATCCTCGCCTTGCTGGTGGTGATATTGCTCGCCAGCACGCTGGCGATCGTTCCCGAGACGCGCCAGGCCGTGATCCTGCGGCTCGAAAAGCCGATCGGGGTCGTCAACGCCTGGAAGCCGGGCCAGCAATTCGGCAATACCGGCGCCGGGCTGGTCGCGCGCGTGCCGTTCATCGACAAGCTGGTCTGGGTCGACAAGCGCGTGCTCGATGTCGATCTCGACAACCAGCAGGTGCTCTCGACCGATCAGCTCCGGCTCGAAGTCGATGCCTATGCGCGCTTCCGCATCGTCGATCCGCTCAAGGCGGTGGTCGCGACCGGCAGTTCGTCGGCCACCGAACAGCGCGTCGCCGATCAGCTCCAGCCGATCCTCGGCTCGGCGCTGCGGAGCGAGCTGGGCAAGCGGCCGTTCGTGGCGCTGCTCAGCCCCGAACGCGGCGAGGTGATGGATAATATCCAGGCCGGGCTGCAGCGCGTCGCCAACCAATATGGCGTCGAGATCGTCGACGTGCGCATCCGCCACGCCGATCTGCCCGACGGCACGCCGCTCACCAGCGCGCTCCAGCGCATGGCGACCGCGCGCCAGCAGGAAGCCGCGACGATCCGCGCGCAGGGCCAGAAACAGGCGCAGATCATCCGCGCCGAAGCCGATGCCGAGGCTTCCAAAACCTATGCCGAAAGCTTCAGCAAGGATGCGGCCTTCTACGATTTCTATCGCGCGATGCAGTCCTACCAGCGGACCTTCGTCGATGATGGCGATCCCTCGACCCCCAAGGACCGGACCGACATCATCCTCTCGCCCGACAGCGAGTATCTCCGCCAGTTCGCGGGGCGTGGCCGCTGACGATCCGTTCATATTCAATCGAGGTTCAGCAAATAAACGGCACAAAGCCGCACAATGCCTGAAACCGACAAGAGAAGAGGAAAACCCCACGTGCGCTACGCCTTTGCGATAACCGGTGCCCTGTTGCTCGGCGGCGCGGCCGCCACGATGACCCTCGAACAGCCGCTCGGCGCGCAGCAGGCGCAGAACGAGCCCGGCACGATCAACGCGGTGGCGCCCAAGCAGGGCGCGCCGATGAGCTTCGCCGACATGGTGGCCAAGCTCCAGCCGGCGGTGGTCAACATCTCGACCACCCAGCACATCAAGATCCAGCAGCAGAACCCGTTCGCGGGCACGCCGTTCGAGGATTTCTTCCAGCAATTCGGCGGCGGTGGCGGCAGCGGCCCGATCACGCGCGAAGGCGAATCGCTCGGCTCGGGCTTCCTGATCTCGCCCGACGGCTATGTCGTCACCAACAATCATGTGATCGCGCCGGGTGCGCAGGGTGCGAGCGTCGATACGATCACGGTCACGCTCACCGACCGCAAGGAATACAAGGCCCGCGTCGTCGGCCGCGATGCCAAATCGGACCTCGCGGTGCTCAAGATCGACGCCACCGACCTGCCCTATGTCAAATTCGGCGATTCGGGGAATGCGCGCGTCGGTGACTGGGTGGTCGCGATCGGCAACCCGTTCGGGATCGGCTCGTCGGTGACGGCGGGGATCATTTCGGCGGTGCACCGCACCACCGGGCTTGGCGGCGCCGATCATTTCATCCAGACCGACGCCTCGATCAACCGGGGCAATTCGGGCGGCCCGATGTTCGATATGCAGGGCAATGTCATCGGCGTGAATTCGCAGATCCTGTCGCCCACCGGCGGCAACGTCGGCATCGGCTTCGCGATTCCCGCCGAAGAGGCCCGGCCGATCGTCGACACGCTGATGAAGGGCGGCAAGATCGAGCGCGGCTATCTCGGCGTCGGTATCCAGCCGGTGACCGAAGACATTGCCGCCGCGCTGGGCCTGCAGAAGAACCGCGGCGAGATCGTCGCGCGTGTCGAGCCAGACGGCCCCGCCGCCAAGGCCGGGATCAAGCAGGGCGACGTCGTCGTCCGCGTCAACGGGCAGGAAGTCACCCCCGATCAGTCGCTCAGCTATCTGGTCGCCAACCTGACGCCGGGCACGCGCGTGCCGATCGAGCTGATCCGCGACGGCAAGCGCAGCACCGTCACCGCGACGATGGCGATGCGCCCGTCCGAAGAGGAGCTCGCCGGGTTCAACCCCGATGCCGATGCCGACACGCCCGATCAGGGCGATTCGTCGAGCGATCAATCGGTCAACGACGCGATCGGGCTCACCACCACGGTGCTCACGCCGACGATCGCGCGGCAGGTGGGGGTCGATGCCTCGACCACCGGGCTCGTCGTCACTGCGGTCGATCCGTCGAGCAACGCCGCGCAGAAGCTGCGCCGCGGCGACGTCATCGTCTCGGCAAACGGCGCGCAGGTCTCGAGCCCCAAGGATCTCGCCAACATCGTGGCCGCCGCAAAGCGCGACAATCGCGATCAGGTGCTGCTGTTCGTCCAGCGCGGGCGCGGCGGCAGCGGGTTCATCCCGGTCAAGCTCAAGAAATAATGCCCCGCGGGCATTGAGCACCTCATCCCGCCGCCGGACGCTGGTTCGGCGGCGGTTTCGTTTGCGGTCGGTTTCAGTCGCACTGAAACAGGCCGCACCGGCCCACTCCCCACCGGAGCGGGCCGGTGCCGCTTTCACGACAGCAGAACAAACGCTACGCTTCCGTATCGCGCGGCATCCGCGCATTATCGGCGGCATCATTGGTCGGGAGCGACACACGTGGCGGACAGCATCTTCATCGGCACCACGGCCGCAGGCGAGCGGCAGGAATTGCAGCTCAAGCGCGCCAACCGCCACGGGCTGATCGCGGGCGCGACCGGCACCGGCAAGACGGTGACGCTCCAGGGCATTATCGAAGGGCTGTCGGCCGAGGGCGTGCCGTGCTTCGTCGCCGATGTGAAGGGCGATCTCTCCGGCCTCGCGATGGCGGGCTCGCCCACCGCCAAGACGCACGAACCCTTCGCCGCGCGCGCCGCCGAGATCGGTTATGCCGATTGGGCCTATGCCGACAATCCGGTCCAGTTCTGGGATCTGTTCGGCGAACAGGGCCACCCGATCCGCACCACCATCTCCGAAATGGGGCCACTGCTGCTCGCGCGGCTGATGGATTTGAACGAAGTGCAGGAAGGCGTGCTGACGATCGCCTTCACCGTCGCCGACAAGGAAGGGCTGCTGCTGCTCGACCTCGACGATCTGCAGGCGATGCTGGTCGCGTGCGGCGCGCGCGCCGACGAGCTGACGACGACCTACGGCAATGTCTCGAAACAATCGGTGGGTGCGATCCAGCGCTCGCTGCTCCAGCTTCGCAGCCAGGGCGGCGACCGTTTCTTCGGCGAGCCCGCGCTCGCGATGAGCGACTTTATCGGCAAGGACGATTCGGGCCGCGGCATCGTCAACATCCTCGCCGCCGACAAATTGATGGCGAGCCCCAAGCTCTACGCTACCTTCCTGCTGTGGCTGCTGAGCGAATTGTTCGAGCAGCTTCCCGAGGTCGGCGATCCCGACAAGCCCGTGCTCGCCTTCTTCTTCGACGAAGCACACCTGCTGTTCGACGGCGCGCCGTCGGCGTTGCTCGACAAGATCGAACAGGTCGTGCGGCTGATCCGCTCGAAGGGCGTCGGCGTCTATTTCATCACCCAGAACCCGATCGACATTCCAGACAAGGTCGCCGGCCAGCTCGGCAACCGCGTCCAGCACGCGCTGCGCGCCTTCACCCCGCGCGATCAGGCGGCGGTCAAATCGGCGGCGCAGACCTTCCGCGCCAACCCCGGCGTCGATGTCACCACCGCGATCACCGAACTCAAGGTTGGCGAGGCGCTGGTGTCGCTGCTCCAGCCCGACGGCGCCCCCGAGCCGGTGACGCGCACGCTGGTCAAGCCACCGCGCAGCCGGGTCGGCCCGGTGACGAAGGTCGAACGCGGGGTGCTGATCCAGACTGATGCGATCGGCAGCAAATACGACACACCGATCAATCGCGAATCGGCCGAGGAAATCCTGAAGGCCAAGGCCGATGAAGCGGCGGCGGCCGCCGCCGAGATCAAGGCGCAGGGCGAGGCCGAAAAGGCCGCCGCCGCCAAGGCCAAGGAAGACGCGCGCGCCGCCAAGGAGGCCGAACGCGCGCGCCTCGCCGCCGAGCGCGAGGCAAAGAACTCGCCGTGGAACCGCGCCGTCACCTCGGCCACCCGCTCGGCCTCGTCGGCCGTGGGCAGGCAGGTCGCGACGCAGGTCTCCAAGGCGGTGTTCGGCAGTTCGCGCGGGGTCGGCGCCAGCATCGTGCGGGGCATCCTCGGCGGGCTGTTCCGGGGGCGATAGGGGCCGATGCGCAGCGCCCTCTTCTGGCGGCCGATGGCCCCCGCCGATCTGCCCGCGGTCGGCGCGATCGCACGCGCGTCCTATCCCGACCATCCCGAAGACGCCGAAATTTTCCACGAACGCCTCAGCCTGTTCCCCCAAGGTTGTTTCGTGCTCGAGCGCGACACGGCGGTGGTGGGCTATATCCTCAGCTACCCCGCGCGCTTCGGCGATCCGCCGCCGCTCAACCAGTTGCTCGGCAGCCTGCCCGCGCACGCCGATTGCTATTACATCCACGATCTGGCGCTGCTTCCCCCGGCGCGCGGCACCGGCGCAGCGCAACAGATCATCGCGCGGGTCGCCGCTCTGGCGGCACAGCTTGGCTTTGCCCGCATCACGCTGGTTTCGGTCAACGGCACGGTGCCGTTCTGGACGCGCAGCGGCTTCGTGCCCGAACACGCGCCCGCCATCGCCGCCAAACTCGCCTCTTATGGTGGCGAGAGCGCCTATCTGTGCGCCCCCTCGCCCGCCTGAGGGCGCGACAAGGAGAGAGACGATGATCGACCTGAGCAGACGCGACGTGATGATGGCCGCCGGCGGCCTCGCCGCGCTCACGCTTCCCGGTGCCGACGTGCGGGCGCAGCCCGGCCGCAAGCTCGGCTATGCGATCGTCGGGCTCGGCGGCTATGGCCTCGGCAAGATCATCCCCGAATTCGCGAATTGCACCCACAGCCGCCTCGCGGGCGTCGTCAGCGGCGACCGCGCCAAGGCCGAGCGCGTCGCCGCCGAGCACAATCTGCCCGCGCGCAGCATCTACAGTTACGACAATTTCGATCGCATCGCCGACAATCCGGATATCGACATCGTCTATGTCTGCCTGCCCAATGCGATGCACGCCGCCTACACGATCCGCGCCGCCAAAGCGGGCAAGCACGTGCTGTGCGAAAAGCCGATGGCGATCTCGGTCGCCGAAAGCGAGGCGATGATCGCGGCGTGCAAAGCGGCGAACCGCAAGCTGATGATCGGCTATCGCTGCCATTTCGAGGCGACCAACCTCGAGGCGATGCGCCGCGCGCGTGCCGGCGAGATCGGCAAATTGCGCTATTTCCGTTCCGAACATGCCTATCCGCAGGGCGATCCGTCGCAATGGCGGCTCAAGAGGGCGCTGTCGGGCGGCGGCTCGCTGATGGATTACGGCATCTACGCGCTCCAGGCCGCGCGCTACATGACCGGCGAGGAACCGATCGCGGTCTATGCGCACGAATCGACCGACCGCAGCGATCCGCGCTTCCACGAGGTCGAGGACCAGATCGAGTTTCAGCTCGAATTTCCCTCGGGCGTGATCGGCTCGTGCCTGTCGGGCTATAGCGCCAACCAGAACCACGTCCTGCTGCTGGGGGACAAGGCACGGATCGAAATGGAGCCCGCGACCGGCTATGCCGGCCACCGGCTGTGGGTCGGCAACCGCCGCGACACCGAGATCACCCCCCGCCCCGGCCCCGGCAAGACGCAATGGGCGGGCCAGCTCGATCATCTGGCGCATTGTGTGATCGAAGACCGCGAACCGATCGTCTCGGGCGAGGAAGGCCTGCGCGACATGCGCATCATTGAGGCGATCTATCGCTCGGCGCGGGAACGGACGCGGGTGGTGCTGGCCTGAGCGACCGTTCGATGATGCGCCTTTGGGCGCATGGCGGGCGCCATGCCGACCGCCACCATGATCGGCGGCAGCGGGTGAATACCGATCGCGCTACCGCTTGCGGACGAACTCGGCGCGCAGCACGAGGCCCTTGATGCCCTCGAACTTGCAGTCGATTTCCTGGCTGTCGCCGGTCAGCCGGATGGCCTTGATCAGCGTGCCGCGCTTGAGCGTCTGCCCGGCGCCCTTGACGTCGAGATCCTTGATCAGCGTCACCTGATCGCCATCGGCGAGCAGATTGCCCACCGAGTCGCGAACCTCCACCGTCTCGGCGGTGCGTTGCCGGCTCGCCAGTTCGGATGCCGGCATCCATTCGCCGCTTTCCTCGTCGTACACATAATCGTCGTCGGACACGCTGGTCTCCGTGCAAAAGATCATCGATGGCGTCGCGCCCGCCTGCCGGCTCTATGCGGGGAAGCGCGCGCGAAGTCACGTCGGCGCGCCCAATTATCCCTGTCCTACACCCCGCCTGTTATGCCACAACCGCGCGATGCTTCTGCGCGCTTCCTCCCGCTGCCCGACTCTCGCGTCCGAGCGGCGGCAAGGCACCCGCGCCACCCTGTCAACTTCGTCAATTTCGGGGGCCTCGATTTGACCGACACCGCCACCACCGCGCGGCCTGCGCGCCCGCTCGCCGAACTCACGCTGCGCGGTATCCTGCTCGGCGGGATCATCACGCTGCTGTTCACCGCGGCGAACGTCTATCTCGGGCTCAAGGTCGGGCTCACCTTCGCCACCTCGATCCCCGCCGCGGTCATCTCGATGGCGATCCTTCGCGGGTTCAAGGATTCGACGATCCTCGAAAACAACATCGTCCAGACGGTCGCCTCGGCGGCAGGCACGCTGGCGGCGATCATCTTCGTGCTGCCCGGCCTGATCATGATCGGCTGGTGGCAAGGCTTTCCCTATTGGACGACCGCCGCGATCACCGGCACCGGCGGCATCCTCGGCGTGCTGTTCTCGGTGCCGCTGCGGCGCGCGCTCGTCGTCGATACCCCCTTGCCCTATCCCGAAGGCCGCGCGGCGGCCGAGGTGCTGCGCGTCGGCTCGGGCTCGCGCGCGGGCGCCGAGGAAAGCAGCAAGGGGCTCACCATCCTGATCTGGAACGGCGTCGCCTCGACGCTGTTCGCGATCCTCACCCAAACCCGCCTGCTCGTCGGTGAAGCCTCGGTCTGGTTCCGCGCCGGGCCGGGCGCGACCGGCATCGCCGGCAGCCTGTCGCTCGCCTTGATGGGGGTCGGCCATCTGGTCGGCATTTCGGTGGGCGCGGCGATGTTCCTCGGGCTCGTCGTCGGCTGGTGGGTGCTGCTGCCGTTCCTGACCGCCACAAACCCGCTTCCCGGCGGGGTCGAGACCTGGGCGGGGACGATCTTCTCGTCCGATGTGCGCTTTTTCGGCGCGGGCGTGATCGGCGTCGCGGCGGTGTGGACGCTGGTCAAGATCGCCGGCCCGGTCATCGGCGGCATCCGATCGGCGATGGCCGCCAGCCGCGCGCGCGACCATGGCGACACGCTGCCGCTCGAGGAACGCGATCTGCCGATCGGGATCGTGTTCGGCGGATCGCTCGCCATGATGCTGCCGATCGGCTGGCTGCTGTGGAGCGTACTCCAGGGCGGCACGCTGACCGGATCGGCAGCGATCCTGATCCTCGGCGCGCTGCTGTTCGTGCTCGTGATCGGGCTGCTGATCGCGGCGGTGTGCGGCTATATGGCCGGGCTGATCGGCGCGTCGAACAGCCCTGTCTCGGGGATCGGCATCCTCTCGGTGGTCGCCGCCGCGCTGCTCTTGGTCGGGCTGTTCGGGCGCAATAACGACGTCACCATGACGCAGGAACTGGTCGCCTATGCGCTGATCGTCACCGGCATCGTGTTCGGCGTCGCGACGATCTCGAACGACAACCTTCAGGATCTCAAGACCGGCCAGCTCGTCGGGGCGACACCGTGGAAGCAGCAGGTCGCGCTCGTCATCGGCGTGATCTTCGGCTCGCTCATCATCCCGCCGGTGCTCGATCTGCTCAACACCGCGTTCGGGTTCGCCGGCGTCCCCGGTGCCGGGCCGGACGCGCTTCCCGCCCCGCAGGCAGCGCTGATCTCGGCGCTCGCCAAGGGCGTGCTCGGCGGCAGCCTCAACGCCGCGATGATCGGCTGGGGGGCGCTTGCCGGCGTGGGGTTCATCGTGCTCGACGAGGTGTTGGGTTTCCTAAAGAAACTGCGCCTGCCGCCGCTTGCGGTGGGGATGGGCATCTATCTGCCGATGAGCCTGATCCTGCCGACGGTGATCGGCGCGGTCGTCGGGCGGTTCTACGAACATTGGGCGGACAAGCGCCCCAACCCCGATTTCGCGCGACGGATGGGCGTGCTCACCGCAACCGGGCTGATCGTCGGCGAATCGCTATGGGGCGTGGTGTTCGCCGGCATCGTCGCGGGCTCGGGTAGCGGCGCGGGCTCGGGCGGCGCTAAGCCGCTCGCGCTGGTGGGGGATGACTTCGCGCCGATCGCGCGCGTCGCCGGCATCTTGCTCTATTTCGCGCTCGCCTGGTTCCTCTACCGCCGCACGCGCGCGGCGGTCACATCGTCGCCAGCAGCGCACTGACGGCGACGAAGGCGAACGCGATCGAGCTGTCGGCGACGCCGTAAGGGATGAAGATGTTATCCCCCTGGCGCAGCGCGCCGCAGCTATAGACGACGTTGGGGACATAGCCCTCGCGATCCTCGTCGGCGGCGGCGAGGATCGGCTCGCGCGTCCGCCCGATCACCTTGGAGGGGTCATGCTTGTCGAGCAGCACCGCGCCGATCGAATATTTGCGCATCGCGCCGACGCCGTGGGTCAAGAGCAGCCAGCCCTCGTCAAGCTCGATCGGCGGCCCGCAATTGCCGATCTGGACGAGTTCCCACGGATATTCGGGCTTGAGCAGCAGCGTGCCTTCGTCCCAATGCGTCAATTGATTGGAGGTGATCAGGAACAGATTTTCGCCGTCCTGCCGCCCGATCATCATATATTGGCCGCCGATCTTGCGCGGGAACAGCGCCATCCCCTTGTTGCGCGCCGCACTGCCCGTCATCGGGACAAGATCGAACGCCCGGAAATCGCGCGTCCGCATCAGTTCGGACTGGATCACCGAACCGTTATACGCGGTGTAGGTGCCAAGCCATTCGTAGCTGCCGTCGCCATGTTCGAAGCGCACCAGCCGCAGATCCTCGAGCCCCTTCGACTGGGCATGGGTGATCGGGAAGATCACCGTGCCCGACAGCGTGGAATCGCGGTGGCGATGGACGGTGACGGCGCCTTGCGGCAGTTCGCCTTCATGGTCGGCCACGTCGGTCGCGGTGGCGAAGGGCGGCTCGGGCGCGAGCTTGAGCTTGCGGTCGTCGGTGATGATGCCTTCGCGAAACGCGATCGACGAAATATGCCCCTCGCCCACCGCGCGCATCGACATCAGGATGCGCAGACTGCCCGGCGGCATCCCCGATTGGTCGAAATGCGGCACCGCGCTCGGGTTCATCAGCGCGGCAGCGGCATAACTGTATTCGTGGCAGAAATAGGCGCCGATCAGCTGCCGCTTCTCGTCGCTGATCGTGGCGCCATCGAGCCCGAGCGCCGCCTCGATCTCGTCATAGCGGGTCATGAACACGCGCCGCGTCTGCCAGTGGCGCGCCTCGAAATCCTTGAGCACCGCCTTCAATTGCGCGCGCGCTTCCTCGGGCCGCATCGCCAGCACCGCCGCGACCATGCGCTCGACCCGCGCCGAGGCCGCGCCATTCTCTCCCCAGCCGATATGAAAGGGGCGCACCACGACGCGCGACGGATCGGCGTGCAGGCGCAGTGCGTGGTTGAACAACTCGAGCACAGGAGGCCCCCCGCGGCTGACTTCGGTACAAGCGCGACGCGAACGAACTAGGCGACGGCGCGTTCCGGCTTTGCCACGGGTCCGGCCAGTTTTGAAAGGGCCGAAATCGCACATGAGGCGAGTTGAAGCGCCAGAATCGATTCAGCGCCCTGGTTTCGATTGATCCCGCCGGGCATCAACCCGTCGAAACAGCCACCATCCTGCGGCGAGGTCAGCGGCGTCCCGAGATCGTTGACGCCGAGGAACCAGCGATACGCCCGCCATGCCTCCTCGACCCAGCGCGGGTCATTGGTGGCGGCAAAAGCGACCGCGCAGGCATCGATCGTCGCCTGCGCTTCGAGCGGCTGCTGATCGAACGGCATCGGCTCGGCATATTCGCGGCCGAAGCTTTCGGTGCCGACCGCGCGAAACCGGCCGTCGGGCGAGGTCTGCCGCGCGATGATCCAGCCGAGCGTATCGAGGCCGCACGCGATCAGATCGTCACGCTCCAGCGCAACCCCGGCACGCAGCAACGCCTGAGGAAGCCGCGCATTGTCATAGGCGAGCACGATCTCGAACCATTGCCATTCGGGCCGCCGCGCGCTGCCAAGCAGCTTGAGGAAGCCATCGCCGAACTCGGCGAGCGTCCGCCGGGCGATCGCATGGTCGGGGCGGATATCGAGCATCGCCGCCGCGCCCAGCATCGCAAACGCCTCAGCGCGCGGGCTGCCGAGTTCGAACGCCAGCGCGGCGGTCTGATCGTAGAGCGAGCGGGCCCAATCGCGATGTTTCCCCATCTGCGCATCGCGTGCGACCATGCCAAGCGCCCACAAGGCGCGGCCGTTCGAATCCTCCGAGCCGGTTTCCTCGCACCAGGTGCGATCGAAATTCATGAAATTGCGGAACCGCCCCGCATCGGCATTCCACGCATGCTGGACGAACGACGCGTAGATCGTCGTCCACCGATCGCGGACATCGTCGGCAAGATCCTCGATCTGCGTCATCAGGATCAGCGCGCGCGCATTATCGTCGATACAATAACCGTGGCGGCGATCGGGCACCGAATAGAGAGCATGCTGGAGCATCCCGGTGCCGTCGCTCATCCGTTCGACCGCGTCGAGATTGGGCGCGAGCAGCGTCAGCGCGTGGCGCGTCGGGGCCAGTCGGCGCGGCGTCGCGGCCACCGCGGCATCGATCTGGTCGACCACCGCCTCGGCGACGCGCGGCCAGATCATCGTCCGGCCGCGGGCATAAGCGCGCTCGGAAAGGTGCCGGCGGCTGTCGTCATCGGACAGCAAGCGGACGATTTCGCGCGCGAACCCCGCGCTGCTGCCGAAGTCGACGAGAACGCCATGATCGTCGGCGAGGATTTCGGTGGCGTGGACATAGGGCGTCGAGATCACCGCCTTGCCGACGCCGACCGCATAGGAAAGCGTGCCCGAGGTGATCTGCGCCGGATTGGTGTAAGGCGTGACGTAGAGATCGGCGGCCTGGAGATAGTCGATCAGTTCGTCCTGCTCGACGAACGCATCGATAAACGCAACGTTGTTTCCCACTCCAAGATCGTGCGCCAGCGCCTTCAGCCGGTCGCGATACGCCTCGCCTTCGTGCGCGACGAGATTGGGATGCGTCGCGCCCAGCACGACGTACAGCAGATCGGGCACGTGCGCGACCGCGGCGGGCAGCGCCTCGATCATCGTCTCGATCCCCTTGCTCGGGGCAAGCAGCCCGAAGGTCAGCACCACCTTGCGGCCGTCCCAGCCGAAACGCGCCTTGAAATCGTCGGGATCGGCGAACGGGTGATTGGGCACGCCGTGCGGGATCATCGCGATCGTCTTGGGCTCGGCATCATAGACGTGCTCGAGAATCTCACGCCCGCGTTCGGCCATCACGATCACTCTCGACGAGCGCCGCAGCAGCGCATTCATCACCCGGCGTTCATCCTCGCTGGGGCGTTCGAGCACGGTATGGAGCGTGACGATCAGCGGCAGCGTGACCCGCTCCAGCAGCGCGAGCAGATAATCGCCCGCCACGCCGCCATAGATACCGTATTCGTGCTGGACCCATATTGCCTGCGCGCCGCTCTCCTCGATCGCGCGCGCGGCGTCCGAATACGCGAGCCGATCGTCCTGCGGGATCGCGCGGATGACCTCGGGGGGGAAATCATAGGTGCCGCGATCGTCCATCGCGTACACATCGACCTGAAGATCGGGAAAGCGTTCACGCAGCGCGTTGAACGTGTGAGTGGTGAAGGTCGCGAGTCCGCATTTGCGCGGCAGAAAATTGCCGATGAGGGCGATGTGGTCGACGTGGCCGATCCGCCGCCGATCATTCACAATCACCTCCATCGCCAATCCTTTCGCTTGCGCAATATCGCCCCTACGCCCGTACGATCACCCCACACTCAACACTTTACGTCGAGTATGGTTGCATATTTTGTGCAGTGCAGCAAGAAAATTCGCGGCGGCCCGGGCCCTGGCCGCGCCGATCGGTCACCCGCGGCCGCGATACCCCGGCACATCCTGCGCGGGAATCCAGACGTCGGCAGGCGGCGCCCCGGTCTGCCAGAAAACGTCGATCGGAATACCCCCGCGCGGATACCAATAGCCGCCGATCCGCAGCCAGTGCGGCTTCATCTCGCGGGCCAGGCGATCGCCGATACCCACGGTGCAATCCTCGTGAAACGCCGCATGGTTGCGGAAGCTGCCAAGGAACAGCTTGAGCGATTTCGATTCGACAATCGTCGCGTCGGGAACGTAATCGATCACCAGATGCGCGAAATCGGGCTGCGCGGTGACGGGGCACAGCGACGTGAATTCGGGCACGGCGAAGCGCACCAGATAGCGCTGCCCCGGCCGCGGGTTGGGGACGTAATCGAGCTGAGCGGCCTCGGGCGAGGCGGGCAGCGGGGCGGGCTTGCCGAGATGGGTCGTTTCCATCTCCGCCCTATAGGCCGCCATCGCCCCGGTGAAAACGCCTCCGCTCGACGCCCGCGCCCGGCCGCGATAGGAAGGGTGGATGGACGCGCTTGTCTCCACCGATTGGCTCGAGGCCGAACTGGGCGCGCCCAACCTGCGCGTGGTCGATGCCTCCTATTTCCTCCCCGACCATCGCCGCGATGCGCGGGCCGAGTTCGAGGCCGCGCACATTCCCGGCGCGGCTTTCCTCGATCTGGCGACGCTCGCCGATCCGGACAGTCCCCTGCCCTCGACGGTGCCGCCCGCAGCGTTCTTCGCCGATCGGATGCGCGCGCTGGCAATCGACGATGCCAGCCGGATCGTGCTCTACGACGATTCGCCGCTCCGCTCGTCGGCCCGTGCGTGGTGGCTGATGCGGCTGTTCGGCAAGCGCGAGGTCGCGATCCTCGATGGCGGGCTCGCTGCGTGGCGCGCCGAAGGCCGCCCCCTCGAGACAGGCCCCTCGCCGATCGGCGAGGCGCGCTTCACGCCCCATGAGGATCGCGCCGACCTGCGCACGATCGACGATATGCGTGCCAATCTCGATCAGCGCACCGAGCAGGTGATCGATGCCCGCGCCCGCGCGCGGTTTCGCGGCGACGAGCCCGAACATCGCCCCGGCGTCGAGCCCGGCCACATTCCCGGATCGCGCCACCTCCATTATGCGCGCCTGTTCGACGACGACGGCAAGTGGAAGCGCGGCCCCGAGTTGGCAGCCGAATTCCGCACCGCCGGGGTCGATCTCGACCAACCGATGGCTGCGACCTGCGGTTCGGGGATCACCGCCGCGGTGCTCGTGTTCGGCGCGCACCTGCTCGGGCGCCGCGCGGCGCTCTACGATGGATCATGGACCGAATGGGGCGGTGATCCCACCACCCCCAAAACGAAGGGAGACGCGTGAGCAAGCGCGACGGTATCGGGGCAGGCACGCGGCTCGTGACGGCGGGGCGGCGCGCGGAATGGACGCAAGGCATCGTCAATCCGCCGGTGTGGCGGGCGTCGACGATCCTGTACGATTCGATCGCCGACATGCGCGCGACCGGGGGCGACACCCACCACCGGCTCTATTACGGTCGCCGCGGCACGCCCACGCAATGGGCGCTCGCCGACGCGCTGACCGAGCTTGAACCCGGCGCCGAAGGCACCTTCCTCTACTGCTCGGGGGTCGCCGCGATCGCGGCGGCGCTGCTGTCGGTGCTCTCGCCCGGTGACGAATTGCTGCTCGTCGACAGCGCCTATGAACCGACGCGCGCGATGGCCAGGGGGCTGCTCGCACGGTTCGGCATCACCACGCGCTTCTACGATCCGCTGGTAGGCGCTGGGATCGCCGGGCTGATCGGTGACAGGACGCGCGCGATCCTGATGGAATCGCCGGGCAGCCTGACCTTCGAGGTGCAGGACGTGCCCGCGATCGTCGCCGCCGCCAAGGCGCGCGGGGTGACGACGCTGATCGACAATACCTGGGCGACCCCATTGTTCTTCCCGGCGATCGCCGCCGGGGTCGATCTCTCGATTCTCGCCTGCACCAAATATGTCGTCGGCCATTCGGACGTGATGATGGGCTCGGTCACCGCCGGGCCGGGCCATTTCGCCAAACTTCGCCAGACCAGCTTCGAACTGGGTCAGGTCGCCGCGCCCGACGATTGCTGGCTCGGCTCGCGCGGGCTTCGGACGATGGGGGTCCGCCTCAGGCATCACGAACAGAGCGCGCTGGAGATCGCGCGCTGGCTCGACGCGCGCGACGAGGTTGGCGCCGTGCTCCACCCCGCGCTGCCCTCATGCCCCGGACACGAGAATTTCGTGCGCGACTTCAAGGGATCGTCGGGGCTGTTCGCGTTCGTCCTCAACAACGCCGACGAGGCGAGCCGCGCGGCCTTTATCGACGCGCTCGACCTGTTCGGGATCGGCTATAGCTGGGGTGGCTTCGAAAGTCTCGCGACCCCGGCAGATCCGCATCGCGCGCTCGGCGAGCGTGACTGGGGCGGCGCGATCGTGCGGTTCCAGATCGGGCTCGAGGACACCGCCGATCTGATCGCCGATATCGATCAGGCGCTGGCCGCGTTCCGGGATGCCCGGGGGTGAACGGGCTCAACCGCTGGCTCGCCGAAAACGCTATCGTCGTGCCAACCGGCCCGGTGCTGACCGAGGCCGCAGTCGCGCTGGGGATCGTGCTGATTTGCCTCGCGCTCGGCTACGCCGCCGGGCGCGCGCTGGGCCCGCGGGTCGCTCAATTCTGGACGCGCCGGGTGGGTGGTCATGCCGAGGGGCTCGGGCCCCGCATGGGCCTCATCATCCGCCATCTGGTCGCGTTCCTGTTGCTGTCGATCGTGTTCCGATCGCAGCACGAATGGCAAACGCCGGCGAGTATCGTGTTCGGCCTCGCGCTCGGCTACACCGCCGCGCTTGCCGCGGTGCAGGTCTTGCGCGGGCTCAATCTGCCGCGCTGGATGTCGTGGCTGATCGCCGGGGTGCTGTTCGTCGCGCTGCTGAGCAACGCCGTCGGCGGCCTCGACAAGATCACCGAGACGCTCGACATGATCGGGTTCAATCTCGGCAAGCACCGCTTCTCGCTGATGGCGCTGGTCACGATCCTCGTGACGTTCGTCGCACTGTTCGCCGCCTTCCGCCTGATCAACCGCGTGCTCAGCCATACGATCGGCCAGGCGCGGTCGCTCGATCCGACGCAGAAACTGCTCGCGCAGAAGCTCGCCGCGATCGCGGTGATCGTCGTCGCCTTCTTCTTCGGAATCGATCTGCTTGGGCTCGATCTCACCACCTTCGCGGTATTTTCGGGCGCGTTCGGCCTTGCGGTCGGCTTCGGGTTGCAGAAAACGATCGGCAATCTGATCGCGGGCATCATCCTGCTGATGGACCGATCGATCAAACCCGGCGACATCATCGTCGTCGGCGACAGCTTCGGCTGGGTCAACAAGATCGGGGTGCGCGCGGTCTCGGTGCTGACACGCGACGGCAAGGAACATCTGATTCCAAACGAGAATCTGATGACGCAGGAAGTCGAGAACTGGTCCTATTCGGATCGTAACGTGCGCGTGCGCATTCCGGTGCGGGTTTCGTACAAATCCGATCTCGAACTGGCACAAGCGCTGATGATGCGCGCCGCGGTCGAAAGCCCGCGCACGCTCGACAGCCCCAAGCCCACCGTCCGGCTGACCGCATTTGCCGACAGCGCCGTCGAGCACGACATTCTGGTGTGGATCTCCGACCCCGAAGGCGGGGTCGGCAGCGTGCATTCGGATGTCCTCATCCGGCTGTGGCAATTGTTCAAGGAGCACGGGATCGAGATCCCGCTCGCACAGCGCGACATCCACCTCCACCACGCCACCGCCACGGAAAAGGCAAGCGACGACGCCTGATCCGTGTTGCGCCCGCGCAACAGGCCCGCCCCGAACGATCGCCCGACACGCCATTTTTTGTTGTGCGATGCAGCAAGTTCGGGCACTTTCCCGATGCCGGTCGAACGGGGCGCAATGAGACGCCGCACGGCAGGCGCAGGCGGGAACATCGGCTTTCTTCAATCAAGGACAGGAAAACGATGCGCTTCACCACCCTCCATGCGGGCGCGCTTGTGCTGCCCGTCATCGCGTTGCTCGCGGCGCTGCCCGCTGCCGCCCAGGATACCGCGCCACCGCCGCCGGTCCGCATCACGGGCAATGTCACGCTCGTGTCGGACTATCGCTTTCGCGGCCTCACCGAATCGGGCGAGGACGGCGCGGCGCAGGCGACGCTCAACCTCAATTCGGCGTCCGGCTTCTATGTCGGCACCTTCGTCTCGACGATCGACGGCAAGGTCTCGCTGCCGGGCTATGGCGGCGGCGAGATCGATCTGTACGGCGGCTATGCCAAAACGATGTCGAACGGCATCGGGGTCGATGTCGGGCTGCTCTATTATTATTATCCCGATCACGCCCGCGGTCTCAACACCGACTATTTCGAGCCTTATGCCTCGATCAGCTACACGATCGGCCCGGTTTCGGCGGAACTGGGCGGCACCTATGCCTGGGGCGGCCAGAAGGGCCTCGATTTCACCACCGGCAATGACGACAATCTCTACCTTTACGGTGAGGCGTCGCTCGGCATCCCCTCGACCCCGATCACGCTCAAGGGGCATGTCGGCCACACCAAGGGGGCGCTCGGGCTCTACAACCCGCTTCCGGGCGATGACAAATATTGGGATTGGTCGGTCTCCGCCACCGCGACCGGCGGCCCGCTCACGGTCGGGGTAAGCTATCTCGACACCGACATTTCCAACGCCGGCGGTTTCGCACAGCGGCACGGCCGCGGCGCGACCGTGCTGGGTTCGGTCGGCGTCGCCTTCTGAATCAAGAACGGGGAGCGGCACCGGCCGCTCCCCGTTTAATCGTTCATCGCGGGCAACAGGAGCCTCAGGGCGTGGTCGTGCGCGCGCTCTGGCCGTCGCCTTCGGGCGCGGCGACGATGTCGCGTGTCGTGCTGCCCTTGTCGACGACATTGGTTCCGGCATCGCCCACCGCCGAACGGATACCCGGATCGGCCTGATTGCGCCCGGCTTCGCTCAGCGTCGTGGCTTCGGCGGCGCTACGCGCGGCGGGGCCGCCGAACATCGCGTCGAGCGCCTGCTGGCTCGGGTTGTTGTCCTGCGGGCGCGGCGCGCCGGGCTGCGGCGGCACCAGCGCGAAGCTGGGCGGAATGACGAGCGGCGCCTGGCGCGCGACCGCGAATTCGTTGGGCCCGCCGCCGAGGCGACGGCTGCCGCCGCAACTCGCGAGCAGCCCGGCCACCGCAAACGCGGCGGCAATCGGCACGATCTTACGCATTCACATTCTCCACAGAAGCTGGCGATTTCGGCTTTTCGCGGACCAGGAGCGCCCGGACCAACAGGATCAACACGCCTATCGTAATCGCCGCGTCGGCGACATTGAAGACCAAAAACGGGCTCCACTCACCGAAGTGCAGATCGGCGAAATCGGTGACATAGCCCAACCGCACGCGATCGAGGATATTGCCCAGCGCGCCGCCCAGCACCATGCCGAGCGCGATCAGATCGGCACGATGCCGCTCGCGCAGCATCCAGACCGCAACCCCGATCGCGATCCCGACCGTGAGGACGACCAGCGCCCAGCGCGCCGCATCGCTGCTCGCGGGCAGCAACCCCAGCGACACCCCGACATTGGGCACGAAGCGCAGCCGGAAGATCGGCAGCACGTCCATCATATCGCCGAGCTGGCGGATGCCGAGCCCCTGCGTGACGACCCATTTGACGATCTGATCGACCACGAACACGACCAGCGCGACGATCGGGCCCCACCAGCGGATATTCTTCACGACACCACCTCCGTGCAGCGATCGCACAAGGCGCCGTCCTCGACGACCTCGGGCAGCAGCCGCCAGCAGCGGCCGCATTTGTGATAATCGGTATGCGCCACCGACACGCTATCCCCTTGCCGCACTGTCGCGACGATGAACACCTCGGCAAGGCTGGCGGCATCGAGCGGCAGCTCGGGCACGCTCACCTCGGCTTCGAGGCTCGATCGGATCACCTTTTCGCGCCTGAGCGGCTCGATCGCCTCGGTCACCGTCTCGCGCAGCCGCCGCACATCGTCCCAATTGGTGCCGATCGCCTGATCGCCGGGAAGCGCCGGCAGCTCGGGCCATTCGAGGAAATGCACCGAGCCGTCGTCGCTCGGGAAACGCGCCTGCCACACTTCCTCGGCCGTAAAGACGAGGATCGGCGCCGCATAGCGCACTAGCGCGTGGAACAGCACGTCGAACACCGTCCGCGCGGCGCGGCGCTTGATGCCGTCGGCGGCATCGCAATAGAGGCTATCCTTGCGGATATCGAAATAGAAGGCCGACAGATCGTCCTGCGCAAAGTCAGTGAGCCGCCGCAAATAGCGGTTGAACTCATATTTCTCCGCCGCGTCGCGCAGATCGGCGTCGAGCCGCCCGAGCAGCGTCAGCACATAGCGTTCAAGCTCGGGCATCGCGCGCACGGCGATCTTCTCGGCGTCGGTGAAGCCGTCGAGCGCGCCGAGCAGATAGCGGAAGGTGTTGCGCAGCTTGCGATACGCGTCCGAGGTGGTGCCGAGCACCTCCTTGCCGATCCGCACATCCTCGAAATAATCGGTCTGCGCGACCCACATGCGCAGGATATCGGCGCCCGATTCGCCGATCACCTTCAGCGGATCGACGACATTGCCGAGGCTCTTGGACATCTTGCGGCCCTGCCCATCGAGCGCGAAGCCGTGGGTGAGCACCGCGTCATACGGTGCCCGGCCGCGCGTGCCGCAGCTTTCGAGCAGGCTCGACTGGAACCAGCCGCGATGCTGATCCGAACCTTCGAGATAAAGGTCCGCGCGCGTCCCCTCGCCATAGCGCGCTTCGATCACGAAGGCGTGGGTGCTACCCGAATCGAACCACACATCGAGAATGTCGTGCTGCGGTTCGTAATCGGCGAGATCGTATTCGGCGCCGAGCAGCGCCTGATGATCGCCGGTGAACCACGCATCGGCCCCGCCCTCGCGAAAGGCCGCGACGATCCGCGCGTTGACGGCGGCATCGTTGAGATACTCGCCGGTCGCTCGGTTGACGTAGAGCGCGATCGGCACCCCCCAGGCGCGCTGGCGCGAGATCACCCAATCGGGGCGCCCTTCGACCATCGACCGGATGCGGTTCTGCGATCGCGCGGGCACCCATTGCGTCCGCTCGATCGCGTCGAGCGCGGTTTCGCGGAGCGTAGCGCCGTTCTCTCCCCTCCCGCTTGCGGGAGGGGCCGGGGGAGGGCTTGTCAGGGAAGCAGCACCGCCAGCGAACAGCCCCTCCCCTTGCCCCTCCCGCAAGCGGGCGGGGGATTCCGACGCGCTACGGTCCATCGGGATGAACCATTGCGGCGTGGCGCGGAAGATGACCTTGGCCTTCGACCGCCACGAATGCGGATAGCTATGCGCGAAATCGTCGGTCGCCGCGAGCAGCGCCCCGGCCGCGCGCAGATCCGAACAGATCGGCCCGTCGGCCGCGACGAACTTCTTGTTGATGACGCTGCCCTGCCCACCGAGCCACGCCCAATCCGCGCGATACATGCCCCCGGCATCGACCGCGAACACCGGATCGATCCCGTGCGCCTTGCACAGCAGGAAATCGTCCTCGCCATGATCGGGCGCCATATGGACAAGCCCGGTCCCCGCATCGGTGGTGACGAAATCGCCGGGCAGGAACGGCCGCGGCTTGGCGAAGAACCCGCCGAGATGGTGCATCGGGTGGCGGGCGGTGGCGCCGGCGAGATCAGAACCCTTGCCTGTCCATACAACGACCCAACCTTTGCCTTCAGACAACCAAGGGGACTGAGCCGCTCGCTCCGCTGTGTCGTTCCAAAGATCAAGGGCCGTTACGAATACGCGATCGCCGGCGCGCATCGCAACGTACTCGATCTCCGGCCCATAGCTCAGCGCCTGATTCACCGGGATCGTCCACGGCGTCGTCGTCCAGATCACCGCATGCGCGCCGACCAGTTCGGGCGCGTTCGGCGCCTCGACGATCTCGAACGCGACGTCGATCTGGGTCGACACCACGTCCTCATATTCGACCTCGGCCTCGGCGAGTGCGGTCTTTTCGACCGGCGACCACATCACCGGCTTGGCGCCGCGATAGATCTGGCCGCTCTCGGCGAATTTGAGCAATTCGCCGACGATCGCGGCCTCGGCCTCGAACTTCATCGTCAGATACGGATCGGCCCAATCGCCCATCACCCCCAGCCGCTCGAACTGCGCGCGCTGCACCGCGACCCATTTTTCGGCATAGGCGCGACATTCGGCTCGGAACTGCGCGACCGGCACCTCGTCCTTGTTCAGCTTCTTGGCGCGATAGGCTTCCTCGACCTTCCACTCGATCGGCAGGCCGTGGCAATCCCAGCCGGGCACATAGGGCGCGTCGCGGCCCATCAGCGATCGGCTGCGGACGATGATGTCCTTCAGCACCTTGTTCATCGCATGGCCCATATGGATGTCGCCATTGGCGTAGGGCGGGCCATCGTGGAGGATGAAGCGCTTGCGGTCGGCGCGTTGCTCGCGCAGCCGCTGGTAAAGCTGGATCTTCTGCCAGCGTTCGAGAATGCCGGGTTCCTTGGCGGCGAGCCCCGCCTTCATCGGGAAGTCGGTCTTCGGCAGGAAGACGGTGTCGCGCCAGTCGCGCGTGGTGTCGGATGCGTCGGTCATGAGTTTTCGCGCCTTAGCGGAGTGTCGCGGCAAGGGGAACAGGCATCGCCGGGCGCGGTCGGAACCGGCTCACCGCGCAGAGAGGCTCGCGAGTATCGTCCGCGCCCGATCGCAATCGGCCTGCATCTGGACGGTGAGCGCGTCGAGGCTGTCGAACTTCGCCTCGGGGCGGAGGAATTCGATCAATTCGACCTCGAGTCGCTGGCCGTAAAGATCGCCCGTGAAATCGAAGAAAAAGGGTTCGAGCAGTTCCTTGGGCGGATCGAAGCTCGGCCGCACGCCAAGGTTGGCCGCCCCATCGAGCACGCGCCCGTCGGCCAGCCGCCCGCGCACCGCATAGATGCCGTAACGTGGCCGCAGATAGGGGCCGAGCGCCACATTGGCGGTGGGGTAACCGAGCGCGCGGCCGCGCTTGTCGCCATGTTCGACCGCGCCCTCAATCGCGAACGGCCGCGTCAGCAGCGCCGCGGCCCCGCGCGGATCGCCCGCCTGAAGCAAATCGCGGATACGGCTCGACGACACCACCGCGCCGCCCGCCATCACCGCGCCCACCGTATCGACCGAAAAGCCGAGCGCCGCGCCCATTTCGGTCAGCATCCGCACATCGCCGCCGCGCTTGTAGCCGAAGGTGAAATCCTCGCCGGTCACCACCCCGCCCGCGCCGATCGCCGCGATCAACCGCTCGCGCACGAACCCGTCGGCCGACAGCCCGGCCAGCGCGGCGTCGAAATGGAAGACGAGCATCGCATCGGCCCCCGCCGCGGCGAACAGCGCCTGCCGCTGGTCGAGCGTGGTCAGCCGGAACGGCGGCAGATCGGGCTTGAAGAAGCGGGCGGGGTGCGGATCGAAGGTCGCGACCAGCGCAGGCCGCCCCTCGGCGCGGGCGCGCGCGACCGCACGGCCCACCACTGCCTGATGCCCCGCGTGAAAACCGTCGAAATTGCCGAGCGCGACGATCCCCCCGCGCAACGCCGCGGGCACCGCCGAGCCGCCATCCAGCCGCTCCATCGGCCGCGCTATAGGGGGGTGCGCCCGTCCATGCCAGCCCCCGGCGTGCACTCAGCCGCGCACCAATGTCACGAAACTGTACGCCGGGCGACCGCCCTCGGCCTCATGGTCCTCACGCAGCGTCTCGCGCCACGCATCGTCGAACGGCGGCACGATCGCGTCACCGGCGGGCGTCGCATGAACCTCGGTCAGCTCGATTCGTTCGGCGCGATCGAGGAACAGCGCGAAAATCTCCGCGCCGCCGATCACGGCCGCATCGCCGCCGGTCAGCCGCAGCGCCTGCCCCGGCGTGTGCGCCAGCTCGGCGCCCTCGGCGCGCCACTGCGCGTCGCGGGTCAGCACGATGTGCCGCCGGCCGGGGAGCGGGCTGGGGAAGCTCTCGAAGGTCTTGCGGCCCATGATCATCGGCCGCCCCATCGTCAGCGCCTTGAACCGCCTGAGATCAGCAGGCAGCCGCCACGGCAACCCACCGTCCCGACCGATGACGCCATTCTCGGCCCGCGCGAGCACCAGCGTAATCAAACCGCCACCGGTGCCTTGATATGCGCCTGCGCTTCATAGCCCACGAGCTGGAAATCCTCGTAATCATAGGCATCGATCGCCTCGGCGCGCCGCGCGATCTCGAGCCGCGGCAATGGCCCCGGCGTGCGCGCCAATTGTTCGCGCGCCTGATCGAGATGGTTCGAATAAAGGTGGCAATCGCCGCCGGTCCAGATGAACTCGCCGACCTCCAGATCGCATTGCTGCGCGAGCATGTGGGTGAGCAGCGCATAGCTCGCGATGTTGAACGGCACGCCGAGGAAGATATCGGCCGAGCGTTGATAGAGTTGCAGGCTCAGCTTGCCGTTCGCGACATGCGTCTGGAACAGGCAATGACACGGTGCGAGCGCCATCGCGTGCAGATCGCCGGGGTTCCACGCGCTCACGATCTGGCGCCGCGACGCCGGATTGGTGCGGATCTGCTGGATCAGCTCGGCAATCTGGTCGATCCGGCGGCCGTCCGCCGTCACCCAGTCGCGCCATTGCTTGCCATAGACGGGGCCGAGATTACCCTTCTCGTCGGCCCATTCGTCCCAGATGCCCACCTTGCGTTCCTGCAACCAGCGGACATTGGTGTCGCCGCGCAGGAACCAGAGCAATTCGACGATGATCGAGCGCAGATGCAGCTTCTTGGTGGTTAGCACCGGGAAACCGGCGGCGAGATCGAAGCGCATCTGCGCACCGAACACCGATAGCGTGCCCACCCCGGTGCGGTCGTCCTGCCGCACGCCGGTATCGAGGATTCGCTGCATCAGATCGAGATATTGGCGCATCCGCAACGCGTAGCGGCTTGCCACGCCCACGCCAAGCCGGTGGTGCGGGTGTCGGCTACCGGGCTTCGCGCTGGGTCCGATCGAGTCGGCACGGCTTGATTGCATCGGGCGCCGGCCGCGTACCCACGGCGCGGAACGCGGCGAGATAGCCCCCCGCCGAGGGCATCTGGCGCATCTCGACCAGTTCGTAGCCGACCGCGGCGAATTCGCACGTCAGCAGCTTGGGCGGCATCCCGTGATTCTGCGGCACGCGATCGGCATCGACGACGATGACCTCACCCTTGGCGGCAAGCGACGGCCGCAGCCGCCACAGAAACTCATAAGGCTGCTGGATCTCGTGATACATATGCACCATCAGCACGCGATCGAAGCTGTCGGGCGGCAGCTTGGGGTCGGCGGGCTCGCCCAGCCGGACGCTGACATTGTCGAGCCGCTCGCGCGCGACGCGTTCAGCGAGCGCATCGCGGACCTGCGGCATGATATCCTCGGCCAGCACGCGGCCTTCGGCGCCGACGCGGCTCGCCAGCCGGACGGTATAATAGCCTTGCCCCGCGCCGATATCGGCGACGGTCATGCCGGGTGCGATGCCGGCCTTGTCCATCACCTCGGTGGCTTCGTTGAGCCGGTCGCGTGCCTCCTCGGTCGACCAGCGGCTCGAGATGATCGTGGCGACGGGACGGTCGGCGTCGGGGAAAGTGCCGACATCCTCCTTCTCGTCATGCTTGATGAGCGGCGTCGAGCCGTCGCACGCCGCCAGCACGAGCGCGAGCCCGATGACGGCGGCGAGCTTCATTCGACGTCCTCGACCTCGACCGTCTCGCCGGTCACGCGCTGCGACAAAGCGGCGGCCATGAATTCATCGAGATCGCCGTCGAGCACGTCGGACGGCGTCGGCGAGGTCATGCCGGTGCGCAGATCCTTCACCATCTGGTACGGCTGCAGGACGTACGACCGGATCTGATGCCCCCAGCCGATATCGGTCTTGCTCGCATTCTCCGCGTTCGCCGCCGCCTCGCGCTCCTGCAATTCGCGCTCGTAGAGCCGCGCGCGAAGCTGGTTGTACGCTTCGGCCTTGTTCTTGTGCTGCGAACGCTGGTTCTGGCACTGAACGACGATGCCGGTGGGCAGATGCGTGATCCGCACCGCCGAATCGGTGGTGTTGATGTGCTGCCCGCCCGCGCCCGACGCGCGATAGGTATCGATGCGCAGTTCGCTCTCGTTGATCTCGACCTCGATATTGTCGTCGATCACCGGATAGACCCACACGCTGGCAAAGCTGGTGTGGCGCCGCGCCGCGCTGTCATAAGGGCTGATCCGCACCAGGCGATGGACGCCGCTTTCGGTCTTGGCATAGCCATACGCATTCTCGCCCTTGAGCAGCAAGGTGGCGGATTTGATCCCCGCCTGCTCGCCCGAATGCTGGTCGATCAGTTCGACCTTCATGCCGTGGCGCTCGGCCCAGCGCGTATACATGCGCTGGAGCATCCCCGCCCAGTCCTGGCTTTCGGTGCCGCCGGCGCCCGAATTGACCTCGATATAGGTGTCGTTGCCATCGGCCTCGCCCGACAGCAGCGCCTTGACCTTGCTCTCGTTGGCCCGCGCGGCGAGCGCCCCCAGATTCTCGGTGCCCTCGACCGCCATGTCCTCATCGCCCTCGGCCTCGGCCATCTCGATCAGCTCGACGGTATCCGACAGCTCGGTCTCGATGCCGCGCGTCGCGGTGATCGCCTCGTCGAGCCGCTGGCGCTCGCGCATCACCGCCTGGGCGAGCTTGGGGTCGTCCCACAGGGATTGATCTTCCACGCGGGCGTTCAATTCATCGAGGCGACGAAGCGCGCGATCCCAATCGAGGAAGCGGCGCAGCAGCGCCAGCGCCTCGTTGATCGTGTCGATATGGGCCTGCGCTTCGGCGCGCATTCGCTTCACTCCAGATACGTTAACCGTCACGCACGGAGCATATCCCCGTGCTCGCATGACGTAGTGCGGGCGCGCACCTAGTAAATACCGCCCTCTCTTTGCAAGAAGTCGCTGTCACGCGGGGGCGCGACGGGTGCTGCCTCCTTGGGCTTTTCGACGATCGTTTCGTCGCGCTTGATCGTCCGGCGCGGCTCGCTTTCGGGCTTGAACGCCTCCCAGATCACCGGCGACAGCGGCTCGTTGGTGGGCCAGGCACCGAACACCGGCTTGCCGCTGCGGCGATCGATGCGGACCATGCGAATCCCCGGCGGCGCGCGGAACGGCTCGACCGGCAAATCCTTATACGCCTTTTCCGCAAATGCCTTGAAGATCGGCGCCGCGATCGTGCCGCCCTGCGCATAGCCGCCCAGCCGCCGCGGATTGTCATAGCCCAGATATAGCCCGCCGATCATCTGCGGGGTGCCGCCGATGAACCACACGTCGGTGGGCCCGGTCGTGGTGCCGGTCTTGCCCATCATCGGCCGCCCGAGATCGCGCAGCGTCGTCGCGGTGCCGCGCTGGACGACGCCTTCGGTGATGTGGACCATCTGGAACGCGGTCAGCGGATCGATCGCCTGGCGCGCGCGAATCTGCGGGCGTGGCATCGGCTTGCCGTTCCAGTCGGGCGCGTTGCAGCCGGTGCACGCGCGCCAATTGGCGGGCCAGATCACCTTGCCATGGCGATCCTGGACGAAATCGATCAGCGTCGGATCGTGCCACTTGCCCTGATTGGCGAGCACCGAAAAAGCGTTGACCATCCGCTCGACGGTCGTCTCGCCCGCGCCCAGCGCCATCGACAGATAGGGCTCGTAATCCCCCACCCCCATCCGCTTGGCGAGATCGACGACATGCGGCATCCCGGTCTGCGCCGCGGCGCGCACCGTCATCAGATTGCGCGATTGTTCGATGCCCCAACGCATCGTGTGCGGCCCGGCACCGCTGCCGCCGCCGAAATTGCGGAAACATTTCTGCCCCAGCCGCGCGCCCTGATAGACGCAGAACGGCCCGTCGACGATGATCGAGGCAGGGGTCATCCCCTGTTCGAGCGCCGCCGAATAGACGATCGGCTTGATCGTCGATCCCGGCTGGCGCATCGCCTGCGTCGCGCGGTTGAACGACTGGACGCGCGAATCGAACCCGCCCTGCATCGCCAGAATCCGCCCCGTGGCGGGTTCCTGCACGACCATGCCGCCCGAGATCATCGGAATGCTGCGCAGCGACCATGCCGCGCCCGACGGCGCGACCGCGATGATGTCGCCGGGCTTCAACGCGGCGAACGCGGTGCCGCCCTTGTCGCGCACCGGCATCGTCGCATTGTCGCGCGGCAGGTTACCGGTGCTGCCATTGGCAAAGACGAGGCTGGCGCTGCCGCCCGCGACGCCCGAGACGATCGCCGCCTGCCAATCCTCGTAATCGAGCCCGATATTGCTGAGCAGCAGCGCCGATTGCCAGCCGCCGTTCTCGACCTCGACATGGCGAATCGGCCCCGACCAGCCCCGCCCCCGGTCGTAGCGGATCAGCCCGTCGCGCAGCGCCTTTTGCGCATAACCCTGCAGCCGGGGATCGAGCGACGTGCGCACCCACAGCCCCCCGGCGTAGACGCTGTGCGGGCCGTCGCGGGTCTGCTCGCCGAACCGGTCGATCAGCTCGCGCCGCACCGCTTCGATGAAATAACCGCCGACCCGATCGAACTTCTGCAACCGCTGGCGCACCGTGCCCAGCGGCTCGGCATCGGCCCGGGCATATTGCGCCTGATCGATGAAGCCGTTGCTGAGCATCCCCTTGAGCACATAATGCCGCCGCGCCAGCGCCGCGTCGCGGTCGCGTTCGGGGTCGTAATTGGCAGGGCCCTTGGGCAGAATCGCGAGATAGGCGAATTGCGCGAGATCGAGCTGGTCGAGCGGCTTGCCGTAATAAGCATGCGCCGCCGCCTCGACGCCATAAGCGTTGCGGCCGAGGAAAATCTGGTTGAGGTACAATTCGAGGATCTGCTGCTTGGTCAGCGCCTGCTCGATCCGCCAGGCGAGGATCGCTTCCTTGGCCTTGCGGGTATAACTCGCCTCATTGCCGATCAGCAGGTTCTTGGCGACCTGCTGGGTGATCGTCGAGGCCCCGATCGGGCGCCCCGACCGGGTAAGGTTGGTCCACGCCGCCTTGGCGATACCCGCCAGATCGACCCCGTGGTGCTGGAAGAAGGTGCGGTCCTCGGCGGCAAGGAACGCCTTCACCAGCAGCGGCGGATATTCCTCATACGACAATTCGATGCGGCGTTCGCGCGCATAGGAATGGATCGGTTCGCCGTTGATGCCGCGCACATAGGTGGGCAGCGGCGGCTCATAGGCGCGCAGCGTATCGACCGAGGGAAGGCCGCGCGCGAACAGCAGCCAGATCAGGAACAGGCCAAGCAGCCCGAGCCCGACCAGAAGGACGAGCGCCTTCCCCCACCAGCGGCTCCAGACCCGCTTGATGAAGCCGCCGACGCCCTCGACCTCGCGGCGCAACTTAAGCTGCATGCTCGTTTCGGTACCCGCCATTGCGGCGCTGCTGTAGCAACTTTCTCCATCCTTGCCAGCACAGATGCGGCAGGCGGGCGTGGCTTGGGGTTCGTCCACTTATGTGGAAGCGGCACCGGCCCGCTCCCCCGCCCCGCCTCCCATGCAGCATAATGACTTGGGAGGCGGGGTGGGGGAGCGGGCCGGTGCCGCTTCCAAACCTAGCGCGACGCGAGTTGCTTCGCGAAATAGACGTTGATCGCGCGGCTGGTCGCTTCGGCGATCCGACGCCGCCCATCGGCCGAATTGAGGAAAGCGACGTCGGCCGCGTTCGAGATATAACCCGTTTCGAACAGCACCGACGGCATGTCAGGCGCCTTGAGCACCATCAGCGACGCCATGCGGTGGAAGCTCGGCTTGAGCGGCACCAGCGGCTCGGCCTCGCGACCCAGCAGCCGCGCGAAATCGGCCGAACTGTTCATCGCATCGCGCTGCGCAAGATCGATCAGGATCGACGAGATGTCGCTCGATGTCCCCGCCAGATTGACCCCGCCGAGGATATCGGCGCGATTCTCGCGCGCCGCCAGCCGCGCGGCCTCCTTGTCCGATGCCACCTCCGACAGCGTGTAAACGGTCGCGCCGCTCGCATCGGCATTGTCGGCGCTGTCGCAATGGATCGAAATGAACAGATCCGCCTTCAGCCGCCGCGCGATCTGAAACCGCTCGCGCAGCACCAGAAAGCGATCGTCGCTGCGCGTCAGTGCCACGCGCACGCGACCCGATTTGAGGAGCTGTTCGCGGATCGCCTTGGCGATCTTGAGCGTGACGTCCTTTTCCTGAAGCCCCGTATCGGGGGAGATCGCCCCGGGATCATGCCCACCATGCCCGGCGTCGATCACCACCAACGGACGGCTGTCGTCGCCGCGTACGCTGGGCAAATCAAGCCTTCCGGTTGCCGCAGGGACCGGCATCGAAACACTGTAGCGCTTGGGGCTTTTGGTGGCCGCACGCGCGAAATCGGCCTTGTCGACCGGCGCCAGCGACAGCGTCAGCGTCCGCCCGCCATTGCCGAAAGTACCGCTGGTGATGATCGCGGGCTGCACCAGATCGAACACGATCCGCGCCCCATTGCCGTCACGCACGCCCTGGCGAACGCGGCCGACCGCCCCCGCCGTCGCCACCGAACCTCCCGGCGTCGCGCCCTCGACATCGACCGCGATCCGTTGCGGCTGATCGAGCACGAAGCTCGATGCCAGCGACACCCCGCCGTCGAAATGAATCAGGATACGATCGCGCTCGACATCGATGCGATCGACGGTGGCTGCGAAACCCGGCGCACCGGCAATCCAGCAGGCGAGAAGCGCAAGCACAAAGGACACCAACCGATACTGCCGTGTCCGGTCATCGCCGGTCCAGCGAAAAGACATGGGAGGGGGGTTCCCGCTGTTAACTCTTTACAACACCCCCAGATATTAAGCGGACCTCTCATCAGGGTTAAAAGAAAAGGTTAATGCGACGTTTAGTATCTTTTAACCGATGAACCGTTCAGGTCGCGCGACCCGTCCATTCAGGTTGCCGTACCGCAAACGCGGTGCTAGGCACCTTGCTGCACCGGTATGCAAAATTTCACATACCGGTTTATTTCGCCGCCCCGGCCTTACCATTCGGGGCGCTGCTTCACCAGGTTGACACACTCGCATGACGCATTTCCCCTCCCCCTCGATCCGCACGGCCGATGCCGGCGGTGATGCGGGTGCGGGAGTTCGGAACCTCAGGTCCGAACGTGCGCGGCGAGTTCAGGCACAATCAACAAAAACCCGCGTGATCCGCGCCGGCGGCCTTCGCGCCGCGGCACTGACCGCGCCCGTTCATCGCGCGCAGCCGCTGCACCCTGTGCCGCCGCCGCGCGCCCGGAGATATTTCAATGACCATGCGTATGCTGATCGACGCACGGCACCGGGAGGAAACCCGCGTCGCCGTCGTCAAAGGGAACCGAATCGAGGAATTTGATTTCGAATCTGCCGAGCGCAAGCAGCTCAAAGGCAACATCTATCTCGCCAAGGTGACACGCGTCGAACCGTCGCTTCAGGCGGCATTCGTCGATTACGGTGGCAATCGCCACGGCTTCCTCGCGTTCAGCGAAATCCACCCCGATTATTACCAGATTCCCAAGGCCGATCGTGACGCCTTGCTGCGCGAAGAGGCCGAGCACGCCGCCGAAGAGGCCGCGTTGCGCGCCGAGAGCGACGACGAAGGCGACGCGCTCGACGCCGACGAGGATATGCTCGACCATTTCGACGACGAGGCGACCGAGATCAACGCGGACGGCGATGCCGACGACAGCGACGACGACAACGCGTCGGAATCCGAGGCCGGGGCCGAGGACGACGACGGCGGCAACCGTCGCCGTGGCCGGCGTCGCGGCAGCAAAGCCGATGCCGCTGCCGACGAACTGCGCGAGCGCCGCATGGCGCTGCGCCGCCGCTACAAGATCCAGGACGTCATCCGCCGCCGCCAGGTGCTGCTGGTGCAGGTCGTCAAGGAAGAGCGCGGCAACAAGGGGGCGGCGCTGACCACCTATCTCAGCCTCGCGGGCCGTTATTGCGTGTTGATGCCCAACACGTCGCACGGCGGCGGGATCAGCCGCAAGATCAGCAATGCCAGCGATCGCAAGCGGCTCAAGTCGATCATGGCCGATATGAAGCTGCCCTCGACGATGGGCTGCATCGTCCGTACTGCCGGGCTCTCGCGCACCAAGACCGAGATCAAGCGCGACTTCGATTACCTCGCGCGGCTGTGGGACGAGATTCGCGAGACCACGCTCGGTTCGTCGGCGCCGGCGCTGATCTATGGTGACAGCGATCTGATCAAGCGCGCGATCCGCGACATCTACAATCGCGATATCGACGAGGTGATCGTCGAGGGCGAGGACGGCTATCGCCAGGCCAAGGACTTCATGAAGCTCCTGATGCCCAGCCACGCCCGGCGCGTGAAACATTATTCGGACGCGGTGCCGCTGTTCCAGCGCCACCATGTCGAGGATCAGCTCGCGGCGATGTACCACCCCGTCGTCCAGCTCAAATCGGGCGGCTATCTGGTCATCAACCCGACCGAGGCCTTGGTGTCGATCGACATCAACTCGGGGCGCTCGACGCGCGAGCACAATATCGAGCAGACCGCGACCGCGACCAACCTCGAGGCCGCGCACGAAATCGCCCGCCAGTTGCGGCTGCGCGACATGGCCGGGCTGGTCGTCATCGACTTTATCGACATGGATCACGGATCGAACGTCCGTAAGGTCGAAAAGACGATCAAGGAGGCGCTCAAGAACGATCGCGCGCGCATCCAGGTCGGCCGCATCAGCTCGTTCGGGCTGATGGAGATGAGCCGCCAGCGGCTGCGCACCGGCGTGCTCGAAGCCTCCACCCGCCAATGCCCGCATTGCGAAGGCACCGGGCTGGTCCGCACCGCATCGTCGGCCGGGCTCTCGGCGCTGCGCATGATCGAGGACGAGGCCGCCCGCGGCCGCGGCTCGATCCTCACGCTGCGCGCGAGTCAGGAAGCCGCTTTCTACGTGCTCAACCAGAAGCGCGCCGAACTCGCCGAAATCGAGGATCGCTACGGCGTCCATATCGACGTCGAGGCCGATGGCGAGCAGGAAGGCGCCCGCATGTCGGTCGAGGCGTCGGGTGGGCCACCCCTGCACGCGCCGCGGTTCGCGCCGGCGGTGATCGACGACGATCCCGAGATCGAGGACGACATCTTCGACGAGGACGAAGAAGAAACCACGTCCGCAGACGACACCGGCGCGCATGCCGGCGAATCCGAGACCGAGCGCGGTGAGCGCAAGCGTCGCCGTCGTCGGCGTGGCCGCCGCGGGCGCGGACGCGACGAGCATGATGCATCGTCCGACCCGCACGACGGCGAAGCACCGGATCAGGCCGAAGCCGATCACGATCACGATCACGACGACGACGATCACGATCATGACGACGATCACGACGGGGTCGAAGACGCGCCGGTCGCGGCGACCAACGAAGACGGCGAACCCCGCCGTCGCCGTGGTCGGCGCGGGCGTCGTGGCGGTCGGGGCCGTGGTGGCGCGAACGGCGACGATCGGTCGCACGAGACCGAAGCGGCACCCGCCGAGGGCGCGGCACCCGAGCCCGATCCCGTCCCTGCTGAACCGATCGAGGCGCCCGAGCCCGTGGTTGCCGAGGAAGCGCCCGCTGCCCCGGCCAAGCGCACCCGGCGCCGTCCGCGCGCGCGCACCGAGGCTGATGAGGCCAGCGTGACCGCCACCGACGCACCGGCGCCCGAGCCCGTCGCCGAGGTCGAGGTCGAGGTCGAGGTCGAGGTTGCCGCCGAACCCGAGGCCAAGCCCGCCCGGGGCCGCCGCCGCAAGGCCGCAACGCCGGCGGTCGAGGCCGCGCCCGAGCCGGTCGAAGCAGCGCCTGCCGTCGAGGCCGAAGCTGAAGCCGAGGAGGCCCCCGCCAAGCCCAAGCGCGCCCCGCGCCGCAAGAAGGCCGAACCTGTCGTCGAGGCCGAGGTCGCCCCGGTCGAGGTAGCGCCCGAGCCCGTCGCCGACGCGCCCAAGCCGAAGCGCGCGCCGCGCCGCAAAAAGGCCGAGCCCGCCGCTGCCGCCGAGGAAGCGGCCGAGGTCGGGGCCGCGCAGCCGGTCGCCAGCAACGACGCTGCGCCCGCCGATGCGGCGAGCGATGCGGCTGCGGCCGACACCGCTGCCGACACCGACGACGGTAGCCCGCGTCGCGGTGGCTGGTGGCAGCGCACCTTCGGCGGCTGAACCAGAAACCCTAGTCCGTTCGTGCAGAGCCTGGCGAAGCACCGTTCTTCTTCTCCCCCATCGGAGAAAAAGGAACGGCCGCTTCGCCAGGCTCGGGGCGAACGGTGGGACGTCGCGACACCGCACTTCACCCCATGTTCAGCCCCCGCGACCTATCGGGTCGCGCCATGACGTTGAAGCGCACAGCGATGTGGGCGATAGGGAAAGCATGAAGCGGTTCCTCGCCCTGCTCGTGCTCACCGTGCTGCTGGTGGGCCGCCCCGCGGCCGCGCAGGAACTGCTGCGCGATGCCGAGACCGAGGCGCTGTTCGCGCGCATGTCCGAACCGCTGATCCGCGCGTCGGGCCTGTCGCCCGCCAATGTCAAAATCCGCCTGATCCACGACGACAGCATCAACGCCTTCGTCGTCGGCGGACAGACCGTCTACCTCCATTCGGGGCTGATCGCCGCCGCCGACAACGTCAACCAGGTGCAGGGCGTCGTCGCGCACGAACTCGGCCACATCGCCGACGCGCACGTCGTGACCTTCAGCAACGGCGCCAAGCCCGCGATGGGCATCTCGCTGCTCAGCCTCGTGCTCGGCGTCGCCGCGATGGCGGCCGGCGCGGGCGAAGCGGGCGCGGGCATCCTGTCCGCCGGACAAACCGCCGCGATGGGCAAGTTCCTCGCCTTCACCCGCGTTCAGGAGGCGACCGCCGACGCCACCGGCGCCAAATTCCTTCAGACGGCGGGCATCAGCGGCAAGGGGATGCTGGAATTCTTCAAGAAGCTCCAGAACCAGGAATTCCGTTACGGCTATACCGATACCGATCCGTTCGCGCAGAGCCATCCGCTGAGCGGCCAGCGTGTCGCGACGCTGACGCACACGCTGCAAAGCTCGCCGGCGTGGGACACCCCGACCGATCCGTCGCTCGAAGAAGCCTTCAAGCGCGTCAAGGCCAAGCTCGAAGGCTATGTCGACGATCCGCGCCAGACGCTGATCGCTTATCCGCTGACCGACAAAAGCGTCTACGGCCATTACGCGCGCGCTTATGCCTATCACAAAGGCGGTTATCCCGATAAGGCGAACACCGAGGTTGCGGCGCTGATCGCCGCCGATCCGCACGACCCCTATTTCCTCGAGTTGAAGGGTCAGATCCTGCTCGAAGGCGGCAACCCGGCCGAGGCACTGGCGCCGCTGCGCGAAGCGACCGCCAAGACCAATTACCAGCCGCTGATCGCCACCACCTTCGGCCACGCGCTGATCGCCACCGAAGACAGCACCCATTATCCCGAAGCGATCAAGGTGCTGCGTCAGGCGGTGGCGCGCGACGACGAAAATCCGTTCGCCTGGTACGAACTCGGCACCGTCTACGAACGTACCGGCGATTATGCACGCGCCGCGCTCGCCACTGCCGAGCGCGCGGTGATGACCGGCCAGACCGCGCTCGCGGTGCAAAGCGCGCGCACCGCGATGGCGGGCTTGCCCTCCAATACGACCGACTGGATTCATGCACAGGATATTGCCTTGACCGCTCAGAACGAACTCGACGACCAGCGCCGCCGCCGATGATCACGCGTCTCTCGCAAAGCCGCCTCGCGCTGACGGGGTTGTTCGTGCTCGCCGCGTTCATCGGCGCCGCCATCCTGTTCGCGATGCAAAACTGGCTCCCCGGTGGCGGCGGCAGCGATCGCGCGCAAATCGAGAAGGTGGTGCACCAATATGTACTCGACCATCCCGAACTGATCCCGGAGGCGATGCGGCGGTTGCAGGATCGCGAAACCGGGCAGGTGATCGCCGCGAACCAGGAAGCGATCCTCACCCCCGTCGCCAGCGCGTGGATGGGCAATCCCAAGGGCGACGTCACGATCGTCGAATATTTCGACTATAATTGCGGTTTCTGCCGCGCCAGCCTGCCGACGATCGCCGCGCTGGTGAAGGCCGATCCCAACGTCAAAATCGTGTTCCGCGAGTTGCCGGTCTTGAGCGAGGAAAGCGGCGTCGCCGCGCGCTGGAGCCTGGCGGCGGCCAGGGCGGGCAAGTTCAATGCCTTCCACGAGGCGCTCTATGCCGCCGGGCCGATCAGCGACGCCTCGCTCGCCGCCGCCACGCGCACCGCCGGGCTCGATCCGGCCGCGCTGCGGGAGGCCGCGCACGCGCCGGGCATCGACGACGCGATCCGCACCAACATGGCGATGGCGCAGCAACTCGGCATCACCGGCACCCCGGCGTGGGTGATCGGCGATCGGGTGATGTCGGGCGCGATGACGCTCGATCAGATGAAGGATGCCGTGGCCGAGGCCCGCAAGCAAGGCTGAGCCGATGCCGTCATGCCGGGCATGTTCCGGCATGACGCCACGATCGTCGGCAACGCGGCGGACACCCTTCATCCAGATTGAAAGTTTCGCGCGCCGCCCTACGTTGCCCCCCTTCGGAGCAAGGGGAATATATGGACCCGATCCTGTCGATCGCCGACGTCAGCAAGACATATGACGGCGGCTTCAAGGCGCTCGAACCGGTCGACCTGTCGATCAATCGCGGTGAGATTTTCGCGCTGCTCGGCCCCAATGGCGCGGGCAAGACGACGCTGATCAGCATCATCTGCGGCATCGTCACCCCGTCGTCGGGCACGATCAGCGTCGACGGGCACGATGCGATCCGCGATTATCGGCTCGCGCGTCGCCGGATCGGGCTGGTGCCGCAGGAAATCTCCGCCGATATGTTCGTCTCGGTGCTGTCGACGGTGCGCTTCAGTCGCCGGCTGTTCGGCAAGGCCCCCGACGACGCCTATATCGAGACATTGCTCAAGGATCTGTCGCTGTGGGACAAACGCAAGAGCCGGATCATGGAATTGTCCGGCGGCATGAAGCGCCGCGTGCTGATCGCCAAGGCGCTTTCCCACGAACCCGACATCCTGTTCCTCGATGAACCCACCGCGGGTGTCGATGTCGAACTGCGCCGCGATATGTGGAAGCTCGTCCACAAGCTGCGCGAGAAGGGCACCACGATCATCCTCACCACGCATTATATCGAGGAAGCCGAGGAAATGGCGGATCGCGTCGGCATCATCAACAAGGGCCGGATCATCCTGGTCGATGAAAAAGCCGCGCTGATGGCCAAGCTCGGCAAGCGCGAGATGACGATCCTGCTCCAGGAACCGATGGCGGCGATCCCGCCCGCGCTCGACGATTGGGATGTCGCGCTCGACGATGAGGGCAAGAGGCTCGTCTATGTGTTCGACGCCAAGGCCGAACATACCGGCATCCCCTCGCTGCTGCGCAAACTCGGCGATCTCGGCATCGGCTTCAACGATCTCGAAACCTCCAAAAGCTCGCTCGAGGATATTTTCGTCGATCTTGTCCACGACCGGCAGGAGCAGGCGGCATGAGCGCCGCCCCTGCGATCAACTGGCATGGCATCTGGGCGATCTATCGCTGGGAGATGGCGCGCGCGCTGCGCACGCTGTGGCAATCGGTGGCGACCCCGGTCATCACCACCAGCCTCTATTTCGTCGTCTTCGGCGGCGCGATCGGCAGCCGGATGCAGAATGTCGGCGGGGTCGATTACGGCAGCTTCATCGTGCCGGGACTGGTCATGCTCTCGCTCCTCACCCAGAGCATTTCGAATGCGTCGATCGGGATCTACTTCCCCAAATTCATCGGCACCGTCTACGAACTGCTCTCAGCACCGATCTCGTCGCTCGAAATGGTGATCGGATTCGTCGGCGCCGCGGCGACCAAATCGGTCGTGCTCGGGCTCATCATCCTGGCCACCGCGACCTTGTTCGTGCCGCTCCACATCGCGCACCCGCTGGCGATGATCGCGTTCCTCGTGCTCACCGCGATCGCGTTCAGCCTGTTCGGCTTCATCATCGGCATCTGGGCCAAGGGGTTCGAGCAATTGAGCCTGGTGCCCGCGCTGCTGGTGACGCCGCTCACCTTCCTCGGCGGCGCTTTCTATTCGATCGACATGCTGCCCGAGCCGTGGCGCACGGTGAGCCTGTTCAACCCGGTGGTGTATCTCGTCAGCGGCTTCCGCTGGAGCTTCTTCGATCAGGGCGATGTCAGCATCGGGGTCAGCCTGATGGCGATCGCGGGCTTCCTTGCGCTGTGCCTCGCGCTGATCACGTGGATCTTCAAGACCGGCTGGCGGCTGAAGAACTAGGTTGAGTCGAGGCGGCACCGGCCCGTTCTAATCACCGCGCAGACCGCCCCCAAGCCAAGGCCGCAGCAACAGGCCGTTGAGGTCGACCAGCACGTGCACGAGGATCGCGAGCCACAAGGCGCCGCTCGCGAGATAGACGAACGCGAGCACCGCGCCGACCGCGGTCGTGGCGGCCACGCCCTGCCAGCGCTGATAGCGGTGCGCGAGCCCGAACAACATGGTCGCGACCGCGAAACCCAGCACCGCATTGCCGGTCACCAGCGCGATCGTCAGCGGCAGCAGCAGGCGGAAATAAAGCTCCTCGGTAACGCCTGCCGCCAGCGCCGATCCTGCGGCGTGGAGCATCTCGCCCCGCCCGCGCGGCAATAAGAGCGAGAAATCGCCGAGCATCGCTGGCGCCTTGCCGCGACGCCGCCGCCATAACGTCCAGCCCCCGCCGAGCAATGCCCCGATCGCCAGCCCGCCCAACGCCTCGATCACGAGCAGCCCGATCGGCAAGGGATAGCCCGCCGCCGCGGCAAGCGCGCCGAACTCGGACGGCAGCACAATCAGCGCCTCGAGCCGCCCGAGCAGCGCGAGCCCCAGCACGGCAGGCCCCGCGAACAGCACGGCTGCCTTGGCGATCCAGATCCGGTAGCGCCGCCGACGCCAGCCCGGCGGCCGCGCCGCGGTCAGCTGCGCCAGCCGCCCGAAATTGCCCTTGAAGAAATAGCCATAGGCACCGAGCGCGAGCACCAGAACGATCAGCGCCACGGCGTGCCCCTTAGAGGCGGTGCTCGCCCTTCACCCAGCGCACCGTGCCCGAACTGGCGCGCATCACGACGCTTTCGGTCGTCATCCGCCCGCGCATCCGCTTGACGCCTTCGAGCAGCGACCCGTCGGTCACGCCGGTCGCCGCGAAGATGCAATCGCCCTTGGCGAGATCGTGGAGCTGATAGATCTTGTCGAGATCCTCGATCCCCCATTTGTGTGCCCGCGCGCGCTCGTCGTCGTTACGGAACACGAGACGGCCCTGGAACTGGCCACCGACGCAGCGCAGCGCCGCTGCCGCGAGTACACCCTCGGGCGCGCCGCCCTGCCCCATATAGATATCGATCGTGGTGTCGGGGTTGCTGGTCGCGATCACCCCCGCGACGTCCCCGTCGGGGATCAGCATGATGCCGCACCCGATCCCGCGCAGTTCGGCGATCAGCTTTTCGTGGCGCGGGCGATCGAGCACGCAGGCGATGATCTCGGCGGGCTTGACGCCTTTGGCCTTCGCCAGCGCCTCGATATTCCCGGTCGCGCTTTTCGTGAGGTCGATCGTGCCCTCGGGATAGCCCGGCCCGATCGCGATCTTTTCCATATAAACGTCGGGCGCGTTGAGCAGCCCGCCCTTCTCCGCGATCGCCAGCACGGCGAGCGCGTTGGGGCCGGCCTTGGCGGTGATCGTCGTGCCTTCGAGCGGATCGAGTGCGATATCGATCTTGGGCCCCTTGCCCGGCGCCGAGCCCACCTTCTCGCCGATATAGAGCATCGGCGCCTCGTCGCGCTCGCCCTCACCGATCACCACGGTGCCGTCCATGTAGAGGCCGTTGAACGCCTCGCGCATCGCCTGCACGGCGGCGGCGTCGGCGGCCTTTTCGTCGCCGCGCCCCACCAGCGCCGAGGCCGCGATCGCGGCCGCCTCGGTGACGCGCACCATCTCGAGCACGAGGACACGGTCGAGCACATGGCTTGCTGTCGTCATTGGGGCGAACTCTCCTGGATGGGTTGCGAGACCGATAGGCATCCGCGCCCGCGATGTCGAGCCGATCGCGGCACGCGGCCACGATCGCGCAACGGGGCCGTTCTTCTCTCGCGCCGAAGCAAGAACGGTGCGTCGACAAACGCCGCGCGAACGGCCCTGAGGCGGTTACGCCGCCTCGGTGAATTGCAGGCTCGCCAGCCGCGCATAAAGCCCGTCGCCGCTCGAAAGCGCGGCATGGGTGCCCGATTCGACGATCCGCCCGCCATCCATCACGATGATCCGCTCCGCCGCGCGCACCGTCGCCAGCCGATGCGCGATCACCAGCGTCGTGCGGTCGCGCATCAGCCGTTCGAGCGCCTCCTGCACCAGCCGCTCGCTCTCGGCATCGAGCGCCGACGTCGCTTCGTCGAGCAGCAGGATCGGCGCATCGCGCAGCACCGCGCGCGCGATCGCGATCCGCTGGCGCTGCCCGCCCGACAGCCGCGCCCCGCCTTCGCCGAGAAACGTATCGAGCCCTTGCGGCAGATCGCGCAGGAAATCGGCGGCATTGGCGGCTTCGGCGGCGTGCCAGATCGCCGCGTCGCTCGCATCCCAGCGGCCATAGCGCAGATTGTCACGCGCCGAGGCACCGAACAGCAGTGTCTCCTGCGGCACGAGCGCGATCCGCTCGCGAATCGCCGCCGGATCGGTATCGGGCAGCGCCACGCCGTCGATCCGCACCACGCCCGCCTGCGGATCGTAAAAGCGTTCGAGCAACTGGAACAGCGTCGATTTGCCCGCGCCCGATGGCCCCACCACCGCCACCGTCTCACCCGGTGCGATCTCAAGCGAGAAATCATGCAACGCGGCGATGTCGGGCCGGGTCGGATAATGGAACGTGACCTGCTCGAACGCGATTGCACCGCGCGCCGGGCTGGGCAGCGCCACCGGATGCGCGGGCGCGGCGATCTCGGGCGATTCGGCGAGCAATTCGGAAAGCCGCCCGGCCGCGCCCGACGCCCGCAGCAATTCGCCATAGACTTCGGTCAGCGCCTGAAACGCCCCCGCGACGATCCCCGCGGTGAACACGAACGCCGCCAGCGATCCGCCGGTCAGGTCGCCGCTCGCGACATCGTGGACGGCATCCCACATGATCAGCGTCATCGCGCTGAACAGCAGCGCGATCACCAGCGCGGTCAGGAGCGCGCGCATCCCGAAGCGGCGCTTGGCCGCCGCGAAGCCATCGCGCACCGCAGCCTCGAACCGATCGCCTTCACGGGCTTCCTGCCCGAACGCCTGGACGATCTTCATCGCGCCCAGCGTCTCGTTGGCGATCGCCCCGATGTCGGCGATCCGATCCTGGCTGGTGCGCGAATAGAGCCGCACGCGCTTGCCGAGCAGCATCAACGGCAGGATGATGACGGGAATGCCGAGGATCAGCCACAGCGCGAGCTTGGGCGACAGCGCGAACAGATAGACCACGCCGCCGACGCCGACGAGCAGGTTCCGAAGCGCCACCGACAGCGTCGTGCCGACCACGATCTCGACCACCGCGGTATCGGCGGTGAGTCGCGAGGCGATCTCCGACGGGCGGTTTTCCTCGAACCAGCGCGGCGCGAGTCGCAGCAGATTGCGCTGCACGGCAATGCGGACATCGGCAACGGTGCGCTCGCCGAGCCACGACACGAAATAGAAGCGCGCCGCCGACGCCAGTGCCAGCGCGAGCACGACTCCGATCAGCCCCTGAAAATAGGGCGCGATCGTCGTCGGATCGGCCCCGGCCGCAAAACCGTTGTCGATCACCTTTTGAAAGGTGCGCGGAATCCACAGGGTCGCCACCGCCGCGACCACCAGCGCGATCAGCGCTGCGGCAATCTGGAACGGATAATGCGACGCATAGCCCCAGACGATCAGCAGGTTGCTGAGCTTTCGGCGCGGTTGGGGCGGCGGTGGCGCCGGCGGCGTTGGGGGCGGGGTATCGGACATCGCCGAACCGCCTAGCAGTGGCGGCGGCGCGCCTCAACGGCTCACCGCGCACCCATGTTGCCAGCACCGGCCGGCGCGCCTATGCGTTCCCCCTGCGAAACCGGTTTCCGGTGGGCCCGACAGTAAAGGATTGCGATGCTCTACGGCGCATACGAATTCCAGCGATCGATGCTGGCCGGAGCCAGCGCGATGGCCGATTTCGGCGCCGGCCTGCTCAACAATCCCGCCAATCCCTTCGCCTATTTCGGCGGTGGGCCGGTGATGGGCTCGGCGCTCGAAGTGTTCGCCCACGCCGCGGCACCGCGCGGCAAACCTGCCTTCGGCCTGACATCGACGATGATCGACGGCCGGGAAATCGCGGTCGAGGAAGAAATCGTTCTTCGCAAACCGTTCGGCCAGCTCAAGCATTTCGCGCGGGCAGGCGTCACGGGCGGCCCCAAATTGCTGATCGTCGCGCCGATGTCGGGCCATTACGCCACGCTGTTGCGCGGCACGGTCGAGCGGATGCTGCCCTCGGCGGACGTGTTCATCACCGATTGGCGCGACGCCAAGCTGGTTCCGCTGGCCGACGGCAGCTTCGATCTCGACGATTATATCGACTATCTGATCGCGTTTCTCGACCATATCGGTCCGGGCACGCACATGCTCGCGGTCTGCCAGCCTTCGGTGCCATGCCTCGCCGCCACCGCGCTGATGAGCGCTGATCGCCACCCATGCCGCCCGCAGACGCTGACGATGATGGGCGGCCCGATCGACACCCGCAAGGCGCCGACCGCGGTCAACACGCTCGCGACGCAGCGCCCGCACAGCTGGTTCGAACAGAATGTGATCGCGACCGTCCCGATGACCTATGCCGGCGGCGGGCGGCAGGTCTATCCCGGCTTCCTCCAGCTCGCCGGGTTCATGACGATGAACCTCGGCAGCCACATGATCTCGCACTGGGAAATGTTCAAACATCTCGTCCAGGGCGACGACGAAGGCGCCGAAGCGACCAAGCATTTCTACGACGAATATCGCGCGGTGTGCGACATGACCGCCGAATTCTACCTCCAGACGATCGACATCGTGTTCCAGCGTCACGCGCTGCCGCGCGGCCAGATGACGCACCGTGGCCGCACGGTCGATCTCGGCGCGATCACCGATGTGCCGATCCTCGCGATCGAGGGCGAACGCGACGACATTTCGGGCATCGGCCAGACCAGGGCCGCGCTCACCCACACCCCGCATCTTCCCGAGGCGATGAAGCAATATCATCTCGCCAGGGGCGCGGGCCATTACGGTATCTTCAACGGCTCGAAATGGCGCACCAGGATCGCGCCGATCGTCGAGCAATGGATCGCGCGCTTCGACGGGGTGGAACGGGACGAGGCACCAAAGGTCGCGTGAAACCCGTCACCCCGGACTTGTTCCGGGGTCCAACGCGCCTCAAACGCCCGCGTTCATGGACAATTGGCTCCCGGAACAAGTCCGGGGTGACGACGCCCGCCCCTGAATGATCTTTTGTTTGCCGCGATTTCCGAGTCGCCAGATGATCCCATCTGGCTCGAAATCACTCTAATCATACGCGAAGTTGAACACGCTCCACACGAGCCACGCCGCGAGCCCCCACAAGGTCAGCACGATCACCACCCCGCTCCACGCGATCGGCCGCCGCGCGGCGGCCTCGGCGGTGGCGCGATGCTCGGCCATCAGCGTCGGGCTCACCAGCCGCTCGAACAGCCACACCCCCGCCGGGATCAGCAAGGCATCGTCGACCAGCCCGAGCACGGGGATGAAATCGGGCACCAGGTCGATCGGCGACAGCGCGTAAGCCGCGATCAGCAGCCCGACGATCCGCGCCGCCCAGGGCGTGCGCCGGTCGCGCGCCGCCAGCCACACCGCATGCGCCTCGATCCGCAACCGGTGTGCGAGCGAGGGGCCACGGGGCCGCCGGAACCGCCGCGTCATTTCTTCCGCCCCTGATGGCGGATGTTGGCCGGCCGCCCGCGATGCTTGAAGACGCGCCCCGGCCGGGGCTTGCCATTGCCTCCGCGTGCGCCCCCGCCGCCGTCCACCAGCTCGAAACGCAGCGCGCCCGACACCGGATTGGCATCGGCCAGCCGCAATTTCAGTCGCTGCCCTGAGGCGTAGGTCTCGCCCGATTCCTCGCCGACAAGCCGTTGCGCCGCCTCGTCATAACGGAAATATTCGCGGCCCAGATCGCGCGCCGGCATCAGCCCGTCGCCGCCGATCCCCTCGACGGTCGCGAAGAAGCCGAAATTGAGCACCCCGGTGATCCGCGCATCGACCACCTCGCCGACGCGTTCGGCGAGATAGGCCGCGACATAGCGGTCAGTGGTGTCGCGTTCGGCCTCCATCGCGCGGCGTTCGAGCTGGCTGATGATTTCGGCGGTGCGCTCCATCTGCGCGGCCTCGTCATCGGTGAGCGCGCCCGGCCCCAGCGCGAACGCCTGCACCAGCGCGCGATGGACGATGAGATCGGCATAGCGCCGGATCGGCGAGGTGAAATGCGCATAGCTGCCGAGCGCGAGCCCGAAATGGCCGTGATTGAGCGGCGCATAATAGGCCTGCGTCTGGCTGCGCAGCACCTGTTCCATCACCTGCGGCTTGAAATCGGCCTCGCCGACGCGCGCGAGGACGCGGTTGAAGGTCGCGGGCTTGATCACCTGCCCCAGCCCGAATTCGAGATCGAAGGTCTTGAGATAGTCCTTGAGCGCGACCAGCTTCTCGCGGCTCGGCGGTTCGTGGACGCGGTACATCACCGGCGCCTTTTTCCCCTCCAGCGCCTTCGCCGCCGCGACATTGGCGGCGATCATATAATCCTCGATCAATTTGTGCGCATCGAGCCGCTCGCGCGGCGCCACCGAGAGGATACGGCCCTTTTCATCGAGTTCGATCCGCCGCTCGGGCAGATCGAGATCGAGCGGCTCGCGCTTCGTCCGCGCCGTGTAGAGCGCGCGCCAACACCCCCACAGCGGCTTGAGCGCCTCGATATGCTTGCCTTTGCCGGCATCGATCGCCGCCTGCGCCTCCTCATAGGCGATATTGGCCGCGATCCGCACCGTCGCGCGCACAAACCGCCAGCTCTTGAGCGTGCCGTTTTTCGCGACCTGCAACTGGCACACCAGCGCCGCGCGATCCGCCCCCTGCTTCAGCGAACACATGTCCGCCGACAGCGTTTCGGGGAGCATCGGCACCACGCGATCGGGGAAATAGACGCTGTTGCCGCGCTTGCGCGCCTCGGTATCGAGCGCCGATCCGGGGCGGACGTAGAAGCTGACATCGGCGATCGCGACGATCGCCTGCCATCCACCCTCATTGTCGGGGTCGTCGTCGGGCGCGGCCCAGACGGCATCATCGTGGTCGCGCGCGTCGGCGGGGTCGATCGCGACGATCGGCAGATGCCGCAAATCCTCGCGCGGCGCATCGGCGATCCGGTATCCCGACACGCGCTCGGCCTCGTCGAGCACCGCCTGGGGGAAGACATCGGGAATGCCGAGCTTCTCGATTGCGATCAGCGAGAAATTGCGCGCCTCGAACGGATCACCGAGTCGGGCGACCACCTTGGCACTGATCCGCGGCCCCCGCCCGCCCAGTTCGGCACGCACCAGATCGCCCGCCTCGGCGCCGCCGGTATCCGACACCGCAAATTCGCGCCGCTCCTTCTTCTCGATCCCCTGCAACCAGAAGCGCTCGCCGTCCTGCCGCAGCACGCCGAGCATCATCTCCTCGCTGCGTGCGATTCTTTTCATCGGATGCGCGATCCACCCCGTACCCGCCTCTTCGGTGCGCGCGAGAATGCGGTCGCCGACGCCCAGCGCGCTGCGTTTGCCGCGTTCGCGCACCCTGAGCCGCGGCGGCGGCGTATCGGCGTGCCAATGCTCGGGCACCGCCCACACATTGCCGCCGTCATCGACATCGGCGACGCGCAGCACGGTCACCCTGGGCACGCCGCCCATCTTGTGGAAAGCGCGACCGGGGGCCGAATCGATCAGCCCTTCGTCCGCCATGTCCTTGAGCAGCGCCTTGAGCGCGATCTTGTCCGCACCGCGAAGCGCAAAGGCGCGCGCGATCTCGCGCTTGCCCGCGGGCGTATCGCTGCTGGTGATGAAATCGAGGATCTGCTGTCGCGACGGCAGGCCGGGCTTCGGTTTTGGTTTCGCCATCGTACGGGAGATACGGCCTCGCGCGGCGCGCGTCACCCGCGCAATCAGTAAGCCCGGCCGATCAGGATGCGTTCCACCGCCGGCGCCCCGCTGAACACGCACGTCCCGTCCGCTTCGGCGGCATCGCGCGGCGCGTTGCGCACGGTGAGCTTGAGCGCCTTGAGCCGTTCCTCGACCTGCTTGAGCGCCGCGCCGGTCGGCCTGGCCCATTGCACCTCGACCCAGCCGGGATATTTGCCGCTTTTGGCGAAAAACGCCTCCACCCCGGCAAAATCGGTGATGCTGCGATCGATGTTGGCGTCCATCCGCGCGCGCGCTTCGGCATGAAGCCCGTGCTGGATGCCCTCGAGCAACCCGGCCGCGTCGCCGACGAAAGCATCGCGCGCCACGATCGCCGAATCGAGCTTGCCGTCGTCGCGGTACAGCCGATCGCGGCGGATCACCGAGACATTGCCGCCCGCCACATCGCGCCCGCCGACCTCGACGACGATCGGCGCGCCCTTCTTGACCCAGCCCCAACGCTTGACCGCCGCCTTGGCCGGCTTCAGATCGAGCAGCACGCGCATCGGCTCGCCGAGCACGCTCTGCTGCGCCAGCTCGGCCTGAAGCGCGCGGCAATAATCGACGATCGCCGCATCCTCGGGATTATCGCGCAGCATCGGCACGATCACCACCTGCCACGGCGCGATCCGCGGCGGTACGCGCAAGCCGTCATCGTCGCCATGCGTCATGATGACCGCGCCGATCATCCGCGTCGACACGCCCCAGCTCGTCGTATGCGCCAGCTCGAACTGCCCCTCGGCATTCTGGAAGCGGATGTTCTGCGCGGCCGCGAAATTGGTGCCGAGGAAATGCGAGGTGCCCGCCTGGAGCGCCTTGCCGTCCTGCATCATCGCCTCGATCGACCACGTTTCGACCGCGCCGGGAAAGCGCTCATGCTCGGGCTTCTCGCCCGCAACCACGGGCACCGCGAGGCAATCCTCCGCGAAGCTGCGATAGACTTCGAGCATCTTGAGCGTTTCGTCGCGCGCCTCATCGGCGGTGGCGTGCGCGGTATGGCCTTCCTGCCACAGGAATTCGCTGGTGCGCAGGAACATCCGCGTGCGCATTTCCCAGCGCACCACGTTCGCCCATTGGTTGATCAGCACCGGCAGATCGCGCCACGACTGGATCCAGCGCGAGAAGGCCGCGCCGATCACCGTCTCCGAGGTCGGCCGCACGACCAGCGGCTCTTCCAGCTTCGCCTGCGGATCGGGGATCAGCCCGCCTTTGCCGTCGCCGATCAGCCGGTGATGCGTGACGACCGCCATTTCCTTGGCAAATCCTTCGACATGCTCGGCCTCCTTCTCGAAATAGGAGAGCGGGATGAACAGCGGGAAATAGCAATTGTCGTGCCCCGTCGCCTTGATGCGATCGTCGAGCAGCCGCTGGATACGTTCCCAGACGCCATAGCCCCATGGCCGAATGACCATGCAGCCGCGCACCCCCGATTCCTCGGCCATGTCGGCCTCGGTGATGACGGCCTGATACCAGGCGGCGAAATCCTGCTCACGGGTGACGGAAAGGGCATGCTTGATCATGGCGGGCCTTTGAGAATGACGCGATCTGCTAGACTGCCCGGACGGTGGCGTCCACCATCCACATGCCGCACGACACCCGAAGCGGATTCAGCAGCGCCGAATCCTGGCGGGCCGGCGTGGCTTCCACGCAAGCCGATCACCCTCTAAGACCCACCCCCATGACCTCCGCCGCGCCAGAGCGCATCTTTGCCGGGCTGGGCCTCAGGCTGCTCTCGGTAGGGCTGCTCGCGTCGATGCAGGCGCTGGTCAAACTCGCCGAGGCACGCGGCGCCAGCCTGCCCGAGACGATGTTCTTCCGTCAGGCGTGCGCGGTGCCATTGGTGGTCGCGTGGATCGCCGCCGGGCCGGGGCTGGCGAGCATCCGCACCCAACGGATCGGCGCGCATCTCACCCGCACGATCGTGGGGCTGATGGGGATGGTGTGCACCTTCGGCGCGGTACTGCTGCTGCCACTCGCCGAGGCGATGACGCTGCAATTCACGGTGCCGATCTTCGCGACCATCCTGAGCGCGCTGGTGCTGCGCGAACCGACCGGATGGCATCGCTGGGGCGCGGTGATCCTTGGCTTTGCCGGGGTGCTGATCGTCGCACAGCCGGGCAGCGGCGCGTTTCCGCTCACCGGCGCGCTGGTCGGGCTGCTGGCGGCCCTGATGGTCGCGGTGATCGCGATCCTGCTGCGCCAGATCGGGCGTACCGAGCCCGCCGCGACCACGGTGTTCTGGTTCTCGGTCCTGTCGCTGCCGCCGCTCGGCATCGTCTATCTGTTCAACCTCCAGCCGCACGATCCCGCCACCTGGGCGGTGCTGGTCACGGTCGGGCTGGTCGGCGGGCTCGGCCAGCTCGCGATCACCGCCTCGGTGCGCTTCGCGCCCGTCTCGACGGTGGTGCCGATGGACTATTCGAGCCTCATCTGGGGCATCGCCTACGGCTGGCTGATCTTCGGAACGCTGCCGACCGAAGGCACCTGGATCGGCGCCCCCGTGATTATCGCGAGCGGCCTCTACATCGTCTATCGCGAACACATCCGTCATACCCGCAAAACCGATCGCGCGATCGGCGATTGAGATGCTTGGGGGCGCCGGCCGGCCGGAGCGGCGAGCGTTACACCTACACCGTTCGCCCTGAGCCTGTCGAAGGGCCGTTCTTCTTTCGACCCCGAAGAGTAGAACGGTGCTTCGACAAGCTCAGCACGAACGGATCGTATTCAGGGCCGGCCGCGCTACCGCCGCCTGAACACCAGCGACACATTGTTGGCAGGCATCTCGACCAGCCGGTCGAAGCCGAAACCGGCATCCTCGGCCGCGGCGCGCACCGCTTCGACGCGACGCAACCCCCAACGCGAATCGCGCGCCTTGAGCGCGGCATCGAACGCCTCGTTGCTCGGCGCGGTCGGCACCGCGTCACGCCGATACGGCCCGTAAAGCACCAGCGGCGCGCCCCGCGGCAAGATCCGCGCCGCCCCCGCGAACAACCCCAGCGTCGCCTCCCAGGGGCTGATATGGACCATGTTGATGCACACACAGGCATCGGCACGCGCGATCGGCCAGTCGTCCGCCACCGCATCGAGATCGAGCGGCGCGCGCACGTTGGCCAGCCCCTCGCTCCACGCCACGATCGAGGCGCGCGCGTGCGGATCGGGATCGCTCGGCTGCCAGACAAGCCCCGGAAATTCGCGCGCGAAATGCGCGCAATGCTCGCCGCTGCCGCTCGCCACTTCGAGCACCAGCCCCGCGACCGGCAGCGCGTTCATCAGCACCTCGGCGATCGCCTCGCGATTGCGCCGCGTCGCGGGCGCATGGCGGCGCGGGCCCTCGGCCTCGGCATCGGCGGCGAGCCAGGGACGCTCGGTCATCATGCGTGCCCCATGCCGGACGCACTCGTGGCGTTGCCGGCATGAAGCATTCCGGCGTGCGACGGTGCGGCATCTCGGTCCATCGACGATCCCCTGATCGGTTCCGCCGGCAACCTAGAACCTGTTCGCCGCCGATGGAAGCGACGTGCCCGCGCAGGGGGCGGATCGCGATCGCCTATTCCGCGGCCTCGGCGAGCGCCGGGTCGTGCCACACCAGCACCGGCTTGCGCGCGGCAAGCGTTTCGTCGAGCCGGCGGCGCGGCGCAAAATGCGGCGCGGTCTTGAGGCTTGCGTCGCCCGCCTTGGCACGCGCGGCGACGCTGCGCAGCGCGCCGATGAACTGATCGAGCGCGGCCTTCGACTCGGTCTCGGTCGGTTCGACCAGCATCGCGCCGTGGACGACGAGCGGGAAATACATCGTCATCGGATGATAGCCCTCGTCGATCAGCGCCTTGGCGACGTCGAGCGTGGTGAAGCCTTCCGCAAAGCCGTCGTCCGAGAACAACGCCTCGTGCATGCACGGCCCCGCGCCTCCGAACGGCGCGTCGAGCACGTCGTCAAGGCTCCTGAGCATGTAATTGGCATTGAGCACCGCATCTTCGGCTACCTGGCGCAACCCGTCGGCGCCATGGCTAAGGATATAGGCGAGCGCACGGGTGAACATCCCCATCTGGCCGTGGAACGCGACCATCCGCCCGAACGAGCGCGCATGGTGATCGCCCGCGGTCTCTTCCTCGACGATCCGTAAGCCCTCCGCGGTCTTCTCGACGAACGGCAGCGGCGCATAGGCCGCCAGCGCCTCGGAAAACACCACCGGCCCCGATCCCGGCCCGCCGCCGCCATGCGGGGTCGAGAAGGTCTTGTGGAGGTTGATGTGCATCGCATCCACGCCGAGGTCGCCCGGCCGCACGCGCCCGACGATCGCGTTGAAATTGGCGCCGTCGCAATAGACATAGCCGCCGGCGGCGTGGACCGCGTCCGAGATCGCCTTCATCTCGCGCTCGAACAGCCCGCAGGTATTGGGGTTGGTAATCATCACCCCCGCCACGTCGGGGCCCAGCCGCGCCTTCAACGCCGTCAGATCGACGCGCCCTTCGGCGGTGGCGGGAATATCCTCGACACTGAAGCCCGCGAAAGCAGCGGTCGCGGGATTGGTCCCATGCGCGCTTTCGGGGACGAGGATGACGGTGCGCCCGCCCTCGCCGCGCTCCTCCAGCGCCGATCGGATCGCGAGGATGCCGCACAATTCGCCGTGCGCGCCCGCCTTGGGGCTCATCGCGACCGCGTGCATCCCGGTCAGCGTCACCAGCCAGTGCGCGAGTTCGTCGATCACCCCCAGCGCGCCCTGCACGGTATCGACGGGCGCAAGCGGATGAACGTCGGCAAAGCCCGGCAGCCGCGCGACCTTCTCGTTCAGGCGCGGATTGTGCTTCATCGTGCACGAGCCGAGCGGAAACAGCCCGAGGTCGATCGCGTAATTCTGCCGGCTGAGCCGCGTATAATGCCGCACCGCCTCGGGTTCGGACAGGCCGGGCAGCCCGATCGGCGCGCTGCGCTCGAGCCCTGCCAGCCGGCTCGGCCCCGTCGCGATCTCGGGAATATCGACCCCCGTCGTCGCGGTCGAGCCGATCTCGAAGATCAGCGGTTCGTCGAGCATCAGCGCGCGGTTGCCGGTGAAGGTCGGGGCATCGACGCCCCCCGCCTGCGGCGCTTCGGGGCGCCAGCCGCTCCGGTTGACGCTCATGCCAGCACCTCCTCAAGCTCGACGGCGAAGGTTTCGACATCCTCGCGCGTGGTGGTTTCGGTCACCGCGACGACGAGCCCGTTCGCGAGCGCCGCCACCTCGGGATAGAGCCGCCCGAGCGACACCCCCGCCAGCACCCCGCGATCGGCGAGCGCGCGCACCACGGGGCGCGCTTCCTTCGACAATTTCAGCGTGAATTCGTTGAAGAAGCTTGTGTTGACGAGCTCGACGCCGGGCACCTGGGCCAGCCGTTCGGCCGCCGCCACCGCGCCCGCATGGTTCACCGCCGCCAGCGTGCGCAGCCCCGCCTCGCCCAGCAGGGTCATGTGGATCGAGAAGGCCAGCGCGCACAATCCGCTGTTGGTGCAGATGTTCGAGGTCGCCTTTTCGCGCCGGATATGCTGCTCGCGCGTCGAAAGCGTCAGCACGAAACCGCGCTTGCCGTCGGCGTCGACCGTCTCGCCGCACAGCCGCCCCGGCATCTGCCGAACATATTGCTGCTTGCACCCGAACAGCCCGACATAGGGCCCGCCGAATTGCAGCCCGACGCCGATCGATTGCCCCTCGCCGACGACGATATCGGCATCCATCTCGCCGGGGGATTTGAGCGCGCCGAGCGCCACCGGCTCGGTGACCACCGCGATCAGCAGCGCCTTCTTCGCGTGGCACGCGGCAGCCAGCGCCGAAAGGTCGCCGATCCGGCCCAGAATATCGGGATATTGCACCACGACGCACGACGTCTCGTCGTCGATCCGGTCGATCAGCGCGGCGGTATCGGGCGCGGCATCGAAGGTCGGCGCGGCGGTCTCCAACACGTCGCCGGTAAACCGCGCCATCGTCCGCGCAACCGACACATAATGCGGGTGCAGCCCCGACGACAGGATCGCCTTGCCGCGCCGCGTGATCCGCCGCGCCATCCCGATCGCTTCCCAGCACGCGGTCGAGCCGTCGTACATCGACGCATTGGCGACATCGGTGCCGAGCAGCCGCGCGACCTGCGTCTGGAACTCGAACAGCATCTGCAACGTGCCCTGCGCGATCTCGGGCTGGTACGGCGTGTACGCGGTCAGAAACTCGCCGCGCTGGATCAGATGATCGACCGAGGCGGGCACATGATGCCGATACGCCCCCGCGCCGAGGAAGAACGGCACATCGCCCGCCACCACATTCTTGCGCGCAAGCGCCGCCATGTGCCGCTCGACCGCCAGTTCGGAGGCGTGCATCGGCAGATCGCGAATCGGCCCGTCGAGCCGGGCCGAAGCGGGCACATCCACGAACAGGTCATCGATCGATTCCGCGCCGATCGTGGCAAGCATCGCCCGGCGGTCGTCAGGCGTAAGGGGCAGGTAGCGCATCATCTCGTCTCCCCCTCCCTTTCAAGGGAGGGGCTAGGGGTGGGTGAGCAGCGTCGGGGCTCGATGCCCCGGCGGTGCTGTGGAGGCAGGCGTCGGAGGCTCGCATGCGCTCGCCACCCACCCCCGGCCCCTCCCTTGAAAGGGAGGGGAGAATCTGATCACAATTTCGCGACGAACGCCTCATAGGCGCTCTCGTCCATCAACGCCTTGAGTTCGTCCGGATCGCTCAGCGTCAGCCTGAACATCCAGCCCTCGCCCTCGGCATCCTCGTTGACGAGCCCCGGCGTATCGCCGAGCGCGGCATTGCCCTCGATCACGCTGCCCGAGACGGGCGCATAGATGTCCGACGCGGCCTTGACCGATTCGACCACCGCGGCGTCGTCGCCCTTGGCGAAGGTCCTGCCCTCGTCGGGCACGTCGACGAACACGATGTCGCCCAACTGGCCCTGGGCATAATCGGTGATCCCGACGGTGCCGGTGTCGCCATCGACATCGACCCATTCGTGATCTTCGGTGAAATATCGGCTCATTGCGCTGCTCCTCGGACGTAGCGGTGGGGAACGAACGGTGTCGTCGCGACGGTCGCTTCATGGACCTTGCCGCGCTGGGTAAGCTGGATGCGGGTGCCGGGCGCGGCCATCGCGAGCGGCACATAGGCCATCGCGATCGGCACCCCGAGCGTCGGCGCGAACCCGCCCGAGGTGACCTTGCCGACCGTCGAGCCGTCGCTATCGAGCACCGCGGCGCCCTCGCGCACCGGCTGGCGGCCATCGACCACCAACCCGACGCGCTTGACGATCGCGCCCTGCTCGCGCTCGATCAGGATGCGCGCGGCGCCGGGGAAATTGGCTTCCGCGCGCCGCCGCTTGCTGGCGACCGCAAAGCCGAGATCGGCCATGATCGGCGTCGTCTCTTCGTCGAGATCGTGCCCGTAGAGCGGCATCCCCGCCTCGAGTCGCAGCGAATCGCGCGCGCCCAGCCCGATCGGCTTGACCTCGGGTTCGGCGACCAGCGCCTCGGCGAAGGCCTGCGCGTGCGCGGCGGGAAGCGAGATCTCGAACCCGTCCTCGCCGGTATAGCCCGAACGGCTGAGCCACAGCGGCACGCCATTCCATGCGAACCGGCCGCCGTGCATGAACACCAGCGCCTCGACGCCCGGCACCAGCCGTGCGAGCACCGCGGCCGCCTTGGGGCCCTGCAGCGCGAACAGCGCATGCTCGTCCATCTGGTTGAGCGTGATCTCGTCGGGCAATTCGTACCGCAAATGCGCGATATCGTCATATTTCACCGCGCCGTTGACGACCATGTAGATGCCGTCTTCCCAGCGCGTGATCATCAGATCGTCGAGAATCCCGCCATTCTCCGCCAGCAGCAGCGAATATTTCTGGGTAAAGGGCTTCACGCCCTTCACGTCCGTCGGGAGCAGCGCCTCGAGCGCGTCGTCGAGCCCCTCGCCCGACAGGAACAGCTGGCCCATATGGCTGACGTCGAACAGCCCGGCCGCTTCACGCACCCACAGATGCTCGGCCATGATGCCTTCATATTGAACGGGCATCATATAGCCCGCGAACGGCACCATCCGCGCGCCCTGCGCACGGTGCCAGGCGTCGAGCGGCAACAGCTGCGGCTCGATAGGGTCGAGGTCGGTTTCGTCGCGCACGCACGGCCTCCGTTATCTGAAAAGACGACGCATCGGCCGGTGTCCCGGTTCCGCTACGCCGCCCCCTCTGTCACGGAACCTGAGAGCTTTCACCGTTTACCTGAAACGGCTTACCCCTTCGGTGGCCCCGGACCAGGTCCGAAGGCGCTTTCCAGAGTGTCAAAGCCACGCGCGGTCTCTGGTGCCTGAGAGATTCCGGGGCGGTTGCTCCTTCGGCGGACCCGGCCAGACCTGCCGACCAGATCGCTCTCCCGCGCGTGCCCATGCCGGTCAAACCGCCATCGACGCCGCAAGCTCTGGCGAAGTGCAAAAGCCGAGTCAATCCGTCGTTTGGGGGGTGCTTATCCCGAAACGACAGCCTGCCGCTTTTCGCGCGGCGCAACGATCGATCGCAACAAGGCGGCACCCGCGGTCGATTGCGAGATGAGGCAGGGCTCATCCCAATCGTTCATGGCGATGAACCGCATCCCCGCGACCGAGATGACATCATGGGTCGCAGCCTTGGTCACCCGCAATCGCCCCGCTTCGCCAAGGCGACGCCTGACGACCGCCGCATCTTCGGGGCGATATTCCAGACTGACGTTGCCGGCATCGAGTTCGATCAACTTCATCGCGATCTCCTGCCCATCAATGTAGTGCGCCGGCGCAAAACGCTCAAGACGACGCGATTCGCGCCGGGCGGCACGCCGCAGCGATCACCGCTTCCCAACTGCCGTATTTGCGGAACAACCAATCAGCGTCCGGCCCGATCGGATCACCGTATTTCAACCGATTACGCTGCTCCATCAGCGCGACGATGGCGGGGTCATCGCCGGCCCTGAAGCGCTGCTTGAGCGCGTTGCGCCGCGTGACGAGATCGCGTGCGATCACTTCGAGCGATTCGCCATCGGTCTTACGACGACGCGCCTCACCGGCCAGCGCCCGCACCTCCCGCTCATAAGCGATCCGTGCAGCCACCCAGCGCGGATCGGCCATGCCGTATCAGCGCGTCAGATTATATTTGAGCTGATCCTCGGTAAGCTGAAATCCGACCAGCGCCTCGAAGCTCGCGCGCAGCACCGCGTCGCGGACGTTGGGCTGCGACAGCGGGTCGATCGCGGCATCGACGTCGCCGGGCTTGCGCTTGCGGGTGATCTCGTCGCGAATGTCCTTGGGCAGCGTCGCCGCCGCGCGGTTGACGATCGCGGTGGCCTGGCCGCGCGTCTGCGCGCGCGCCGCCCCCGCCTCGAAATGGAGCGAAACATGGCCGAGCCGCTTGGCGACGACCGCCGTGCCGCCGTTCACCACCGTGATGAAATAGGGCAGCGTCACGTCGCGCGCGGCCGCGGTATCGCGTCGCTGCGCGAACACGTCGAAGGTGATCGTGGTCACGACCTCCGCCGCCTCGGCCGCGTCGCCGCAGGTCGAACGCACGTTGGTCATCACCGCCGATACGTCGAGCGCGCTGGCGTCGACCGAGCTTGCGGGGTTGAACAAGGTGATGTCGCCGGTGCCGGCCGGCACGCCGACCGCAGGGCACGCGGTGCGGACAGCGGTGATGCCGCCCGCGGTGATGTCGCCTGACCGGGCACAGCCGGTGGCGAGCAGAATCAAGGCGATCGGGGCGATCTGGCTCAGTTTCACGGGTACGCGGACCTTCTCGACAGACGAAGGGCGGCCGTTCGCTTGGGGCCAACCCGGTGGGATGCTTCATAGGAAGCGGCTTTCGCGCACGCAAGCAATCGCGTAGAGGCTGGCGCGTCATGAGCGATGCCACCAAACCCGTTCTCGAACTGATGATCGCCGCCCCGCGCGGTTTCTGCGCGGGCGTCGATCGCGCGATCAGGATCGTCGAACTCGCGATCCAGAAGCACGGCGCGCCTGTCTATGTCCGCCATGAAATCGTCCACAACAAATTCGTGGTCGATCAACTCAAGGCCAAGGGCGCGGTGTTCGTCGAGGAACTCGACGAGGTGCCCGATGGCGCCCCGGTGGTGTTTTCGGCGCACGGCGTGCCCAAATCGGTGCCCGCCGACGCCGAGGCGCGCGGGCTCGACTATCTCGACGCCACCTGCCCGCTGGTCTCCAAGGTCCATCGTCAGGCCGAACGGCACGTCGCCGCCGGGCGGCACATCATCTTCATCGGCCATCGCGGCCATCCTGAAGTGATCGGAACGCTGGGCCAGGTGCCGCCGGGGTCGATGACGCTGGTCGAGACGGTCGCCGACGCCGAGGCGATCGCGCCCGCCGATCCCGGCAATCTCGCGTTCCTCACGCAAACGACGCTGTCGGTCGACGATACCGCCGAGATCGTCGCGACGCTCGAGCGCCGCTTCCCCACGATCGAGCCACCGCGCGGCGAGGACATCTGCTACGCCACCTCGAACCGGCAGGCCGCCGCCAAGGCGATCGCGGCCTCGTGCGACGCAGTGATCGTGCTCGGTGCGCCCAATTCATCCAATTCGCTGCGGCTGGTCGAGGTCGCCGAGCGGCAGGGCCGCCCCGCGATCCTGCTCCAGCGCGCCGCCGATCTCGATTTCGGCTGGCTCAAGGGCGTGCGCACGCTCGGCGTCACGGCGGGCGCGTCGGCCCCCGAACTGCTCGTGCGCGAACTCGTCGATTCGCTCGCCGAACATTATCAGGTCGTCGAACGCGAGGTCGAAACCATCCGCGAGCAAGTGTCCTTCAAGCTCCCGCGCGGGCTGGAGATCGCGTAGAATGTGATCCACTAGCGTGGATAGCGGCACCGACTCCAGCCCGGCAGGCCGTTCGCCCTGAGCTTGACGAAGGGCCGTTCTTTCTTGCGACGCCGCGACAAGGGCGACGCTGCGACAACCCCGGCTCGATTCCGGGAACAAACGGGCCGTATCGCACAAACGCTGTCCTACAAACGGCGTCGCTGGTATGAAGAGGCTGGCCCGGCGCACCGCCCGGCGATAGGGACGGCCGCTGTTGTCGTTTTCCCGGAACGTTCGGAACCTTCGGCACCGCAATTTCGATCGGCAGGGGGCAGAATTTGGCAGTCTATACGCATGTTTCCGCCGAGGTGCTGGCGGCCTTTCTGACGCGCTACGACGTCGGTGACCTGGTCTCGGTCAAGGGCATCGCCGAGGGCGTCGAGAACAGCAATTATCTGGTCGATACGACGCAGGATCGCTTCATCCTGACGCTCTACGAAAAGCGCGTCGCCGCCGCCGATCTGCCGTTCTTCATGGCGTTGCTCGATCATCTCGCCGACCGCGGCAACCCGGTGCCCCCGGCGATCCCCGATCGAACGGGCCGTGAAATCCAGGAACTCGAGGGGCGCCCGGCGTGTCTGATCAAATTCCTGCCCGGCGTCTCGGTGACGCACCCCACCCCCGCGCAGGCGCGCGCCGCCGGCGCGGCGATGGCCGATCTGCACCGCGCGCTCGCCGATTTCACGCTGGAGCGCCCCAACACGCTCGGCCCCGACGAATGGCCGCGCTTGCTCGCACGCTGCGGCGACGATCTCGATGGCATTGCGCCGGGGCTGAAAACCACCCTCGATACGGCATTGACCGATGTTCTCGGGAAATGGCCGGAAGGGCTCGCGCGCTCGGCGATCCACGCCGATCTGTTTCCCGACAACGTCCTGATGCGCGGCGACAGCGTCTCCGGGCTGATCGACTTCTATTTCGCGTGCACCGATATCCGCGCCTACGATCTCGCGGTGATGCATTCCGCCTGGGCGTTCGATCCCGATGGCGCCCCCGCCGATCCCGCGGTCGGCCGGGCACTGGTCGACGGCTATGAAAGCGTGCTGCCGCTGACCGAGGCCGAGCGCGCGGCGCTGCCGGTGCTCGCGCGCGGCGCGTGCATCCGCTTCGCGCTGACCCGTGCGTGGGATTGGCTCAACACCCCCGCCGACGCGCTCGTCACGCGCAAGGATCCGCGCGCCTATGTCCGGCGGCTCGATTGGTACGCCGCGCATCGCGGGGCGTTTGCGTGACCGAACTCACCAGGGTCGAGATCGCCACCGACGGTGCGTGCAAGGGCAATCCCGGCCCCGGCGGCTGGGGCGCGGTGATCCGTTCGGGCACGCGCGAAAAGGATCTGTCGGGTGGCGTCGCCGATACCACCAACAACCGGATGGAGCTGACCGCGGTGATCGAGGCGCTCAATGCGCTCAAGCGCCCGTGCCACGTCATCCTCTCGACCGACAGCCGCTACGTGATGGACGGCCTCACCAAATGGATCCACGGCTGGCGCCGCAACGGCTGGAAAACCGCCGCCAGAAAGCCGGTCAAGAATGCCGATCTATGGCAAGCGCTGGTTGCTGCGACCGAGCGCCATCGGATCGAATGGATATGGGTCAAGGGCCATGCCGGCCACCCCGACAACGAACGCGCCGATACGCTCGCCAGCGACGCGGCGATCGCGGCCGGGCGGCGGTGACGGTCAGCTATTGTCTTCGACAGGCGCGCCGGGGCCGTTCTTCTTGAACGAATCGATCGCGTTCTGGGCCGAACTCTTGCTCGAATAGCCTTCGGTCGAGAACATGGTCTCGCTATTGTATTTGAAACGGACGCGATACTCGCCAGCCTTGTCACGATAGATTTCGAACTTGTGCGCCATTGGGTGTCTCCCGCGGTTGTCGATCAACGAAGGCTAGCAACGAAGCGGCCGGGTGCATAGAGACCGGGATCGACCCCCGGCACATCGGGCACCCGCCCCAGCAGCAATGCGCCCGCGAGCCGGGCTGCGGCAGGTGCGGTCTGGATCCCGAACCCGCCCTGCCCCGCACACCAGAAGAACGCCGGCTGCTGCGGCGCGAAGCCATAGACCGGCCGCCGATCGGGGGCGAAGGTGCGCAGCCCCGCCCATTTGCGCTCGAGCGTATTCACGCGCCAGTCGACGACGTGCTCGAACCGGTCGATCGCGATCGCGACATCGAGTTCCTCGGGCTGCGCGTCGCACGGATCGCTCTCGATCTCGTCATGCGGGCTCAGCCACAGCCGCCCCCCTGCCTCGGGTTTGAAATAGAACGAGCCGTCGATCCCCCAGATATGCGGCAGCGCCGGTGGCGGCGCGGGATCGGTCGCAATCTGGAGCATCGTCCGGCGATAGGGGTGGAACCCGATCGGCGCGACGCCGGCGCGGATCGCCACATCATCCGCCCACGCACCCGCCGCATCGACCAGGATATCGGCCTCGTAACGCCCGCCGCGCGTCTCGATCCGCCAATGCCCATCGTGCGCCGCCGATTCGAGCGCCGCCTGCGTCGCCAGCACCGCGCCGTGGCGGCGCGCGGTCGCAAGAAACGCTGCATGCAGCCCGGCGACATCGATATAGGTGCAATTGGGTTCGTACACACCCAGATCCCAGCCGGGCCGAAGGCCGGGCACGACCTCGTGCGGGTCGCGCCGCTCGATCACGATGCCGGTGCCCTCGAACTCGGCCAAAAAGGCGTCGATCGCCGCAGCATCCTCGGCCCGCCCCACGGCGAGCGCGCCGAGCGGGTCCAGGAATCCGCCCTCGCGAAGCGCCGGGCCCGAGGCCGTGGTCAGCGGCTGGATAGACGCCCCGCCGTAGGTCTCGGACCAGAAGGCCGCCGAGCGGCCAGTGGCGTGATAGCCGGGAGCCTCCTCGGCTTCGAGCAACAGCACCGACGCATGCGGCGCTACCTCAGCCGCGAGGCTCGCACCAGCGATGCCGGCCCCCACGATCACAATATCATAGCGCATCAGGCGGGCACTCGCTCATCCAGGAAGGTATCGATCGCGCCGATCGCGCGATCGCGGATCGGATCGACCTCACGCAAAATCTCATGCGCGGACTCGCCGCCGAAACCGACGAGGGTGCAATCGGGCAGGCGTGCCGCGACGGCACGCGCCGCGACGGGGTCGACCAGCTTGTCGGCATCGGCAACGAGCATCAACGTCGGCACGTCGAGCGTCGCCAGCCGGGGGTCGGCACGCACCGCGGCGGTCGAGGCGAAGGCCTCGGCGAGCCATTGCCAGCTCGGCGGGCCGCCCGCGAGTTCGGGTTTCTGGTCCCGCCACCACAGTTCGTCGGCATAGCGATCGACATCATGCGTCAGGAGCACCTGTCGCGGCGAGGGCGAGATCGGGCGCTCGTTGGTTTTCCATGCCGCGCGCGCCGGATTGCCGAGCCACACCATCGCCCGGGCGAACCATCTGCCCCCACGCGCGCCAAGCGGGCTCTCCAGGCCCAGCATCGGCGCGATCAGCACTGCGGCGTCGGGGCGCACCGCCGCCTCGACCATCGCGCGCAGCACCAGATGCCCGCCCATCGAATGCCCCATCAACACGCGCGGCCCCGGCACCTCGGGAGCCTGGCTCGCCCAGAAGGCGCGATAATCGTCGATAAAGGTGGCAAAGCGCCGAATATGACCGACGCGCGGATCGGGCGAGAGCCGCCCCGATCCGCCCTGCCCGCGCCAGTCGAGCGAGATGATCGACCAGCCCTGCTGGTGCCAATGGGCGAACAGTTCGAGATACTTCTCGAAAATATCGCCGCGCCCGCCCTGAAAGAACAAGGTGCCGCGCGGCGTTTCCGAGTCGGCGGGCCAGTCGAACCGGCGCAGCGGCCAGCCATCGGCCGCCGTCCAGTGATCGACAATCGCGCCATCGGGAAGGTGGCGCCTGAAATCCGCTGAAGCGAGCATTTCCCTGTGGTTACTTTTTAGCAAGCCATCCCGTCTAGAGGCTTATGCAATGATTTGGGGGAATTTGTCATTGGCGCTGCTCGGCAGCCTCGCGTTGCTCCTCGTCTCGGCGGGGATCGAGGACGTGCGCACGCGCGAGATCGCCAATTGGAAGAATGCGGCGATCGCGCTTATCGCACCGCTCTGGTGGATTTCGAGCGGACTCGCTCCATGGCCCGACATGGCGATCCAGTTCGGGCTCGCAGCGGCGGTGTTCGCGGTGTTCGTGCTGATCTTCGCGGCGGGCTGGATGGGCGGCGGCGACGTCAAGCTGATCGGCGCACTCGCCTTGTGGTTCCCGCTTCAACAATTGGTGTGGCTGCTGGTGGTGATGTCGCTGGCGGGCGGCGTGATCACGCTGGCGCTGGCGATCGAGCATCGCTGGCGCCGCGCGACGACCCCGCTCGAAATTCCGTACGGCGTCGCGATCGCGGTCGCCGCGCTGCTCGCACTTCGCGAACCGCTTTTTAACCAGTTGCATGCTTAATGCCGGCTCAACCGGTTCTCGTCCGAAAGGCCTGATGCGTCATGGATGGTAGGAAAGTCTTTTTGTTGGTCGGCGCGCTGGTCGTTGCGGCGATCACCGCTTTCATGGCGCGGAGCCTGATTTCCGGCGCCGCGGCCCCGAACGCGTCCGCCGCGGTCGAAGCCGCGAAGATCGACGGCCCCGAAGTGCTCGTGGCAACGCGCGCGCTGCCGGTCGGCACGATTCTCGACGCCAGCGCGATCAAGTTTCAGCCCTGGCCGAAGGAACTGGTCGACAACGCTTATTATCTCAAGGCGTCGACCGATCTGACCGCGCTGCAAGGCACCGTCGTGCGCAACGCGATCACCGCCGGGCAGCCGGTGACGCAGGGCGCGCTGGTCAAGCCCGGCGATCGCGGCTTCCTCGCTGCGGCGCTTGGCCCCGGCATGCGCGCGGTCACCTTCCCGGTCTCCGCCAAGACGGCGGTCGCGGGCTTCGTGTTTCCAGGCGACCGGGTCGATCTGGTGCTGACACAGGACGTTGCCGGTGGCGGCGACGGCCCGCCGCTCAAGGTCTCGGAAACGGTGATGCGCAACCTGCGCGTGCTCGCGACCGACCAGCGCACCGACAATACCACCGACGAAGAAGGCAAGACCGTGGTCAAGACCTTCTCGACCGTCACCGTCGAAGCCACGCCCAAGATCGCCGAGCAGGTCGCGGTCGCGCAGACCGTCGGCGAGCTCTCGCTGTCGCTGCGCTCGATCGCCGACAACCAGACCCAGCTCGAAGAGGCGATCGCCTCGGGCGACGTCAACGTGCCCGATGGCGATCCGAAGGCCGAAAAGGCGATGCTGCTCCGAATCGCGAGCCAGCCGGTCGCCGGCGGCTCCACTTATTCGACCGGCGCCGATGTGTCGCGCTTCCAGCGCAGTTCGGTGCCCGGCAAGACGGAACAGGCGCCGCCGGCGCTCGGCGACGGTGCCACCGGCATTCCCGTCGGCAAGGCGATCATTACCGGCCCGGTCGTCCGGGTTGCACGCGGAACCGCGGTCACCGAGGTTCCGGTTGGGGGGAAGAACTGAGATGCGGATCACGTCCAAGCCGATCGGCTGGCCGCTCGCCGTGGCGCTCGCCGCGGGGATGCTCGGCACCGCCCCGGCACCATCCGCCGCGCAGACCGTGTCGGCCAGCCCGAGCGCGATCGTCCAGATCAACACCGGCCGCGGCCGGCTGGTGACGCTGCCTGCACCGATGAGCGACCTGTTCGTCGCCGATCCGGGCATCGCCGACGTCCAGGTCCGCTCGCCGACGCAGCTCTACGTCTTCGGCAAGGCGCCGGGGGAAACCACGGTCTATGCCACCACCAAGGCGGGCAAGGTCGTCTATTCCTCGACCATCCAGGTTGGCAACAACATCGATTCGGTCCAGCAGATGCTGCTGCTGGCGATGCCCGATGCGCGCGTCACCGCGACGCCGATGAACGGGCTGATGCTGTTGACCGGAACGGTCGCCGCGCCCGACGATGCGGCCGAGGCCGAACGCCTCGTCCAGGCCTTTGTCGGCGACAAGACCCAGGTGCTGAGCCGGTTGCGCACCGCGACCCCGCTTCAGGTCAATTTGCAGGTCCGCATCGCCGAGGTCAGCAAGAGCTTCATCAAGAATTTCAACGCCAATCTGTTGACGCGCGACACCACCGGCGGGTTCAGCTTCGGGATCGGTTCGGGCCGCTCGCCGGGCACGATCGGTGCGATCGACGTCTCCAAATATCCGACCATCCCCTATCCGCTTCCGGGTGGCGGGACGACGCAGGTTCCCTACGACCTGGCGACCGGCAAGATCATCAATCCGGCCAATCCCGGCACCGCTTACGATTTCTCGCGCGGCTCGCAGCAGACGATGCTCGGCTTCGCGGGCAAGCTGCTCGGGCTCGACGTGCTGTCGTCGCTCGATCTGGGTGAGACCAGCGGCCAGGTGACGACGCTCGCCAATCCCAATTTGACGGCGTTGTCGGGCGAGACCGCGACCTTCCTCGCGGGCGGCGAAATCCCGATCCCGCTCAGCCAGGGGCTGGGCACGACCTCGGTCGAATACAAGCAATATGGCGTCAGCCTTGCCTACACGCCGACGGTGTTGTCGGACGGGCGCATCTCGCTGCGTGTCCGCCCCGAAGTGTCAGAACTCGATTATGCCAACGCGGTTCAGGTCGGCGGCACGTCGGTGCCGGGGCTGACGACACGGCGTACCGAAACGACGGTCGAACTTGGCTCGGGCCAGAGCTTCGTCATCGCCGGCCTGCTCAGCAACAGCCGCGCGAACACGATCGAAAAGGCCCCGGGGCTCGGCGACGTGCCGGTGCTCGGCGCGCTGTTCCGCTCGAACGGCTGGAAGCGCAACGAAACCGAACTGGTGATCGTAATCACGCCGTATCTGGTGAAGCCGATCAACGCCAACCAGGTCGTGCTGCCCACCGACGGCTATCAGGAACCGACCGATCTCGAGCATATCCTGCTTGGCAATGTCGGTGGCGGCAAGAGCGGGGCGGAACGCCCCAAACCGACCGTCGCCGCCCCCGGTGGCGCGCCCTCGATCGGTGCGGTCGCGCCGGTTTCGCCGGGCACGCCGCCTCCGTCCGCGCCCGCCGACCGCAAGGCCGTGCTGGCCGCCGGATCGACCAAAACCGAAGCCGCGCCCGGCTTCAGCCTCAATTGATCGCGCCTGTGGAGACGATGATGTCGAAGCGTTCCCTCACTCTCGCGCTGGCCCTGCCGGCGCTGCTGCTCGCGGGTTGCGGGGGCACGGTCAACCGCGGCCTCGAATCGGTGCACCAGCCCGTCGTCACCCGCGCTGATTACGCCTTCGATCTGAGCATCGCGAACGGCCATCTGGCGACGGGTGAAGCCCGGCGGCTCGACGGTTGGCTCGCCTCGCTCAACGTCGGCTATGGCGACAGTGTCGGGATCGACGACCCCTCGCCCTATGCGACCCCGGCGCGCGACGAGATCGCACAGCAGGTCGCGCGCTACGGCCTGCTGGTCGCCGATGTGCCGGCGGTGTCGCTGCAACCGCTGACCCCGGATACGATGCGCGTCGTCGTTACCCGCATGACCGCGGCGGTGCCCGGCTGCCCCGATTTCAGCCGCCTCGGCAACCACGAATTCAGCGGCAGCCTCAGCTCCAATTTCGGCTGCGCGGTCAACAGCAACCTCGCCGCGATGGTCGCGCGGCCGCAGGATCTGGTGCGCGGCCAGCCGGGCGCGCCGTCGGTCGATCCGGCCACCGCCACCAAGGCGATCCAGACCTTCCGCACCGCCAAGCCGACCGGCGCCAACGGGCTGCAATCCGAAACCACCGGAGGCAAATGATGAACGCTCCCTGGAATCCCGCGCGCGCCGGCAATCGCGAGCCGTTCGTTGCCTTCGTCTGCGACGAAACCACCGCTGAGGCGATCCGCCCGATCGCCGCCGAGGTCGGCTGGTCGGTCGACAAGGTCAACAAGGGCGGCCTGCGCAACGCGGTGCAATCGCTGTCGGTATCGGCAAGCCCGCAGGTGCTGTTCGTCGATCTTTCCGAATCGGGCGATCCGCTCAACGACATCAACGCGCTCGCCGAAGTGTGCGAGCCGGGGACGATCGTGATCGCGGCCGGGCAGGTCAACGACGTCCGGCTCTATCGCGATCTCGTCGCCAGCGGGATTCAGGATTACCTGCTCAAGCCGCTCAGCCCGGATATGCTGCGCGAAGCCTTTGCGCACGCCCAGACGATGCTCAACGCCCCCAAGGCCGTCGAGGCCTCGGTCGAACGGCCGCATTGCGCAACCGCGGTGATCGGCGCGCGCGGCGGCGTGGGCGCCTCGACGCTCGCAACCTCGCTCGCCTGGCTGCTCAGCGAGCGCGGCAAGCGCGCCACCGCCCTGCTCGATCTCGATGTCCATTTCGGCACCGGCGCGCTCGCGCTCGATCTCGAACCGGGCCGCGGGCTGACCGACGCGATCGAAAATCCCAGCCGGATCGACGGGCTGTTCATCGAACGTGCGATGGTCAGGGCGAGCGAAAAGCTCGCCGTGCTCTCGGCAGAAGCCCCGATGAATTCGCCGGTCATCACCGACGGCTCCGCTTTCTATCAGCTTCAGGAGGAGATGCGCACGGCGTTCGAATGCACGATCGTCGATCTGCCGCGCGGCATGCTCGTCCAGCATCCGCACCTCATCAGCGAGATTCAGGTCGCGGTGGTCGTCACCGAACTGACGCTGGCGGCGGCGCGCGACACGATCCGCATCCTGTCATGGTTCAAATCGAACGCCGCGCATGTGCAGATCATCGTGGTTGCCAATCGCGTACCGCTCGCCAGCGTGCTCGAGATCAGCCGCAAGGATTTCGAAGGCTCGATTGAACGCGCGGTCGATTACGTCGTCCCCTTCGACCAGAAGACCGCCGCGCAATCGGCGAAACTGGGCAAGCCGATGGCCGAGGCCGGCAAGGGCAGCAAGACGATCGCGCCGCTAGTCAACCTCGCCGATCGCCTGATGGCCACAAGCGACGCCGGCGATGATGGCGACGACGACAAGGCCAAGACCAGGGGTACATCGCTGATCGGCAAATTCACCGATCTGAAAGCGCTGATATCAAAGCGCCGCGAAAAGAAATGACGCGCTGTCCGAATCGGGCAGGCTGAGCGGCGGACCGGAGAACGGAAACGACCATGGCGATCTTGCCGTTGATGTTGATGGCCATAGGGGCCCTTGTGGTGGTGGCGCTGGTCGCGTTCGCCTTCGCTGGCCCGTCGCCGGCCAAGGCCAGCGCACGCCGCCTCCAGCTCGTGCGCGAACGCCATTCGGGTTCGGCGGCCGCGGTGGTCGAGGCTCGACTGCGCAAGATTACCGCGGACCGCTCGACGCGCGTGGATGCCGCCGCGATGCGGCTGCTGCCGCGCCCGGCGCTGCTCAAGAAACGGCTGGCCATGACCGGCCAGAGCTGGACGCTCGGCCAATATGGCATGGTATCGCTCGGTATCACCCTGCTCGTCGGCCTCGTGCTGTGGCTCAAGGGTATGCCGCTGCTGCTCGGGCTGTTCCTCGGCGTATTCCTCGGGCTGGGCATTCCGCATTTCGTGGTCGGCAAGACGATCCAGCGCCGCGTCAACAAATTCACCGCCAAATTTCCCGACGCGATCGAACTGCTCGTGCGCGGGCTGCGGTCGGGGCTGCCGATTTCGGAAACGATGACCGTCGTCGGCAACGAGGTCGATGGCCCGGTCGGCGAGGAATTCCGCGCGGTTTCCGACAAGATGAAGATCGGCCGCACGATGGATGTCGCGCTCCAGGAAACCGCCGACCGGCTCAACACGCCCGAATTCCAGTTCTTCGTCATTTCGATCGCGATCCAGCGCGAAACCGGCGGCAACCTCGCCGAGACGCTCGCCAACCTCGCAACCGTGCTGCGCCAGCGCGGGCAGATGAAACTCAAGATCAAGGCGATGTCGTCCGAATCCAAGGCCTCGGCCTATATCGTCGGCTCGCTGCCGTTCATCGTGTTCTTCCTGATCCTGATGATCAACGGCGAATATATGCAGAACTTCTTCATCGACCCGCGGCTGATGGTCGCGGGCATCGGCGGGCTGATCTGGATGGGCATCGGTGCCTTCATCATGGCCAAGATGGTCAATTTCGAGATCTGACGGGAGACGGCGACGATTATGGCTGAAACCGGCGGACCAACCCTTCTTGGAGTCGACGTTCTGTGGGTCGCGACGCTCTTGTCGGGCGTCGCCGCCTTCGCGGTGCTGCTCGCGATCTACGCGGCCACCACCGTGCGCGATCCGATGGCGAAGCGCGTCAAGGCGCTCAACGACCGGCGCGAGCAGTTGAAGGCGGGCATCACCGCCTCGACCTCGAAGCGCCGCGCCAAGCTGGTGCGCCACAACCAGACCACCGATCGCATCCGCAGCTTCCTGTCGTCGCTCAAGGTGTTGCAGGACAGCCAGGTCAAGACCGCGCAGATCAAGCTGATGCAGGCCGGCATCCGCCGGAAGGAATATGCCGTTGCGGTGATCTTCGGCCGGCTGGTGCTGCCGATCGTGATCGGCGGCGGCATGGCGCTATGGGTCTACGGCATGGGCGGGCTCGCCGAATGGAGCGCGCTCAAGCGTTACGGCGTCGTCGCCGGCGCGTTCATCCTCGCCTACAAGGCACCCGACATCTATCTCAAGAACAAGATCACCAAGCGCACCGATGCGATCCGCAAGGGCCTGCCCGACGCGCTCGATCTGCTCGTCATCTGCGCCGAGGCGGGGCTGACGGTCGACGCCGCCTTCCACCGCGTCGCGCGCGAACTCGGGCGCGCCTATCCCGAGCTGGGTGACGAATTCACGCTGACCGCGATCGAGCTGGGGTTTCTGTCGGATCGTCGGCAGGCATTCGAAAACCTCGCCCAGCGCGTCGATCTCGATGCGGTCAAGGGCGTCGTGACGACGATGATCCAGACCGAGAAATACGGCACCCCGCTCGCCTCGGCGCTGCGCGTGCTGTCGGCTGAATTCCGCAACGAACGGATGATGCGCGCCGAGGAAAAGGCCGCCCGGCTGCCCGCGATCATGACGGTGCCGTTGATCCTGTTCATCCTGCCGACGCTGTTCGTGGTCATCCTCGGGCCGGCGGCGTGCTCGATCAAGGACGCGCTGCTCACCAATTGATGTAAGTCATTTGCGTGGCTTGCGGCGCCGGCCCGCTCCCCCGAGGGAACGCGGGCGACGCCGCATCGTTGACGCCCCGTAACCCTTGGGAGCGCTCGACGATGTTGTTCACCACGCCGACCCAATATGCCGTGCTGGCCCTGCTCTTGGTCGCGGGCTGGCTGTTCGGGCTCGCAAGCCACCCCGGCGGCCGCAAATGGCGCGACCGCTACGAGGCCGAGCGCGAAGCGCACGCCGCCTATCGCGACCAGGCCGACGCGCGGATCGACGCGCTCGAGCGGGAGAATGCCGCGCTGGGCCATGCACGCGTCGCGGTGCCCGCGGCCGCACTCCCGATGGGCGCACCGGCGCGTGGCCCATGGCTCGGCGCGGGCGACGATGACGATCTGACACGGATTCGCGGCATCGACGCGATGCTCGCCAATCGGCTGCGTGCCGCCGGAATCCGCAGCTTCGCCGATATCGAGGCGATCCCGGCCAATGCCGAGACCGCGCTCGAACGCGAAATCGGCGTCCCCGACGGCACGATCGGCGAGCAACGCTGGCGTGCGCTCGCCCGGATGCTGCGCGAAGGCAACGCCGCCGCCTGACCTGACTGCCCGCCACCCCGGCGCGCAGGCCGGGATGGCGGGCGCGAACGCTCAGCGCTTCTTCAACGCCGCCTGTGCCGCCGCGAGCCGGGCGATCGGCACACGGTAGGGCGACGCACTGACGTAATCGAGCCCCAGCGCCTCGCAGAAGTGGATCGAGGCGGGATCGCCGCCATGCTCGCCGCAGATGCCGAGCTTGATGTCGGGGCGCGTCGTGCGTCCGCGCTCGGCGGCGATCTCGATCAGTTCGCCGACGCCCTCGACATCGAGGCTGACGAACGGGTCGGTCGCATAGATGCCGCGATCGACATAAGTGGTCAGGAAGCGGCCGGCATCGTCGCGGCTGACGCCCAGCGTGGTCTGCGTCAGGTCGTTGGTGCCGAACGAGAAGAACGCGCCGACCTCGGCGATCTCGCCCGCCTTGAGCGCGGCGCGCGGCAGTTCGATCATCGTCCCGACGAGATAATCGAGGCGCCGGCCCCGCTCCGCGAACACCGCCTCGGCGGCCTTGTCGACCACCGCCTTCATCAGCTCCAGCTCGCGCCGTGTAGCGACGAGCGGCACCATCACTTCGGGCACCACCGCCCCATGAGACTCTGAGCCCGATTTCGCCGCAACGTCGCACGCCGCCTCGAAGATCGCACGCGCCTGCATCTCGTAGATTTCGGGATAGGTCACGCCCAGCCGGCACCCGCGATGCCCGAGCATCGGGTTGAACTCGTGGAGTTCGGCGGCGCGGCGCTTGAGCGTCTCGACATCGACCCCGGCCGCTGCGGCGACCTCGGCGAATTCGGATTCCTCGTGCGGCAGGAATTCGTGCAGCGGCGGATCGAGCAACCGGATCGTCACCGGCAACCCCGCCATCACCTCGAAAATCTGGGTGAAGTCGGCCCGCTGTTCGGGGAGCAATTTGTCGAGCGCGGCGCGCCGCCCCTGCTCGTCGGCGGCAAGGATCATCTGGCGCACCGCGGTGATGCGCGCGGCATCGAAGAACATATGTTCGGTGCGGCACAGCCCCACGCCTTCGGCACCGAATTCGCGCGCGGTCCGGCAATCGGCCGGGGTTTCGGCATTGGCGCGGATCTTGAGCCGGCGGACCTTGTCGGCCCACACCATCAACGTGCCGAAATCGCCCGCAAGCTCGGGCTGCACGGTCGGCACCGCGCCCGCCATCACCTCGCCGGTGGCGCCGTCGATCGTGATCGTCTCGCCTTCCTTGATCTCGCGCTGGCCGATCCGCATCACGCGGGCCTTGGCATCGATCGAGAGCGTACCCGCCCCCGATACGCACGGCCGCCCCATGCCGCGCGCCACGACGGCGGCGTGGCTGGTCATCCCGCCGCGCGCGGTCAGGATACCCTTGGCGGCATGCATTCCGTGGATGTCCTCGGGGCTGGTCTCGACCCGCACCAGGATGACCGCCTCGCCGTCATTGGCACGGCGTTCGGCGGTATCGCTGTCGAACACCGCAGCCCCCGATGCGGCACCGGGGCTCGCGGGGAGGCCCTTGGTGAGCACGTCGCGCACCGCTTGCGGGTCGAGCGTCGGGTGCAGCAACTGATCGAGCGCCGCCGGATCGACGCGCGCGACGGCCTCTTCCTCGGTGATCAGCCCCTCGGTCGCCATATCGACCGCGATCTTGAGCGCGGCCTTGGCGGTGCGCTTGCCGCTGCGCGTCTGGAGCATCCACAAGGTACCGCGCTCGACGGTGAACTCGATGTCCTGCATGTCGCGATAATGGTCTTCGAGCAACCGGAAGACCTTGGCCAGCTCGGCAAAGGTCTCGGGCATCGCCTCTTCCATCGACGCGGCCTTTGCCCCCGCCGCCGCGCGGGCGGCATGGGTCAGATATTGCGGCGTGCGGATGCCCGCGACCACATCCTCGCCCTGCGCGTTGATCAGGAATTCGCCATAATAGGCCGCTTCGCCGGTTGCCGGATCGCGCGTGAACGCAACGCCCGTCGCCGAGGTATCGCCCATATTGCCGAACACCATCGCCTGGACGTTGACCGCGGTGCCCCAATCGCCCGAAATATGGTTGAGCCGGCGATAGACCTTGGCGCGCTCGGACTGCCACGAGCCGAACACGGCACCGATCGCGCCCCACAATTGGTCGTTGACGTCCTGCGGGAAGGGCTTGCCCCATTCGCGTTCGACCACCGCTTTATATTCGGCGACGAGCCCCTTCCAGTCGTCGGCGCTCATCTCGGTATCGAGGCTGTAGCCGCGATCTTCCTTGGCGATTTCGAGCGCTTCCTCGAACGCCCCGTGATCGAGCCCGAGCACCACATCCGAATACATCTGGATGAAGCGGCGATAGCTGTCCCACGCGAACCGCTCGTCGCCCGCCTTGGCGGCGAGCCCGGCAACCGTCTGGTCGTTGAGCCCCAGATTGAGGACGGTATCCATCATCCCCGGCATCGAGACGCGCGCACCCGAGCGCACCGATACCAGCAGCGGATCGGCCGCATCGCCGAAACGCTTGCCGGTGATGCCCTCGATATGCGCGATGCCGCCCGCGACTTCGGCGCGCAGCGAATCGGGGAAGGTCTCGCCTTCCTCATAATAGCGCGTGCACATCTCGGTGGTGATGGTCAGGCCGGGCGGCACCGGCAGGCCGATTCCCGCCATTTCCGCGAGATTCGCGCCCTTGCCGCCAAGGAGATTCCTGTCCCCCGCGCCGCCATCGGAAACACCGCCGCCGAAACGGTACACATATTGCGCCATTATTTGCCTTCCCCACGGTTGTGCGCCGGCCGTTTTCGGCTCGATAGGCGCGGTCTATGCTCGTTCCGGCACGATGTCGGATAGAGCGTTGAAAACGACGAAATCGATGGTCCGGTGCGCTCCCGCTCAGCCCTCGATCTTCGAGAAATCGGCGACGCCGTGCACGGCCTCGCGAATGCCCGCAAGCAACGCGAGGCGCGCGGCGCGCTTGTCGGCGTCGGCGTCGTTCACCGTCACATGCTCAAAGAACGCATCGATCGGCGCGCGCAACGTCGCCAGCGCCGCCATCGCGCCTTCGAAATCCTCGGCCGCGACGGCTTGCGCAGCCGCCGGCGCCGCCGACGCCAACGCAGCGATCAGCGCCGCTTCTTCGGCCTCGGGCGCGTAGGTCAGGATTCCGTCATGCCGGACTTGTTCCGGCATCCAACCATCCGCAAGCGCTTCGCCCTGTGGCGCGCTGGCTCCCGGCCCCACACCGGGTTGCGCGCTCGACGGGGAAGCGGGCTGATCCCACCCCTCTTTCTTCAGGATATTCGCCGCACGCTTGTACCCCGCGAGCAGATTGGCGCCGTCCTCGGTGGTGACGAACGCCTGCAACGCATGAACCCGCGCGAGCAACCGGACGAGATCGTCCTCTCCGCCGAGCGCAAACACCGCGTCGATCAGATCGTGCCGAACCCCCGCCTCGCGCTGCTGCACCTTGAGGCGGTCGGCGAAGAAGTCGCGCGTCTTGCCCTCGAAGCCCGTGAGATCATGGCCGGAATGACGCAACCACATGCTCGCCAATCGCAGAAGATCGACGAGATCGAGGCGAAGATCGTTTTGGATAATGAGCGCCAACACACCAAGCGCAGAGCGACGGAGGGCGAACGGATCTTTGGAACCCGAAGGCGGCAAATCAACGCCAAAGAAGGCACTGATCGTATCCAGTTTATCCGCCAGCGACACCGCCACCGTCACCGGCGCGGTGGGCACGTCATCGCCCTGCCCGACCGGCTTGTAATGATCGCGGATCGCCTCGGCGACCACCGCATCCTCGCCCTGCGCGGCGGCGTAATAGCCGCCCATCAGCCCCTGCAATTCGGGGAACTCGCCGACCATCCCGGTGACGAGATCGGCCTTGGCCAGCCGCGCGGCACGTTCGGCGAGCGCGGCCAACTCCCCCCTCCCGCGTGCGGGAGGGGTCGGGGGAGGGCTTGTTGGGGCAAGCGTGTCGCTAGCGGACAGGCCCTCCCCTGGCCCCTCCCGCACGCGGGAGGGGGACGACGCAACGATCCCTTCCTCGACCAGCCAGCGCGCGAGCTTCGCCACGCGCTCGACCTTGTCGGCGACCGTGCCGAGCTTCTCATGGAATACGATCTGCCCGAGCTTCGCCGCCTGCGCGTCGAGCGGCACGTTGAGATCGGTCTCGTAGAAGAATTTGGCGTCGGAAAGCCGCGCCGCGAGCACCTTGCGGTTACCGCCGACGATCTTCGCGCCGCCATCGGCCGCGACGATATTGGCGGTGCAGACGAAGGCGTTGGCAAGTTTCCCGTCCTTGCCCCGGCACACGAAATACTTCTGGTTGACGCGCGCGGTAAGCTGGATGACCTCGGGCGGCACGCCGAGATATGCCGCGTCGAAGCGGCCGAGCAGCGGCGCCGGCCATTCGGTGAGCCCGGCATTCTCGGCCACCAGCCCCTCATCCTCGATCAGTTCGAGCCCGGCCTCGGCCGCGAGCGTCGCCGCCCCGTCACGGATGATCGCGGCGCGCTCGTCCTGATCGACGATCACATGGGCGCCGCGCAGCGTCTCGACATAATCGGCCGCCGAACCGATCGTGACCGCATCCGGATGGTGGAAGCGGTGGCCAAGCGTGGTCGCCCCGCTGGCGACCCCCGCGATCGCGAAGGGCACCACTTCCTCGCCGAGCAAGGCGACGATGCCCTGAAGCGGGCGTACCCAGCGCAGGCTCTCGGTCGAGGCTGAGGCCGCGCCCCAGCGCATCGCCTTGGGCCAGGGAAAAGCGCGCACGATCGCGGGGATCGCCGCGGCCAGCACTTGCGCCGTCTTGCGGCCGGGCTTCTCCTGCACCGCGAACCACACGCCGTCACGATCGACGAGCTGGTCTTGGCTGAGACCCGTCTTGCGCAGGAACCCCTCAAGCGCCTGCGGCGGCGCCGACGTGCGCGGGCCCTTGGTTTCTTCGCTGACGGCGGCGGTCTCCAGCGGCAGATCGCGCGCGATCAGCACCAGGCGACGCGGCGTCGCATAGGTGACGATATCGCCCGCCGCGATCCCGGCATGCGTCAGTTCGGCGGCGAACAACCGCGCCAGATCGGCGCGCGCCTTCGCCTGCATCCGCGCCGGAATTTCTTCGGAGCGCAGCTCAAGAAGGAAATCAGCCATCATTTCCCCCCGCGCCGGGGAGGATGTGCCGCCACCATCACGACGCCCACCCGTTCTTTTCCATCCATGCCTGGCAGCTACCCTTGGCGAGATCGCGCACGCGGCCGATATACGCCTGCCGCTCGGCAACCGAGATCACCCCGCGCGCCTGCAGCAGGTTGAAGACGTGGCTCGCCTTGATCGCCTGTTCGTAAGCGGGGAGCGGCAGTTTCGCGTCGAGGCAGCGCTCGCATTCGACGGCGGCCTTTTTGAACAGATCGAACAGCGCCTCGGTATCGGCGACCTCGAAATTCCACGTGCTCATCTCGCGTTCGTTTTCAAGGAACACGTCGCCATAGGTCACGCCCGCGTCGTTATACGCGAGATCGTACACATTATCCTTGTTCTGGATGTACATCGCGAGGCGTTCGAGCCCGTAGGTCAGCTCACCCGCGACGGGCAGGCAATCGAACCCGCCCATCTGCTGGAAATAGGTGAACTGCGTCACCTCCATCCCGTCGCACCAGACTTCCCAGCCCAGCCCCCAGGCGCCCAGCGTCGGGCTTTCCCAATCGTCCTCGACGAAACGGATGTCGTGGGTGGTAAAATCGATCCCGATCGCCGTCAGGCTGCCCAGATAGAGATCCTGAATGTCCGCCGGGCTGGGTTTGAGCACCACCTGATATTGGTAATAATGCTGGAGCCGGTTGGGATTCTCGCCGTAGCGACCGTCGGTCGGGCGGCGGCACGGCTGAACGAAGGCCGCGTTCCACGAATCGGGGCCGAGCGCGCGCAGCGTCGTCGCGGGGTGAAAGGTGCCCGCGCCCATCTCCATGTCATACGGCTGGAGGATCAAACAGCCGCGATCACTCCAGTAATCATGGAGCGTCAAAATCATGCGCTGGAAGCTCAACGGCTCGGTCACTCGGGCGGGCGCCTGTTGCAGTGCGATAGGATGCGCGTGCCTTGCCGGAACGCGGGTGCGGAATCAAGCGGACGACTGGACCGTTGCGCGCGACGCCCCTAAGCGGCACGCGATCCGCAAGGAGTTGATGCCCGTGAAGCTGTTCCCGTTCGTCGTGACCGCCGCGCTCCTCGTGCTGCCCGCCACCGCCTGCGGGCAGGCCGCCGACTCGTCCGCCGCGACCGCAACCGCCGCGGCGTCCTCGCCGACCGATGCCGATCCCGCCTTGTGGGTGGTCAAGGACGACGACACCACGATCTATCTGTTCGGCACGGTCCATGTCCTCAAGCCGGGCCTGTCGTGGTTCGACAACGCGGTGAAGACCGCGTTCGACGCCTCGGACGAACTGGTGATGGAGCTCATCCAGCCCGACGATCCCGCCAGCGTCCAGCAACTCATCCTCGCCAAGGGCATCACGACCACCGGCCCGACGCTGACCGAGCGGCTGCCCGTCGACAAGCGCGCCGCTTATGCCAGGGTGATGACCGCAAACGGCCTGTCGCCCGGAGCATTCGATCGGATGGACCCGTGGCTCGCGGCGATGTCGCTGACGATGACCTCGCTCGCGAAGCTCGGCTATGAGGCCACCCATGGCCCCGAGCAGGTGCTGACCACGGCCGCACAGGCAGCGGGCAAGCCGATCACCGCGCTTGAGACGATCGCGCAGCAATTCGACTATCTCGACGGCCTGTCCGAGCCCGCGCAGATGACGATGCTGGCCAGCACGATCGACGCGACCGAAGACGCCGGCACGATGTTTGCCGATATGGTCGCCGCCTGGTCCAACGGTGACGACGAAGCGCTGGCCGCGCTGATGAACGAGGGGCTCGCCGATTCGCCCGAACTCGAACGCGTGATGCTCACCGATCGCAACGCGCGCTGGGCCGATTGGATCGCCGGGCGGATGAAGCAGCCGGGGACGGTATTCGTCGCGGTCGGCGCGGGGCATCTCGCAGGCGAGAACAGCGTGCGCGCCGATCTCGCCAAGCACCATCTGATCGCGACGCGGATCGCGTATTAATATCAATAATGCCGCACCGGCCCGCTCCCCCACCCGACCACCCACAGAATACTGCGTTGAGTGCTCGGGTGGGGAAGCGAGCCGGTGCGGCGTCTATCCAAACCGCAACCCCGCGCGCTTGCCTGTCGCCACGGCTTCGCCTATAGGCGCGCGGTTCCGGTCATGGTCATCCCTGGAGGCGTGGTCGGGCAGATATATTCATTCGTATTCGGAGAATTAGCATGAGCGACCAGCTGACGCTCGCTGCCGAGACGCGTGATCGGGTTGGCAAGGGAGCCTCCCGTTCGCTTCGTCGTGATGGCCGCGTGCCCGCCGTGATCTATGGCGACAATCAGGACCCCACCCCGATCCATGTCGAGGAAAAGGCGCTGAACAAGCTCCTGATGACCGGCTTCTTCATGAACTCGGTGATCATGGTCGAGGTCGGCGGCAAGCCGCAGCGCACGCTGCCCAAGGACGTGACCTTCGATGTCGTCACCGAGCGGCCGGTCCATGTCGATTTCCTGCGGATCTCGAAGAACGCCAAGGTCACCGTCAGCATCCCGGTGCGCTTCGTCGACGAAGAGAAGGCGCCCGGCATCAAGCGTGGCGGCGTGCTCAACGTCGTTCGCCACGAACTCGAACTGATCCTCGATGCCGCGCACATCCCCGACGAGATCGAAATCTCGCTCGAGGGTCTCGAAGTCGGCGATGCGATCCACGTCAGCAAGGTCGCGCTGCCCAAGGGCGCCGAGCCGGTGATCGACGATCGCGATTTCACCATCGCCACGGTCGTCGCGCCGTCGGCGCTCAAGTCGAGCGAAGGCGACAACGAGACCGAGGCCGAAGGCGACGCCGAAGCCCCCGCCGCGGGCGCCAAGGAAGCCTGACCAACGGGCAAGCCCCTCTCCTGCGGGGGAGGGGCCGGGTCGGGGAGGCGCGGCGCCTGATAGCGGCCTGCCTCCCCCACCCCCGCCCGGCATCGGGCAGGCCGTGCACCGCGCGGTTGAGGGAGCAAGCGGATGCAGCTCTGGGTCGGCCTCGGCAATCCCGGCGCCAAATATGCGATGAACCGGCACAATGTCGGCTTCATGGCGATCGACGCGATCGTCGGGGTGCACGATTTCGAGCCCCCGAAAAAGCGCTTCGCCGGCTGGGCGATCGAGGCGCGGCTGGGCAGCCAAAAGCTTCTCCTGCTCAAGCCCGCCACCTTCATGAACGAAAGCGGCCAATCGATCGGTGAGGCGATGCGCTTCTACCGGCTCGAGCCGCAAGACGTCACCGTCTTCCACGACGAGCTCGATCTGGCGCCCTTCAAGGTCAAGGTGAAGCAGGGCGGCGGCACCGCCGGGCACAACGGCCTGCGCTCGACCGAGGCGCATATCGGCCCCGATTTCCGCCGCGTCCGCATCGGCATCGGCCATCCCGGCCACAAGGACCGCGTCCACAATTACGTCCTCGGCAATTACCCCAAGGCCGATATCGCCCCCCTATCCGACATGCTCGGCGCGATCGCCGCCGAAGCCGAGTGGCTGACGAAAAACGACGACGCCCGCTTCATGAACGACGTAGCGCTGCGGTTGCAGGGGTAATCCCCGCGGCGGCGATCAGCCTCACCCCACCTCAAACGCCGCGATGATCGGGCACGGCCCCACATCCGACGCGGCACATTCGCGCGCCAGCCGTTGCAACGCCGTCCGTGCCGCCGTCAGTTCGGCAATCTTCGCATCGAGCGCACCGATCTTCTCGCGTGCCAGATCGCGGGCCCGCGCACGATCGCGGCTGGCGTCGAGCGCGATCAGGTCGGCGATCTCGTCGAGCGAGAACCCCGCCGCCTGCGCCTGCCGGATGAAGCGCAACCGACGCACGTCCGTCGCGTCGTACCGGCGCACGCCTGATTGCCCGGCGGGCGTCTCCATCAGCCCGCGGCGCTGGTAATAGCGCACCGTCTCCACCCCCACCCCGCCGGCCTTCGCCAGCCCGCCGATCGTCGTCATCGAGAAACCCCTTGAACCGTACCTTGGTACGGACCCTAGATAGGCGCCCGACGCATCCTGCCCAAGCCCGGAGATTCACGCATGGCCGCCCCCAAGACCGCGACACTCTATCGCATGGTGATGCCCGGCCACACCTGCCCTTATGGGCTGAAATCCAAGGATATGCTCGAACGCCGCGGCTATCGGGTCGAGGACAAATGGCTGACGACGCGCGAGGCCACCGACGCGTTCAAGGCCGAGCACGGCGTCAAGACGACCCCGCAGACCTTCATCGATGGCGAGCGGATCGGCGGCAATGACGATCTGCGCCGCTTCTTCGGCAAGCACGTGCCCGAACCGGGATCGACCTCCTACACCCCCGTCATCGCGCTGTTCGCGATGACCGCGCTGATGGCGCTGGCGACGAGCGCGACCACGCTCGGCACGCCCTTCACGGTCCGCGCCGCCGAATGGTTCATCGCGTTCAGCATGTGTGCGCTGGCGATGCTCAAGCTTCAGGATATCGAGCGTTTCTCGTCGATGTTCCTCAATTACGATCTGCTCGCGCAGCGCTGGGTGCCCTATGCGTACATCTATCCCTTCGCCGAGGCCGGCGCCGGGGTGCTGATGATCACCCACGCGTTCGGCTGGCTGTCGATCCCGGTCGCGCTGTTCATCGGCGGAATCGGCGCAGTCTCGGTGTTCAAGGCGGTCTATATCGACAAGCGCGACATCAAATGCGCGTGCGTCGGCGGCAACAGCAACGTGCCGCTGGGGTTCGTCTCGCTGACCGAAAACGTGATGATGGTGGCGATGGCATTGTGGATGATCGCGCAGGCGACGGGATGATGATTTGATCGCAGACGTCCATGCGTCGGTGCGCTATAGACCCTGTATCACCACCTCCCGTTCGTCCTGAGCTTGTCGAAGGGCCGTTCTTCCCTTCCGGTGAAAGAAAGAGCGGTGCTTCGACAAGCTCGGCATGAACGGGGAGTCAGGACCAGTGCCTTTTCATGCCCACCCGCTCGCTTTTCGCCACGCGCTTCTATGAAGCCGCCCTCGACGACACCGCCTTGCTCGCCGAGCTTGAGGATGCCTGCCTCGACCTCGCCGAACAGGATGTCGCCGGGCAGAACTGGTCCGAGGCGCATGGCTATCATGGCTATACCAGCTACGCGTCGCTCAACGATCTGCCACGGCGCGATCCGCGGATCGGCGATCTGGTGCGCCATCTGAACCGCCACGTCGCCGCCTTTGCCAAGGACTGCGCGTTCGATCTCGGCGGCAAGAAGCTCAAGCTCGACAGCCTGTGGGTCAATGTACTCGCACCCGGCGGCACGCATTCGGGGCATATCCACCCGCACAGCGTCGTCTCGGGGACGATCTATGTCGCGGTGCCGCCGGGGTCGGGCGCGCTCAAGCTCGAAGACCCCCGGCTGGCGATGCTGATGGCCGCCCCCGGCCGTCACGATGACGCGCCCGAGGATCTCAAGCCCTTCATTTATGCCGAGCCCGCGGCGGGGACGATCTTCCTGTGGGAAAGCTGGCTGCGCCACGAGGTGATGCCCAACATGGCCGAGGAAGACCGGATCAGCATCAGCTTCAACTATCGTTGATGAACCAGGGAGGCCCCGCATGACGCAGCAACAAATCGCCGTGGTGACGCTCGGCATCGCCGATCTCGCCCGATCGAAGGCCTTCTACGCAGACGGCTTCGGCTGGGCGCCGGTGTTCGAGAATGACGAGATCGCCTTTTATCAGATGAACGGCTTCGTGTTCGCGACCTGGCTGTCCACGGCGCTCGAGGGCGATATGAATCGCGACGCGCGCGGCACGTCGGCGATCGCGCTGGCGCACAATGTCGCGCACGAGGCCGATGTCGCGCCGCTGATCGCGCGCTTGGCGGCGGCCGGCGGCACCGTTTTGCGCGCCGCCGACGCACCGCCGCATGGCGGGTATCGCGGCTATATTGCCGATCCCGACGGCCATGCGTGGGAAATCGCGTGGAACCCGGCCTGGCCGATCGACGATCGGGGGCACGTGCACTTCGCGGCCTGAACGCGCATCATCGGCTCGCACCGGCCGGGCCGGGCTGGCATCGCGCGGCGAAACGCCTTATCCGCGCGAACAACCAATCGAAGGACGTATCCATGGGATTCCGCTGCGGCATCGTGGGCTTGCCCAATGTCGGCAAATCGACGCTTTTCAACGCGCTCACGCAGACCGCCGCGGCGCAGGCCGCGAACTATCCGTTCTGCACGATCGAGCCCAATGTCGGCAACGTCGCGGTCCCCGATCCGCGGCTGGATCAGCTCGCCGCGATCGCGGGATCGGGCAAGATCATCGAGACCCAGCTCGGCTTCGTCGACATCGCCGGGCTGGTGCGCGGCGCGAGCAAGGGCGAAGGCCTCGGCAACCAGTTTCTGGGCAACATCCGCGAGGTCGACGCGATCGTCCACGTGCTGCGCTGCTTCGAGAATGACGACATCCAGCATGTCGACAACCATGTCGATCCGATCGCCGATGCCGAGACGGTCGAAACCGAACTGATGCTCGCCGATCTCGAAAGCCTCGAAAAGCGCGTGCCCAATCTGGTCAAGAAGGGCCAGCAAGGTGACAAGGAGGCCAAGGCCGCCGCGAGCGTGCTGGGGCAGGCGCTCGATCTGCTGCGCGAGGGCAAGCCCGCGCGCCTCGTCGAGCCCAGGGACCCCGAGGAAGAACGGCTGTTCGCGCAAGCCCAATTGCTCACCGCCAAGCCGGTGCTCTACGTCTGCAACGTCAACGAAGACGACGCGGCGCGCGGCAACGCCTATTCGGCGCGCGTGTTCGACAAGGCCAAGGCCGAGGGCGCCGAGGCAGTGGTGGTCTCGGCCGCGATCGAGGCCGAGATCGCGACCATGCCCGCCGATGAGCGCGGCGACTTCCTGGCCGAGCTGGGCTTGAGCGAAACCGGTCTCGCGCGCGTGATCCGCGCCGGCTACACGCTGCTCCGCCTCCAGACCTTCTTCACCGTCGGCCCCAAGGAAGCGCGCGCCTGGACGGTCCCGACCGGCGCTCGCGCCCCGCAGGCGGCGGGCGAAATCCACACCGATTTCGAACGCGGCTTCATCCGCGCCGAGACGATCGCCTTCGACGATTACGTTACATTGGGCGGCGAGGCGGGCGCGCGCGAGGCGGGCAAGCTGCGTCAGGAAGGCAAGGACTATGTCGTCCATGACGGCGACGTGATGCTGTTCCGCTTCAACGTCTGATCGCCTGATCTGGTCGGTGCGCGGCGCGGTTCACGGTGTTACCTCCACCCGCCGCCCGTTCGCCAAATTGTCACGAACGCCATAGAAGGACGAGCCACAGGTCCACGGCTACCCGGGAGACGCCGATGAATCGATTACGCGCCGTTCTTGCCGCGATGCTGGCCATCGGCCTCTCGGGCTGCATCGTTGCCGCACCGCCGCCGCCGCTGTCGGCGCTGCTCGCTTCGGCCGAGGCGACTCCCAAGCCGGTGGTGACGATCCTCGTGTCGATCGACGGCTTTCGCCCCGATTATCTGAACCGCGGGGTGACACCGCGGCTGAACGCGCTTGCCGCCGCCGGCGTCTCCGCGCCGATGACGCCGTCCTTCCCCTCCAAGACCTTCCCCAACCATTGGTCGCTGGTGACCGGCGAGGTGCCCGATCGCCACGGCATCGTCGCCAACCGGATGGAGGACCCCGCGCGCCCCGGCGAAACCTTCACCATGGCCAGCGACGATCCCTTCTGGTGGAACGCGGCCTCACCGATCTGGGTCGATGCCGAAAAAGCAGGCATCCGCACCGCGACGATGTTCTGGCCCGGCGCCAATGTCGCGTGGGGCGGCACGCGCGCCACGGCCTGGCCGCACGACATCAGCGGCGGCACCCGACCCGAGGACTGGCAGCAGTTCAATCAGGTGATTGCCAATCCGCAGCGTGTCAACGCGGTGCTCGATTGGCTGCGGCGCCCGGCCGCGATCCGGCCGCGCTTCGTGACGCTGTATGTCGATACCGTCGATACCGCCGGGCATATCTACGGCCCCGACGATGCCCGTACCACCGCCGCGATCGCCGATGCCGACGCCGCGATCGGGATGCTCGTCGATGGCCTCGCCACGCTGCGCCAGCCCGCCAATCTCGTCATCGTCTCGGATCACGGCATGGCCGCCACCTCGAGCGACCGCGTGATCGCGCTCGATGGCGTGGCCGATCCCGGCCTTTATCGCATCGTCGAAAGCGGCCCCTATGCCGCGCTCGTGCCGACCGAGGGCAACGACGCGACACTCGCCGTCGCATTGCTTGCCCCCCACGAACACATGCAATGCTGGCGCAAGGCCGCGATTCCGGCGCGATTCCAATACGGCGCCAATCCCCGCGTCCCGCCGTTCCTTTGCCTCGCCGAGACCGGCTGGTCGATCCTGCCGACCACGCCGGCCACCCCGTTCACCGGCGGTAATCACGGCTATGACAATCAAGCACCCGATATGGCGGCGCTGTTCGTCGCACACGGACCCGCCTTCGCACGCGGCCAGACGCTGCCCGCTTTCCCCAATGTCGATGTCGAGCCGTTGCTGCGCGATCTGCTGGCGATGCCGCTCGATGCCGCCGTCGACGGCACCGATACCCCGTTCACATCGATCCTGATCCAGTCCAAGGAGCGCTGAACCATGCAATATTTCGAGGATATCGAGGTCGGCCGCAAACAGCGGTTCGGGCGATATGAAGTAACCCGCGACGAGGTGCTGGCATTCGCCGGCAAATTCGATCCCCAGCCATTCCATCTTTCCGACGAGGCCGCGGCGGAAACCCATTTCGGGCGGCTGTCGGCCAGCGGCTGGCACACCTGCGCGATGACGATGTCGATGGTGGTCGAGAATCTGAAGGACAACCGGCAGGCGGGGCTCGGTTCGCCCGGAATCGATGAGTTGCGCTGGCTCAGGCCGGTCTATCCCGGCGACACGCTGTCGTGCGCCACCGAGGTTCTCGACAAGCGCGTGTCACGCAGCCGCCCCGAAATGGGCAGCTTCCGCAGCCGCATGACGGTGTTCAACCAGCACGACCAGCCGGTCCTGAGCTTCATCTCGATCGGGCTGGTCCGGACGCGACCCGCCTAGAGCGATATCGAGCCAGATGGAATCATCTGGCGACTCGGAAATAACGGCAAACAAAAGCCGATCCAGAGTCGCGCAGCGCGGGGCGGAGCCCCATCCCCGCCCCCGGCGCCCGCGTCCTTATGCTGCGCAGGGGCTGGAGCGGAGCATGGCCCGGTCGATCACCGCTGCTGACGGTCGCGCCCGCCGCGCGATGGCGTGGTACCGCGCTGGCCGTTGACACGCGGCGAATGCGCGCGCGGATTGCCGGCGCGCGGTGACTGGGCACGCGGCGGGCGCCCCTGGGGAGCCTGCGCGCCGGGGGCGGAAGGGCGCGGTGTCGAGGTGGTAGGACGCCGCCCGTCGCCACGGTTCCAGTTCCCATCGCCCCGCGGACGATCGCCGCGATTCCAGTTACCGTCTCCGCGCGGGCGATCGCCGCGATTCGCGTTGTCGGGCCTGCGATTTCCGCCGTTCCAGTTGCTCCAATTGCCGTTGCGGTCGCCACGCCAGTCGCGATTGTCGCGGCGATATTGCGCGGCGCGGCGGTTCCAATAGGCGCGCTGGCTGCTCGTCCAGCGATGCGGACGGCGATAGCGATCGTATACATAGATGCCGGTGCCGGGATAATAATAATCGCCGTACCAACCGTAATAAGACGGGGCATAGCCATAGCCGTAACCGCCGTAATAATCGTCATAATAGGGGTCGCCGTAATAGCCCCCATAGCCCATCGATACGCCGCCGTAATAACCGTCGGACGCACAAGCCGACAGGCCGATTCCCGCCGCGAGAACGAGGCCGATAACGCCGAAACGTGACATAGCCATGAGGGTTTCTCCTGATACGCGGAACACTGATGTTGCTCTGGAAATAACACAGGAACGATGAGCGGCGGCTGAACCGCGACGAGACGAGAACGCGCCCCGTTTCCGGCCGGTTCCGCATCCGCCCGCCCTCCGACGCCTCAATGCCCCGCGAATGACACCAGCGCCGACACATGGATCCCGTCGGCACGCAGTGCCTCGGCCCCGCCCAGATCGGGCAGATCGACCACGAAGCGCGCCTGGGTGACGACCGCGCCCGCCTTGCGGAGCAACCGGATCGCGGCGCGGGCGGTGCCCCCGGTCGCGATCAGATCGTCGATCAGCAACACCCGCGCGCCGGCCGCGCAGGCGTCGGCGTGCATCGCGATTCTGTCGGTGCCGTATTCAAGCGCATATTCTTCGGCGATCGTGGCGCCGGGCAACTTTCCGTCCTTGCGGATCAGCAGTACGCCAGCCCCAAGCGGCACGGCAAGCGCAGCGGCGAACAGGAAGCCACGCGCCTCGATCCCCGCGACCAGATCGACCGGCCCGTCGACCGCGGCAACCATGCGGTCGACCGTCTCGCGAAGCCCATCGGCATCGAGCAACAAGGTGGTGATGTCGCGAAACTGGATACCGGGCTTGGGAAAATCGGGGATCGTGCGGATCTTCGCCTTCAGATCGTCATTGGCCATGGCATGCTCCAGACGACAACGCCGGGCGAGGGAGACCCCACCCGGCGTTGAATTTCGAATCGCCCCCCACGCATCGCGCGCGGGCTGCGATCAATGCTCGATGTTGCGCCAGACGTTCTTATAGGCGCCCCACGCGAGGAAGCAGAACACCAGCAGGAACAGCACCGTCGCAAAACCGGCGGCATGGCGCCGTTCGAGATTGGGTTCGGCGGTCCACACCAGGAAGGCCGTCACGTCGGTCGACATCTGGTCGATCGTCGGGCGGGTGCCGTCCAGATACTGGACCTGGCCTTCGCTGTTGATCTGCTGCGCCATCGCGGTGGCAAGAGACGGGAAATACGGGTTGAAATGCAGCCCTTCGAGCACCTCGAAATCGGGATATTTCTTCGCGATCTCGGGATCGGGCGTTTCATAGCCGGTCAGCAGCGAATGAAGGTACGGCGCCCCGCCTTCGCGTGCCTTGACGATCAGCGAGAGATCGGGCGGCAACGCGTTGTTGTTCGCCGCACGCGCCGCGATGTCGTTCGCGAACGGCTTGGGGAACGGATCGGACGGCACGTTCTTGCGCGTCGTCGCCTCGCCGGTATCCGGGTTGATCGTCGGCTGCTCGATCACCCACTGGCTGGCGATCGCCTTCACTTCGGCCTCGTTATACCCGATCTTCTGGAGATCGCGGAAATGGACGAGATCGATCGAGTGGCACGCCGCACAGACTTCCTTGTAGACAAGGAAGCCGCGCTGGAGCTGCTGGTTGTCGAACTTGCCGAACGGCCCGTCCGACGCCAGCTTGAACGGCTTGGGCTCCTTGTGGAACTCCTCGGTCACCGTCGGCTGCGGCGGCTCGGTGATAAGGCCCTTGATCGTGCCGCCGAGCGCAAACACCAGCGCCCCGACAAAGGCGGCGCCGACGAGCCATGAAAAGAAACGAACCATTGTTCTGATAGCCCCTTATTCGGACGCCGCCGCGCCACCGCTTGTCGCGGATTCGCTCGGCTGGATTCCGCCCTTCTTCGCCAACACCGCCTCTGTGATCGAGTTCGGCAACGGTCGGGGCCGCTCGGTGCGCGCGATAATCGGCAGAATGATCAGGAAGTGCGCGAAATAATAGATCGACGCGATCTGGCCCATGATCACATAGCCCGGCGTCGCCGCCGATCCGCCGCACCATGCCAGCACTAGGATATCGACCAGCAGGATGCCGAAGAAGATGCGGAAGGTGGGGCGATAATTGCCCGAGCGCACCGGCGAATTGTCGATCCACGGCAGGAAGAACAGCAGCAGGATCGAGGCGAACATCGCCAGCACGCCCCACAGCTTCGCCGGGATCCACAGGAAGTTGAAGGTGAAGGCGCGCAGGATCGCGTAGAACGGCCAGAAATACCATTCGGGCACGATATGCGCGGGCGTCGAAAGCGGGTTGGCCGGAATGTAATTGTCCGAATGACCCAGATAATTGGGTGCAAAGAACACCAGCACCGCGAACACCAGCAGGAACACGCCGACGCCGACGCCGTCCTTGGCGGTGTAATAGGGATGGAACGGCACCGTATCCTGCTTGCCCTTCACATCGACCCCGGTCGGGTTCGACGAACCCGGAATGTGCAGCGCCCAGATGTGGAGGATGACGACCCCTGCAATCACGAACGGCAGCAGATAATGGAGCGAGAAGAAGCGGTTGAGCGTCGCGTCGCCGGGCGCAAAGCCGCCGAGCAACCACACGCGCACCGATTCGCCGACCACCGGGATCGCCGAGAAGAAGCCGGTGATCACCTGCGCGCCCCAGAAGCTCATCTGCCCCCAGGGAAGCACATAGCCCATGAACGCGGTCGCCATCATCAGCAGGAAGATGACGAGGCCGAGCAGCCACACCATTTCGCGCGGGGCCTTGTACGATCCGTAATAAAGCCCGCGGAACAGGTGGATATAGACGACGATGAAGAACATGCTGGCGCCGGTCGCGTGGACATAGCGCAGCAGCCAGCCCGCATTGACGTCGCGCATCAGATGCTCGACCGACAGGAAGGCGATATCGGCATCGGCGGCGTAATGCATCGCCAGCACGATCCCGGTGACGATCTGGATCGCCAGCGCGAGCCCGGCGAGAACGCCGAAGTTCCAGAAATAGTTGAGGTTGCGCGGCACGGGATAGCCCGCGCCGACAGCATTATAGGCGAGGCGGGGAAGCGGCAGGCGCTCGTCCAGCCAACGCATGACCGGGTTTTTCGGCTGGTACTGGTTTGCCCAGGGAAAGCTCATTGTTACGCCCCCACCTTGATCGTCGTATCGGACGTGAATGCGTAGTCGGGCACCGGCAGGTTGGTCGGTGCCGGACCTTTACGAATCCGCGCGGCCGTATCGTAGGACGAACCGTGGCAGGGGCAGAAATAGCCCCCGTATTCGCCGCGCTGCTCGCCTTCCTTGTTGCCCAGCGGCACGCAACCCAGATGGGTGCACACGCCGATCGTGATCAGCCAGTTCTTCTTGCCTTCCTTGGTCCGCTGCTCGAGCGTCTCAGGGTCGCGCAGGTCGGACATCGGCACCGCATCGGCCTCGGCGATCTCTTTCGCCGTCAGATTGCGCACGAACAGCGGTTGCGACCGGAAGGTCGTCGTCACGGCCTGGCCTTCGGCGATCTTGGACAGATCGACCTCGGTGGTCGACATCGCGAGCACATCGGCCGACGGACTCATCTGGTTGACGAGCGGCAGCACGGCAACGCCCGCACCAACGCCGGCAAACGTCACCGCAGCGATATTGATGAAATCCCGACGGCGGGGATCGTGCGCTTCCTCCAGAAACGGTTCGGGCGATTCGCCCGGCGGAATCGCATTGTCAGCACTTGCCATTCATCTGCCCTTGCACTTCGAAATTCCCGACGTGGCCCCATGCGAGACGTGACCGCGACGAACCGGCGGATCGCCCCGTCCCCACGGGGGTCGGCGGCCTGATAGCGCCCGTAGCGCCGCTTTGCCAATGGCTTTTGTGGTCTCTTGCCGCGGCGACGACCGAAGCGCTAGGCAAGAACCCATGCGTCTGGCGCTTTATCAACCCGATATCGCGGGCAATGTCGGCACGATCCTGCGGCTTGCGGCGTGCCTTGGGGTGCCCGTCGATCTGATCGAGCCGATGGGTTTTGCCTTTTCGACCCGCGCGCTGGCCCGCGCCGGCATGGATTATGCCGCGCAGGCCGACGTGACGCGACACGTCGATTGGGCGGCGTTCGAAGCCGGCGCAGGGCGGATCGTGCTGCTGACGACGGTGGGCGGCGTGCGGCTCGATCAGGCGCGGTTCGCGCCCGGCGATACCTTGCTGCTCGGCAGCGAAGGCGCAGGCGTGCCGGCTGCGGTCCACGATCGCGCCGATTGCGCCCTACGCATCCCGATGCGTCCGGGCTTTCGCTCGCTCAACGTCGCGGTCGCGGGCGCAATGGCGCTGGGCGAGGCGCTGCGTCAGATCGATGGCTGGCCGCACGCGACCGAGACACAATGACCCCTTCCCTGCCCCCGCGCGCGATGGCTATGGACAGCGGCATGGAGCTCGATCCCCAACAACAAGCCACCCGCCTCTGGTTCGAGGCGCTTCGTGACCGCATCTGCGCAGCCTTCGAGAAGATCGAGGCCGAGGCCGGATCGGGCGCGACCTTTGTCTACACCCCCTGGGATCGCACCGATCCCTCGGGCGCGCCCGGCGGCGGCGGGGTGCGCGGGGTGATGAAGGGTACGATCTTCGAGAAGGTCGGCGTCAACGTGTCGACCGTCGGCGGCACGTTCGAGGGCGATTTCGCCAAATCGATCCATGGCGCCAGCGAAGATCCGCGATTCTTCGCCACCGGCATCAGCCTCGTCGCGCATATGGCCAACCCGCACGTGCCCGCGGTCCATATGAACACGCGCTTCCTCGTCACCACCAGGCGCTGGTTCGGCGGCGGCGCCGATCTCAACCCGCCGATTCCCTATGATGACGACACCGCCGATTTCCACGCCGCGATGAAGGCGGCGTGCGACGCGCACGATCCCGCGCATTATCCGCGCTTCAAGCAATGGGCGGACGATTATTTCTACATTCCCCACCGCAAGGTGCATCGCGGTGTCGGTGGTATTTTCTACGATCATCTCGAAGGCGATTTCGACGCCGATTTCGCGTTCACCAAGGATGTGGGGCTCGCGTTTCTCGATATCTTTCCAGCCCTCGTGCGGCGACGCATGGGGCTGGAATGGAGCGCGGCGGACAAGGCACGCCAGCTCGAATGGCGCGGGCGCTACGCCGAATTCAACCTCGTCTACGATCGCGGCACATTGTTCGGGCTCAAGACCGGCGGCAATATCGACGCGATCCTGATGAGCCTGCCGCCCCACGCGACCTGGGACTGAGGATGACTGGCGCCGGCTCATCGAAAGGCCTGCGATGGGGCTGATCGCTGTCCCCCACGACCAGTTGGCGACGATCGTCACCACGCTGGAGATGATCCGGCGTCCCCCGCTCAGGCCGATTCCCGAATCACCCCTGCAACTGGTGCGCTGGGAACGGCCCGATGCGGACAAATATCGCACGCTGTTCCGCCGCGTCGGCGCGCCGTGGCTGTGGTTTTCGCGGCTGGTGATGGCCGACGCCACTCTGCTTGCGATCATTCACGATCCCGAGGTCGCGGTGTTCGCGGTCGTCGATCGCGGCGGCGTCGAGGTCGGGATGCTCGAACTCGATTATCGCTACGCGGCGCAGTGTGAGCTTTCCTACGTCGGCCTCGTGCCCGAACTGGCAGGGCACGGCCATGGCCGCTGGCTGATGGCGCAGGCGCTGGCGCTGGCGTGGCGCAGGGGGATCACGCGGGTCTGGGTGCATACCTGCTCGCTCGACCACCCCAGCGCGCTCGGCTTCTACCGCGCCAGCGGATTCACGCCGATCCGGCGCACGATCGAGACCTTCGCCGATCCGCGCGCGACCGGCGTGCTACCCGTCAATTCAGCGCCGCAAATCCCTTATTTGGCCGGAGCCTGCCCCGCCGACAGCCGGCGGTAGAATTCCACCTGGATCAGCACGAGCAGCAACGCGGCGGTCGCCTGGACGATCGCCGCCAGCCCGTCGACCAGTGCCATCGCGATCGGGTTGGCCGCGTCCGCCGCGGTCATCAGCGCGCCGAGGCTGACGAAGATCTGCGCGACCAGCTCGCCGGCAAAGGTGACGAACGCGATCAGCGCGGCGAGCACGAGCCCGTGCCCGCGCGTGAGCGCAAGGCTGCGCCTGACCGCCGGCGCCGCCCCGATCGGTCGCTCGGCAACGATCACCGCACCGGCCAGCATCGTGCGCACGATCCAGTAGAAAGCGGGCACCAGCAGGATCACCATCGCCGCGCCCAGCACCGGGCCCAGCAAGCCGATCCCCAGCCCCACCGGCAACCCGACCAGCACCACCGACAGCAGATAGCGCGGCAGCAACCGCCCCGCATGGCCCAGCGCGGTCTTGAGATCGGGGCGCCGTCGATCGAGATAGAGCGACAGGATCACGAGTACGCCGTAAAAGGCGCACAAATAGGCCGCCAGATACCAGCCGCTGTTCTTGACCGCCCAGTCGAGCACCACCTGCGCCTGCGCCGCGGTCGCCGCCGTCGAACCGTCGCCCTTTTCGAGCGTCGGCGCCTCGACCAGCAGCAGCAAGCCGAACTGGGGCAGGAACATCGTCAGCCCCGCCATCGGCAGCAGCAGGACGTGGTCGGCGCGCAGCCGCGCCCAGGCGCTGCGCAGGATTGCAACAAGATCGAGCGTCATGCGGCCTCGGCTGGAATGTCCCGGGCGGTCCGCACGGCGAGATAGAGTTGCGCTGCGAATGCGGCGGCAAGAAGCGTGAAGCCGGTCGTCACCACGGCGCTGACGATTCCCGTGAGCACAGTCGCCAGCGTCATCGCCCCCGTTCCCCCGAAGGCGAGCTGGAAAACCGATCCCAGCACGGTCGTTGCCGCCATCGCGCACACACCCCACACAACGAAAAACAGAATGACGACGCCGACGATCCTGAGCGCCAGCCCCTTGGTAAGCCCGAACGCACGTGCGATCGCGCCGACGCCGCGCCGCTCGGCAACGACCACCGAATTGAGCGGCAGCAGGCGCGCCATACCCCACAGCACGACGATCACCAGCGCCACCGAATAGAGCCCCACGAACAGCTTGAGCCCCGACGACAGCGGCGTCGCCGGTTGCCATTGCCCCGGCGCGATCGCGACCCATTCGACGCCCGAAGCAAGAAACGCGATGCCCAGCGGCGCCGCGAGCACCGCCACGATCAGCGCGACCAGCAGGCCGATGCCGATCGCGGGCAGCAACCGCCGCGCGCCCATCTGCATCGCTGCCGAGACGTTCGCCGCCGGCTCGACCGCGAGCGCGACCACCGCAAGCTGGCCCCACGCCATCACCACCGCGAGCACGATTCCGACCAGCGCAACCATCACGCCAACCCCGACCAGCGCCGGTTCCGCAATATTCTGAAGGCAGGTCGGGACGAAGATCAACAAGCCGACGATCGGCAGCAATGCCGCCGCGCGGTCGCCGAGAAACGTCGTCGTCCGGTCCCAGACCGTGCCCATCGTGACCATGATCGCCGCTCCCGTATCGTGCCGCTGATGTGCTCTAGCGATTGATCCTCGCGCGTGGAAGCGGCAAGGAGCATCACGTGACATCACCGCTTGCCGACATCGAATGGCGCGTCTCGGATGCGCCAATTCCGTACGAAGAAGCCGTCGCGACGATGGAGGCGCGCGCCGCCGCCGTCCTGACGGGCGAGGCGCGCGAATTGATCTGGCTGCTCGAACACCCGCCGATCTACACCGCGGGCACCAGCGCCAACCCCGCCGACCTGCTCGATCCGCGCTTTCCGATCCATAAGACGGGGCGCGGCGGCAAATACACCTATCACGGGCCGGGTCAGCGGATCGGCTATGTCGTGCTCGATCTCGGACGGCGCGGGCGCGACGTGCGCGCCTATGTCCACGCGCTCGAAAGCTGGGTGATCGCCGCTTTGTCCCACCTCGGGATTCAAGCCTTTCCGGTGCCCGAACGGATCGGAATCTGGACCCGCGACGGCGGCGACGAGGCCAAGATCGGCGCGATCGGCGTGCGCGTCCGCAAATGGATCACCTTGCACGGTTTCGCGGTCAATATTGCTCCCGATCTTACGCATTTCGGCGGAATCGTGCCGTGCGGCCTTGCCGAATATCCCGTCACGAGCGTCGAAAAATTAGGAAAAACGGCCGATTTTGCAACTTTCGACGCCGCTCTGGCGTTGCACACCGGCACATTCGTCGAGACTCTCGGATTACCGCGCGAAAACGAGGCTTGAGAGGCGCCCCATATCCGACTAATGTCCACGCCGGTTTGGGTATTAAGGGCCGCCACGGTCGTCCAAATCCACTAATTAGGGAGCTACAAATGCGTGCAATCATTTCCAAGCTGGTTATCGGTACGTTTGTCGCCGGTGCCGCGCTCGCGGTGTCGGCTTGCGGTGACAAGACCGAGACGGCCACTGACAACACCCTCGTCACCGACATGAATGTCACCGACGACATGGGCACCATGACCGACAACATGACCGCGGTTGATGGCGCGCTTGCCAACGACGCTGCGCTCGCCAACGACGCCGCGCTCACCAACGAAGCGGCCGCCACCGACGCTGCAGCGAACGCGGCCGACGCCACCGCCAACGCGATGTAAGCATCGCGATCGCACCGGCGGCCGCGGTTGCGGCGCCACGCGATTGAGGGGCCGTCCGAGCGATCGGGCGGCCCTTTCGATTCGATTTGGAAGGAAAAAGCCAGGCGCGCCATCGAAACGATCCCCGGTATTTCGAGGCGGGGAAGAAAGGACTTGGGCCGCGTGCCCGATTCTTCTAGATTCGCGCGCAACGGCCAGGACGAGGATAGGATGAGCATGTTACGGATACTGACCGCGGCGGTTGCAGCGATCACGATCTTCTCAGCCGCGCCCGCATCGGCGCAATTCTTCTTCCAGTCGCGCGATCTGAGCGGTCCGCGCGTGGTGGGCGACGAACCCGGTATCGGCCAGGCGCTGCCGGGGGCGACGCCCGCCGAATTGCGCGCCGAAATGGTCTGGACGCTGCGCGCCGCGATGAACGTCGCCGCGCTGCAGTGCGAGTTCGAGCCCACGCTGCTGACGCGCCCGAACTACAATGCCATGCTCAAGGATCACAAAGCCGAACTGGCGGCGGCGATGACCACGCTGGAAGCCTATTTCACGCGCGTGAACGGCAAGAACAAGCGCCAGGGGCAAGCCAAGCTCGATCATTTCAACACCGTGATCTATTCGAGCTTCTCGACCGTCTCGGCGCAGTTCATCTTCTGCCAGACGATGTCGTCGATCGGCCGCGACGTCATTTATGCACCGCGCGGCGAGATGGGCGATGTCGCGCTCAATCGGATGCGCGAACTGCACAACAGCCTGGTCCCGTGGGGCGAACAGCGCTTCCCCAGCCGGATTTTCGTCGGCCAACCGCGCCTCCCGCGCTTCGACAAGGAATGCTGGGACAAAAAGGATCTGTGGAACGCCAAGCGCTGCGGCGCGCCCTATCCTGCCGTCGCCCTGGCGCAGCGGTAAACCTGCGCAAGCAGGGCCACGCCATACTCAGGGCCGATCGACATTCAGCATAGGCGTCGCCGAAAATAGTGGTTTTTCGTGACCCGGCGCGCAGCGTACTTCAGGTACGTGAGCACCGGAAGCACGGAAAATCGCTATTTGCAGGCCCGCATAGGGTGAATGTCGCTCGGCCCTAGCGCAGCCCGAGCATCTTGTGCGTCTGCGTCGACAGCCGCCAGCGCGGGCGATCGAGCACCAACGCGATCGCGGCCGCGCGATTGGCCGCGGCCTCGGGATCGTCCATCGGCTGGATCAGGAAATGGCGGAAGTCCCAGCCTTCGAGCATCGCGGGGTCGATTCCCGCCTGCGGCCACACCAGCTTGAGCTCATCGCCGGTACGCTGGACGACCTCGCTGCCCGCCTTGGGGCTGACGCACACCCAGTCGATCGCGGGATGCGTGGGCAAGGTGCCGTTGGTTTCGATCGCGATCTCGAAGCCGCGCGCGTGCAGCGCCGCGATCAGCGCCTCATCGACCTGCAACATCGGCTCGCCCCCGGTGAGCACGACGAAGCGATACGCGTCCGCCGCGCCCCAGAAGCCCTCGACCGCCTCGACCAGCGCGGTCGCGTCGGCGAACTTGCCCCCGCCCGCGCCATCGGTGCCGACGAAATCGGTATCGCAGAAACGGCAGATCGCGGTCGCGCGGTCCTGCTCGCGCCCCGACCACAGATTGCACCCGGCAAAGCGCACGAACACCGCGCGGCGCCCGCATTGCACGCCCTCGCCCTGAAGCGTCAGGAACATTTCCTTGACGGCATAGGTCATCGATTCAGCCTCAGGGCGTGACCGCATAGACGGTGGGATCGGGCAGGCCGGCCTCCGCAAAGCCCTTGGCGCGCAGCCGGCAGCTATCGCACAGTCCGCAATGCCTGCCGTCCGGCGTCGGATCGTAGCACGACCAACTCAGCCCCGCATCGAGCCCCAGCCGCGCCGCCTCGCGGGCGATGTCGGCCTTGGTCAGGTGCTGGAGCGGCGCGTGGACCACGAAGCGATCGCCTTCGACCCCGGCCTTGGTGGCCAGCGCGGCCATGTCCTCGAACGCGGTGACGAATTCGGCCCGGCAGTCGGGATAGCCCGAATAATCGAGCGCGTTGACGCCGATATAGAGGTCGCGCGCGCCCGCTGCCTCGGCCCAGCCCAGCGCGAGGCTGAGGAAGATCGTGTTGCGCGCGGGCACATAGGTGATCGGAATGTCGTCGCCCACGCCCGCCTTGGGCACCGCGATATCGGCGGTGAGCGCCGAGCCGCCGAATGCCGACAGATCGATCGACAGCACGACATGGCGTTCGGCGCCGAGCATGGTCGCGATCCGGCGCGCGGCGGCCAGTTCGACCTGATGCCGCTGGTTATAATCGATCGACAGCGCGAGCAGGCGGTAACCGTCTTCGCGCGCGCGCGCGGCGGCGACCATCGAATCGAGCCCGCCCGAGACCAGCGCGACCGCAAAAGGAGAATCTGTTGCCATGACCCGCTTCGCTAGGAGCAGACCGCCTCGCGCGCAATCCCGATACGGGACGCACCATCGCCGCCACCAAAAAGAGGGCCGCCTGAAAAAGCGGCCCAGTCCAGTCCTTGCGGACCATCTAGGGAGAAAAGCGTGCCCACAAATGACACCCTTATGCCTCTAGCACCGCCAGGGTAAACGCACGGTTAACGGCTGGTGTTTGGTCTGCTTCGCAAGAGCGGCACCGGCTTGAGTCAAACCGCCGCGACCGGGAAGCTGCGCGCGCAAAACGCACAATCGACGCTGATCACGCCGCGCTCGTCGGCCATCTCGCGCTGTTCCTCGGCCGGGAATTTGGCGAGCACCTGCGCGATATAATCGGGCGAGCAGCGGCAGCCGCGCACCAGCGGCGTCGACGCAAGCACGCGGACCTCGTCCTCTTCGTTGAACAGCCGCCAGATCAGCGTTTCGAGCGGCACGCCCGCATCGGCAAGCTCGTCCCCCCCCATCGTCTGCGCCAACGCGACGACATGCTCCCATTCGGGATGGTCGAGCCGAGCATGGAGGCGCTCGCGCCCCACCTCGCCCTCGGGCAGATATTGGAGGAACAGCCCGCCCGCGCGGCATTGCCCGTCGGCGCCGCGGCCCATCCCGGTCCGCACCAGCGTCGGAATCTGCTCGGACTGGACGAAATAGCGCTCCACCGCATCGGCGAGCGAATCGCCATCGAGCGGCACGATCCCCTGATAGCGCTCGCCGGTCAGCGCCTGATCGAAGGTAACCGCGAGATAGCCCGCGCCGAACAGCGCGAACAGAGTCGGGTCGGCGGGCATCTCGGCCAGCCGATCGGCATCGTACTGGACATAGCCGCGCACCTCGCCGCCGCGATAATCGCACACCAGCAATTGCACCGGGCCGCTGTCCGACTGCGCCTGCATCGTCAATTGCCCACCCGCATCCTTGAGCGTCGAGCCGATCAGCGCGGCCAGCGTCAACGCTTCGGCAAGCAGCGCCTCGATCGCCGGTGGATAAGCGTGCGCGGCCAGCACCGCGTCGAGCACCGGCCCCAGCCGCACCAGCCGCCCGCGCGCCTGCCGCGCCGGAATCGTGAAGCCCAGCGCGCGGTCGAGATCGGGAATTGTCGTGCTCTCATGCATCAGGAAATACCGTTCGGGCTGAGCGTGTCGAAGCCCCGCTCTGTCTACGCCGGCCGGACGAAAAACAGCCCTTCGACAAGCGCAGGGCGAACGGGGTTATGGGGCAAGGCCGGGAGATAGGAACGCGCCCCTCGCGCCGCAACTCACCCCAATTGCCCGAAGCACCAGCGCAACACCGATTTCTGCGCGTGCAGCCGGTTCTCGGCCTCGGGCCAGATCAAGGATTGCGCGCCGTCGATCACCTCGGCCGCCACTTCCTCGCCGCGATGCGCGGGCAGGCAGTGGAGGAATTTCGCCTGCGGGCTGGCCGCCGCCATCAACGCGGGCGTGACCTGAAACGGCATCATCGCCGCGAGTTTGGTCTCGGCATGCGCCTGCCCCATCGAGATCCACGTATCGGTCACCACCACATCGGCGCCCTCGACCGCCTCGCGCGCAGTGCCGACGCAGCGCGCGCGGCCCTGCCCCAGCGCGAGATCGGCATCGGACGGCTGATAGCCCTGCGGGCATGCCGCCACCACGTCGAACTGCATCAGCCCGGCGGCTTCCATGATCGAGGCAAGCACATTGTTGCCGTCGCCGAGCCACGCGACCTTGAGCCCCGGCAGCGCCTTGCCGCTTTCGATGATCGTCAGCAGATCGGCCATGATCTGGCATGGATGCGAGGCGTCGGTCAGCCCGTTGATGACCGGCACCGAGGCGTAATGCGCCATTTCCTCGATCTTGGCGTGATCGTCGGTGCGCACCATGATCGCGTCGCAATAGCCCGAGAGCACGCGCGCGGTATCGGCCACCGTCTCGCCGCGCCCAAGCTGGCTGGTCGCCGCGTCGAGCACCAGTGCCGAGCCGCCCAACTGGCGCATCGCCATGTCGAAGCTGACGCGCGTACGGGTCGAGTTCTTCTCGAACACCATCGCCAGCACATGGCCGGCAAGCGGCGCATCCGCATCGGCCTTGCCCTTGGGCCAGCCCGCCCGCGCCGCCTTGCGATCGAGCGCATCGGCCAGCATCGCGGCGATACCGTCCGCCCCGGCGTCGGCAAGAGACAGGAAATTCTTGTAGCTCATCGTCAAACCCCCGCCGGTACGCCTCGGGCGACCGGCGCATTTAGAGTGATTTCGAGCCAGTTGGAATTATCTGGCGACTCGGAAATCACGGTAAACAAAGATCATCCAGCGCAGGATCAATCGTCGCTGGGCGGCACGAAGCTGCGCGCGCCCTCGGACAATTTGGTCATCGCTTCGGCGATATGTGCTTCCTCGATCACATAAGGCGGCAGCAGGCGGACGGTGTTGTCCCCCGCCGCAACCGTCAGCAGCCCGTGATGGTCGCGCAGATGCGCCACGAAATCACGGCTCGGATGCTTGATCTTCAGCCCTTGCATCAACCCGCGCCCGCGCACGCTCTCGAACAGCGAATCGTGGTTGGGGATGAGTTGCTCGAGGCTCGCGCGCAGCCGCTCGCCCATCGCCACGACATGGTCGAGGAAGCCGGGTTCGAGGATCACGTCGAGCACCGCCTCGCCCGCCGCCATCGCCAGCGGGTTGCCGCCATAGGTCGAGCCGTGGGTGCCGAACACCATGCCCTTGGCCGCTTCCTCGGTCGCGAGGCACGCGCCCAGCGGGAAACCGCCGCCGATCCCCTTGGCGACCGCCATGATATCGGGGGTGAGCCCGTACAATTCGTGCGCGAAGAACTTGCCGGTGCGGCCATAGCCGCATTGCACTTCGTCGAGCACGAGCAGCAGGCCGTGCTCGTCGCAGGCCGTGCGCAGCCCCTTCAGGAACGCGTCGGTCGCGGGGCGAATCCCGCCTTCGCCCTGGATCGGCTCGACGAGGAAACCGGCGGTATGCTCGTCGATCAGCGCCAGCGCGCCCTCGAGATCGTTGAACGCGCCATATTTGAAGCCCGGCAGCAACGGATCGAAGCCATCGCGCATCTTGGCCTGGTTGGTCGCCGAGATCGTCCCCAGCGTGCGGCCGTGGAAGGCATTGTTGAAGGTGATGAGATCGTGCCGCTGCGGATTGCCGTTGGCATAATGATAGCGCCGCGCGGTCTTGATCGCGCACTCGACGGCCTCGGCCCCCGAATTGGTGAAGAACACGGTGTCGGCAAAGGTCGCGTCGACCAGCCGCTGCGCCAGATGCTCGCCCTGCGGGCTGCCGTACATGTTCGAGACATGCATCAGCGTTTCGGCCTGGCGCTGGATCGCGCCGATCAGGTGCGGGTGGCTGTGGCCCAGCGCGTTGACCGCGATCCCGCTCGCGAAATCGAGGAACCGGCGGCCGTCATCGGAAATCAGATAGACGCCCTCGCCTCGCACCGGCCGCACATCGCACCGCGGGTAAACGGGCATCAGCGCAGGTGTAGGCATCGAACGGCTCCTGATTTCAAAAAGCAAAGGGCAGCCCGGACGGCCGCCCTGCCGCGCTTCTAGAACTGCGGCCCGACCGACGCAACACCACGTCCGCTCACCGCGATCGCGCCGCAAGCGTGCTCACCGCCCATTCATTTCGTCACCCCGGACTTGTTCCGGGGTCCAACGCGCCTCAAGCGCAGCCGCTCGTCGTGGGTTGGATGCCGGAACGAGTCCGGCATGACGGAAAGCTATCGACTCAGCCCAGGGCCGATCGACATTCAGCATAGGCGTCGCCGAAAATAGTGGTTTTTCGTGACCCGGCGCGCAGCGTACTTCAGGTACGTGAGCACCGGAAGCACGGAAAATCGCTATTTGCAGGCCCGCATAGGCTGAATGTCGATCGGCCCTAGCTCTTGAGCTTCCACCCGCGCTTGAGCAACGCATAGCACAGCAAGCCGAGCGCGACGTTGATCGCGAGCACCACCGCCGAGCCGATCACGATCGGCGAATCGGCGACGCCGATAAAGCCGTAACGGAAACCCGAGATGACGTAGAAGAACGGGTTGAGGTGGCTGATCGCGCGAAACGCCGGCGCCAGCCGATCGACCGAATAAAAGGTGCCCGACAGCAAGGCGAGCGGCGCGACGACGAAGTTGGTCACCGCCGCGGCGTGATCGAACTTCTCCGCCCAGATCGAGGTCAGCACACCGAGGAACGACAGGAACAGCGAGCCGAGAAAGCCAAACCACAATATCGCCCACAGATGGTGGGGGGTCACGTCGATGCCGGGCCACAGCGCCATCGCCAGCCACACCGTCGCGCCGACGCAGAACGCCCGCGTCACCGCGCCGGCCGCGATTCCCGCCAGCAATTCGGCAGTCGAAAGCGGCGGCTGGAGGTAATCGACGATCGTCCCCTGGATCTTGCCGACCAGCAGCGAGAAGCTCGCATTGGCGAACGCATTCTGGAGCATCCCCATCACGATCAGCCCCGGCGCGATGAAATCGGCGAACGGCACGCCCATCACCTCGGCACGCCCGCGCCCGCCCAAAGCGACGGTGAAAATGATGAGATACAGCAGCGTCGTGATCGCCGGCGCCCAGATCGTCTGGAGCTGGACCTTGAAGAACCGCCGCACCTCCTTCACATAGAGCGTGCGAAGCCCGCCCCAATTGACGTTCCTGATGACGGGGACGCCGGGGGCATTCGCCACCGCTGACTGGATCTCGCCGAAAGGGGGCTGGCTGCTCATGCTGCGATCGCGTAATCGCTGCCGCAGCCGCCCGCAACCCGGCAAAGCACTTTGAGGACTTCCATGGCCTGGACCGACGAACGCATCGACACGCTCAAGACGATGTGGGAAAAGGGAATGACCGCGAGCCAGATCGCCGAGATTCTCGGCGGGGTGAGCCGCAATGCCGTGATCGGCAAGGCGCACCGGCTGGGCCTGCAATCGCGCCCGTCGCCCGTCAAATCGAATGATGCGGCGGCACCCAAGGCGGCCAAGCCCGCCCCCAAGCCACCGGCCGAATCGAAGCCCGCCAGGGCCGCCGCGCCGGCCCCTGCGCCCGCCCCGGCCCCCAAGCCCGCTCCCAAGCCCGCGCCTGTCGCCCCTATCGCTGCTGCGGCGCCCGATCCTCAGGCGGCCGCCGCCGCGCGGGCACCGGCCGCCGTTGAGGAGCCCAAGGTCGTGCTGCGCTCGATCGGCCCCGGCGGTTTCGTCCGTCAGTCGCCGGGCGAACAACAGCCGCCCGCGACACCCGCCCCGCCGCGCCGTCTCGTGCCGGCGCGCCCGAGCCCCGAGATCGCGGGCAAGACGACCCTGCTCGATCTCAACGACCGGATCTGCAAATGGCCGCTCGGGCACCCCGGCGAGCCGGATTTCCACTTTTGCGGCGAAGCGGTGAACCCCGGTTTCCCTTATTGCGTCGAACATTGCGGCCATGCCTATCAGGCGCAGTTGCCGCGCCGCGATCGCCGCCCGCCGCCGCCGCTGCCGTTCGGCGGCCCCCGCGCGCGCTGAATCCGGGAGGCCGTTCGGGAAATCGCGGCAGCGCGCTTTTCCGAAGCGGCACCGGCCCGCATCAATCACCGGCCCACGTCAAGCAACGTAAATTGCGCGGTCCCGCCTGTCCGCAACGGCGGTCTTTCCCGTCATAGGCCGTGGCGGCCGCGCATAATGCGTAAATCCGCGTAACGCCGGCTTGTCTCGACTCTAAGCACACGCCGCCATGATGCGCCTCTACGGGAGGCATATCATGCAACATCCTGCGCGTTTTCTGGCCGCCGACCGGCGCGGCGTCGCGATCGTCGAGATGGCGCTGGTGCTGCCGCTGCTCATCACGCTGCTGCTCGGGCTCGTCTGCTACGGCCAGTATTTCCTGATCGCGCACAGCGTGCAGCAGATCGCCAACGATGCCGCGCGCGCCGCGATCGCCGGGCTCAGCCCCGACGAGCGCAGCCGGCTCGCGATCGACGCCGCCGGGGCCGCCGCGGCTGCCAATCCCGAAATCGACGCGGGCGCGATGCAGGTCGCGGTCAGCCAGCAGGGGGCAATGATCGCGGTGCGCATCACTGTCGACGCGGACGCACGGCTGATCCGGTTTCCGCTGGTGCCGATGCCGTCGCCGCAGATCGCCCGCAACGCCGCGGTGCTCGTGCCGGGGGCCGGGGCATGATCCGCGCCGCCGCCACCGATCGGCACGCCGGGATCGGCGTGATCGTCGCGCTGGCGATGCCGATCGCGATCGGCGCCGCCGCGCTCGCGGTCGATGTCGGCAGCGCGACGCTCGCCACCCGGCGGCTTCAGGGCGTGGCCGACGCCGCCGCGCTTGCCGCCGCCACCGATCCCGCGCACGCTGATGCCGCCGCCCGGCGCGCGGTAACCGCGGCCAATCTGGGCGGCGCGGTCACTGTCACCGCCTCCACCGGCCAGTATCGCGCCGATGCCGCGCTGCCCGTCGCCGATCGCTACACCGCCGACGCAACCCCGGCCGATGCCGCGCGAATCACGCTCCATGCCGCCACACCGACCTATTTCGGTGCGATCTTCGGGCATCGCACGATTCCGATCGCGCGCTCGGCCACCGCGGCGCAAACGCGCATGGCGAGCTTCGCGATCGGCAGCCGACTGGCCTCGCTCGACGGCGGCGTGCTCAATGCCCTGCTGTCGGGGCTCACCGGATCGAGCATCTCGCTCAAGGCGCTCGATTATCGCGCGCTCGCCAGCGCCGATATCGATCTGTTCGCCTGGCTCGATGCGCTGCGCACGCAGGCGCACGTCTCGGCGGACAGTTATGACGAGTTACTCGGCACCTCGGTCTCGGTCGGCGATGCGCTCATCGCCGCCGCGACCGTCAGCCCCGATTCGGCCACCGCCGACGCGCTGCGGGCGCTCGCCGCACAGGTCGGCAACGCGACGATGCCGCTCGACCGCCTGATCGATCTCGGCCCGCTCGGCGATGCCCAGGCCGGGCCCGAGGGGCTCGCGCGGCTCAACGTGCTGTCACTGGTCACGTCGTTGCTCCAGCGATCGAGCAACACGCGCCGGATCCGGCTCGATCTCGGCGGCGCGATCGCAGGGCTCGCCAGCACCAGGGTGACGATCGCGCTCGGCGAACCCGAAGAGCAGTCGCCATGGATCGCGATCGGCGACACCGGTGCGCCGATCGTCCGCACCGCGCAGGCCCGGATCTATCTCGAGGCGACGACGGGCACTACCGCGCTGCCGGGGCTGGCCGGGCTCGCCACGCTCCGTCTGCCGCTGTTCATCGAACTGGCGAGCGCCGAAGCGCGGCTCGATGCGATCGATTGCCCGATGCCCAATGCGCGCACCGTGACGCTGGCCGCGCGCACCAACCCCGGCCGCGCCGCGATCGCGCGCATCGATCCCGCGCGGCTCGACGATTTCACCACGCCCGTGGCGCTTCATCCGGCCAAGGTGCTCGATACTTTGCTGCTCGATATCGAGGCGCGCGCCTATCTCAGCCTGGGCGCGGCCGAACACTGGCAATCGGTACGCTTCGAGGAAAATGACATCACCGCCGGCACCCCCAAATCGGTCGCCAGCAGCAGCGCGGTCGGCGGCGTCGCGCAGTCGCTCGCTCAGCAGATGACGCTGACGCCGGTATTCGCCGGGATTCCGCTGCCGGTGGGGCCGCTGCTCGGCGCGATCGGCGGCCAGCTCACGCTGCTCGCCCCCGGTGTCGACGGGCTGGTCAACCTCGTCACCGGCGCCGCGGGCGTAAAATATGGCGAGGCCGACCTCCGCGTCACCGGCGCCAAATGCGGCATGGCGCGACTGGTGGCGTGAGCCTAAGCGTCGGCGAGGTCGAGACGGCGTTTGATGCGCGACACGTCGTCGCGGATCGCATCCAGCTCGACATTGATCCGGGCAATATCGCCGGCGATCGTCACCTGCTGCTGCTCCACTGAGCTGAGGCGCATCTTGATCGACGCGAGGTCGCGCCGGAAGTCGCCAAACTCGGCGTGCATCCGCTTGAGCAGCTCGTAGGTCAGATCGGACGCCTCTGCCATCGCTCGAATGTATGCGCGCCGCCTTGATAAATCCATACCCGGCCTGCTTGCGCGCCCGACTCTCGCGCCCGTATAGCTGCGGCCATGTCCGATGACCTGTTCGCTGCCTCGCCCTCCGCCCCCGGTGAATATGACGCCTCGTCGATCGAGGTATTGGAAGGGCTTGAGCCGGTCCGGCGGCGCCCCGGCATGTATGTCGGCGGCACCGACGAGCGCGCGCTGCACCACCTCGCCGCCGAGGTGCTCGACAATGCGATGGACGAGGCGGTCGCGGGCCATGCCAGCCGGATCGAGGTGACGCTGGAGGCCGGCAACCGGCTCACGATCGTCGATAATGGCCGCGGGATGCCGGTCGATCCGCACCCCAAATTCCCCGACAAATCCGCGCTCGAAGTCATCATGTCGATGCTCCATTCGGGCGGGAAGTTCGCCGGCAAGGCCTATGCGACCTCGGGCGGGCTCCACGGCGTCGGCGTCAGCGTGGTCAACGCGCTGTCGTCCAAAACAATCATCGAGGTCGCGCGCAACCGCGAACTCTACCGCCAGTCCTTTTCGCGCGGCATCACGCAAGGCCCGCTCGAAAAGCTCGGGGCCACCCCCAACCGGCGCGGTACCTCGGTCAGCTTCGTCCCCGATGTCGAGATTTTCGGCCCCAACCTCCAGTTCAAGCCCGCGCGGCTCTACAAGCTCGCGCGCTCGAAAGCCTATCTGTTCGCGGGCGTCGAAATCCGCTGGAAATGCGCGCCCGAGCTGATCGTCGAGGACATCCCGGCCGAGGCGGTGTTCCAATTCCCCGGCGGGCTCGCAGATTACCTCAAGGAACAGGTCGGCGCGCGGCCGTCGGCGACCACCGACTTCTTCTCCGGCGCGCAGGATTTCCCCGACGGCCAGGGCCGCGTCGAATGGGCGGTCGGCTGGCCGCTCTATTCGGACGGCAGTTATTCCTGGTATTGCAACACCATCCCCACCCCCGACGGCGGCACGCACGAGGCCGGGTTGCGCGCGGCCCTGGTACGGGGTTTGCGCGCGTTCGGCGATCTGACCGGGCAGAAAAAAGCCAAGGATCTGACCGCCGACGATGTAATGACGGGGTCCGAACTGATGCTCTCGGTGTTCATCCGCGAGCCTCAATTCCAGAGTCAGACCAAGGATCGGCTGACCTCGCCTGAGGCGGCCGGGCTGGTCGAAAAGGCGGTCCGCGACCATTTCGACCATTTCCTCACCGATCATATGGATCGCGGGCGCGCGCTGCTCGGCTATGTGCTCGAACGCATGGAGGAGCGCCTGCGCCGTCGCCAAGAACGCGAGGTCAAGCGCAAGACCGCCACGTCGTCGCGCAAGCTGCGCCTGCCCGGCAAGCTCACCGATTGCTCGGCCGACGATCCCGCGGGCACCGAACTCTTCATCGTCGAGGGCGATTCGGCCGGCGGCTCGGCCAAGCAGGCGCGCGATCGCAAGACGCAGGCGATCCTGCCGATTCGCGGCAAGATCCTCAACGTCGCCAGCGCCACCACCGCCAAGATCCTCGCCAATCAGGAGATCGCCGATCTGATCCAGGCGCTCGGCTGCGGCACGCGCAAGGATTGCGTGACCGACAATCTGCGCTACGAACGCATCGTCATCATGACCGACGCCGATGTCGACGGCGCACATATCGCGACGCTGCTGATGACCTTCTTCTTCCAGGAAATGCCCGAACTGGTCCGGCAAGGGCATCTCTATCTCGCGCAGCCGCCGCTCTATCGGCTGACGGCGGGCACCAGGAGCCTCTACGCGCGCGACGACGCGCACCGCGCCGAGATCGAGGCGGGGCCGTTCAAGGGCAAGAAGGTCGAGGTCGCGCGCTTCAAGGGGCTCGGCGAGATGAACCCCGGCCAGCTTCGCGAAACCACGATGGACCCGGCCACCCGCAGCCTGCTGCGCATCACGCTGCCGCAGGAATATGAGGAGCGCGCGGGCGTCAAGGATCTGGTCGACCGGCTGATGGGCAACAACCCCGCGCACCGCTTCGCCTTCATCCAGGAAAATGCCGCGCGGCTCGACGAGGAAGCGATCGACGCCTGAGATGTGGTTCGATGCACCTTTCGGTGCATTGCGGCACCGGCCCGCTCCCCCACCCCACCTCCCATTCAGTATACTGCCGTTGGGAGGTGGGGTGGGGGAGCGGGCCGGTGCCGCCTCGGAAATCGCGCTTCCGCGATTTCTCAAACAGACTCCGAGAGTCGGTTGATACGTCGTGACGGCCGGATAAGATGCGTCCGATGACCCCGCTGCCGCCAGCATATCGTGCCGAAAATCAGCACCGCCACCCACACCCCGTTCGTGCTGAGCTTGTCGAAGCACCGTTCTTCATTTTCCCATCGCGCCGGAAAGAACGGCTCTTCGACAAGCGCAGGGCGAACGGGTTTCGTTCAGGGCGCGTCGTTCTGGCGGCTGCGCTGGCCGCGATGCTGGCCCCCGCCATCGCGACCGCGCAACAGGCCGCCCCGCCCCCCGCCGCCGCGGATGATGCGGCGCTCAAACACCGCGCCGACGATCTCGTCGCACTGCTCAACGGCGGCGGCGACGTGGCCGCGGCGTTCGCGCCCGAATTTCTGGCGCAGGTCAACGAAGCCCAGTTGCGCGCGACGATCGCGCAGGTGACGCAGATGCTCGGCCGCGCGGAAACAGTCGCCACGCTGACCCCGATCTCGGCGCACGCCGCCGACGCCACGATCGCTTACGAAAAGGGATCGCTAAGCCTCAAATTCGCGGTTCAGCCCGAGGCCCCGCACCGCTTCGTCGGGCTGCGGCTGACGGGCACCCAGAGCGGCGAACAATCGATCGCCGAGGTCGCCGCCGCGGTCCGCGCGCTGCCCGGCAAGACCGGCTTCATCCTCACCCGGCTCGACGCCCCCGACGCATCCCCGATCGCCGCGATCGACCCCGATCGCCCGCTCGCGATCGGCTCGGCGTTCAAACTCGTGATCCTTGCCGAACTGGTGCGGGCAATCGAGGCGGGCGAGCGCGATTGGGACGAGGCGATCACGCTCGACGGCAGCGACCTTCCCGGCGGTTTCTATGCCGACAAGGCCAAGGGCACGATCGCCACGCTCCGCGATCTCGCGACCAGAATGATCTCGGTGAGCGACAATAGCGCCACCGACATCCTGCTCGCGACGCTCGGCCGCGCGAAGGTCGAGGCGATGCTCCCCGTGATCGGGGTCAAGGACCCGGCCGGGATGCGGCCGTTCCTCTCGACGCTCGAGATGTTCAAACTGAAGGGCGTCGACGGCGGCAAACTCGGCGACCAATGGCTGACGCTCGACGAGAAAGGCCGCCGCACCTTGCTCGCCGACAAGGTCGGCCCCGCGCCGATTTCCGCTATCCCTGCGGGGCTGTTCCAGGACAACAAGCCCAACCGGCTCGGCATCGAATGGTATGCGAGCCCCGCCGATCTCGCGCGGATGATGGATTGGCTGCGGCGCCACACCGACTCCGGCCCCGCCGCCGAGGCACGCCGCATCCTGGGGCTCAATCCCGGCATCCCGCCCGATGCCGCGTCGGCGTGGCGTTATGTCGGCTACAAGGGCGGGTCGGAGCCCGGCGTGCTCGATATGACGCTGCTGCTCGAAGCCAAAGCGGGCGGCTGGTACGTGCTCAGCGGCACGTGGAACAACCCCGATGCCGCGCTCGCCGAAGGCCGCCTGATCGGCCTCATCGCCCGCGCGGCAACCCTGGCGGCAGCGCCCTAATTTCCGACGTTACCCGTCACCCCGGACTTGTTCCGGGGTCCAACGTGCCGCAAGCGCTGGCGCTCGAGGAGGGTTGGATGCCGGAACAAGTCCGGCATGACGGGAGAAATTCGACCCCCCTCTCAAAACCCCTTCAGGCACCCCGCCCTCAATAGTCCTTCGACACCCGCACGTTGGCGCTCTGCCGCCCCAGCGTCGAGATGCTCGACAAGAGCGACAGCCAGCGCGTCATCTGGAACTCGACCTGCGTCGCCGAATAGCCCTGCCCGTCGGTGATGATCTCGGCGAACAGCCGCCGGGTGATATATTTGCCCGCCGCCACCGACGTCCCCTGCCCGGTCTGCGGATCGGCGGGCAGGATGCGTAGCCGATCGAGCCCGACCGCGCGGCGGAAGGCGTTGATCGGGTTGATGCCCGTGCCGCCGTCCTGCAACGCCGCCACCGCAGCGGCGAGCTGGAGCGCCTCGGGCGCCGACAGATTGGTGATCGAGGTGCCGAACAGCAGCCGTGACATCAATTCGTCCTCGGGCAGCGCGGGCACCGAGGTGAACGAGATTTCGGGCTTCTGCGCGTTGCCGGTGACGTGGATCGTCGCGTTGAGCCCGGTTTCGCTGGCGTTGGCCGAAATATCGAGCGCGGGGTTGGCGGGCACCTCGCCGGCAAAGCGGATGATCCCACGGTCGAGCTCGAACTCGCGCCCGGCGAATTCGTAATCGCCGCGGATCAGGTCGGCCCGCCCGGTGATCGCCGGATTGTCGGGCGCGCCGCCGATATTGAGATCGGCGCTCCATTCGCTGCTCAGCCCCAACCCGGTCACCATCAGCCGGTTCTTCATCTTCGCATGGACCGCAAGCGTCCAGGGCTTGGCCGGGATCTCGTCTTCCTCGCCGCCGCCGGGCAGGTTGATCTCCTTGATGTTGAGCCGGGGCACCGCCGTCGCGGCGGTCGCGCGGCCGAGCTGATAACGGCTTTCGTTGACCGCAACGTCGCCCGAGATCGTGCCGCCCGATCCGGTCGAGACGAACCGCAGCGGCCCGGTGACGGTGGCGCCGATATCGTCGCGATCGATCAGCACGGCATGATCGGCGGCGAGCTTCAGATCGATGCCGAACCCGTTGGCCGCGGCGAAATCGAACGCGCCCGATCCCGACACGCTGCCCTTGCCCGCCTGCCCGGTGAATTGGGTGAGCACCAGCCGCGAGCCGTTGAACGCGCCGTGTGCGCGCAAATTGGTGATGACGGTGCCCGTGGTCCCGCTTTCGAGCCGCGCGCCATTGGCATCGACCACGCCTTGAATCCGCGGATCGGCCAGTCGTCCGGTCGCATCGGCCGCGATCGCCACCGGCCCCGACAGATCGAACAATTCGACCCCGGTCAGCCGCCACAAGGTATCGGCGGGGCCGCTGTAGCGCAGCTGCGCGAACAACGGCGCGTTGAGCAGCCGCTCGGCCACACCACCGCCACCCAGCGGCGACAGCCGTACCTGCGCGCGCCCGATCGTGCGGCCACCGCTGGCAACCACCGCGCGCGCGGCGGCGGTGTTGGCATCGAGCACGCCCGCGATCCCGAGATCGACCGGCCGCGAAGTCAGCACCAGTCCCGATCGGCTCAGCCCGCGCACCGTCAGGTTGATCCGGCCGGTGGGCGCGCCGCCGTCGGTCGCGGCATAGCTGAGCGTGCCCGAGCTGCTGCCGCCAAGGCCAAGCCCCGGAAAGCCGATGTCGAGGATCGACAGCGGCAGCCGCGCGAGGCGCGCGTTGAACGCCACCGCGCCGCCCCCGAACCGCCCGTCGACTTCCGCCTCGCCGCCCGCGAACGCGAGCTTGGTCGCCGCCAGCCGCCAGCCCGTGCCCGCGCGCGTCAGCACCGCCGGGGTCAGCAGCGTGAGGTCGCGTTGATCGACCTTGCCCTTCGCGCGCACGACATAGCGATCGGCATCGACCTCGGTGACGGTCTGAATCGCGAACGCGCGCCCGCGCGATCCCGAAATCGACGCGCGCACCTCGCCCACGCCGCCCCGCAGATTGGCCTCGGCGGCAAACCGCCCGATCGTGAGCGGCCCTTGCCTGAGGCCGATGCCGGTCGCGGTGGCGTCGATCGTCGCCCCCGCGGGATCGAGCACGGTCGTGAAATCGAGCTTGCCGCGCTGGAGCGTCGCCGCATCGAGCCGCGCGCGGGTGAAATCGAGATGCCCCTCGATCCGCTGGTTGCCGCCTTGGGGCCGGAACCGCAGCACGCCCGCAAAGCCGCCGCCGCCCACGTCGAGCGCGCCCGCAAACCCGCCCGTCACGATATCGAGCGCGCCCGACGCGTGCGCCCCGCTGACATCGAGTGCCGCGATCGCGATCCGGCCCTGCCCGCCGGGCGGTAGCAGGATCGCGCCATGGCTCGTGAACGGCCCCAGCCGCGACTGCCCCTTGGCGGTATAATCATACCCTTGAGCGGTCGGATCGAGATGCGCGGTCACATCGCCAAGCCCCAGCGTCGCGTTGGGGGCGTCGAAATGGAGATCGAGCGTCGGGTGATCGATCTTCCCGTCGAGGACGATGCTGAACGCGCCATAGGTCCGCTGCACCCCGCGGCCCTCGAAATGGAAGCTGCCGTCGCGCCGCCGGATACCATTGCCGGTGATGCGGATGTCGGGCGCGGTCAGCACCAGATCGGTGAAATGGAGCACCAGATCGGTCCCGCGCTCGAGCCGCGTCACGATATGCGGCAGTCCGCCGGCAAGGCTGGCGAAAAACGCGTTGTCGAGCCGCACCATCTGCGCGGTCCCGGTGCCCACCAGTCGCGTGCCGCGCCCGCCCGGCCCCGGCACCGCCTGCAACCGCGAGGTCACATCGACCACGCCCAGCCCCGGAATCAGATACCGCCGGAGCCCGCCATTGAGGTTGACCTCATAGCGCCCGGTCCTGAGATCGAGCAGCAGGTCGATCCGCCCGTTGAGTTTGTCCGAGCCGAGCTTGAGATCGTTGCCGGTCACGAACGCGCTCGTCACCTTGAGCGCGCCCGACAGCGACAAATTGCGCAAGATGCCCCCAGCGACATCGCCCACCCCGGTCACGCGCGCGGCGGAAAACGCCACCGGCACGGTGATCGGCGCCCTGGACAACCGCCCCTTGCCCGCCGCCCGCGCGCCCTCGAACCCGGTATCGTCGAACGCGAAGCGATCGGCGGTCAGCCGATAATCGAAGCTCGCGGTGCCGAACGCGCCGTCGAGGATCGCGCGCAGCTCCAGATTGCGCGCGGTCATGTTGGGAAACAGCGCGGGCGGCTTGAGCAGCCGCGCGCGCAGCCGCACGTTGCGATAGGCACTGCGCGCGAGATCGATCGTCCCCGTCGTATCCACCGCCAGCGCCGACGAGCGCAGCGACACGGCACCCTCGACACGGCGATGGGCATAGGTCGCGTCGCCGTTGATCTCGACCTGCGGATCGGTCAGCCGTTGCAGCTTGCCCTTGGTGATCAGGTGCGGCGCGATCGTCCCCGACAGCGTATAATGCCCGCTGCGGTTGGTGAGCGCGAGATCGAGCACGCGCGTGTCGCGCGCGCGGGCGGTCGCGGTGCCGCGCCACATCGCCCAGCGCCCGTCGCCGGTCACCGACAAGGCCAGCGGATGGCGGATGCCGCTCAGCCGCGCGAGCACGCCGTCGGCGCTGCCCTCGGCCTGCACGTCGAGATCGAACTGGTCGCGTGCCGGCTCGGCATCGAGCCGCATCGAGAACCGGTCGCTGCCCTCGATCACCGCCGCAATGCCAACGCGCGCGCGGCCCGCGGCGATGTCGGCCCGCGCCTGCACCCGGCCGCCGCGCGCGATTCCCGTCACCGCCGGCGCCACCGCCAGCCGATCGATCCGAAGTTCGCCGATATGCAGATCGAACCCCGGCAGGATCGGCTTGTTCTCCCCCGACGGCCGCGTTTTCGGCAGCTTGGCGAGCGTCGCGGACGGCACGATCAGCCGGTTGATGACCAGCCGGTTGGAAAGCCACGCGAGCGGCCGCCAATCGAGTTCGGCGCGCGGTGCGGCGAACACCAGCCCTTCGGGGTCGTACACCCGCACGTCGACCAGCGTTGCCCTGGTATAGATCGACCCGTCGATCCGCCCGATCGTGAACCTCAGCCCGCTTTTGGGGCGCAATTCGCCCACCTTGTCGGTGATCAGCCGGTGCCCGACATCGGTATCGACCATCCAGGCGACCGCGCCCACCAGCACCAGCAGCGCCGCGAATGCCGCCGCCAGCCACCGCACCCAGCGCCGCCGGGCGCGCGGCGCCGCCGTCTCGGGCAAATCGGCGGCGTCGTTCAAAACGCCTGCCCCAGCGAGACATAGACCGCGATCCGCGGATCGCCCTTTTGCGGATTGATCGGGGTGCCGACATCGACACGGATCGGCCCGAAGCTCGAATAATAGCGCACGCCGATCCCGGTCCCGAAGCGCAGATCGGACAGTTTGGGCAGCGGCGAGGTGTAGATGTTGCCGGCATCGAGGAACGGCACGATTCCGAAATTGCCGAACGCCTTCACCCGCGCCTCGATCGAGAATTCGGTCAGGCTGCGCCCGCCGATCGGATCGTTATTGGGGTCGCGCGGGCCGATATCCTGATAGCCATAGCCGCGCACCGATCCGCCGCCGCCCGCATAGAAACGCCGCGACGGCGCGATCGCATCGCGCGGCGCGCCCAGGATCGTCCCCAGCCGCACCCGCCCCGCGAGCACCACCGAATCGCTGACCGGCTGGTAGGCGCTGGCGTCCACTTGCGTGCGGGCATAGCCAAAGACCTGCCCCGACAGCGAAAGCTCGGGCGAGAGCCGGCCCGAAATACGAAAGCCCCGCGTCGGATTGAGCAGATCGTCCGATCCGTCATACCCCAGCGTCCCCGGCAGCGCACCGATGAAATAGGTCCGCCGCCGGGGGGCGCCGGTCGACAGGATCACGTCGCGCTCGTCGGTCGCGACCAGTTCGGCGCCGACCGACCAGGTCCAGTCCTTCTGGTAGAAGATCGTGCTCTGCCGCTCGAGCGTGCCCGATACCGAAAAGGTCCGCGCGTCATAGGCATTGCGGTTGATATGCGCGAGCGCGACCTGCCCGGTGAGCACGCGATCGCGCGCATGGTAATTGTTGCGGCGGAAGATGATATTGCCCAATTGCTCGCGCGTCCCCAGCACCCCGCGCAGCGTGAGCGCGCCTTCGGGCGGGAACATGTTGCGATGTGTCCAGCTCACCTCGGTCCGCACGCCTTCGCCGGTGCCGTAGCCGAGTTCGCCCGCGATCGTGCGCGGCGGCGCGGGCGCCATCGTGATCGCCAGATCGACCGTGTCGGGGGTGCTGCCCTGCACCGGGGTGATATCGGCGGAAGAAACCAGCCCGGTCTGGATCAGCGCGCGGCGCAAATCCTCCACCTCGGCCGCGTCATAGCGGTCGCCGGGTTCGAATCGCGCGATATCCTGAATGTGCTCGCCGTCGAAAATGCTGCCCTCGGGGGTGGTGATGGCACCGAAATGCCGCGCCCCGCCGGGGATGACCGACAAATCGAGCGTCGCCGTGCGGGTCGCGTGATCGACGACGATCTCGGGCTCGTCGACCTGCGCGAAGGGAAAGCCCTCGCGGCCGATCGCGGTGCGCAACCCCGTGGTGCCGGCCGCGATCGCATCGGCATCGACCGGATCGCCCTGTTTCACCCCGAAGGCGTGGCGCAGCGCCTCGGCCTTGCCGCCCGCCGCCAGCACGCCGTCGAGCGACACCTCCGCGAAATGATAGCGCCCGCCCGGATCGGCGGTCAGCGTGACGAGCGGCCGGCCGTCGCGCCGGCCGATCCCGGTCGTCACCCGCGCATCGTAATAGCCCTCGCCGCGCAGCAGCGTGGTGAGCAATTCGGCATCCTCGCGCGCGCGCCGTTCGAGCTGCGCGGCGTTGGCAGGATCGCCATCGTGCGCCTTCAGCGTCGAGAGTTCGTCGAAGCGCTGGCGTAGCAGCGGCGTCTCGGCACCGTTCAACCCCTCGATCGCGAAGCCGTAGCGCGTCTCGCTGGCAATATCGCTCGTCTGGCCGGTATCGACGGCCACTTCGTCGGGCGCCAGCGACAGATCGGGCCAGTCGACGCCAAGGCCGGGCAGCGGCGCGAGCGGCGTCTCGGGATTGAGCGGCACCGCCTCGGGGGCCGTCTGGGGATCGGCGGCGGCGCTGTCGCCGCTGCTCTGCGCGCGCGCCGGCGACGCCAGGACGACGCACAACAAGGTAGCAGCGCCCAACACCGCGCCGTGTCGCCCGGACCCGCATTTCATGGCCCCGTCCTAGCCGGGTGCGATCGCGAGTGACAGCGCTTTGGCGCGGCATCGCGCAATTCCGGCGCGGCGTTGCCTCAATGCACCGTGCCGGCCGCACGCCCTGCCGCCATCGACCCGCACCGCAACACAAGGCTGGCGCGCCGGCGCGCGGCGTGGCAGGGCGGCGCGCATGGCGAGTCCTTCAAAATCTCCCGTCGCGGGCGGCGCGCTGATCGCGCTCAGCCTCTTCATCGGCATCATCGGCGGCCTCGCCCTCGATCAACCGACGCAGGGTTTTCTCGTCGGCCTCGCCGCCGGGATCGCGATGGCGGTCGTGGTCTGGCTGATCGACCGCAAGCGGTAGGCCATCCGTCACCCCGGACGTGTTCCGGCATGACGCCGCAATCTATTCCAGCGCCCGTCCCAGCCACACCACGCGCCCCACCAGTTCGGCCCGCCGCGCCGTCTCATCCTCGATCGGCGGATAAGCGGGATTATCGCTCCGGATCGCCAGCCCCAGCCCAGCGCGCGCGACACGCTTGACCAGCAGCACACCGTCCAACCGGATGACAAAGATGCGCCCGCGCGAGGTCACCCGCCGGTCATGGGTATCGACCATGATCTCGTCGCCATCGGCAATCGTCGGCATCATCGACTCGCCCTGCGCGCGGATCAGCGACAATCCCCCCGGATCGACGCCGAGCGCGCGGATCAGCGCCGGATCGAACACGGTGCCCGCCAGCGCGCGCTCGCCATCGACGATCCCGCCCGGCCCCGCCGAGGCCGCGACGTCGAGTCGCGGCACCATCACCGCCAGCGGCGCGCGCGCGGGGCCGCCGAGCACCGCCTCATCGACCCGGAACCACGCCGCGAGCGTCGCGCGGTCGCGCTCGGCCAGCGCGCGCGGCGAACCGCGTGTCACATATTGCTGGAGATAGGCCGGGTTGCGGCCGAGCCGCTGCGATAGCGCCGCATAACTCTCGCCATGCAGCGCGATCAGCCGCGCCAGCGCGGCCCGCGGATCGTCCGATTCCATGCCGCGATCATAGTCATAGGATTTTTCCTAGACAAGTTGGAAATGTGAGAACAAATTGAGAACATATGGCGAGTCGGAACGGGGTCTGAAGGATGATGATGCTGAGCAAGATCGAACGGTTTCTGCGGCAAACGGCGATGCCGCCGACCAAATTCGGGCGGATCGCGGTCAACGATCCGCGGCTGGTCGGCGATATGCGGCGCGGGCGCGAACCGGGGCCGCGCACCATTGCCCGGATCGAAGCCGCGCTCGATCTGCTGACGGGCGCCGACCAATGAGCCGCGGGCCTGACGCAGCGACGCTGCTTACCCGCGCGCTGGCCGCAGCGGCCGCCGCCGATAACGTCGCCTGCGCGATCACCGGTTCGGACTGGAACCGCTGGGCGAGCGCGACCTTCACCGGCGTGCAGCATCGGCTGACGCTGGCGGGCGCGTTCACTCCCGCGCTCGACGATTGGCTGACCACATTGCCCGAGCGCGACTTCGTGCTGCCGGGGCATCTCGTCGCCGATCTCACGATCGTGGCGATGCGCGCTTCCCCCGATCGGATCGAGGCCGATCTTCAGGCGCTGACGGTCGAGGACTGGTGAGCAGGGGCGGGGGCGCGATACCCCCTCCAGCGTGTCAACTTTGTCAACTTGGCCGGGCGTGCCGGTCTGGTGTCACCGCGCCGAGGCGAGCCGGCGAAGCGCGCCCAACGCGTCATCGACGCGGTCGTCGGTGGCGATCGTGCACAGCGCGGGCAGCGGCTGGTCGCGCCGCGACATGCCCTGTTCGAGCCGGTCGAGCAGCGCATGGATCGTCGCTTCGGGGCGCGGGCGCACGGGTGGTGCCGACACGACCTGCGGCGCGAGGACGAACGTATCGAACCGATCGCCGGGATCGAACACCTGCGGCCGCTTGATATGGGCCAGCGCCGCCACCGGCCGCACCGGCTCGGCGGGCACGGCGAGAATCGCCTGCGGATCGAACGCGGCCAGCGGCTGATCGAGATCGTCGGGAAGATCGCGTCCGGCGGGCTCGTCCACAATCGTCGGTTCGCCAAGATCGCGCGCCGCCGAAATCGGGCGGCGTGCGGGCGCGTCGGGATGCGCATCGGCGCGGCGCAGCACGGGCAATTCATCGCGCTCGGGGCAGTCGCCGCCAAAGGTCAGCGCCAGAACGCGCGTGCCGATCGCAAGGTACAGCCCCGCCCAGAGCAGCGCGGTAACCCCCGCCCCACCGGCGAGGATCAGCCCCATCCGCGCGGTGATGCCAAGCGGCGGTGCCGCGGCCGGCAGCACGCCCGCAAGCCCGCTTGCGATCGCGCCCTGCTCGATCACGCCGATCGGCAGCACCGCAAATGCCAGCGCGGTGAGGAGGCCAAGCGCCCCCGACACCACCGGCGCAAGCGGCAGGATCAGGCGTTGACGGCGGAAGGATGCGACCATGTTCTACTCGAGACTGCGGCTTCGACGAGGCGTCGGTACACCGGCTCGTACCGCGAAATGTTTGATGACCAGTTACGCTCGCGCTCGACGAAATCGCGTGCCCGCGCCTTGCGCTCGGCCCATGCGTCACGCTGGGCGAGCAGCCCGGCCAGCGCCTCGGCGATGGCAGGCGGCGCATCGGCGGCGAACAGCGTCCCCGTCTCGCCGTCGCGGATCAGCTCGCGGTGCCCGCCGACGTCCGACGCCGCAACCAATTTGCCCTGCGCCATCGCTTCGAGCGGTTTGAGCGGGGTGACGAGATCGGTCAGCCGCATCTTCTTGCGCGGATAGGCAAGCACATCGACCAGGCTGTAATAACGCTCGACCTCGGTGTGCGGTACGCGCCCGACGAAACGGATCGCATCGGCCACCGGCGACGCCGCGGCCTGCGCGCGCAACCCCGCCTCCATCGGCCCGCCGCCGACCAGCAGCAGCCGCGCCGTCGGTCGTGCGGCGACCAGCGCGGGCATCGCCGCGATCAGATCGTCGAGCCCCTCATAATCGTAGAAGCTGCCGATGAACCCGATCACCTCCGCCCCGTCGAGCCCCAATTCGGCAGCAAGCGCGGCGTCGCGCGGCGGCGGATCGCCGAACAGGGTCAGATCGACCCCGTTGGGCGAGACCAGGATCTTGCCCGGATCGATTCCGCGCCCGATCAGATCGTCGCGCAACCCGTCGCAGATCACCGCAACCGCATCGGCGCGGCGCACCGCCCATGTTTCAAGCGCCCTGGTCGCCCGATAGCGCAGCGAGCCTGCGCGCCCGGTGCCGTTGCCCACCGCCGCATCCTCCCAGAAGGCGCGGATCTCGTAGAGCAAGGGCAAGCCCCGCCGCCGCGCCACCCGCAACGCGGCGAGCGCATCGAGCACCGGCGAATGCGCGTGGAGCAGATCGGGCTTAAACGCGTCGATCGCGCCGTCGATTCGCGCGGCGAATGCGGCGATTTCACGCACCTCACCGATCGGGCTCGGGGTCTTGGGCGGCGGCAATGTACGGAAGAAATCGAGCCCGTCGACCGTCTCGCGCGGCGCCGGCGCGGCGCCGTGGCGCGGCCCGGTGACCGCCGCGACCGTCCAGCCCGTCGCTTCCTGCGCCTTGAGGATCGCACGGGTCCGAAAGGTATAGCCGCTCTGGAGCGGCAAGCCGTGATCGAGGACATGGAGAATGCGCATGCCCGCTTCCATGCACCCCAAGGTTTAACGGCGCGTCAACCCCAACCGCCTAGAGCAGGCCTGTACCCCTTTTTCGTCGGGCAACGAGGCTGCGCGCATCATGATCGACAAATTCGCGCTCGCCGTATCGCACGGGCTGATGCTGCTGGTGATCTGGCGATTGCTCCGGCGGCCCGATCTCGATCACGAGACAAGCGCTCGGCCCCCCAAGGGAAAGCGTGATGCTTGATCTCGCCTTTCTCGGTTTCCTCGCGGCGCTGATCGCGGCGGGGTTTCGCAAGCCGTTCCTGTTCATCCTCGCTTATGTCTATATCGACGTCGTCTCGCCCCAGCGGTTGAGCTATTTTCTGCTCAATGCGATTCCGGTGTCGCTGATCGCCGTGGCGCTCGCGGTCGCCGGCTGGGCGATCGCCGACGACAAGAAGGACGTCCGCGTCGCCCCGCGACAATTCCTGATCCTGCTGCTGCTGCTCTATTGCTGGGCTACCACGCTGGGCGCCGATTTCCCCACGGAAGCGCTCGATAAATGGGATTGGGTGTGGAAGGCGCTGGCGTTCGCGATCTTCCTGCCGCTCACCTTGCGCACCAAATTGCGAATCGAAGCCCTGCTCGGCTTCATGATCCTCGCCGCCTCGACGATCATCATCGTCGGCGGGTTGAAGACGCTCGCAAGCGGCGGCGGCTATGGCGAACTCAACCTGATGGTGACCAACAACAGCGGCCTCTACGAAGGCAGCACGATCTCGACGGTCGCGATCGCGATCATCCCGACGATCCTGTGGTTCACCCGCTTCGGCACGATCTTCCCGCCCGATTGGCGCGTCAAAACCTTCTGCTACGCGCTCGTCTTCGCGTGTCTGCTGATCCCGATCGGCACCTCGACGCGCACCGGCCTCTTGTGCATCGTCTTGCTCGCCTTGCTGATGCTGCGCGACGTCAAACGGCGCGTGCTCTACCTTACCGCGCTCGGCGTCATCGGGCTCGCGGCAGTGCCGATGCTCCCGAACACGTTCACCGAGCGGATGGGCACCATCAAGACCTACCAGGCCGACGAATCGGCCTCGACCCGGCTCGCGGTGTGGAAATGGACGATCGATTTCGCCAAGCAAAACCCGTTTGGCGGCGGGTTCGAGGCGTATCGCCAGAACCAGATTCGCTATGACACGGTGAAGCTCGAAGGCGACGGCCCGATCCAGACCGTCGACAAGACGCTCGCGGTCGATTCGGCACGCGCCTATCACAGCGCCTATTTCGAGATGCTGGGCGAACAGGGTTATCCCGGCCTTGCACTGTGGCTCGCGATCAACCTGATCGGGCTGTTCCGCATGGAGGTGCTGCGCCGCCGCTACGGCCGCGCCGAGGGTGATGAGGCATGGATCGCGCCGCTCGCCAGCGCGCTCCAGTACGGCCACATCATCTATCTGCTCGGCGCCGCGTTCATCGCGATCGCGTTCCAGCCCTTCATCTACATGCTGATCGGCGCGCAGATCGGGCTCGACACCTACCTCGCCCGCAAGCGTCGCGAATCGGCCTGGCGCCCGATCCCGCGCGGCCCCCGATCGGGCCGACCGGCGGCGACCGCATGAGCGCCCGGCCCGAACTGCGTGCGCTCACCAGCGTCCGCGGGCTCGCGGCGTGGATGGTGGTGCTTTACCATATCCGTCTGTCGATCGCCGGACTGCCGCAGGCCTGGGTCGACGTCTTCGCCAAGGGCTATCTCGCGGTCGATTTCTTCTTCCTGCTCTCGGGCTTCGTCATCTGGCTGACCTATGGCGCGCGGCTGCGGGAGGGCGGCACCGGCGTGGTCGCCTTCTGGCAGCGCCGGATCGCACGCATCTATCCGCTCCATCTGCTCATGCTGATCTCGGCGATGTTGCTCGCGCTCGCGCTGGCGGCCACGGGGCGGCACGATCCGGTCGAATTCCCGTTCGCGGCGCTCCCGCTCCACCTGCTGCTGGTACAGGATTGGGGGGTGACCGAGGCGCTCGCCTGGAACGATCCCGCCTGGTCGATCAGCGCTGAATTCGCCGCCTATCTGCTGTTTCCGCTCCTCGCGCGCGCAATCGACTGGCGCCGCGTATCGACGTTCGCGCTGATCGCGGCGATCGCGGCGTTCCTCGCGATCCTCGGCGGGGTGATGGCGCGTGCCGGCGCGCCTGGGCTGGGCTGGGAAATCTCGACCTTCGGGCTGCTGCGCTGCCTCACCGAATTCAGCGCCGGCACCGCCTTATGCGCGCTCTGGCTGCGCTGGGCCGAGCGGCCGCTGATCCCGGCGATCGGCAGCGCGATCGTGGCAATGTTGTTGCTAGGCGGCTGGGCAATGGGATCGCTGTCCGAATTGTTTGCCGTGCCCATGGGGATGGCGGCATTGTTGTTGCTGCTCGCGCTCACCGCCGGGCGTGCACGCAATCCGCTCGAATGGGCGCCGCTCCATTATCTCGGCGAGATCAGCTACGCGACCTATCTCTCGCATTTCCTGCTGTTCGTCGTCTTCAAGCTGCTGCTGGTCAGCGACGCCAGCGCCATCCCCCCGCTCCTGATCGCGCTCTATCTGCTGCTCGTCCTCGCCGCGTCGGTCGCGCTCTACCATCTGGTCGAGCGTCCAGCGCAGAAATGGCTCAACGCGGTTGCGCTGCCCGGAACGAAGCGATCGCCTGCGCATTGGGAGACACCACGGCCACGAGAGGAACCCCTTGCCGAGGATCGCTTATTCCGGTGACAGCGCCCCCGGCATTCCACGCCGGGAAAGGCGACACGGCCGGGAAGATTGGGATATTGCCTGGCTGATCGACGAATCAGCCAGCAACCTGAAGAGAGATCAATGATCGCCGACACTGCAGCCGCCATCACGCTCTCGGCCGGCGACACCGATGCCCAACTCCGCAGCCTGACCGGCTACACCTGGGCGTGGGTCCAGGAACACTGGTTCCAGATTCTGATCGCGGCGGGCGCCGCCGCCGTCATCGTCGCCGCGCTCTATGCCCTGCGCGGCCTCGGCAGCAAATTGTGCAATCCCGACCGCCCGACCGGAAGCTGGATCTCGATTATCGGCAAGGCGGTTTCGAAAACGACCGGCTTCTTCATCGTCATGGTCGCGGTGCAACTGGTCGACGGCTATGCCCAGACGCCGCCGGTGCTCGACCAGATCGTCACCTTTCTGTTCACCGTCGCGGCGGTGTTTCAGGGGGCGATCTGGGCGCGCGAGATCATCCTCGGCTTCGTCGAGCATCGCACCTCGGCCGACCATTATCGCGGCGAAGCGATCGTCAACGCGATGGGGCTGATCCGCCTGCTGGTGAGCGTGGTGGTGTTCGCGATCGCGATCGTCGTGCTGCTCGACAATCTCGGCGTCAACGTGACCGGGCTCGTCGCCGGGCTCGGCGTCGGCGGCATCGCGATCGGCCTCGCCGCGCAGGGCATCTTCGCCGATCTGTTCGCCGCGCTCGCGATCATCTTCGACAAGCCGTTCAGCAAGGGCGATCAGGTCAGCTACGACAATAGCTCTGGAACGATCGAGGCGATCGGGCTCAAGTCGACGCGCATCCGCGCCTATACCGGCGAACTGCGGATCATCGCCAACAAGAATCTGCTCGACAAGGAAATCCTCAACGTCTCCGGGCGCGATCATATCCGCCTGCCGTTCACGATCGGCGTCGCCTACGAGACCCCGCCCGAAACGCTGGCCCGCATCCCCGCAATCCTCACCGAACTGGTCGAGGCCGAGGGGGCGACGGCCGCGCGCGCAGGCTTCGAAGCGTTCGATCCCAGTGCGCTCAAATTCACGCTGCTGGTCGACGTACGCGGCAACGATTGGGCGGTGGCGCATCCGCTTCGCGATCGGCTGCTGGTCGCGATCCTCACGCGCTTCGCCGCCGAGGGCATTGCGATCCCCTACCCCACGCAAACAACCTTCACTGCCGCCCCTGACGGTACGCTGATCATGCCCTATGCCGACCCGGTCGTCAGACGGACAACACCAAAGGATCCTCCCCCGGCCGTGCCCGAGGGCTGAGGCGCGCAGCTTGCTGAAGGGCAACGCCATGCCCACATTCGCGTGATGGCCGTTGCCGAGCCCAGTACGCGTACCCGGCTGTCGTCGGCGGGCCTTTCCGCCGCGATCGTGGCCTTGACGGGGTATGCCTTGCTCACCGGGCTCGATGTACCGCTGCCGCACGTGGTCGATTCGACGCTCAAGGTGTTCGGCGTCGCGCCATCGCCTCCACCACCGCCACCGCCACCCGAGACGTCGACCGTTCAGCCCAGACTCAGCCCCAAGGCGGAGGGCAAAGCCGCGCCGCCCAACCTCACCTCGCGCGCCACCCCGATTGCCGCCCCCACGCCGATCATCCGGCTACCGGTGCCGCCGCTGGTGATAACCTCGGTCAAGCCGTTCGAAGGCCCCGATCCGACGCAGGGCAATGCCGACATCCGCGGCCCCGGCACCGGCGCGGGCGGGATCGGCGATGGCACCGGCAGCGGCGGGCGTGGCGATGGCGGCGGTGCCGGCGGCAATTCGCCCCCGCGTCACATCGGCGGGCGCATCCGCAATTCGGACTATCCCGCATCGGCAGGCGCCGAGGGCGCAGGCGGGATCGTTTCGGTCGAATATTACGTCCTGCCCAACGGCCGCGTGTCGGACTGCAAGATCACCGAATCGAGCGGCAACCCGGCGCTCGACGAGACGACGTGCCGGCTCATCACCGAGCGCTATCGCTACGAACCGTCACGCACCGCGAACGGCACCCCCGTCCGCTCGATCATCGTTGCCGACCACGAGTGGATCATCGACGATTCGATGCTCAGGGCGCTCCGCAAACGGGCGCGCTAGCGCGCCCGCTCAAATCCCACCCTCATCGAGGCTGAGCAGGCTCGCATTGCCGCCTGCGCTGGTGGTGTCGATCGAGACCGCGCGTTCGGCGACGAAGCGGAACAGATAATGCGGCCCGCCCGCCTTCGGCCCGGTGCCCGACAGCCGTTCGCCGCCGAACGGCTGCGATCCCACCACCGCGCCGATCATCGCACGGTTGACGTAGAGGTTGCCGACATGCGCGTGCGCCTCGGTCACCTCGGCAGCGCGGGCGATGCGGCTGTGCAGCCCCATCGTCAGCCCGAAACCCTTCTCGTTCACGCGCCGGATCGTCTCGATCAATTTGCCCGACGGCCAGGTGGTATAGTGCAGCACGGGGCCGAACCATTCCTGCTTGAGATCCTCGATCGCATCGATCTCGATCAGCGTCGGCGGCACGAACAGCTCGTCCTCGGGCACCGGCACGGTCTTGAGCCATTTTTCGTGTGCGCCATCGCGATACGACATCAATTTGTCATACGCTGCCTGATCGATCACCGGCCCGACGTCGGTCGCGGGATCGCCGGGATCGCCGACCGTGAGCAAGTCCATCGCGCCTTTCAACATCGCGATCATGCCCGGCGCGACATCCTCTTGGATCAGCAGCAACCGCAGCGCCGAGCAACGCTGCCCCGCCGAGCGGAACGCCGAGGTGATGACGTCCTGCACGACCTGTTCGGGCAGCGCGGTCGAATCGACGATCATCGCGTTGATCCCGCCCGTTTCGGCAATCAGCGGCAGGATCGCGCGTTCCTCGGCGGCGAGCAGCGATTGCGCGATGCGCCGCGCGGTGCCGGTCGAGCCGGTGAAGGCGACCCCCTGGATGCGCAGGTCGGCGGTGATCGCCGCGCCCACTTCGGGGCCGCCGGGAACGAGGATCAGCACGTCGTCTGGCACCCCCGCTTCGTGCGCGAGTTCAACCGCGCGCGCGGCGATGCGCGGCGTCTGCGGCGCGGGCTTGGCGACGACGGTATTGCCCGTGACCAGCGCGGCCACCGTCTGCCCGAGAAAGATCGCGAGCGGGAAATTCCACGGCGCGATCGTCGCCCACACCCCACGCCCGTCGAGGTGCATCATGTTGCGCTCGCCAGTCGGGCCGGGCAGCTCGACCGATTGCAGGTCGGCACGCGCGCGGGCGGCATAATAGCGACAGAAATCGACCGCTTCGCGCACCTCGGCAAGCGCATCGGGAATCGATTTGCGCGCTTCCTGGATGCACAGCGCCATCAGTTCGTTGCGATGTTCCTCGAGCAGCGCGCCCAGTTTTTCGAGCATTCCCGCACGCTCATCGACGGCGCGCGCGGTCCAGCCCGGAAACGCCGCATGCGCGCGATCAATTGCTTCGGAGGCATGAACCGCGTCATACGCCGCCATCGCCCCCTCGGCCATCAGCGGATGCGGCGTGTTGACCGCCTGCCGGACCGCCTCGAGCACGACACGATTGCCGAGATCGAGCCCGGCGCTGTTGATCCGCTCGGGTTGATAAAGATCGCGCGGCAACGGGATCGACGGGTGCCGTGTGCCGCCCACCGCTTTCACCTTCTCAACCGGGTCAGCGAGCAGATCCTCATCCGATTTATGTTCATCGGCGAGCTGGTGGACAAAGCTCGAATTAGCCCCGTTTTCGAGCAAACGGCGAACCAGATAGGCGAGAAGGTCCTTGTGCCCACCCACCGGCGCATAGATGCGGCACCGATAATCGTGTTCGCGCACCAGCCGTTCGTACAGCCCGTCGCCCATGCCATGGAGCCGCTGGAATTCGAAATCGCGCGCATTGCCCGCCCATTCGACGATCGTCGCGACGGTCAGCGCGTTGTGGCTGGCGAAGGCCGGGCGGATATTCCCGGCGTCGAGCATATCGCGCGCGCAGGCGAGGTAGCAGACGTCGGTCGCGGCCTTGCGCGTGAAAAGCGAATAGTTTTCCAGCCCCTCGACCTGATCGCGCTTGATCTCACTATCCCAATAGGCGCCCTTCACAAGCCGTACATTCATCACCCGATCGAGCGCGTTCGCCCAGGCGATCACCGGTCGCGCGCGCTTACCATAAGCCTGCACCGCCATCCCGAACCCGTCCCAGCCGGCGAGCGCAGGCAACCCCGCCACCGCGCCGATGATGTCGAGACTCATGTCGAGCCGGTCCTGCTCCTCGGCATCGACCGTGAGCGCGATGCCGCGCGCCGCCGCCTGCACGGCCAGCGCTTCGAGCATCTCGATCAGCGCCGGCACGCACGCGTCATATTGCGCGACTTCATAGCGCGGGTGCAGCGCCGAAAGCTTGACCGAGATCGAATGCCCCGCCTCGGCAGCACGGCCCACCGCATCGATCGCACGCGTATAGGCCTCAAAATAATGCGCGGCATCGGCGGCTGTCCGCGCCGCTTCGCCGAGCATGTCGAAGCTGGCGGTAAAGCCCTGATGCTCGGGCCTGGTCATCCGCTTCAGCGCTTCGTCGATGGTGCGGCCCATCACGAAAATCTCGCCCATCATCCGCATCGCGGCGCCCACCGCCTGGCGCACGAACGGCTCGCCCGCGCGCGCGATCAGGCGCCGCAGCGGTCCTGAATGCCCCTCCCCCACCAGCGCGCGGCCGACAACAAGACCCCAGGTCGCCGAATTGACCAGCCGCGAATTGGATTTGCCGGTATGCGCGCGCCAGTCGGCATCACCGAGCTTGTCGGCGATCAGGAAATCGGCGGTCGCCGGATCGGGGACGCGCAGGAACGCCTCGGCGAGGCTGAGCAGCGCGATGCCTTCGGACGAATTGAGCTGATATTGCTGGAGGAACTGGTTCACCCAGCCGCGATTCTGCGCCGCGCGCAGGTCCGCGAGCAGCCCGCCGGCCTCTCCCATGATCTTCGATCGCGTTTCCGAATCGCTGTCAGCGCGCTGAATGAGCGCCTTTAGAATGTCGGGTTCGGGTTCCCGGCGAAGCTTCTCCATGCTTTTTCGCGCGTTAGACCTGGCATCATCGGTCATATTCATGCTTCCGGTTCGGCAATGCTTGCCCAGTGGATAGGTCTGATACTATCTCTCGGCCCGCGCTACGCCCAACTGAAACCGAAAGGAAAGCCGTGCCGGAAATTTCGCCGCAGGAGATGGCCCAACGCATCGGCACCGAAACCGTCTCCGACTGGGTTGAGGTGACGCAGGAAATGATCGACCAGTTCGCCGATGCGACCGGCGACCACCAGTTCATTCACGTCGATCCCGAGCGCGCGAAACTGACCCCGTTCGGCGGCACGATCGCGCATGGCTTCCTCACGCTGTCGCTAATGCCGCAACTCGCCGCCAAGGTGCCTGACGCGCCGAGGGTCGCGGGCATCAAAATGGGCGTCAACTACGGGGGCAACAAGGTTCGCTTCCTGCAACCCGTCCGCTCGGGCAAGCGCGTCCGCGGCCGCTTCACGCTGCGGGCTTTTGACGAGAAACGCCCCGGCCAATGGCAACAGACAATCGAGTTCACCGTCGAGATCGAGGGCGAGGACAAGCCCGCGATGGTCGCCGAATGGATCAGTCAGCTTTTCGTTTGAACACCCACGGTCACGCCGGCGAAAGCTGGCACCTCTCGCCACTTGAGGCCCCAGCCTTCGCTGGGGTGACGCCCCGAAGAAAGGATATCACCCAATGCGTTCCGCCGTCATCGTCTCCACCGCCCGCACACCCATCGGCCGCGCCTATCGCGGCGCGTTCAACGCGTTGCCGGCACCGACCCTCGCCGCCAAATCGATCGAAGCCGCGGTCGCGCGTGCCGGGATCGACGGCGCCGAAGTACAGGACGTCGTGTTCGGCGCCGCGCTCCAGCAGGGCAGCCAGGCGACCAATATCGCCCGCCAGGCGTTGCTGCGCGCCGGGCTGCCCGTGACGGTCGGCGGCATGTCGGTCGACCGCCAATGCGCCTCGGGGCTGATGGCGATCGCCACCGCCGCCAAGGAGATCATCGACGATCGCATGGACGTGACGATCGGCGGCGGGGTCGAATCGATCAGCCTCGTCCAGACCCCGCAGATGCGCGTCGCCCCCGATCCCGAATTGCTGGCGATGCATGACGATATTTACATGCCGATGCTCCAGACCGCCGAGGTCGTCGCCAAGCGCTACAATATCAGTCGCGAGACAATGGACGCATATGCGCTGCAATCGCAGCAACGCACCGCCGCCGCGCAGGCCGCGGGCAAGTTCGACGACGAGATCATCCCCGTCACCGCGACGATGAACGTGACCAACAAGGAGACCAAGGAGGTCACGCAAAAGCAAGTCACGCTCGCCAAGGACGAGGGCAACCGGCCCGAGACCAGCATCGAGGGGCTGCGCGCGCTCCAGCCCGTGCTCGGCCCCGACATGACCATCACCGCGGGCAATGCCAGCCAGCTCTCCGATGGCTCGTCGGCGGCCGTGCTGATGGAGGAGAAGCTCGCCGAAAAGCGCGGTCTCCAGCCGCTCGGCCGCTATGTCGGCATGGCGGTTGCGGGCACCAAGCCCGACGAGATGGGCATCGGCCCGGTGTTCGCGATCCCCAAGCTGCTCGAACGCTTCAGCCTCAAGATGGACGACATCGGGCTGTGGGAACTGAACGAGGCGTTCGCGGTGCAGGTGCTCTATTGCCGTGATAAGCTGGGTATTCCGAACGAACTGCTCAACGTCAACGGCGGGGCGATCTCGATCGGCCATCCGTACGGCATGTCGGGCGCCCGCATGACTGGTCATGCGCTCATCGAGGGCAAGCGGCGCGGCGCGAAATACGTCGTCGTCACGATGTGCATCGGCGGCGGGCAGGGTGCGGCGGGGCTGTTTGAAGTCCTCTGACCGACGCGGTGACCGGTCGTAAACGGGGGCTTCGGCGAAGGCCGGGGCCCCTTCTTTTTGTGAAAACGCCCCGGCGCGCGGCAAAGCGAGTTGCGCATTAATCCTGGGATGGTAGCGTTCTCTCTTGCGAGAGCCATCGACGACAGATGGCCTCGAACGAGGAGAGCGGGATGGGGGCCGACGAAACGGGGCTGGTAGCCGATATCGGCCGCCAATCGGTGCGCTTTGGGCTGAGCGGCGGCGCTTGCGGACTCGCGCCGCGCGCCGTCCAGCATTTCAATACTGCCGACCATCCCACCTTTACCAGCGCGCTCGTCGCCTATCTGCGCCAGATGGGACTGGAAAACCGGACGTTGCCGAGTGCGCTGGCGATCGCGGGCGCGGTGCGCGGCGACGTCGTCAACATGACCGGCAGCCGCTGGTATATCTCGCTCACCGGGGTCGAAGCCGTGTTGCGCGCGCGTCCTACCGCGCTCAACGAATGCGCGGCCGTCGCGCTCGCCTTGACCCAGCTTCCCGACAGCGTCTTCATGCCGCTTCCCGGCCCAACAATGCGCCCGGCACGCCCCGGGGGCACCTTCCTGCTGGTCGGCCCCGGCACCGGGCTCGGCGTCTCGGCGCTTGTGACCGCCGGCGACCGGTTCGTACCGGTACAAAGCGAGGCCGCGCATATGACGTTCGCCGCGCGCACCCCCGAAGAAGCGCGGATCGTCGATTATCTCGCACGCAAGGCACGCCCGGCGAGCAACGAAGCGCTGCTGAGCGGCGCCGGGCTCGTCACCGCCTATGAGGCATTGAGCGACGGCAACACGCTGGCACCCGAGGAAATCACCCGCAGCGCCGCACGCGATCCCATCGCGCACGCCGCGCTTACCACCTTCATCGGCGCGCTCGGATCGGTGATCGGCGATCTCGTGCTTGCTTTCGGCGCATGGGACGGGGTGTTTCTGACCGGCGCCATCTCGCGCGCATTGCATCATCAACTCGCCGACCCGCTGTTACGCCGTCGAATGACCGACAAGGCTGCTTTCGGCCGCCAGCTCGCCGAGGTTCCGATCACCGTGGTCAATCGCAACGATCTCGAACTGCTGGGCGCCGCTGCCGCGCTGGCGGGGTAGCGCCCGCACACGAAAAAGGGGCCGGCGGATATGATCCACCGGCCCCTTGCCGTAGCAATGTCGCGATCAGAACGCCGCGATCAACCCCGCCATCGGGCGGAAGCTGTGCGCATTGCCATAGGTGTCGACCTCGAGCCGAACGCGGACGTTGCTCTTGCCACCGCTCATCGCGGCAGGCGCGAACTCGGTGCCGACGCCGTAGACCATCTCGCCGTAATCGCCGCTGTTCTTGCCGAGCGCGTCGAAATTGACCCAGCGATAGCCGACCTTGCCGTAGAACAGCCCGCTATCCCCCGAACGGACGCCGAAGCGGCCCGCGGCGCCATATTCCCAATCGATATCGCCGGTGAAACCCTTGGCAACGCTGCCTTCGGCGCCGACGAACAGCGGGCCGACGGGCACGTTCACACCCACGACGCCCTCGACGAGACCGCCCTTGTAGCTGCCGCTCGCAGGCATCGGGATACCCGAATGGGTGGCTTCGTTGTCGAAGCGCTCATAGCCGCCCAGGATGCCGACATAGGGCTGGATGGCGCGCGTGTTGCCCGACGATTCGACCGCATCGCCATCCTGCGCCATCGCCGGAACGGCGACGAACACGGCCGCCGCAGCAGCCGTCCAGAAAATCTTACGCATGGGGAAATTCCTCTTGTTGTACCCGTTACATCAGCCGGCGCCCGAGAGGGTCGCGGGTCGGCCACGGTCATCCTAACAGGCCACGCCCCGAATTGTTGCATTGCAGTGACAGAAAATACACAGATTTCGTCGACTGTTGCGTCCAAGACACGCTTTCTTTCGCTGCGATGAACAAATCATGCCGCAGCGCAAACAAAGCCGTCAGGATTGGGGGTCGATCACCGCCTTGACGATGTGCCAGCTCTTATCCTCGGCGCTCGCGCCCGGAATTTCAGCGGTGCGGTGGAGTGTGATCGAGCCGCGCATATTGAAAGGCCGCTCGCCATCCTTGAGCGTGCCATAAATCTGCACAGGCACCTCGACATAACGCTGCCCGGCCCCCGCATCGACGCGGCCCGGCGCACCGATATTGGCGTGATAGGCGTGATATTGGCCAAAGCCCGCCGCAAACGCGTCGGCGCTCATCCCCGAGGCCTTGCCGCCGTCGCTCCAGAGCTGCCACGCCGCGCGATACTTCCTTTGTTCGAGCAAGGCGTAATAGGTCTGAACGACACTCGCTGCGCCTTGCGCGCTTTCAGGCGTGAAGGGCGCTTCGGCAACCGGCGTGCGATCGTCGGGCAGGCCGCCGGGTTCGCCCGGTGCCGGCGGAGTGGCAAGCGGACTTGGCGCGGGCAGCGGCCGCATCCGCGGCGCGGGCATTGGCTGATTCTCAAGCGCGTTGGCGGCATAAGTGTCGATATCGCCCTGCGCCTCGGTCGCTGCCGCATTGATATCGATCGCATTGAGTGCTTCACGCGCGCCGTTGCCGATCGTGGTTGGCTCGTTTTCCCCACACGCGGCCAACGCCAGCGACAGAACCACGACGCTCAAACTGCGATGCACGATCCGTATCCCGATCCACGATAATGAGAAGACGCCCCAGAGCCGGGCACCGTAAATCTAACGACCCGATCCGGCCGGCTCAAGGTTCGTCCACATCGTCGTCGTCATCGTCATCATCATCATCGTCGTCGTCATCGTCATCGTCATCGTCATCGTCATCGTCATCGTCATCGTCATCGTCATCGTCGTCGTCGTCGTCGTCGTCGAGATCGGCGATACGATAATCATCGCTCTCCTCGCCGCGTTCGTCATCTTCCATCAGCAGGTCGTCCTGCTTGTCGACATCGTCGTCATCGCCGAGATCGGGATCGAGATCGATCAGGACGGTGCCGTCGCTCGGGCCAGTGCGTGTGGTCTCGAGGATTTCAGCGCGCTGGCTCTCGTCATAGCCGTCCTCATCGTAACCATCGTCGCCCGGGCCGTGCCCGGAAATCTGAAAACCGCCCATCGTCCGTCTCCACGCGCCGCGCATGTGCCTGCCAAGTCTCTCGCGAACGGCAAAGGAGGGATGACGGTTCCCGTAACCTGCGGTGAAATGACGGTCAGGCGGGTTTAAACAGGCGGCCGCGCTCGACCACGGCAACGATCGCCAGCGACACCAGCCCGGCGATAAAGAAGCCGAGCGAGAGCGGGATCGTCGTGCCGTCGAACGCCTGGCCGATCACGGCGCCGATCAGCGCCCCGAACGTGACCGTGACGAAGCCCTGCACGCTCGAAGCGGTACCCGCGATCGCGCCCATATTCTCCATCGCCATCGCCGAGAAATTTGACGTGGCGAGCCCGAAGCACCCCATCGTCAGCGCCTGGATGACAGCAAAAGTGACGAGCGTCTCCCACCCCGCCAGCGTAACGACGAGGTGCAGCCCCGAACACAGGATGAGCCCAACCAGCGCCGAATGCGAGATCCGCCGCGTGCCCACCGCCATCACGATCCGTGAATTGAGGAAGTTCGCGATCGCCATCGTCGAAGCGACGGCTGCAAACACCGCCACCAGCAGCCCCGGCGCCTCGAACACGTCGAAGATGATCTGCTGCACCGAATTGATGAAGCCGTACAGCGCACCAAGCAAGGCGGTCGAGGCCAGCGTATAGCCCAATGACCAGCGCTCGGTAACGGTCATCCGCCAGCCGCCGACCAGGCGCCGGAGCGAGAGTGGCATCCGATCGATCGGATGCAGCGTCTCGGGCATCCGCCACCAGAACCACAGCATCACCCCCGCCGAGATCACACCGATCATGGCAAAGATCAGCCGCCACGATCCGAACAGCAGGATCGCCTGCCCCACCGTCGGCGCAAGCACCGGCGCGGCCATGAAAACGATGAAGGCAAGGCTCATCACGCGCGCCATCGCGCGACCCGAATAGCAATCGCGCACCAGCGCCACCGTCACCACGCGCGACGCCGCGATCGCGGTGCCGCCGATAAAGCGCGCGATCAGAAGCAGTTCGAAGCTTGCCGAAAACGCCGCGACGAAATTGGCAATCACATAGGCTGCCAACGCCGCCCCGAGCACGGGCCTGCGCCCGAAACGATCGGCGAGTGGTCCATGTGCCAATTGCGCGACACCGAAGCCGATCAGGAAAGCGGTGATGACGAGTTGGCGCTCGTTCGCGGTCTTGACCCCCAACGCCTCGCCGATCGCCGGCAGCGCGGGCAGCATCGAATCGATCCCGAGCGCGGTCAGCGCCATCAGCGCCGCCACGAGCGCCACGAACTCGCGAAAGCCGAGCGGTGGCGCGTTGGGCGTGATCCTGGCGGGCTGGGTGCTCATGCTGCGCTGCGTCATGCCCGAAAGCCGATGCCGCGTCACCCCGTCTTGACGCGTGCCGCGGATGACCCTAGTGTATTGCTCAAGCAACACACGAAGGAGCCATCGCATGTGGCGCTCGCTGATCCTCCTCACCGCCGTCGCGCCGCTGGCGGCGTGCGGCTCGAACGACGGGCCGGGCACAACGATCTCGATCAATGGCACCGATGGTGACGGCGGCGGCAATGTCACCGCACGCGCCGATGGCGTGTCGGGCAAGGTATCGGTCGCGCTGCCGGGGTTTTCGGGCGAACTCAAGCTGCCCAAAATGCACCTGGATGCGAAGGATTTCGACCTGAACGGGGTGCCGCTCTATCCCGGATCGCAGATCGCCAACATCGCGGTCGATGCCAAAAACGGGAACGGCGGCGTGGTGACGGTCGATTTCGACAGCCCGGCCGCGCCCGCAACGGTCCGCGACTGGTTCAAGCAGAGACTCGAGGCCGCGGGCTTCGCGTTGACTGCGACAGGCGACAACCTGGTCGGCACCACCGACGAGGGCAAACCCTTCCGGCTCACGCTCGCCCCGGCGGCGAGCGACCATGCGACCGGCAAGATCGTCGTCAGCGGCTAACCGGTTGTTCGGGGCGGCATCAGAGTTCTATATTGATCGTTTCCACGGCTTCACCGAATGCACATGGGTTCGATCGTTATGCTGGATACGCCCGCCGCTCAGGTTCCAACGCTCAGTCTCGCCGATCAGGCACGCGATCCCGACGGTTTCGCGACGGCATTCGGCGGCTCGTTCGAGCGATTCGGCTTCGCGATCGTCGCCGATCACGGCATCGATCCACAATTGATCTCGCGCGCCTGGGCGCTCACCGAAGCATTGTTCGATCGTCCCGACGAAGAAAAGCGCGGCTATCACATTCCCGGCGGCGGCGGCGCGCGCGGCTACACGCCGTTCAAGACCGAGATCGCCAAGGGCGCGACGGCGGTCGACCTCAAGGAATTCTGGCACGTCGGCCGCGATCTGGCCGCGGGCCACAAATATGCCCATGCGATGGCGCCCAATGTCTGGCCCGACCAGCCCGAGGGCTTCCGCGACACTTTCATCGACCTGTTCGCCGCGTTCGACACCGCAGGCGACAGACTTCTCTCGGCCATCGCGCGCCACCTCGGGCTCGCCCCCGACTGGTTCGATCACGCGGTCCACGACGGCAATTCGGTGCTGCGCCTGCTCCATTATCCGCCGATCCCCGCCGATGCCGAGGGCGTGCGTGCGGGCGCGCATGAAGACATCAACCTCATCACGCTGCTGCTCGGCGCCGAGGAAGCCGGACTCGAACTGCTCGACAAGGACGGCCGCTGGCTGGCGATCCGGCCGCCCGAAGGCGCAATGGTGGTAAACGTCGGCGATATGTTGCAGCGGCTGACCAACCATGTTCTGCCCTCGACCACGCACCGCGTCGTCAACCCGCCGCCCGAACGGCGCGGCCATTCGCGCTACTCGATGCCCTTCTTCCTCCATCCCGCACCCGATTTCCTGATTAGGACACTGCCGGGCTGCATCACCGCCGACCGTCCCGATCAATATCCCGCGCCGATCACCGCGCACGATTACCTGCACGAACGGCTGGTCGAAATCGGGCTGGTGACAAAATAAGCCGGCGCCGCCAAATTCGTCTGCCACGCTGACCTTGTTTCGAAGCCCAAAGTGCCGCTAGAGCGGCCCTGTGGCGCGGGCCGTACGGCCAATGCTGAAACGAGTTCTCCACGACAGATGAAAAAGGGACTTGCATGACCGACCCCTTGCGCGTTGCGATCGCCGGCCTCGGCACGGTGGGCGCCGGCGTGATCAAGCTGCTCGACGCCAATGGCGCGCTGATCGCGCGCCGCGCTGGTCGTCCAATCGAGATCGTCGCGGTCTCCGCGCGCGACCGCGCCAAGGATCGCGGCGTCGATATCACCCGTTTCGAATGGGTCGATGATACCGGCGCGCTGGCGCGACACGTCGGCGCCGACGTGGTCGTCGAACTGATCGGCGGGTCGGACGGCCCTGCGCTCACGCTCGCCCGCGAAACGCTCAAAGCGGGTCGCCATTTCGTCACCGCCAACAAGGCGATGATCGCGCATCACGGGCTCGAACTCGCGCGTGCCGCCGAAACCACCAACGCCGCGCTCAAGTTCGAGGCCGCGGTCGCGGGCGGTATCCCGGTGATCAAGGGCTTGCGCGAAGGCGCCGCCGCGAACGAGATCGCACGCGTCTACGGCGTGCTCAACGGCACCTGCAATTTCATCCTCACCAAGATGGAAAGCGAAGGCCGCGATTTCGGTGACGTGCTCGCCGAGGCGCAGGCGCTGGGCTATGCCGAGGCCGATCCGAGCTTCGACATCGACGGCGTCGACGCCGCGCACAAGCTCGCGATCCTCGCCAGCCTTGCCTTCGGCACGCGGCCCGCATTCGATCAGGTCGCGATCACCGGCATCCGCAACGTCATCGCCGCCGACATCGCCGAGGCCGCCTCGCTCGGTTATCGCATCCGTCTGGTCGGGGTCGCCGAGGCGAACGGCACCGGGATGTTCCAGCGCGTCCATCCGCACCTCGTCCCGCTCGATCATCCGCTGGCGCATGTCGCGGGCTCGCTCAACGCCGTCGTCGCCGAGGGCAATTTCGTCGGCCGGCTGTTCTTCGAAGGTGCAGGCGCGGGCGATGGCCCGACCGCGAGCGCGGTGGTCGCCGATCTGATCGACATCGCGCGCGGCGAATTCGGCCCCGCCTTTGCGATGCCCGCCGATGCGCTTTCGGCTGAAGCCGGGGCCGATACCGGCGACCGCCGCAGCCGCGCCTATCTGCGCTTCACGGTTGCCGACAAGCTGGGCGTGCTCGCCGAGATCGCCGCGGCAATGCGCGATGCCGGCGTCTCGATCGAGAGCCTGATCCAGCGCGGCGCGATGCCCGACGGCAGCGTGGTGGTCGCGATCGTCACCCACGAAGGCCCCGAACGCAGCGTCGCGGCCGCCCTCGATCAGCTCAGCGGCTCGTCGAGCCTCGCGGGCGCGCCGATGTGGATGCCGATTCTGGGCTAGAGTGATTTCGAACCAGATGGAATCATCTGGCGACTCGGAAATCACGGCAAACAAAAGATAATCTAGGGACGATCTGGTTCGATTAGAACCGAATCGTCCCTAGATCCAGCGCGCGAACCACGTCCAGCGTTGGAACGCATCGGGCCCGGCAAGCGGCATCGCGGCAATGATCGGGTAGAAATAGACGAACAGGGCGCCGGCGAGGATCACGAATCCCGCCTGCCGCCCTTTGCTCGCATGAAGATCGAGCGCGGCCGCGAGCGCGGGGCACAGAAACAGGCTGGGCAGGAAATAATAATAAAAGAAACCCAGGGATTTGGGGATCACGATCCACGGCAGATAGGCGCCCACCCATAGAGCCGCGATCGTCAGCAGCGGCGCCGATCGGTCGCGCACCCCCGCCCACAGGCACGCCGCCAATGCGACCAGCCCGCCCCACAGGATCACCGGGTTGCCGATCATCAGGATGCCGCGCATCGCGCCGTCGGCGGGTTCGTAGAAATACCAGATCGGCCGCAGCATCAGCGGCCAGCTCCACCATGCCGACTGATAGGGATGCGGCGGCAGCACGTGCGTCTGCTCGGCGTAGATGGTGAGCTGGAACGGCAAGAGCGCCGCCAGCGTCAGCGGATCGCGCGCATAGAAAAAGGCCGGCAGGAAAGTGAGCAAATACGCCACCGCCGCCCCCAGCGTGAGCGCGAGCAACAGTGGCAGAGTGCCCACCCCAGCCCAATGCACGCGCCCGCCCACCCCGCGCCGGCGCAGAATGAGGATCGCAACCCCGGCATAGCCAAGGAACGGCACCGCCGCCCATTTGCATCCGATCGCCAGCCCGATCAGGGCACCGCCCAGCGTGACCCCGGCGAACGCGCGGCCTCCCGCCGCGCGCATCGACGCCAGCAGCACCACGATGCCACTGACCACGAACGCGGCCATGAACCCGTCGAGCATCGCGATCCGCGCCTGAACGAACAAGGTGATGTTGAGCATCGCGAACAGCGCGGCGAGCACCGCCGGGCGCATCCGGCCCAGCACCTGCCAGGTGATCGCGAACAGCGCGACGACGGTGACGGCCCCCGCGACGGTCGAAAAGAACCGCCAGCCGAGGCTATTGTCCCCGAACAGCGCGATTCCCGCCGCGATGATCGCCTTGCCGAGCAGCGGATGTTCGGTGTTCACGGGGGTCGCCAGCGCCAGCAGCGTCCGCGCGGCCGGGACATAATGAACCTCGTCGAACACGAGGATATGCGGCATAGCGACGCGGAACAGGAACAGCGCTTCGGCGACCAGCCCCAGCAGCGCGGCGACCAGCATCGGACGGAGGCGAGGGCGCGCGGCAATCATCGCCCAGCGGCATAGCGCGGTGCCCGAGGTGCAGGAAGGCTTGGGGCTTGCCAAAAGGAAAGAGCGTTGACGCGCGGGTATCGCCGCTTGCAAAGCGAGGGTCATGAAGAAAGACACCGGTCAGAACCGCGCGATCACCCAGCATTGGCGCCCCGCAACCCAGGCGATCCGCGGCGGCACGGCGCGTTCCGAATGGGGCGAAACGTCCGAAGCGATCTTCCTCACCTCGGGTTATTCGTACGATTGCGCGGGCGATGCCGCGGCACGGTTCGCGCGCACGCAAGACGGCATGACCTATTCGCGCCTCCAGAATCCCACCGTGCAGATGCTAGAGGAACGGATCGCGTTGCTCGAAGGCGCCGAGGCGTGTCGGACGATGGCATCGGGAATGGCGGCGATGACCGCCGCGTTGCTGTGCCAGCTCAGCCAGGGCGACCATGTCGTCGCGGGCCGCGCCGCGTTCGGATCGTGCCGCTGGCTGATCGATACGCTGCTGCCGCGCTTCGGGATCGAGACCACCACGGTCGATGCTCGCGACCCGCAGGCCTTTGCCGATGCGCTGCGCCCCAATACCAAGGTGTTCTTCTTCGAAACCCCCGCCAACCCGACGATGGATGTGGTCGATATCGCGGCGGTGTGTGCCATCGCGCGCGCCAACAATATCGTGTCGGTGGTCGATAATGCCTTTGCCACCCCCGCGCTCCAGCGGCCGCTCGAATTCGGCGCCGATGTGGTCGCCTATTCGGCCACCAAGCTGATGGACGGTCAGGGCCGTGTGCTCGCGGGCGCCGTCACCGGCAGCAAATCGTTCATCGAGGACACCTTGCTCGCCTTCACGCGCAACACCGGGCCGACTCTGAGCGCGTTCAACGCCTGGGTGGTGCTCAAGGGCATGGAGACGCTCGATCTGCGCGCGCGGCGACAGAGCGAGGCGGCGCTCGAGGTCGGCCGCTTCCTCGAAGGCCGCGTGCCGCGCGTGCTCCACCCCGGCCTGCCCAGCCACCCGCAGCACGCGCTGGCGACCAGGCAGATGGACGCCGCCGGGCCGATCTTCGCGTTCGAGGTCGCGGACCGCGCGCAGGCGCATGGGCTGCTCGACGCGCTCGCGCTGATCGACATCTCGAACAATATCGGCGACGCGCGCTCGCTGATGACACACCCCGCCTCGACCACGCACGCCGGCGTCAGCGAGGACGTGCGCCGCGATATGGGCGTCGGCGAAGGTATGTTGCGGCTCAATGTCGGGCTCGAAGACGTTCGCGACCTGATCGACGATCTCGATCAGGCGCTCCGCCAGGTCGGATTGTGAAGGCGCTGTTCCCCAATGTGGCCCAGACCCGCGGCGTCATCGTCCGCGTGTCGGTGAGCTATCTGCCCGAACAGTCCGAGCCCGATCGTGGTCGCTGGTTCTGGGCCTATCACATCCGTATCGAGAATGAGGGCAAGCAGACGGTCCAGTTGCTGACTCGCCACTGGGTGATCACCGATGGCCGCGGCGCGCGCCATTCGGTCGAGGGCGAAGGCGTGATCGGCGAGCAGCCGATGATCGAACCCGGCGGCAGTTTCGATTATGTCTCGGGCTGCCCGCTCGCGACGCCGACCGGGCAGATGCAGGGCACATATCATATGACCGCCGAAGACGGATCGAGCTTCGACGTCGAGATCCCCCGCTTCGCGCTGATCGCGCCGGTGGCGGCGGAATGAAGGGGTAGGCATGAAGCGAACGCATCTTCCGCTGAACGGGCTGCGCGTGCTCGATGCCGCCGCGCGTCATCTGTCGTTCACCCGCGCCGCCGACGAACTCGCGGTGACGCCCGCCGCCGTCGGTCAGCAAATCCGCGCGCTTGAAGACACATTGGGCGTCGTCCTGTTCCGCCGCACCACGCGCGGGCTCGAACTGACGCCAGAGGCCGCGGCCGGGCTCGAGGCGCTGCGCCATGGCTTCCTTCAGTTCGAGGAGGCGGTGCGTGCGATGCAGGCCGGGCAATCGTCGCGCTCGCTGACGATCGCGGCGCCGCGCGCGGTGATCGTCAAATGGCTGATGCCGCGCCTCGCCGAGATCGCGTCCAACGTCGACCAGCGCATCGTGCTCGTCACCGCCGACGACGATGTCGATTTCACCGAGGCCAATCTCGATCTCGCGATCCGCTGGGGCACCGGGCCCGGCGAACATGAAGGCGAAGCGATCGAATCGGACGGCATGGTCACGGTCGAGCGTACCGGTGGCGGCGCCGATGGCGCGATCGCCTGGCCCGGCTGCGCGACCGAAGACAGCAATGCGGCGGTACAGGTTGGCGATGCGGGGCTCGCGATCGATGCCGCCGCGCAAGGCCTGGGCCGCGCCACCGTGCCCGAATTGCTCGCCGCCCGTGACATCGCCGCCGGGCGCATCGCGCTGGTGGGCGACCCGCAACCCTCGACAGTGGGCTATTGGCTGGTCGCGCCGCTGCCGCAATGGCGCCAGCAGAAGGTGCGCACGCTGGTTGACGCGCTCGTGCTATGACCGCGGCCACGCCACCACTGGCGACCGCGCGGCTGCGGCTACGCGCGCTGCGGGTGGACGATGCCGAAGCGATGTTCCCGTCGCTGTCCGACCCCGACCTGATGACCTGGTGGTCGCGGCCGCCGTTCGACACCGTCGCGGAGGTGCGCGACTATTTCGGGCCGCGACCCGATATGGAGGGATGGCGCTGCTGGGCCATCACGCTGGCGGGCGACGATCAGGCGATCGGCTGGGTCGCGACGGGCGAAAAGCGGCAGGGCGGCGTCTCTGAGATCGGCTATCTCCTGGCACGCGCGCATTGGGGCAGCGGGATCGCGCGCGAGGCGGTATCGGCGGTCATCACGCAGATTTTCGCCGAGGGGAAGCGCCGTATCTTCGCCGATACCGATCCTGAAAACACCGCCTCGAACGCGCTGCTCGAACGGCTCGGTTTTCGGCGCGAGGGGCTGTTGCGGGGCGAGTGGGAAACCCATATCGGAATCCGCGACAGCGTGATCTGGGGGCTGCTCGCCACCGAGTGGAAAGACTGACATGACCGCACCCGACCTTGGTGATCCCGAACAGCGCCGCGCCTATCGCCGCGAGTTGATGCAGGTCGCCCGCACCCAGCGTTATTGGGGCATCTTTCTTGCCCTGGTCGGCATCGCAACGCTGTGGATGCGCCGTTCGGGCTGGTCCGATTATCCCGCATGGCTGCCCCCGGTCCTGATCGGCGCGGGCATCGTGCTGATGCTGTTCGGTATCGTCCGCCGCACCCGCTACCATCGGCGCCGGATGCGCGGTGAATAGGGTCGCACTGTAAAGTCTCCTTGACTATCAAGTTTACTTGACTGTAAAGCTCCCTTTACCGAGTCGAAGGGAGCTCTTTCCATGAACAAGCATTCGCAAGCCGGCCGACGCTATCTGCGGCGCTTCTACCCGACGATGGTGGCGTATGTCGTCGCGCTCGGCGGGGCGAATTGGGCGATCAACGCGTGGCACCCGACCGGGGCGGCGCTGGTCGCGCTTGCGATCCTGCCCGCGCTGCCGATCATTGCGGTGATCGGGGTGATGGGGCTCTATCTGATCGAGGAAACCGACGAATATGTCCGCCAGCGCGCCGTTACCGCGATGCTGGTAGGGCTGGCGATCATGCTGTCGATCGCAAGCGCCTGGGGCTTTCTCGAGGAAGGTGGCGTCGTGCCGCACGTCCCCGCTTACTGGGCCTTCATCGTCTGGTGCGCCGCCTGGGGCCTCGCGCAATGCGTGCGCGGGCTGCAAGAGCGGTTCGCCGGGAAGGCGGCATGAACAACCACCTCAAGCTGCTGCGCGCCGAACGAAACTGGAGCCAGCAGGATCTGGCCGCGCGGCTCGCCGTCTCGCGCCAGAGCGTCAACGCGATCGAGACCGGGCGCTACGACCCCTCGCTCCCGCTCGCTTTCAGGATCGCCGATCTGTTCGGGCTGACGATCGAAGAGATTTTCATCAACCCAAGTGAGAGCGAGCAATGATGCCGCGTATCGCGCATCGCCTGTTCGTCGCTGCGGTCGCGCCACGCACCATCCTCCTGCCCGCAACATTCGCCGCGGCGGCGGGGTCGTTGCCGAAATAGGCGCCGGGGCTCCGCCTTGTCCCGGAGGCGACCTGCCTCGGGCGCTGGTGGTTGTGGATAATCGGATACCCGGATCGGGCCCGAGGGTCGATGGGCCGGTGTGTGGCTGCGCTCGGCGCGGGGCGCGGCGCGGTCCATCGCTTCCCATGCTTGCCGCGTGCCCCTAGACATGCCCCATGTCTGACGCCGTCCCCGATGCCGCCCCCCGCCCCGCCCTCGCCTATCATCTGACCGAAGGCGCCGGCCCGACCGTGATCTTTCTGCCCGGCTATGCCTCGGACATGGCGGGCAGCAAGGCGATCGCGCTCGAGGCATGGGCGAAAGCACGCGGCCAGGCCTATCTGCGCTTCGATTATGCCGGGTGCGGCCGCAGCGAGGGCGCGTTTGCCGATCAGACGCTCGCCGGATGGCGCGATGATGTGCTGACGATGATCGATCGCGCGGTGACCGGCCCGGTGGTGCTGGTCGGCTCGTCGATGGGCGGGTGGATCATGCTGCTCGCCGCGCTTGCCCGGCCCGATCGCGTGGCCGGGTTGGTCGGCATCGCCGCCGCGCCCGATTTCACCGACTGGGGCTTCACGATCGACGAGAAGATGGCGATCCTCAATACCGGCAAGCTCGAACAGCCGAGCGTCTATTCGGATCAACCGACGCTCACCACGCGCGCCTTCTGGTCGTCGGGCGAGGCCAACCGGCTGATGCACGGCGAGATCGCGATCGACGTGCCCGTCCGGCTGATCCACGGCCAGGCCGATGCCGACGTCCCGTTCGAGATCGCGCTCAGGCTCGCCAAGCGCCTGCGTTCAGCCGACGTCCAGACGTGGATGATAAAGGACGGCGAACACCGCCTGTCGCGCGATGGAGACATTGCGTTGATCCTCCGGGCGGTCGAGGATGTGATCATCGAGTGATAATACCCATCGTCTTCGCCGCCGCCTTGCAGGCCGTTGCGGGCCCGCCCGCCCCCGCCGGCGACCGCTATCACCGCTGTCTCGCCGCCGCGACGCAGCGCCCCGCCGAGGGCGAGAGCGAGGCGACGCGCTGGAAGGCGGTGGGCGGCGGCGTGCAGGCGCGACAATGCCTCGGCGTCGCCCTCGCCAACCAGCAACACTGGATGAGTGCCGCCGAAGAATTCGAGGGCGCCGCCAGCGACGCACACGCCGCGCGCGATCCCGATGTCGGCAGCTATTGGGCGCAGGCGGGCAATGCCTGGCTCGCTGCCGGCGAGGCGGTCAAGGCGCAGCACGCACTCGACGCCGCGCTCGCCAGCGGCACGCTGAGCGGGCTCCACCTGGGCGAAGCGCATCTCGACCGCGCCCGCGCGCTGGTCGCTGCGGGGGCATTGGCGCCGGCGCGCACCGATATCGATGCCGCGCTGGCCGATGCGGGCGACGATCCGCTCGCCTGGCTGCTCTCCGCAACGCTGGCGCGGCGGATGAACGATTGGCCGCGCGCCAAGCACGACATTGGTGAGGCGCTCAGCCGTGCCGCCGACGACGCCTCTGTGCAGCTTGAAGCGGGCAATATCGCCGCCGCCACCGGCGACGAGGAGGCCGCGAAGGGCGCATGGGATCAAGCGATGCGTATCGGCCCCGAAACCGCCGCCGGCCGCGCGGCAGGCGTGGCGCTCCAGCAATTCACTCCCACGCCGCAGCGCTGAACGGCTGGCGCCCCGCGCCGCGGGGCCCTATCTTGTTCGACGCCACGACATCGGGAGTTGCCGTCGATGAACTATCTGCACACCATGATCCGCGTCACCGATCCCGACGCGACGATCCGCTTCTTCGACCTGCTGGGCCTGAGGGAAGTTCGCCGGATGGAGAGCGAGCAGGGCCGCTTCACGCTGATCTTCCTCGCCGCGCCGGGCGACATGGCCGGCCCCGGCGAGCGCGCCCACGCTGAGGTCGAGCTGACCTACAATTGGCCCGCCGAGGACGGCAGCGCCCCCGAAACTTATACAAGCGGGCGCAATTTCGGTCATCTCGCCTATCGCGTCGATAATATCTACGCATCCTGCCAACGGCTGATGGAAGGCGGCGTGACGATCAACCGCCCGCCGCGCGACGGCTATATGGCGTTCGTCAAAACCCCCGATAACATCTCGATCGAACTGCTTCAGGATGGCGAACCGCTCGCCCCCGCCGAGCCCTGGGCGTCGATGGCCAACAGCGGGAGTTGGTGACGATGAGCGGCCTCGAGATCGTCCGCATCCCCGCCCTCAGCGACAATTACATTTGGCTGGTGCACGATCCCGCCAGCACCGAGACGATCGTGGTCGATCCTGCCGAGGCCGCGCCGGTGCTTGCTGCCGCGCAGGCGCGCGGCTGGCGGATCGACGCGATCTGGAACACGCATTGGCACCCCGACCACACCGGCGGCAATCAGGCGATCAAGGACGCGACCGGCGCACAGGTTTACGCCCCGGCGGCCGAAGCCGCGAAAATCCCGACGCTCGATCATGGCCTGCGCGAGGGCGATACCGTCACCATCGGCCGCCACGTCGCGATCGTGATCGAAACCCCGGCGCACACGGCAGGACACATCAGCTTCCACCTCGCGGGCGACCACATCGTCTTCGTCGGCGACACCCTGTTCGCGATGGGTTGCGGGCGCTTGTTCGAAGGCGATGCCGATCAGATGTTCGCCAATATGCAGCGGTTGAAGGCGCTTCCCGACGACACGATCGTCTATTGCGCGCATGAATATACGCAATCGAACGGCCGCTACGCGCTGGTGGCGGAACCAGACAACGTTTCGATCGTCGAACGGATGGCGGACGTCGATGCGGCGCGGGCGCGCGGTGAACCGACGGTGCCGACGACGATCGGCGCGGAGAAGGCGACCAACCCCTTCCTCCGCGCGACCTCGGCAGCGGAATTGAAGGCGCGCCGCGCGGCAAAGGATGGTTTCCGCGGCTGACTCCGTCATAGCAAGGGAGGCAGCATCCCCCCGGGGGGACTGAAATGGAGGTTTTATGATCCGCACGTCCCTGATCGCCCTGGTGCTGCTTGGCGGCTGCGCCACCACCGCGCAGGATCAGGCCGCCAACGCCGATCGCCAAGCCAAGACCGAAGCCGAGATCGCCGACACGCTCAAGGGCCTCACTCCGGGCGAACCCAAGAGCTGTATCGACCAGACCCGCGTCCAGAACGTCCGTAAATATGCGGGCGCCATCATCTACGAATATTCGCCGCGCGAGAAATATCGCAACAACGTTTCCGACGGCTGTTTCGGGCTGAGCCGGGGCGATATCATCGTCACCAAGACGCCCACGTCGCAGCTTTGCCGCGGCGAGATCATCACCATGGTTTCCCCCGGATCGCGCATGCCCAGCGGCTCGTGCGGGCTCGGCGATTTCGTGCCCTACAAGAAATGAGGTCCGCGATGCGCATGTCATTCCCGCTCCTGATCGCCGCCGCCGCGGCGCTATCGAGCTGTGCCAACGGCCAATATGACGAGAAGGTGCGAGCCGAGGGACAGAAAGACCTGGCCCAAGCGCTCGACGGCTATGCCGCGACCGGCAAGTCGAGCGACTGCGTCAACCCCCGCACCGTCAGCGGGCCGCAGATCATCGGCAACACCACCTTGCTCTATCGCGAGACCGGCGGGCGCATCTGGCGCAACGATGTGATCGGCAATTGCCCGTCGCTGCGCGAAGGCCAGACATTGATCACCGAGATCAAGAGCGGCCAATTGTGCCGGAACGACATGTTCCGCACGATCGAACCCGGCACCTCGATCCCTTCAGCCTTCTGCCGGCTCAACAGCTTCACCGAATATAAGCGCGTGAGGAACTGATCGGTCCCGTCGCGCTCCCGCTCAAGCGAGCGGGAGAACGAAGGGGCCAGATCTAGAGCACGAAGCGACTGAGATCGGTGTTGCGGGCGATGCTCGCGAGCTGCTGGTCGACATAAGCGCCGTCGATCGTCAGCGTGGTGCCGGCGCGATTCTCCGCCTCGTAACTGATGTCCTCGAGCAGTTTCTCGAGCACCGTCTGCAACCGGCGGGCGCCGATATTCTCGACTTGCGCGTTTACCTCGGCCGCGATCCGCGCGATCGCCTTGATCCCATCCTCGGCGAATTCCACGCCCACGCCCTCGGTGCCGAGCAGCGCCTTATATTGCTGCGGCAGCGATGCCTTGGTGTCGGAGAGGATCGCGACGAAATCGTCCTCGGTCAGCGCCGTCAGTTCGACGCGGATCGGCAACCGCCCCTGTAGCTCGGGCAGCAGATCGCTGGGCTTGGCGATATGGAACGCGCCCGACGCGATGAACAGGATATGGTCGGTCTTCATCGGGCCGTATTTGGTCGAGACCGTGGTGCCCTCGATCAGCGGCAGCAGATCGCGCTGAACGCCCTCGCGGCTGACCGAACCGCCGCGCACATCCGAGACCGCGATCTTGTCGATCTCGTCGAGAAAAACGATGCCATTCTCTTCGGCGTCGGACAGCGCGACACGGCTGACCTCGTCCTGATCAAGCCGCGCATCGGCTTCCTCCTCGACCAGTTTCTCCCACGCCGCGGCGACGGTGAGCTTGCGGCGCTTCTTCTGGCCACCACCGAACGCCTTGCCCATCATGTCCGACAGGTTGATCATCCCGACCGAGCCGCCGCCGGGCATCTCGAACGGCATCTGCGGCGTCACGTCGAGCTCAAGCTCGATTTCCTTGTCGTTCAGATGGCCGTCGAAAAAACGCTGGCGAAACGCCTCGCGCGTCGCGGCGGAGGCATCCTTGCCGGTCAGCGCGTCGAGCAGGCGGCCGACCGCCGCCTCCTCGGCCTTGTCCTTGACCACGGCACGGCGGCGCTCCTTTTCGAGCCGGATCGCTTCCTCGACCAGATCGCGCGCGATCTGCTCGACGTCGCGGCCGACATAGCCGACCTCGGTGAATTTGGTCGCCTCGACCTTGACGAACGGCGCATCGGCGAGCTTCGCCAACCGCCGCGAAATCTCGGTCTTGCCGCAGCCCGTGGGGCCGATCATCAGGATGTTCTTGGGCGTCACCTCGTCGCGCAGATCGGCGTCGAGTTGCTGCCGGCGCCAGCGATTCCTGAGCGCGACGGCAACCGCACGCTTGGCATCGCGCTGGCCGATAATGTGTTCGTCGAGCGCGGCGACGATCGTCTTGGGGGTGAGCTTGTCGTTCATTCTCTTCTCAGGGGAAAACATGGAATTGCGGTGGCGATCACGCATCGCTGGCGAGCGTCTCGATCGTGAGATTGTCGTTGGTGTAGACGCAGATCTCGGCGGCGATCTTCATCGCGCGGCGGGCGAGCGTTTCGGCATCGGGCTCGTATTCGGCGAGCGCCCGCGCGGCGGCCAGCGCATAATTGCCGCCCGATCCGATCGCCGCGATCCCCGCCTCGGGTTCGAGCACATCGCCATTGCCGGTGAGGATCAGCGTGGTGTCCTTATCGGCGACGATCATCAGCGCTTCGAGATTGCGCAGATATTTATCGGTGCGCCAATCCTTGGCGAGTTCGACCGCGGCGCGCATCAGATGGCCCTGGTGCCGCTCAAGCTTGGCCTCCAGCCGTTCGAGCAGGGTGAAGGCATCGGCGGTGGCCCCGGCGAACCCCGCGATCACCTTGCCATTGGCGAGTTGGCGAACCTTGCGGGCATTGGGCTTCATCACCGTCTGCCCCATCGAGACCTGGCCGTCGCCGGCGATCACGACTTTTCCGCCCTTGCGCACCGACACGATCGTCGTACCGTGCCATTTCATGTCATTCTCACTCATGGCATGGTATATGGGCGCGGCGGCAGCACGCCGCAATCGTGACGACGCTTTTGTCGGCTTCGTCCAATCATTGCACGCCTGAGGCGGGCACGCTGATCGCAGCACTTCAATCAACTCGGAAAGCACCACGAGAGGGGCATCATGGCGACCAATCCGGATAATCTGCAACCCAATGACGGCCACCGGGCCATCGTCGATCGCGTCAAGCGCATCCTGCTGCAACCCAAGACGGAATGGGCCGTCATCGATACCGAGGCGACCACCACCACCGCGCTGCTCAAGGGCTGGGTGGCGCCGCTCGCCGCGATCGGCCCGATTGCGGCGCTGATCGGTGCGCTCGTCTTCGGCTATGGCGCGTTCGGCATCCATTTCCGCCCGAGCATCGGCAGTGCGGTCACCACCGCGCTGGTCAGCTATGTGATGGCCTTTGTCGGCGTCTGGGTGCTGTCGTTGATCATCAACGCGCTCGCCCCGACGTTCGAGGCGACCAAGAACCCGGTCCAGGCGCTGAAGGTCGCAGCCTATGCGGCGACCGCCGGATGGCTGGCGGGCATTTTCCAGATCGTGCCGAGCCTCGGCTGGCTGGGGATCGTCGGGCTTTACAGCATCTACCTGCTCTATCTCGGCCTGCCGATCCTGATGAAGGCACCCCCTGCCAAGACGATGGCCTATACGGTGACGACGATCATCGCGGCGATCGTGGTGTTCTTCGTCATCGGCGCGATCACCACCGCGGTGACCTCGCGGATAGCGCCGCGGTCGATGCCCACGCTGGGGTCGATCGGCAGCACGAGCGCTGGCGGCAAGGTGACCATCCCCGGCGCCGGCAGCATCGATCTCGGCAAGATCGAGGCCGCCACCAAGCAGATGGAGGCCACCGCCAAGGGGATGCAATCGGGCGAGATCAAGCCGATCGCCCCCGACGCGTTGCAGGCGCTGCTGCCCGCCAGCATCGCCGGCTGGAACCGCACCGAAATCTCGAGCCAGGGCGGCGCCGCCGCGGGCATCGGCGGCAGCCATGCCGAAGCGCGCTATCGCTCGGGCGACCAATCGTTCACGCTGTCGATCACCGATGCCGGTGCGCTGGGCGCGCTGGCGACGATGGGCGGCGCGATCAGCGGCCAATCGAGCCGCCAGACCGAGAGCGGCTATGAAAAGACCGCGGTCGAGAACGGCAATATGGTGAGCGAGAAGTGGGACAGCGCCTCCAGCAACGGGAGCTATTCGACGATGGTCGCGAGCCGCTTTGCGGTCGAAGCCGATGGCGATGCCCCCTCGATCGACATGCTGAAGCAGGCGGTCGCCGCGATCGACGCGCGCAAGCTCGTCGCGCTCGGCAACTAACAGCACGCATTGCCCTTTCCCGTCATGCCGGACGCGTTCCGGCATCCAACGTTGTGCAAAACAATAACGGATATTGTTCAGACCACGTTGGACCCCGGCACCAGGCCGGGGTGACGGAAAGGGGATAGGAGCACGGCAAGCACAAGGCGCTATTTGTCGATGCCTTTCGCTTTTCCCCATTGGCGCGCGGCGGTGTAGCCGAGATAGCCGGTGCCGAAGAGCGCGTAGAGCGGCTCTGGAATCCCCGCGAGATAGGCGTTCATCCCGTCGGCGATCGCCCGCGCCATCTCAGGTCGCACCGCCGCGATCAGCCCCATCGGGATCGACCATAAGAGCAGCGCGTACATCACGTAGAGAAAGCTCGGGCGCGCCCGGCTCGTCCACGGGTCGGCGGCCTGCGCCTCGGCGAGAATCGCCGAGAGCTGCGCCTTGACCTGATCGAGTTCCTGCGCGCCCTGCATTTCGATCAGCTTCAGCTTGGCCTCGTCGCGCGCCTTGGGATCGGGAATGATCTTGTCGATCAGCCCCGCCAGCGGGCCGATGATGCTATCGAGAATGCTCATGGTCGGTTCCTTCGGTTACAGGCGAAGTTGACAAAGTTGACAGTCCCACGCGCACGCGCGCGATCCACAGACACGATATTTAACCGATACGGTTGGCAAGCCAGCCATAGACAAAGGCTTCGTTGGCCGGGCGCGTCTCGGCGAGGTGGAGATAGCGTTCGCCCTGAAGCGCCTCGATCGCCTTGACCAGCACCGCCTCGCCGCTGCGCCCGCGATGCGCGAGCAGTGCATCGAGCGCGGCAAGCGTTCTGGGACCGATCGCGCCGTCGCGCGCCAGATCGGGATAATCGCGCGCGCCGCGATTGAGCGCGTTGAGCGCCCGCTGGAGAAAACCCACCGCCACCGCCGGCCCCATATTGACCCCGGTATCAAACAGTTCCGCCGCAAGCGCGGGCGCGCGCGTCGCCACCGCATCGAAACGCGGCCGCAGCCAATAGAGCCGCCGGTAGATCGCCGCCGCCTCGTCGCGCGGAAAGGCGCGCATCTGACCGGCATAGCCATGTTGCCGCGCCACCGTCTCGGTGATGCCCCAGCGCGTCGCGCCACCGCGATCGGCGGGGTCGTCGACATAGCCGCCCTCGCGCACGATTACCGCCTCGATCAGATCGTCGATTGTCATCATCCGGCCTCCTCCAGCGCGCTCATATAACCTATCTGGTTCTTGTAGGACAGCGGGACGCGCGCAACCGTCTGCGCATCCGTGCGTTCACCCGCCAAAGGAGAGCTTATGGGCAACACACGGTGCGTCGTGGTGACCGGCGCGGAATCGGGGATCGGCGCGGCCTGCGCGGCGGCCTTCGGCGCGACCGGCGCCGATGTCGCGATCTTCTATTTGAAGGACGCGGCGCGCGCCCGCCAATCCGCCGACGCGGTGATCGCCGCCGGCGGCCGCGCGACGACGGTCCAATGCGCGGTCGATGACGAAACCTCGGTCGAGGCCGCGTTCGATGCCGCGGAGGCGGCGTTCGGCCCGGCCTCGGTCGCGATCAATTCGGCCGGGGTCAATATGGCGGGCGTGCCGTTGCGTGCGATGACCGCCGAGCGCTGGCAGGCAACGATCGCGACCGATCTGACCGGCGCGTTCCTCGTCTCACGCCGGTTTCTGAAAGGGCGCGGCACCGCCACCGATCCGGCCGCGCTGATCCATATCTCGTCGATCCATGCCGCGGTCGCGCGCGCGGGCGGCGCCGATTATTGCGCGGCCAAAAGCGGGCTCACCCAATTGGTGCAGACGCTCGCGATAGAGGAAGCGCCGCGCGGCATCCGCGTCAACGCGATCCGCCCCGGCATGATCCTGACCCCGATGAACGAACGCGCGGTCGACGACGCCGCCTATCGCGCCAGCCTGGAGAAGAACATCCCGATGCAGCGCGCCGGACGGCCCGAGGAAGTCGCCGCGATGGCGCGCTGGCTCGCCTCGGACGAGGCGGCCTATGTCACCGGCGCGTCGTTCACGATCGACGGCGGGCTGTCGCTGTTGCTGGGGCAAGGCGCATGAGGCGCACCGGCATCAACTTCGCGGTCGAGACGCTCGAACCGGTGACGCTGCACGGGCCGCCGCTGCTCGCCGAGCGCGACCTGATGAGCCCCTATGTCTGGCAGGAAGCGACCGGGCGCTTCGGCATCATGGTGCGCGCGGTGCCGACGCAACAGGGCGACCGCAGCGACACCGGGGTGATCTGGGCCGGGTGGAGCGACGACGGCCGGACCTTCGAGATGGAGGACACGCCCGCCATCGTACCGGGTCCCGACGCGATCGACATCGGCGGCGTCGAAGACCCCACCGTGCTGCGCACCGACGATGGCTATGTCGTCTATTATACCGGGGTCGAGGCCGATCGGGCGCATGGCGAGATGCTGTATGCAACCGGCCCGAGCATCGACGCGCTCGTCAAGCAGGGCGTCGCGCTCGCCTCGTCCAAGACGGCGGGCAACACCAAGGAAGCCACCGTCGGGCGCACCGCCGACGGGCATTGGCGGCTGTGGTACGAATATGCCGCCGACAATGCCTCGCGCGTCGGGCTGGCGATCGGGCCCGGGGTCGCGGGGCCGTGGGACGAGCAGCCGACGCCGTTCCTGCCGCGCCCCAATTCGTGGGACAATTGGCATTTGTCGACCGGGCCGATGCTGATGGACACCCCCGATTGCCCGGTGATGTTCTACAACGGCGCGACGCGCGACGCGCGCTGGCGGATCGGCTGGGTGGCGTTCGACCGCGATTGCCGCCGGGTGATCGATCGCGGGATCGAACCCCTCATCATCCCGCCCCCGGTCGACGATCGCAGCGCCACCGACATCGCCTTTGCCGCCTCGGTGATCGTGCGCGACGGCACGATCTGGCTCTATTATTCGCTCGAGGACCGGCGGCTCGCGCGCGCGGCGATCATCCGGTACGGGTGAAATTCCGCGTTCGGCGGCGCCGACAGGGCTATTCGCGCGCCAGATCGCGCAGGCGATAGAGCGCGTCGAGCGCGTCACGCGGGGTCATCGCATCGACATCGAGCGCCGCAATTTCGTCACGCAGCGTATCGGTCGGCGCGTCGTCGATCTCCACGGCGGCGGCGAACAGCGGCAGATCGTCGAGCCCGGCGGCGATCCCGCCGGTTTTGGCGCGCCCCGCCTCGAGCTTGTCGAGCACCGCCCTGGCGCGGGCAACCGTGGCGGGCGGCATCCCGGCCAGCCGCGCCACCGCGATGCCGTAGCTGCGATCGGCGGGGCCGTCTGCGACTTCGTGCAAGAGGACGAGATCGCCCTTCCACTCGCGCGCGCGGACATGGTGGAGCGTAAGCGCCTCGCAGCGTTCGGCGAGCCGGGTCAGTTCGTGATAATGCGTCGCGAACAGGCAGCGGCAGCGATTGTCCTCATGGATCGCCTCGACCACCGCCCAGGCGATCGCGAGGCCATCATAGGTCGAGGTGCCGCGCCCGACCTCGTCGAGGATGACGAAGCTGCGCGGCGTCGCCTGCGCGAGGATCGCAGCGGTTTCGACCATCTCGACCATGAAGGTCGAGCGCCCGCGCGCGAGATTATCCGACGCGCCGACGCGGCTGAACAGCCGATCGACCAGCCCCAGCCGCGCGGCGGTCGCGGGGACATAACTGCCCGCCTGCGCGAGCACCGCGATCAGCGCGTTCTGGCGCAGGAAAGTCGATTTACCGCCCATATTGGGGCCGGTGACGAGCCACAGCCGCGAGTCTTCCCACAGCCGGCAATCGTTGGCGACGAACCGATCGCCGCGCGCCGCGAGCGCGGTCTCGACCACCGGATGGCGGCCGCCCTCGACCTCGAAACAGGGATGCTCGACCAGTTCGGGGCGCGCCCAGCCGCCTTCGACCGCGCGCTCGGCAAGGCTCGCGGCAACGTCGAGCCGGGCAAGCGCGTCGGCGGTGGCGGCCACGCCCTCGCGTGATCGAAGCGCGGTTGCGATCAGGTCTTCGAGATGCGCGGCCTCGGCGGCAAGCGCATGGGCACCCGCCTGCCCCACCTTGATCGCCACCTCGTGCAGATCGGGGGCGTTGAAGCGCACCACCCCCGCCAGCGTCTGGCGGTGGGTGAAGCCGCTGTCGGGCTTCATCAGCGCATCGGCGTGGCGCGCCGCCACCTCGATATGATAGCCGAGCACATTATTATGGCGGATCTTGAGCGCGGCGATGCCCGTCCGCGCGCGATAATCGGCCTCGAGCACGGCGATCGCGCGCCTGCCGCCCGCCCCGGTCGCGCGCAGATCGTCGAGCGCGGCGTCATAGCCTTCGGCGATATAGCCGCCCGCGCTGGCCTCGATCGGCGGCGCGGGCACGAGCGCGCGCGTGTAGAGGTCGATCAGCGCGCCATGCCCCCGCAATTGCGGCGCGAGTTCACCCAACAGTGCGGGTGCGGGATCGATCTTGTCGAGCCGCTCGCCCAGCCGCCACGCGCCATCGAGCCCGTCGCGGAGCTGGCCGAGATCGCGCGGACTCCCCCGCCCCGCCGCGATCCGGCCGATCGCGCGGCCGATATCGGGGAGCGCGCGGACCGCCGAGCGCAGCGTCTCGCGCAAGGGAGCATCGTCGTGGAACAAAGCGACCAGATCGAGCCGGTCCTCGATCGCCGCGCGATCCATCAGCGGCGCGGCGATGTCCTGCCCCAGAAGCCGCGCACCCGCGCCGGTGACGGTGCGATCGACCGCATCGAGCAGGCTGCCCTTGCGCTGCCCGGTAGCGGTGAGCGTGAGTTCGAGGCTTTCGCGCGTCGCGCGGTCGATCGCCATCGTCTCGGCAGCCCGCGTCACGCGCGGCGGGCGCAGGAACGGCAGGCTGCCGCGCGCATTATGATCGAGATAGGCGACCAGCCCACCCGCCGCGGCCAGCGCGGCACGCGAGAAGGCACCGAATCCGTCGAGCGTCGCCACGCCGAACAGATCCTTGAGCCGCGCCTCGCCGCGCGCGCTGTCGAAATCGGCTTTGGGTCGCACGACGGTCGCGTGATCCATGCCCTCGGCGCCGATCGTCTCGGCCGGTGCCAGCCGCGCGAGCTCGGCCGCGAGCCCGGCGGCGCTCGTCTCGATGATCTCGAATCGGCCGGTCGAGATGTCGGCGGCGGCGATCGCGACCCCGCCGGCCGCTTCGCCCACGCTCGCGCACCAATTGGCGCTGCGCGAATCGAGCAGGGCTTCCTCGGTCAGCGTGCCCGCGGTGACGACGCGGACGATGCCGCGCGCGACCAGCGCCTTCGATCCGCCGCGCGCCTTGGCCTCGGCCGGTGTCTCGGTCTGGTCGGCGATCGCGACGCGGTGCCCGGCCTTGATCAGCCGCGCGAGATAGCCCTCGGCGGCGTGCGCGGGGACGCCGCACATCGGCACCTTGTCGCCGTCATGCGCCCCGCGCGCGGTGAGCGCGATATCGAGGCACGCGCTCGCCACCCTGGCGTCGTCGAAGAACAGTTCGAAGAAATCGCCCATCCGGTAGAACAGCAGGCAATCCTCGGCCTCGGCCTTGAGCGCCAGATATTGCGCCATCATCGGGGTGGGTGCGGACATTGCGTGGGACGTAGCGGGATTTGCGGGCCGCCTCCAGTGGGCGGAATGTGGTTAGTCAAATCTCAAGCCTTGGCGCCTAGTCTTCACGCATGACTTTCGCGAGGACAGGCAGCGCATGAGTGCTTTTGGACGACGCAATGGCTTGACGGGCACGCGGCCCGGCTTCGGGGTCGCCCGCCCGATGCACGGCGGCGGCGCGCCCAGGCCCGCCGAGCCGCAGGGCGGCGAACAATTCCCGCCGCTCCCGGTGCCCGAGCCGCTCGACGATTCGAGCGGGGTCGCCGATGTGTCGAGCCAGACCGCCGCGCCGCAGCCCGACGCCCTCACCCGGCTCGCCGAGCGGCAGGCCGCCTCGGGCGAGGCCGGATCGAGCCGCACCGAAGGCTTCGAGGCCTCGGTCCACCGGATCAAGGAACAGGTGCTGCCGCGCCTGCTCGAACGCGTCGATCCCGAAGCCGCCGCGACGCTCAACAAGGACGAACTGGCCGAGGAATTCCGCCCGATCATCGGCGAAGTCCTCGCCGAGCTGAAACTGACGCTCAACCGGCGCGAGCAGTTCGCGCTCGAAAAGGTGCTGGTCGACGAATTGCTCGGCCTCGGCCCGCTCGAGGAACTGCTCGCCGACCCCGACATTTCGGACATCATGGTCAACGGCCCCGACCAGACCTTCATCGAACGCAAGGGCAAGCTCGAGATTGCGCAGATCCAGTTCCGCGACGAGGAGCATCTGTTCCAGATCGCGCAGCGCATCTGCAACTCGGTCGGCAGGCGTGTCGACCAGACCACGCCGCTCGCCGACGCGCGGCTGAAGGACGGTTCCCGCGTCAACGTGATCGTGCCGCCGCTCTCCTTGCGCGGCACCGCGATCTCGATTCGTAAATTCTCCGCCAAGCCGATCACGCTCGACATGATGGCCAAGTTCGGCTCGATGTCCGACAAGATGGCGACCGCCTTGAAGATCGCGGGCGCGTGCCGGTTCAACATCGTCATTTCGGGCGGCACCGGCTCGGGCAAGACGACGATGCTCAACGCGCTGTCGAAGATGATCGACCCCGGCGAGCGCGTGCTGACGATCGAGGACGCGGCCGAGCTTCGGCTGCAGCAGCCGCACTGGCTGCCGCTGGAAACGCGCCCCGCCAACCTCGAAGGTCAGGGCGAGATCACGATCCGCGACCTCGTCAAGAACGCGCTGCGTATGCGCCCCGATCGCATCATCCTCGGCGAAATTCGCGGCGCCGAATGTTTCGACCTGCTCTCGGCGATGAACACCGGCCACGACGGCTCGATGGCGACGCTCCACTCCAACTCGCCGCGCGAATGCCTCGCGCGGATGGAGAATATGGTGATGATGAGCGACATCAAGGTGCCCAAGGAAGCGATCAGCCGCCAGATCGCCGATTCGGTCGATCTGATCGTTCAGGTCAAGCGCCTGCGCGACGGCAGCCGCCGCGTCACCAACGTCACCGAGGTGATCGGGATGGAAGGCCCGGTGATCGTGACGCAGGAATTGTTCAAGTTCGAATATCTCGACGAAGGCAGCGACGGCAAGATCGTCGGAGAATATCGCTCGATGGGCCTGCGCCCCTACACGCTCGAAAAGGCACGCCAGTTCGGGTTCGACCAGGCGTATCTCGAAGCGACGCTTTGATTTGAGGATGCGCCCAAGGCGCATCCTGGCGGCACCGGCCCACTCCCCCACCCGACCACCCATCAGGATACGCTCGTGGGTGGTCGGGTGGGGGAGTGGGCCGGTGCCGCTACAAGCTGGCGCGCCCAAGCGTTCCATAGTATCGACGGACCGATGCGCCGCTTCGCCGCCCCGTTGATGCTGTTCGCGCTGCTGGGCGCGGCCGGGCCGCCGCTCAAGACGGTGCCGCCGGTGAGCATCCTCGCGAACGATAGCGAAGCGCGCTGGGTGCCCTTCGACCTGACCGAGGGCAACCAGATCCGCTTCACGATGACGATCGACGGCAACCCGGCGACCGCCATCCTCGATACCGGCGTCTCTTATTCGGTGATGTCGCGCCGCTATGCCGCAGCGACCGGCGAACGGATCGTCGAGCACGGCGCCGCCGACGCGATCGGGGGCCGCGTGCCACTGGCGTGGGCGGCGACGCGAACGCTCTCGCTCGGCGGGGTGACGCGCACCGGGGGACGGATCGCGGTGGTCGACCTGCCCGCGATCGCGACCGGCGAAACGACCCCCGTCGACCTGCTCGTCGGCCGCGACCTGATCGGCGGCTATGCGCTCGATCTGGATTATGACGCGCGGCGGTTCCGCCTGCTCACCTCGGGCCGCCTGCCGTTCACCGGCGTCACCGCGCCGCTCGTCATCTCGCCGACGCGGCAGGTCTACGAAAGCGAAATCACCCTCGGCGGGCGGCGGATCCGGCCGATGATCGTCGATACCGGCGACGGCTCGGCGATCACGCTGTCAGCCGATGCGTGGCAAACGCTCGCGGGGCCCCGGCACGCGATGACGAGTGCGATCTCGTTCGGGATCGGCGGCGCGATCGTGACCGATCTGGCGGTGGTGCCCGAACTGCGCCTCGGCGATCTCACCGCCGGCGAGGTCGAGGTACGGATCGAGCGCGCCAAGGGCTTTTCGCAGGGCGTGGGCGCCGCGGGACGGATCGGCGCAAGCTTCCTCCAGCGCTACCGCGTGCTGCTCGATCCCGGCGCCGGGCGGATGGTGCTGGCGCCGGGCCGCACCGCCGCCGCGCCGCCGCTCAAATCGACCAGCGGGCTGCTGGTGCGCGCCAACGGCCGCCAGCTCGACGTGCTCCATGTGATGCGCAATTCGCCCGCCGCCGCCGCCGGCTGGCGCGGTGGCGAGGCGATCTGCAGCGTCGACGGCACCGCAATTCCCGCCGATTACCGGCGCAGCACGATCGCAAGCTGGTCGGTGGGCCGGCCGGGCCGCACCGTCGCGCTCGGCCTGTGCAACGGCCCCACCCGCCGCCTGACGCTCGCGCGCTTTTATTGAGCCCGCGCGGGCAGGACGAGATCAGGAATTGAAGCCGATACTCGTCAGCACCGCGGTCGCGATCAGCGCGAACACCTGCACCGTGGCCCAATTGACCATCCCCACGCGATCGGCATTCTTGCGGCGCGCGCGGCGGCGATCGGCCACCCCCGATCCGATCGCGAGCGCCAGCGACAGCCCGGCCGCGGCAAAGCACCAGTCGCGTGTCGTCATCACCGGCATCGGCACGGCCTATTTGTCGAGTTTCTCGATCTTGTCGCGCAACCGCGTCATCTCGGCCTTGAGCGCGGCGATCTCGTCATCCTTGCTCGCTTCGGCACCGGTCGGCATCGGCTGGCCGGTCTTGAACGCCTCGGTCGCGACCTCGAACATCTCGAGGTTGCGCTTGGCGATCTCGGCGAAAGGCGAATTGGCGAACGCGCCTTCGACCGCCGATTTGAACTGTGCCTGATTGCGGCGGAAGCTTTCCATCGAGGCATCGAGATAGCCCGGTACCATCGCCTGCATCGAATCGCCGTACATCGCGATCAACTGGCGCAGGAAATTTACGGGGAGCATCGAGGTGCCGCGCGCTTCCTCTTCCATGATGATCTGGGTCAGCACATTGTGCGTGATATCGGCATCGGTCTTGGCGTCGACGACCTTGAAATCGCGGCCCTCACGCGTCATCGCGGCAAGATGTTCGAGCGTGATGTAGGAGGACGTTTCGGTGTTGTAGAGCCGCCGGTTGGCGTATTTCTTGATAATCACCGTGTCGTCGCTGTTCCGTTTTTTCATCAAAGGACCCCTACGTGACTCGGAACGGTCTACCATTGTTCGATACCGCACCGCAACACGGTCCTCGGCCGCTGCCGTTGTTCCTCGAAATGCTGCGCAGCGAGACCGCAGCATCGCCCGAACGCCGGGCGCTTGCCCTTGCCGGGCTGCGCGCGTTCCAGGCCGCGCCGCGCACCGCAACATGGGCGCCGCCTGCCGCGCTGCACCGTGAAGGCCGCGCGTCTCTGCGCTGCTATGGCGGCAACGGGCCGCCGGTGGTGTTCGTCCCCTCGCTGATCAATCCGCCGTTCGTGCTCGATCTCGGCGAACGATCGCTGCTGCGCTGGCTGGCGGTGCGCGGCCACCGCGTGCTGCTGGTCGATTGGGGCACCCCCACCCCCGAGGAACGCACGATGGATGTGGCAGGGCATGTCGAACGGCTGTTGCTGCCCTTGCTCGCACGACTCGAGGCGCCGCCGATCCTCGTCGGCTATTGCCTCGGCGGAACGATGGCGCTGGCGGCGGCGTGCGCGATTCCGGTGGCGGGGTTGGCGCTGATCGCGGCGCCTTGGCGATTCTCGGGCTTTTCCCGCCGCGCCCGCGCCGACATGACGGCCTTGTGGCAGAATGCCGAGCCCGCCTGCGCGACGCTGGGGCTGGTGCCGATGGAGGTGCTTCAGGCAGGGTTCTGGCGGCTCGATCCGGGACGCACGATCACCAAATACGAGCGGTTCGCCGGGCTCGACCCAGCCAGCGCCGACGCGCGCGCCTTCGTCAATCTGGAGGATTGGGCCAATGCCGGCGCGCCCTTGCCCTATGCCACCGGGATCGAGATGTTCGATTTCATCGCCCGCGACGTGCCCGGCAGCGGGCAATGGCGCGTTGCGGGCAAGACGATCGATCCCGCCGCGCTCACCTGCCCCGCGGTCGATTTCGTGTCGCTGACCGACCGGATCGTCCCCGCCGCCAGCGCCGCCGGCCTGCCCGACCGCCGCGATCTTTCCGCGGGCCATGTCGGCATGATCGTCGGCGGTCGCGCGCGCGCGCAATTGTGGGAACCGCTCGACGCGTGGCTCACCGGCATAGGGAACCATGCCTGACCGGGGCGTGTTGGTCGATACGAAAGGAGGCGTCATGCGCCACGATTTCAAGGTCGGCGATCACGTCCGCTGGAATTCGGAGGCCGGGCACGTCACGGGCACGATCCGCAAGATCCACACCAGCGACTTCGAGCATAAGGGCCACCGCCACCGCGCCACGCCCGATGATCCGCAATATGAGATCAAAAGCGACAAGACCGATCACATCGCCGCGCACAAGGGCGGCGCGCTGACCCGGATCGACTGACGCGGACGTGGCGCTGCCCTTCTACACGATCGGCCATTCGACGCTGACGATCGACGCGTTCACGGCCAGGCTGCAAGCGGCCGGGGTTGCGATGGTTGCCGACATCCGCACCGTGCCGCGATCGCGCACCAATCCGCAGTTCAACGCCGATCGGCTGCCCCACAGCCTCGCCGCGTTCCACATCGGCTATGTGCTGCTGCCCGCGCTCGGGGGGTTGCGCGGCAAAGCGCGCGACGTGCCGCCCGAAACCGACGCGCTGTGGCGCAACGCGAGCTTCCGCAATTATGCCGATTACGCGCAAGGGCTGGCGTTTGCCGAAGGGCTCGACCAACTGATCGCGCTGGGGCGTGAGCGGCGCACGGCGATGATGTGCGCCGAGGCTTTGTGGTGGCGCTGCCATCGCCGGATCGTCGCCGACCATCTGATCGCGCGCGGCGAATCGGTGTTTCACATCATGGGTGACCGGATCGACCCCGCGACGCTGACGCCGGGTGCGCGGGTGGCGGCGAATCGCGTTACCTATCCTGCAGCCGCTTGAACCTACCAATTCGCGCGCGCTCGCCGTAAGGAGGACGCAAATCAAGCCAGTCGGAGACTACCCATGTCGGACATCGTCATCACCGCCGCCAAGCGCACGCCGGTCGGCAGCTTCCTCGGGGCGTTCGCCACCGTGCCTGCGCACGAGCTTGGCCGCGTCGCGATCGAGGCCGCGCTGGCGCAAGCGGGGGTGTCGGGCGACGAGGTGTCCGAAGTGATCCTCGGGCAGGTGCTTACCGCCGGGCAGGGGCAGAACCCCGCGCGGCAGGCCTCGATGGCCGCGGGCGTGCCCAAGGAAGTCCCCGCTTGGGGTGTCAACCAGGTATGCGGCAGCGGGCTGCGCGCGGTCGCACTCGCGGCGCAGGCGGTGGCCACCGGCGACGCCCGAATCGTGGTCGCGGGCGGGCAGGAATCGATGTCGCTTGCGATGCACGCGCAGAACCTGCGCGGCGGCACCAAGATGGGCAATCTGAGCCTGGTCGATACCATGATCAGCGACGGGCTGACCGATGTGTTCAACGGCTATCACATGGGCATCACCGCCGAGAATCTGGCCGAGAAATATCAGGTGACCCGCGCCCAGCAGGACGAATTCTCGGTTCAATCGCAGAACAAGGCCGAGAAAGCGCGCGCCGAGGGGCGCTTCAAGGACGAGATCGCCGCCGTCACGGTCAAGGGCCGCAAGGGCGACACGATCGTCGCCGACGACGAATATATCCGCTCGGGCGTGACGATCGAGAGCGTGTCGGGGGTACGCCCCGCGTTCAAGAAGGACGGCACCGTCACCGCTGCCAACGCGAGCGGCCTCAACGACGGCGCCGCCGCGCTGGTGGTGATGACGCGCGAAGAGGCCGAGAAGCGCGGCGCCCCCGTGCTTGCCACGATCAGGAGCTGGGCCTCGGCGGGCGTCGACCCGTCGATCATGGGGATCGGCCCGGTGCCGGCGAGCCGCCGCGCGCTTGAAAAGGCGGGCTGGGAGATCGCCGATCTCGATCTGATCGAGGCCAATGAGGCGTTCGCCGCGCAGGCGCTGTCGGTGAACAAGGAAATGGGCTGGGATGCGGCCAAGATCAACGTCAACGGCGGCGCGATCGCGATCGGCCATCCGATCGGCGCGTCGGGCGCCCGCGTGCTGATCACCCTGCTCTACGAGATGCAGAAGCGCGACGCCAAGAAGGGGCTGGCGACCTTGTGCATCGGCGGTGGCATGGGCATCGCGATGTGCGTCGAACGCTGAGTTCGCGCGCGCCTGACTGGTTAACGCTTTGGTTACCACGATCGTAGGATAGCTGCTCCCCTGAGAACGACAGGGGGCAGTGCCATGAAGATTTCCGTCCGCGCGCACGAGATGGCGACGCTGCTCGATCGCGCGCCCGTGGGTGTCACGACGCTGTCGCTCGATTGTTTCGACACCTTGTTGTGGCGCGACGTCCAGGCGCCGCGCGACGTGTTCGCAGGGATCGAGGCGCCCGGCGGGGCGATCGAGATGCGGATGTGGGCCGAACAGGCGGCGCGGCGCGCGGCGAAAGCCGATAGCGGCCGCAGCGAGACCGTGCTGCCCGCGATCTACGAACGCTTCCTGCCCGGCGCCGCGCGCCCGGCGATCGACGCCGCGGTCGCGCACGAACTCGATCTCGAGGCGCGGCATTGCTTCGGCTTCGCGCCCACGATCGCGCTGATACGCGCCGCCAAAGCGAAGGGCCTCCAGGTCATCATCGTCAGCGATACCTATCTCGACGAGGATCAGCTCTCGACGCTGATCGCGCGCGCCGCCGGCAACGATGTCCGCGCGCTGATCGACCGCATCTTCGTGTCGTCGGCACACGGCGTGAGCAAGGGCGACGGCCTGTTCCGCCCTGTCCTCGACGCGCTGGGCGCCCGGCCCGAGACGATCCTCCATTGCGGCGACAACCGCATCGCCGATCAGGTCGCGCCCGACGCGCTCGGCATCCACAGCGCGCACCTCGTCCAGTTCGACGATCGGGCCGCCGAGCGGCTGCGGCTCGAATCGGTCGCCGCCGCGATGATCGAACCGACGGCGCGGGTATCGACGCCGATCAGCCAGACGCATCGCGCCGAGGTGGCGATGCGCGTCGCGAACGATCCCGCCGCCCAGCTCGGGCACGACGTGCTGGGCCCGATCATGCACGCCTTCGCGCACTGGCTGAAAAGCGAGATCGCCGATCTGTCGGCGCGGCTCGGCAAACCCGTACACCCGCTGTTTCTGATGCGCGACGGGCATTTGCCGCTCCGCGTGTTCCGGGCAGCCTTCGACGACGGCGAACCCGCCGCGCCGGTCGAGATCAGCCGGATCGCGTCGCTGCGCGCGTCGCTCACCGATGTCGAGGCGCTGCGCCGGGTCGTCGTCGAGGCGGTCGACCGCGCGCCGCTCGCGGTGGTCGCCGATCAACTGATGCTCCCCGGTCACGAGGCGAAGAAGCTTGCGAAGCTGACGCCGCGCGCCTTCTGCCGCGCGGTGACCCGGCCCGATCTTGCCCGCGTGATCATCGCCCGGTCGCGCAAATTCACCGACCGGTTGATCGCACACCTCAACCACGCCGGCGTGGCGCACGGCGACGCGGTGATGCTGATCGACCTCGGCTACAACGGATCGGTCCAGAATCTGATCGAGCCCGTGCTGGTCGAACGGATGGGGCTCGACGTCGCGGGCCGATACCTGTTGCTGCGCGAGGAACAGCTGACCGGGCACGACAAGAAGGGGCTGCTCGACGTACGCCATTACGACGCGCGGATGCTGCACGCCTTGTGCGGCTGCATCGCGGTGATCGAGCAACTCTCGACGCTCGCGCAGGGCTCGGTGGTCGATTACGAGGCCGACGGCACGCCGATCCGCAAGGCGGCCGATATCAAGGGTGGCCAGAGCGCGATCCGCGACGCGGTGCAGGATGCCTGCGTCGACTTTTCCCTGCACGCCGGACACCATATCGTGCGCGGCGCCAATGCCGATGGCGGCGCCGATTCTGATGCCGATGCCACCCGGCGCGCCGCCGCCGCGGCGCTGGGCCGGCTGTTGTTCATGCCCTGCGACACCGAGGCACACCTGCTCGAAGCGTTCGATCACGACGTCAATCTCGGCACCAGTGAGGTCGTGCGGCTGCTCGATCCGCAGGAAGCGGCGATCGGCCTGCGGTGGCGCGGGCTTGCCTATATCAACGAGACCGACCGCATGTTCGTCCCCGGCGAGCTGCGCGGGCACGGGCTGCCGCTCAACCTCGCCTTATTCTCGTCGAGCCGCTTCGCGCTCGATCTGCGCGATAGCGATTTCACCGTCGGCGGCATCGATCTGCCCGTCATCCTGATGAACGGCAGCGAGAGCGGGATTCACCGGTTCGAGGCCATCCCCACCTCCGACGGTTTCTACCGGCTCGACGTGCCGGTTTCGAAGACTCGATGGACGCCCGCGATCCAGCTCGGCGCGATCTGCGAATGGGCGCAGATCGAGTCGGCGTCGTGGCGAACGCTCGCCAATGTCGACGCGCGCAACCCCGCGTGCGGGACGCATGCGGTGCTGATCCCCGATAGCATGGAGGAACAGGGCACCGGGCTCTATCGCTGCGGTGAGACCGGCGTGCTCGTCGCGCCGCCGCCCGGCGGCAACGAACCGGTCGTCCTGTCGCTGATCTTTCGCCCGGTCGTGCGGCGCACCGCCGCGGCCCAGCAACGCGAGGCCGCGTGATGAGCGATCTCTACCTCCATTCGATGGCCGAGTTCGGCGACCTGATCCTCGACGGGCTCCGCCTCGCAGGTGTGCGCGACATCGTCGAGATCGGCGCCGAGTTCGGCGGCATGTCCGCGCGGCTCGCCGCGTTCGCACGCGCGCGGGACGGCCGCCTCACCAGCATCGACCCCGAGCCCAAGCCCGCCTTCGCGTCATGGCTCGGCGAGCATCCCGAAGTGACCCATATCGCCCAGCCCAGCCTGGAGGCGCTCGCGCAGGTGGCGGCGGCCGACGCCTGGATCGTCGACGGCGACCATAATTGGTATACCGTCCACCACGAACTCAAGGCGATCGAGGCGGCATGCCGGCGCGACGGCAAGCCGCTGCTCGCGTTCCTGCACGATGTCGGCTGGCCGTGCGCCCGGCGCGATCTCTATTACGCGCCCGACCGCGTGCCCGCCGACTTCCGCCAGCCCTTCTGCTTCGACGGCGGCGTGGTGCTGGGCGATAGCGGGCTGCACGCGGGGCGCGGTCTGCGCGGCGCGGGGCAGTTCGCCTGGGCGCTCGGCGAAGGCGGCCCGCGCAACGGCGTGCTCACCGCGATCGAGGATTTCGTCGCCGATGCCCCCGAAGGCGCCTATTGTTTCGCACGCATTCCGGCGGTGCTGGGGCTGGGCGTGCTGTTCGATGCCGCGGCACCGTGGAGCCCCGATCTCGCGACCTTGCTCGTGCCCTATCATGACAACCGACTGCTCGAGACGATCGAGATCAACCGCCTGCGCAACTATCTGGCGGTGCTCGACTGGCAGGATCGCGCGGCGGCGTAACGGCTTCTTAGGCGATTGAGGGATAGGCAGGCGGAAACCCTCTGCCGGACATCCGCATGACCCATTACCCCTTGATCGCCCCGCGCCCGCCCAAGCTGAGCGAGCATCTCGACGCGCTGCGCCGCGTCGAGCAATCGGGCATCTATTCGAACAACGGCCCCGAGGTGCGCGGCTTCGAGGCCGAGGTGACCGCGCAGCTGTTCGGCGGCGCGGGCGCAAGCCTTGCGGTCGCCAACGCCACGCTGGGGCTGATGGTCGCGATCCGCGATGCGGCCACACCGCGCTTCGCGCCGGGCGCGCTCGCGCTGATGCCCGCGCTCACCTTCGCGGCGACCGCGCAGGCCGCCCAATGGGCAGGACTGACCCCGCTGATCGCCGATATCGACCCCGAGACGTGGAACACCGACCCCGAGCAGGAGGAGCGCCTGCTGGCGCTGCATGGCGAGCGGATCGCCGTCATCGTGCCATATGCCACCTTCGGCAACGCGATCGATCTCGATCGTTACGCCTGGCTGCAACGCCGCTATTCGGTCGGCGTAGTGATCGATGCCGCGTCGTCGCTCGGCACGATCGATGCGGCGGGCAAGGGGTTCGGCGCCGAGGCGCCGTTCGCCACCGTGTTCTCGATGCACGCGACCAAGACCTTCGCGGTCGCCGAGGGCGGGCTCGTCCATAGCGGCGATGCCGGGCTGATCGACCGGCTGCGCGCGATGATCAACTTCGGCTTCGAGGGACAGCGCAGCGCGACCATGCCCGGCCTCAACGCCAAATTACCCGAGGTGCTCGCGGTGATGGCACGCGCCAAGCTGGCCGAGATCGAGCCGGTCTGCGCGGGCCGCGCGCTGGTCGAAGCCGCCTATCGCGACGCGCTGGGCGATCGCTTCATCCTTCAGACGCCGCTCGGCACGCGCCGCGCGATCCAGTTCATGCCGGTGATGCTGCCCGCGGCGTTGGCGGGCAAGCGCGCCGCGATCGTCGAGGCGCTGGCGGCCGAGGGCGTGGGCTGCGGCCAGTATTTCAGCCCGCATCTGGGCGAGCAGCCGTGGTTCCGCGACACCGCGGTGATCGAGCCGACCCCGGTCAGCGACAGGGTCGCCGGGCGGATGCTGTCGCTCCCCGTCACCGACGCGATGACCGCCGACGACGCGCGGAGAATCGCGGCCATGTTGACGCGCATCTGCGCCTCGCACGCCAGCCCCGCGCCGGTCGCCGCGCATACCAGGGCGCCCGCCGTCGCGTCGCTGCTGGTGATCGGCGGCGGCCCGGCGGGAACCGCATTGCTCGATGCCGCGACCAAGCGCGGGCTGCTGCCCGATCTCGCCGCCTCGGGGCTGGTGATGGTCGAACGCGATGCCGCGCTCGGCGGTGGACGACTCGGCCGCTACGGGATCAATTCGGACAGCACCGCCGAGACCTTCCTGTCGGCGATCAAGGACAATGTGCATCCCGAACTCACCGATCTGATCGATCATCCCGCGGCGCGCGAGGTCGCCCGCTATTCGGGCGCGCTCGGGGTGCCGTTGACGGTCGCCGGGCCGCTGATCCGCATATTGGGCGATCGGCTCGGCCGGATCGTCGAACGCCATGGCGGCACGCTGCTGACCGGGCATGAGGCGATCGAGGCGCAGCAGACCGGCGACGGCTTGTGGGCTGTGCGGCTGCGGCGGCTCGCCGACGGCACCGAGATCGAGCAGCGCGCGCACCATATCGCGATCGCGACCGGCGGCCACCAGCCGCTCGACCGCCTTGCGCAGCAACAGGTGGCGGGCGCCCCGCTCGTCGCCAGCGCGGGCGACCGGCTGATCCAGTCGGACGAGGTGCTCGGCGTCGGCGGCTACGCCCGCGTCGCCGATCTGCTGGCGGGCAAGCGCGATCCGCGCGTCGTCGTGATCGGCGGCTCGACCAGCGCGATCGCGACGATCGCGCTATTGCTCAAGAGCACGCCCGCATTGCCCTGGGGCCCGCAGGCGATCACCCTGCTCCACCGCCGCCCCTTGCGCCCCTTCTATCCCACGCCCGAGGCGGCGCATGAGGAAGGCTTCACCGATTTCGGCCCCGACGACATCTGCCCGGTGTCGGGCTTCGTCTATCGCCTCGCGGGCTTCCGGCTCGAGGCGCGCGAACTGGTGCTCCGCATGATGCAGATCGACGGCCGCACCCCCGAACCGCGCGTGCGCTTCCACCAACTTGCCGACGACGATGCCGAGGCGCGGCGCCTTATCGATTCGGCCGATCTCGTCATCGCCGCGATGGGTTATCGCCCCCGTGCGCTGCCGCTAAAAGACGCGAACGGCAACGCGATCGATCTTGCCGCGCACCACGATACGGCGATGGTCGACCGGCAATGCCGGATCGTCGGCGCCGATGGCGCGCCGGTGGCCAACGCGTTCGGGATCGGGCTTGCCGCCGGGTTCGTGCCCTGGGGGCCGATGGGCGGCGAGAAGAGCTTCGTCGGCCAGGCCAACGGGCTGTGGCAATGGCAGAACGATGTCGGGCTGATGATCGTCGATCAGGTGCTCGGCCAGCACGCGCGCGCCGTGGCATGAGCGCGCCCACGATCAGCGTCATCATGGCGGCGTATAACGGCGCCGCGCTGCTGCCCGAGACGCTCGCCAGCCTGCAAGCCCAGACCTTCGGCGATTTCGAACTGATCGTCGTCGACGATTGCTCGACCGACGACACGCTCGCGTTGCTCCATGGCTGGCCCGATCACCGCATCCGCGTGATCGCCGCCGAGACGAATCAGGGCCCGGTCAAAACACGCAACCGCGCGGTTACCGAGGCGCGCGGCCGCTATCTCGCCGCGCTCGACCAGGACGATATCTGCCTGCCCGATCGCTTCGCCCGGCAGGTCGCCTATCTCGACGCCCATCCCGACACGGTGCTGGTGGCAAGCGCCGCGGGCACGCTGTGCGACGGCGTGACGCGGGGCTCGACGCTCGAACCCGTCACCACCCCGCTGCTGGTCGAATGGATGCTCCAGATCCGCAACCCGCTGGTCTGGTCGTCGGTGATGGTGCGGGCCGAGGCGGCGCGGCGGCTCGATCCGTTCACGCGGCACGAGAATCTCTATGCCGAGGATTTCGATTTCTACCACCGCATCGCGCGGTTCGGCCGGATCGCGCGGATCGACGACGAATTGCTGCTCTACCACGTCCATGCCGGCGGCGCGTCAAAGCGGTACCATGATGCGATGATCGCGAGCGCGGCGCGCGTGCTCGCCGAAGCGCATCGCCCGGTGCTGGGCGAGGCGGCGACCGCGGCCGCCGATCTGCTCGCGCGCCACGTGATGGCGGGCGATCCGGTGCCCGATCGCGCGACGCTGATCGCGCTCGGCGAGACGATCCGGTCGTTGCAGGAACGCTTCATCGCCGACCGCGGCGTGACGGGCGACGATCTCGCGCTGATCCGCTGGGAAACCGCACGCCTGTGGGGCCGGATCGGGCGCGCGGCGCTCCGATCGGGCACGATCGGCGTCAGCGACGCGATCGCGGTGCGCCCCGATCACATGGGGCTCGGCTATGCCCGCGCCGACGAGATCGTGTTCTCGCGGCTGATCGGCGGCGCCCGCGAGATACGCCGCCGCGCAGCGCTATAGTTTGAAACAGCGGCGGCACCGGCCCGCTCCCCCGCCCCACCTCCCAACGGCAGTATACTGAATGGGAGGTGGGGCGGGGGAGCGGGCCGGTGCCGCTAACCCTCAACCAACCGCCTGCTCGGCGAGCACCAGCGCCCCCATCGGCCCGGCCTGTCCGCCGAGCGCCGGGGCGACGATATACGGCCCCTCGGGCAGCGTCAGATAATGATGGAGGCTCTCGATCAGCGCCGCCTCGATCCGCGGCAGCAAGTGCGGCTGGCCGCCCGAAACCCCACCGCCGATCGCGATCCTCAGCGGCCCCGTCGCGCAGACGAGCGCGTGGCACAATGTGGCGATCGAATCGACCACCGGGGCCCAGACCGGATCGTCGGGCGCGATCGCCGATAAATGCCGCGCCCCGATCCGCGCCTTGATCGCGCTCCCCGACGCCAGCCCCTCGACGCAATCCGCGTGGAACGGGCACACGCTGGCGAAGTCATCCCCGGCGAAGCGCGGCACGCGGACATGCCCCAATTCGCTATGCCCGATCCCGCGCGTCGGCCTGCCCCCGACGATCAGCCCGACGCCGATCCCGGTGCCCACCGTCATATAGGCGAAATCGGCAAGGCCCCGCCCCGTGCCCCAGCGCATCTCGGCAAGCGCGGCGGCGTTGACATCGGTATCGAACCCCACCGGCACGCCGAACCCGCCGCCCAGCGCGCCGGCGACATCGGTTTCGGCCCAATGCGGTTTCGACGTTATCTTGATGAAGCCATAGGTCGGCGAGCCCGGATGGAGATCGACCGGGCCGAAGCTTGCGATCCCGACCGCGCGGAAACCATAATCGGCGTACCAGCGATCGAGCAGCGCGCGGATCGCGGGCAGGGTCTCGGCCGGAATCGTCGTCGGCACACGCTCCTCGACGATCACCGCGTCAGGACCATGGCCGAGCACGCACACGCATTTGGTACCGCCAAGCTCGATCCCGACCAGCGGCAGCGCTGTCGTACCGATGCTCATGCCCATGCCCCGTGTTGCCCCGATGGTGATACGAATCACGCGCCGTCGTTACAATTGCAAGACCTGATCGCACCGCCCCGCTTGCGCTGGAGGGGGGCGCTGACGCACAAGATCGCCGAGGGGGAGACGGCATGGCCGACCGCGCGACGCGCGTCGTCATCTTGGGTGGAGGCACCGCGGGCTGGATGACGGCAGCCGCGCTCGTGCGGCTGCTGCCGCAGGTCGAGGTGCGGCTGATCGAATCGGCGGAAATCGGCATCGTCGGCGTCGGCGAGGCGACGCTGCCGCACCTGCGCGCCTTTGTCGAAACGCTCGGCATCGACGAGGCCGAGTTCATGCGCACCACCAGCGCGACCTACAAACTGGGGATCGCGTTCGAGGGGTTCGGGCATCGCGACGCCGCCTATATCCATCCCTTCGGCGGCTTCGGCAGCGAATTGGCAGGCGTGGGCTTCCACCATTACTGGCGGCGGATGCACGCCGCCGGGCGCGCGCGCGGCATCGGCGCCTATTCCTATCCGGTCGTGCTCGCCGAGGCGCGCAAGTTCGCGCGGCCGACGCCCGATGGCGATCCGATCACCTCGACCTATGGCTATGCCTATCAATTCGATGCGACGCGCTTTGCCCCCTATCTGCGCGACTATACGATCGCGCGCGGCGCGGTGCGCACCGAGGGCAAGGTGGTGCGCGTCGAGCAGCATCCCGAGACCGGCGACGTCACCGCGCTCCATCTCGAATCGGGCGAGGCGATCGCCGGCGATCTGTTCATCGATTGCTCGGGGTTTCGCAGCCTGCTGCTCGGCGACACGCTCAAAACACCGTGGGAGGATTGGTCGCACTGGCTGCCGTGCGATCGCGCCGCGGCACTGCCGTGCGAATCGCCCGAAGGTGATATCGAGCCGCTGACGCGCGCGATCGCGATGCCTTGCGGCTGGCGCTGGCGCATCCCGCTCCAGCACCGCGTCGGCAACGGCTATGTCTATTCGAGCAGCCATCTGTCCGACGACGACGCGTGCCGCGCGATCACGAGTACGGTCGAAGGCAAGCCGATCGCCGATCCGCGCGTGCTGCGCTTCCGCGCCGGGCGGCGCACGCTGGGCTGGGTCAAGAACGTGGTCGCGATCGGGCTGTCGTCGGGGTTTCTCGAACCGCTCGAATCGACCAGCCTCTATCTCGCGCAGGCCGCGATCACCCAGTTGATCGAATTGTTCCCCGAAGACGGCCGCGCGATCGACAAGGATCGCGACGAATTCAACCGCGTGATCGACCTCGAACACGATCGCATCCGCGATTTCCTGATTCTCCATTATCACGCCACCACGCGCGACGATTCGGATTTCTGGAACCACGTCCGCACGATGCGCGTGCCCGACAGCCTGCACGAGAAGATCGCGATGTTCCGCGCCTCGGGCCGGGTCGCCAAATATACCAAGGGGCTGTTCCTCGAACCGAGCTGGGTCGCGGTCTATCTCGGGCAAGGCATCGTCCCCGACCGCTGGGACCAGCGCGCCGACCTCGCCGACCAAGCGCAACTCGATCGCGCGCTGGCGGGGCTCGACCGCGCGCTCGCCGAGGCCGCGGCGCGCACCCCCGGCCACCGCGCGGCGCTGGCCGCGCACCACGCCGGCAGCCCCGCATGAGCGATCGGGCGATTCGCAGCATCGCGATTCTCGGCGGCGGCATCGTCGGGCTGTCGGCGGCGTGCGCCTTTGCCCGCGCGCTGCCCGCGACGCGCGTGACGCTGATCGCGACCCCGCCCGATCCGGCCGCGCTCGCCGATCGTGCGCTGGCGACCTGGCCCCGAACCGCGCGCTTCCACGCGGCGATCGGGCTCGACGAGCCGGGGCTGCTCCACCACGCCGGGGCGACCCACCGGCTGGGCACCGCCTTCACCGGCTGGTCCGCCGACGGCAGCGGCTGGCTCCACAGTTTCGGCGCGCACGGCCCGCGCGCGCAGGCCAATTTCCACCAGCATTGGCTGATCGCCGCGCGCGCCGGCGATACGACGCCGTTCCACGCTTATGCCCCCGCCGCGGCGCTCGCGGTGGCCGGGCGGATGGCGCCGCCGAGCGACGACCCCGCCTCGCCGCTCGCCGATGTGGAATATGCCCTGCGGCTCGACCCGCCCGCTTACGCCGCACACCTGACCGGGCTTGCCCGCCATCTGCGCGTCCATATCGTTGCGGGTGTCCTGGCGGCGATCGACCGCCGCGACGATGGCGGCGTGGCGGCGCTGATCCTCGCCGATGGGCAGCGGATCGCGACCGATCTGTTCGTCGATGCCGGCGGCCCCACCGCGCCGATCCTGTCGAGCCTCGACGACGGTTTCGAGGATTGGAGCGCGATTCTGCCCTGCGATCGGCTGCTGATCGCCGAGCCCGGCGCGCCCGCGCTGGGGCTGGTCGACGAGCGCCACGCGGTCGATGCCGGCTGGTGGTGGCTTGCCCCCGGCCGCACGCATACCGCCATCGGGCTTGCCTATGCCGCCGCGCTGACCCCCGACGATGAGGCCGCGCGCGTGCTGGCGGCCGAGACCGGCGCCCGGCCGCACGACCGACTCGCGCTTCGCCCCGGCCGGCGGCCACGCGCCTGGATCGCCAATGTGCTCGCGATCGGCGATGCGGCGATCATGCTCGATCCGCTTGCCGGCATCAGCCTCGCGCTTGCGCAGAGCGCGATCCTGCGCGCGATCGATCTGCTTCCCGATGCGACGATGCCGCCCACCCTGCTCGCCGAATTCAACCGCCGCACCGCCGACGAGGCCGCGCGCGCGCGCGATTTCACCGCCGCGCATTATCTCGCGAGCGGGCGGCGGTCGGGGATATTCTGGCGCGCGCTCGATCGCTGCACCCGGCCCGACAGCCTGGCCATCACGCTCGATCAATTCGCCGGGCGCGGCCACCTTCCCCATTTTGAGGAAGACCTTGCCGCACCCGACGATTGGCGCGCTATATTGCTCGGCATGGGGGTGCGCCCCGCGCGTGGTGACGCCGCCGCGCAGGCAATGCCGCCCGGCGCGCGCCGCGCGATGCTCGACACCGCGCTCGATCGCGCGCGCGCGGCGCCGGGGCTGGCATTGCCCTATCGGGACTTCTATCGCGGCATGATCGGCGTACAGCCGGGGTGACGCGGTGGGCAAGCCTGCGTAAAGACCGCGAGAGGATTGGGCGTATGCCCTTAGGAAGGAAATAAATGGCCGACGAATCGAATGTCCATTTCTCCGAGCGCGAGGCGCTGCTGTTCCATTCCGAAGGGCGGCCCGGCAAAATCGAAATCATCGCCTCCAAGCCGATGGCGACCCAGCGCGATCTCGCGCTTGCCTATTCGCCCGGCGTCGCGGTGCCGGTGCAGGCGATCGCCGACGATCCCGCCAAGGCTTATGATTATACCGCCAAGGGCAATCTGGTCGCGGTGATCTCGAACGGCACCGCAATCCTCGGGATGGGCAATCTCGGCCCGCTCGCCGCCAAGCCGGTGATGGAAGGCAAGGCCGTCCTGTTCAAGCGCTTCGCCGATGTCGACGCGATCGACCTGGAACTCAAGACCGAGGACGTCGATCGCTTCATCGACGCGGTCGAATTGCTCGAACCGAGCTTCGGCGGGGTCAACCTCGAAGACATCAAAAGCCCCGAATGCTTCATCATCGAGCAGACGCTGCGCGAACGCATGAACATTCCCGTCTTCCATGACGACCAGCACGGCACCGCGATCATCGCCGCCGCGGGGCTTATCAACGCGCTCCATCTGACCGGGCGCGACATCAAGCAAACCACCGTGGTGATGAACGGCGCCGGCGCCGCGGCGATCGCCTGCGCCGAGTTGATCAAGGCGATGGGGCTGCCCAGCAACCAGCTCTACATGTGCGACCGGCACGGCGTGGTCTACGAAGGCCGCGACGAAGACATGAACCAGTGGAAGTCGGCGCACGCGGTGGAGACCGACAAGCGCACGCTCGCCGAGGCGCTCGCCGGTGCCGACGTGTTCGTGGGGCTGTCGGCCGCCGGCGCGCTGCCCGCCGATCTGCTCAAGACGATGGCGCCGCACCCGATCGTGTTCGCGATGGCGAACCCCGATCCCGAGATCAGCCCGCCCGAGGCCAAGCGCGCGCGGCCCGATGTCATCATCGCCACCGGCCGGTCGGATTATCCCAACCAGGTCAATAACGTGCTCGGCTTCCCGTTCATCTTCCGCGGGGCGCTCGACGTGCGCGCGACAGGGATCAACGACGCGATGAAGATCGCGGCGGCCGAGGCGCTCGCCGCGCTGGCGCGCCAGCAGGTGCCCGAGGAAGTCGCGCTGGCTTACGGCACGCAGCACACCTTCGGCCCCGAATATATCATCCCCGCGCCGTTCGATCCGCGACTGATGGAGGAAATCCCCGTCGCGGTCGCGCAGGCGGCGATGGATTCGGGCGTCGCCACCAGGCCGATCACCGACATGGAGGCCTATCGCCAGACGCTGCGCGGGCGGCTCAACCCGACCACCGCGGTGCTCAGCCTCGCTTATGAGGGCGCGCGCGCGAAGCCCAAGCGCGTCGTCTTCGCCGAGGGCGAGGAGGAAGTCGTGCTGCGCGCGGCGATCGCGTTCCGCGACGGCGGCTATGGCACGCCGGTGCTGGTCGGGCGCGACGACGTCTATCAGCGGCTGGCCGCGCTCGGGGTCGACGATCCGCACAGTTTCGAACTGCACAACAGCCGCCATTCGCCGCTGGTGCCCAAGATGGTCGACTTCCTCTACGATCGGCTCCACCGCCGCGGCTATCTGCGCCGCGATTGCGAGCGGATGGTCAACCAGGATCGCAACGTCTTCGGCAGCCTGCTGCTCCAATTGGGCGAAGGCGATGCGATGATCACCGGCATCACGCGCACCTTCGCGCGGACGATGCGCGAGCTCAGGCGCGTGATCGATCCCGCGCCGGGGCGCACCCCGTTCGGCATTCACATCCTGGTCGGCCAGAGCCACACCGTGTTCATCGCCGATACGACGATCAACGAACGCCCGTCGGCCGAGGCGCTGGCCGATATCGCCGAACAGACCGCGCAGGTCGCGCGCCGGATGGGCCATGAGCCGCGCGTCGCGTTCCTGAGCTATTCGACCTTCGGCAACCCCGAGGGCAAATGGCTCGAGAATTTGCGTCAAGCGGTCCACGTGCTCGAGGAACGCAAGGTCAGCTTCGAGTTCGAGGGCGAAATGGCCCCCGACGTCGCCCTCAACCCGCGCCAGCTTGCCAATTACCCGTTCGCGCGGCTTTCGGGGCCCGCCAACGTGCTGATCATGCCGGGGCTGCAATCGGCCAATATCTCGGCCAAATTGCTGCGCGAACTGGGCGGCGATTCGATGATCGGGCCGATGCTGATCGGGATGGAAAAGTCGATCCAGATCGCCCCGATGACCTCGAGCGCGAGCGAGTTGGTGACGCTGGCCGTCCTCGCCGCGGGGGGCATGGCGGGCTGAGGAAACGGGGCGGCGGGCCGATATATGCGGGCCGCCGCCTGCCGCGCATGGAATCAAATGCGTCCCACCCCGTTCGTGCTGAGCTTGTCGAAGCACCGCTCTATTCTTTGGCCGGTCGAAAGAGGAGAACGGCCCTTCGACAGGCTCAGGGCGAACGGGTTCAGGCTTTATGCTCGCCGCTCTAGCGTGTCGGCTGATAGGTAATCCGGGCATCGCCGCTGAGCCGCACGGGGAGGTACAGCCCGGTGCCGTGCGCCTCGATCACCCCGGTCTCGACCGTGCCGAGATCGGCGTGAATCACGACATCGCCAACCCGCTTGGCATCGATCGCACGGCCGATCTTGCCGAGCAATTTGTGGTAATCGCCGGTGAAATTCTGGCCGAGCGCGTCGGCGATCAGCGCGGCGACGCCGGGGCTGTTGCCGAGCCGAAGCAGCAGATCGGCCGCCACCCCGTCGGTATCGCCGGTCACGACGAGATCGCGGAACCCCACCTTGGCCGATCCCGGCGCGTTGACCGGATGCGCGGCGATCCAGATCACGCCGTGCGTCGCACCGACATTCCCCGCCGCCGGCCGCGCGGCGACCGTCAGCCCCACCGCGATCCGCCCGCCGGGGCTGCCATAAGCGGTCACCTTGTCGAACCGCGCGGTCACCGGCCCGATCCCCGGCACCACGAACGGCCGCGCCGCGCGTTTGGTGAGCGCGCGCAGGATCACCGGCTCGAGCTGGGCATAATCGGCGACCACGGGCACGAAGAGTTTGAGCTGCCCCGCGCCTCTCGCCGGCGTCATCGGCGGTAGCGGCGTCGGGGCCGGATCGGCGGGGCGCGGGCCGACGAAGGTCTCCGTCCCCGCCTCGAGCGCGACGTTGAGCCGCAGCCGCCTGCCGTCGAGCGTATAGCCCGCATAGGACAAGGCGCGCGGCGTGATCCGCGCCCAGACCGGCGGGTTTTCGGCGTTGAGATCGATCGACGTAAAGGCCTGCCGCCACAAGCTGTCGAGTTTGCTGCGTACATCGAGCCTGGCGAGTTCGCGCGGCAGCGAGCGTTCGAGATCGCGCACCACGGGGCGCAATTTGGCGTCCGCCTGATCGGTGAAGGTGATGCGCTGGCCGAGGAAGTCGATGCCCGGCGGGCGCGTCCAGTCGTAGGAAAGGGCCACCGTGGCGCGCGGCTGCCAATCCGGGGTGAGATCGAGCGTGATCCGCGCGTGCGCCATCGCGCTGCCGGTCGCGGTCTCGCCCTTGAGCACGCCGCCGACATCGCGCGCGCTGATCTCGGCATGGATCGGCAGATCGGCGACGATCACCTTGCCCTTGCCATGGAGCCGCACCGCCCCGCGCGTCACCGTGCCGACGATCGTGCAGCCGATCTCGGGGGTCACCTTCACCTGCTTGCCGAACAATTTGACGCGTTGGGGCGCAACGCAGCGCTCGATCCGGCGGTCGATCGTCCACAAGGTCCGGGGCACCGCGCGCTCGATCGCGCGCGTCAGCATCGCCGCATCGGCATCGATCGGCACCGCGATGATCGAGCTTTCGGGCGGGATTCGGGGCGCATCATGCGCGCGCGGCGGCGGCTCGATCGGGGCAGGCCGCGAGCATCCCGCGAGCACGGCCGCAAAGGCGATGGCCGCGCCGAGCGTCCGCCCCCTGCCCCGCACGCACCCCATCCGTGTCTCCCTGTTCCGGGCGGCATCGGCCGCCCGAAACACCTCAACCCCTAAGCGTCGATCGACGTTCCCAGCGTGGCATGGACCAGCCCGCCATCGACCACGATCGTGTCGCCGACGACATAATCGCCCGCGCGGCTGGCGAGGTAGATCGCCGCCCCGGCCATGTCTTCCGCGATCCCGATCCGGCCGGCGGGAATCCGCTGTGCCACCGCGTCGCCATGGTCGCGCGCGGCGCGGTTCATCTCGCTCGCAAACGCCCCCGGCGCGATCGAACTGACGTGGATGCCGTCGCCGGCAAGCCGCGCCGCCATCCGCCGCGTCAGATGGATCAGCGCCGCCTTCGACGCCTGATAGCTGTACGTCTCCCACGGATTGACCCGCATTCCGTCGATCGAACTGATGTTGATCACCTTGGCCGGGCGCGCGGCGCCGGCGCCCGCCTTGAGCGCGGCGTGGAGTGCCTGCGTCAGGAAGAAGGGCGATTTGACGTTGAGGTCCATCACCTTGTCCCACCCTTTTTCGGGGAAATCCTCGAACGGCTCGCCCCAGGCGGCACCGGCATTGTTGACGAGCACGTCGAGCCGGCCCTCATGCTCGGCGAGTTGGGCGGCGAGCGCCTTGCATCCCGCAACGGTGGACACATCCTGCGGCAGCGCGATGCAATTCGCACCCAGTTCCTTTGCCGCCGCGATACAGGCATCGGCCTTGCGCGACGAGATATAGACCTTTGCTCCCTGCGCGAGGAACCCCGCGGCGATCATCCGGCCGATCCCGCGGCTGCCCCCGGTGACGAGCGCGACGCGGCCGTCGAGGCGAAACAGGTTGGTGGTATCCATCAATGCTCCTTCTTTTTACTCTCCTCCCGCAAGCGGGAGGGGTCGGGGGAGGGCTTGTTGAAATGCCACGCGAGACAGGCCCTCCCCTGGCCCCTCTCACAGGCGGGAGGGGGATTACCCCCCGCGTTTCATCGTCTCGCGCGCGATGACGAGTTGCTGGATCTGGCTGGTGCCTTCGTAGATGCGGAACAGCCGCACATCGCGATAGAGCCGCTCGATGCCGTGATCGGTGATATAGCCCGCGCCGCCGAACACCTGCACCGCGCGATCGGCGACGCGGCCGACCATCTCGGACGCGAAATATTTGGCCGCCGCCGATTCGAGCACGACATCCTCGCCACGCGCTGGGAGGTCTGTCCCCCGGACAGCCCTCTGTTCCAGCGCGTCCTTCTTCGCTGCCGTGTCGAGCACCAGCGCGCGCGCCGCCAGCGCCTCGGTCTTCGAATCGGCGATCATCGCCTGGATCAACTGATGCTCGGCGATCGGCTTGCCGAACTGGCGCCGTTCGCCCGCATAAGCGACGCAATCGGCGATCAGCCGCTCGGCGACCCCGACGCACACCGCCGCGATGTGCAGCCGCCCCCGATCGAGCACGCGCATCGCGATCCTGAACCCCTCGCCCTCCGCCCCCAGCCGGTTGGCGGCGGGCACCGCCACGTCGTCGAAGATCACATCGGCGACCTTGGCGCCGCGCTGCCCCATCTTCTTTTCGGGCGTACCGATTGACACGCCGGGCAGATCGCGCGGCACGAGGAACGCCGAGACGCCGCGCGCGCCGGGATCGTCGCCGGTGCGCGCCATCACGGTGAACAGGTCGGCCTTGTCGGCATTGGTGATGAAGCGCTTGGTGCCGGTGAGGCGATAGATGTCGCCATCTTTCACCGCGCGCGCTTTCACGCTGCCCGAATCGCTGCCGACATCGGGTTCGGTGAGCGCGAAGCTGGTGATGATCTCGCCGCGCGCGATGCCGGGCAGCCACTCGGCCTTCTGCGCTTCGCTTCCCGCCATCACGAGACCCTGGCTGCCGATCCCGACATTGGTGCCGAAGGTCGATCGGAAGGCGGGCGTGGTGCGGCCGAATTCGATGGCGACGCGCGCCTCCTCGGCCATCGTCAGCCCCAGCCCGCCATAATCCTCGGCGATCGACAGCCCGAACAGCCCGAGGGCGCGCATCTCGGCGACGATCGCCTCGGGCACCGCATCGTCGGCCTCGACCTGCGCCTCGAGCGGCCGCAGCCGCTCGGCGACGAAACGCCGCACGGCCTCGATCAGCGCGTCGAAGGTTTCGGGGTCCAGCGCCACGCCTCTCTCCTCTCCATCCTGCCGGTGACGATTACGGTCTTGGCGCGCATCGAGCAAGCCGATTAGCCTACCCGATATTCAAACCATGCAATTGACGGCTATCGCATCGCGCCTATGCTGCGCCCGAAATCAGGATGGAGAGCGGGATGCGCTTTGCGGGCAAACGAGCGGTCGTGACCGGCGGCGCATCGGGAATAGGCCGCGCGACCGCGCTTCGCCTGGCCGACGAGGGCGCCGAGGTACTGGTCGGCGACGTCGACGACACCGGCGGCGCCGCGCTGGCGCAAGCCGCCGGCGGCCGCATCACCTTCCAGCGTACCGATGTCACGAAAGTCGATGATATCGCCGCGTTGGTCGCCGCCGCCGATGCAGCGGGCGGGCTCGACATTCTTGTCAACAATGCCGGCGCGGGCGGCGCGCGCGATCCTATCGACACGATCAGCCCCGAGGATTGGGATCGCACCCACGCGCTGCTGCTACGCTCGGTGGCGATGGGCATCCGCCACGCCGCGCCGTTGATGGCGGCACGCGGGCACGGCGCGATCGTCAACGTCGCGAGCGTATCAGCGCTGGGCAGCGGCTATGCCCCCACCGCTTATTCGACCGCCAAGGCGGGCGTGCTCCATTTGACCAAAATGGCCGCGGCCGATCTCGCGCGCCACCATATCCGCGTCACCGCGGTGGTGCCCGGCTTCATCGCGACCAACATCTTCACCGCCTCGATGGGGATCGCCGGCGCGGCGCAGCAACAGGCCAATGCGATGATCGCCGCGGGCGCCGCCAAGGCGCAGCCGATCCAGCGCACCGGCACCCCCGAAGATATCGCCGCGGCGATCGCCTTTCTCGCCAGCGACGACGCGTCGTTCATCACCGGCACGTCGCTCACCGTCGATGGCGGGCTGACGGTCGGCCCGCGCCATAGCTGGGATCCCGACACGCCGTCGCTGTTCGCCGCGCTGGAAGCCTTCGCCAAATGAGCGCCGGCACCGCGACCCCCGCCCCGCGTCGGGTCAGCAATTCGACCACCTTCGCCTACGCCTTCGGGGCGGCCGCTTACGGCATCAAGGATTCGGGCTTCGGCACCTTCCTGCTGCTGTTCTACAACCAGGTCATCGGCGTGGCGCCGGGCACGGTCGGCTTCATCATCATGTGCGCGCTGGTATTCGACGCGTTCATCGATCCCGCGGTGGGCGCGCTCTCGGATCGCACCCGCAGCCGCTGGGGGCGGCGCCATCCGTGGATGTATGCCGCAGCGCTTCCGATCGCGATCGGCTGGCTGCTGCTGTGGAATCCGCCCGAAATGTCCGAAGGGGCGACCTATGTCTGGCTGTTCGTCACCGCGGTGTTCGTGCGGTCGGCGGTCTCCTGCTACGAAGTGCCGTCGCAGGCGCTGACCCCCGAACTCACCTCGGATTATGACGAGCGCACGCGGATCACCGCGTGGCGCTATCTGCTCGGCTGGGCGGGCGGGATGCTGATGCTGCTGCTCGCCTATCAGGTGTTCCTGACCCCGCGGCCGGGCTATGAAAACGGCCTGCTGCGCGCGGGCGGCTATCATGACATGGCGCTGGTCGCTGCCGCGCTGATGGTGGTCGCGATCCTGTTTTCCGCGCTCGGCACGCATCGCGAGATCAAGCGGCTGCCGCATCCGGTGATCGCACCCCAGAGCCTCGTCGGCCATTTCCGCGAACTCGCACAGACGATGAAGAACCGCGCGTTCCTCATCCTGATTCTGGCGGGCATGTGCGTCTATACCAACCAGGGCATCGGCTACGCGCTGTCGAACTATCTCTACAGCTTCGTCTGGGAATTCAGCGGCCGCACCTTCGCATTGCTGCCGTTCGCGCTGTTCAGCGGCGTGCTCTGCGCGTTCGTGATCGCGCCGCTGATCGGGCGCCGGACGAGCAAGCCCAGGGCCGCGGTCTGGCTGGTTGCCGCCAATGTCGTGTTCCTGACGATCCCCTATTGGCTGCGGCTGGCAAGGCTGTTCCCCGAGGTCGGCTCGCCATGGCTGGTGCCGCTCTTGTTCGCCCTGATCGTGATCCACACCGCGTGCAGCGTCTCGGCGTTCATCCTCGCCGCCTCGATGATGGCCGATGTGGTCGAGGATTCGGAAGCGCATACCGGGCGGCGCAGCGAAGGCGTGTTCTTCGCGGGATCGTTCTTCGTCCAGAAATGCACCTCGGGGATCGGCATCTTCTGCGCCGGGCTGATGCTGCAATTCGCGCATTTCCCGCAGGGCGCGCATCCGGGGCAGGTGCCGGCAGCGACGCTCGACCGGCTGATCCTGATCTATGCCGGGGTCTATGTCGTGCTCGGGCTGCTGGCCGCCTGGCTGTTCACGCGCTTCCCCTTCGGCCGCGCCGAACACGAAGCCCGCCTCGCGCGGATGGCGGCCAGCGCGGAGGAAGAGGGCGCCCCCCACGCGGGATCGTAAGCGCGGGCGCCCTCTGGACCCGCGGTGTCTCACACGCCTATGACGGCACCACGGCAAGAAGGGGAGCGGTATGAAGCGGCACATCCTGGCAGGGGCGCTGCTGGCGCTGATCGCGGGCACGGCACACGCCGAGGCGACCGATCCCGGCCCCGATGCGCCCGTCGCCTACGACCTCCGCTTCGATAATGCCGCGCATCACGAAGCGCAGATCGCGGTCACCTATCGCGATCTCAAGCCCGGCCCGATCACCTTCCGCATGGCGCGCTCATCGCCGGGGCGCTACGCGATCCACGAATTCGCCAAGAACGTCTATTCGGTCACCGCGGTCGATGGCGCGGGCAAGACCCTGCCGATCACCCGCCGCGATCCCTATAGCTGGACGGTCGCCGATCACGACGGCGCGGTCACGATCCGGTACACGCTCTACGGCGATCGCGGCGACGGCACCTATGCGCAGATCGATCCCACCCACGCGCATCTCAACGCGCCGGCGACCTTCATGTGGGCGGTGGGATATGACGACCGGCCGATCCGCGTGACCTTCCACCCGCTGCGGCCCGACTGGAAAATCGCAACCCAGCTTCCCCCGGCGGCGGGCACCGCGAACACCTTCTGGGCGCCCAATTTCCAGTATCTGATGGACAGCCCGACCGAGCTTTCCGATTTCGCGCTGCGCGAATGGCAGGTGCCCGGCCCCGACGGCAAGGCCTACACCTTCCGCCTCGCGATCCACACCCAAGACGATCCCGCCGCCATCGATCGCTTCACCGACATGGCGAAGGCCGTCGTCGCCCAGCACAACAAGGTATTCGGCGCCCCGCCCCCGCTCGATTTCGGCACCTACACCTTCATCGCCGATTACATGCCGCAAATCTCGGGCGACGGGATGGAGCATCGCAACTCGACGATGATCAGCCAGCCGCGGTCATTGAAGGCCGCGAATTTCGCGCAGATCGACACGCTCAGCCACGAATATATCCATGCCTGGAACGTCGAGCGGCTGCGCCCCAGGGGGCTCGAACCGTTCGATTACACCCAGGCCGATTCGACGCGCTCCCTGTGGTTCGCCGAAGGCTTCACCCAATATTACGGCCCGCTCCTCATCCACCGCGCGGGCGAGAGCAGCCTCGACGATTATCTGGAAGGGTTGGGCGCGACGCTCGACTATGTCGTCAACGCGCCCGGCCGGGCGTATGGCTCGCCGCAGGAAATGAGCCTGCGCGCGCCGTTCGTCGATGCCGCGACCGCGATCGACCCGGTCAACGGCACCATCTTCACGTCTTACTATCACTACGGTGCGATGATCGCGCTCGCGCTCGATATGACGCTGCGTGAGCGCTACGACCTCACCCTCGACGCTTACATGCGCCACATGTGGCAGCGCAACGGCGCCGCGCAGGTCGATTACGCCCCCGCCAAACCCTATACGCCCGAGGATCTGCAGGCCGGGCTCGCCGAACTGACCAAGGACGCGGCGTTCGCCAAAGCCTTCTTCGACGCCTCGATCCGCGGCAGCGCGCTCCCCGATTTCGCCCCCTTGCTCGCGCACGCCGGGCTGATCGTGCGCGCGGCCAACCCGCAGCAAGGATGGCTCGGCGCCAATCGGGTCGCGAGCGCCGATGGCAAGCTCACGCTCGATCAGATTCCGCTCCCCGACAGCCCGCTCTACAAGGCCGGGATCGACAAAGGCGACGTGCTGCTACGCTTCGGCGGCACCACGCTCGCAACCGCCGATAGCTGGACCACCGCCATCGGCGCGCTCAAGCCGGGGCAGGACGTCAAACTGGTCTACCGCAACCGCGCCGGCGAACGCACCGCAACACTCAAGGCCGTCACCGATCCGACGCTCGAGGTGGTCGCCACCGAAGCGGTCGGCGGCACGTTGACCCCCGCGCAACAGGCGTTCCGCACCGCGTGGCTGGGCGAGCAATAGCGCCCGGCCGCCGCACTTTGCTTGCCCTCCGCGATGCGCCTAGGCTTCCCCTTTCCCTCCCAGCCGATGGCAGGATGATGATGATGGCTTTGCGTTCGATCGCTTTTCTCACCGCCGCGGCGATGCTCGCCGCTTGTGGCCCCGCCAACGATAGCGCGACCAAGGCCGCCGCGGCGGCCGCGCCCGCGATCCTCGCCACGCCTGAGGGCAAGGACGTCAACAGCTACGCCAACCCGCTCGAAGCGCGCGTCGCCCATGTCGCGCTCGATCTCGCCGCCGATTTCGAGCGCCATGTGCTGTCGGGCACCGCGACGCTCGACATCGCCGCGGCCAAGGACGCGCAGAAGATCGTGCTCGACGATAACGGGCTGGTCATCAAGAGCATCACCGACGCGGCCGGCAAGGCGCTCGCGTATCAGGTCGGCACGGCCGATCCGATCCACGGCGCACCGCTCACCGTCCAGCTTGGGGGCGCGCGGCGGATCGTCATCACCTACGAAAGCGCGCCCGGTGCAACCGCACTGCAATGGATGGCGCCCGAACAGACGCTCGGCAAGCAGAAGCCCTATCTGTTCACGCAAGGCGAGGCGATCCTCAACCGCACCTGGATTCCGACGCAGGATTCGCCCGGCATCCGCCAGACGTGGAACGCGCGGATCACCGTGCCCGAGGGGCTGACTGCGGTGATGAGCGGCGATTCGCAATCGGTGCTCGGCGAGACCGCCCCCGGCAATCGCCGCACCTTCAGCTTCAAGATGGACAAGCCGGTCGCGCCCTATCTGATCGCGATGGCGATCGGCGATCTGCGCTTCAAGGCGATCAACGACACGATGGGGGTCTGGTCCGAACCCGCGATGGTCGACAAGGCGGCGGCCGAATTCGCCGATCTCGGCAAGTTCATGACCGCCGCCGAGGAACTCTACGGCCCCTATCGCTGGGGCCGCTACGACGTGCTCGTCCTCCCGCCGAGCTTCCCTTACGGGGGCATGGAGAACCCCACGCTGACCTTCGCAACCCCGACGATCATCGCCGGCGACAAGAGCCTCGTCAGCGTGATCGCGCACGAGCTGGCGCATAGTTGGTCGGGCAACCTCGTCACCAACGCGACCTGGGACGATTTCTGGCTCAACGAGGGCTTCACCACTTATGCCGAGAACCGCATCATCGAGCGCGTCTACGGCCCCGAGCGCGCGGCGATGGAGGCCGATCTGCTGTGGAGCGACATGGAGCAGGCAGTCGACGAGGCCGGCGGCCCTGACTCCAAGCTCACCCAGCTCCACCTCAACCTGACCCCCGAGATGGACCCCGATACCGCAACCGGCGAAATCGCCTACGCCAAGGGCGCAACCTTCCTGCGCACGATCGAACAGGCGGTCGGGCGCGAGAAGTGGGATGCCTATCTCAAGGCCTATTTCGATCGCCACGCCTTCCAGCCGCAGACCAGCGCGGGCTTCCTCGCCGATCTGCGCGCCAATCTGATCAAGGACACGGCAACCGCGCAGAAAATCGGGCTCGATCAATGGGTTTATCAGCCGGGCATTCCGGCGAATGCGGTGCATGTGCAATCGACCGCGTTCATCCCCATCGACAAGGCGGCGGCCGCGTTCGCCGCGACGGGCGACATCGCGCAGGCCCCGCGCGACGTCTCGACGCAGGAATTTCTGCGCTTCATCAACCAGCTTCCGCGCAATATCGGCAACGCCAAACTCGCGACGCTCGACGCCGCATTCCACTGGTCCACCACCGGCAATAGCGAAATCCGCTTCGCGTGGCTCGATCTGGCGATCGCCAACCATTATCCGCCCGCCGACGCCTCGGCCGAGGACTTCCTGACCTCGCAGGGCCGCCGCAAGTTCGTCGCGCCCTTATTCACGCGGCTGATGGCGCAACCCGGCTGGGGCCCGGCTGCCGCCAAGCGAATCTACACCAAGGCGCGCCCCGGTTATCACCCGCTGACGGTCGGCACGGTCGACAGAATCGTGGGCTGGCAGGGCTGAAGGCCAGTTAGAACCGGCACCGGCCCGCTCCCCCACCCTCCAGTCACCGGCGCGCCAACACGGTTCGTCGGAAATGGTTCCCGCCGCTCTTTTCGTGCGCGCCGCGACCTGCTTAGCAGGCTGCACACGCAAGCCTGACCAGCGGGGGGTCGCATGAAATTCGAGAAATTTGCAGCGCGCTTTGCGCTGGTCGTCGCGTGCAGCCTGATGACCGCCACCCCTGCCTTCGCGCAATTCTGGCAGTGCGTCACCTACGCCCGTCAGGCGTCCGGCATCGAGCTTCGCGGCAACGCCTACACCTGGTGGGCCCAGGCCGAGGGCCGGTACGAGCGCGGCCACACCCCCAAACAGGGCGCCGTCCTCGCCTTCGCCGCCTCGGGCAAGATGCGGCTCGGCCATGTCGCGATGGTCTCGCAGATCGTCAGCGACCGCGAAGTCCTGCTCACCCACGCCAATTGGTCGCGCCCCGGCCGCGTCGAGGCCAATGTCCGCGCGATCGACGTGTCGCCCAACAACGATTGGACGCAGGTCAAGGTCTGGTACGGCCCGATCGGCGATCTCGGCACCAGCGTCTATCCGACCAAGGGCTTCATCTACGCCGATCGCGCGCCCGCCGACAGCAACGATGGCTTCGACGCCCCGGTCACGATCGCCCAGCAGGATGCGAAGGCCGCCAACCTCATCGCGCTGGCGGCCACCCAGCGCTTCTAAGGCCGCGCGCCTCTCCTGCCACCGTCACCCCGGACGTGTTCCGGGGGCCAACGCACCTCAAGCGCTACCGTCCGTGGAACGTTGGATGCCGGAACCAGTCCGGCATGACGCCTTAAGGTCGCCTGCTCCTAATATCGGCTCAATTCCACCGGCAGCTTGCGATAGCCATGAACGAAGCACGCCGAGACGCGCGTGGGCTCGCCGGTCACGTTCACACGCAGCCGGCGCCTCGCCATTTCCTCCATCAGGATATTGATCTGCAATTCGGCCAGCCGCGCGCCGACGCAGCGGTGGATGCCGTGGCCGAACGCGAGATGGCGCCGCGCATTGGGGCGATCGACGATGATCCGGTCGGCATCCTCGAACATGCTCTCGTCGCGATTGGCCGAAAGATACCAAAGCGCGAGCTTGTCGCCCGCGCGGATCGTCTGGCCGTCGATCTCGTAATCCTGCGTCGCGGTGCGGCGCATATGCGCGAGCGGGGTCTGCCAGCGGATGATCTCCTGCGTCGCGTTGGGGATCAGCTCGGGATTGGCCTCGAGTTGCGCGCGCGCGTCGGGAAACTGGCTCAACCCGTAAGCATAAGCCGACATCGTATTGCGCGTGGTGTCGTTGCCGCCGACGATCAGCAGGATCAGATTCCCGATGAACTCATATTGATCCATATGGCTCATCGCGTCCGAATGGATCATCATCGAGATCAGATCGGGGGTCGGTTCCTTGCCGACTTTCTGGTTCCACAGATTCTGGAAATACGCCCCGCATTCGAACATATGTTGCAGCCGCTGCTGGCGCAATTCCTCGTTCTTGACGAGTTCGATATCGCCCGCCCAGTCAGACCAGAAGGTCAGCTTGCGACGCTCCTCCCACGGAAAATCGAACAGGATCGCGAGCATCTGCGTGGTCAGCTCGATCGAGACCGTATCGACCCAGTCGAACGCCTCGCCCACCGGCAGCGTATCGAGCACCTCCGCGGTGCGGCGGCGGATATCGTCCGACATGCGGACCATTTCGGACGGGGTGAAGGCGGGCGCGACCGTGCGCCGCTGCGCGGTGTGCACCGGCCGGTCGCGCGCGATGAACATCGGCATCTTGACGTCCGATTCGGGCAGGAAATCGGCGAGCGTGATGCCGCCCACCTCGGACGAGAAAATCTCGGGCAGCGATTCGATATGGACGATCGGCTTATAGGTCGAGATCGACCAGTACGCGCCGTAATCCGAATGTTCGGTATAATGGATCGGCGCGGTCGCGCGCAATTCCCGGAACGGCGCCTGCCAGGTGTCGTCGCGATAGAGTTCGGACCGGCTCACGTCGAGCGGATCGACCGGGTGAAGCTGGTCCTTAGCCAGGGTCGCCATGCTGCCTCTCCTTTTTGGCCGGCATCGGTAAACCGACGTCCGGGTTCGGTACCGGTCCGGCACCGCTTCCACTTGGGTGGACACACCCCAGCACAACGCTAACTGACACCAATGTCAATAGCCGATGCGATCAGCCCCGCCGGAACAGCGCCCGCCACCCGCGACGGCCCCCGCCCGATTGCAGCACGCCGCGCCGGAACCAGCCCGCGCTCACCCAGATCACGATCGACACCCACAGCAATTGCCACGCCAGCGCGAGCGCGTGCGGCCACAGATCGGGCGCGTTCGCGGCGTGCGCGGCCATCGCGAACGGCGAGGAAAGCGGGAAAATCTCCGCGGCGGTCGCCACCCAGGTGCCGGGGTTCGACGCCGCCGCCGAGGCCCAGCCGAACATCGCCACCTGCAGGATCGTGATCGGCAGCGACAGCATCTGGATCTCGCGGATCGTCGAGGCCTGCGCGCCCACCCCCAGGAACACCGCGCCCAGCAGCATGTACGCCATCGTGAAATAGGCGAAGAACAGCGGCACGAAGACCGGAAAGCCCACCGCGGGGCCGATCCCGCGCAGCGCCTGCATCGCCTCGGGCGGCAGGAAGGTGCCGATCTGGGTCGTGATCGTCCCCCAGAAGGCGATGAACACCATCGCGACGCCGAACATCCCGATCAGCTTGCCGAGGAACACCGATTCGAGCGGCACCGCGGCGGCAAGCACCTCGATCACCTTGTTCGATCGCTCCTCGGCCATCGTCCCCACCGCCTGCCCCGCGAGCAGCACGGTCAGCAGGAAGATCGCGAACACCGTGAAGAACGCCGCCTGATGCTGCCCCGATACCGAGGCGCCGTCGCGCACGATCGGCGTCCGCGTCGCCACACTCAGCGCGACGCCCCCCACCCGCTCGGCACGCAGCGTCTGTTCGGCGAGTTCGGCCATGTAATCGGCGGTGCGCTCGCCTTGCGCGCCATAGAGGATCGTCGGCCGCTCGAGCGGGCCGTAGAGCACCGCCGCCGATTCGACATCGCGCGCGTCGAACAGCGCGCGCGCCTCGGCCGCCGGATCGGCGCCGGGGGGCACGATGCGCAACGCGGGCGGTGCTTCGGGTGCGCGGAACACGGTGCGCAACGCTGCATCCACCGCCACGATGCGCGCGCCCTCGTCGGGCGGCACCATCGCGACGATCCGGCTGCGATCGACCGATCCTTCGGCCATCGTCGCGGCGCCCAGCCCGCCGATCGCACCGAACGACGCCATGATCAGCGGCGCGAGCAGGAAGATCAGGAAGGTGGGGGTGAACACGGTGGCGATGAAATCGCGCCGCGCGATCGTCATCGTCTGGCGAAGGTTGCGCTTCATGCCGCGTCCTCCAGCGCGTCGCGCCCGACGATGCGGACGAACGCGTCGTGCAGGCTCGGCCGTTCGATCGACAGCCCCGAAATCCCGTGCCCCGCCGCGATCAGCCGCGACAGCAGCGTCTCGATCCCCTCCTTGGGCATCGTGAACCGCCAGCCGTCGGACTCGCGCACGGCATCGTCGGGCAGCAACGCCGCCAGCCCCTCGCCCGGATGGTGCGGTACGTAGCGAACCTGGAGCGGCAGCATCCCGCGCGCATCGGCCACCGTCCCCTCGAACCGCCTTTTGCCGCGCGCGATGATCGCCAGCCGGTCGCACAGCCGCTCGGCATGGGCCATGACATGCGTCGAAAACAGGATCGTCGCGCCGCGCGCGCGCTCGGCGCGGATCAGTTTCTCGAGCTTTTCCTGGTTGACCGGATCGAGCCCCGAAAACGGCTCGTCGAGTACCAGCAATTCGGGGTGATGGACGATCGAGCCCACCAATTGGACGAGCTGCGCCATCCCCTTGGAGAGCTTGCGGATCTTCTCATCGGCGGCGTCGGCCATCCCGGCATCGGCCAGCATCTCGCGCGCGCGCTTGCGCCCGGTGCGCCAGTCGAGCCCGCGCAGCGCGCCCATGAAGGCGATCGCCTCGACCGCCTTCATCGCCGGGTACAGCCCGCGCTCCTCGGGCAGATAGCCGACCCGGTCGCTCGCGCGGCGCGGCCGCGTGAAACCGAGCAGTTCGCGGCTCCCCGCATCGGGCTCGATGATCCCGAGCAGCATCCTGAGCGTGGTCGTCTTGCCCGCGCCATTGGGGCCGAGCACGCCGTAGATCACCCCGCGCGGCACCGCGATATCGACCCCGTCGACCACGCGCCGCCCACCGAATTTCTTGACCAGACCGGTGGCACTCAGCGCCAGATCCTGCGTCATGCGATTCCCCGCTTGGCCGATCCGCGCATCAGGGAAAGGCTGTGCTTCTCGTCTTCCCGTGCTAGCGGCTCGGCATGGTCGAACACAAGTCGTTCGAGGCACGCCTGAAAGCGCAGGCCGAAGCCGAAGGGTTCATCGCCTGCGGAATCGCGCGCGCCGATGCCGCGCCGCGGGCCGGCACGCGGCTGCGGCAATGGCTTGACGACGGCCGCCACGGCACCATGATCTGGATGGAGGAACGCGCGGAGCAGCGCGCCGCGCCGCAAGGGCTGTGGCCCGAGGTCCGCTCGGTGATCGCGCTGGGGATGAGCTACGCCCCCGCCACCGATCCGATGGCGCTCGCCGATCACCCCGATCATGGCCGCATCTCGGTCTATGCGCGGGGCAGCGACTATCACGATCTGGTCAAACGCAAGTTGAAGGCGGTCGCGCGCTGGATCGTGGCGGAGGCGCCGGGCAGCGATCTCAAGGTATTCGTCGATACCGCGCCCGTGATGGAAAAGCCGCTGTCCGAAGCCGCCGGGCTCGGCTGGCAGGGGAAGCACACCAACCTCGTCAGCCGGACGCACGGCAGTTGGCTGTTTCTGGGCGCGATCTACACCACGCTCGCGCTGACGCCCGATACGCCGGGCCACGATACCTGCGGCTCGTGCGACGCGTGCCAGCGCGCGTGCCCGACCAATGCCTTCCCCGCCCCCTACCAACTCGATGCCCGGCGCTGCATCTCGTATCTGACGATCGAGCTCAAGGGCCCGATCCCGGCCGATCTGCGCCCCGGCATCGGCAACCATATCTATGGCTGCGACGATTGCCTCGCCGCGTGCCCGTGGAACAAGTTCGCGGTCGCCGCGCACGCCAATCTCGCCTTCGCCCCGCGCGCGGAGCTGACGGCGCCGCGCCTCGCCGATCTGCTCGCGCTCGACGACGCGGATTTCCGCCAGGTATTTTCGGGCTCGCCGATCAAGCGCATCGGGCGTGATCGGATGGTGCGCAACGCGCTGATCGCGGCGGGCAACAGCGGCGACACCACGCTGGCCACGCCGGTCGCGGCGCTGCTCGACGATGCCGCCCCGGTCGTGCGCGGCGCCGCGATCTGGGCGCTGGCCCGGCTCGATCCCGCGCGCTGCCGCGCCGAACACGCGCGCCATGCAGGCGAAACCGATTCCGATGTCATCGCCGAATGGGCCGCGCTCAGCCCCGATCGAGCATCGCCCTGATCCGCTGCCCCAGCACGTCCATCGTGAACGGCTTGGTGACGAGCCGCATCCCCGCCTCAAGCTGGTCGTTGCCCGTCACCGCATCGGCATAGCCGGTGATGAACAGGATCGGCAGATCGGGGCGGCTGGCGCGGGCGACATCGGCGACCTGCCGCCCGTTCATCGCCCCCGGCAGCCCGATATCGGTAACCAGCAGATCGATCCGCACGTCCGATCGCAGCAATTCGACCGCCGCCGCGCCGTCCGACGCCTCGATCGCGCCATAGCCGAGTTCGCCGAGCAGTTCGCCGACGAACAGCCGCACGATCGGATCGTCGTCGACCAGCAGCACCGTTTCGCCGGCCCCCGCCGCGGGCAGCGGGCGCGTCGCGACATCGGGGGCGACATCGACCAGCGGCCCATCATGACGCGGCAGATACAGCCAGATCGTCGTCCCCTCGCCCGGCGTGCTCTCGATCTTGAGCTGCCCGCGCGACTGGCGCACGAAGCCATAGATCATCGACAACCCCAGCCCGGTCCCGGCCCCCTTGGGCTTGGTGGTGAAAAAGGGCTCGAACGCGCGCTCGAGCACGTCGGGCGCCATGCCCGTCCCGGTATCGGCAACGCTCAGCGCCAGATAATCGCCCGGCTCGACCCCGCGATCGGCCGCCGCCTTGCCCTCGAAATGCGCGCACACGCTCCGGATCGTCAATTTGCCGCCCGTGGGCATCGCATCGCGCGCATTGATCGACAAATTGAGCAACACGTTTTCGAGCTGGTTGGCGTCGGCCAGAACCGGCCAGGGTTCGGCCGGGTGGACGATCTCGACGGTGATCGACGGCCCCACCGTGCGGCGGACCAGATCCTCCATGTCGGCGATCAGCCGCGACACGTTGATCGGATGCGGATCGAGCGGCTGGCGCCGCGAAAAGGCCAGCAGCCGGTGAGTGAGCGCCGCCGCGCGCGCGGTCGCGGTCTGCGCAACGCCGATATAGCGCGCGAGATCGCCGGTGCGCCCCTGCGACAGCCGCAGGTCGAGCATTTCCATCGCGCCCGAAATGCCCGTCAGCAGGTTATTGAAATCGTGCGCGATCCCCCCCGTGAGCTGGCCCACCGCCTCCATCTTCTGCGCCTGGCGCAATTGCTCGCCCAATTCGCGCTCGGCAGTCACGTCGCGCGCGGTGGTGTAGAGCCGGCCATCGGCGAGCACGGCCTTCCATGACAGCGTGCGGTAGCCGCCCGTCTTGCTGCGAAAGCGATTCTCGAACGCGACGGTCTCGACATCCTCGCCAAGCCGCGCGACCTCGGCGCTGGTGCGCGTGCGATCGTCGGGATGTTCGAGCCATTCGGAGGTCCGCCCGACGATCTGGCTGGGCGCCCAGCCAAGCTCGCGCTCCCACGCCGGGTTGACGCTCAGCCAGGTGCCGTCGGCGCCGGCGATCCCCAGCATGTCCTGGCTCACCTCCCAGATCCGGTCGCGCTCGGCGGTGCGATCCTCGACCTCGCCGATCAATGCGCGGTTGAGGTCGCGCAGCGACGCGAGCGCATCGGCGCGCGCCACCGAATCCCATGACAGGATCGCGACCTCCTCGCTCAGCGCGATCTCGGCCGGCGTCCACCAGCGCGGCTGCGCCTGGGTGATGTAGAAACCGCCATCGAAACGCCCGTCGCGCAGCAACGGCACGCCGATCCCCGACACGATCTTGAGCGCGGGGATCATCGTGCCCGCGAATCGCGCGCTGCTGCGCGAATCGTGAAATTTGAGCGTGGCGCCCTCAAGCGCGGCGCTGCGCAGATTGCTGCCGAGCATGGCAAGCGGCGCGCGGCCCTCGATCGGCGGCACGCTGCCGTCGCTCCAGCCGACCCCGAACGCGATCTGATCGCCATCGACGATCCGCAGGAACCCCGCGCGATCGGCCCCCAGCCGCCGGCCCAGCGCCTCGGCGCCGATCGCCATGATCGCCTCGGCATCGTTCTCGACCCGCTGGCGTTCGGCGAGATCGAGGATGAAGTCGCGTTCTTCCTTGGCCGCCACTAGCGCGGCATCGTTGGCCTTGCGCTCACTGACGTCGATCGCGACCCCGGCAAAGCGCTGCGGCACGCCCTCGGCATCGAAGCTGCACCGGCCGCGCGCGTGGATCCATCGCCACCCGCCGCCCTCGCCGCGCACGCGATATTCGACCACATATTCGCGGCCGGTTTCGAACACGCCGCTGATCTCGGCGCGCACGCGCTCGAGATCGTCGGGATGCAGCCGCCGGATCATCTCGATGAACGAAACGCCTTGGGCCGCGATCGCCGGATCGAGCCCGCACAGCCGCGCGAATCGCTCGTCGCCATGGATACGGCCGGTGGGCACGTCCCAATCCCAGATCCCGATCGTCCCCGACGAATCAAGCGCAAGCTGGAGCCGTTCCTCGCTCTCGCGCAGCGCCGTCTCGGCCCAGGCGCGTTCGGTCGAATCGGTCGCCTCGACGAAAATGCCCGCGACCGCGCCGCCGGCATCGCGCACCGGCTGGTAGACGAAATCGAGCAGCCGCTCCTCGCGCCCGCTGCCGCGCGCCAGTTCGACCGGCACCGAATGGCCCCGGAACGGCGTGCCACTGGTAAACACCTGATCGAGCAGCGCGACAAAGCCCTGGTCGATCACTTCGGGGATCGCCTCGGCCACGGTGCGGCCGATAATGTCATCGCGCCCGACCAGATCGAAATAGGCGCGGTTGGCGAAATCGAACACATGGTCCGGCCCGCGCAGCAGCGCGACCGCCCCCGGCGCCTGTTCGAGCATCGCCGAAAAGCGCTCGAGTTCGGCGATATTGGATCGTTCGACGAATACCTTCGCGGTCGTCTCGGCTCCCTGGTTGAACACCCCGAGCACGGTGCCGTCGTCATCGCGAATCGGGCTGAAGCTGTAATCCCAATAGGTCTCGCGGCGCGCGCCGCCGCGCTCGATCATCAGCATCTGACCGACCGTGGCAAAGCCCTCGCCGGTGTCGATCACCCCCGCGAACTGCGGCGCCAGCACATCCCAGACGTCGGCGCAGACCGCGTGCGCGGGCTGGCCCAGCGCCCAGGAATGGCGCTCGCCGGCGATCGGCGCCCAGGCGTCGTTGTAGATCAGCCGCAGCTCGGGGCCCCAATAGACCGCGGTCGGCTGGCCCGAATGGAGGCAGATGTTGACCGCGACGCGCAGCGCGGCAGGCCAGTGCTCCGCCGGGCCAAGCGGCGTCGCCGCCCAGTCGAACGCGCGAATGCGAGCGCCCATATCGCCGCCGCCGGCGAGGAAGTCGGGCGAGGCGGTCATCGCGCGATGGGGGGCGGATCGGTGGGCATCGGCGGCGTAACCGTGGCGGGCACAGCCGCCGCTTGTCAATGCGAGGCGTCGATCGTGCGACAGGAGGTTGGCAACGCCCCCGCGCCCGCGATAGAGACGCGGCAGGATTTAGTTGCAAATGATAGGATATGGACTCGATGGCGCTCGGGGATCTCGCGCATTACGGGCTCGCGGCCGATCGCGGTTTCCTGTCGCAGCGTGAAAGCGACGAGGTCGCGCTGCCCCCCGATTTCGACGAGATCGAGGCGGCGGGCCGGCTGTTGCCCGATCTGCTCACCACCGGTCGCGTCCGCCACTGGCTCGATCGGCTGCCGCTGCCCGATGTGGATGGGTTCCTCGCGCACGCGGGCGAAGCCGAGCTGATCGTCGCGATGGTGCGCTATTCGTTCCTGACCCAGGCCTATGTCTGGGGCGAACCCGATCCGTCGCACCGCCTGCCCGCCAATCTCGCGGTGCCCTTCGTCCGCATCGCCGACACGCTCGGGGTGCCGCCGGTGATGAATTATTCGGGCTATGTGCTCGATAACTGGCTGCGGATCGACAAAAGCCAGCCGATCGTGTTCGACAATATCGCGATGCACCAGCATTTCGCGGGCGGCACCGACGAGGCCGGGTTCGTGCTCACGCACGTCGCGATCGAGGCCGCCGCCGGCCCCGCGCTCGATCTCGCGGTCGAGCTGACGCACGCCGCCGACGCGCGCGACGCGCTTGCCGCCGAGGCGATGCTCCACGACCTCGCGACCGTATGGCGCGCGATCTGCGGCATTTTCGATCGCATGACCGAGCGCTGCGATCCCGCCTTCTACTTCACCCGCATCCGCCCCTATCTCAACGGCTGGCACGACAATCCGGCACTGCCGCAGGGGATGGTCTACGAAGGCGTCGATCGCTTCGCCGAGCGGCCGATCGCGATGCGCGGGCAGACCGGCTCGCAAAGCTCGATCGTCCCCGCGATGGATGCGCTGTTCGGCGTCACCCACGAGCGCGACGAGCTGCGCGTCTTCCTCGAAGACCTCCACCGCTACCGGCTGCCGCGCCACCGCGCCTTCATCGAGGATCTGGCGGCCGCGAGCCAGCTACGCGCCTTCGCCCGCGACACCGGCGGCTCGCTCAAGGCCGCGTTCAACGCCGCGATCCAGGCGGTCGCCGAGTTCCGCACGATGCACCTGCGCTTCGCCGCGACCTATATCGCGCATCAGGCCCCGGCGGGCGCGGGTAACGACCCCAATGTCGGCACCGGCGGCACGCCGTTCATGAAATACCTCAAAAAGCACCGCAACGAGACCGAACGCCAGATGCTCTAGGCACCCGCAAATCCGTCACCCCGGACTCGTTCCGGGATCCAACGTGCCTCATACGCTACCGCTCGTGGAGGGTTAGACCCCGGAACAAGTCCGGGGTGGCGGGGGGCTGAACGTTGGCGCTCCCCGAACCCCGCCTCAGTCGGGCTTCTTCGCCACCCCCACCAGCGCCGGCCTGAGCAGCCGGTCGCGGATCATGTAGCCCGTCTGGATTTCCTGCACGATCGTCCCCGGCGCGACATCGGCGGTGGGCACTTCAAACATCGCCTGATGGCGGTTGGGATCGAGCATTTCGTCCATCGCCACGATCTTGCTGATGCCGTGGCGCTGGAACACCGAATCGAGCTCGCGCGCGGTCGCCTCGATCCCGGCGACCAGCCCCTTGATCTTGTCGTCGCTGCGCAGATCGTCGGGGATGGCGGCAAGCCCGCGCGCCAGATTGTCCGACACCGACAGGATGTCGCGCGCGAAACCGGTCGCGGCATAGGTGCGCGCGTCGGCGGCTTCCTTTTCCGCGCGGCGGCGCACGTTGAGCACCTCAGCCTGCGCATAGAGCACGGCCTGCTTGGCCTCGGCCAGTTCTTCCTCAAGCGCGGCAAAGCCGGCCGCGGCATCGGGCTCGGCGCCGGCCGGGGCCTCGGCGCTGTCCTCGGCGTCGGCTACCGGGGTCTTGTCGTCTTCGATCATTGTTCTTTCTCTTCGTTCTTCGGTGCCGGCCCGCTCCCCCTCCCGGCCACCCAACGGCAGTATTCTATGGGTGGCCGGGAGGGGAAGCGGGCCGGCACCGACTTCATCAAGCCTCAGGTCATCAACCTTGCGAGCGTCGCCGCGGTGAAATCCACCATTGGCACAACGCGCGCATAGTTCAACCGGGTCGGGCCGATCACGCCCACCACGCCCACCACATGGCCGTCGACCCCGTGGAACGGCTTGGCGATCACCGACGATCCCGACAAGGCAAACAGCTTGTTTTCGGCGCCGATGAAGATCCGCGTCGCATCGCCCTCGCGCGCGCTGTCGAGCAGCCGGGCGATCTCCTGCTTGCCTTCGAGGTCGTCGAGCAACTCGCGCACGCGCTCCAGATCGGCGGCGGCGGCGTCGTCGATCAGCCGCGCCTGCCCGCGCACGATCAGCACCGGGCGGCGATCGCCATCCTCACTCCACACCGCAAGCCCCTGTTCGATCAGTGCGCGCGCCGCATCGTCGAGCGCGGCGCGCTCGGCATCGATCTGGTGCTCGATCCGCGCCCGCGCCTCGCCCAGCGTCAACCCGGAGAGCATCGCGCTCATATAATTGCCCGCCTGGACCAGCGCGGCGGCGCCGACGCCGGGCGGCAGATCGATGACGCGATTCTCGATCGAGCCGTCCTCGCTGACGATCACCGCCATCGCCTTGACCGGCGACAAGGGCACGAACGCGAACTGGCGCACCACCAGTTCGCGCTTGGGCACGAACACCAGCCCCGCGCACGCCGACAGCCCCGACAGCGCGGCGGTGGTCGCCGCCAGCGCATCTTCGATCGGCCCGCCGCCGCGCCCGATCCGCGCCTCGATCGCGGCACGTTCGTCGGCCGAGGGTTCGAGCGCCTGCATCATCCCGTCGACGAACAGCCGCAATCCAATATCGGTCGGCATCCGCCCCGCGCTGGTATAGGGCGCGGCGAGCAGCCCCAGTTCCTCCAGCTCCTGCATCACACCGCGGATCGAGGCGGGCGACAGATGAAGCCCCGAAAGCTGCGATATCGTCCGCGAGCCCACCGGCGCGCCCGAATCGATATAATTCTCGACCACCGCCCGAAAGACGTCACGCGCGCGATCGCTGAGTTCGGTGATGGGCGAGGCCGGCATCACGCTCATCTAGGGTCTCCCGGTGGCGGATGGAAGCAGACGTCCCCGTTTCGCGGTTCATTGTCGCGCCCGGTCATGCGTTTCGTGCGTTACCGCCGTGGGAGACTGGCGTGCCGCGTCCGGCGCGTCTAGGTGCACGCCTGAACCATTGACCACGACCGACCCAAGCAAGGAGACCCGCATGCGCCCTTCCGGCCGCGCCCCAGACCAGATGCGACCCGTCACGATCGAACCGCATTTCACCCGCCACGCCGAGGGATCGGTGCTGATCGGCTTCGGCGATACGCGCGTGCTGGTGACCGCGAGCGTCGAGGAACGCCTGCCGCCCTGGCTGCGCGGCAAGGGTGAGGGCTGGGTGACGGCCGAATATGGGATGCTCCCGCGCGCCACGCACACGCGCGGCAGCCGCGAGGCCGCCAAGGGCAAGCAATCGGGGCGCACGCAGGAAATCCAGCGGCTGATCGGCCGGTCGTTGCGCGCCGTCACCGACTTGAAGCTGCTCGGTGAACGCCAGATCACGCTCGATTGCGACGTCATCCAGGCCGATGGCGGCACCCGTACCGCCGCGATTTCGGGCGCGTGGGTGGCGCTGCGACTCGCCGTCAACGGCCTGCTCAAGGACGGCAAGCTGACAGTCGATCCGATCCGCCAGAAGGTCGCGGCGGTGTCGTGCGGTATCTATCAGGGCAATCCGGTGCTCGATCTCGATTATGACGAGGATTCGAACGCCGACGCCGACGCTAATTTCGTGCTGCTCGAAAACGGCCATATCGCCGAGGCGCAGGCGACCGCCGAGGGCGCGACCTATGACGAGGAAAGCCTGCTGCGGCTGCTGCGACTCGCGCGGATGGGCTGCACCGAGATTTTCCGCGCGCAGGACAAGGCGCTCGCTTCGTGAGCGGCGAGGGCACCGCACCGCAGGCGATCCGCAAGCTCGCCCCCGGCAAGCTCGTGATCGCCAGCCACAATGCCGGCAAGGTCCGCGAGATCGGTGCCCTGCTCGCCCCTTATGGGATCGACACGGTCTCGGCCAAGGCGCTCGGCCTGCCCGAGCCCGAGGAGACCGGCACCACCTTCGTCGCCAATGCCGAATTGAAGGCGCGCCAGGCGTCGGACCTCTCCGGCCTCCCCGCGCTCGCCGACGATAGCGGGCTGTGCGTCGACGCGCTCGACGGCGAGCCCGGCATTTTCTCGGCGCGCTGGGCGGAAACCGCCACGGGACGCGATTTCAACGAGGCGATGCGCCGCGTCGAAACCCGGCTCGGCGACGCCGGCCCCAATGCCGGGCGCGGCGCGCATTTCATTTGCGCGCTCGCGCTGGCCTGGCCCGACGGCCATGTCGAATGGTTCGAGGGCCGCGTCGACGGCACCTTGGTCTGGCCGCCGCGCGGCGACCACGGCTTCGGCTACGATCCGGTGTTCCTGCCCACCGACGGCGCCCAGACCTTCGGCGAGATGGACCCCGACGCCAAGCACGCGATCAGCCACCGCGCCGACGCCTTCCGCCAGATGGTCTCCGCGGTCCTGTAACCTTCCCCTTCCCGTCATGCCGGACTTGTTCCGGCATCCAACCCTCCACGAGCGCTAGCGCCTGAGGCGCGTTGGACCCCGGCACAAGGCCGGGGTGACGGCAATTTATGAGAGAGCGCGGCGCCACAAACGCCGCCAGCCTCAGGCAATCGGCGTCCGCACCGCGATCCCCGCCGCGGCCAGCGCGGCGTGCGCGTCGGCGATGCTGGCCTCACCGAAATGGAAGATCGACGCCGCCAGCACCGCGCTGGCATGGCCGTCGCGTATCCCCGCGACCAGATCATCGAGCCCACCGACGCCGCCGCTCGCGATCACCGGCACCGCCACCGAATCGGCGATCGTGCGGACCAGATCGAGATCATAGCCGTCGCGCGTCCCGTCGCGATCCATCGAGGTGACGAGCAACTCGCCCGCCCCCAATTCCGCCAGATGCCGTGCGTGCGCGACCGCATCGATTCCCGTCGCGCGTCGCCCGCCGTGGGTGAACACCTCCCAGGCGCCCTCGCCCACGCGCCGCGCATCGACGCTGGCGACGCAGCATTGGCTGCCGAACCGCCCGGCGATGTCGGACACGACCTCGGGCCGCGCCACGGCGGCCGAATTGACCGCGACCTTGTCCGCGCCGGCGAGCAGCAGCGCGCGCGCATCCTCGGCGCTGCGTACCCCGCCGCCGACGGTCAGCGGCATGAAGCACACCTCGGCCGTGCGCCGCACCACGTCGATGATCGTGCCGCGCGCCTCATGCGTCGCGGTGATGTCGAGGAAGCACAATTCGTCCGCGCCCGCCGCGTCATAGGCGCGCGCCTGTTCCACGGGATCGCCGGCATCCTTGAGATCGACGAAATTGACACCCTTGACCACGCGGCCATTGGCCACGTCGAGGCACGGGATCACGCGCGCGCGAACGGTCACGCCGCGGCCGCCACGCTCAGCGCCGCCGCCAGGTCGAGCCGCCCGTCGTAGAGCGCCCGGCCGGTAATCACGCCCTCGATCCCGTCCTTCGCATGAAGCGCGAGCATATGGATATCGGCAATCCCCGCGACCCCGCCCGAGGCGATCACCGGCAGGTCGGTCGCGCGCGCGAGATCGACGGTTGCCTCGATATTGACGCCCTTGAGCAGCCCGTCGCGGCCGACATCGGTGAAGAGCAGGCTCGCCACGCCCGCATCCTCGAACCGGCGCGCCATATCGACCACCGACACGTCGGACACGTCGGCCCAGCCTTCGGTCGCGACCATGCCATGCTTGGCATCGACCGCGACCACGATCCCGCCGGGAAAGTCGCGCGCGGCGGTGCGTACCAGATCGGGGTTCTTGAGCGCGGCGGTGCCGATCACGACCCGCGCAACGCCAAGCTCGAACCAGCGTTCGATCGCGTCGCGCGTGCGAATCCCGCCGCCCAGCTGGACATGGCCCGGAAAGGCTTCGACCACCGCAGCGACGACCTCGCCATTGACCGAACCGCCCGCAAACGCGCCGTCGAGATCGACGACATGCAGATGCGTCGCGCCCGCGTCGGCAAAGCTGCGCGCCTGCGCGGCGGGATCGTCGCCATAGATCGTCACGCGCGCCATATCGCCCTCGGCAAGGCGCACGACCTTGCCTTGCTTGAGGTCGATCGCGGGGAAAACGATCAGGGCCGCCATGCAAGAAACCTTTCCAGCAGCGCAATGCCGTAGCGCTGGCTCTTTTCGGGGTGGAACTGGACGCCGAGCATATTGTCGCGCCCGATCGCGGCGGTGACGGGACCACCATGGTCGGTCACCGCAAGCACATGATCGCCCGCAAAGGCGTAGCCGTGCAGAAAATAGGCCTCGCCGGGCACGATCAGCGGGTGGTCGGCCACCGGCACCACATCGTTCCAGCCCATATGCGGCACCTTGGCACCTGGATCGGCCGGGTGCAGCGCCTGCACCGTCCCCGCGATCCAGCCGAGCCCTTCATGGCTGCCCTGCTCGTCGCCGCGATCGGCCATCAGCTGCATCCCCACGCACACCCCCAGAAAGGGCGCGCCCTCGCCGCGCACGCGGGTGTCGAGCGCCGCGATCATGCCGGGGATCGCCCGGAGCGCCGCCGCGCACGCGCCGAACGCACCGACGCCGGGCAGCACGATCCGATCGGCGCGCGCGATCGCGTCGGGATCGGCGGTGACGATCAGGTCGGCGGCGCCCGCGGCGTGGAGCGCGTTGGCGACCGACTGGAGATTGCCCGCGCCGTAATCGACCAGCGCGATGCTCATGCGAGCAGCCCGGCGATCTCCGGTGCGGCAAAGCTGGCGTTGAACGGCACCAGCTCGACGGTCGCGACCCCGCTGGTCACGAACGGATCGGTCTGGGCGATCGCGGCCACCTCGTCGGCGGCGCCGCGCGCGATGATGACGCCACCGACGCGCGGATCGCGCCGCCCGGCGATCAGGAACACCCCCTCGGCAAACCCGGCCTCGAGCCAGGCGACATGCGCCTTCAACTGCGCGTCGACGTCCTCGAGCGGCGCGACATAGGTCAGCAGGATGATCGAGAGCGGCCCCGAACTGCGAAAGCCGTCGGTCATCACAGCATCCCCTTGGTCGAGGGGATCGCATCGGCCTTGCGCGGATCGATCTCGACCGCCGCACGCAGGCTGCGCGCCACGCCCTTGAACGCCGCTTCGATGATATGGTGGTTGTTCTTGCCGTGGAGCAGCTCGATGTGGAGCGTCAGCCCCGCGCCGTGCGCGAAGCTGTGGAAGAAATGCTCGAACATCTCGGTATCCATCTCGCCGAGTCGCTTTTGCGAAAACGGGCATTTCCACACCAGATACGGCCGCCCCGAAATATCGAGCGCGACCCGCGTCAGCGTCTCGTCCATCGGGCTCAGCGCGTCGCCATACCGGCGGATGCCGCGCTTCTCGCCCAGCGCCTTGGCAATCGCCTCGCCCACCGCGATCCCGGTATCCTCGACGGTGTGATGCTGGTCGATATGGAGGTCGCCCACCGTTTTCACGTCGAGGTCGATCAGCGAATGGCGCGAGAGCTGCTCGAGCATATGGTCGAAGAAACCGATTCCCGTCGAAACGGTGTAGCGGCCGGTGCCGTCGATGTTGACGGCCACGTCGATCGAGGTTTCGCTCGTCTTGCGGGCGATGGTGGCGGTACGCATGGTCGCGTCCATAGCGTGTTGGCCGCACCATGCAATCTTGACCGCGGGCCAAAGCGCGTTACTTCATGCGCGGATGACCGATGGCCTGCCCGATAGCCTGATTCCCTACGACGAAATCGTCCAGGAAGCGTTGCGCGCGGTGGTCGGCCGCGTGCTCGGTTCGGTTGCCGAAAACGGCGGCACGGCGCCCGGCGAGCATCATTTCTACATCACCTTCAAGACGCAGGCGCCCGGCGTCGACATCCCGCAGCGCCTGATCGAGCGTTTTCCCGACGAGATGACGATCGTGCTCCAGAATCGCTTCTGGGATCTGACGGTCGATGCCGAACGCTTTTCGGTCGGGCTCAGCTTCAACCAGATTCCGTCGAAGCTCGTGATTCCCTATGCGGCGATCACCGGCTTCCACGATCCCGCGGTCAATTTCGAGCTGCGCTTCCAGGCGCAGGAAGCCGATGAGGAACACATCGGCGAGCCCGAAAACGACGGCCCCGTGGCCGAGCCGATCGAAGACGGCTCGAACGTCGTCGCGGTGGATTTCAAGCGCAAGAAATAAGCGGCCCGGCGCTGCGCCCCCATTTTGCGTCGGTGCCGAGCCCTTCGACAAGCTCAGGCGAGCCTTGTCGAAACACCGTCCTTCGCTCTAGAGCGCCTGTCACACGACAAGAGCGGCCCTTCGACCAACGCGGGGCGAATGGAGGCTGTGTGACTGAGACGACCCGCACCGAAACCGATTCGCTGGGCGCGATTGCGGTTCCCGCAGACGCTTATTGGGGCGCGCAGACGCAGCGTTCGATCGAGAATTTCCCGTTCGGCGCCACCGAACGCATGCCGATCGACATCGTCCACGCGCAGGCGATCGTGAAGCAGGCCGCGGCGCGCGTGAACCGCAAGCACGGGCTCGACGCCAAAATCGCCGACGCGATCGAGGCCGCCGCGCAGGAAGTCATCGCCGGCAAGCTCGACGATCAATTCCCGCTCGTGATCTGGCAGACCGGCAGCGGTACCCAGACCAACATGAACGTCAACGAGGTGATCGCGGGCCGCGCCAACGAAATGCTCGCCGGCACGCGCGGCGGCAAGACGCCGGTCCACCCCAACGATCACGTCAACATGAGCCAGTCGTCGAACGACAGCTTCCCGACCGCGCTCCACGTCGCCGCCGCGCGCGCCGCCAACGACGCGCTGTTCCCCGCGCTCGATCGGCTCGAAGGCGCGCTCACCGCCAAGGCGAAGGCGTGGGATCATATCGTCAAGATCGGCCGCACCCACACGCAGGATGCGACCCCGCTCACGCTCGGGCAGGAATTTTCGGGCTATGCCGCGCAGCTCATCAGTTGCCGCGCGCGCCTCACCGGCGCGCTCGACGGCAATCTGCGCAAGCTCGCGATCGGCGGCACCGCGGTCGGCACCGGCCTCAATGCGCCCGCGGGCTGGGCCGGGGACATGGCGGCGGCGATCTCCGATATCGCCGGCATGGCATTCGAGCCCGCCCCCAACAAGTTCGAGCAGCTCGCCGCCAAGGACGGGCTGGTGTTCTTCTCGGGCGCGCTCAACACGCTCGCGGTCGCGCTCAACAAGATCGCCAACGACATCCGCTTCCTCGGCTCGGGCCCGCGCTCGGGGCTCGGCGAATTGTCGCTACCCGCCAACGAGCCGGGCAGCTCGATCATGCCCGGCAAGGTCAACCCCACGCAGTGCGAATCGCTGACGATGGTGGCAGCCCAGGTGATCGGCAACAACCAGGCGGTCACCGTCGGCGGGATGCAGGGCCATTTCGAGCTCAACGTGTTCATGCCGCTGATCGGCGCCAACGTGTTGCGCTCGACCCATCTGATGGCGATCGGCATGGCCAGCTTCGCCGAGCGCTGCGTCGACGGGATCGAGGCCAACGAACAGCAGATCGCCGATCTGGTCGGCCGCTCGCTGATGCTCGTCACCGCGCTCGCCCCCGAGATCGGCTATGACAACGCCGCGAAGATCGCCAAGAACGCCCATGAAAAGGGGCTGACGCTCAAACAATCGGGGCTCGCGCTCGGGCTGGTCGACGAAGCCACGTTCGATCGCGTCGTCCGCCCCGAAACCATGGTCGGCCGCTAAGCGTAAGCTTGGGAATGCGCCTTTCGGCGCATTGCGGCACCGGCCCACTCCCCCACCCGGCCACCCAACAGGGTATTCTATGGGTGGCCGGGTGGGGGAGTGGGCCGGTGCCGCTTCGGAAATCGCCCTTTCGCGATTTCTCAAACACCCCATTCTTCCCGTCACCCCGGCCTTGTGCCGGGGGCCAACCCTCCACGAGCGCCCGCGCCCTTGGGATGGCGAACCGCATCCGACATCCCCGGCGCGCACCGCTTTTGCCGCCCTGCGGGAACCCGCCCCCCTTTCCGGGGATTGAACCCCCGATACCAAGGCAAGGAGCACTCCATGGGAGCAACCACCATCGGCGCCATCGTCGGCGCCGCGATCGACGGCATGAGCGGGGATGACGGCGCGGTCGACGGCGCGATCGTCGGCGCGGTGGCGGCGAACGTCCTCAAGGTCGCGGTGCCGGTCGCCGCCACCTGGGCGGTCGGCTGGCTGGTGCTGCGCGGGTTGGGCGCGGCCTGGGATCGGGTCGCGAAAGAGGGAGAGACGGCATGATCGGCAAGCTCATCGGCGCGCTTGTGGGCCGCGAAATCGACCGCCGCGACGGCAAAAGCGGGATCAAGGGCGCCGCGATCGGCGCGGTCGCGGTGGGCGCGATGCGTCGTCTCGGCCCGCTCGGCCTCGCGCTCGGCGGCGCCTATGCCGCCAAGAAAGCCTATGACCGCCGCAAGGCACGGCGCTAGATTATTCCATCTGGCGACCCGAAAATAACGGCAATCAAAAGATAATCCAGGGACGCTCCGGTTCGATGAGAACCGGATCGACTCTGGGCGCCCAGCGTCCGTTCCGAACCGTTCGCCCTGAGCCTGTCGAAGGGCCGCGCGTCTTCAGCGAAGCGAAAGACCGCCTCATCGCGGCGGCACGGCCACACACGATCACGATTTCGTCCGGGGCGGCGCAGACGGCTTGATTCCCGCCCCACCGGCACTCAAGAAGACGCACGCTGCAAGGAGCCCCGCACCACGTTGGCCGACGCCCCCCGCCTTTCCCTGTTCCGACCGTTCCGCCACCGCACCTTCCGATCGGTGTGGATCGCGAACACCGTCTCCAATTTCGGCGGGCTGATCGAGGGCGTCGGCGCGGCGTGGATGATGGTGCTGCTTTCGGCCCCCGCCAGCATGGTCGCGCTGGTCCAGGCGTCGAAGGCGCTGCCGGTGATGCTGCTGTCGCTGATGGCGGGCGCGATCGCCGACCAGTTCGATCGGCGGCGGGTGCTGATCGGCGCGCAATGGTTCCTGTTCCTCGCCTCGGCGGGGCTGTGCCTGGTCACCTTTTTCGATGTGGTGACGCCGTGGCTGCTGCTCGTCTTCACTTTCCTGATCGGCTGCGGCAACGCCTTCAACCGCCCCGCCTGGCAAAGCTCGGTCGGCGAGATGGTGCCGCGTGAGGATCTCGCGGGGGCGGTCACGCTCAATTCGATGGGGTTCAACCTCGCGCGCAGCGTCGGCCCGGCGGTCGGCGGGATGATCGTCGCCGCGTTCGGCGCCGCCGCCGCCTTCGCGTTCAACGTCCTGTCCTATCTCGGGCTGATCGGGGTGCTCGGCCGCTGGCACCCCGAGCTTCCCGAACGCACGCTGCCGCGCGAACGGATCGGCGATGCGATGGCCGCGGGCGTGCGCTATGTCGCGATGTCGCCGCACATCCTCGTCGTGCTCGTCCGCTCGACGCTGTTCGGCGTGGGCTCGATCGTGATCCAGGCGCTGCTGCCGCTGGTCGCGCGCGATCTCGTCGGCGGCGGCTCGTTCACCTACGGCGTCTTGCTGGGGGCGTTCGGGATCGGTGCGGTCGGCGGCGCCGTCGGCAGCGGCGTCCTGCACCAGCGGCTCTCGACCGAGGGGGTGGTGCGGATCGCGAGCCTCGCCTTCGCGATCGCGACCGTCATCGCCGGCGTCTCACCCTTTCTGCCGCTTACGCTGCTCGCGCTCGCGATCACCGGGGCGGCGTGGATCATCGTGCTGTCGAGCTTCAACACCGTCATCCAGCTCGCCGCGCCGCGCTGGGTGGTGGGGCGCGCGCTCGCGCTCTACCAGATGGCGACCTTCGGCGGCATGGCGCTGGGCAGCTGGGTGTGGGGCGTCGTCGCCGATCTGCATCATGTCGGCACCGCGCTGATCGTGGCGGGCCTCGTCCAGATCGTCGCGCTGGTCGTCGCGCTGCCGTTCCGCCTCGCCCCGGTCGATGATCTCGATCTCGCCCCGCTGCGCGACTTCACCGCCCCGGACACCGATGTTCCCGTCAACGCGCGCAGCGGCCCGGTGGTCGTCACCATCTCCTACGATATCGCCGAGCAGGACGAGGTCGCCTTCCTGACGGTGATGGCCGAGCGCCGCCGCATCCGCCGCCGCGACGGCGCGCGCCACTGGCATCTGCTGCGCGACCTTGCCGATCGCACGCGCTGGATCGAGCGCTATCACGTGCCCACCTGGCTCGATTACGTCCGCCACAACCAGCGCCGCACCCGCGCCGATGCCGCTGTCACCGAAGAACTCCGCCGCCTCCACCGCGGCGCCTGGCCCCCGCCGGTGACGCGGATGCTCGAACGCGACATCTCCGCGACGCTGGGCGACCGGCTGGGCAATATCCTGCCGGGCTTGCGGCAGGTGCATTGGTAAACCCACCGCCCGGCCCCACACCGGCGCGCGCGCATCCCGCAATTACAGCAGCGATCCCTGTTTAGCACTCTCCTCGCGCCGCGCCTGCCTACCGACGGTCGTGTCGACCCACGGAATGTCGGGGCGCTTGTTCTGGAACAATTCGGCCAGCGTGATGATCTGCAACCGCCCGTGCTTGCGGCCGGTATATTCGTTGGCCCAGACGCCGACCGCCGCCGCGTCGCGTTCCATCGCGCGCGTCGGCATCTGCGCGGTGATCAGCACGCCGATCTTCGCATTCTCGCGCTGGATCACCTGTGCCAGCCGCCCGACATCCTTCACGCCCGTCCCGCCGCCCTTGACCTCGACGATCGCCTTTTCGGTCTTCCGGCCGTCGGGCTTGAACCAGATGATGCCGTCGATGCCGCCGTCGGGGCCTTTGCGGCCGCCCTTCCACGGATCGGCCTCGACGACGGAGAGCGCCCATAATTCGAACTGATGCTTGTCGCGCCGCGCCAGATCCCGCGCGGAGGCCAGCGATTGCGGCCGGCCGACCACCTCGAACGCGATGCCGGGAAAGGCCTCGGTCATCCGTTTTTCGATCAGGCCGATCGCCAGATGGGTCACGTCGATTCCGATCCATCGCCGTCCCAGCTTCTGCGCGGCATGGACGGCGGTGCCGCAGCCGCAGAACGGATCGAGCACCACACCGCCCTCGTCGGACGATGCCGAGATGATCCGTTCGAGCAGCGCGAGGGGCTTTTGCGTGGGATAGGGCATCTTCTCGCCCGACCATCCCCGCAACATACTGATATCGGACCAGTTGGTCGTTACCTGCGTTCCCTTGCTCTCGTCGAGATAGCGCTTGTACATCGGGACGTTGCCCGGTTTTGTCTGCACAACCCGGCCCTCGTCGATTAGCTGCTGCATGCGCTCGCGCGAATAGCGCCAGTGACGCGACACCCCCATGACCTCGTAATAAGGGTTGCCTTTCGCTGCACCGCCGGGACCAAGCATATTGTCCATTTTCCAGCGACGACCATCCGCATCTCGATATTTATAGAATTTGCGGACGTATTCGTCTGAAAGCGGCTCGTAGAGCGCATTCCAGATCCTATCATTCGTCTTTTGGTAAAAGAGGATGATGTCGTTCACGCGCCCGAAATGCTTGGCACCCTGGCCAGCGTCATTCTTCGCATCGCTTCGCTTCCACACAATCTCGTTGACGTAGTTCGTTGCCCCGAACACCCCGTCGAGCAGCAACTTGAGATAATGGCTCGCGGTAGGGTCGCAGTGCAGATAGAGCGACCCCGTCGGCTTCAGCGCGCGGTGCAGTTCGATCAACCGCACCGCCATCATGGCGAGATAGGCCATCATGTCGTTGTCGCCCAGAAACTCGCGCATCGCGCGCAGCAGCGTGAAGGCGCCGGTATTGCCGCTGCGCATCACCTCGTCGAAGGCGCGTTCGGCGCGGTCGTTCCAGTGCCAGGTGTCCTCGAACGCCTCGATCTGCGATTCGGATTGCCGGCCCTCGGGCGATTTGAACAGGATGTTGTAATTGGCGTTCGAATTGAACGGCGGGTCGAGATAGATCAGGTCGACGCTCGCGTCGGGCACATGCGCGCGCAGCACGTCGAGATTGTCGCCGTAGAACAGATGGTTTGTCGGTTGCATCGCCGGTCCCCCCGGCATCGCATCCTCGGGCGGCGGCGGGGCGAAAGCCCGCGGCGATGGCGCAGCTTCGGAGGCGTCGCCGCTTTCCGGGCGGGAGTCCGCTCCATATCGGATGCGATCGTCGCCTGCTGGCACCCGCCGCCCCGGCTCCCTATCTCCCCTCTAGCCTCCGACAAAGAACAGAAGTAGAACCCGCTTCATGGCATTGACGCACATTTCGGTTCGCGGCGCGCGCGAGCACAACCTCAAGGATGTCGCGATCGACATCCCCCGCGACACGCTCACGGTGATCACCGGCCTGTCGGGGTCGGGCAAGTCGAGCCTCGCGTTCGACACCATCTATGCCGAGGGGCAGCGCCGCTACGTCGAGTCGCTCTCGGCCTATGCGCGCCAGTTCCTCGAACTGATGCAGAAGCCCGATGTCGATCATATCGAGGGGCTCAGCCCCGCGATCTCGATCGAGCAGAAGACCACCAGCCGCAACCCGCGCTCGACGGTCGCGACCGTTACCGAGATTTACGATTACATGCGGCTGCTGTGGGCGCGCGTCGGCATCCCCTATTCGCCCGCCACCGGGCTGCCGATCAGCGCGCAGACCGTCAGCCAGATGGTCGATCGCGTGCTCGCGCTGCCTGAGGGCACGCGGCTCTATCTGCTCGCCCCCGTCGTGCGCGGCCGCAAGGGCGAGTATCGCAAGGAACTCGCCGAGTGGCAGAAAGCGGGCTTCACGCGCGTGCGGCTCGACGGCGACTTGTACGAGATCGAGGACGCGCCGTCGCTCGACAAGAAATACAAGCACGACATCGAGGTGGTGGTCGATCGCCTCGTCGTCGGCCCCGATCTCGCCACCCGCCTCGCCGACAGTTTCGAGACCGCACTCAAGCTCGCCGACGGCCTCGCCTATGTCGATCTGGTCGACACCACGGTTGCCGACGCCAACCGCATCGTCTTCTCCGAGCGTTTCGCCTGCCCGGTCTCGGGCTTCACCATCGCCGAGATCGAGCCCCGCCTGTTCAGCTTCAACGCGCCGCAAGGCGCGTGCCCCGCGTGCGACGGCCTCGGTGAGACGATGCTGTTCGACGAGGATCTGGTCGTCCCCAACCACGCGCTGTCGATCAAGAAGGGCGCGATCGTTCCCTGGGCGAAGTCCAACCCGCCCTCACCCTATTACATGCAGGTGCTGGGCTCCCTCGCGCGCGAATTCGATTTCGATCTCGACACGCCGTGGAAGGATCTGCCCGAGGAGGTCCACACCGTCATCCTCCACGGCACGCGCGGCAAACCCATCACGCTACGCTTCGTCGACGGCCGCAAATCCTATGAGGTCAACAAGCCCTTCGCGGGCGTGATCGGCAACCTCAACCGCCGCCTGCTGCAAACCGAATCCGCCTGGATGCGCGAGGAACTGAGCAAATATCAGGCCGCGCAGCCTTGTGAAATGTGCCACGGCGCCCGCCTCAAGCCAGAGGCGCTCGCGGTCAAGGTCGCGATGCGCGACATCTCCAGCGTCACCCGCCTCTCGGTGGTCGATGCGCTCGCCTTCTTCGCGTCGCTCTCGGCCGATCTCACCGATCAGCAGAATGCGATCGCCGAGCGCATCCTCAAGGAAATCCGCGAACGCCTCGGCTTCCTCAACAATGTCGGGCTCGATTACCTCAACCTCGATCGCACCAGCGGCACGCTGTCGGGCGGCGAATCGCAACGCATCCGTCTCGCCAGCCAAATCGGCAGCGGCCTGTCGGGCGTGCTCTACGTCCTCGACGAGCCCTCGATCGGCCTCCACCAGCGCGACAACGACATGCTCCTCGTCACGCTCAAGCGCCTGCGCGATCTCGGCAACACCGTCCTCGTCGTCGAGCATGACGAGGACGCGATCCGCACCGCCGATTATGTGATCGACATGGGCCCGGGCGCAGGGGTGCGCGGCGGCCATGTCGTCGCGCACGGCACGCTCGATCAGCTCCTCGCGAGCGAGGGCAGCATCACCGCCGATTACCTCAACGGCACGCGCATGGTCCCCGTGCCTGCGCACCGCCGCAAGGGCAATGGCAAGAAGCTCACCGTGGTTGGCGCCACCGCGAACAACCTGCGCGATGTCACCGCGACCATCCCCTTGGGCACCTTCACCTGCATCACCGGCGTCTCGGGCTCGGGCAAGTCGAGCCTGACGATCGACACGCTCTACGCCGCCGCCGCGCGCGCGCTCAACGGCGCCCGCATCCTCGCCGGCAAGCATGACAAGATCACCGGCCTCCAGCATCTCGACAAGGTGATCGACATCGATCAGTCGCCGATCGGCCGCACCCCGCGCTCGAACCCGGCGACCTATACCGGCGCCTTCACCCAGATCCGCGATTGGTTCGCGGGGCTGCCCGAAAGCCAGGCGCGCGGCTACAAGCCCGGCCGCTTCTCGTTCAACGTCAAGGGCGGCCGCTGCGAGGCGTGCACCGGCGACGGCCTGATCAAGATCGAGATGCACTTCCTTCCCGACGTCTACGTCCAGTGCGATGTCTGCAAGGGCGCGCGCTACAATCGCGAGACACTCGAGGTGAAGTTCAAGGGCCATTCGATCGCCGACGTGCTCGACATGACGGTCGAGGACGCCGCCGAATTCTTCAAAGCCGTGCCCCCGATCCGCGACAAGATGGCGATGCTGGTCGAAGTGGGCTTGGGCTACGTCAAGGTCGGCCAGCAGGCGACGACGCTCTCGGGCGGCGAGGCGCAACGCGTCAAGCTCGCCAAGGAACTCAGCCGCCGCGCGACCGGCAACACGCTCTACATCCTCGACGAGCCCACCACCGGCTTGCATTTCGACGACGTCCGCAAATTGCTCGAAGTGCTCCACGCATTGGTCGAGCAGGGCAATACGGTGGTGGTCATCGAGCACAATCTCGACGTCATCAAGACCGCCGACTGGGTGATCGATCTGGGGCCGGAGGGGGGCATCAAAGGCGGCGAGATCGTCGCCGAAGGCACGCCCGAACAGGTCGCCGACGAACCGCGCAGCTTCACCGGCCGCTATCTCGCCCCGCTCCTGAACAAGCGAGAGGCGGTCGCGGCGGAATAACAATTCCCTCTCCCGCTTGCGGGAGAGGGAGGGAGCCGCGAAGCGGCGGAAGGGTGAAGGCATGTCGAAAGCACCACACAGACCGCAGCTCCTCGACGCCCTCCGCCTCCTCGCCCGCCTCAACGAGGCGATGGTTGCCCGCGGCCTCCCCCGTCCCATCCTCGTCGGCGGCGCGGCGGCGGAATATTATTCCGGCAGCGCCGTGATGACCGGCGACATCGACCTGACCTCTCCCGTCCAGCCCGAGCTCGAGGAAGAACTCGCCCGCCTCGGCTTCGTCAAACCCGAAGGTCTCGGCCACACGCCGCTCGGCTGGGTCCACCCCGCACTCGGCCTCGGCTTCGAGATCGTCGCAGCGACCCCGATGGACGGCAATGTCGACTACCGCCGCATCATCCTCGTCGAGGGCCTTGAGGAGGACGCGGCATTCGCGACGATCCCGGTCGAGGATTTGATCGCCGATCGCATGGGCCAATTCGCATCGGGAGCCGCGCCCGAGATGAGGGAGCAAGCCCGCATTCTCTTCCGGCTTCACCCGAACTGCGATCGTGCCTATCTTGATCGCCGTGTTCGCGACGAAACAGGAGGCGATTATGGCATCGAAGACCTCGACTGACTGGCCCGGCCGGCGCGTCGATCATTCGACCTTCGCCGCCGCGCTCGCCGAGCGCCGCGCCGCAGCCGGCGATCCCGCCCTCCCTCGCAACACCGGCAAGCGCCGCACGCCGAGCAAGAAGGCGCTGCTCAAGGCAATCGAGACGGCTGGAGGAAAGTGGTGAGTTGAGTAAACTGTCGGCGCAATCCCGCCGCAATCTATCAAATCCCCTGTCACGATAATCGCATTCTAACTCTCTACCCGGAGTGCTGCTCGCTTTCGTCGCCGGGGTCCCCCTTCACCCACCGCACATACCGACGGGCCATGCCGACGATCCCATCCCAATAGATGACGAGGACCAAGAGCACGAAGGGAGGAACGACGGCCCACTTAATCGTGCTGCTTACAACCTTCCACTCAGCCGCCACGAGCACACTTCGATGAGCCTGCCATTCGTCTCGACATAGAATGTCTGCAAGCCACTCAGAGCAGGTGCCAAACCAACGGTGCTCCGCGATTGCCGCGTGAAATCCTATCACGCCCATGACCACACAGGCCGCGATCCAGAACACCGAAATGCTAACTGCGATACGAAATCTCATCGTGTTTATCTCAGACGACATGCGCCTGAAGCTACAGCGAAAATCCTAACGGAGCGTGTCGCGCTCATCTCTTCCTCGGTGTACCCGCTGTATGGGCGCGGGCGGAAGCTGCGCTTCGGGATTACGGTGAATCACGATGGGATTAAGGTGACAATTTACCAAATGCACCAAATCACATGGGTCTCGGCGTGATCCTCGGCCCGGCTTTCCGATACAACTCCCGTACCTTGCGCAGCAGATTGCCCGACACCTTACCATAATAAGGCGACAGATCGCCCACGCGTCGCACCGGCCGCAAGTCCGGGCCCGGCCAGAGGAAGCTGTTGACCTCGCTGGCGACGATCCAGCACCGCGCGTCGCCCAGCCCGAGATGCGCCCGCACCATTGCGGGCATCTCCACCACCGCATCATCCGTGCGCGGTGGCTGCGTCGTCACCGGCGCGACGACCACCCGCGTGCCGCCCTCACCCTCGGCCACCGACAGCACGACCACCACCGGCCGTTCCTTGCCCCCTTCGTCGCGTCCCTGATCTGCTTCGCGCGCCCAGAGATAGACATAGGCCAGAACGTCAGTCGGCTGCGGGATCGTCCATGAGGGCGTTGAGCCGCTCGGCCTCTTCGGGGATGGGAGCATTGAGGATGGCGTCGAGCGTTTCGTCATCAAGGTCCTCGGTACGGATCACCTGCCGGTCCCGACGCTTCAGCCGCTCATATTCCTTCAGCGACAGCATCACCACGCGCGTGGTGCCATGCCGCTGGATTCCCACCGGCCGCTGCATCGCCTCGTCGGTGTAGAAGCCGAAACGGTTGGCGACATCCCGCGCCGAGACTTCAAGAAGGGGGTCTGGCATAGCGATACCCTGCTGTCTAGGGAAAGTAGTTATAATACCCTATTTGGGTAATTTCAACAAAAGAGTGATCGCTTGTGATCGCTTGTGATCGCTTGTGATCGCTTGTGATCGCTTATGATCGCTTATGATCGGCTTTGAGCCAACGCGGGAGTAAATCCCGCGTCGTCGGACGGGCCGCCTCACGGCGCCCGCCGGCCGGCCTCGGCTCCGCGCCCCTTGGCGCGGCCTCGTGATTAGCATTCGCTAATCCCTCGGGCGCCGGGCTGTCCTACAAACCCCGTTTCGGTATATATGGTCGGTCCTTCGCGCTCTTGGGGAGGACGACCATGAATGCCATCACCCACATCACCGCCACGCCCGCCGCGTCGGATCGCACCCGGTGCGATGGCTGGACGCCCGATCGGCAGCGCGCCTTTCTCGAAGCGATCGCCGAGGGGCACAATGTCGATGCCGCCGCGCGGATCGTCGGGATGACGCGGCAATCGGCTTATGCGCTGCGCCATCGCGCCGCCGGGGCCGCGTTTGCGGTCGGCTGGTCGGCGGCGACGATGATCGCGCGCGAGCATATCGCCGATACGCTGCTCACCCGCGCGATCGACGGGCAGGTCGATACCTATACCCGCGCCGACGGCACCGAGATCACGCGCCACCGCTACGATAATCGCCTCGCCACCACCTTGCTCGCGCGGCTCGATCGGATGGTCGAGACCGCGCCCGAACCCGAGGCGCACGCCGCGCGCCTCGCCGCGCGCGAATTCGACGCCTATCTTGATCTGATCGAGCGCAGCCCCGGCCCCGCACGCGCCGCGCTGTTCCTCTCGGGCCGCGCGCATGATGACGACGCGCCCGATCTCGCCGCGATCGCCACGCTCGCGCGCGCCGATCACTGGCTGCGCACCGGCGCGGGGCTGGCCGCCGATATCGACACCGCCGATCTCGATCCGGCGCAGCGCGCAGGCTGGAGCGCCGATCAATGGGCCCGCGCCGAGGCCGCCGGGCTGGTCGCGATCGCACCCCCTCCAGCGCGTCAACTTTGTCAACTTAGCCCCAACACGAACGAGGGCGAGGATCGCGCCGCGCCCGATCCCGATGCGGCGCCCGAATCGCCCGTCTGGTGGTGCCCCTATGCCGACGATTGGCGCACCCGCTTCGCCCCGCCCGCCGGTTTCGACGGCACCGAGGACGGCCGCTTCGGCGACGACGATTACAGCCGCACGCTGACGGTCGAGGAAGCGCTGTTGGTCGAAACCGCCGCCGCGATCGAAAATGCCGAATTGTGCGCGGAACACGCCCCCGAGCGCACCACCTGGTTCGCCGCGCTCGCGGCCCAGATCGGCCTCGACGCGCCCGATGCGGCCGGGGCGCCTGCCCCCGACTCAGCGGATCGCGCTGATGCCGAGGGTCCGGACGCCGATCCCCGGCAAGATCAGCCCGAGTCGCCCGATCCGGTGCGCTAGGACTGATCGCCATTCAGGAGATGGCGGAGCGAAAATGGTGGTTTTCCGTGACCCGGAGCGCAGCGGACTACAGGTCCGTGAGCACCGGAAGCGCGGAGAACCACCATTTGCAGCCCGCCAGAACTGAATGGCGGTCGGTCCTGGTCCTAGTCCTCGGCGGCGATCGTTACGCGCAACCCGTCGAGCGCGTCGCTGAATTCGATCTGGCACGATAGCCGCGAGTCGGCGTCGCGATCGGACGACGAATCGAGCAGATCGTTCTCGTCCTCGCTCATCGGCGGCAGTTTGGCCGCAAATTCCGGGTCGACATGGACGTGGCAGGTGGCGCACGAACAGCACCCGCCGCACAAGGCGAGGACTTCGTCGATGCCGTTGTCGCGGATCACTTCCATCACCGAAAGCCCCGCTTCCCCCGTAACCACGCGTTCTTCCCCTTCGCGGGTGACGACGATAAGTGTGGGCATGCAATCCTCCTGGCGGTGTCGCCGCCGCCATGCCGCCCCCGCGCGGCGAGATCAAGGGATCGACCGATGGGCCTCACCGCCGACCAGCTCCGTGCCGGCATCGATGCGCTCGCCGCCGGCGAACCCGGTTTCGCCGCCGCGCTCGCCCGCGCGGGCTATCCCGAGCCCCGGATTCGGGACCGCGGCTACGCCACCTTGCTGCGCACGATCGTCGGCCAGCAGGTCAGCGTCGCCGCCGCCGCGTCGATCTGGCGCAAGCTCGAAGCACAGGTCGGCGATCTCACCCAACCCGCCACGATCACCGCCGCCACCGACGAACAACTGCGCGCCGCCGGGTTGTCGCGCCAGAAAGCAGGCTATGCCCGCAGTCTCGCCGACGAGGTGACGAGCGGCCGGCTCGATCTCGATCACCTCCCCGCCGACGACGAGGACGCGATCAAGGCGCTCACCCGGATCAAGGGCATCGGCCGCTGGTCCGCCGAAATCTATCTTCTGTTCGCCGAAGGCCGCCCCGATGTCTGGCCCGCGGGCGATCTCGCGGTCCAGATTGAAATCGGCCGCATCCTCGGCCATCCCGAACGCCCCAGCGAAAAGGCGCTGCGCGCGCTCGCCGAAGACTGGCGCCCGCATCGCGGCGCAGCGGCGATCATGGCGTGGCACCATTACAAGATCGAGGTTATCTGATCGCCATGCCACCGCCTTCGGCCTCGATCGCCCCGGACGCCCCACCCCACGCCAGCCGCTATCCCTCGCTCGAGGAAAGCCACCGCACGATTGCGGTGCCCAAAAGCGGCCCGATCTGGCGGCGGCTGTTCGCCTTCGCCGGCCCCGGCTATCTGGTCGCGGTCGGTTATATGGACCCCGGCAATTGGGCCACCGACATCGCCGGCGGGTCGGCCTTCGGCTACGCCCTGCTCTCGGTCATCCTGCTGTCGAGCCTGATGGCGATGGTGTTGCAGGCGCTGTCGGCCAAGCTGGGGATCGTCGCCGGGCTCGATCTGGCACAGGCGTGCCGCGCCCGCTATTCGCGCCGCACCACGATCGGGCTGTGGGTGCTATGCGAAATCGCGATCATCGCGATGGACCTCGCCGAAGTGCTCGGCACCGCGATCGCCCTGCAATTGCTGTTCGGGATATCGCTGCTCACCGGCGTCGCGATCACCACCTTCGACGTGATGCTCATCCTCGGGTTGCAACGCTTCGGTTTCCGCAAGATCGAAGCCGTGATCGCCACCCTGCTCATCGTCGTGGCGGGCAGTTTCGCCTATGAATTGTGGCTCGCCAAACCCGATATGGCCGCGGTCGCCGGCGGGCTCGTCCCCACCAGCCAGATCGTCACCGATCCGGTGATGCTCTATCTGGCGATCGGCATCCTCGGCGCCACGGTGATGCCGCACAATCTCTATCTTCATTCCGCCATCGTCCAGACCCGTGCGGTGGCGCCCGATCCGGCATCGAAGCGCCAGGCGCTGCGCCTCGCCACGCTCGATTCGAGCGTTGCGCTGACGCTCGCCCTGTTCATCAACGCCGCGATTCTGATCCTCGCCGCCGCGACGTTCCACGTCGCCGGCCGCCATGATGTCGCCGACATCGATCAGGCCTATCACCTGCTCAGCCCGATGCTGGGGGCGAGCGCGGCAAGCGTCGTTTTCGCCGTCGCCTTGCTCGCCTCGGGGCAGAATTCGACGATCACCGGCACGCTCGCCGGCCAGATCGTCGCGGAGGGTTTCCTCGATCTCCGCCTCCCCTTCTGGGCACGGCGGATGGTGACCCGGCTGCTCGCGATCATCCCCGCCGTCGTGATGATCGCGATCGCCGGCGAAGGATCGGCTACCGAGCTATTGCTGATGAGCCAGGTGGTGCTGAGCCTCCAGCTTCCCTTCGCGATCGTGCCGCTGGTTGCCTTCACCGGCGACCGCAAATTGATGGGCGAATTCGTCAATCCGCGCTGGCTGGCGGCGCTCGCCTGGGCGATCGCGCTCGTCATCATCGGCCTCAACCTGACGCTGGTGATCGGCTTTTTCTGATGTGAACGCAGGCAATGGCCATCGGTGTCATCGCCCGCTATGCGCATGGTGAACCGACGCCGCGTCCGCGCGGCGCGAACCGGGAGATGATGATGGGGCGCTTCCTCGCCTTTGGGGAAATCATGCTGCGGCTGTCGCCGCCCAACCGCGAACTACTGCTCCAGACCCCGCATCTCGACGTGTGGATCGCGGGCGCAGAGGCCAATGTCGCGACCGCGCTCGCCTTGCTGGGCCACGATGTCGCTCTCGCCACCGCCCTCCCCCAAAATGCGCTCGGCGATTCCGCCATCCGGACGCTGCGCGGGCACGGGGTCGATTGCCGCCGCGTCATCCGCCGCGAGGGGCGGATGGGGCTCTATTTCGTCACCCCCGGCGCGGGGCTGCGCCCAACCGACGTCGTCTATGACCGTACCGGCTCCGCCTTTGCCGAAACCCCAGCCGAAACATGGGATTGGAACGTCCTGCTCGAAGGCGTAACCCGGCTGCACCTATCGGGGATCACCCCCGCGCTTGGCCCGGTGCCCGCCGCAAGCGCACTCGCCGCCGCCCGCGCCGCCGCCGAACGGAACATCCCGATCTCGTTCGACGGCAATTACCGCGCCCGGCTGTGGGAAGCCTGGGACAGCGATCCGCGCACGATCCTGACCGAACTCGTCGGCCATGCCGACATCCTGTTCGGCAACCACCGCGACATCGCGCTGCTGCTCGACCGCGATTTCGGCGAGGACGGCGAAGATCGCCGCCGCGCCGCCGCCGAGGCCGCGTTCGCCGCTTTCCCGAAACTGCGCGTCATGGCCTCGACCGCGCGCCACGTCGTCGATGCCGACCGCCACCGCCTCTCGGCGCGGATCGACGCGCGCGACACCTTCGTCCAGACCGAGGAAATCGCGCTGTCTGGGATTGTCGACCGGATAGGCGCGGGCGATGCGTTTGCCGCCGGGGTGCTCCACGCGCTGCTGCTCGATCAAAGCATCGAGCGCGCAGCGGCCGACGGCCTGGCGCTTACCTGCCTCAAACATTCGCTGCCCGGCGACGCGAGCCTGTTCAGCCGCGCCGATCTCGACGCCTTCACCGCCGACGGCGTCGACGTCCGGCGTTAGCGCGATCCACTGTCGTGGTTTAGCCGCACCGGCCCGCTCGCCCACCCCGCCTCCCAAGTCATTATGCTGCATGGGAGGCGGGGTGGGCGAGCGGGCCGGTACAGCTAATACCGCCCCCAGGTGAAGCGCGACGACAGCGCGTAGTTCCACACCGCACCGACGAGCACGCCGACGAGCGCAGACGCCGCCCAGGTGCCGCTGCGCGCCTCGTGAAGGAAGGACGCAACGCCGACATTGGCGACCAACCCTACCGAACAGACGGCGCAGAACGACACCCAGCCATCGGCGAGCTGGCGCAGCCCCCGAAGGCGCCGGTCGCGATAGGTCAGCGCGTTGTTGAGGAAAAAATTGGCGGTCATCGCCACCGTCGCGGCGATAATCTGCCCGGCGACGAAGGTCGTGCCGAACGCGAACAGCAAGAGCGACAGCGCCGCCATATGGATCCCGACGCCGAGCAAACCGATGGCGGAGAACATCGCGAACCGCACCGGGATCAGTCGCCCGAACATGCGATCGTAGAGCGCGATCAGATATTCCATCGCGACGACGTGATCGAGCTTGCTCTCGCCCTGCGTGCGGCTGCGGAAGGTGTAGGGAAGCTCGACAAAGGCAAGCGGACGTGGGCTCGTGGTCATGATATCGAGCAGGATCTTGAAGCCGATCCCCGTCAGGTCGGGGGCGAGGCGGCGAACGATCGCCGTGCGCACCATGAAGAAACCGCTCATCGGATCGGTGAGATCGGCGCGCAGCACGTGGCGCGCGAGCCGCGTCGCAAGCGCCGATTTGGCAATCCTGTCGCGGTCCCAATCGCCCGTCCCGCCGCCTTCGGCGAAGCGCGAACCGATCACGATGTCGAGCGCGGGATCGCCCTCCAGCGCATCGAGCATCCGGGGTAGCAAGGTCTCGTCATGCTGGAGATCGCCGTCGATCACCGCGACCAGCGGCGCAGCGGTGGCGCACATGCCCTCGATGCACGCCGTCGAGAGCCCGCGCCGCCCGATCCGCTGGATCACCCGCACCCGGCGATCGTGCCGGGCGATGTCGCGCGCCGCATCGGCCGTGCCATCGGGCGAATTGTCGTCGACGACAATCGCTTCCCAATTATGCCCCGCGAGCGCCGCATCGAGCCGGGCAACGAGCGCCGCGACGTTCGCGGATTCGTTGAAGGTCGGGATAACGACCGCCAGCTCGATGCGCCCGGCGGTCATGCAAGCCCGGCAAGCACCGCATCGCCCATCGCCGTGGTCGAATGCGTCCCGCCGAGATCGGGCGTCCGCGCGCCGCCGGCGATCGCCGCGGCCACCGCGGTTTCGATCCGATCGGCGGGCTCGGGCATATCGAGCGAATGACGCAGCAGCATCGCCGCCGACAGGATCGCCGCGCACGGATTGGCCTTGCCCTGCCCGGCGATATCGGGCGCACTGCCGTGGATCGGTTCGTACAGGCCGCACGCGCCCGCCCATTCACGCAGCGCCGCCGAGGGCAGCATGCCAATCGAGCCCACGCACATGCTGGCGAGGTCGGACAGGATGTCGCCGAACATATTGCCCGTCACCATCACGTCGAACTGGCCGGGATTGCGCACGAGCTGCATCGCCGCATTGTCGGCATACATATGGACGAGCGCAACCTCGGGATAACCCGCGGCAACCTCGCTCACCACGTCGCGCCACAATTGCGAGGTTTCGAGCACATTGGCCTTGTCGACCGAATGCAGCCGCTTCTTGCGCCGCATCGCCATTTCGAAACCCACGATCGCGATCCGCCGTACCTCGGCCTCGTCATAGGCCATGATGTCATAGCCCTGCCGCAGACCGGCATCGGTGGTGCGGATGCCCTTTTCCCCGAAATAAACGTCGCCGGTCAGCTCGCGCAGGATCACCATGTCGATCGCGCCCGCAACCTCGGGGCGCAGCGCCGAGGCATCCTCGAGCCCGCGAAACAGCGTCGCGGGCCGCAGGTTGGCGAACAGGCCCAATTCTTTGCGCAGGCCCAGGATCGCCTGTTCGGGCCGCAGCGCGCGATCGAGCGCGTCGCAGGTCGGGTCGCCGACCGCACCGAACAGCACGCCATCGGCACGCTTGGCGAGCGCCAGCGTTTCAGGCGGCAGCGGATGGCCCGCGCCGTGATAGCCGGCCCCGCCGACCAGCCCTTCCTCGAAATCGATCCCGAGATCGAGGGCATCGAGCACGCGCCGCGCCTCAGCGGTTACTTCCGGGCCAATCCCGTCTCCAGCAAGAATCGCGACAAGCGGCATCAGTCTTTTCCCCGGCAGGTTACGTATCGCGCCCGACTAGCCGCGCGGCGCCCGATCACGCAACCGCTCTCTTGAGCCGGTCGACCAGCCGCGCGCGGGCCGCCAGGGTATCGACGCGACGATCGCCGAACAGATCACGCGCGAGGAAATGCCCGGTGATCGCCAGCCCGGCGAGGATGTCGGGCCAATCGGCTATGCCTCCGGCGACCAAAAACGGCGGCAAGGCAAACAGGCGGTCGGCATAACCGGCACCCACGGCGCGACTGACCGCGGCACCGCTTTTGGGGCTGACGAAAGCGAGATCGTCGGCGCCCCCCGTCATCACGCAGCGATCGAGCGCAAGCCCGAACCCCAGTTGCGCGAGCAGAAGCAGTTCGTAGCGCACCAGCGCCACCGCCCAGCCCCGCGCCGCGGGCGCCGCCTCGATTGCATCGAGCATCCCGACGAGCGCAGTGTGCACCACCGGATAGGGTTGGCTTTCGGGCAACACCGTGGCCGTGAGCGCGGTCACCCAATCGAGCGCGGCGGCCGGCAGCGGCTGGGAGAACAACGGGGCGCGGCTGTGGACGAGTTCGACCGCGAGCTGCGCAAGCTGATCGTCGGTGCGAGCACGCCATTCGCCACGCACGACGTTGGCGGGCTGGAGGATCGGCCGCAGGGTGCGCGACCGCCCCCCCCGTACATAGCCCGCGCGCAGCCCGTCCGCCGGGGTGAGCGCGCGGACGATCGCGCCGTGCTCCCCATGCGCGCGGACGGCAAGAACGATGGCTTCGGCACGCAAGTGCATGGCCCCGGCATAGCCGAGCCGAGCCGAAGCGCAATCAGCGGCGGCGCAGGCGACGCACCAATGCTTCGGCACGCATCTTCTTGGTCGCGCGCTTGGCAAGCGCCATCGCCGCATCGAACCCCGACAGCGCGGCGATCGCGGCGCGGTTGGCGAGCGTGGGGCGCAGCAACATCAGATCGACGCATTCCACTCCGCCGGTCGCGAACTGGCGCTTGTGCTGGCCCTCGCCCTCGGTGAAGTCGAACCGGGCAAACCGGCCTTCGGCGAACAAGGCGCGCATCGCCTCGATCTGAAGCACGCTGCCGACCGACCAGTTCGCAACCTCGGGATCGTGGCCGAGATAGTCGTAGCGCAGCGTATCGCCTTCGGCCGGGCAATAGAGATAGGCGACCGCACGCCCATCGACGAACAACAGCCAGGCGCGGACCGCGTCGGCAGCCGCAGCGGCGAGCATCGTGCGGACGAAGACGGGCGAATCAGGCAAGCCGCTGCCGAGCAACACCTCCTGATAGGTCAGTTCGGACACCGCACGCGCCAGCGGGTGGAATACCGCCAGTTCATCGGGGGTGCGATAGGCGCGGATATCGAGCGTGCCACCACACCGCGTCGCGAGCTTCTTCGCCTTGCGCTTGAGGCCGGACCGCGTGCCCGACGACATGCTGCCAAAATAGGCATCGAACCCGCCGGTGAGATCGGCGAAATAGCGCGTGTAGCGTTGGCGGACGAAAGCAAGCAGATCGGGCGCCTGCGCCGCCACCGCGGCGATGCGGGCCTCGGGCAGCGACGTGACGAGGATGCCGTCGGCCGTATCGTCGAGCAACGGGAGTTGGATCGCGCGCGGCTCGAGCACGTCGGCGAGCGCCTGCGGTACGCGCACCAAGCGCCGCGGGATCGACCACAAGGTACGCGCGCCGACCTGAAATTTGAGCGGCAGGACGACCGCGGTCACGCCGCGCGTTCCTCGACCATGTTCGACCAGAGCTGTTCGGCCTGGCGCCAGCGCGTGCGCAGCGTGTTGGGCGCGAGCGGGCGATCGGCGGCGCCCAAGCGCAGCAACGGACGATCGGTGAAATGGCAGGTCGGCAGGTCGTGGCGGCGTGCGCGCAGCATCTCGCACAGCGCCTCGAAACGGCGGACGTGGATGCCGTTGGCGCGCGTGCCGGCGCGGTTGGCGAGCTCGAACGAATGGCTGACGATCGTCACCGCGGCGTGATCCGCCGCGACGGCATGATCGAGCGCCGCGCGGAGTTCGCCGATCGACAAGGCGCAGACCTGAACGTTGCGCAGACTGCCCGGCGCGTCTTCGATCAGCGTCACGGGAAGCTCGACCAGCCCGGCGCGGACGACCGGCGCGATCGCTGCGGCGGGCAGGTCGATCTGGCTAGGCCAGGGGGTCGCGGCACCGTTGTGGCTGCTGTCGTAGACGAACCCCAGCGCGGCGAGCGCGGCCAGCGTTTCATCGTTGGCGCCATAGCTGCCGGCCCGGAAGGCGATCGGTTGCGGCGCGCCGGCGGCGGTAAGCAGGTCGATCGCGCCGGCGATCAAATCGCGCTGTTCGTGGGCCGAATATTCGACCATCTCAAAGCGAGCGTGGACCGCGCCACCGTCACCGGCCCGCGCGCCCGCCCAATTGGGGTGGAGATGAAGCTGGATTTCCTGCCCGTGCCCGAGGATCGTCGCGACAAGCGGCTTGAGCCATTCGAGCCCGAACACCAGCGCGGGCATCGGATCGACGAAGAAACACGCCTTGAGCCCGTGCATCCCGAGCCGTTCCAACTGGTAGCGCACCCCGACCCCGGCGGGATCGAGCGAGCGCTCGACGATCTGGGCGGGATCGAGCCCGGCGGCGTGGTGGCGCCACGCAATCTCGGTATCGACGGTGAGAAACACGGGAGTAGGCATGACGCCAGTGCTAGCCCGGGCAAGTGAAGAATTTGCCAATGCACGGCGATAAATAGCGAAGAAGCCGCGGCAAAGCTCGTATCCGGTGCCCGTGCGCGATCGGGCTAAGTTGACAAAGTTGACGGTGACGAAGGGGTATCGCCGAGCGCGTGCACGGGCGCATGCGGCGCAAGCGAGTCGACGACGTCAAAGAGCGGTGACGACCATGCCATGACCGCCTGCTTGTAGGACAGGACGAATTGCCACATCATCCCGGCTCGTTCCGGCGTTCAACCATTCGCAGGCGTCAGCGCCTGAGTCACGTTGGGCCCCGGAACGGGTCCGGGGTGACATACATGATGTGACCGCCCCTTATGGCTTGATGCCGAAGCGGGCGTAATCCTTGTCGATCTTCGGCTCTATCAGGCGTGCCGCGGCAAGATCGGCGGCGGCGCTCGCGGCATTGCCCTGCCGCTTGTGGATCACCCCGCGCATGAACATGCTCGCCGCCTGCCCCGGTGCCGCGTCGAGCGCGGCGTTGAGATCGGCGAGCGCCTCGTCCAGCCGATCCATCCGAAAATACACGAGCGCGCGGCTATCGAGCGCGGCGGCGGACGAATCGGCAAGTTCGATCGACCTGGTGCAATCCTTGAGCGCGGTATCGAGCGCGACGCCCAGCGTCCCCTTGATCCAGCACCGGCTGTTGAGCAGGTTCGCGTTGCCGGGGCTGGCAGTGATCGCCTCGTCGATTGACGCCAGTGCCGCGTCCTTATCATGAGCGCGGCTCAGGATATCAGCCTTGAGCGAGAGAAAGACGGGCTTTTCCTTGCCGCCGGCGTCGATCCGCGGCTGCACGAGCGCTAGCGCGGCATCGGTATTGCCGACATCGGCCTCAAGGGTCGCGAAGGCACCGATGGTTTCGTCCGATCCGGGATCAAGTGCCTGGGCCGCCTGATAATCGGCCAGCGCCTTGGGCTGATCCCCGAGCGTATTGTAGAGCGCCGCGCGCCGCCGATACAGATCGGCACCAGGCTGCAGGGCGATCGCCCGATCGAGATCGGCGACCGCCGCATGATAATCGTAGATCCCAGCCTCGAAATAGGCGCGGTTGCCATATGCCCAAGCCTTGTCCGCATCGTCGGTCTGTTTGGCGAGTGCCTTGGCATAGACGCCAAGGATCGCCTTCGCCCCGTCATCGCGCGCCAGGCGTTGTGCCACCTGCCAGTGCGTCGGATATTCGCTGGGCGCCAAGACGCGGAGCATACGGGATTTGGCGGCAGTGACCGCCGCACGCACGTGCGGCAAATCCGCCACGGCGATTTCGCGTTCGCTGGACCTGACGTGATCCTCGACTGAAACCTTGCCCTCACCGAAGGAAAAGCGCCGTTCGATTCGACCACCAGCAAGATCGGCGGATAGCGTCTTGTCGCCTTCCACCGAGAAACCCTTGCCGCCATCGGGCAATATCATTGTCGTGCGCAATAACAGGTTGAACGACTGGTTGACCGAGACGGGAATGTCCTTCCACGCGGGACGGCTGCGATCCGGATTGAAGTTAAGATTGTCGATAAAATAATCGAGCGTGGTCCGGTACCGTTGATCCTGTCGGTTCCATTTTGTCGCGAGTAAGCCCGATGCCGTGATCGTCGCGGTGGCATCCGCCGCGTCATAGGCGATCGCGTGATCGGCAATGACAGCCTGACCGACATAAGGCTGAATAGTCGCCCGCACCATAGATTCGATCTGGTCGTCGCTCGCCTGGCTCTTTGCCGCATGAACCATCTGGGCCATTTGCCCGCGCGTCTTCATGGTTAGGGTGTAGAGCGTCGGCAACGAGAGCCCGGCCGACTGATCAAAGACGATATCGATGACGGCATCGGGGCGAGCCGTGGCTGGAACCGGCAGCGGCATGATCGCCGCCCCATTGGCGCGCAAAGGCAGAACGTTCGTGAACGCCGGGATATCGGCGATATCAACGGGCTGCGCGCCAATATCAGTGCCGTCGAGCCAGACCGACTTATCGCCGATCATGGCGCGGACCAGCACGTGATCGAACGCGCCGGGCATCGGCAACCGCACCGGAACCGCATCCCCCAATTGGCTCGATGCCAGCACCGGTTCCGCGTCGATCTTCATCGCATGCAGCAGCGCGAGGAGCAGCATGGTCTTCGCCTTGCAGTCGCCGTAACGAGACTGCCAGGTATCAGCAGGCTTTTGCGGCACGTAATTGCCGTTATCCATGCCATTGAACAGGTAGCGGACCTTGTCCTGAACCAATTGCAGCGCAAGCATCGCGCGCTGCGCCGGATCGATGGTCGCCTGTTCGATGCGGGCGACCTCCGCCGCGAGCGGACTGCCGGCGGCAATCGACCCGCTGGTATCGTAGAGCGGCGCCATCACCTTCGATACCGATGCCCAATCGGGGAAGGTCGTGGCTTCGATCATCGTTCCGCGTTTATAGCGCGGCGGCGCGTCCTCGGGTGTTTCGGGCTGTTTGGCGACCGGCTCGGTGATGACCAGTTCGTTATAGCCCCCCACGGCCGACAAGGTTGGGGTGATCTTGTCCCCCAACACCTGGTAATGAAGATCGGTACCGCGGGGCCACACCATGCGCTCGCGTGCGAAACGAACCCGGAACGGATCGGCGACGATCGGCGCGGCCAACTGGACGTTGCCGCCGAGGGTGGGATCCTTCTCTGTGGTCGAGTAGGTCAACCGTAACGCGTCGCCGACGCGCAGACCACTGACAGGCATCGTCGCCGTCAACATCCCATCGAGCTGGAATTGCTCGAGTTGCTGCTCGCGCCGCAGCACAGTGAAGGGATCGCCAGCCTTTAATAGATCGATATGCTCACCGCCGCGAACGATCTCTGCGCGGTGGATGATGAGATCCCCCTTATCGGGCGACCAACGCAACGACACAGTACCGATCTGCGACAGGATTTCGGGGCTGGCCGCGCGCGTTTCGGTATCCTGGTACGACCAGACCTGCCCGTCCGCGATTCGCTGCTGTCGATCGAGAATCAGAAGCACGGGGGCGTCATCGCCAAGCGTAGCGGCATCGATCGCGGGTGCTGGCTTCACCCACTCGGGCACCGCGGCATAAACCGGTTTGTCGCTGGCCTGAGCAACACCGGCGCTACAAAGCAACGCCGCGACGAAAACAGCCTTACGAAACATCACCTTGCCCTCATTGCATCGTCACGGTGTAGCGCGATGCCGAGCTCAGGCAAGCGACAATCCGTGCAAATGCCACGATGAAGTGACGCCATTTCAGCAGAAAGGTCGCCACAAAGGCCACCTTGCCTTATTGCGCGTGATAGAAATCATAGACCTGTTGCGCGACCGCCACGCTGACGCCGGGCGCGCGCTGGAGGTCTTCGAGGCTGGCGCCACGCACCGCGCGCGCGGTGCCGAAATGCATCAGCAGCGCCTTTTTGCGCGCCGGGCCGATGCCAGGCACCTCGTCGAGCGGGCTCGCGCCGATCGCCTTGGCGCGCTTGGCACGGTGCGCGCCGATCGCGAAGCGGTGCACCTCGTCGCGCAGCCGCTGGAGGTAGAAGAGGACCGGCGCGTTGACCGGCAGCGTCAGTTCGCGACCGTCCATCAGGTGGAAGATTTCGCGCCCCTCGCGGCCGTGGTGCGGCCCCTTGGCGACGCCGACGAGGCAGATATCCTCGATCCCCATCTCCTCGAGCACCGCCCTGGCCGCGTTCAGATGACCCCGGCCACCGTCGATGAGCACCAGATCGGGCCAGGTGTCGCCATCGCGATCGGGGTCTTCGGCCTGCGCGCGCGCGAAGCGGCGCTGGAACACCTCGCGCATCATCGCGAAGTCGTCGCCGGGGACGATGTCTTGCCCACGGATGTTGAATTTTCGATACTGGCCCTTGCGGAAGCCCTCCGGCCCCGCGACCACCATCGCGCCGAGCGCATTGGTGCCCTGAATGTGGCTGTTGTCGTAGATCTCGATCCGGTTGGGGGGCTCGCCCAGCTCGAACAGATCGGCGACCTCGCGCAGCAATTTGGCCTGCGTGGTCGATTCGGCGAGGCGGCGGTCGAGCGCTTCGGCGGCGTTGCGCGTCGCCTGCTCCATCAGGCGGCGGCGGGTGCCGCGTTGGGGGACCGAGAGCGCGACCTTGCCGCCCGCGCGCGCGGCCAGCGCCTCCGCCATCAGCGCGGCTTCGGGCAGATCGCGATCGAGCAGGATCGTGCGTGCAGGGGGCACGTCTTCGTAGAATTGGGTGAGAAAGCTCGCGAGCACCTCGGCCTCGGGCACGTCGGCGGTGTGCGCGGGAAAGAAGCTGCGATGCCCCCAATTCTGCCCGCCGCGGATGAAGAACGCCTGGATGCCGATCACGCCTTCCTTCGCCGCCAGCGCGAAGATGTCGGCATCGCCGACGCCGTCGGCGTTGATCGCCTGGCTGCCCTGGATGAAGGTGAGCGCCTTGAGCCGATCGCGCAGGATCGCGGCGAGTTCGAAATCCTGCCGCTCGGCCGCTGCCTCCATCCGGGCACCGAGCTTGGCCTGAACGTCGGTGGCCTTGCCCGAGAGGAAGCGCTTCGCATCGTCGACCAGTTCGGCATAATCCGCCTCGCTGATCCGGCCGACGCACGGCGCCGAGCAGCGCTTGATCTGATAGAGCAGGCACGGCCGATCGCGGCTCTTGAAGAAGCCGTCGGTGCAACTGCGCAGCAGGAACAGCTTTTCGAGCGCGTTGAGCGTCTGGTTGACGCTGCCCGCACTGGCGAAGGGGCCGTAATAATTGCCCTTCGCCCGCCGCGCGCCACGATGCTTCTGGATGCGGGGGTAAGCGTGATCGGCGCGCAGCAGGATGAACGGGAAGCTCTTATCGTCGCGCAGCAGCACGTTGTAGGCGGGGCGATGGCGCTTGATCAGTTGCGCCTCGAGCAGCAGCGCCTCGGCCTCGTTATTGGTGGTGACGATCGTCATGCTGCGCGTCTGCGCGACCATGCGCTGGAGGCGTTTGGGGAGGCGATCGACCTGGGTGTAGTTGGTGACGCGGTTCCGGAGCGCGCGCGCCTTGCCGACATAGAGGATGTCGCCGCGCGCATCGTGCATCCGATAGACCCCGGGGCGCGTCGGCAGCGTCTTGAGGACGTTGCGGATCGCCGCAATCCCCGCCTCGAGATCAGGCTGGCCCGCGCCGCGCACAATATAGGTCTGCTTGGCCTCGTTGAAGCGCGAGGCGGCGTTGGGTCGATCGGGTCGGTCGGCTTTGCTGGGCGGCATGGCGTGGATGTAGGCAATCGCGCCGCCGCACGCCACCGCCGGGTTCAGTTGGCGGCGAACAGCTTGGTGCCGACGACGCCGATCACGATCAGCGCCATGAAGGCGGCCTGCACGCCGCTCACCTTGTCATCGAAGAAGATCATGCCGCCGATGATGACCCCGACCGCGCCCAGCCCGGTCCACACCGCATAGGCCGTGCCCGCCGGAATCCCGCGCATCGCCAGCGCGAGCAGCCCCATGTTGACGAACGACAGCACGATCGGGACCGACGAGGCCTGCCAGGTCGCGACCGTCGCCGCCCATTTGAGGCTGAGCGCCCAGCAGATTTCGGTGAACACGGCGATGCCGAGGATGAGCCAGGACATGGGGTTGCTCCCACGGGCTCGAAGAAAAGGCGCAGCCGCCGGAAACCCGTAAAGAGGCGGGGCGCGTTGCATGGCTAGCGACGCGATGCCGGGCTTGGCACGGCACCTGTTTGCCACAAATATCCGCGTTTGCGGCGCGTTGGCCCCCGGAACAAGTCCGGGGTGACGTAGCAGTCAGTTCGGGGCGGTCAGTTCGGGCGGCCGAGGCCCGCGATCGTGCGGTCGATCAGCGGCTTGTCCGCCTTGGCGCCGTGCTGACGAGCGATGATATCGCCTGCGGCAGCCGCGGCAGCCTCGGCGGCACGCGCGCGGACATCGGCGATTGCCTGACGTTCGGCGGCGGCAATCTTGTCCTCAGCCATGCCGGCGCGGCGCGCCACCAGATCATTGGCATCGGCCTCGGCCTTGGCGAGCAGGCCCTTCGCCTCGGCCTCGGCCTGCGCGATGATCGCCTGCGCGTCGCCGGCACTCGCGGCGTTGCGCTTCTGCGCTTCGGCGAGCAGCGCCTCGGCCTCGGCGCGCAGCCGGGCGGCCTCGTCGAGTTCGCGGCGGGTGTCGGCGATCCGGGCGTCGAGCGCGTCGCGCACGCGGTGATGCGCGCGGCCGAACCAGATCATCGCAACGATGAAGATCGTCAGGCTGACATAGACCCAGCCCTCGGCGTTGAGGCCGAGCATGGTTTCACCGGTGGTGATGCCGTGGGCGCCGGCATCGGCATGCGCGGCGGCAGCGAGCGAAAGCAGCATCAACGCCTCCTTACGCCAGCGCGGCGCGGACGGCGCCGGTGGTGGTATCGGTGTCGGGGCGGACGCCCGTCAGCTTCTCGACGATCTGGGTCGCGGCATCGGCGGCAACACGTTCGATCTCGCCCATCGCCTTGGCCTGGGCGGCGGCGAGCGCCTTGTCAGCCGCAGCGGTGCGCGCATCGAGCGCCGTTTTGGACTCTGCGAGCTTCGCCTCGAGCGCGGCAGCGGCGGAACCGCGTGCCTCGTCGAGCCTGGCCCGCGCCGATTCCTGCGCGGACGCGATCCCGGCTTGATAGTCGGCGGCGATGGCATCGGCATCGGCCTTCGCCTTCGCCGCCGAATCGATATCCCCCGACACCTTGTCCGCGCGCGCCTGCACCACGCGACCGAGCTTGGGCAACGTCGGCATCACGATCCCGAAAAACAGGATCGCGAAGGCGATGCACAACCAAACCATCTGCGGTGCGAAATTGGCGAGCTCGAACTGAGGCATCGGACTGGGACTCTAGTGTACGAGGGTCAGGCGAACGCGAGGTAGAGCGACACGACCGCCGCGATCAGACCAAGCGCTTCGACCACCGCGAAGCCGAGGAACAGACGACCCGAGATGCGCGGTTCGGCATCGGGATTGCGGAACGCGCCCTGGAGGTGGCTGCCGAACACATAGCCGACACCGATGCCGGCGAGGCCCGCACCCATCGCCGCGAGGCCGGCACCGATGAACTTGGCTGCTTCTGGATCCATGATCTCTCTTCCCTTGGATTAAACGTCAGTGACTTAGTGGAGGTTGATCGCGTCGTTGAGATAGATCGACGCGAGCAGGGCGAAAACATAAGCCTGGATAAGCGCAATCAGCAGTTCGAGCGCGGCGAGCGCGACGTTGACCGCGAGCGGCAGAATACCAAACACAACCGGAATAGCCTCGAACGACCCCAGCGCGACGACGAAGGTGCCGAACACCTTCAGCAGTACGTGCCCTGCGGTCATGTTCGCGAACAGCCGGACCGCCAGCGTGAACGGGCGGGCAAGAAAGCTCACCACCTCGATCGGCAGGATGACGATGCCGAGCGCCACATTGACGCCCTTCGGCCAGAACAGCGTGAAGAAGTGGAGCCCGTGCTTCCAGAAACCGACGATCAGCACGATGCCGAAGATGATGAAGGCAAGCGCGAGCGTCACCGCGACATGGCTGGTGGGCGTGAACGCGCCGACCCAGGGGATCAGCCCGAGGATGTTGAGCGCGAGCACGAAAATGAAGATCGCGAAGATCAGCGGCACGAACCGGCGGCCGTTGGGGCCGACGTTTTCATCCATCATGCCGACGATAAAGCCGTAAATCGTTTCGACCGCGGCCTGCATCCGGCTCGGCACCAGCGTCGGACGCGCGGTGCCCGCATAGAGGAACACCGCCACCACGCCGAGCGCGATGAGCATCCACAGCGATGAATTGGTGAACGACAGATCCACGCCCGCCACCGGCGGGATCGGGTGCAGCACCCGGATCGCGAACTGTTCCATCGGATTGTTGCCGGCCATCGCTTCAGCTCTACTCGTTATCGTTGGTCGGATCGGTGTCGAACTGCTTCGACGTCTTGATCGCGCGACGCAGCCCGGCGGCGAAGCCGAGCAGCAGGAACACGATCATCATCCAGGGCGCGGTGCCGAGCCCCTTGTCGAGCAGGAAGCCGATCAGCGCGCTGACCAGTATCGTGCCGACGAATTCGATGCCGACCGCCCAACCTTTGGTTTCGGCCGAGCCGCCGGCACGATTCACCGGCGCCTCATGCGCGGCCTTGGCCTGCGCGATGCGGCGGTCCAGATCATCGGACTCGTTCTGGCGGTCGTCAGCCAACGCTCGAATACACCCTGATATAGAAACGCCGCCAAGCAACTGCCGGCGACGAAAACGGCATCGGGGGACGTAAGGCCCCCGTTGCGGCGCCCGTTTAGGAAAGGGGCGAGACCGAGTCAACTCTTGTGACCCGGCCGCGTGCGGCACCGATCGCCCCAGCCACAGCCGGCGTCACGCGATGGCCGGGAGATGCCAGCTTGCGCTGGCATGACCGGTAATCAGACGCAGCGCGGATCGCGTTCGGGGGCAGCGGCGCCGCGCGTCTTCCAGGTGCCGTCGGGCGCCTTGTATTTCTCGCCCGCGACCGTCTTGAGGATCAGGTTGCAGCCGGCGACGAACGCCATCTGCTCCACCGTCGCGCCGCTTGCGGCCTGCTTGGTATAAGCGGCCTTGCGCTGGATGTTGATGTTGTTGACGAGCCCCCGCAGATCGGGCGTCGCCGCGCCGACGATGCCGAGATAGCCGTCGGGCTGTTCGCCGATCTGGCCACCGGCGCGCGCCGCGGCATAGGCCGGGTCGCGCTGGGCATAGGCGCTGGTGGCGAGACCCGCCACCACAAGCGTGCCGACCGCCAGGGCCGCGACGAACATCATTTTACCCTGCTTCATCAGAAAATTCCCGGATTGTCCTGGATCAGCGATTTCGCCTCCCCATCGAGACGATACACCACTTCCTGGTCGATTTTGATATTGAGGTTGATCTCGATCGGCTTGTCGGGCGCGTTCACCGTGATGCAGCCGCTGGTGGCGGCACCTGCGCCGATCACGAGCAGCGCCGCGATGGCGCCCTTCATCCCTGCCGTGGTCACCCTCCTGTCGATGGGCATCAATTCTGTTTCGATCATGGCACGGTCTCGCTTTCGGTGGGCTGAATGGGATGTTCGGCGGGGGTTGTCGAGGGCGCGGCGCCCGCCTCGTTCTGGCGCTCGATGAGTTGGGGCAGGTTGCGCTCGACCAGCCGCGTGGGATCGTAGAGGCCGCGCGCCGAATCGATCAGACCGCGAAAGGGCGCGCGGATCGTGACGTTGAAGACCAGCGGCAAGCGCGACAGGCGGCGAATCAGGAAATTGGATTTGGTGCCCTGCCCCTGATTGACGCCCGCGAAATGGACCTCGGTGACCATTTCGCCTGCCAGCGGACCGTTCATCGTGATCGTCAGGCTCTTGTAATCAAGCGCCTTGAGGGCCTGGAACGCCATGTCGCCCCAGGTGCCGAGATTTTCCTGCGATACCGGGCCGACATAAGCGAGCGCGCCGCCGCCCGCGCGTACCGCGAGGTGCCCGCCCTCGATCCTGCCGCCGCTTTCATCGAACACCATCGGCATCGTGCCGTCGAACACGCCGCTCGCGCTCAGATTCTTGAAATCGAACTGCTGGAGGAATTGCGCGGCATCCATGCCGGTGATCGTGAAGGTGAGGTGGCGTTTCCGGTGTTCGGCGAAATCGAGCAGCGTCGGCTCCAGCACCAACTCGCCGCCCGCGAACGGCCAGCGCCCGCCTTCGATCTCGACCTGCGTGGGGCCGTGCAGACGATAGCGGATCACGCCGCCGGTCGCCGCAACGCCGGGATTGACCGAGGCGATCGTCGCACGCTGGCCGGGCGCGGTGACCATCCCCAACAGATCGGTGAAATGGATCTCGGTCGCCAGCCCTTCGACCGGGCCGAAGGCGGCAGCGAGATCGGTGGCGTCGGTGCCGAACGTGCCGGTGCTTGTCACGCCCTCGGGGGTCCAGGCGATATGCCCCTGCCCGCGCACCGTGCCGGCAACGTCGGCGATCACGCCATAGGTGAGGCGCGTTAGCAGATTGGGCTGGAAGCCCTTGCCGAAGGTGATGCCGGGCACGGTGAGATCGGCGCTGCCCGCCCCCGACGAGAGATCGTGCGCGATGGTGACGTCGGCGACCTTGGTGCCGGTTTCGGGTTCGGCAAGCGTTCCGGTGGCGGTGATGCGATTGGCGACGAGATCGAACGCCACATCGTGCGTGACCAGCGGATTGAAGCGCGGCGCCTCGGCCGCGTCGGCAACGGTGAGGCCGCCGGCAAGCGCGAGCTTGCCGGCGGCAAAGCGCCAGTCGCCCGCGCCTTCCGAGAGCAACAGCGGGACATTGCCGATCTGCCCGCGCGCGCCCGCGAACGTGCCTGCAACCGCGCTCCCGGCAAGTCGGCCATCGAGCCGCGTGGCCTCGATCCGCGTCTGGCTGCCCTCGGCGCCCAGCACGGCCGCGACATCGCGGAGCACGAAGCCGCGCGTGCCCAGCGCCAGTTCGGCACCCGAGGCATCGAGCGACAGCGGCGTCTGCCCGAGACGGCCCTGAAGATGCGACGCCGCGACCCGGGCGCCGCCCGTGACACTGCCGCCATCGACCGCGACCAGCGCGCCGCCCACCGGGCAGAGCGTGAGCCGGGTCGGCATGAGCACGAGGCTCGATACCGCCAGCCGATCGAACGCCAGCGGCGCGCAGCGCGGATTGATCGAGAGCCGCCCCGCGCCGTTCCACACGCCGCTGATCGGGAGCGACGCCTTCTCGATCCGCCCGTCGCCGAGCGGCCCCGACAGCGTCGCGTTGGTCGAAAAGCGGGTCGAACCATCGGCATGGGCGGTGAATGTGACCGGGGTGAGCGCGAGCGATGCACCATCGGCGGCGTAGCGCTGGATCAACGCATTGCCCGTCATCGGCGCGCGCGCCTGCGTCTGATGGAGCTGGATCGCAGCCTCGGGCATCCCGCCGCCGCTGAGCGTGAGCAGGCCATCGACGCGCAGCCCCGCATCGGGCCAGCCATATTGGATGCCGTCGCCGCCGGCGAGCGTCGCGCTGGCCCCGCTTGCCGCGGAGACGATCAGCCGCGACACGCCGACCCGGCCCTGCCCGCGTGCATGGAGCGCATCGATATTGGCGGTGACATTGAAATCGCCCGCCGCGGCGGCCCCGGCGCGGGCGAGCCGGGCGACCAGCGGGCCAACCGGTGATCCTTCGGCCGATGCCCCCGCGCGGACGATCGCCGCGCGGCCGGCATCGGCGAGTTGCGCCGAGCGCGCGCCGGCGCTGCCCTGAAAGGCGACGAAGCCGTTTTCGATGCGATAGCCGCCCGCCAGGGCAAGCCGCGCCGCACCGCCGCGATCGGCCGTGACCGCGCCGCTTGCCAGATTGAGCGTCCCCGAGGTGCGCGTCGGCGAGCCATTGAAATCGAGGCTGCCCGCGAGCGCGCGCAGGTGACCGATCGGCGCGCGTAGATCGGCCAGCTTGACCCCGGCGCGCCCCTGCCAGCGATCGAGCCGTTCGCCCAGCGTGACCGCGATGTCGGCGTGCGCGCCACCGGCGCGGGTATCGCCGCACACCACGCTGCCCGCGCTGACCGGCCCGGCCAGTGTGGGGCGTGCATCGGCGATCGACACGCGCAGCAGCGCCGCCGCGCGCCCCGCCGTACAACCCGACAGATCGAGCGTTTCCGCCACCGCCGCGACGCGCCCCGAAAAACCGTCGTCGAGCCGACCGCTGCCGCTCGCATGGAGGCCGATCACGCCATACGGCGTCTCAAGCCGCATCCCGGCATCGGCGACGGTGATATCGAGCGCGGGCAGCGCGAACGGCGCGCCCGAAGGCGCCGGCAGCAATTTGTCGATCGTGCCCAGCGACAGCGCCCCATCGACCAGCCGCCCGCGCAGCCGGACATGCCCGGCGCGCACCGCGGTGACCGACGCGCCCGACAGGCCGATCCCGGTCGACAGTTCGACCCAGTCGGCGACCAGATCGGGGTGGGCGGGATCGCCGATGACGAGGTTGGTCAGCCGCTGGCGGCCCAGCCCGAGATCGGCGATGTGATAGCGCGCGGTGACGCCCTTTGCCGCGAGAAACGCATCGACATAGCTCGCCGCGATCGGCTTGCGCTGCGTCCACAGCCCGACCAGCGGCACGAGCACCAGCGCCGAACCGCCGATCAGCCACCAGCGCAGCGCCCCGATCCGGGGCACGGAACGACGACGCGGCGCCGGTGCGGGCGCGACGGCCGCCTCGTCATCGTCATCGTCACGCGTCACGCCGTTCGGAACTCCTCACCCGTCTGATCCGCGGGCGTCCTTCAAGCATAGGCAAGATGAACGCAGACACAATTGCATAGACCCCCGGCGCTGCGTAATCCTAGGCATTCATGGATGCGCCTTCGCCAGATTATATCGGCCATCGCAGCCGGTTGCGTGCGCGCCTGATCGCGGGCGGTGGCGACAGTTTGCTCGACCACGAACTGATCGAATATCTGCTGATGCTCGCGGTGCCGCGGCGCGACACCAAGACGCTCGCCAAGCGGCTGCTCGCCGAATTCGGCGGGATGGCGGAGTTGCTCGCCGCCGATGCGGGGTCGATCGCGCGAGTGAAGGATGCCGGCGACAGCGTGGTCGCGGCGATCAAGATCGCGCAGGCGGTGGCGCTGCGCGTGCTCCAGGCGGAAGCATCGGCGCAGCCCGTGCTCGCCAATTGGCAGGCGCTGATCGATTATCTCACCGCGCGGCTGGCGCATCAGACGATCGAAAGCGTGCGCGTACTCCACCTCAACACGCGCAACATCCTGATCCGCGACGAGGAGATGAGTCGCGGGTCGATCGACGAATCGGCAGTCTATGTGCGCGAGGTGATCCGCCGCGCGATCGAGCTGGGCTCGGCGGCGCTGATCCTCGTCCACAACCACCCCTCGGGCGATCCCGCACCGAGCCGCGCCGATATCGAGATCACCCGCAACGTGATCGAAGCGGGCAAACGGATGGGGATCGCCGTCCACGATCACCTCATCATCGGCCGCGGCGGCCATGCCAGCCTCAGGTCGATGGGGCTGATCTGATCGTTCGGGGCACGGGGCGGCATGGCCCCGTGGTTTGTCGGCGCGGCCGGTCCCTGCTACCGCGCCCCTCGCCGCGACTCCGAGCCCGGTTTGCAACGAGACGCCCTGCAACAACATTTCAGCAAAGGATTTGCCCGCATGGTGCCGCGTTACGCCCGCCCCGCGATGTCGGATATCTGGACCCCCGAATCGCGCTTCCGCATCTGGTTCGAGATCGAGGCGCACGCGACCGACGCGCTCGCCGAACTCGGCGTCGTCCCCAAGGAAGCCGCCAGGGCGATCTGGGAAAAGGGCGCGTTCGAGGTCGATCGGATCGACGCGATCGAGGCCGAGGTGAAACACGACGTCATCGCCTTCCTCACCAACGTCGCCGAGCATGTCGGCGAGCCCGCGCGCTTCATGCATCAGGGCATGACCAGTTCCGACGTGCTCGACACCTGCCTTGCGGTGCAACTGGCGCGCGCGAGCGATATCCTGATCGACGATCTCGACAAATTGCTCGCGGCGATCAAGCGGCGCGCGTTCGAGCACAAGCTCACTCCCACGATCGGCCGCAGCCACGGCATCCATGCCGAGCCCGTCACCTTCGGGCTCAAGCTCGCGCAGGCCTATGCCGAGTTCGACCGCAACCGTGCGCGATTGAAGGCGGCGCGTGCCGATGTCGCGACCTGCGCGATTTCGGGCGCGGTCGGCACCTTTGCCAATATCGACCCCTCTGTCGAAGCGCATGTCGCCGAAAAGCTGGGGCTCACCGTCGAGCCGGTGTCGACCCAGGTCATCCCGCGTGACCGCCACGCGATGTTCTTCGCGACGCTGGGCGTGATTGCGAGTTCGATCGAGCGGCTGGCGACCGAAGTGCGCCACCTGCAACGCACCGAGGTGCTCGAGGCCGAGGAATATTTCTCGCCCGGCCAGAAGGGCTCGTCGGCGATGCCGCACAAGCGCAATCCGGTGCTGACCGAGAATCTGACCGGCCTGGCGCGGATGGTGCGTGGCTATGTGACCCCGGCGCTGGAGAACGTGGCGCTGTGGCATGAGCGCGATATATCGCACTCTTCCGTCGAGCGCTTCATCGGGCCGGATGCCACGATCACGCTCGATTTCGCGCTCGCGCGGCTGACGAGCGTGATCGACAAGCTGGTCGTCTACCCCGAGCGGATGCAGAAGAATCTCGATCGGATGGGCGGCCTCGTCCATTCGCAGCGCGTGCTGCTGGCGCTGACGCAAGCCGGCGTGAGCCGCGAGGACGCGTACCGGCTGGTGCAGCGCAACGCGATGAAGGTGTGGGATTCGGACGGCACGCTGTCGCTGATGGAGTTGCTCAAGGCCGATCCCGACGTGACCGCCGCGCTGTCGGCCGACGAGATCGAGGCGCGCTTCGACCTCGACTATCACCTCAAGCATGTCGACACGATCTTCGCGCGCGTGTTCGGCGCTTAAGCGCTAACCCAAGGCTGCATCGCGGCGGCGCCGGCCCGCTCCCTGTCACCCAAAAACGGTGCGGGAGCAGGCCGGCGCCGCTTTCGTTTGTCCGATCGTCGGCGTGATGCAGATCGTTACGCCTGCGAATGCGTTTGCTGCAAGTGCGAAGAAGCTCTTTGCGGTTGTCCTTTTTTCTGCCGTACCTATCTATGTTGCACCGCAACGGAGCGGAGGCCGGGCAAGGGGCTCGGCAAGATGAGGAGACCGTACATGAGCAAATATGAGACGACGGCGTTCGGCGCCGTGGCCCTGATTGCCCAGGCGCTGGTCGTGGCCGCGATCTTCGCGCCCTAAACAGGTTTCGGCGATCCCGCCTACCGCACCATCGGGTGCGGTGGGCGGCAACCGACGCTTTTCTTTTCTTCGATGACCGCGATTGGCCACAGCGCCCGGTGTGAGTCCACCCGACGCGCTATCGCGTTACAGCGATTTCGGGCCAGATGGAATCGTCCGGCGGCTCGGAAATAACGACAAACAAAAGATACTTCAGCGCCGAGGCGGTTCGATCAGAACCGGATCGAGGCTAGCCGCCGACGGCTTTCTTCATCTTCGCGAAAAAGCCCGTCGATTCAGGGCATTCCTCACCGGTTTCGGTCTCGCGGAACGCCTGAAGCAACTCTTTCTGGCGCGCGCTCAAGCGGGTCGGCGTTTCGACCTCGATCCGGATCACCAGATCACCGCGCCCCCTGCCCTGCAACACCGGCATCCCCGCACCCCGATGGCGCAATTCGCGCCCCGACTGGATTCCCGCCGGAATCTTGATCTCGTAGGTCTCACCGTCGGGATTGGGAATGTCGATCGTGCCGCCCAGCGCAGCGGTGGTAAAGCTGATCGGCGCGCGCGTATAAAGCGTCGTCCCCTCACGCTCGAACAGCGCATGGCGTGCGACGTGGATGAAAATATACAGATCGCCCGGCGGCGCGCCGCGCGCGCCCGCTTCGCCTTCGCCCGACAGGCGGATGCGGGTGCCCTCGTCGACCCCGGCGGGAATATTGACGCTCAGCGTCTTGGTCGTGTCGACCCGGCCCTCGCCGCGGCAATGACGGCACGGATCGGCGATCGTCTCGCCCGCCCCCGCGCACGATGGGCAGGCGCGCTCGACGACGAAGAAGCCCTGCTGCGCGCGCACCTTGCCCATGCCGCCACAGGTGCGGCAGGTCTGGGCCTCGGTGCCCGGCGTGGCGCCCGATCCCTCGCACGTATCGCACGCACCCGACACGTCGATCGTGATGTCGGCCGACTTGCCGTGAAACGCCTCGTCGAGCGTGATTTCGAGATCGTAGCGCAGATCAGCGCCCCGGCGCGCCTGCGGGCGACCACGCGCGGCACCACCGCCCATGAACTCGCCGAAAATATCCTCGAAAATGTCGCTGAACGCGCCGAAATCGCCCGCGCCGCCGCCACCACGATGGCCGCCGCCGCCGTTGGTGAAGGCGGCATGGCCGAAGCGATCGTACGCGGCCCGCCTCTGCGGGTCCTTGAGGCATTCATACGCCTCGTTGACCGCCTTGAACTTGGCCTCGTGCTCCTTGCACCCGCCGTGCTTGTCGGGGTGCAGATTGATCGCGAGGCGGCGATAGGCGGATTTGAGCGTCGCCGCATCCGCATCGCGCGCGCAGCCGAGCAGCTCATAATAATCGATCTGGCTGGTCATCGTCGGCCCCCGCCCACCCCGTCATCCCCGGCGATCCGGGGAACCCGCATCCTCATCCATCGCGTGGGACGGCAAGGAGCCAGCTTCCCGCTGGCGCGGGAATGACGGGTGGTGCGCATTCGCTTATGCCTTGTTGTCGTCCACTTCCGAGAATTCGGCGTCGACCACATCCTCGTCGGCGCCCGCCTCGCTCCCCGTCGCACCCGCATCGGGCGAGGCTTCGGCCTGCTGCTGCTTCTCGTAGATCGCCTGGCCGAGCTTCATCGCGACCTGCGCGAGGGCGTTGGCCTTGTCCTTCATCGCCTCGGCATCGCCGCCCTCGACCGCCGTCTTGGCCTCGGCGATCGCCGCTTCGATTTCGCCCTTGAGCGCAGCATCGACCTTGTCGCCATGTTCGGCCAGCTCGCGCTCGGTGGTGTGGATCAGGCTTTCGGCGTTGTTCTTCGCCTCGGCCGCCTCGCGGCGCTTCTTGTCCTCTTCGGCGAACTGCTCGGCGTCATGGACCATCGATTCGATGTCTGCATCCGACAGGCCGCCCGAGGCCTGAATGCGAATCTGCTGTTCCTTGCCGGTGCCCTTGTCCTTCGCGGAGACGTTGACGATGCCGTTGGCGTCGATGTCGAACGTGACCTCGATCTGCGGCACGCCGCGCGGCGCAGGCGGGATACCGACCAGATCGAACTGGCCGAGCATCTTGTTGTCCGCCGCCATTTCGCGCTCGCCCTGGAACACGCGGATCGTCACCGCCTGCTGGTTGTCATCGGCGGTCGAATAGGTCTGACTCTTCTTGGTCGGGATCGTCGTATTGCGATCGATCATGCGCGTGAACACACCGCCGAGCGTCTCGATGCCGAGGCTCAGCGGAGTCACGTCGAGCAGCAACACGTCCTTGACGTCGCCCTGGAGCACACCCGCCTGGATCGCGGCGCCGATCGCCACCACTTCATCGGGGTTGACCCCCGTGTGCGGTTCCTTGCCAAAGAAATCCTTCACGATCGAGCGGACCTTGGGCATCCGCGTCATGCCGCCGACGAGCACGACCTCGTCGATCGCATCGGGCTTGAGCCCCGCATCCTTGAGCGCCTTCTTGCAGGGCTCGAGCGTGCGCTTGATGAGATCCTCGACCAGTTGCTCGAGATCGGCGCGGGTGATCGCCTTCACCAGATGCTTGGGACCGTTCTGATCGGCGGTGATGAAGGGCAGGTTGACCTCGGTCGCCTGCGCCGACGACAGCTCGATCTTCGCCTTTTCAGCAGCCTCCTTGAGGCGCTGGAGCGCGAGCTTGTCCTTGGTGAGATCGATCCCCTCGGCCTTCTTGAAATCCTCGGCGAGGAATTTCAGCAGCTTGGCGTCGAAATCCTCGCCGCCGAGGAAGGTATCGCCGTTGGTGGCCTTCACCTCGAACACGCCGTCGCCGACCTCGAGGATCGAGATGTCGAACGTGCCGCCGCCGAGGTCATAGACCGCGATCGTCTTGTTCTCGTTCTTGTCGAGCCCGTAGGCGAGCGCGGCCGCGGTCGGCTCGTTGATGATGCGCAGCACTTCGAGGCCCGCAATCTTGCCGGCATCCTTGGTCGCCTGGCGCTGGGCGTCGTTGAAATAGGCCGGCACGGTAATCACCGCCTGCGTCACCGTCTCACCCAGATAGGATTCGGCGGTTTCCTTCATCTTCTGAAGGATGAAGGCCGAAATCTGCGCGGTCGAATAATCCTGGCCGCCCGCTTTCACCCAGGCATCGCCACTCGATCCCTTGACGATGTCATAGGGGACGAGTTCCATGTCCTTCTTGGTCAACGGATCGTCGAACCGGCGGCCGATCAGCCGCTTGACCGCGAAAATGGTGTTGTCAGGATTGGTGACCGCCTGGCGCTTGGCCGGCTGGCCGATCAGCCGCTCGCCATCCTTGGCGAAGGCGACCACCGACGGCGTCGTCCGTGCGCCCTCGGCATTTTCGATGACCTTGGGCTTGCCGCCCTCCATCACTGCAACGCAGCTGTTGGTGGTGCCCAGATCGATTCCGATAACTTTAGCCATAATCCCTCGTTGGCCCCGACTATTAAAACAGATTCGGCTGCACACGCCGCCGAAGCGACGGCGCGCGCAACCGTTACGTGATCGGATATAGGGGGGCTTGTCCTTGCCGCAAGATTGCCGCGCTCGTAGAATGCGCTTGTCCCGAAGCTGCACAAGAGAGCTTACGTTGAAACTTGCCCCCGTTGCCCTTGCCCTTGCGGCCGTTGCCACGCTGTCCGGCTGCCAGACGCAGGATGACATTTATGTCACCGATGCGTGGGTGCGACTGGCCGCGGTCGAGGGCCGCCCCGCGGCGGCCTATTTCACGCTGCACGGCTATTCGAAGGATTCGACGCTGATCGACGTCGCCAACCCGGTGTCGCTGCGCACCGAGATCCACGAGACGATGACGCACGACAACATGTCGACCATGGCGGCGATCACCGCGGTGCCGCTCCCCGCCAAATCGACCGTGGCGTTCACGCCCGGCGGCAAGCACGTCATGCTGTTCGACGTCAATCCGTCGGTCAAACCCGGATCGACGATCCCGCTGACGCTGACCTTCACCGGCTTCCCGCGGATCGAAGTCGATGCGGTCGTGGTCGCCGCGGGCGATCCCGCGCCGTTCAAGGACAAGTGAGCGATTGACCGCGCGGCCGCTCACCAGCGGCGAGATCGCGCTCGCCCGCGGCGTGTTCGGCGACGCGATCGATTACCGCCAGGCGACGATCGCGCGGACGAAATGGGCGTTTTTCCAGCCGCGCCGTGTGGTGATGGCGCCATCGGGCTGCATCCATTTCCATCCCCGAGGCACGCTCTATCGCGACGATTTCGCCGCCGCCGCGCTCATCGACCAGGGGCTGTTCATCCACGAGATGACGCATGTGTGGCAGCACCAGAAGGGCATCTTCCTGCCGATCGCGCGACACCCCTTCTGCCGCTACGGCTATGCGCTCCATCCCGGCTGGCCGCTCGTGCGCTACGGGATCGAGCAGCAGGCCGAGATCGTCCGCCACGCCTTCCTGCTGCGCGCCGGCGCGATCGTGGCGGGGGCGCCGCCGCTCGGCCAATATGAAAGCGTGCTTCCGTTTCGCGTGTGAGGCATGATCGGCGGATCGACTCGGCAGGAACAGCCCCATGTCCGACCGCGAAATATCCGACCGCGAACCGCGCCTTGTGGCGATCATCCCCTGCAACGATCTCGACGCCGCCGAGGCGTGGTGGAACCGGCTCGGCTTCCGGCGCCCGCCCGATCAGGATTATCCCGGCTATCGCATGCTTGCCGACGACGAGGGCAGCGAGGTGCACCTCAACCAATCGGCCGAGGGATGGGTGGTGCCGAGCCACAATCCGTTCGGCGTTTACCTCTACACGCGCCGCGTCGCGCAGATCGCCGCGGCGATGCGCGGCTTTGTCATCGAGCCCGGCAAGGCGCCCGAGCACAAGCCCTGGGGGATGTACGAATGCGCGCTCCACGGGCCGGACGGGCTGCTGGTGCGGATCGGCTGGCCGAGCCGGTTGGTTGAGGGGTAGTCAGGTCGCATGCGGCCCCATAGCGGACATTGGCTCAACGAATGGCAGCACAATCCTGGCCGCGAGTCATAGCCCCCACGACGATGCTGCCTCGGCCAATACACTCATTTGCACTGGTGATTTTCCAGAGCAGGCCTGCAACGAAGAGCCCCGCACAGGCAACAATGAGCAGTAGTGGATAAAAGCGCTTCACCTGCCGATCTTCAGCGACGGCATTAACTACGTCAATGTCCGCTCTCCACCAATCTCGGCCACTCCCGACCGGCTCCCCGCGCTAGATCACCCCGAACGGCACCACATGGTTGTCCGCATCATGGCCGATCTCCGCGCGGCCGAGATAGGGGACGCCCATCTCGCCGCACCAGCGGGTGATCATCTGTTCGGGGGTTTCGGCGAACGGGGGATCGTTTTCCTGCACGTCGCGGATCGCGCCGAGGCGGATGCCGGCCAGCCCCTTGAGCTGGGTCGCGTGCGCGATCTGGAACAGCATTCGATCGATCCGGTAGAGCGGTTCCGACACTTCCTCGATCATCAGCACGTGATCGGTGAGATCGGGGAGCCAGGGGGTGCCGATCATCGCCGCGAGGATCGCGAGGTTGAACGCCGCGGCGGGGCGGCCGCCGAGATTGGGCTCGAGCCCCTTGGGGTCGCGCGCCGTCAGCCAGGCGAGGCTGCGCGTCACCGCGATGTCGCCGCTCGCGCGATCCACGTCGATCGGCATCGGCCCGTGCGCGGGGCGCCCGATCCGCCGCGCATAGAGCGCGCCCAGCAGGAAGCCGGTATCCGAATAGCCGAGATACGCCTTGGCGTGCGCCGCCGGGCCGAGCGCATCCATCACCCGCGTCAGGATCCGGTTCGAGCCATAGCCGCCGCGCCCGAACCAGATCGCGTCGATCGTGGGGTCGTTCGCCATGCCGACGAACGCCGCTGCGCGCTGATCGTCGCTGCCGGCGAAATGCCCGGCCGAAAGGAAACATTGCGGATCGATCACCAGATCGACCTCGGGAAAGACGAGCGCGGCGAAGGCGGCGATCCGTGCTGCGACGCGATCGTCCAGCTCGCGTGCGGGTGCGACGATCCCGATCCGCATGGCGCCTCCTTGTCCCGATCTTGTGCCCAATCCCGAAACCGTCGATAGCCCGCGGTCATGAGCGACGGCAAATCCTACTTCTTCGTCGGCATCGGCGGCAGCGGCATGATGCCGCTGGCGATGATCCTTTCAGGGCGCGGGGCGCGCGTCTCGGGCTCGGATCGCGCGCTCGATGCAGGCCGCGTGCCCGCCAAGTTCGTGGCGCTCGCCGCGCGCGGGATCGCGCTGTTTCCGCAGGACGGCAGCGGGATCACCTCCCCCGACCAGATCGTCGTCGCCTCGGCCGCGATCGAAGAGACGGTGCCCGACATGGTCGCCGCCGCGCGGGTGGGCGCCGAGCGGCTGCGGCGAGCCGATCTGCTCGCGTCGCTGTTCAACGCTGCCGTGCTGCCGATCGGGGTAGCGGGCACCAGCGGCAAATCGACCGTCACCGGCATGATCGGCTGGATCCTGCACCAGACCGGCCGCGACCCGACGGTGATGAACGGCGCGGTGATGACCAATTTCGTCGCGCCCGACGCGCCGTTCGCGAGCGCCTTGGTGGGAAGCGGCGACGCCTTCGTCAGCGAGGTCGACGAGAGCGACGGCTCGATCGCGCTCTATCGCCCGCAGATCGCGGTGCTCAACAACGTCAGCCTCGATCACAAGAGCCTCGAGGAATTGCGCGTGCTGTTCGGCGGCTTCATCGGCCATGCCGCGCGCGCGATCATCAACATGGACAATGACGAGGGCGCCGCGCTGGCACTTGCGCTGCCCGACGCGCGCCGGCTGACGGTGGCGATCGAGCGCGAGGCCGATCTGGCCGCGGCGAACCTCGATCCACGGCCGTTCGGGATCGATTTCGACCTGACCGAGCGCGGTGCGGCGCCGATCCGCGTGTCGCTTCAGGTGCCGGGGCGCCACAATGTCTCGAACGCGCTTGCCGCGATCGGCGCGGCGCGCGCGGCAGGGGTGCCGCTTGCCGATGCCGCCGCAGCGATTGGCGGCTTCACCGGGCTCAAGCGGCGGATGGAGCGGATCGGCGCGGCGAACGGCATCACCGTGATCGACGATTTCGGGCACAATCCGGACAAGATCGCCGCCACGCTCGATACGCTCCACGCCTTTCCCGGCCGGCTGCTGATCCTGTTCCAGCCGCACGGCTATGGCCCGTTGAAGGTGATGCGGCACGAACTGGTCGCGAGCCTCGCCGAACGGCTCACGCCCGAGGATATGCTGGTGCTGCCCGATCCGGTCTATCAGGGCGGCACCGTAACCCGCGAGGTGACCAGCGCCGACATCGTCGCCGATCTCGCCGCCGCCGGTGTGCGCGCGCACTACATGCCGCTACGCGACGATGCCGCCGCTTTTCTCATCGGCGAGGCCCGGCCCGGCGACCGCATCATCGTGATGGGCGCGCGCGACGACACGTTGAATATCCTCGCTCACCAGATGCTCGACCGGCTCTGAACCCGCCCCGACGACGGAACGCGCACGCCTGTCGGCCGTTCGCTTCGATATCGGACGGACAAGGACGGGCATCATGAACTTCAAACGAATCGGCATCGGACTGGGTGGCATCGCGGGTGCGGCGCTGGCAGTGGTGGGCGGCGCGCTGCTGTACGACGTCGCCACGCGCAAGGCAGCCCAACGCAAAGGCGATCGCGCGCCCGATCTCGCCGAAGACGCACCCCGCCCCGGCCCCGACGACCGCGCGCCCGACGCCTTCCGCCCCGACCCCACCGCGCCCGTCCCGGCCACCGAGCGCGACGCGCTGGCACCCGCGACGATACCGGTCAGCGAACCCCTCGATCGTTGAGGCTATTTCCCGCCGCTGCGCCGGGTGAGCGCGGCGACGCAGCTCGCGCGGTCGATCGGGGTGCCGTCGCGCTGGCGGGCGTCGAGATAGGTGACGCGCGGCTCGGCGCCCTTTTCGGGATAGAGATAGGCGTCGAGCACGCAGATCGGGCTCTGGAACTGAAGCTTGCGGCCCGCGCCCTCGCGGAAATCGGCGTCGGGCGTGCCGAACAACGCGGCCAGCCCCGCCGCATTCTGCCCCATGACGCGTTCGAGCCCGGCAATGCCGACCGGCATCGCGACACGCCCGGGCGCGCGCGACGTTCCCGCCGGCGGGGCGACCGCCGTCGCGCACCCCGCGAGCAGCAACAATCCCGCCAGCCCGGCAACCAAGGTCTTCATGCCATCACCACGGCTTTTCCCTGCCTTGCGCACAGCGCGAGCGCAAGCGGGGCCGGCGCGCCGCCGTCACGGCTCACCCTGCGTACCGGTTGCGTTGGCTCGGGCGGCGCTTTACGGCACCGCCCAACCGCCCCACCGGGGCTGACAAATATCGATCTTCATGGAGAATTGCGTGACCAACCCCGCCTATGACGTCGTCGCGATCGGCAACGCAATCGTCGATATTCTCGCCACCGCCGACGATGCGTTCCTTGCCGGCGAGGGCATGACCAAAGGCTCGATGCAACTCGTCTTTTCCCCCGCCGATGCCGATGCGCTCTACGCCAAGATGGGGCCGGGGCAGGAAGTGAGCGGCGGTTCGGCGGCGAACACCGTCGCCGGAATCGCGGCACTGGGCGGCCGATGCGGCTTTATCGGCCAGGTCGCCGACGATGAGCTGGGGCGCATCTTCAAGCACGACATCAACAATGCCGGCATCACCTTCGACACCCCGATGCGCGCCGGCGAGCCGACCACGGCACGCTGCCTGATCTTCGTCACCCCCGATGGACAGCGGACGATGAACACCTTTCTCGGCGCGTCGCAATTCCTGCCCGAACGCGCGCTCGATCGCGATCTGATCGCGGCGGGGGCGATCCTCTATCTCGAGGGCTATCTGTGGGACCCCGAAGAGCCGCGCCGGGCGATGCGCACCGCGATCGGCATCGCGCGCGAGGCCGGGCGCAAGGTCGCCTTCACGCTCAGCGACATCTTCTGCATCTCGCGCCACGGCGACGATTTCCGCGCGCTGATCGCCGACGGGCTGGTCGACATCCTGTTCGCCAATGAGAACGAGCTGACCGCGCTGGCCGAAGTCGACGATTTCGAGGCGGCGGTGTTGCGGATCGCGCCGCAGGTGCCCGTGCTGGTCGCGACACGGAGCGAAAAGGGCGCGATCGCGATCGCCGATGGCGTGCGCGCCGAGGTGGCGGCAGAGCCGATCGACGCGGTGGTCGACACCACCGGCGCGGGCGATCTGTTCGCGGCGGGTTTCCTCCACGGCCAGGCGCAGGGCTATGATCTCGAAAAATCGCTTCGCTTCGGCGCGATCTGCGCCGCCGAGGTGATCTCGCATTACGGCGCGCGGCCGCAATGCGACATGAAGAAACTGATCGCCGACAAGCTCGGCTGAACGGCCGCCGGCACCGGACACAAAAAGGGCCGCGGGATCGTCGCCCGCGGCCCCTTTTTTACGCCTGCGCCGGTCAGACGCCCGGCGTCAGCGGTTCCTCGTCGTCCATCGACACGACTTCGACGATGCCGCGCGCAAGCTGGCTCTTGCGATAGCCATAAGCGAAATAGACGAACAGCCCGATCACGCCCCAGATCGGCAGCACCATCATCGCCGCCGTCGGCAGGTTGAAGAACAGGAAGATACAGCCCGCCACCGTCAGCGGCGCGATCACCCAGATGAACGGGGTGCGGAACGAGCGCGGCCGATCGGCCTGGGTCTTGCGCAGGATCAGCACCGCGATCGCGACCATCATGAACGCATAGAGCGTTCCCGCATTGGCGATGTCGGCAAGCTGGCCCACCGGCAGGAATGCCGCCGCGATCGCCACCGCAACGCCGGTGATCGCGGTCACGACATAGGGCGTCTTCCACTTGGGATGGATTTTGGACAGCCCCTCGGGCAGCAGGCCGTCACGGCTCATCACGAAGAAGATGCGCGTCTGACCGAACAGCAGGATCAGGATCACCGAGGGCAGCGCGAAATTGGCCGCGATGCCGATCATGTTGCCGATGCCCGACCAGCCGATCATCCGCAGCACGTGCGCCAGCGCTTCGTTCGAGCAGACCAGCGCCTCGGCATATTGCGGCAGCGCGCATTGGCGCGCGAGTTCTTCCGACCCCGCCGGGAAGGGAATCCCGTTGGGCCCCATGATCGGCTGGCCGCCGATCGTGCCGATCGCGCCGGCCGCAACCAGAATATAGAAGACGGTGCAGAACAACAGCGAGCCGATCAGCCCGATCGGCACGTTGCGCTGCGGGTTCTTGGTCTCTTCCGCTGCGGTCGAGACCGCGTCGAAGCCGACATAGGCGAAGAAGATCGTCGCCGCCGCGCCGACCGCGCCGACCCCGGTGCCGAACCCGCCGAACACGCCGGCAGGCAGGAACGGATTGAAGCGCGCCGTATCGAATTCGCTCGACGGCAGCGTGAGCGCGATGAACGCCGTCAGCGCCGTGACCTTGATCAGCACCAGCACCGCGTTGACGCGCGCCGATTCGGTGGTGCCGACCATCAGCAGCCAGGTGATCAGCAGCGCGATCATCACCGCCGGCAGATTGATCAGCCCGCCCGGTGCGCCGCCCAGCGCGAGCGGCGCGGCGGCGAGCCAGGGGGGTAACTGGACGCCCAGAAACTGGTTGAGGATCGTGCCCGAGAAATAGCCCGACCAACCCACCGACACCGCGCTCGCGGCAACGGCATATTCGAGGATCAGCGCCCAGCCGACCGTCCAGGCGAGCAACTCGCCCATCGTCGTATAGGTATAGGTGTAAGCCGAGCCCGCGACCGGGACCATCGCCGCGATCTCGGCATAGCAGAGCGCAGCGACGATACAGATCGCACCGGCGATCGCGAAGGCGAGCATCAGGCCGGGGCCGGCCTTTTGCGCGCCGGCCGCGGTCAGCACGAAGATGCCGGTGCCGATCACACAACCAATGCCGAACAACATCAACTGGAACCAGCCAAGCGTGCGGTGCAGCGATTTTTTCTGAGCGGTCGCAAGGATCGCGTCGAGAGGCTTTACGCGCCAATCCATACAGATCATCCCCCCGGGATACGCAGCGTGTCGCGCCGCTGCGGATTGTGAATTGCCTGCGAACCTAGAAGCAAATCACGCCCGCGCAAACCCCCAGCCTCAGCCTCTCCGAATTAGAGTCGGGTCTTAGCGCGTGAGCATCGGGCCGAGCCGACGCCCGGCGAAAATGTGGACGTGGAGATGCGGCACTTCCTGATGGGCATCGAGGCCGGTATTGGCGAGCAGGCGATAGCCGGGCGCGACCAGCCCCGCCTCGCGCGCCACCAGGCCCACCGCGCGCACGAACCCGGCGATCTCCGCATCGGACGCCCGGCTGGAGAAATCATCCCACGACACATAGGCGCCCTTGGGGATCACCAGAATGTGGGTCGGCGCCTGCGGGTTGATGTCGTGGAACGCATAAGCGTACGCATCCTCATACACCTTGCTCGACGGAATCTCGCCGCGCAGGATCTTCGCGAAGATGTTCTGATCGTCATAAGGCTTGGTCGCATCGATCGGCATGCCATTATTCTCCGTCAGGCCCGGCGGGCTTTTTCCTCGAGCCCCGACAACCCCTCGCGCCGCGCCAGTTCCGCGCGCACGTCATCGAGCGACAGCCCCGCATCGGCGAGCAGCACGAGCAGGTGAAAGACGAGATCGGCCGCCTCAGGGACGATCGCGGCCGGATCGTCACCCACCGCGGCGATCACGGTTTCGACCGCTTCCTCGCCCACTTTCTGGGCGATCTTGGCGCGGCCCCTGGTGAAAAGGCGCGCAACGTAGGAAGCGTCGGGGTCGGTGCCCCGGCGCGATCGGATCAGCGCTTCGAGCGCGTCGAGCTGGTCGGAAGCCATGCGCGCTGGCTGGCGCAGGATGCGGCCAAGGTCAATCCTTGCGGTGCTTGTCGAACCGGCGGCGCATCGCGCGACGGGCGAGAAACACGCCCGCGGCGGCCATCGCGAACAGCGCGATATCGGAAAGTTCGGGCGCGGTGCGCGGTGCTGCCGTGCCCGAATGCGGCACGGGCGCGGCGGCGAGCGCCGGGGCAGCCAGGAGCAACAGGGGCAGGAGCGCACGCATCATCGGCGCGTATAGCCACCGCCGGGTTAACGCCCGCCAAACCCGCTCAATAAGCGCGTTCGCCGACGACATTGCCGGGCGGGTCGTAGCGGCAGACCAGATAATCGTCGCGGGCATTGCTCGCGAAGGCGCAGCCCACCGCGCGCGTGCCGCGCCAGACGATCTCGGCATAATGCACCGCATCGCGATAATCGCCGGTGGTGCTGTAATCGGGGGTGATGCCGTTGGTGAAGAAGCGCTTTTCGGCGACCCAATGGCCGATCATCTCGTCATAGCCATAAGCGTCGCGCGTGCCCGTCCACAGCGTCTCGCCCTCGCGACCCGGCCCTTGCGGCTGATCGGCGTGCTCGAATCGGCCGGTGCGCGCCAGTTCACGGGCATAAGCGCGGGCGTGATCGGCCAGCGTCGCGCTCCACACCAGCGGCGGCACGCCCGCGCGGGTGCGCGCGGCATTGTGCTCGTTGAGCATGACGGTGCGCAGCAAGGCATCGCCGCGCGGCGCCGGGGCCGTGCTCGGACGCGGTTCGACTACGCGTTTGGGGCCATCAGGCGCACAGGCCGCCATCAGCAGCAACGCGAGCATCGCTTTCATCGCCTTTCCTTTCGTCATCACCACCGCCATATCGCCCACGCCATGAACGCCAGCCCAACGCCAGTCCTCGCCCTCTACGTCCACTGGCCGTTCTGTGTCTCCAAATGTCCCTATTGCGATTTCAACAGCCATGTCCGCGCAAGCGTCGATCAGGACGTGTGGCGGCGTGGACTGCTCGCCGACCTAGCGTACGAGGCGACGCAGGCGACGGGGCGGCTGGGATCAATCTTTTTCGGGGGCGGCACGCCATCGCTGATGCCACCCGCGACGGTGGCGGCGGTGCTCGACGCCGCCGAACGTGCGTGGGGATTCGCGCCCGATATCGAGATCTCGCTCGAGGCCAACCCGTCGTCGGTCGAGGCGGCGCGGTTCGCCGATCTCGCCGCAGCCGGGGTCAACCGCGTGTCGCTGGGGTTGCAGGCGCTCGATAACGACGCGCTGCACTTTCTGGGCCGCGCGCATGACGTGGCCGAAGGGCTGGGCGCGCTCGCCACCGCGCAGGCCGCGTTCGGCCGCGTCTCGTTCGACCTGATCTATGCCCGGCCGGGGCAGAGCCTTGCCGCCTGGGAGGCCGAACTGACCCGCGCGCTCGGCTTCGGCACCGAGCATCTGTCGCTCTACCAGCTCACGATCGAGCCGGGCACGCGCTTCGCGACCGAGGTCGCGGCCGGGCGGCTGACGATTCCCGATGCCGATGCCGCCGCCGATCTGTTCGAGGCGACGCGCGCGATGACCGCCGCCGCCGGGCTGCCGGCCTATGAAATCTCGAACCACGCGCGGCCGGGCGCCGAGAGCCGGCACAACCTGACCTATTGGCGCTATGGCGATTATCTGGGCATCGGCCCTGGCGCACACGGCCGCCGCGGCGGGCGCGCGACCTTCCGGCGGCGCAAGCCCGAAAACTGGCTGACCGCGCTGGAGCGCAACGGCCATGGCATCGAGAGCGAGGAAGCGCTGAGCCCGCGCACGCGCACCGTCGAAGCGCTGTTGATGGGGTTGCGGCTCGAAGAAGGCGTCGATCTGGCGCGGATCGCCGCGCTGGGGCACACCACCCCCGACGCGTTGATCGAGCGTCGTGCGGCGGCGCGTCTCACCGATCAGGGGCTGATCGCGCGCAGCGGCGACCGGCTGCGCGTGACCGGCGCGGGGATGCTGCTGCTCGACGCGATCCTGCCTGCGATCGTCGTGACCGACTGACCAGCCCTCGCGCGAATTTTTGGAAGGATCGTCTTTCATGCCGCTGCGCGGCCCCTAAATCTGTCGGCAGGAGGCATCCCATGAAATTGACCGGCAACACCATCCTCATCACCGGCGGCGGATCGGGCATCGGTGGGGCGCTGGCGCAGCGCTTCCACGATCAGGGCAACACGGTGATCGTCGCCGGGCGGCGCCAGAAAGCGCTCGACCGCGTGATCGCGGGCCGCGCCGATATGGCGGCGATGACGCTTGATATCGCCGATGCGGCCGCGATCGAGGCGTTTGCGCGCCGCGTGATCGCCGACCATCCCGCGCTCAACGTGCTGATCAACAATGCGGGGATCATGCGCTTCGAGGAATTGGCGCACCGCAGCGACCTCGCCGATGCCGAAACAACGATCGCGACCAATCTGCTCGGCCCGATCCGGCTGACCAACGCGCTGATCGATCATCTGACGGCCCGGCCCGATGCGACGATCGTCAACGTCACCTCGGGGCTCGCCTTCGTGCCGCTGCTGACCGCGCCGACCTACAACGCCACCAAGGCCGCGATCCATTCATACACCGTGGCGATGCGCGCGCTGCTGAAGGGCAAGGTCGAGGTGATCGAACTGGTGCCGCCGGCGGTGCAGACCAGCCTGACCCCCGGCCAGGCGACGCGGCCCGGCTATCAACCGCTCGACGCCTTTATCGACGAGGTGATGGCGTTGTTCGCGCAGACCCCGACGCCACCGGAAATCCTGGTCGAACAGGTACGATTCCTGCGCGACGCCGAGCGCGAGCACCGGTTCGACGAGACGCTTGTCCAGCTCAACGCGTTCGCGCAGACCGCCCGCGCGGGGCAAGGCTGAGGTTGGTATGGCGGCACCGGCCCGCTCCCCCACCCCACCTCCCAAGTCATTATACTGCATGGGAGGTGGGGTGGGGGAGCGGGCCGGTGCCGCTTTCACGATAACGGAATAAGCCCTATTTCTCGAAGCCTGCGGGCGCGGCTGACACGGTGACCGCCTGCCCGCTGCGAATCTCCTGCACCTCGAGCGCGCGCTGGGCGACGCCGTCGCGGCCGAAACGGAACGCGCCGTCGATTCCGGTGAACCCGCCCGTATCGCGCAGCCGCGGCTCGGGGAAGGCACTGCCCGGCTTCCAATCTCGCGCTAGCCGCACGGTGAGCAGCACGACGTCATAGCCGAGCGTCGACAGGCGATACGGCGCCTTGCCGAACCGCGCACGGTATTTGGTCGCATATTGGCGATAGAGGCCGTTGGGTACGGTCGCGAACCACGCCCCGTCGAGCGCCGACTGGGCTGCAATCGTCGTATCGGTGTTCCACAATTCGGTGCCGAGAATACGCTCGCTGCCGCCCGCCTTGCGCATCAGCGGGGCTGCGGTGGCGGCGGTTTCCCCGGTATCGGCGATCAGCACCGCGCCATAAGGCCCCTTGTCGGCGAGGCGCGCGATCGCGCCCGACAGCGCGCCCCTGGAACGGCCATAGGTTTCGAGGCTCACCACTTCGCCCCCGGCATCCTCGACCGCGCGCAGGAACGCGGTCGAGGCGCGCTGGCCGTAGAGGCCGAGCGGGATCAGCCCGGCATATTGGGTAACGCCGCGCTGCTTGGCATAATCGACGACACGATCGATCGATTGCGCGGGCGAATAGCCGAGCACATAGGTGCCATTGCCCGCGACCGAGATATCGTTGGAAAAGGTGATGACCGGCACGCCCGCGTTCCGGGCGATCGGCGACACCGCCTTGACGTCATCCGACAAAAGCGGCCCGATGATCAGCTTGTTGCCATCGGCCAGCGCCTGACGGACCGCGACGGCCGCGCCCTTGCTGGTGTCGTAATTGGTGATCCGCACGCGCTCGCTCTTCGAATCGAGCAGCGCCATCATCGTCGCATTGGCGATCGATTGCCCGACCCCCGCGTTGGTGCCCGTGAGCGGTACGAGCAACGCGACGCGATTGCGTTCGGTATCGGTGGGAATGCCCTGTTCGACCGACGGCCGCGTGACCGGCGGCGGCGCGGTGGTCTCGACCGGCGGCGGGCCTTTGGGAACGAGCGTTTGACAGCCCGCGAGAAATGCGGTGGCGGCAATCGCCAATGTCTTCAGGAGCGAACGGCCCCGTTGCGGTTTGACCATCGCCTCTGTCATGAGTGCTCCTCGTATGAACGCAATACTGTCCCCCGGTCTCTATATCGTTGCCACACCGATCGGCAATCTCGGCGATCTCTCGCCGCGTGCGGCCGAGGTTCTGGCGCACGCCGATGTGATCGCGGTCGAGGATAGCCGCGTGACCGCCAAGCTGCTCCACCATATCGGCGTCAAGCGACCGATGATCCCCTATCACGATCACAACGCGGACGGGATGCGGCCGGGGCTGGTGGCGCGGATGGGGCAAGAGACGGTGGCGCTGGTATCCGACGCGGGCACGCCGCTGATTTCCGATCCGGGCTACAAACTGGTGCGCGACGCGCGCGCCGCCGGGCATCATGTGGTGACGATCCCCGGCCCCTGCGCGGCGATCGCGGCGCTGACGCTGTCCGCGCTGCCCACCGATCGCTTTCTGTTCGCCGGCTTTTTGCCGCCCAAGGAAAAAGCCCGCGCCGACGCGATCGCCGAGGTGGCGGGCATTCGCGCGACGCTGGTGTTCTACGAATCGGGGCCGCGACTCGGCGCGATGCTGGCCGCGCTCGCCGCCGGGCTGGGCAATCGCGAGGCGGCGGTGGCGCGCGAGATCACCAAGCGTTTCGAGGAAGCGGTGACGGGGCCGCTCGAAACCCTTGCGGCACGCTATGCCGAGGCGCCGCCCAAGGGCGAGATCGTCGTGATGGTCGCGCCGCCGGGCGAGGCGCCGCCGCCCACGCCCGAGGACGCCGAAGCCGCGCTCGCCGAGGCCCTGACCCGCCTGCCCACCTCGAAAGCGGCGGGCGAGGTCGCCAAACGCCTCGGGCTCGATCGCAAGGCGCTCTACGCGCGGGCGCTGGAAATGAAGGCGTGACCCCCTCCCGCAAGCGGGAGGGGAATCGCGATCGCCGCGCCGCCGAGGCCGCGGGTCGGCGCGGGGAACGGCTGGCGGCCTGGTGGCTGCGGCTCAAGGGCTGGCGCATCCTCGACCGCCGTGTGCGCACCCCCGCCGGCGAGGTCGATCTGGTCGCGAAACGCGGTCCGCTGATCGCGTTCGTCGAGGTCAAGATGCGCCGATCAGCTGCCGAACGCGATCTCGCGATCGACGAACACCGCCTGGCGCGCGTCGCCGCCGCGGCCGAAATGCTGATGCCGCGCTACGCGCGCAACGGCGAGGATATTCGCGTCGACGTGATCCTGCTCGCGCCGGGCATGCGCCCGCGCCATATCGAGAATGCGTGGATCGGGTGACTTCGCGCCATTCGATCCCTAAGTGACCGGTCGCGCCGCGCTTGTCGACGCACCGCTTTTCTCTGCCCTGAGCCAGAAGGACCCCCTTCGGCACGCTCAGGGCGAACGGAGGTTGAGACATATGCCGCTTCGCGTCGCCGTCCAGATGGACCCGCTGGAGAGGATCAATATCGCAGGCGATTCGAGCTTTGCGCTGATGCTCACCGCACAGGCGCGCGGCCATGCGCTCTATCATTACGCCCCCGAGGACCTGAATTATGCCGACTGCCATGTCTGGACGCAGGCCCATCCGGTGACGGTGCAGCGCGTCGCGGGCGATCATTTCAGTTTCGGCGCCCCCGTGCGGCTCGATCTCGGCGACGATATCGATGTCGTGCTGATGCGGCAGGACCCGCCGTTCGACCTCGGCTATATCACCGCGACCCATCTGCTCGAGCGGATCAGCGACAGGACGCTGGTGGTCAACGATCCCGCGAGCGTGCGCAACGCGCCGGAAAAGATGTTCGTACTCGATTTTCCGCGCTTCATGCCGCCCACGCTGGTGACGCGCAGCGTTGAAGAAACGCGCGCCTTCCTTGCCGAGCATGGCGAGATCATCGTCAAGCCGCTGCACGGCCATGGCGGCCGATCAGTATTCCACATCGGTGCCGACGGCGCCAATCTGGCGTCGCTGATCGAGATGCTCAACGGCGTCTACCGCGAACCGCACATGATCCAGAAATTCCTTCCCGAGATCGCGGCCGGCGACAAGCGGATCGTGCTGATCGACGGCGCGGTCGCCGGCGCGATCAACCGGTTGCCGGGGGCGGGCGAGATTCGATCCAACCTGGCGGCGGGCGGATCGGCGACCCGAACCGAATTGAGCCTGCGCGAACAGGAAATCTGCGCTGCTCTCGCCCCCGAACTCCAGCGGCGCGGGCTGCTGTTCGTCGGGATCGACGTGATCGGCGGTGAGTGGCTGACCGAGATCAACGTCACCTCGCCCACCGGGATCGTCGCGATCGACACCTTCAACGGCACCGATACGTCGGCCATGATCTGGGACGCCATCGAGCGTCGGGTCGCAACACAGGGTTAATCCATGACCGACCTTATCCTGCGGATCATCACCGCGGGCGGCTATTGGGGCATCGCGGCCCTGATGGCCCTCGAAAACATATTTCCGCCGATTCCGTCCGAAGTCATCATGGGCTTTGGCGGGATCGCGGTGGCGCACGGCCAGATGGGGTTCTGGCCGTTGCTGGCGGCGGGCACGATCGGATCGGTGCTCGGCAATTACTGCTGGTTCCTCGCCGGGCAGAAGCTCGGCTATCGGCGCCTGAAGCCGCTGATCGATCGCTGGGGCCGCTGGCTGACGGTCGATTGGCAGGACATGGAGCGGATCGAACGCTTCTTCGCCGCGCATGGCGGCAAGACGGTGCTGCTGTTCCGAATCGTCCCCACCTTCCGCACGATGATCTCGCTGCCGGCGGGGCTGATGCATATGCCGACCGGCAAATTCCTCGCGATGACCGCGGTCGGCTCGGCGGTGTGGAACTGCGTGCTGATCTCGGCCGGCTATTGGCTGGGGCACAATTTCAGCCAGCTTGAACATTATACCGGGCCGGTGACGATCGGCATCGTGGTGCTCGCGGTCGGCTGGTATATCTATCGCGTCGCGACGTGGAAAAAGCGGGGGTAAGGCCCGAACCAAACAGTACTCCTCCTACGCCCGTGGATGCGCGTTGCGGTAGACATCCATCAGATGCGCGGCATCGACCGCGGTGTAGATCTGCGTCGAGCTGAGGCTGGCATGGCCGAGCAATTCCTGGAGCGCGCGCAGATCGGCGCCGCGCCCCAGCAGGTGGGTCGCGAAGCTGTGGCGCAGCGCGTGCGGCGTGGTGCGATCGGACAGGCCCAGCGTGTGGCGCGCGTTCTGGACCGCCCGGCGCACGATCGTGGGCGCGAGCGGCCCGCCCTTGGCGCCGCGAAACAGCGCCGCGTCGCGCGGCAGCGGCCACGGGCATAGCGCCGCATAGGCCTCGATCGCCGCGCGTACCGGCGGCAGCAGCGGCACGATCCGCGTCTTGTCGCGCTTGCCGGTGACGGGCATCGTCTCGCCCAGCGGCAGGATCGCCGCGGTCAACCCGACCGCCTCGCCGATTCGCAGGCCAGCGCCATAGAGCAGCAGCAACACCGCCCAGTCGCGTGCGCCGATCCACGGCTCGGCGGCGTTTTCCGCCACCTCCTCGGCCAGCGCGACCGCTTCATCGGGGGAAATCGGGCGCGGCACGCCTTTCTTGACGCGCGGCCCCTTGAGCCGCGGGGTGGTGCCCTCCCCGGTTGCGAAGGTCAGAAAGCCGCGCACCGCCGACAATTCGCGTGCCGCCGAGGCATTGCCCAGCCCCTGCCCGCGGCGATGCGCGAGAAAGGCGCGCAGATCCGCCGCCGACACCCTGGCGAGATCGGGGCGGTCGACGGGACCGCCCCAATGCTGGGTCAGGAAGGCGAGCAGGCGCTCGGCGGTCGCCTGATAGGCGCGCACCGTATGCGCCGACCGCCGCCGATCGCGCGCGAGGTGTTGGCCGAATTCCCCCGCGAGCGCCATCATGGCTTAGCCGATCGTCTGCCCGGTCTTCGCCCAATCGGCGAGGAAGCCTTCGATCCCCTTGTCGGTCAGCGGGTGCTTGACGAGCTGGCGGATGACGGCGGGCGGCGCGGTCATCACATCGGCGCCGATCCGGGCCGATTCGAGAACATGGACCGGGTGGCGCACGCTCGCGACGAGGATTTCGGTGTCGAAGGCGTAATTGTCATAGATCAGGCGGATGTCCGAGATGAGCTGCATGCCGTCGAAGCCGTTGTCGTCGTGCCGGCCGACGAAGGGCGAGATGAAGCTCGCGCCCGCCTTGGCGGCGAGCAGCGCCTGATTGGCCGAGAAACAGAGCGTGACGTTGACCATCGTGCCGTCGTCGGTGAGCGCCTTGCAGGTCTTCAAGCCATCGATCGTCAGCGGCACCTTGATCGCGACATTGTCGGCGATCTTGCGCAGGATCTCGGCCTCTTTCATCATCGTTTCATGGTCGAGCGCGACGACCTCGGCCGAGACCGGGCCCGAGGTGATCGAGCAGATTTCCGCGACGACCTCGAGAAACTTGCGGCCCGATTTATGGATCAGCGACGGATTGGTGGTGACGCCGTCGACCAGCCCCGATTCGGCAAGGTCGCGAATCTCGGCAGTGTCGGCGGTATCGACGAAGAACTTCATGGTCAGGCCCCTGATCTGGAAAAGGTGGCGCACCCGGCACGGCGTGCCGGGGTGCTTTCGGCGCCCAGCATGACAGAATCAAGCCTTGTGCGACAGCCTCAGCCGTGCGCGATCAAAACCCGCACCCGCGCCGTCTGCACGGCCGAGAGCTGAAGCGCATAACGGCCCGGCACGAGCCGGAAGTCGACGATCTTGCGGATGCCCGAACAAGTCGGCCCGCGACCGTGCGCCACCGCGGGCTGCACGGCGCCATCGCGCACCACATCGACCCACACCGGCTCGCTCAGTGCGACGCGATAGGTGCCCGTCGTGGCGATTTCGATCGGCACCAAGGCAGCGCGGCCCGGCCGATCGACCCCGGTGGCCGCAAGCCCGCGAATCGCCTTCGGATCACGCGCGGTGACGGTGAACGCCTTGCCGATACCGGGCACGCGCGTCGGCGACCGCCATCCCGCAAGCGCGGCAGGCAATGCGACGGGCGTATCGCACGCTGCGGCGGGCGCGGCTTGCGCGATCAACAAGGGCAGCAACAATGAGAGCATCGTTTCCCGACACATCAGTTATCGGACGGTATTTATCGCATCGTCTTTGCCACCGAAAGAGCCGATCCACGACACCCCTGCAACCCGACGCGACTGCAACAAAAACGACGCCGGATTGTCACGCAGACGTCATCAATCTGACACTAAAGGCACCGCATTGCCGTTTTCCGAGGATGATACGATGCGCACGCTGTTGATGGTCGCCCCGCTGCTGGCGCTCGCATTGCCCGCACACGCCCAGACCACCGATTCGCAGGTGTGGACGACGGTGGAAGCCTCGACCAGGCTCGACGACGGCCTGAAACTGACGCTCGAGGCGGTGGGGCGGTTCGGCGACGATGCCGGCGGCTTGTACGAGGCCGAATTCGGCGGCTGGCTGGGCTTCGACGTCGGCGGCGGGGTGACGATATCGACCGGCTATGTGCGCGTGCCGGGCTATGCGCACGGTGCACTTTCCAAGATGGAGGATCGCCCGCGCCAGCAGATCAGCTTCCCGCTCGGGCGAATCGGCGGCGGCACGCTGTCGGGCCGCGTCCGGCTCGAGGAGCGGCTGCGGCGCGACGGCGACGATATCGGGCTGCGGCTGCGCCCGCAGATCAAATATGCGCTGCCGCTCAGCGCCGGCAGCAAGACCGCGCTGGTGCTGAGCCACGAGAGCTTCATCCAGGTCAACGACACCGATTGGGGCCAGACCAGCGGCTATGCCCGGATGCGCAACGCGATCGGCATCAAGACCCCGATCAACAAGCAGATCGCGGTCGAGGCCGGCTATCTCAACCAATATGATTTCGGCATGCACGGCGCGCGCGACAAGATGGCACACGTTGCCACCGTCTCGCTGTCGCTGGGATTCTGACGACGCGGTTCACTCGACGCTCCGACGCGCTATGGGGGAGGCATGGCCTCCTCCCGCGCCCGAGTCCTTGTCATGAACGCCGCGCTCGGCCCGCTCGACTATCGCGTCCCGCACGGGATGACGGTCGCGCCGGGGTCGATCGTGGTCGCGCCGCTCGGGCCCCGCCAGTTGACCGGAATCGTGTGGGAGCCCGAACGGTTGCCGTCCGACGCCGAGGTCGGCGACAACCGGCTGCGCAATCTGGTGGGCGTGCTGCCCGCACCGCCGCTTGGCGCGCCACTCCGGCGGCTGATCGAGTGGACCGCAAATTATTATCTCGCCCCCACCGCAGCGGTCGCACGGATGACGCTGGCCTCGACCTCGGCGCTCGAGGGCGGGCGCACGATCACCGAATATCGCGCGACCGGCATCCCGCCCGCGCGCATGACGCCGCAGCGCGAACAGGCGCTGGCGCGGATCGGTGACCGGCAGGGGCTGATCCGCGAACTCGCGATCGCCGCCGAAGTATCCGACGGGGTGATCCGCGGGCTCGTCAAAACCCGCGCGATCGAGGCGATCGAGGTCGCTATCGACAGCCCCTTCGCGCTGCCCGATCCCGGCCATGCGGTCCCCACGCTCTCGGCCGATCAGCACGACGCCGCGCAGGCGTTGGTCGCGGCGGTCGAAGCGCGCGATTTCGAGCCCTGGCTGCTCGACGGCGTCACCGGATCGGGCAAGACCGAAGTCTATTTCGAGGCCGTCGCCGCCGCGATCGCCGCCGGCCGCCAGAGCCTTGTCCTGCTGCCCGAAATCGCGCTGACCGAGCCCTTCCTTAAGCGCTTCACCGCGCGCTTCGGGTGCGAGCCGGTGGCGTGGCATTCGGGGCTGCGCCAGTCGCAGCGCCGCCGCGCGTGGCGCCAGATCGCCGAGGGCCAGGCGCTGGTGACGGTCGGCGCGCGCTCGGCGCTGTTCCTGCCTTATGCCAATCTCGGGCTGATTGTCGTCGACGAAGCGCACGAGACGAGCTTCAAGCAGGAAGAAGGCGTCCATTACCACGCGCGCGATGTCGCGGTGATGCGCGGGCTGTTCGAGAAATGTCCGGTAGTGCTCGCCTCGGCCACCCCCGCGATCGAGACCCGCCATCAGGTCGCCATCGGGCGTTACAAGGAATTGAAGCTCCCCGGCCGCTACGGCGCGGCGGAAATGCCCGAGATCGCCGCGATCGACCTGATCGAGCATCCCCCCGAGCGCGGCCGCTGGATCGCGCCGCCGCTGGTCACCGCGATCGACGAGACGCTCGCACGGCAAGAGCAGGTGCTGCTGTTCCTCAACCGGCGCGGCTATGCGCCGCTGACGCTGTGCCGGACGTGCGGGCATCGCTTCCAATGCCCCAATTGCACCGCGTGGATGGTCGAGCATCGGCTGATCCACCGGCTTGCCTGCCACCATTGCGGGCATGTCGAGCCGGTGCCGCGCGCCTGCCCCGAATGCAGCAATGAGGACAGTCTGGTCGCGTGCGGCCCCGGCGTCGAGCGCATCGCCGACGAGGTTGCCGCGCTCTGGCCCGACGCCAAGGCGGCGGTCGTCACCTCGGACACGATCTGGTCGCCCGCCAAGGCGGCCGAATTCGTCCACCGGATGGAGGCGGGCGATATCGACATCGTGATCGGCACCCAGCTCGTCACCAAGGGCTATCATTTCCCCAATCTGACACTCGTCGGGGTGATCGATGCCGATCTGGGGCTCGACGGCGGCGATCTGCGCGCGGCCGAACACACCTTTCACCAGATCATGCAGGTATCGGGGCGCGCGGGGCGCGGCGAGAAGCCGGGCAGGGTCTTCCTCCAGACGCACGCGCCGGGGGCCGCGGTGATGCAGGCGCTGATCACCGGCGACGCCGAATCGTTCTATGCCGCCGAAACCGAGGCACGGCGCGACGCCGGGGCGCCGCCGTTCGGGCGCTACGCCGCGATCGTCGTCAGCTCGGAGGACAAGGACGCCGCGCACGCGACCGCGCTCAGCATCGCCCGCACCGCGCCGCGGATCGAGGGGATGCAGGTCTATGGCCCCGCCCCCGCGCCGCTGGCGATGCTGCGCGGGCGCCACCGCTTCCGCCTGCTGGTCCACGCGCGCCGCGCGCTCGACGTGCAGGACGTGCTCCGCGACTGGCTGGGCGCGCTCGACTGGAAACCCAAGGTGCGTGTCGCGGTCGATGTCGATCCGTACAGCTTCGTCTGACGCTTGAACCGATGCCCGCCGGCCGTCAAAGACGAGCGTCGGTGATGTCGGGGAGTAAGATGGCGCGTCTATTGCTGATCCTGGCGATGCTGGCGGCATTCGTGCAGCCGGCGCAGGCCGACGATATTTCCGCGACCGCGCGCGGTGTGGTCCGCGTGGTGACGATCGCATTCGACGGCGATTCGGTCGGTGATTTCGGCCATGGCAGCGGGTTTGCGATCGCGCCCGACCGGATCGTCACCAACGCGCATGTCGTCGAACTCGCGGCGCGCGATCCGGGGCATGTCGTGATCGGCATCGTCCCGTCCGAAGGCGACAAGACCTTTCGCGGCCGCGTGATCGCCTACGATCCCGCGCGCGATCTTGCCGTGATCGCGTTCGACGGCGCGCGCCTGCCGCCGGTCGCGCTCTACAACGGGCCGATGAGCGACGGCGCGCAGGTGGTGGCGCTGGGCTATCCGGGCAATGTCGATCTCGCGACCGCACAATCGGCGCTCGATTACATCACCCCGCTCTCGCCGGTGCGCTCGCAGGGCGTGTTTTCGGGCGCGCGCAGCCTGTCGGGGGTGCGCGTGCTGCTCCACACCGCCGGGATCGCGCGCGGCAATTCGGGCGGGCCGCTGCTCGATCCGTGCGGGCGCGTGATCGGGGTCAATTCGGCGATCACCAACAGCGGCGACGGCGATTCGAGCTTCGCCTTCGCGATCGCCAACAGCGAACTCGCCCAGTTTCTGCACGAGGCGGGCCAACCCTATCACGCGGTCGGCACGCCGTGCACCAGCATCGAAGCCCGGCTTGCCGCCGATGCCGAGGCCGCGCGACAGGAGCGCGCCATCGCCGATAGCGCGACGCGTGCACGCGCCGAAGCCGATGCGCTGAAGCAGGAACAGGCGCTCGCCGATGCGCGTGCGCGCGCGGAGCGGATGGCGGAGAATTTCATGGCGCTCGCCGCAGTGCTGCTGGTTGCCGGGGCGCTCGCGGTGGGCGGCGCCGCGCTGCTGACGACGCGCGGCGAGACGCGCCATGCGACCTGGGCGGGGATTGCGGGCGCGGCGTTCTTCGTCGCCTCGGTCGCGGTATTCTTCGGCCGGCCCGACGGCACGGTATCGATAACGTCGATGCCGGTGCCGCACGCCACGCCATCGACCGCGGCAGCGATGCCCACGGCGGGACGGTTGATGTGCCGCCTCGTCCCCGACCGCAGCCGCATCACCGTTTCGGCGACCGAGGACGTTCTGCTCGACTGGCGGCCGACCGGGTGCGTCAACGGCCGCACGCAATATCTCGCGCAGCCGGGAGAGACGTGGCAGCGCGTGCTGGCGCCCGACACCGAGGATACCGTCTCGGTGCTCGATTTCGATCCCGCCACGATGACCTACAGCGCGACGCGCTACCTGCTCGGCGGCAGCGCGATGGCGGCGGCGCGGGCCGCGCGGGGCGACGAGCCGCAGGCCTGCGTCGCGGAGGGCAGCGCGCGCGAGGCGCTTGCCGCGCATCAGGCGGCGATCCGCGCCACCTTGCCCGGCCTGCCCAACGAAAAGCTGGTCTATCGCTGCACGCCCGCGGCCGGTGGCGGTGTGCAGCGTGTGCCCGATTAGAGTGATTTCGAGCCAGATGGAAACATCTGGCGACTCGGAAATCACGGCAAACAAAAGATAATCCAGACTCGGTTCGGTTCTATTGGAACCGGACCGAGTCTAGGCCGTAGCGATCGATTCCGCAGGCGTGGATTGTCGGGCCCAGAAGGGCGCGACGATATTCCCGCGGCGATGCGCGATCACGAGCAGCGCTACACCGAGGGCGGTTGCCAGCACCAGCGCGGGCAGCGATGCCTCGGCCCCGAAGGCGCCGCCGGTCAGCAGATCCGGCCCCGTGATCCGCGGGACCAGCAGCCCCTTGGTATCGAGCCCCGAGATCGCGATCCCGTAAATGCCGCCTTGGGTGAAATTCCACGCCGCATGGATCCCGATCGCCGCCCATAGCCGGCGTGTGACCATATAGATCGCGCCGAGCATGATCCCCGCCTCAAGCGCGATACATATCGCCGCGAGCCAGCTCGCATTGGGATTGGCGAGGTGCCCCACCCCGAACAGTGCCGCTGACATCGCGAGCGCGATCCAGCTCCCGAGCCAGCGCTCGATCAGGCGGAAGATCAGCCCGCGCATAATGATCTCTTCGGTAAAGCCCGAAATGAGCGCGATCCCGAGCACCGGCCACAGCACCTCGGGCCCGCGCGTGCCGACCACGCGATAGCCGCCGAACAGCGCGATCACGCCGACGATCGCGGAAAAGATCAGGAACCCGATCAGCAACCCCGCGCCAAGCTCTCGCGCCCAGCCCTTGAGCCCGAACGCGGTCGGCCGCCGCCGCTCGACCAGCCAGACGAACGCCAGATACGCACCGGTAAAGACCGCCGCGACGGCCGCGCCGAGCACGGCCCCCATCGGCCCGTTGCCGTCGGGTTCGATCCGCTGGAGCACCCCCGACACCAGCCCCGACAGCGCCCCCGCGGCGACCATGAAGGCGAGCCCGATGGCGAGCAGCACCAGCGGGAAATGCACCACCTTCCAGACCATGCTCGATGGCGGTGTGTTCGGTTCTGTCGGTAGCATCGCGCGCCCTCCCCCAGGATCAGGCGCGGAGCCTAACGCCGTGCGGGCGATCGCGAAAGATGCTGGCCGAAATCGTGCCCTCAGGCCGATACGTTGGCGAGCGCATCATCCTTTTCGTTCGCGCGGGCATAGGCCTCGCGCGCCATCAGTCTGCCGACATAAGCGGTGAAAGCGTCACGTTTGGGCAATGTCCCGAACTGGACGCCCCAGGCGACCTGCGACCCGACATAGACATCGGCGGCGGTGAAGGCATCGCCCGCGATATAATCGTGCCGCGATACCGCCTGTTCGAGCACGTCGACCACGAGATCATAGCTGCCATAGCCGATCATCCGGCCCTGTTCGGGGGTCGCTTCGACATGGAGCGCCTTGTTGGTCACCGCCTGCTCGACCGGCCCGGCGGCGAAGAACAGCCAGCGATAATAAGCGGCGCGATCGGTGGTGGGCGGCGCGAGCCCGGCGTCGGGAAAGGCATCCGCCAGATAGGCGCAGATCGCCGCGCATTCGGTGACGACATGGCCGCGGTGGCGGATCGCGGGCACCTTGCCCATCGGGTTAATCGCGCGATAGGCGTCGCCCTTCATCGTCGAATCATAGTCCATCACCTGCGTCGCATAAGGCGCGCCGACTTCTTCGAGCATCCAGCGCGCGATCCGCCCGCGCGACTGCGGGTTGGTGTAGAAGATGAGATCGTCCGCCATGATTCCGGTCCTTTTTGCAGGGCAGCTCAGCCGGGTGAATCGAGATGATCGTGCAGGAAAGCGATCGTCCGCCCCCAGGCGAGCGCCGCCGCCCTGGCATCGTAGCGATCGGCCGAGGTGTCGTTGTTGAACGCGTGGTTGACCCCCGGATAGGTGTAGGCGGTCACGTCCTTGCCCGCCGCCTTCAGCGCCGCGATCCACGGTTCGCCGGTTGCGGCGACGCGCGTGTCGAGCCCGGCATAGTGGAGCAGCAACGGCGCGGCGACCTTGACCGCCTCGGCCGGATCGGGCGCGGGGCCGTAATAGCTGACCCCGGCGGCCAGCGCGGGGCCGGCAGCGATCGCAACGCGGTTCACCATCGCCCCGCCCCAGCAGAAGCCGATGATTCCGACCTTGCCGTTGCCCATCCGGCTGAGTGCCTTGACGAGCGCAACCGTATCGCCGGTTACCGCGCCGAGATCGGCGGTGCCGATCATGTCGCGCGCTTTATCCTCGTCGGCAGGTGTGCCGCCCTGATCGGTGAGCAGATCGGGCGCGACCGCGAGAAAGCCCGCGAGCGCGACGCGCCGCGCGACATCTTCGATATGCGCGGTCAGGCCGCGGTTTTCGTGAATCACGATCACCGCGCCGCGGCGCCGGGCCACGCCCCCCACCGGTTCGGCGGTGTAGCCGACAACCCGCCGCGACCCCGCGAAGCCGTATGTCTTGCGGCCGGTCCTGAGCCGGGCATCGTCGGCCGGCGCGATCGCCGCCGCGGCCGGCGTGGCAGCGATACCGGCGATCAGCGCTTCGGCGGCGGCCACCGATCCGGCGAGCGCGACCATCTGCCGCAGCAAGGTGCGCCGATCGCGATGCTCATGCGTGAAGGCATCGTAGATCGCGATCGCCCGCTGGCGCAGCTCGGTCATCGGCAGTTCTCCGAATCGCCTCTCGGCGTTACGCGGAGCCTACAACGTCTATCGCGTGAACTGAACGCCGAAGCGCTCAGGTTCAGCGCTTGAACGGATCGACGAAGCCGGGCGGCAGCGCGATGCCGCCGTTTTCCGCGTTCTCAGCATTTTCGGCGTCGCGCGCGGCCTGTTCGCGTTCGGCGCGCAATTCGCTGATCAGCGCCTCGCGATCGCCCGCAAGGCGGTTGTCGACCGGCGCTTCGAGCCCGGCGGCCTTGCCTGCCTTCGCCACCGCCGCGTCGAGCTCGCGCTGCGAGCACAGGCCCAGCGTCACCGGGTCCTTGGGGGTGATATTGGCGATGTTCCAATGGCTGCGCTCGCGGATCGCCTGAATCGTCGTGCGCGTGGTGCCGATCAGCGCCCCGATCTGCCCGTCGGTCATCTCGGGATGGTTGCGGATGATCCAGGCAATGCCATCGGGCTTGTCCTGGCGCTTGGAAACCGGCGTGTAGCGCGGCCCCTTGGTACGGCGGACCTGCTCGGGGCCCTTCGACATCTTCAGCCGGTAATCGGGATCGGCCTGGCCCTTCTCGATTTCCTCGATCGCCAGTTCGTGCGCGCGGACGGGATCGCGCCCGGCCAGCTTGGTCGCCGCGGTATCGTCGGCAATCGCCTGGACCTCAAGGATATGGAGGCCACAAAATTCCGCGATCTGCTCAAAACTGAGCGCAGTATTATCGACCAGCCACGAAGCGGTCGCGTGCGGCATGAGCGGCTGGGCCACGGTTGAGTCCTTCTCTAAAACAATAAGGGCCGCCCCTCGCGGAGCGGCCGTGCAGATCGCCAACGTAATGCGGGTGGAGCGGCGTGGCAAGGATTTCGCGTATATTCCGCCGCGGCATCGGCCCGCTTCCTACCCGGCCACCCAGTGGAGAAGCGGGCCGGTGCCGTCAACCCAACTCAGTCGCGCAGCGACACGAACCGGGGCAACGCAGCGACGCGATCGATCCACGCGCCGATATGCGGATAGAGCGCGAGATCAAACCCGCCCTCGTCGGCAACGTGGGTGTAGGCGAACAGCGCGATGTCGGCGAGCGTGACGGCATCCCCCACGAACCAATCGTGCAGCGACAGATGATCTTCCATCTGCTGAAGCGCCGCCTCGCCGGCGATCCGCTTGCCGGGGATCATATTGCGTTGGAGTTCGCTCAACGCATCGTTGCCCACCATCGTCAGCCAGAAGCGCACCGTCGCGATATTGGGCTCGTGGTGATATTGTTCGAAGAACATCCAGCGCAGCATATCGGCACGATCGAAGCGATCGGCGGGCACCAGCGCCGAGCCGTCGGCCAGATAGACGCACGCCGCGTTGCTTTCGGGCAGGAAGCGCCGGCCGACCTGGAGTACCGGAATCCGCCCGACCGGATTGATGTGCGCGAGGAATTCGGGCGTCCGCGTCTCGCCCTTCATGATGTCATAGGCGACGCGCTCCATCCGGATGCCGAGCAGCCCCGCGGCAAGCCGGATCTTGTAGCAATTGCCCGACATCGGGTCTTCGTGAAGGATCAGTTTTTCCGGCATCGGTCATCCCCGCCTGGCGCGTCACGTGTCACCCCATCGTCAGCACGATCTTGCCGATATGGTCGCCCGATTCCATGCGGCGGTGCGCCTCGGCGGCCTCGGCGAGCGGGAAGGTCGTGTCGATCGCGGGCTTGAGTTGCCCCGCTGTGACCAATGGCCAGACGGTGCGCGCAAGTTCGTCGGTGACGAGCGCCTTGAACGCGGCATCGCGCGGTCGCAGCGTCGATCCGGTGAGCGTCAGGCGGCGGCGCATCACCTCGAAGATAGGAATCGTCGCCATCGCGCCGCCCTGCACCGCGATCGAAACATGGCGGCCGTCGTCGGCGAGGCATTGGAGGTTGCGCGGCACATAATCGCCGCCGACCATGTCGAGCACCGCGGCAACGCCCTTGCCGCCGGTGATCGCCTGCACCTCGGCGACGAAATCATGGGTCTTGTAGTTGATCGCATGATCGGCGCCGAGCGCGCGGGCGGCGGCGCATTTTTCGTCCGAGCCCGCGGTGACGATGATCGTCACCCCGAACAACCCGGCAAGCTTGATCGCCATCGTACCGATCCCGCTGGTGCCGCCGTGAACGAGCACGGTATCGCCCTCGGCGACATAGGCGCGCTCGAACAGATTGGTCCACACGGTATAGAGCGTTTCGGGCATCGCCGCGGCCTCGGCCATCGACAGCGCATCGGGCACCTGCAGGCACTGGCCCACGGGAGCGACGGCATAATGCGCATAGCCGCCACCCGCGACGAGCGCGGCGACGCGCTGGCCAAGCCAGGGGGTTTCAACCCCCGTGCCCAGCGCGACGATCTCGCCCGCAAGCTCGAGCCCGAGGATCGACGGCGCCCCCGGCGGCGGGGGATAACCGCCCTTGCGCTGGAGCACGTCGGGGCGATTAACCCCGGCGGCGGCGACACGGATCAGCACCTCGCCCGCCTCCGGTTGCGGCACCGGCCGCTCGACGGGAATCAGGACTTCGGGACCGCCACGTTGCTCGGGGTCGATCGCGATCATCGTTTCAGGTGTTGTCAGGGGCAATGCAGTCATCAAAACGGCCCTCCCGCCGGCGCCTTATTGACATCGCGGCCGTGCCGGTCAACGCTCCATGTCATGGATTCCGAGGAGATTCTTCCACGCCGGCGCGACGATCCGCTGACGATGCTGGCGCGCCAGGACCTTGATCCGCTGTCAGTGGCGGAGCTCGATGCGCGGATCGCCGCGCTCGATGCCGAGATCGCGCGGGTCCGCCGCCACCGCGACCACGCCGTTAACCATCGCGCAAGCGCTGACGCCCTATTCAAGCGATGAGCGCGCACCGCACCTTGCACGCCAATGGTGCGGTGCGGACGGCTGGTGCTTGATGCGAGGCCTCTCGCTTCCGACATGGGAGCAAAGGGCCGCGCGTGCTGTGGCCCGCAAGGAGTGAACCTCTAATGCCGTCTTTCGCCCCCGCGCTCGAAACCACGCTGCACAAGGCGCTCGAAGCCGCGAGTTCGCGGCGCCACGAATATGCGACGCTCGAGCATCTGCTGCTGGCGCTGGTCGACGACGAACACGCCTCCAAGGTCATGGATGCGTGCAGCGTCGATCTCGGCGACCTGCGCGCCACCGTCACCCATTATCTCGATACCGAGCTTGAAGCGCTCAAGGTCGATTCGGCGACCGACCCCTCGCCGACCAGCGGTTTCCAGCGCGTCGTCCAGCGCGCGATCCTGCACGTCCAGTCGTCGGGCCGCGACGAAGTGACCGGTGCCAACGTGCTCGTCGCCTTGTTCTCCGAACGCGAGAGCTATGCGGTCTATTTCCTGCAACAGCAGGATATGAGCCGGCTCGATGCCGTCAGCTTCATCAGCCACGGGGTCGGTAAGGGCGGCGCGCCGAGCGAAACGACCATCCCCAAGGGCGCCGACGAGGATAAATCCGCCAAGGCCGACAAGGGCAAGAGCGAAAGCGCGCTCAAGCAATTCACGGTCAACCTCAACGAGAAGGCCGAGAACGGCAAGGTCGATCCGCTGATCGGCCGCGGGCCCGAGGTCGATCGCACGATCCAGATCCTGTGCCGTCGCAGCAAGAACAACCCGCTCTATGTGGGCGACCCCGGCGTCGGCAAGACCGCGATCGCCGAAGGGCTCGCGCGCAAGATCATCGAGGGCGATGTACCCGACGTGCTCAAGGAAGCGGTGATCTATTCGCTCGACATGGGCGCGCTGCTCGCGGGCACGCGCTATCGCGGCGATTTCGAGGAGCGGCTGAAGGCGGTGGTTTCCGAGCTGGAGAAGCTGCCGCACGCGGTGCTGTTCATCGACGAGATCCATACCGTGATCGGCGCCGGGGCCACCTCGGGCGGGGCAATGGATGCCTCAAACCTGCTCAAGCCCGCGCTGTCGGGGGGCACGATCCGCTGCATCGGCTCGACCACCTACAAGGAATTCCGCAACCATTTCGAGAAGGATCGCGCGCTGTTGCGCCGGTTCCAGAAGATCGACGTCAACGAACCGACGATCGAGGACACGATCAAGATCCTCGCCGGGCTGCGCAGCGCGTTCGAGCAGCACCATTCGGTCAAATACACGCCCGAGGCGCTCAAGAGCGCGGTCGAACTGTCGGCACGCTACATCAACGACCGCAAATTGCCCGACAAGGCGATCGACGTGATCGACGAGGTCGGCGCGATGCAGATGCTCGTCGCGCCCTCGAAGCGCCGCAAGACGATCACCCCCAAGGAGATCGAGGCGGTGATCGCGACGATGGCGCGCATCCCGCCCAAATCGGTCTCGACCGACGACAAGAAGGCGCTCGAAAGCCTCGAGACCGACCTGAAACGGGTGGTGTTCGGCCAGAACGCCGCGATCGAGAAGCTCGCGAGCGCGATCAAGCTGAGCCGTGCGGGGTTGCGCGATCCCGACAAGCCGATCGGCAATTACCTGTTCACCGGCCCGACCGGCGTGGGCAAGACCGAGGTCGCCAAGCAACTCGCGAGCATCATGGGCATCCCGCTCCAGCGCTTCGACATGAGCGAATATATGGAGCGCCATTCGGTCAGCCGGCTGATCGGCGCGCCGCCGGGCTATGTCGGCTACGATCAGGGCGGGCTGCTCACCGACGCGGTCGACCAGAACCCGCATTCGGTGCTGCTGCTCGACGAGATCGAGAAGGCGCACCCGGACCTGTTCAACATCCTGTTGCAGGTGATGGACAACGGCAAGCTCACCGATCACCACGGCAAGACGGTCGATTTCCGCAACGTCATCCTGATCATGACGACCAACGCGGGCGCCTCCGACATGGCGCGCGAGGCGCTGGGCTTCGGCGTGTCGAGCCGCGAGGGCGAGGATGAGGAAGCGGTGAAGAAGATGTTCACCCCCGAATTCCGCAACCGCCTCGATGCGATCGTGCCGTTCGGCTATCTGCCGCCCGAGGTGGTTGCGCGGGTGGTGGACAAGTTCATCCTCCAGCTCGAACTCCAGCTCGCCGACCGGCAGGTGCATATCCAGCTCGACGACGCGTCGAAGGCGTGGCTCACCGAGCGCGGCTACGACAAGCTCTACGGCGCGCGCCCGATGAGCCGCCTGATCCAGGAAAAGATCAAGCAGCCGCTGGCCGAGGAATTGCTGTTCGGCAAGCTGGTCCATGGCGGCGAGGTCGACGTTACCGTCAAGGACAATGCGCTGGCGTTCCAGCTCACCCCCGCCGCGCCCAAGAAACCGCGCAAAAAGGGCGGCGGCAAGAAGACTGAAAAGATCGACGCCAAGTAAATTCGTCTCAAGCGATCAAGCAAGGCCGGCCTTCGGGCCGGCCTTTTTTGTCGCGACGCATGTCGCGTTTATCCAATGACGGGAACCTGAGCGCTGGTAGCCTGAGCGTTTTTTCGGACGAGGATATCTGGGGCATGGCGATGCAGGGGCGCTGGATTTTGGCGGGCGTGGCGGCGGTGGCCGCAACTGGTACGGCGGCGTTGATCGCGGCGCCCGCCGCATCAGGGCCCAAGGCGCGGTACGCGATGGACGTCACCACGACGAGCGGCTTCATGGCGGGCGGCGTCAATCCGCTGGCGATGCTGCGCGGCGGGGGCGGCGATGCCACGGCGCACCAACTCACGCTGCGGCTGGGATCGAGCAGCGCGGCAGCGGGGTCGCCCGCCGCCGACCATTTCATGCCGGCGGGGATGAAACTCGGCCTCTCGGTTCCGCTCGCCACCCCGCAGCAGCGCAATAGCAACAGCGCCGACAGCCTGGCCGATTCCGGCACGCCTGAAGATTTCCAGCGCCCCAAGGGACGGTTGCTGCTGTTCTGGGGCTGCGGCGCGCATGCCGGGCCGGGCCAGCCGGTGGTCATCGATTTCGCCAAGCTCGCGCAGGGCCAGATGCCGCCCAATCTGTTCTCGACGACGGTACCGGTCGATCGCGGACCGACCGCCGCGAGTAGCCGCACTTTCGGCGAATGGCCCAACAGCAAAGCCAAGCGCACCACCATCCCGGCGGGTGCATCGCTGATCGGTGACCATCGGATCGCGGGCAATTACAGCCCCGAGATCAAATTCGCGCTGACGCAGGATTTCATGCCCGCGATGCGCGCCTCGTCAAAGGCCGGCGCCGACGGGTCGGTCACGCTGAGCTGGCAGCCGGTCGATGCGGCAACGGGCTATTACGCCTGGGCGATGGGCGCCGCGACTATGGGCGAAGAGGGCGGCGACATGGTCTGGTGGACCTCGGCCGGCCGGAAAGAATTCGGCGCCGGACTGGCCGATTGGGTCGCGCCCGCCACTGTCCGCCGCCTGATCGGCGAAAAGGTGGTGCTGCCGCCTGGCCAGACGAGCTGCACCATGCCCGCCGAGGTCAAGGCGACGGGGGCGATGCTGATGACGCAGCTCCATGCCTATGGCCCCGAGGCCGATTTTTCCTATCCGCCGCGCCCCGCCAAGGCGCCCGCCACCTGGGCCCCCGACTGGACCGCGCGCGTCCGCTACAAATCGAACACCAGCCTGATGCTGGGCATGCCCGGCATGGGCGAGATGATGGGGGGCAGGAACAACGCGCGCTCGACCGACGAGTCGCGGCAGGAGGCCCCGCCGAAGAAGTGCAAGCCGAGCCTGGGCGGGGTGTTGAAGGGCAAAATCTGCTGATCGTAACGAGATCGAAATAACCATTCGTTTACGGTCTGTTTGCGATCTCGGGACTAGGTTGCTGCGATGTCGGCGGCTCGGCTTATCTGCGCATTGGCGCTCCTGTTCGCGTCGCTGTTGCTCGGCGCAGGCAGTGCCCACGCGCAGACGGGCAATGCGGGCATCCCGATCGATACCTGCGTGACGCGCGCGGCGCCGGGCATGTCGCCGCGGGCGCTGTTCGCCAGCCCGGACCAGTTCGATTGCACCCGCCGCCAGACCGATTGGGGGGCAGGCACGTTCTGGATATTGTCACAACCGCTCGCCGTCTCCGATCAGGCGCTCGACGTCCGCCTCGCCAGCCTTTGGCAAGACCGGGTGACGCTCTACGCGCTCTACACCGATGGCGCGATCGTGCGGGTTGTCACCGATGGCCACGATGCGACCCACGGCCTCCAGCTCGGCGCAATCATCACCCAGCGGTTGCCGATGCGCGTCGGCGTGCCGGTGATACGGCTGCTCTGGCATGTCGAGGGAGCCGCGAACCTGCGCGGAATCCTCCTCGATCCGCGCGTCGCGACGGCCACCGAAAGCGCCGAATCGAACGTCCATATGGCCGCCCTCTACGCAGGGTTCGCGGGGCTGTGCATCGCACTGTTCGTCTACAATCTGGCGCTATGGGGGGCGCTGCGGCATCGGTTCCAGCTCGCTTATTGCGCGATGATGGCGGCGCTGCTGGCGTACAGCTATTCGTCGTCGGGCGCGCTGGCCTGGACCTTCCCCGATATTCTCAACAACGATCGGTTGCGGATCAACTATCTGCTGCTCGCGCTGTCGGCGGCATGCTCAGTCGCGTTCGCGCGCAGCTTTTTCGAGCCTCGGGTCTTTTCGCCGGCGATGGTGCGCGCGTGCAAAGCAACAATCGCCGCGCTGATGGGCAGCGCGCTGCTCTTTCTCGTGCTCGCGCCATGGCGGATCACCTTGCTCGATCAACTTTATGTCCTCGCCTTTGTCGGCCTGCTGCTGTTCGCCGGCGCGGTGATGTGGCGGGCATGGCGAACCGGGAGCCGCTATCTGTGGCTGTTCGCGTTGGCCTGGGCGGTGCCGATCGCGCTGGCCGGCGCGCGCGTCGCCAACGGTCTCGATCTGATCGAATGGAGCTTCTGGATCGACAATTCCACGCTGGCGGCGATGGCCGCGGAGGCGCTGCTGTCGAGCCTTGCCATCGCCTATCGCATCCGCCTGCTGAGCCGCGAGCGCGACGCCGCGATCCGGCAGGAGGTCGCGACGCGCACGCTGGCCGATACCGATCCGCTGACCGGCCTGCTCAACCGCCGGGCTTTCCTGCGCGAGGCGATCGGCCGCGTCGGCAACCAGCGGCTGCTGCTGGCCGATCTCGACTATTTCAAGCGCGTCAACGACACGATCGGGCATGACGGCGGCGACGAGGTGCTGTGTCGCTTCGCGCGCGTTCTGCGCCTGACAGCGCTCGAAGGCACGCTGATCGCGCGGATGGGGGGCGAGGAATTCGCGATCCTGAGCGATGCCGATGCCGGGCCCGCGCCCGAACATATCCTCGCGCGGCTGCGCATCGAACGGATGCCGTTCGACCTCACCATCACCGCGAGCATCGGCGCCAGCGACGGACCATTGCTTACCGAGCCCGACTGGCAACAGCTCTATCGCGCCGCCGACCGCGCGTTGCTCGACGCCAAATCCGACGGCCGCGATCGCGCCCGCGCCGCCTATTCGATCGTTTTCGCGGCCTGACGAGCCCGCGATCGCTTGTCGTCGATACCCGAAACCTGTATTCTTGCGCCCGACGCGAAGGAGGGTTGATGCGCGAGCGCAGGATCGGATTGGCGGTGATCGTCGCGCTGCTGCTCGTGCTCGGCATCCGGCACGCGCCGCAGGTGCGGTTGAGCGCGACCATGCCGTCCGAAAGCGATGCCGTTCAGGTCCAGGCGGTGGTCGATCTCGGCACCACCGCAGGCGCGCTGCTGTTTACCTGGACGATCGACCATCTCGGAAACGCGCGCTGACTTGCACGGCGTGGGCGGTGTGCCTAACCCTGTTCCCATGAACGATCCCGAGCGCGCCTGGCGCACCGCTTATCGTCATCCCATGCCATGGGATACGCGTTTTACCCCCCAATCGATGGTCGAGCTGTTCGATGCCGCCGCCACGGAAGCAAGGCAGCAGCCGCTGATCGATTTCCTCGGGCGAACCTATAGCTACGCCGAGACGCTCGACGGCGCCAACCGCGTCGCCGCCGGGCTGCAGGCGCTCGGCTACGGCCCCGGCGACCGGATCGGGCTGTTCCTGCCCAACGTCCCGCATTACGTCGCGGCCTATTACGGCATCCTCAAGCTCGGCGCGACGGTGGTCAATTTCTCGCCGCTCTACACCGCGCAGGAGCTGGCGCATCAGGTCGCCGATTCGGGCACCAAGGTGCTGTTCACCCTGTCGGCGACGGCGCTGTTGCCGACCGCGCTTCAAGTGCTCGACAGCTCGGGGCTCGAACGCCTCGTCGTCGGGTCGATCGCCGGGGCGCTGCCGCCGACAAAGTCGCTTTTCTATCGCCTGTTTCGCGGCAAGGAGGTCGCCAAACGCCCCGACGATGCGCGCATCACCGCTTTTTCGGCGCTGATCCGCAATGACGGCGCATACGAGAAGCCCGAGATCGTTCCCGAGCGGACGATCGCGCTGATCCAATATACCGGCGGCACCACCGGCACCCCCAAGGGCGCGATGCTCACCCATCAGAATCTGACCGCCAATGCGCGGCAGGTGATCGGGCTCGATCCGCTGCCCGGCACCGAAGACCGGATTCTCGGCGTGCTGCCGCTGTTCCATGTGTTCGCCAATACCTGCGTGCTCAACCGCACCGTCGCCAATCGCGGCTGCATGGTGCTGTTGCCGCGCTTCCACGCCGGGCAGGTGCTCGCCGCGCTCGGCCGCACCGCCGCGACCGCGCTGCCGGGGGTGCCGACGATGTACCAGGCGCTGCTCGACGATCCCAAGGTGGGCGACACCGATTTCACGCATCTGCGCGTGTGCGTCTCGGGCGGCGCGCCGCTGGCGGCGGAGCTTAAAGCGAAATTCGAGGCGACGACCGGCGCGCAATTGGTCGAGGGCTATGGGCTGTCGGAAAGCTCCGGGGTGATCTCGTGCAACCCGTATGAAGGCGCGGGCAAATCGGGGACGATCGGCCAGCCGCTTCCCGGTACCCGCGTCCGGCTGGTCGACAAGGACGACCCGCATCGGCCGCCCCCCGAGGGCGAGCCCGGCGAGATCGTCGCCGCGGGGCCGCAGATCATGCTCGGCTATTGGAACCGGCCCGATGCCGATGCCGACGTGTTCATCACCGATGCCGAAGGCACGCGCTGGCTGCGTACCGGCGATGTCGGCGCGATCGACGACGATGGCTTCATCCGCATCGTCGATCGTCTCAAAGACATGATCGCAGTCGGCGGGTTCAAGGTATTCCCGAGCCAGATCGAGGCCGTGCTCTATCGGCACCCGGCGGTGAAGGAGGCGCTCGTGATCGGCCTGCCCGATACCTATCGCGGCGAGCATCCGCGCGCCTATGTGACGCTGGACGATGGCGCCACCGCAACACCCGAAGCACTCGCGGCCTGGCTCAACCCCCAGCTCGGCAAGCACGAGCGGGTCGATCAGGTCGTGATCCGCACCGCGCTGCCCAAGACGATGGTCGGCAAATTGAGCCGCAAGGATCTGATCGCCGAGGTGATGGCCGAGGGGTGATCCCTTCCACGGCTGATTATTCGACCACTGTCTTCAGATTCATGAATTCGTGGAGCCCATACGGCCCCAGTTCGCGGCCGTGGCCCGAGCGTTTGACGCCGCCGAACGGCGCGGCAGGCGAACTCGCGAGCATCTGGTTGATCGCGGTCATGCCGGCGGCGATGTCGCGGACGAAGCGCTTCTTTTCGGCCGCGTCGTTGGTCCACACACTCGATCCCAACCCGAAGGGAACGTCATTGGCGAGTCGAATCGCCGCGTCGATATCGGCAACCTTGAACACCATCGCGACGGGCCCGAACAATTCCTCGTGCGCAATCCTGTCGTCGAACGGCACGTCGACCAATATGCCCGCGGACATATAGGCACCCTTGCCGGGCAGTGCCTCGCCGCCGAACAGCAGCCGCGCGCCCGCCCTGGTCAATTGCTTCAATTGGTCGACCACGGTCTGGCGCTGCGCCTCGCTCGACAGCGGCCCCATATCGGTCGCCGCGTCGAACGGATCGCCCGTTTCAACCGCCTTCATGCCCGCGGTGAATTGCGCCATGAAGGCATCGTAGACCTCGGCGTGGACGATCATCCGCTTGGCGCAGATGCACGATTGGCCGGTGTTCTGGATGCGTGCCGTCACCGCCGTCGCCGCAGCCTTGTCGAGATCGGCCGAGGGCATGACGATGAACGGATCCGATCCGCCGAGTTCGAGCACGACCTTCTTGAGCGCCTTGCCCGCCGCGGCGGCGACCGCCATGCCAGCGCCCTCGCTCCCCGTCAGCGTCACCGCGACGATGCGGTCGTCGGCGATGATACCGGCCACCTTCGCACTCGGGATCGCGAGGTTCTGGAACAGCCCGGCGGGCGCGCCGGCCTTGAGGAGCGTCGCTTCCAGTGCCGCCGCGACCCCTTGCACGTTCGACGCGTGCTTGAGCAGCCCGACATTGCCCGCCATGATCGTCGGCGCGACGAAGCGGACGACCTGCCAATAGGGAAAATTCCACGGCATCACCGCGAGCACCGGCCCCATCGGCAGCCAGTGCGCGGTCGCGGTGCCACTTGCGATGTCGATGCGGCGATCCGCCAGCATCCCCGGCCCGTGAGCCGCATAATGACGGAACGCGGCGGCGCATTTCTCGACCTCGGCGATCGCGCTCTTGAGCGTCTTGCCCATTTCGCGCGTGGCGATTTCCGCGAGCGCGTGCTTGTCGGCCTCGAACGCATCGGCGATTCGGCCGAGCAGCGCGGTGCGGGTCGCATAATCGGTGACGCGCCACTGCGCGAACGCAGCGTGGGCCCGCGCAAGGCGGTTCTCGATCGCCGCGTCGGTGAGGATCTCATGGGTCGCGATCGTGTCGCCGGTCGCCGGGTTGATGCTCGTCAACATGGAAGGCTGCTCCTCGATTCGTTCTTCAACGCGGCGCGGGCGCGCACGTATCCTTGACCCTTCTCGCCCGGCTGCCGCATAGCACGATCCATGACCGCCGACCGACCGATTGAAGATCTGAGCTTCGAAGAAGCCCTGCGCGAGCTCGAGACGATCGTCTCGAAGCTCGAAAGTGGGGAGACGCCGCTTCAGGAGGCGATCGACCTCTATGAGCGCGGCAACAAGCTGCGCCGCCGCTGCACCGATCGGCTCGACGCCGCACAGGCGCGGATCGAGGCGATTCGGCTCGATGCCGAGGGGCGACCGACGGGCACCCAGCCCTTCGATGCCGGCTGACACGATTGTGGCCGAAGCGTCGCTCGCGCTCCGATCGGCGATGGCGCGCGTCCGTGAAGAAATCGACGCCGCGTTCGAGACGGTGCTCGGCGTTCCCGACGATCCGCGCGCCGCGCTCTATCGCGCGATGCGCTACGCGACGATCGGCGGCGGCAAGCGGCTGCGGCCCTTGCTCGTTACCGCGGTCGCTACGCTTTACGGGGTCGACCGCGAGGTCGCGGTGCGCGTCGGCCTCGGCATCGAATGCGTCCATGTCTATTCGCTGATCCATGACGATCTGCCCGCGATGGACGACGACGCCCTTCGCCACGGCAAGCCCACGCTCCACAAGGCGTTCGACGAGGCAACCGCGATTCTGGCCGGCGACAGCCTCCACACGCTGGCGTTCGAGCTGCTCGCCGATCCCGAAACGCATCCCGATCCGTTCGTGCGCGCCGAACTGGTACTGGCGCTCGCGCGGGCGGCCGGTCCAGCCGGCATGGCGGGCGGGCAGGCGATGGACATCGAGGCCGAACGCGCACGCTTCGATCTCGCGACGGTGACGCGGCTTCAGGCGATGAAGACCGGCGCGCTGATCGGCGCGGCGGTCGAAGCCGGCATGATCCTGGGGCGGGTGCCGCCCGAGGCGCGCACCCCCTTGCGCGGCTATGCGCGCGACATCGGGCTGGCGTTCCAGATTACCGACGATCTGATCGATGCCACCGGCGACGAGGACACCGCGGGCAAGAAGCTGCGCAAGGACGGTACGCGGGGCAAGGAAACCTTCCTGACGCTGCTGGGTGTCGATCGCGCGCGCGCGCAGGCGGCGCTGCTCGTCGATCAGGCGATCGCGCATCTGCGCGGCCACGGCACCGAAGCCGATATCCTGCGTGACATCGCCCGCTACGTACTCGAACGTGACCGGTGACCCTCCTCGCTGAAAAGGACGAAGCATGACCATCCGTACCGGTGTCTATCCCGGCACTTTCGATCCGATCACGCTCGGCCATATGGACATCATCCGCCGCGGCGCGAAACTCGTCGACCGGCTGGTCATCGGCGTCACCACCAATCCGTCGAAGAACCCCATGTTCTCGGTCGCGGAACGGATGGAGATGGTGCAGCGCGAGGTGGCGGGGATCGCGGGCGAGATCCACGTCGTCAGTTTCGATTCGCTGCTGATGGACTTCGCCGAGCGCGAGGGCGCGTCGATCATCGTGCGCGGGCTGCGCGCGGTCGCGGATTTCGAATATGAATATCAGATGGCGGGGATGAACCAGGCGCTCAACAACCGGATCGAGACGGTGTTCCTGATGGCCGATGTCGCGTTGCAGCCGATTGCGAGTCGCCTGGTGAAGGAGATCGCGCTGTTTGGGGGCGAGATCCGCAAGTTCGTGACGCCCGCGGTCAAAGACGAGGTGATGGCACGCGTCGACACGATCGGCCGCAAGGGCAGCTAGGGTCAGGCCCGGCGATGATGTTCAGATTGGCGCAAGCGGCGTTTTGGTTTAAGCGCACCGCCCATCGGCTTCCCACGGGGTGTGCATGCGTTTCATCTTCAGTCTGATCGCGCTCGTCGGCGCCGTGTTCGCGCTGCCCGCGGCGGCACAGGTGATCGACGTCCAGGTGCCGGGCCGCGCCCCAGCGGCGTCGCCTACCGACCCCGAAAACATCTGGGTGCTCGACCTGTCGACCGGCGGCCGCGTCAAGATCTGGCTACGCCCCGATGTCGCGCCCAAGATGGTCGAGCGGATCAAGACGCTGACCCGACAGCATTTCTATGACGGCATCACCTTCCACCGCGTGATCGAAGGCTTCATGGCGCAGGCCGGCGATCCCAAGGGCGACGGCACCGGCGGATCGGACCTGCCCGACGTGCCCGCCGAGTTCAATTATCTGCCGCACGTGCGCGGCGCGGTGGCGGCCGCACGACAGGGATCGGCCCCCAATGCCGATCCGGAAACGCGCAAGAAGGCGGAAGATTCGGCCAACAGCCAGTTCTTCATCGTCTTCCAGCCCAAGCTTCAGCTCGACAAGGATTATACGGTGTTCGGCCGCGTGATCGAGGGCATGGGCTATGTCGACGCGCTGCCGCGCGGCGAACCGCCGGCGGAGCCGGGCCGCATCCTCCACGCCTATATCGCCGCCGACAATCCGCCCGCTTACCAGCCCACGGCACCGGCCCCGACCGAAGCGCCAACAGTGCTGCCGGGCGCGCGGCCTGCGAACACGGCGGCCAGGCCCGCCGGCAAATAGGGGCCATGGGGCCCGATGAAGGTCGATCTTTTCGATTTCGAACTTCCGTCCGAACGGATCGCGCTGCGGCCGGCGGTCCCGCGCGATGCGGCGCGAATGCTCGTGCTCGACGGTGCCGGAACGCGCGACACCCATGTCGGCGCATTGCCGCAGATGCTGCGGCCGGGCGATCTGCTGGTGTTCAACGATACGCGCGTCATTCCCGCCCAGCTCGAAGGCAGGCGCGGTGCCGCAACGATCGGTGCGACGCTCCACAAGCGCGAGGGCCCGCGCCGCTGGCGCGCGTTCATCCGCAACGCCAAGCGGCTGCACGACGGTGATCGAATCGATTTTGGCCATGATGTATCGGCGATTGCCAGCGACCGCGCCGAGGACGGCAGCTTCGCGCTCAGCTTCGCGGGCGACGAGCCGGTCGAACTGCTGCTGACCCGCGCCGGGCAGATGCCGCTGCCGCCCTATATCGCCGGCAAGCGCGCCACCGACGCGCGCGATGCCGAAGATTACCAGACGATGTTCGCGCGCGAGGCCGGCGCCGTTGCCGCGCCCACCGCCGCGCTCCATTTCACCCCCCGGCTGATCGACGCGCTGGCGGCGGCCGGGATCGGCCACACCACGCTAACGCTCCACGTCGGCGCGGGCACCTTCCTGCCGGTCAAGACCGACGATACCGACGACCACAGGATGCACGCCGAATGGGGTCGGCTCGATGCGGCGACCGCCGACCGGCTCAACGCCGTGCGCGCGGGCGGAAACCGCGTCATCGCGGTCGGCACGACCAGCCTGCGCGTGATCGAGAGCGCGACGGGCGAGGACAATGTCATCCGGCCGTTCGAGGGCGACACCGCGATCTTCATCACGCCGGGCTATCGGTTTCGCGGGATCGACGGGCTGATGACCAATTTCCATCTGCCGCGATCGACGCTGTTCATGCTGGTCTCGGCGCTGATGGGGCGCGAGCGGATGCAGGCGGCCTATGCCCATGCCATCGAAACCGGCTATCGGTTCTACAGTTATGGGGATGCGTCGCTGCTGCTCCCTGAAAGGACCTGATATGCGTTTGCTGCTCGCGCTTCCGCTGCTTGCCCTCGCGCTTCCCGCGGGCGCGCAGACCACGCCGCAGGCGGGCGAAATTCCCTATGTCACCCCACTGGGCCAGCCGCCGATTTCGACGATGGTGGTCGAACCGGTGGCGATGATGCTCGCGGCGTGCGACGCCGATGGCGACGCCCGCGTCACGCGCGACGAGGCGCGCGCGTGCCTCGCCAGGAGCTTTGCGAGCATCGATACGGCAGGCGCGGGCTCGCTTGGCTATATCGCTTATTCGGACTGGGCCGAGCGGTATCTCGGCGATCGCAACGCGCTGCCGAGCCCGTTCGAGACCGACACCGACCATGACAACCGCATCACGCTCGCCGAACTGACCGCCAAGATCGACACGATCTTCGACCGGCTCGACCGCGATCGCGACGGCGTGCTGATCCGGTCCGAGCTGCTGACGATCCGGCCGGGCGGGTTCGATCGCCAGCGCAAACGCCGCTGAGCCGCGCTCAACCGAGGTGAAGCGCGAGCCAGATTGCCGGCGGGGCGCTGCTGGTGTGCGTCACCCAATGCGGCGTGCCCGCGGCGATGAACACATGATCGCCAGCCCCCAGCGATAGTTCCGGGGCATCGCCGAGCCTGAGCCGCGCGGTGCCGCCCAGCAACAGCACCCATTCGTCGGTTTCCTGCACCATCGGTGCATCGACGGGGGTCGCTTGTCCTTGGGACACGATTCGTTCGAGCCGCACGCCGGGGCGCGACAGCAGATCGGTGAAAACCTCGCCCGCACTGGCGGAGGGCAGCGGGGCAAACAGGTTGGCGGGCGCATCGTTCATCGTCACACCGTTGCGCATCCCGACCTTCCACGGCAAGAGCGCGACACCATGCCTCGCTTTGATTTTGCCATCCACGCCACCGACGGCGCCGCGCGCACCGGCGCCATCACGATGGAACGCGGGGTGATCCGCACGCCCGCCTTCATGCCGGTCGGCACCGCCGCCACCGTCAAGGCGATGAAGCCCGCCGACGTGCACGCCGCAGGCGCCGACATCATCCTCGGCAACACCTATCATCTGATGCTGCGCCCCGGTGCCGAGCGCGTCCACCGGCTGGGCGGCCTGCACGATTTCATGGGCTGGGAGCGCCCGATCCTGACCGACAGCGGCGGCTATCAGGTGATGAGCCTCGCCGATCTCACCAAGCGCTCCGAAGACGGTGTCGCGTTCAAATCGCACCTCGATGGGTCGCGACACCTGCTCAGCCCCGAACGCTCGATCGAGATCCAGCGGCTGCTCGGCTCGAACATCGTCATGGCGTTCGACGAACTCGTCCCCACCACCGCGACGCGCGAGGTGCAGGCCGCCGCGATGGAGCGATCGATGCGCTGGGCCAAGCGCAGCCGCGCGGCGTTCGATACCGGCGAAGGCCATGCCGAGCACAATGCGATCTTCGGCATCCAGCAGGGCGCGCTCGACGAAGGGTTGCGCAAGGCGTCGGCCGACGCGCTGATCCACATCGGTTTCGACGGCTATGCGGTAGGCGGGCTCGCGGTCGGCGAGGGGCAGGAAGCGATGTTCGGCTGCCTCGATTATGCGCCGCAGCAACTGCCCGCCGACAAACCGCGCTATCTGATGGGGGTCGGCAAGCCCGACGACATCGTCGGCAGCGTCGAGCGCGGGATCGACATGTTCGATTGCGTGCTCCCCACCCGATCGGGTCGCACCGGGCAGGCCTTTACCCGTGCAGGGCCGATCAACATCCGCAACGCGCGCTTCGGCGAGGATCAGGGCCCGCTCGATCCGACATGCGGCTGCCCGGTGTGTGGCGGATGGAGCCGCGCCTATCTCCACCATCTCGTCCGCGCGGGCGAAATTCTCGGCGCGATGCTGATGACCGAGCACAATATCTGGTTCTACGAAGCGCTGATGGCCGATCTGCGCGCCGCGATCGCCGACGGACAGCTCTCAACCTTTGCCGATGATTTCCGGGCGCGCTATCATGGCCATGCGTGATCGGACGATGACGCGGCGAATAGAGACAACCATTGCCGAGGACGCCTTGACCTGAGATTACGGATATCGGCGCCCGCCGATGCGTTGACCCGCCCTTCCATCCCCCAGATCGGACGCATAGCTTGACCGACAGCAATCCGGATTGTCCCAACGAGATCACCGCCGCGGCACGCGATGCGCGCGCGCATGACGAAGCCGCCGCCTCGGCCAAGGAGGCGCATCAGAAGCGCCGTCGCTGGCCGATCGCCTCGATCGGGATCGGGATCGGCTCGGCCGCGCTCACCGCCGCCTTCCTGTATGCGGGCCGGAATCGCGACAGGAAGAAATAACGGCTGTCCTAGTCGGTTGACACAGCGCGATCGCGCAGCGCACCACAAGGCATCAACCGTTCGCCTTGGGGAGCCCTTTGATGCTATTCCGTGCCGCCCTGTTGCTCGGCGCCGCCGCGCTGCCGTTTGCCGTCCAGGCGCAGACCGCCGCACCGGCGAGCGCCCCTGCCGCCAGTTCCTCGGTCAAGCCGATCGCCTTTACCGAACGCACGCTCGCCAACGGCCTGCGCGTCTATGCGATCCACGATCCCGCAACCGCCAATGTCTCGATCAACGTTTGGTACGACGTGGGCTCGAAGGACGATCCGCAAGGGCGCTCGGGCTTCGCCCACATGTTCGAACATCTGATGTTCAAGGCGACGCGCAACCTCGTCCCCGAGCAACTCGACCGGCTGACCGAGGATGTCGGCGGTTATAACAACGCCTCCACCAATGACGATTATACCAATTATTACGAAGTGGTCCCGGCCAACCATCTGCAACGCCTGCTGTTCGCCGAGGCCGATCGGATGGCGAGCCTGGTGGTCGAGCCGACCAGCTTCGCCTCCGAACGCGATGTGGTGAAAGAGGAATTGCGGCTGCGCGTGCTCGCACAGCCTTATGGCAAGTTGTTCTACGTTTATTTCCCGCAAATCTCGTACAGCAAACATCCTTATGCGCGGCCGGGCATCGGCAGTATCGAGGATCTCGAAGCCGCATCGATCGACGATGTCCGCGCCTTCCATGCCACCTATTACCGGCCCGACAATGCGATCCTGGTGGTCGCGGGCAATTTCGACCCCGCCCAGCTCGACCAGTGGATCGACCAGTATTTCGCGCCGATCGCCCGGCCCGACCGGCCGATCCCGCGCGTCACCGTCAGCGAGCCGGCGCGCACCAGGGCGGCGCATTATACGGTGTACGAGCCCAACACCCCGCTGCCCGCGGTACTGATCAGCTATCCGCTGCCGCCCGACAACAGCCCCGACATGCCCGCGCTCAGCGTGCTCGATGCGATCCTTTCCAAGGGCGAGAGTTCGCGGCTCTATCACGATCTCGTCTATCGCGATCAGATCGCACAATCGGCGGATACCTATCTTGACAGCAAGCAGCAGACCGGCGCGCTCGCGCTCTATGCGATCATGGCCGGCGGCAAGGACGCCGCCGACGGCGAAGCGGCGCTGCGCAAGGAAGTCGCGCGGCTGCGCGACGCGCCCGTCACCGCCGCTGAACTCGCCGAGGCCAAGAACGAGCTTCTGACTGCGGCGATCCAGAGCCGCGAGACCGCCGCGGGCAAGGCCAATGTGCTCGCCGCATCGGTGATCATCGACGGTGATCCGCGCGCGGCCGACAAGCAACTCGCCGCGATCGCTCAGGTGACGGCCGCCGATATCCAGCGCGTCGCCAGGATCTATCTTGCCGACGAGCATTCGGCTGCGATCCGCTATCTGCCCGCCGAGAGCGCGCCCGCCGGCGCCAAGGGCGATACCGTATCGGTGCCCGCCAGCGTCGTCACTGCGCCGCTCGCCGCCCCCGCCGACATCAGGATCGTGACCCCTGCCTCCGACAGCGCGCGCGTGCTGCCGCCCGCACCGGGCAGGCCGGTGCCGGTTACCGTGCCGACGCCGGTCGAGACCCGGCTCGCCAACGGGATGCGGCTGATCACGGTTGCGAAGCACGATCTGCCGCTCGTCACGGCCACGGTGGTGAGCGGCGGCGGCGCTGCGCTCGATCCGATGGGCCGGGCAGGGCTCGCCAGCCTGACCGCCGGGTTGATGACCAAGGGCACAGCCACACGCTCGGCGACCGATATCGCCAGCCAGATCGAATCGCTCGGCGGCGCGATCGCGAGCAGCGCCGATTGGGACGGTTCGTCGGTGACCGTCACGATCAAATCCGACCAACTGGCGCCCGCGCTCGGCATCCTTGCCGACGTGACGCGCAACCCCGCCTTCGCCGCCGACGAGATCGACCGCGCCCGCGCGCAGGCGGTCGACGCCGCCAATCTCCAGATGACCGATCCGATGGCGCTCGCCGGGCTGGTCGCGAATCGGGCGATCTTCGGCGCGCAGCCTTATGGTCATGTCCTTGGCGGCACGCCGACGTCGCTCCCGGCGATCGTGCGCGACGACATCACCACCGCTTATGCCACGAGCTGGCGCCCCGACGAGGTCGCGCTGGTACTGGTCGGCGATATCACGCCCGACGCGGCCAGGATGCTGACCGAACGTCAATTCGGCGACTGGAAGGCAACCGCGCGCCCGACCCGGGCCACGCCGACCACCGCGGCCCCGCCCGCGCCGAAGGTCGTCGTGGTCGATTTTCCCGATGCCGGACAGGCCGGGATCGTCGTCGGCCGCCCCGCGATCGCGCGCAGTGACAGCCGCTTTTACGCCGCACAGGTCGCCAACGCGACCCTGGGCGTGGGTTTCTCGTCGCGGCTCAACCAGGAAATCCGCATCAAGCGCGGGCTTTCCTATGGCGCCAGCAGCCAGATTCCCGACCGCCGCGCCGTCGCGCCGTTCAAGGCGGGCACGCAGACCAAGAACCCGTCGGCGGCCGAGGTCGTCTCGCTGATCGTCGCCGAGATGGCGAAACTGGGCGCCGCACCCGCCACTGCCGCCGAACTCGACACGCGCAAGGCAGTGCTGGTCGGCGATTTCGGGCGCGCGGTGGAGACGACCGATGGCATCGCCGGCATCCTTGGTGATTATATCGAGGAGGGCGTGCCGCTGGCCGAGCTCAAAACCTATTCGAGTGACATCACCGGAGTCAGCCCGGCTGCGGTTCAGGCCGCGGCGGCCGAGCTGTTCGCCCCCAAGGGAGCGAGCATCGTCGTGGTGGGCGATTCGAAGCAGTTCATCGGCGATCTGCGCAAGACCTATCCCGATCTCGAGCTGATCCCGTCGAGCGCGCTCGACCTGGACCAGCCGGTGCTGAAATAATCGAGGCGAGGCGCGAGTGGCGGCGCAGCAGACCGCCACTGGTGCCGGCGCCGAAGATCGCGGGTCGCAACACGATCCGGGTTCCCCCCCGTCGCGCAGGAGCCCAGCTCCCGCGCGCCATGACGGCGCCGGCACGGTGCGGTGGCAGAGGGCTCCCCCCAATGCTCTGCACCGATTGGGCCTTGTCGCCCATATCGTCGCCGTAACGAATGGTCATTTTTGCGTAAATCAATTTACGCGCTTATTCTGCGCGGCCTGAAGCCGATTGATCTGGGGGGACAATCACCATGGGCACCGGGCGCGTCAGCGACCCCGTGAGCGGCGTGCCGTTCCGGCGGGCGCGACATTTTCTTGCACACCCGCAATTCGCACCGGCGCGCAACGCATATATTGCTCAATTATCAGAGCTTTACAGCGATCAGCCCTTTTTGAGCCAGATGATGGGCGAGGCCGCGCGTGTCGTCCTGTTCAATCTGATCGTCAGCCTCCACGCCCGGTACCAACCCGGCGAGCGCGCATCGCGGCCGACATTGGCGAATCTCAAACGCGCGCTTCGGGCCTATGGGTTGAGCAGCCCGCGCCGAATCGAAGCGCTGGTCGCGCGCCTTGTCCAGGTCGGCTATCTGCGCACCGAAACCGCGCCCGACGATCGACGGGTGCGACTGCTGGTGCCGTGTGCCCCGATGATCGCGCACGACCGCGAATGGCTGGCGCTGCACTATACGCCGTTGGCCCTGCTGTTTCCCGACGATCCGGCCTATCACCGACCGCTGGCGCGCGATCCCGATTTCCAGCGTGAGCAACGCCGTGCCGCCGGCGGCACGATCCCGCATTCGGCAGGGGCATTGCTAAGCAATCCCGCAATCATCCTGTTCGGCAAACGCACGGCGGGGTTCCTGATCCTCGCGGCTCTCGGCGATGCCGCCACGCAGGCCGAGGACGGCATCGCCCGGATTCCCGTAGCCGAGCTTGCCCGGCGTTTCGCGGTCTCACGCGCGCATGTGCGCCCGCACGCTTGCCGCAGCCGACGCTGCAGGGCTGATCGGGTTCGACCCCGCCGACGAACGCGGCGTCATCCTCATGCCCGCGCTGTGGCGCGCGGTCGACCGTTTCATCGCCTTATCGATGGAGCGCCACGATCTGACCGCGATGATCGCGTTGCGGGCGCTCGACGCCCCGGAGAAGCATCCCTAACATTGAGACAACCACCTTTCGTCCCGCGCGGGGACAGTTCGAGATGGGGTCTGATCGCGCCGCGGGTTTTGCGCTATGCGCCATCGCGTGATCGCGCGTCTTATCAACCACAAACACGCCCGCGAACTGGCATTGGCCTGTGTCGGTTTCCTGATCTGCGCGGGGGTATCGGCGCATGGCGCCCTCCGCGCGATCGCGGCGCACCCCGCGGCGACCGCCTCGATCAGCCCCTCAGCCCCCGTCGCTACCGACGCTGCGGCACCCGCGCCCGGCACCACCGGCACCACCACACTCCCCGACCTGCCGATTCCCCTCGATGCCAGTCTGGGCGACGGCTCGGTGCTGCCCGCACGCGCTTTTTCGATGGCGGCGGCAAGCCCGATCGATCGATCGCGCGCGCTCACCTGCCTTGCCGACGCGATCTACTACGAGGCCGCGTCGGAGAGCGATGCCGGGCAGCGCGCGGTGGCGCAAGTGGTACTCAACCGTGTCCGCCATCCCGCCTTCCCGGCAACGGTATGCGGCGTCGTCTTTCAGGGTTCGGCGCGCACCAGCGGCTGTCAGTTCAGCTTCGCGTGCGATGGCGCGATGGCGCGCACGCCAACACGCGCCGCCTGGATCAAGGCGCTCGACATCGCCTCGGCTGCGCTGGGGGGCTATGTCTTTGCGCCGGTCGGGCTGGCGACGCATTACCATACCTATGCGGTGACCCCGGTGTGGAACCGGCAATTGGTGATGACCGACGCGATCGGCGCTCATTTTTTCCATCGCTGGCGCGGCTGGTGGGGCACGCCCGCCGCGTTCAACCAGCCCTATATCGGCGGCGAACCGCTGCCGGGGCCGCACACGCGCCCCGACACACCCCCGCTGTCAACGCCGACGCTCGCCGGGGCGTCGCACGCGCCCGCCGCGAACGCCAGTGCCGCCATACCGAGCCCGGTTAAAGCCGAGCCGGCGGCGCTTGCGATGGTCCAGCCGGCTTATGCCGATAGCGGCGCGCTGCGGGGCGCGCTCGCCGCGCGCACCGCGCAGCAGGACAGGCTACCGCAAAGCCCGATGCTCGATCGCTGGAAAGACACGGGCAAGCCGCTGCAATAACCTCGCCGTCATATCGCAAGGCTATTTCGCCAGATATTTATCGAACCATGCGATCGTGCGGTCGCGCATATCGCCGGCGTGATCGGGATCGCGGATGCCATGGCCTTCGCCTTCGTAGATCACCAGCGTGGTCGGCACGCCCTGGTCCTTGAGCGCATGCCACCATTCGAGCGATTGCGTCGGCGGCACTTCGATGTCGCGCTCGCCGACATAGATGAAGGTCGGCGTCTTGGCGTTCCTGACGTAATTGACCGCCGAGACGCGGCGATAGGCCTCATAATCCTCGTAGAGCGGCTTGCCGAAAAAGGGCAGCATCCAGGTGTTGATGCCGTTGGTGCCATAGTAACTGACCCAGTTGGACAGCCCCGCCCCCGCCACGATCGCCTTGAAGCGATCGGTCTGCGTGTTGGCCCACATCGCCATGAAGCCGCCATAGCTGCCGCCCATCAACCCGAGCCGGCCGCCGTCGATCGGCGCCTGCTGCTCGACCGCGTCGATCCCGGTCAGGATATCGCGCAGATCGCCGCCGCCGAAATCGCGCCGGTTGGCCTGCACGAACGCCGCCCCCTGCCCGTAGCTGCCGCGCGGATTGGGCAGAAACAGCCAATAGCCCTTGCGCAGCAAGTCGATCGTCGTGCCCGCGGCGGCGAAGCGCGGCATGCTCGCCGCTGCCGGGCCGCCGTGGACGATCGTGATCATCGGCGCCCTGGTGGCCGGATCGGCACCGATCGGCGCGAGCAGCCACCCTTGCACGTCGTAATGTTCGTTCTTCCAGCGGATGCTGCGCGCCTCCATCGCCGGCGCGATTCCATCGTTATCGTGGGTGATCTGCCGGGGGCCGGCGGCGCTGCCCGCGAAGATGGCCGGCGCGTGGGTGAAATCCTGCACCACGGTGGCGATGGTCTTGCCGTCGGCACTATAGGCCACCTTGCCGTCGCCCGCGGCAAAGCTTGCCATCCTGCGCCAGCCGGTGGTCGGCGCGCCGGTGGCATCGAGCGTATTGAGTTCGAGCGTTTCGGCGGCGAGCGCGACGGTATGGATGCCGCTCGGCAGCCAATCCATCGACACGTTGGTGGTCGTCGACCCTTTGGTGAGGTTGGTGGGCGTGCCCCCCGCGAACGGCACGGTGTAGACATCACCGCCGATCGAGCCGAAATCGCTCATCAGTCCGCCGATATAGGCGACCGACGCACCATCGGGCGAGACGCGCGGCTGGTTGAGCTGGGTCGTCGGCCTGGCGATGGTGCGCACCGCGCCGGTGACGGCATCGACCGCGTCGAGCGTCGCCACCCACCAATTGGCGTCGCCATTGCCGACCGCGCTGGTGACGACGAGGCTGCGGCCGTCGGGCGCCCAATCATATTCGTAGATATAGCGATCGGGCGGCGTGACGGCGCCGGCGGCGATGCTGGCGCCGACATCGAAGATCGCCAGCCGCTGCTCGTCATAATGCTCGCCGATCTCGCCGACCTGGCGCACCCCTGCCTGCGTCGCCCCCGCCTCTTTCCGCGCGCCGATCGTGACCAGCAGCGCGATTCGCTGCCCATCGGGCGAGAAACGCGGGGTGGCCGCGATGCCGTTGATCGTGGCGAGCGTCGCCGCCCGATTGCCCTTCACGGTTTCGAGCCGGGTGACACCGCCGTCGCGCATCAGGAACGCCACCGTACCATCGGGGCCGAAGGTAGGATCAGCATAGCTGCACGCCGCGCACGGATCGATCGTGCGCAGGATGCGGCCGTCGCGGGCGTCGCGCAGGGTGATCGCCGTGCCGGTTTTCGCGTTGGTCTCGATTGTCGCCAGCGTGGTGCCATCGGGCGAGATCGCGAGATCGCCATATTGATGCGTCGCGGCCAGCGCGGGGGTGGCGATCGACACAAGAAGCAAGGCGAGCGGCAAGCGCATGAGAAGCCCTCCGATTCAGACAGAATCGCTCGATAGCATAGCCGCGCGCGACGCCGGAAAAATTCAATGCGCGGTGGTGCCGGGGGGCGCCGGATCGGTGGCGGCAGCGGGCGGGGACGACGGCTGACACTGTTTGTGCTTGAGCCAGCGATCGAGCGCGACAGCGGCGACCCCGGCGGCAGCGCTCGCGAATTGCGCGCCTGCAGCGTGCGGATCGCGATCGGACCGCTCGTCCTGCACCTTATCGGATTCGGGTTCGGGCGTGGCCGTCGGCTCGGCCGCCGCGTGCTTGCGGCGCGCGAACGCCGCGATCGCCGCCATCAGCCCGGCCGCCGCCAGATCGCGCCCCACGGGGGTGTCGAGCGCAGCGAGCAGCTTGCCGCCCTTCTTGCGGAGTTTCTTGGGGATTTTGACCCCGGCGATCTGCTTCGGCAGCTTGGTTTTCTTCGTCTTGCCCATCTCGGCGTCCTTCAGATCCGATGCCCGGCATCGGAGTGGCGTGTTATTCATATATAACACCCCGTCTCGGCCAAAGATAGCGCAATAGGGCCGGGGTGCTTGACGAACCCCCATTGCCCGCGCCAGTTGCGCGGCATGACACCGCCGCCCCCGCCCCCGCTCCAGCCCCAGTCCGATCCGCACGGCTTCAAGCGTCGCGGCGTCCTGTTCGTCCTGTCCTCGCCCTCGGGCGCGGGCAAATCGACCATCGCGCGCAAGCTGCTCGCCGCGCATGCCGAACTCGGCGTGTCGGTATCGGCGACGACGCGGCCGATGCGCCCCGGCGAAGTCGACGGCAAGGATTACCATTTCGTCGATCTCGAGGAATTCCGGCGCATGACCGCCGATGGCGAATTTCTCGAATGGGCGCATGTCTTCGGCCATCGCTACGGCACGCCGCGCGCGCCGGTCGAAAAGATGCTCGCCGAGGGCAAGGACGTGCTGTTCGACATCGATTGGCAGGGCGCGCAGCAATTGTTCCAGATCGCCGGCGGCGACGTGGTGCGCACCTTCATCCTGCCGCCCTCGATGGAGGAGCTTCACCAGCGGCTGCTCAAGCGCGCGACCGACACGATCGAGGTGATCGACGCCCGGATGCAGCGCGCCGCCAACGAGGTGAGCCACTGGGACGGCTACGAATATGTGCTCGTCAACGATGATGTCGAGGAGTGCTTCACCAACGTCTGCACGATCCTCGAGGCCGAGCGGCTCAAGCGGTCGCGCCAGACCGGGCTGATCGGGTTTATCCGCAAGCTCGTCCGGTAAGCGGGCGCCGCAATCTAGAGGTTGATCCACTGACGTGGAAGCGGCCCCGGCCCTCTCCCCCACCCCTCCTCTCAGTCAGGATAATGTCTTGGGAGGAGGGGTGGGGGAGAGGGCCGGGGCCGCGCCCGGATTCAGCAAAGCTGAATCCGGCTCTAGCGTAGCAATCCGAGGAAGCGCACACCGGCATCGAATTCGGCACGGTGGGCGGCGCGTGCGCGCGCGGCGAGGTCGTCCTCGCCCCATTGCTCGGCCTGCCATTGCTCGTCGATCTGCGCCGCCGTCCAGACGCTATCGGCATCGGCGGCGCCCTCGAACAGCGCCAGCGCGGCGACGAGCGAGCCCGAGACGGTGACGATCGGCGACAGCCCGGCCAGCTCGAACGGCGTCCGCGCGGCCACCGCATCGGCGAGCCGCGTGATCGTCGCCTCGGGCTGGGCGCGGTGGATGACGCCGGTGACAATCTCGAAATGCACGTCGTAGCGGCACTGCGCCCAGGCGAGCAACGGGCCCCATGACACCGCCTGCCGCGCGACCAGATCGGGCGGCGATTCGGCGCGATAGCAGAGCAGATCGCTCTCGCCGTAGCGCGCCAGCCCGTCGGCGAAGCGCGCCGGATCGCCCGCGATGCGATCAATCGCCGCATTGGCCAGCCCGGTGAGCGGCATCGCGCGCGGATCGACCGTCTCGGCCACGCCGCGCCATTCGCCGGCGACCGCCTCGGCCAGCGCGGGGGTGGGCAGCACCAGCGGCGCGCGGCCCGGCGTGCGAATCGGGCGGCCATCGAGCGCGACGCCGCCGTCGACGACCTGTACCTCTTTCCAGAAGCGCTTCATCGATCGCCGCCGCTGCGCCAGCGATGCGCGAGCGCGCGCGGCACGGTTGCGATCATGTAGAGCGCGGCGAGGACGATGGCGGCACCGAGCGCCTTTTGCGGCCAGGCGTGCGCGCGCGCGAGCAGCACCACGCCGAACACCGCCCCCATCGCACCCGCGATGCGCGTCGCCGTCATCGCGAAATAGCGGTTGCGGGCGGTTCGGGGATCGGCCGGGTCGGTCATGCTGCCTCCATGCACGGCGCCAGGTGCGCCGCGGTCTCGGCGATCGCATGCGCGCCGGCAGCGGTGAGTTCGTCGCGCGCATGATAGCCCCAGGCGACGCCCACCGCACGCGTTCCCGCGGCGCGCGCCATCGCCATGTCGAAGCTGGTATCGCCGATCATCACGCTGGTGTCGGGCGCCGCCCCCGCCTCGGCGATCGCGGCCTCGAGCATCGACGGATGCGGCTTGGACGGGTGGCGATCGGCGGTCTGGAGCGTGACGAAGCGCGCCGACAGGCCGTGCGTGGCGAGGATATGCGCGAGTCCGCGATCGGACTTGCCGGTCGCGACGCCCAACAACCAGCCCTCGGCCTCAAGCACATCGAGCGCCTCGGCCACGCCATCGAACAACGGTTCCTCAGCGAGTCCGCCATTGGCGCGCAGCGTGGAGAAAATGTGCTTGTAGGTTTCGGCAAGGCGGATGTGATCGTCGGCCTGCGCCTCGGGCAGCAGCACCGCCATCGCCTCGATCAGGCTCAGCCCGACGATGCGGCGGATCGCCACGCGCGGCGGCGGCGCGATGCGGTGCGCGGCAAAGGCCTGCTCGACCGAGCGACAGATATTGATCTGGCTGTCGACGAGCGTGCCGTCGCAATCGAAGATCGCGAGCCGGTTCATAACTGGCGCATCCAGTGCGCGATCGCGCGGCGGCCCTGCGCATCGAGCGCATCGGCAGCCGCCAATCGCGCCGATTCGGGCTTGTTCTGGTTGAGCTTGATCGTGCCGCGCCACGCCTGGATGCGGAGGCGGAAGCCCTTGATCCCGCGCAGCAGCGCCTCGAACGCGGCGCGTTCCATCTTGTCGCGGCTCCACGCGGGCTTGGGCGCCAGCCGCGCCTCATGGGCCAAGGCGAGCGCATCGAGTTGCGCGATCAGGCCATCGCGATCGAGTGGCGAGACCCTGCCCTCGAGTTCGACCGCGACATAATTCCACGTCGGCACCTGATCGGTATCGAGCCCGTAATGATCGGGGCTGACATAGGCATCGGGACCGTTGATCACGAACAGGCCGGTGGCACCGTCGAGATGGCGGGTGAGCGCATTGCCGCGCGCGAGGTGGAAGGTCAGATCGTCGCCATCCCACGTCACCGGAAGGTGCGCGACGCGCGGGCCATCGGGGGTAGCGGCGAACAGCGCCCCGAACGCCACCTGCTCGACGAGCGCGCGCATCGCCGCGCGATCTTCCCAGCGAAAGCTGCCGTTCGGGTGCATCAGCCGCGCCGGCGGCCGCGCTCGCCCCGCCGTTCCTTGCGCACCTGCTTGGCATGGGCCTTGGCCTGCGCTTTCTTGATCGCGCGGGTGGGCGGCGGCGCGTCGTCGGCGAGCGGCAAGGCATCTCCCAGCGCAACGTCGAAGCCGAGCAACCCCATGCTTTCGGCGACATGCGCGGGCAGTGGCGCGGTGACGTCGACCTGCCCGCCATCGGGATGGTCGATACGGATGCGGCGCGCGTGAAGGTGCATCTTGCGGCTGACGCCCCCGGTGAGGAACGCCGCCTGCCCGCCATATTTGCCGTCGCCGACGATCGGATGGCCGATCGCCGCCATATGGACGCGCAACTGGTGGGTGCGCCCGGTAAGCGGCTGCAACTCGACCCAGGCGGCGCGATTGCCGGCGCGTTCGATCACGCGGTAGCGGGTACGCGCGGCCTGCCCACTTTCTTCATCGACGTGCATCTTCTCGCCGCCGGTGCCGGGTTGCTTGGCGATCGGCAGATCGATGAAGCCGTCTTCGATGCCGGGGACGCCGACGATCAGCGCCCAATAGACCTTGCGCGCGGTGCGCCCCGAAAAGCTCTTGGCGAAGAAGGCGGCGGCGCGCGACGTGCGCGCGAGCAGCAGCGCACCGCTGGTATCCTTGTCGAGCCGGTGGACGAGCTTGGGCCGGCTTTCGGCGTCGAAGGTAAGCGCGTCGAGCAGGCCGTCGACATGGTCGTGCGTCTTGGTGCCGCCCTGCGTCGCCAGCCCCGCCGGCTTGTTGATGACGATCGCCTGCGCATCGCGGTGGATGACAAGCTCGCGCATGAAGGCGATCTGGTCATCGCTGAGCGGCGGACGCTCGCGCCTGGGCCTGGCGATCGCGGCCCTGGCGGGTTCGAGCGGGGGCACGCGGAGCGTCTGCCCCGCCTGCAGGCGATCGCCCGGCGTCGCGCGGTTGCCGTCCACCCGAAGCTGGCCGGTGCGGGCCCATTTGGCGACGACGGTATAGGTCGCCTCGGCCATATGGCGCTTGAACCAGCGATCGAGCCTGATGCCGTCGTCGTCGGCCGAGACCTTGAACTGGCGGACCTCGTCGGCGCTCATGCAAACGCCCGCGTCACCGCGAGCCCCCCGAACAGCGCCAATACCGAACCGATCACCGACACCAGCACATAACCCAGCGCGACACTCCAATCGCCGCGCTCGATCATCGTCACCACGTCGAGCGAGAAAGAGGAGAAGGTCGTAAAGCCGCCGAGCACGCCGACGCCCATGAACAGGCGCAGATTCTCATGGCCGATCGACTGGCGCGCGAGCACCCCGACCAGCAACCCCATGACGAAGCCGCCGACCAGATTGACCGTCAGGATTCCCCATGGATAGCCCGGCCCGAAGGCGTGGAGGGTCCACCTGCCGACGAGATGGCGGGCACCGGCACCCAGGGCACCGCCCAGAATGACAAGGAGAAACGCAAGCATGAGACGCGCGTTAGCGCAGGTCGGCGGCCGTGAGAAGCACGGTCAACCCGCAGCATTGACGACAAGATCGACGAGGCTGCCGCCATCGGCATAAGGCTGGGCGACAACGACATAGCCATGACGCCCCCGAGCGCGCGATCCGCGAAGCACTGCCAGCGCTCCATCCATACCGTAATCGGCGGTAAAACCGGCCGCGGCAGCGTGGGCATGATAGATGCGCATCACATCCTCGACCGAGGCCGCGGACACGAAGCGCACCGCACGTAGCGCGCATCGATCGCTATCGGCACCGGCAGCGATCAGTACCCGTGCATCGCTGGCCAAGGGCAGCGCGGCGGGCATCCGCGCTGCCCAGCGCGCCGAATAGCGAAGCTGCGCGGCACAGCCACGCAGCGCGGGATCGGCCTGGACCGCTGCGAGCGCGCCCAGCGTCAGCGCGCCACGGGCCTGTTTGCAGGCCGGGCAGTCGGCGTGCGGCGCGGGCATCTCACCCGCCGGCACCACAGGCGGCGCGAGCGGGGCGATGGCGATCGGCGGCAGCCCACCCGATGGCGGGCGATCGGGCGGGCGCAGCGCATCGCCATTGGCCTGCTGGCCGAGATCGGGATCGACGAGGATCGGATCGGCCAGCGCCTCGGCGAGCGCGGGATCGAACCCGGCGACGCGCGATGGCGCGGCGGCGTTTGGCGCCTCGCGACCGCAGGCGGCCAGCGCGAACGCCGCGAGCATCCCGGCGACAATGATCGTGATCGGCGCGCGCGGCACGGATTCATCCTGTCCGTCGAAAAGACGGTAAATGACCCCGAAAAGTTTAAAGTCGGTTGATCGCACCGTACATGCGCGGGCAGGCTTGCCACCGCGCCCGCGCCAACACAGGATGCGCCATGCTCAACATTCTCTCTTTTCTGGTCGGGATCGTCGCGCTGGCGCTGGCGGTTCCTGCGTTCGTCCCGCTGCTCGGCTGGATGAACTGGGGCGTGCTGCTGATCGCGGTGGTGGGGTTCGGGCTGGGGGCGCTGTCATCGCGCAACGGCGGCCGCAACTTCAACCTGGTAGTGATTCTGGTGTGCGTCGTGCGGCTGTTTCTGGGCGGCGGCCTGATCTGACGCGCGGGAAGGCCCGGCCGCAGCCGGCCCTTCCCCGCTTGCGCGCGATCAGCGGCAAACGATCTGGCCGCGATCGATTTCGTTGCCGAGCAGCGCCCCCGCGCCCGCACCGAGCAGCGTCCCGAGCACGCGTGACTCGCCATTGGTAATGAAGTTGCCGACCACCCCACCGGTAAGGCCGCCGATAATCAGCCCCGTCGTACCATCCGACCGGCGACAGTAATAACGCCCGTTGTTGCCGCGATAGATGCGATCCGCCCGCGTCAGGCGACGTGGCTGGTAATAGCGCCCGTCGCGATAATAGCGGTCGGCATAATAATGGCGGTAGCCGGGCTCGTAACGGTTCCAGTCGTAGCTGCGATAGCGCCGCCAGTCTCGCATGTCCTTGCGGCGTTCGCGCTCAGCCTTGCGGATATCCTTGCGATAATTGCGCTCTGCCTTGCGCACGTCCTTGTGCGAATCGGCGCGCCGCAAATCGCGACGGTAATCCCGATCGGCGTCCCGCACGTCGTGACGATACTCGCGTTCGACCTGGTAAGGGCTTCGCTGGGCGGCGGCGGGCATCGCCGTCACGGTGACGGCGAGCGCGGTCGCGGCAAGAATCAAGATGCGCATGGTCCAACTCCTTCGTCTCTGCACGACAACAGGCGAAGACGTTAGACCATGCGATGTGAACCGCAGAAGCACCGGCCGTTCACCACGCCGAAAGCCGCCGCGCCTCCGTTCAACCGTCGTTCAACCGATAATCCAGCGAAATTTCGGCATTGAGCACCTTCGAGATCGGGCAATTCTGCTCGGCACCTCTGGCGATCTCGGCGAAGCGTGCCGGATCGATGCCGGGGACGCTGGCCTTGAGCGTCAGATCCGAACGCGTCACCTTGAAGCCATCGCCATCCTTGTCGAGCGCGACCTTGGCCGTGGTCTCCAGCGTGCCGTCGGCAAAGCCCGCTTTCGCCAACCCGAAGCTGAGCGCCATCGTGAAGCACGAGGCGTGCGCGGCGGCGATCAGTTCTTCGGGGTTGGTGCCGGGGGCACCCTCGAACCGGGTGGTAAAGCCATAAGGCTGGTCGGCGAGCACGCCCGAACCGGTCGAGACATGCCCCTTGCCGTCCTTGCCTAGCCCTTCATAGCGCGCCGAGGCGCTGCGAATTATCGACATTTCGCGTCCCCCTTGTCGATCGCCTGACCGGCAATCGCACCGGCCCCGGCGCCGAGCAGCGTGCCCAGCAGCCCCGAACCGCCCGGCGCGATGATGTTGCCGAGCACGCCGCCGCCGAGCGCACCGACGATCAGGCCGGTCGTGCCGTCGTCGCGCTTGCAATAATAGCGGCCGTCGGAGCCGCGATAGACGCGATCCTCGCGGGTCAGCCGGCGTTCGCGATAGCGCTTGTCGTTACGATAATGACGATAGGCATCGTAATTGCCCTCGGGCGCCTGGCTGTAGCTGGGGCCATAGCGGCTGTCGTAACGATTGCTGGAACCGTACGTATCGGCGCACGCGCCCAGCGCCAACAACGATACCGCGCCGAGCGCGATCAGAATCGGCTTCATCAAATCAATCCTTCTTTTTGGCCGGAGCGGCACCGATGCCGGCGGCGGATGACGAGCGATACCGTGCAGCACGGCTCGATACGATAGCGAAACGCTCGCCCCACGATCGGGTTGCATCGGGGGGCACGAAAGCACGCGTTGATAGATGCTGTCGGGGCTGTGCAACATCGTGACCCATCATGCACGATATCCACGTTATCCACAGGCTGGACGGGGCCTTATGTGCTTGGCGCGACTCGGGAAAGATGACAGCATCACCACTGTAGACCGATGAGATCGAAGCGAGAAATCGCCGAAAGATCAGGAGTTTACGGCTGAGCCAAAGCACTGGTGCCGCAAGGAAACCGTGGTTCGGATCAGTCAGGATAAGGACTTCGTGAAGCCTTGCCGGATTGTCGCGCAAGCGATCGTCCACAGGCATCGCAAAGGACGCATCCGCCCCGTCTCAACCATGCCTTCGGGCACAGGTAGAGGCAGGCCGCGACCGGGCCGAGCGCCGCGCCCCCTTTCACCGGGTGGGACACGGCTATCGGAAACCGGCACGACCACAGCGGCGCGGGCACGATCTCGATCGACCCGCGACGCCAGGCCGCCGAGGCCGAAACCGCGGCGTGTCTTCGGACACGCAGACGGACGGCCCCGGTGACCGACCCGCGACAGGCGCGCCTTTCGAGGAGCGTTTGAAGCATGCCGCTGACCTGGATCAGGCGGCTGCCCTTCGGGGCTGGCCGGCTGAGCGAAGTCCGGCGACACGGAGGGGTCGACAGCAATGTCGGCCCCTCTATTTTTGCCTGGGCCGCCCGCACCGTGCCGCGCGGGCGCGCGATCAGCCTCAGCGGGTGGCGGCGAGCTGGCCGCGAATCGCCCCCTTGGGATAATCGGCGGTGTGGACATTGGCATAATAGCCCGCCGGATCGGCGATGATCGCCGCCGCCAGCGCCTTGTCGACGCTCAGACATTCCTTCGAGCGGCCGGTGACGGGCGCCGCGAGCGGCAGCACCACCGGCCCCGCGACGCCACGCGCGCCCTTGTGGATATGCGCCGCGGTGGGCGTCGAAATATCGCGCACGTCGAGCGTGTAGCACACCGTATTGGTCGCCGAATCGGCCGTCAGGCGGATCGTGCCGGTGCCATCGGGATCGCCGGGATCGGGCACTTCCTGGCCCCCGACCAGCGCCGCATTCCAGCTTTCGCCGACGGTGCCGGCAATCGTGGCGCAGCCCGCGAGCGCAAGGGCAGGAATGAGCAGGACAAAGCGAGTCATGGGGCAGCTCCTTTGGGTCGGTTCGGGATTTGATTAGAGTTTGATCCGCTCATGGGGAAGCAGTGTCGGCCCGTTTGCGCCGATCGGGCTCGAATGGCCGGCGAGCAAAGCGCGCTCGCCCGCGCGCGATCGCTTGCCTAAAGGGGGTGCGCGGCGGCATAAGCCGCCACCTTGATCATCACCTTCCAACGAAAGCGCTCCCCCGTGTCCGAGATGTTCCGAATCACGCTGCCCGACGGTTCCGTCCGCGAGGTAGCGCCGGGGACTACCCCCGCGGACGTCGCCGCGGCGATCGGGCCGGGGCTGGCCAAAGCCGCGCTGGCGGCGCGGATCGACGGCGAGGTGCGCGACATCATGCGCGCATTCGAGGGCGACACCCAACTCGCGCTGATCACCGCGAAGGACGAGGCCGAGGCGCTCGAACTGGTGCGCCACGATTTCGCGCATGTCCTCGCCGAGGCGGTGCAGACGCTGTTTCCCGGCACGCAGATCACCTTCGGCCCGGCGACCGACGACGGCTTCTATTACGATTTCGCGCCCAGGGACCGCCCCTTTACCGAGGAAGACCTGCCCGCGATCGAGGCGAAGATGCGCGAGATCATCGCGCGCGATTCGCCGTTCGTGCGCGAAGTGTGGAGCCGCCAGCAACTGATCGATCGCTGGACCGCCGAGGGTGAGACGTTCAAGGCCGAATGGGCCGCCGAACTGCCCGAGGGCGAGGAACTGACGGTCTATAAGCAAGGCGCGTGGCTCGATATGTGCCGCGGGCCGCACCTTGCCTCGACCGGCAAGCTCGATCCCGCCGCCTTCAAGCTGACGCGCGTCTCGGGCGCCTATTGGCGCGGCGACCAGAAGAACGCGATGCTGAGCCGCATCTACGGCACCGGCTGGCTCAACAAGAAGCAGCTCGACGCGCACCTCCACCGGCTCGAGGAAGCGGGCAAGCGCGACCATCGCAAGCTGGGCGCCGAGATGGACCTGTTCCACCTCCAGCAGGAAGCGCATGGCAGCGTCTTCTGGCATCCGCACGGCTACACCATCTGGCGCGAGCTCGAGGCCTATATGCGCCGCGCGATCGACGGCGCCGACTATGCCGAGGTCAAGACGCCGCAGGTGATGGACGCGCGCCAATGGGAGCAATCGGGCCATTGGGGCAAATATCGCGAGAATATGTTCGTCATCCCCGACGAAATCCCCAATACCGAGGATGAGGGCCCGCTGGTCTCGGACGCCGCCGAATGGATGGCGCTCAAGCCGATGAACTGCCCGGCGCACGTGCTGATCTTCAAACAGGGGATCAAATCGTATCGCGACCTGCCCTTGCGGATCTACGAAAACGGCTGCTGCCACAGGAACGAGCCGCACGGCGCGCTCCACGGGCTGATGCGCGTGCGCCAGTTCACGCAGGACGATGCGCATATCTTCTGCCGCGAGGACCAGATCGTCGACGAGGTCCGCGCCTTCTGCCAGCTTGCCGATCGCATCTACACCGATTTCGGCTTCCGCTATGCGATCAAGCTCGCGCTGCGCCCCGAGAAGCGCTTCGGCAGCGACGCGGTGTGGGATCAGGCCGAGGCCGAATTGCGCGACGCGGTGGCCAAGGCGGGCTTCGCGACCGAGCAATATGGCTGGGAAGAACTGCCCGGCGAGGGCGCGTTCTACGCCCCCAAGCTCGAATGGCATCTGACCGACGCAATCGGGCGGACGTGGCAGGTCGGCACGATCCAGTCCGACCGCGTGCTGCCCGAACGGCTCGACGCAAGCTATGTCGGCGAGGACGGCGAACGCCACCGGCCGATCATGCTCCATCGTGCGATCTTCGGCAGCTATGAGCGGTTCATCGGCATCCTGATCGAACATTATGCGGGCAAGCTGCCGGCCTGGCTCGCGCCGGTGCAGGCAGTGGTGGCGACGATCGTGTCCGACGTCGACGATTATGCGCGCGAGGTGGCGGCGACGCTCAAGGCCGCGGGGCTGCGCGTCGAGACCGATCTCCGCAACGAGAAGATCAATTATAAGGTGCGCGAGCACAGCCTTGCCAAGGTGCCCAACCTGCTCGTCGTCGGCAAACGCGAGGCGGAAGAAGCCACGGTGGCGCTGCGCGTGCTCGGCGGGCAAGGGCAGCAGATGCTCTCGCTCGACGCGGCGGTGGCGCGCCTTGTACAAGAGGCCAGGGCACCCGACATGCAATGAGCCGGAAAGCGTGCCGTTGCCACGCCGATCGGTGATTCGGCTATCTTCCAGAACGCGTCGCGATGCGTTATGCGTGCGCCCGATCGACTCTCGCCATCCACTGTAGGAGACACCGTTATACGACCCCCAATGCGGCGCCCGCTGGCGCCCCCGCCGATGAACGGCCCGCGTTACAACGAATTCATCCAGAGCCAGAAGGTCCGCGTGATCGATCACGAGGGCGAAAATCTGGGGGTGATGTACACGCGCGAGGCGATCGAGCAGGCAGCAGAGGTCGGTCTCGACCTCGTCGAGGTCTCGCCCAACGCCGATCCGCCCGTCGCCAAATTCCTCGATGTCGGCAAATTCAAGTACGAAGCGCAGAAAAAGGCCAATCAGGCCCGTAAGACGCAGAAGACGCAGGACATCAAAGAAATCAAGATGCGTCCCAACATCGATGATCACGATTATGCGACCAAGATGAAGAAGGTTCATGAGTTCATCGAGGATGGCGACAAGGTGAAGATCACCATGCGCTTCCGCGGCCGCGAACTGAGCCACGGCCAGCTCGGCATGGCCGTGCTGCGGCGCGTCGCCGAAGAAACTTCCGAAATTGCCAAAATCGAAGCGCATCCGCGGATGGAAGGTCGGCAGATGCTGATGGTGCTCTCACCCAAATGACCCGCCTGCTCGCGGTGATGGCGGTGATCGCCCTTGCCGCGAGCGCGCAGGCGCAGGATGCGCCCCGCAACCTCGCTGCTCAGAACGCCGCGGTCGATCTGCCGCTGGCGGCACCCGACCGCGCGCCCGATTGGGCCGACGAGTTCGACACGCCGGGCCTGCCCGATCCGGCGAAATGGGCATATGACACCGCCTGGAACAAGCAGGGCTGGTTCAACGACGAAAAGCAATATTACGCCGCCGGTCGCCCGCAAAACGCGCGCGTCGAGGACGGCACGCTGCTCATCACCGCGCGCCACGAGGCGTTGCGCGACGCCGATGATTATGGCGGGCAGGCCTATACATCGGCACGACTGCTGACGCGCGGCCATGCGCAATGGACGCACGCCTTCGTCGAGGTGCGTGCGCGCCTCGCCTGCGGGCGCGGGGTATGGCCGGCGATCTGGATGCTCGGCGCCGACGATCGCGCAGGCTGGCCCGCGCAGGGCGAGATCGACATCATGGAGCATGTCGGCTGGGACGAAGGCGTCGTCCACGGCACGATCCACACCAAGGCGTACAACCATGTCGCGGGCACGCAGGTCGGCGCGCAAATGCGGCTGGCCGACGCCTGCACCGCCTTCCACACCTATCAGCTCGACTGGACTCGCGAGCGCCTGCTGATCGGCGTCGACGGCCGCGCGCATATGCGCTTCGACAATGACGGTAAGGGCGATCCCGCGACCTGGCCGTTCGACCGCCCCGAATTCCTGATCCTCAACGTTGCGGTCGGCGGCTGGGGCGGGCAACAGGGGATCGACGACGATGCGTTCCCGTCGACGATGGTGGTCGATTATGTGCGGGTGTGGGAGCGGTGAAAGAGTAGCGCACGGTCACGCGGCCGCTTGGGACGTCCAGTTTTGGGTGGGAAGTGGTCATTCGCCTGCTATAATGCCGTCATGGAAGAAGCTCTCGGATCATGGAGACAGGAAGGGCGCATTAGTCTTTGGCGCTACCGCAGGGCCCCGAAGAGGTATGACGGTTGGCACTTCACAGCAGATCAGGACGGCTGCGCCAGCCTGATCGGGCTTTTCGATATTCTTTCCAGTGCCACAGAACCCGCTTATCGCACTCTCTCGGTGACCGATCCCCGAGAAGTCGGAGCAGACCACATCTTTGGTGATCACGATCTTCGGCTTGATGTTCCGGCGAAACTCCGCCTTGGTAACGATCTTGATGGGACTGGCACAATCGGCCTTTCCGTTGATGTTTTTGCCATGCCTCTCCGACCGGAGGACATCTCTAATCTCTCGGAAGCGGTGAAGGATGTATCCTCCGATCACGCTGACTTCGGCGTGGGTTTCGGTAGGAGCGGCACTATCGTCAATTTCTGGTGGTGGCCAAAGAAGCGCAAAGGCTAAATGCACGCTTCTGGAGCGAAAGCCACCGTCGCCATCAATCGTCGCTGGCGGGCGGCTCCCATAGTTCGATCGTGTTGCCTTCGGGGTCGTGGATGCGGGCGAAGTTGCCGATGTCGGGGTTGTCCCACTCGGCACGGGTTTCGATCGCGATGCCGCTGGCGTTCAATTGTTCGAGCAGCCCTTCGAGATCGGTGACGCGCAGGTTGAGCATCCATTGCTTGTCGGCGGCGAAATAATCGCTGTCAGCCTTGAACGGCGCGAACACCACCGGGCCGCCTTCGGTTTTCCAAGACCATTCGTCGGGCGCGCCCGTCCCCTCGGCGGCGCACCCCGCGCCGATGCCGAGGTGGCGGCGATACCAGTCGGAAAGCGCCTCGGGATCGCGCGCGCGGAAGAAGAGACCGCCTATTCCCTGTACCGGCATCGTCCTGCTCCTGATCGACCGCCAGCCCAGTTTAATCGCTTCGCCGGTGCGGTACCAGAGGTTGATCCCCTGACGTGGAAGCGGCACCGGCCCTCTCCCCCACCCCTCCTCCCAAGACATTATCCTGACTGGGTGGAGGGGTGGGGGAGAGGGCCGGTGCCGTGCCCGGATTCAGCACAGCTGAATCCGGCTCAAATGAAACCAGCAACGGGTTCAGGCGGTTGCATCCCAGCCTCCAAGACCGCAGGGAACGCCGATGTCCGAATCACTGATGGTGAAAATGGCGCTGATCGGCCTGTTGGGGGTCGGCGCGCAGTGGGTTGCGTGGCGTACCGGCCGGCCGGCGATCGTGCTGATGCTGATCGCGGGGATCATCGCCGGGCCGGTGCTCGGCTGGATCGTCCCCGAGCGCGATTTCGGCGATTTGCAGGAACCGATCATCAAGCTCGCCGTCGCGGTGATCCTGTTCGCCGCGGGGCTGAGCCTCAACTTCCGCGAGTTGCGCCATGCCGGCCCGGCGGTGCTGCGGCTGATGGTGATCGGGGTACCGGTGGGCGCCCTGCTCGGCACGCTGGCGGCGCATTACGCCGCGGGGCTGCCGCTTGGCATCTCGGCGGTGTTCGGCGGGATCATGGTGGTGACGGGGCCGACGGTGATCGGGCCGATGCTGCGGACGCTGCGCGTGCCCGCGCGCACCCGCGACATCCTGAAATGGGAAGGGATCGTCAACGATCCGATCGGTGCGCTGCTGGGGGCGGCGATCTACGGCTATATCACTTATGCCGGCGTCTCGCGCGATGCGATGGCGATCGGGTTCGACATGGCGGGGGCCGCCGCGATCGCGGTCGCGATCGGGGTGGCGCTGGGCTATGCCGTCACCACCTTGTTCCCACGCGGCTATGTGCCCGAATTCCTGATGGCGCCGGTACTGCTGGTGACGGTGATCGGCGGCTTCGTGCTCGCCGACGTCATCAAGCACGAAACCGGGCTGATTACGGTGACCGTGATGGGCGTGGTGATGGCCAACCGGCCGATGTATTCGAGCATCGCGCTGCGCCGGTTCAAGGAGGATCTCGCGGTCCTGCTCATCTCGGGGGTGTTCATCATCCTGTCGGCGACGCTCGACTACCAGGTGATCGCGCATTTCCGGCTCCGCTTCGTGTTGTTCCTCGTGCTGCTGCTGTTCGCCATCCGCCCCGCGACGGTGCTGGCGAGCCTTGCCTTTTCGGCGGTGCCGTGGCGCGAGCGGCTGTTCGTCGCGTGGATCGCGCCGCGCGGGATCGTCGCGGTCGCGGTTACCGGGCTGTTTTCGCTGCGGCTTGCCGATCTGGGCTTCATCGGCGCGCGCGAACTGCAATCGCTGGGGTTCGCGGTGGTGATCGTGACGATCTTCGCGCACAGTTTTTCCGCCTCATGGTGGGCACGGCGGCTCGGCATCGATCAGGGCAAGGAACTCGACGTGCTGCTGATCGGCGCGAACGGCTGGACCAATGCGTTCGGCAGCGCGCTCAAACAATATGGGCTCGCGGTGACGGTCGCCGATACCAGCAAATTCGCGCTGCGCGGGGCACGCAAGCACGAGCTTGCCGTGCACCTCGGCGACGTGCTCGACGAGGCGACGCAGAGCCAGCTCGATATGGGCCGGTTCCAGCAGGTGATCGCGGCGACCGAGAACGACGCGTACAATGCGCTGGTGTGCAGCGACCTCGGCCCCGAACTCGGCGTCGAGCGGCTGGCGCAGACCGGGCATGACGAAGACCGGCCGAGCCATGTGCGGGCGCGCGTGCTGTTGCCCAGCGGCGCGTCGATCGAGGCGCTGGAGGAGCGGATTGCCGCCGGCTGGACCTTCAGCCGGACCAGGATCACCGAGAAATTCGGCTACGACCGGTTTCGCGAGCAACTGCCCGAGGGCGCCGAGCCGGTCGCCCTGCTCGATGAGGAAGGCAATCTGCTGCTGTTTTCGACCAAGGCACGGCCGGTGATCGAGCCCGGCGACAGCGTGATCGCTTTCTATCCGCCCGAACCGCCGCGCAGGCCGCCCTCAAGGTCCAACGCCGACGCGCCGGCCTGATCGACCGTCCCGGCGGCGGCGGCCAGCAGGCGGCGTTCGAGCGCCTTGAGCCGCTGCGCGCTGGCGAGCTTTTCGCCGGTCAGGTCGGTGACGTAAAAGGTGTCGACCGCGCGTGCGCCATAGGTTGCAACGTGCGCCGAATGCAGCGTCACCTTCGATTGGAACAACGCCTGCGCCAGCCGATGGAGCAAGGCGGGGCCGTCGCGGGCGTTGACCTCGATCACGGTGAAGCGGTTCGAGGCGCCGTTGTCGATGATGACATTGGGCGCGATCTCGAACGCCTCGGCGCGCGCGCGCGGCAGCGGCTTGGCCTTGAGCCGATCGGCCAGCGGGATGCGGTTGGCGAAGGCGTCCTCGATCGAGGACTTGAGCCGATCGAGCTGGTCGGGATGATCGAACGGCCGCCCGACGGGGTCCTGGACGAGGAAATTGTCGAGCGCCATGCCGTCGCGCGTGGTGTGGATGCGCGCGTCGATGATATTGCCGCCCGCGACATGGATCGCCCCCGCAGCGCGGTAGAACAGCCCGGGATGATCGGTGGCGTAGATCGTCACCAGCGTCGCGCCGCGCTCGGGATAGACCTGCGCCGCGATCGAGAGCGGGGCACCATTCGCCTGCGCCATCAGCCGCGCGTTGCGCTCCAGCACATCCTCGGGCTCGGCGATCCAATAGGCTTCAGGCAGGCTGCGGACGTGCGCGGCGAAAGCGGCGTCGTCCCAGTCCAGGGTCGCGGCGAGCCCCTCCTGCTTGGCGGCGATCCGCTCGCCGCGCCGCTTGTGCTTGTGGCCGAGCCGCAGCACTTCCTCGGCGGCGTCGTAGAGTTCGGTGAGGAGCTGCTTCTTCCAGCCGTTCCACACCCCCGGCCCGACCGCGCGGATATCGACCACCGTCAACACCAGCAGCAGCCGCAGCCGCTCGGGGCTTTTCACCACCTCGCAGAAATCGAGGATCGTCTTGAAATCGGCAAGATCGCGCTTGAACACCGTCGCCGACATCAGCAGATGGTGGCGCACCAGCCACGCGACGGTCTCGGTCTCGGCGGCATTCAACCCGAAGCGCGGGCCCAGCCGCCGCGCGACCTCCGCGCCCAGCACCGAATGATCGCCGCCGCGACCCTTGGCGATGTCGTGGAGCAGCACCGCGACATAGAGCACGCGCCGCGACGATTCGCCGATATGCTTGAGGATGCTGGTCGAGAGCGGATGCTCGGCCTTGAGCGCGCCGTGCTCGATCTGCGACAGGAGGCCGATCGCCCGGATCGTGTGCTCGTCGACCGTATAATGATGGTACATGTCGAACTGCATCTGCGCGACGACGCGGCCGAAATCGGGCACCAGCCGCCCGAACACCCCCGCCTCGTTCATCCAGCGCAGCACCGTTTCGGGATCGCGCGGGCTCGTCAGCACCGCGAGGAACAGCGCGTTGACGCGAGGTTCGCGGCGGATGTCGTCGACCAGCTTGGCGTCGCGCGCGGCGGCACGCATCGCAAGCGGGTGGATTTCGAGCGCGTGCAGATCGGCAAGCTGGAACAGCTCCACAAGACGGGCCGGGTCCTGCTCGAAAAAATCCTCCGCCGGGATCGCGAGCCGGCCGCGATCGAGCACGAAGCCCTTGAGCTTGCTCGGGCGCCGCCGCAGCCGGGGCAGCCCGAAACGGCGGCCGTGCGCGGCGAATTTTTCGTCGAGATGCGCGAGGAACAAGCCCGTCAGGTCGCCCACCGCCTTCGCCTGAAGGAAATAGAATTGCATGAAGCGTTCGACCGGCGATTTGCCGGGCCGGTCGGCGTACTTCATGCGCGCCGCAATCTCGCGCTGCATGTCGAAGGTCAGCCGGTCTTCGGCGCGCCCGGCGATCGAGTGGAGATGGCAGCGCACCGCCCACAGGAAATTCTCGGCGCGGTGAAACTGGCGATATTCGAGACGGGTCAGCAACCCCGTCTCGACCAGTTCGGCAACGGTGCGGACGTTGTACGAATATTTGCCGATCCAGAATAAGGTATGCAGATCGCGCAGACCGCCCTTGCCCTCTTTGACATTGGGTTCGACGACATAACGGCTGTCGCCCATCTTCTTGTGGCGCGCGTTGCGTTCGTCGAGCTTGTCGGTGATGAACTGGCGCGCGGTATCGGCCTGCACCTCGGCCTTGAAGCGCCGCGCCGCCTCGTCATAGAGCGCGATGTCGCCCCAGATGTAGCGACCTTCGAGCAGCGCGGTGCGGATCGTGATGTCCGCCTTGGCCTGACGCGCCATCTCGTCGAGCGAGCGCGACGAATGGCCGATCTTCAGCCCCATGTCCCATAACGAATAGAGCATCGATTCGATGACCTGTTCGGCCCAGGCGGGCTGCTTCCACGGCGTGATGAAGGCGATGTCGATATCCGAGAAGGGCGCCATCTCGCCGCGCCCATAGCCGCCCACCGCGACCAGCACGATTCGTTCGGCGGCGGTCGGGTTGGTATTGGGATAAACCCGCGTCGTCACGAAATCGTAGAGCAGCCGCAGCAATTGATCGGTGAGGAAAGCCTGCCCGGCCGCCGCCTCCAGACCGCGCGTGGGATGTTCGATCAGACGGCGCTGGATCTCGGCGCGGCCGGATTCGAGCGCTTGTTTGAGGCACAAGGTGGCGGCCCGGCGCAGCGCGGACGGATCGGTCGCGTCAAGCGCGGCGAGCGCGTCGGCAAGCACGCGGCGATCGATGATCTGGCGGCGGTGTGGCAGGCTGTCGATGCGGCTGGTCATTGGTTCGGCTTTACCCGAGCCAGGCGTCGAACAACAGCGGTTCGGCACGGCCCGCCGACGCTCATCGCAACCGGCGTTGCCGTCAGCGGAACCAGCCCATAGGGTCCGCCCCACGTGAAGCGTCTCATTCCCCTTGCCGCGCTGCTGCTGTCGGGCTGCATCTTCGGCGGCGGGCACAAGCCGCCTTCCGAGCCCCGCCGCGCCGCCACGGCCACGCCGAGCGATCGCCAGACGCAGATGTGCCATGCGGACCTCAAGCGCATCGGGGTGGCGTTCAATCCGCTGCCCGATCGCGAACGCGGCGGCGGTTGCTCGACGATCGGCACGGTGCAGTTGCTCGATATCGGGGTGCCGGTGGCCAATCTCGGCCCGATGCGGTGCGGGCTGGCACGCGCCTTTGCGGGTTGGGCCCGCAGCGCCGTCGCCCCTGCGGCGCGGCAGATGCTGGGCAGCGACCTCGTCAGGATCGAAACCTTCGGCACCTATGCCTGCCGCGCGGTGGTCGGGGTCGCGTCGACCCGGCTATCGGGCCATGGCACCGCCAACGCGGTCGACATTTCCGGTTTCGTCCTCGCCGACGGACGGCGGATCAGCGTGCTGGGCGACTGGGCGTCGCCCGACCCGCAGGTACACGCCTTCCTGCAGGTGATCCGCGCCTCGGCATGCAAGCGTTTCGGCACCGTGCTCAGCCCCGATTACAACAGCGCGCATCGCGACCATTTCCACCTCGAGGACGACGGCGCGCGCTTCTGCCGCTGACCGCCCGTCGAAGGCCGCAATCGATTGGCAAAGCAGGTGCTTTCGTCTTATGAACGATGCAATGAGCGATACGTATGTACCGTCCCGTGTGTTTCGCGGGGCCAAGCAGGAAGCGGAATCAGCCAAGGACGGCGTTTCCACCCCCCAAACCGAACATCCCGCCTACCGGCTCGCCTTCCAGGACATGGATTTCCTGCTGCGCGAAGACCTGCGACCGGTGCGCTTCCAGCTCGAATTGCTGAAACCGCAATTGCTGCTCGACGAGGCGCATATCGGCTCGACCTTCGTCTTTTACGGGTCGGCCCGGATTCCCGAACCCGACAAGGCACGGGCGCTGCTCGAGGCAGCCGAAGGCGAGGCGGCGAAGAAGATTGCCGCGAAGCTGGTCGAGAAATCGAAATATTACGAGGTCGCGCGCGAATTGGCGCGGATCGCGAGCAGTTTCCCGCTCGACGAAAACGGGATGCGCCAGTTCGTGGTCTGCTCGGGCGGCGGACCCTCGATCATGGAGGCCGCCAATCGCGGCGCTGCCGATGTCGGCGCCGAATCGGTGGGGCTCAACATCGTGCTGCCGCATGAACAGGCGCCCAACCCCTATGTGACGCCCGCGCTGAGCATGCAGTTCCATTATTTCGCGCTGCGCAAGATGCACTTCCTGCTCCACGCGCGCGCGCTGGCGGCGTTTCCCGGCGGGTTCGGCACGTTCGACGAATTGTTCGAACTGCTGACGCTGATCCAGACCGGCAAGATCGATCCGATCCCGGTCCTGCTCTACGGCAGGGATTTCTGGAGCCGCGTCGTCAATTTCGAGGCCTTGTGCGAGGAAGGCGTCATTTCGCCGCGCGATCTCGACATCTTCACCATCGTCGAAACCGCCGAGGAAGGCTGGAACGTGGTCCAGAATTTCTACCGCGGCGAGCGCGCCAGGCCGACCGCGGTCGGCGAGGCCTAGATACGAAAAAGGGGCCGCATCGCTGCGGCCCCTTTTTTGTTCGTTGCCGAAGCGCAGGCTCAGCCGGCCGGCGTCTCCGCCGCCGCAGCCGGGGCCGCCTCGTTGGCGGCAGCGCCTGCCTCGTCGCCTGCTGCCGCATTGGCGTCAGCCGGCGCGTCGGCAGCGGGGGCTGCTTCCGCCGCCGGTGCTGCCGGCAACGGCAGGTTCGAGCCCTGCTGGTTGAGATAGAGGATCAGATCGGCGCGATCCTGCGGGTTGGAAAGCCCCGCGAAGGTCATCTTGGTGCCGTTGGCGAATTTGCGCGGCGATTCGAACCACGCGTCGAGCGCGTCGAACGTCCACGTCCCGCCCACCGACTTCAGCGCGTCGGAGAAAGCGAAGCCGCCACGGCCGGTCGCCACCTTGTCGCCGACGATTTCCCACAGATTGGGGCCGACACCATTGGCACCCCCCTGATTGTCGGTGTGGCACGCGGCGCACTTCTTGAAGACCTCGGCACCATGCGCCGCGTCGGCCGACGCGAGTCGCGTCGCGATCGGCACCACCGCCGCTGCGGTATCGCCACCCTCGGCCTCGACGCCTTCAATCGGATAGCCCATTTTTTCGGGACGCTCCGAATGAAACATCATGCCACTGATAATCGAGAACCCGAGCGCTGCCCCGCAGCCTGCCAGCACCCAGCCCGCAATCGTATTCGCGCGATTGTCCATCGTATCAATCGAACCCTCTAGAGAAGCCGGCCCCCGGTTTGCGGCCGCCCAAGGAAAAGTCGCCTCCCTTTACGGTCGCGAAGCGAGGCAAGCAAGCCGCGCTTGCTTGTGATCGATGCCACGACTACCCGCGGGCCCCGATGGAGAATTTTGCCCCCCCTGCCCGCGCGCTTGTCGCCCGCATGATCGAAGACGCCGCGCTGGCCCCCGATCGCACCGTCGCGTTCCAGGGCGCACCGGGCGCCAACTCGCACGTTGCCGTGCGCCAGGCCTTCCCCGACGGCCTGCCGCTGCCCTGTTTCGATTTCGCCGACGCGATCGAAGCGGTGCAGGACGGCACCGCCGATTGCGCGATGATTCCGATCGAAAATTCGTTGCACGGGCGTGTGGCGGATATTCACTTTCTGCTGCCCGAATCGGGTCTGGTGATCGTCGGCGAGCATTTTCTGCCGATTCGTTATGCGCTGATGGGGCTGTCGACGAGCGACGACGTCCGCCAGGCGATGAGCCATCCGCAGGCGCTGGGCCAATGCCGCCACTGGCTGAAGGCACGCGGCATCGAACCCGTCTCATACCCCGACACCGCCGGCGCCGCCGCCAAGGTCGCCGAGCTCGCCGATCCGGGCATCGCCGCGCTCGCGCCGCCGGGTGCCGCCGAGATCTATGGCCTCAAGACGCTGGTCGAGGACATTGCCGACGCCGACCACAATACGACGCGCTTTGTCACGCTCGCGCGCGAGCCGCGGCCGCTGGCGAGCGATGGCCCGTTCATGACGACCTTCATCTTCGAGGTGAAGAACGTGCCCGCCGCGCTCTACAAAGCGCTCGGCGGGTTCGCGACCAACGGCGTCAACATGACCAAGCTCGAAAGCTATCAGCGCGGCGGCAGCTTCGCGGCGACCGAATTCTACGCCGATATTGTCGGCAAGCCGGGCGACACCGCGGTCGACAACGCGCTGGAGGAACTCAGCTTCCAGACCAAATGGGCGCGGCTGCTCGGCACCTATCCGCAGGCACGCCCCCGCCCCTAGCGCTTGCCGTGATTGCCGAGTCGCCGGATGATCCCATCCGGCTCGTAATCACTCTATCCTTCGGCCCAGGCGGTCAGCAGACTATGGGCGATGGCATAAGGCGGCGCGGCGATGAACGGCGCGTCCTCGCCCGCGAGCGCCGCGCGGACCTCGGCGCGCGATACCCAGATCGCATCTTCGAGTTCGGTCGTATCGAGCGTGATCGCGTCATCCGCCGCTTCGCCGACGCACGCGATCATCAGCGCCGAGGGGAACGGCCAGGGCTGGCTCGCCACGTAGCGCACATTGGTGACGCGCACGCCCGCTTCCTCGGCGATCTCGCGGGCGACCGCTTCCTCGATCGATTCGCCGGGTTCGAGAAAACCCGCAAGCGCCGAGTAACGCCGCTCGGGCAGGCCGCGGCACGGCCGAGCAGCGCGCGCCCTTCATGTTCGGCGATCATGATCACCACCGGATCGACGCGCGGGAAATGTTCGGCACCGCAGGCAACGCACGATCGCGCCCAGCCCGCCTTGAACGGCGTGGTGGCGCCGCCGCAATTGGGACAGAAGCCGTGGCGCGCATGCCAATCGATCAGGCTGCGCGCGGCGGCATAGGTTGCCGCCTCTCCGGGGCGCATCTGATCGAGCGCGTGGAACAGCGCGGGCGAACGCTGCGCCGACACGCGCGTGCCGGGCACATGCGCCGCAAACCGGGGGCGGCCATCGTCGAGCCCCAGCAGGATCAGTTCGGCCGCGGCGGGCGCATCGGCAAGGCTGGTCCAGCCGAGCATGCCGGCCGCATCGACCTCGGGCTCGGCACCGTTGAGCACGAGCAGGCGCGCGCGCAGATCGCCGATCGCGCGCGCAACCGCCTCGGGATCCTGTCGCAGATGATCGGCGCGATCGAGCGTCCCGCCGGTAAAGCCGGGCTGGATCATTGGTAGCGGGCGAAATCCTTGATGAGCGCGGCGGGCACTTCTTCGCGCAGCGGCCATTTATCCGCGGGGAAATAATTGACCATGATCGTGCCGCGCGCGTGCTTGACCGGATCGACCCACGCGACCGTCCCGGCCGCACCGCCCCAGCCATAGGTGCCCTTTGACACGCCACCCGGCTGGTCGGCGAGATAGACCGAACCGCCCGCACCGAAGCCCATCGGCACCGCGGCGGCCGTGCCGCCCGTGCCGCCACCAAGACCTTCGAACGTCACGCCTTTTGGCAGCAGATTCGACATCCCCAGCGCGGCCGTCTCGGGCTTCATGATGCGCACGCCGTCGAGCGCGCCGCCATCCTGGAGCATGTGGAGGAAGCGATCATAATCGCGCGCCGACATGACCAGACCGGCACCACCATAAGGAAAGCTCGGCGGTTCGAGATACACCGATGTCGCGGCGGGATCGAACGGCGTGCGCGCATCGCCCATGAAGGCATAATTGGTCGCGAATCGCTCCACGTCGCTTGCGGGCACGGTCCAATAGCTCGATGTCATCTTGAGCGGATCGAAGATGTGCGTCTGAACGAAGGTGTCGAACGGCATCCCGCTCGCTTTCTCGATCACCGCGCCCATCACGTCGAGCCCGATCGAATAGCTCCATTGGGTGCCCGGATCGGCGATCAGCGGCAGCGTTGCCACGCGCTCGGCAAATTCGGCCAGCGTTTTCGGGCGCGTCGGGCGTGCCTGCGCCTCGACCGCCGCGTTGATCGCACCGGGCAGGATGCCGAGCCGCTCATATTCCTTGAGCAGCGGCCCCTTGGTGATGATGCTGTAGCCGAGCCCCGCGGTGTGGGTGAGCAGGTTGCGCACCGTGATCGGCTGCGTCGCCGGGCGGCTTTCGAGGCTGGTGTCGGGGTGGATGAGCACCCTCATATTCTTGAAGCCGGGAAAGAAATCGCTGATCGGCTGATCGAGCCCGAGCTTGCCCTGCTCGACGAGGATCATCGCCGCCATGCCGGTGACCGGCTTGGTCATCGAATAGACCCGCCACAGGCTGTCGGGCCCAGCCGCCGGTGCGGTCGATACGTCGGCGATCCGGCCCGCCGCGACGAACACGGTGGGCAGATCACCCACGCCGAACGCGCCGACGATCCCCGGCATCTTATCGCTGCGGACATAAGCGTCGAACAGCGCCTGCGTCGTCGGCAGCGGCGATCGCGCGGGATCGGGCAGAAATTGGGATGGGGATTGAGGTTGAGATTGAGATTGAGGCTGGGGCGCGGGCTGCGCCTGATGGGCAATCGCGCCGGTTGCAAGCAACGCCCCCACCGATCCGGCGAGTGCAAGCGTCCTGACCACCCTCATCCCTCTCTCCTCACTGCGCGGGCGGCTTTCAGAAACAAGGTCGGAAGCCCCGCCTCGTCGACCCTGTCGATCGGCCACCATTCGCCCGCGATGGCATGCGCACCGTTTTGCGCCACCGCAAGCGTACACGTCAGCCGGAAGTGCGTGAAGACATGGGTGATCGTCGCGTTGCGAACTTCCCAAGCGGCGACGGCCGGGGCACCGGCAAGGCCGGCGGGGGCATCCTCCCACGGCCCGGTGGGGAGCGCGCGCATCCCCCCGAGCAGGCCTTTGGGCGCGCGGCGGACGAGCAGCACCTCACCCCCGCGTTCGAGCCAGAAAATCGTCCCGAACCGCTCCGGCCGGGCAGATTTTGGCGCCTTGACCGGGAAAGTCTCGGGCGATCCGCTGCGTCGACCGTCGCATGTCTCCGCCAAGGGACACAGCAGGCATCGGGGCGCGCGCGCGGTGCAGATCGCCTGCCCCAAATCCATCATCGCCTGCCAAAGATCGCCCGCACGCGCAGCCGGCGTGATTGAATCGGCGGCGTGCCGGATCGCCTTGCGTGCGGCGGGCAGCGATTCGCGAATCGCGAACAGCCGCGCGACGACGCGTTCGACATTGGCATCGACCGCGACCGCGCGGCGGCCGAAGGCTATCGCGGCGATCGCGGCGGCGGTGTAATCACCGATGCCCGGCAGCGCGCGCAATTCGGCCTCGGTATCGGGAAGCCGCCCGCCGTGATCGGCGACGATGGCGCGCGCGCAGGCGATCAGATTGCGCGCGCGGGCATAATAGCCGAGCCCCGCCCAGGCGGTCATCACCTCGGCATCGTCGGCGGCCGCGAACGCCGCGAAATCGGGCCAGCGCGTGGTGAAGGCTTCAAACTTGGGGCGAACGGTAGCGACCGTGGTCTGCTGGAGCATGATCTCCGACAGCCAGACGCGGTACGGATCGGGCGCGGGCGCACCCGGCGGCGCGCGCCACGGCAGCGCCCGCGCCTGGACGTCGTACCAGGCGAGCAGCCTGTCGGCGATCGATGAACGCTTGGCGGGCACGCGCCGCCTATGGCATGAGGAGCGCCATGAGCAAACCACGCGGGGGACAACCCCGCCAGACCCGCCCGGAACCCCGTCGCAGCAACCGTTCGCGGGCGGTTGCCGAGTTGCTGCCCGACGTCGGGCGCGCGGCGTTCCGCAAGTTCGGCTTCATCCAGAGTGCGATCGTCAGCCGCTGGGCCGAGATCGTGGGCACGCGCTATGCGGGCGTGTCGTCGCCCGAATCGCTGCGCTTCCCGCACGGCGAACGATCGGGGGGCACGCTGACGCTGGTGGTGCGCGGGGCGCACGCGCCGATGATGCAACATATCACGCCCGAGATCGTCGAGCGGGTGAATCGATTCTTCGGTTACGGCGCGGTTGCCCGCGTCACGATCCGGCAGGGCGAAGTGGCGATCGCCAAGCCGCGGGCCGCGCCGGCCTCGCTCAAGTCGCCGTCGCTCCGCCCCGTCGCGCTCGACCTTGGCGACAGCCTGCGCTCGATCGCCGACCCCGAATTGAAAGCGGTGCTCGAATCGCTCGCCGCCGGGGTCGCCTCGACGCAAGGCCCCCCTGTTTTCGATAAGGATTGATATGGCGGTGATGACACGGTTGCTGGCGCTGATCGGTTTTGCCTTGCTGGCAGGCGCGGCCGCTCCGGCGCCGCAAGCCCGCGATTGGACGCGGACCGTCACCCAGACGGCATCGGGCAGCTTCGTGATGGGCAATCCGGGCGCGCGGGTGAAGGTGATCGAATATCTCAGCTACACCTGTCCGCATTGCGCCGCATTCACCCACGAATCGGCCCCCGTGCTACGCGGGCAGATGATAAAATCGGGCAAGGTCAGCCTCGAGCTGCGCAATGCGGTGCGCGAGAAGCTCGACCTCGCCGCCGCCGCGCTCGCGCGGTGCGCGGGCAAGCAGGATTTTTTCGGCGCGACCGACGCGCTGCTCGCCAGCCAGCACGATTGGTATCCGCGCGGCGCGCAATTCATCGAGACCAACGGGCGGCGGCTGGGCCTTTACCCTGAAAGCGCGCAACTACGCGCTTATGCCGATGGAGCCGGCCTGACCGCGCTGATGAAGGCGCGCGGGTTGCGCGACGCCGCGATCGATGGCTGCTTTTCCCCCGCCGCGCTCGCGCCCGTGCTCGGCATGACGAGCGAGGCATGGGGCAAGATCAGCGGCACCCCCACCTTCTTCGTCAACGGCAAGATCGTGCCCAACGCGCATTGGCACGAATTGCAGCCGGTGCTCACCGCCGCCGGCGCCTGAATTCCTCCCCCAACTCGAAGAACCGAAAAGGCGATTATCCATGACGATCAGACTTTCGATCCTGCTCGCGGCCGCGCCGCTTCTCGCGCTGGCCGCGTGCGGCAGCGGCGGCGGCGGCAACAGCGACGCGCCCGCAGCACCGGTCGCCGCGGCGACTCCGCCGGCCGGGCAGGAATGGAGCCAGGTGGTGAACAGATCGCCCGAGGGCGGGTTCGTGATGGGCAATCCCGACGCCCCGCTCAAGCTGATCGAATATGGATCGCGCAGTTGCCCGAGCTGCGGCAATTTCGGCCGCGACGGCATGGTGCCGCTGGAAAACGATTATGTGAAGACCGGCAAGGTCAGCTATGAATTCCGGGATTTCCCGGTTCATGGCGGCCCCGATCTCGGCCTGTCGACGCTCGGCCGGTGCGTGAGCGAGAGCGCGTTCTTCCCGATCCTCGAACAGACCTATATCGATCAGAACACATTCCTCGCGAAGCTCGAAGCGCCCGAGGCACAGACGCTGTCCCAGCAATTGCAGGGCAAGAGCCCGACCGAGATCGCAACCGGCTGGGCGACCTATCTCGGCTATGTCGATTTCGTGAAGCAGCGCGGCGTGACCGAGCAGCAGGCCAAGGCCTGCCTGTCCGATCAGAAGAATGTGCAGGCCGTGGTCGACATGGCGCAGAAGGGCAGCGCGGACGGCGTCACCGGTACGCCGAGCTTCCTCCTCAACGGCAAGCTGCTTGAAAACACCGTCACCTGGGAGCAGCTTGAAGCAAGGTTGAAGGCGGCCGGGGCCTGAGGCGCCGCCCCGCCTTTACCGGGGGGTAATGCGTGCAGATCAAGCGGCTTCGACTTTCCGGGTTCAAGAGCTTCGTCGATCCGGTCGACCTGCGCATCGAGCGCGGGCTGACCGGGATCGTCGGGCCCAACGGCTGCGGCAAATCGAACCTGCTTGAGGCGCTGCGCTGGGCGATGGGCGAGAACAGCGCCAAATCGATGCGCGGTGCAGGCATGGAAGACGTGATCTTCGCCGGCACTGCGCGCCGGCCGTCACGCGATTTCGCCGAGGTCTCGATCCTGCTCGATCAGGCGAATGGCGACGAGACCGAAGTGGTGCGCCGGATCGAGCGCGGCGCCGGCTCCGCCTATCGGCTCGATGGCCGCGACGTGCGCGCGAAGGACGTGTCGTTGCTGTTCGCCGATGCCGCCACCGGCGCGCATTCGCCCGCGCTCGTCAGCCAGGGCCGGATCGGCGCGGTGATCGCCGCCAAGCCCGTCGAGCGTCGCGTGCTGCTTGAAGAAGCGGCGGGGATTGCGGGGCTCCACGTCCGGCGCAAGGATGCCGAGCAGAAATTGCGCGCAACCGAGGCCAATCTCGCGCGGCTGGACGAAGTGATCGCCGATCAGGAATCGCGTGCCAACGCGCTACGGCGGCAGGCGCGGCAGGCCGAGAAATATCGCGCCTTGTCCGAGCAGATCCGGGTCGCCGAAGGGCGGATGATCTACGCACGCTGGCGCGACGCGGCGGCTGCTGCCGATGCCGCCAAAGCCGAAGCCGACAGCGCCGAAGCGAGGGTGCGCGCGACCGGTGAAGCGCAGCGCGCCGCCGCCGCTTACCAGACGCAGGCGACCGACACGCTGGCCGACGCGCGCGCGGCGGCGTTGGCGGCGCGCGACACGGCGAGCGAGGCCGGGCACAAGCTCGCCGCGCTCAGGCAGGAGCGTGCGCAGGTCGACCGACGGATCGAGGAACTCGACCAGATCAAGGCGCGGCTCGCCGCCGATCGCGAGCGCGAGGGTGCGCTGGCGCAGGATGCGGCCAATGCGCTCCAGCAGATCGGCGACGAGACAACGCGGCTCGATGCGGCGATCGCGGCGACCGCCGCGCGTCAACCAGCGCTCGAGAGCGCGCTGGCCGAGGCCGAACGCGCCGCCCGCGATGCCGAGGTCGCGCTGGCGCAGGCACTCAGCCGTCAGGCGAGCGAGGCGGCCGACGCGCGCGTCGCGGGGGCCGCGCTGGCAAGCGCGCGCGAGCAACTGGCGCGCGTCGAACGCGATCGGGCGAAGCTCGATGCCGAGCGCGCGGCGCTGGGGCCGGTCGCACCGATCGAGGCCGAACGCGCGGCAGCGGCGGCGGCGCGTAAGACGGCAATCGAGGCCGCCGAACAGGCGCGCGCCGCCCGCGATGCCGCGCAGGCCGCCGAGCAACGCGCGATCGAGCGGCAAGGCGACGCGCAGGCGGCGCGGGCGCGGGCGCGCGCGGATCTTGCCGCGATCAACAGCGAGGCGGCAGCGATCGACAAGGCATTGCAATCGACCGCACGCGATCGGCTGCTCGACAAGCTCACCGCCATGCCCGGTTACGAGCGGGCGCTGGCGGCCGCACTGGGCGATGAACTCGAGGTCGGACTCGACCGCGAGGCCGATCGCTTCTGGGGCGGCGCGACGCGGCAGGAGAGCGACCCTCCGTTGCCGGCGGGAACCAACGCGCTCGCCGATCACGTCACCGCTCCCCCCGAACTCGCACGGCGGCTGGCGCAGATCGCGGTGGCGGCGGAGGACGAAGGCGCGGCGCTCTCGATCGGGCAGCGGCTGGTGACACTGGGCGGCGCGATGCGGCGCTGGGACGGGTTCGTCGCCCGATCGGGCGGCGCGGCAGCGGCGGAACGGCTGCTCCGGGTCAATCGGCTCGCCGAGCTCAACGCAGCGCGCCCATCCGCCGTCGCCGCGGTGGAAAAGGCGGAAGCGGCGCTGGCCGCGATCGACGCCGCGATTGCCGACGCGCGGCAGGCGGCGCAGCAGGCGCGCGCGCCCCTCGCCGCCGCCGAGACTGCGGAGCGCGAAGCGGCACGCGCCGAGGATCGCGCGGCCGGAGCGATCGAACGGTTGCAAGGGCTCACCGCCGATCTCGATGCCCGCGCCGCGCGGATCGGGGAGGAGCGTGACCAGGCACGCGGCACGCTTGCCGCCGCCGAACGCGCCGTCGCCGCGCTTCCCGATGGCGCAGCGACGCGGGACGCCGTGGTCGCGCTTCAGACCGGGGCCGAGGCGCGGCGCGCCGGAGTCGTGCTGGCACAGGCCGACCGCGCGACCTTCGAACGCACGCTGGCCGCCGATCGCGAGGCGCTGACGCGCGCGCGCGGCGAGGCGAACGACTGGAAAGCACGCGCAGGCGATGCCGCGCGCCGGATCGCCGATATGGACAAGCGCGAAAAAGCGCTCGCCGAAGAGGCCGAAGCGATCGCGGGGCGGCCCGAGAAGCTGCTCGCTGACATCGAGGCGCTGGAGGGCGAGCATGAGGCGGCACGGGCGCGGGCCGACGCCTTGCTCGCCGCCGAAGCCGACGCGGGCGAGGCGGTGCGGCGGACCGAGGACCGGGCCCGGATTGCGGGCGAGGCGCTGGCGCAGGCCCGCGAGGCGCGCGCAGGCGCGGTCGCGCGGGCGGAGAATCAGGAACAGCGCCGGATCGAGATGGGGCGGCTTTCGGGCGAGCGCTTCGCGTGCCCGCCGCCGGTGCTGCCCGAAAGAATCGGCTTCGCGAGCGCCGAGGTCGGCAGCCCGCAGGACGAATCGGGGCGCCACGACCGGCTGATGCTCGATCGCGAGCGGATCGGGCCGGTCAATCTGGTCGCCGAGGCCGAGCTTGCCGAGCTTGACGATGCGCGCACCACCAACGCCACCGAACGCGAGGAACTGAGGCTCGCGGTCAACCGGCTGCGCGGCTCGATCGGCAACCTCAACCGCGAGGGCCGCCAGCGGCTGCTCGCGGCGTTCGAGGCGGTGAATGTTCATTTCCAGCGGCTGTTCACGACCCTGTTCAACGGCGGACACGCCCACCTCGAACTGGTCGATTCGGACGATCCGCTTGAAGCCGGGCTTGAGATCATGGCGCAGCCGCCGGGCAAGAAACTGCAATCGCTCACCCTGCTGTCAGGCGGCGAGCAGGCGCTGACCGCGGTCGCGCTGATCTTCGGGCTGTTCCTCACCAACCCGGCGCCGATCTGCGTACTCGACGAAGTCGATGCGCCGCTCGACGACGCCAATATCGAGCGCTTCTGCAATCTGCTCGAAGCGATGACGCAGGAAACCCAGACGCGTTATCTGATCGTGACCCATAATGCGGTGACCATGAGCAGGATGGACCGCCTGTTCGGCGTGACGATGATCGAACAGGGCGTGAGCCGGCTGGTCTCGGTCGATCTGCGCGCCGCCGAGACACTGCTCGCGGCGGAGTAGCGCGGGGCTACGAAAGCGACTATATGCGCCGCCATGCAACAGGCCGCGCCGCTCCCCATGCCCATCCCCGGGCATATCGACCCCGTGCCCGTTCCGCGACGCGTGACCCCGCGTGTCGACGGGCGCGTCGATCTGCTCGGGCTGTCGAAAGAGGACATTCGCACGAGTCTTGCCGACGCAGGGATGGAGCCCAAACAGGCCAAATTGCGCGGCAAGCAATTGTGGCATTGGATCTACAATCGCGGCGCTACCGATTTTACCGCGATGACCGACATCGCCAAGGCGCAGCACCCCTGGCTCGAGAAACGTTTCGTCATCAGCCGGCCCGAGGTGATCGAAGCGCAGGTCTCGGAGGACGGTACCCGCAAATGGCTGCTGCGATCGGACGCCAATGACGGCCAGGGCGCGCAGGATTACGAGATGGTGTTCATCCCCGACGCCGATCGGGGCACCTTGTGCGTATCGAGCCAGGTCGGCTGCACGCTCAATTGCCGCTTCTGCCACACCGGCACGATGCGGCTGGTGCGCAACCTGACCCCGGGCGAGATCGTGGGGCAGGTGATGCTCGCGCGCGATTCGCTGGGCGAATGGCCCTCGACGCCCGAAGGCCGGATGCTCACCAACATCGTGATGATGGGCATGGGCGAGCCGCTCTACAATTTCGACGCGGTGCGTGATGCGCTCAGAATCGTGATGGACGGCGACGGGCTGGCGCTGTCCAAGCGGCGGATCACACTGTCGACATCGGGCGTGGTGCCGATGATGGCGCGCGCGGGCGAGGAGATCGGGGTCAACCTCGCGGTCTCGCTCCATGCGGTGACCAAGGAGGTGCGCGACGAGATCGTGCCGATCAACCGCAAATACGGGATCGAGGAACTGCTCCAGGCGTGCGCCGATTATCCCGGCGCCAACAACGCGCGGCGGATCACGTTCGAATATGTGATGCTCAAGGACAAGAACGACAGCGACGAGGATGCGCGCGAGCTGGTGCGGCTGATCCGCAAATACCGCCTGCCCGCCAAGGTCAACCTGATCCCGTTCAATCCGTGGCCCGGCGCGCCGTATGAATGTTCGGCGCCCGATCGCATCCGCGCGTTTTCGAACATCGTCTTCGAAGGCGGCATTTCGGCGCCGGTACGCACCCCGCGCGGGCGCGACATCGACGCCGCGTGCGGCCAGCTCAAGACCGCCGCCGAAAAGAAGAGCCGCGCCGAGCTCGACCGGTTGGCCGAAGAGAAAATGGCCGCGCTGGGCTGACGCCCCCCATTCACCCGAAGAAGAAGCACGGCCCTTCGACAAGCTCAGGGCGAACGGAGGTAGGTTCTGGACGCTCCATCGATCGCATTCGCCGCAGGCGCAGGCATGCTCGGCGGAGCGATGAATGCGCTTGCCGGCGGCGGCACTTTCGCAACCTTGCCTGCTCTTATCGCATTGGGGTTGCCTGCTAATATTGCCAATGCGACGTCGAATGTCGCGTTGCTGCCGGGGGGTGTGGCGAGCGTGTGGGCGTTTCGCGACGAGATCGGGCCGGTCGGGGGGATTGCGCCGCGGCTGCTGATCGCGATCACATTGGTGAGCGCGATCGTCGGCTGCGTGCTGCTGGTGATGACGCCGACGCGCATGTTCGACGTCCTGATCCCCTGGTTGCTGCTGTTCGCCACGCTGGTACTCGCCTTCGGTCGGCGCGCGGCGGCCTGGCTGCACGAGCGCGTGACGATCGGGACGCGCACGCTGATCGCCGCGCAAACCGCGCTCAGCGTCTACGGCGGCTATTTCGGCGGCGGCCTGGGACTGATGACCACCGCCGTCTACGGGCTGCTCGCCGGGGTCGATCCGCGCGGGATGTTCGCCCAGCGCACGCTGATCCTTGCGATTTCAGGCGTCGCGGCGCTGATCGTGTTCGTGGCGACCGGGCTGGTCGACTGGGCATCGGCGATCCCGATGCTGCTCGGCGCGATCGTCGGCGGCTGGGTGGGGGCACGGCTGGGCCTTCTGCTGTCGGCCAACCTCGTGCGCGTCTGGACGCTGATCGTCTCGGTCGGCACCACGATCGTCTTTTTCTGGCGCGCCTACGGCTGAATTTGCTTCAGTTGTGCTGAAGCAGGGGCCGGTGCCGCGATCCACGATAGTGGAATGTACCCCGGGCTGGCCTGTCGCACGCTGCGGGGCTATGCTGCGCCGATGGACGGGCCCGCCGATGCGACGCCGACACTGCCTTCGCCAAGGGCGATCCGACGCCACGCGATCCCGACGCGGTTGTGGCATTGGATCAATGCGGTTGCAGTGTTCGTGCTGATCGGATCGGGGCTCGGCATCTCGAACGCCCACCCCCGGCTTTACTGGGGTGAATATGGCGCCAATTTCGATCACGCCTGGCTGAACCTGCCGCACTGGCCGGGCTGGCTCACCATTCCGGGGCATTACAATCTGGCGCTGTCGCGACGCTGGCATCTGTTTTTCGCGCTGGTGCTGGGCGGCGGCTTGCTGATCTTCGTGATGGTGAGTCTGATCAACCGCCATTTCCATCACCATCTGCGCGTGCGGCGTGACGAAATGGCGCCGCGCCACCTGTGGGGCGATGCGAAGGCGCATCTGGCGTTGCGGTTCCACGATCCGGCGCGGCCGGCGGCGTATAACACGCTCCAGAAACTGTCCTATATCGGCGCCATCTTCATCCTGCTGCCGCTGCTGGTGGTGAGCGGGCTCGCGCTGTCGCCGGGGATGGACGCGGCGTGGCCATGGCTCACCCAGATTTTCGGCGGACGCCAATCGGCGCGCTCGATCCATTTCATCGCGATGGCGGCAATGAGCGGATTCGTGATCGTCCATCTCGCGCTGGTGATCCTTGCCGGGCCGGTGAACGCGGTACGATCGATGATCACCGGCTCGTGGCGCGTACCCGAGGAGCCGCTATGAGCCCGCTCATCACCCGACGGCGGTTGGTGGTGGGCGGCGTGATCGGCGCGGGCGCGCTGCTCACCGGATGCGACCGCGCGATCGAGGTACCGGCGGTGCGCAAGATGCTGTTCGCGGGCGAGGATCTGCATCGCGGGTTGCAGCGCGCGCTGACCGACCGGCGCGCGCTGGCACGCGAATTCAGCGTGGCCGAGATGTCGCCGGTGTTCCGATCGAACGGCACGCGCGATCCGGGCACACCCGCTTATGCCGCGCTCGTGGCGGGCAAGTTCGTCGATTACCGGCTGACGGTGACGGGACTGGTCAACCGGCCGCTGGCGCTGAGCCTCGCGCAGCTGCGGTCGATGCCCACGCGCACCCAGATCACCCGGCACGATTGCGTCGAGGGCTGGAGCGCGATCGGCAAATGGCGCGGGCCGATGCTGGGCAATGTGCTCAAACTCGCGGATCTGCGCCGCGACGCGCGTTATATCGTCTTCCACTGCGCGGACACGGTTGGGGGGAATCCTTATTACGAATCGATCGATCTGATCGATGCGTTTCACCCGCAGACGATTCTGGCGTGGGGGATGAACGATGCGCTGCTGAGCGTGCCGCATGGCGCGCCGGTGCGGCTGCGCGTCGAGCGCCAACTGGGCTATAAGCACGCCAAATATGTGACGGGTATCGAAGCAGTGGCGAGCCTGGCCGGGATCGGGCAAGGCCGCGGCGGGCTTTGGGAGGATTACGGGTATGAATGGTATGCGGGCATCTGATTCGGCCCAGGACGGCCTGCAAATGGTGGCGCCTCGCGCTTCCGGTGCTCACGTACTGAAAGTACGCTGCGCTCCGGGTCACGCGGCACCACCATTTTCGACTCGCCCTGAGCCGAATGCGGATTGGTACTGAGATGCGGTTCGATTTCGTCGTCTGTCAGGGATCGGGCAACGACTTTCCGCTGATCGACGCGCGCGGGATTGCGCTCGACGATACGATCTGGGCGGGGGTGGCGCGCGCGCTGGCCGACCGCGCGGGGCCGGTGGGCGGCGACGGGTTGCTACTGCTGACCGACAGCGACGCGCATCATGCGTTCGGAATGCGGATGTTCAATTCGGACGGATCGGAGGCCGAGACGTGCCTCAACGGGCTGCGCTGCGTGGCGCGCGCGGGGTTCGAGGCATTGGGAATCGACCGCGCCAGCGTGCGGCTCAAGACCTCGACCGCCGAAGTATCGCGCGACGCCGCGATCGCGCCGGGCGTGACCACGATCCGCGAGGTGGCCGGGCCGGCCGACCTCGATGTCGGGCGCTGGCTGGTGACCGGGAACCATGAGAACGTCCAGCGGCCGATCCCCGGCCTGCCCACCGGCCGAGCGTTCACCGCGGTGGCGATGCCCAACCCGCATCTGATCGCGTTCGTCGACGAGATCGACGAGGACGAACTGAGCATGGTCGGCCGGTTCGCCGAAACCGCGCCGCCGCTGCTACCCGAACGCGCCAATGTGAGCTTCGTCGAGTTGCGCGGGCCCGACACGCTGTTCGTTCGCACCTTCGAACGCGGCGTGGGGCTGACCGACAGCTGCGGCAGCGCGATGGCGGCGTCGGTCTTCGCCGCGTGCCTTGCGGGGCGCACCGATTTCGGGCGCGAGCTGACCGTGCTCAACCGCGGCGGGCTGGTGCGCGGGCAGGCCGAGGCCGACGGGATGGTACGCCTGTCCGGCAATGCGACCTGGGACTGGGCGGGTTCGGCCGAGGTCGATGCCGCGACGGGGATCGCGGGCGCGGTCGAGGTCGCGCGGCATTATAATGACGAGATCGCGGCCTGGGCGGTGGTGGCGGACCGGGCCGTCGCGGGGTGAGCGAAGCGCTTGGGGCGATACCCCTCCACCATCGGCTTTGCCGATGGTCCCCCTCCCCGTGCCGGGGAGGTATCAGAAAGCAATATAACCAAATAGGATAAAATAGCTTGACATCGTCACGCTGATCTGGCACATATCGGGAACACTGAGAAATTGCGAATCGGGCCGGGGCAACGCGTGTTGCCGCCGGCCCGATGCGTTTCGGAAAAAGAAGCGAGGACGAGGATGGCGGATGCAACCAAGATTGCCGGCAGCCGCAACCGGGCAGTCCAGATCCGGAACCGGCGCCGCGATGGCTTTACCGCACAGGCGCGGCAGACCTTCCTCGATACGCTCGCCGCGACGTGCAACGTCACGGCATCGGCCAAGGCTGCGGGCGTCACGGTCGCGACCTGTTATTGGCAGCGCAAGCGTATACCCGAGTTCGCGCTGGCGTGGCAGGAGGCACTGTCGATCGGGTATGAGCGACTCGAAGCCGCGCTGCTCGAATATGTTATCGCGCGGGTTGCCACGGACCGGATCGACCCGACGGCGGCCGATCCCACCGCGATCAAAGACAGCGTGGTGACGGCACTGGAGAACCGGACGGTCTCGATCGCCGAGCTGCAATTCGCGCTGATGCTGCTCAACCGCCACGAGGCCGGCGCGCAAGGGCGCGCGGTATCGCGCAAGGGGACCAAACGCGCGAGCGCCGCCGAGACCGATGCGGCGCTGACGCGCAAGCTCGACGCGCTCGCACGTCAGATGGCGTCGCATGGCAGATGAGGCGCGCAACAACCCCATCCGCCGGCTGGCCGCGCTACCGCCCCCATGGCGCGCCCGCGCGCTTGCCGATCTGACGCTGGAACAGCAACGCGAACTGGCGGCGCGCTGGCAGGCATGGGCGCATCCGGGACAAATCGCGCCCGAAGGCAACTGGCGCGTGTGGTTGATCCGCGCCGGCCGCGGCTTCGGCAAGACGCGCGCGGGCGCCGAATGGGTGACCGGCTTCGCGCGCGACAACAAGCACGCCCGGATCGCGCTGGTGGGGGCGACCGCCGAGGATGTGCGCAGCGTGATGATCGAAGGGCCGAGCGGGCTGATCGCGGTGGCGGCGGACGACGAGCCGGTGACATGGCGTAGCGCGGCGCACGAATTGCGCTTTGCCTCGGGCGCCAAAGCGTTCGTCTATTCGGCCGCCGCGCCCGAGAAATTGCGCGGGCCCGAGCACGATCTCGCCTGGTGCGACGAACTGGCCAAATGGCGATATGGCGACGCGGCGTGGGACAATCTGATGCTGGGAATGCGGCTGGGCGATGCCCCGCGCGTGCTGGTGACGACGACGCCGCGGCCGGTGGCACTGCTCAGGCGGATCATAGCCGACCGCGCGACGGTGGAGACGCGGGGGCGCACGCAGGACAATCCGCATCTGCCCGCGAGTTTCGTCGCGGCGATGGAGGAAACATACGGCGGCACCCGGCTGGGGCGGCAGGAACTCGATGGCGAACTGATCGACGATGTGGCGGGCGCCTTGTGGTCGCGCGACCTGATCGAGCGGTGCCGGGTGGCGGCGGTGCCCGAGCTGGTGCGCGTGGTGGTGGGGGTCGATCCGCCGGCCGGGATCGGCGGCGATGCGTGCGGGATCGTCGCTTTGGGGCTGGGACGCAACGACCATGGCTATGTGATCGACGATGCGAGCGTGGCGGGCGCGACCCCCGAAGGCTGGGCGCAGGCGGTGGCGGCGTGCGCGGCACGGCATCGGGCCGACCGCGTGATCGCCGAGGCCAACCAGGGCGGCGCGATGGTGATGGCGGTGCTGACCGCCGCCGATGCGGGGCTGCCGGTGACGCTGGTTCATGCCAGTCGAGGCAAGGCGGCGCGCGCCGAGCCGGTGGCGACACTCTATGAGGGCGGCAAGATGCACCATGCCGGGGCGTTCGCCGCGCTGGAGGATGAATTGTGCGGGCTGATCGCGGGCGGCGGCTATGAAGGGCCGGGCCGATCGCCCGATCGGGCGGATGCTTTGGTGTGGGCGGCGAGCGAATTGATGCTCGGGCGACGCGGGCGGGCGCGGGTGCTGGGGTTGTGAGCCGGGCGCGGCCGCATTGCGGGCACGCGCGCCAACGGCCTTCGCAGCGGCCGCAGGTTCGGCCGGGGCGGCCGGCGTAAGATCGGGGCGTGCACGAAGGAGAACGGCCCTTCGACAAGCTCAGGGCGAACGGTTCGGATTCGGTGCGGGGCGTTCTCGCGGTCGCGGCGCGCCGGCAAGCCTTTTCCTCTCCCGGCGGGAGAGACGGATTTCGGGAGAATTGCTTTGAAGCTTTTCGGCTGGAAAGCGGCTGCGCGCGATGGCGCGCGGCCTGCTCTGTCGCGTGGCGGTAGCGGTGTGACGATGCTCGGCGACTGGCCGCGCAGTTACGAAGCGATGGTGCGCGAGGCTTATTGCGAGAATGCGGTCGCGCAGCGCGCGGTGCGGCTGGTGAGCGAGAGCGTATCGGCGGTGCCGGTGACCGCGTCCGAGCCCGCGCTGGCGCGGCTGATCGCCGAGCGGAGCGGCGGGCAGCCGCTGACCGAGACGATCGCGGCGCATCTGCTGCTCCACGGCAATGCCTATGTGCAGGTGCTGGGCGATGGCGCGGGCGGGATCGCCGAATTGTTCGCGCTGCGCCCCGAGCGGGTGTCGGTCGAGGCCGATGCCAGCGGCTGGCCAGCGGCGTACCGATACCGCGTCGGCGACCGCGTGACGCGGTTGATGGCGCAAGCGCCGCAGCCCGAGGTGATCCACCTCAAGACCTTCCACCCGAGCGACGACCATTATGGGCTCGGCTGTCTGGGCGCGGCGGCGGGGCCGGTGGCGATCCACAACGCCGCGACGCGCTGGGCCAAGGCACTGCTCGACAATGCGGCGCGGCCGTCGGGAGCGCTGGTCTACGATCCGGGTGACGGATCGAGCCTGTCCGCCGACCAGTTCAAACGGTTGCGCGAGGAGATGGAGGCCGGGTTTGCCGGCGCCGGCAATGCCGGGCGGCCGATGCTGCTCGAAGGCGGGCTCAAATGGCAGGCGCTGTCACTGAGCCCGGCCGATATGGATTTCGCCGCGACCAAGGCGGCCGCCGCGCGCGAGATTGCGCTCGCCTTCGGGGTGCCGCCGATGCTGCTCGGGCTGCCGGGCGACAATACCTATGCCAATTACAAGGAAGCCAATCGCGCCTTGTGGCGGCTCGCGGTGCTGCCGCTGGCGCAGACGATTCTGGGCGGGATCGCCGAGGCGCTGGACGGCTGGTTCGCGGGCGCGGCGCTGGCGGTCGATCTCGATCAGGTGCCGGCGCTGTCGGAGGATCGCGAGCGGTTGTGGGCGCGGGTGTCGGCCGCTGACTTTCTTAGCCCCGACGAGAAGCGGGCGATGCTGGGGATCGACCCGCGCTGAGCGCGGCGGCGCACCAGGAGGATCGACACGATGAACGACAACAAGGTGCTGGCGCAATTGCTGGCGCAGGCCGAGGGCGTGCGCGGCGACCTGGCGACGCTGCGCGCGATCGTCGAGGAAGCGGGCGAACTGGGTGCGATGCGCGCGCTCGCCCGGCTCGGGCTGGGTGACGACAATGCGCCTAGCGATGTCGCCGAGTTGCGCGAGCTGCTGGGCGCGTGGCGCGATGCCAAGCGATCGGCGTGGAAGGCGCTGGTAGGCTGGCTGGTGCGGCTGGCGAGCGTGCTCATCCTTGCCGGGCTCGCGGTGAAGCTGGGGTTTTGGGACTGGATCAAGTGAGGGAGCGCGACCGAGCGAGCGCTGGCGCGCTCGCACCCACCCCCGGCCCCTCCCTTGCAGGGAGGGGAGTCAGATTTGCGGGCTATGCGGCGGTGTTCGATCGGGTCGATCGCGGCGGCGACGTGGTGCGCGCGGGCGCGTTCGGGGTGCTGCCCGAGGCGGTGCCGCTGCTGTGGCAGCATGGCGGCGCGCCGGTGGGGGTGATCGAGCGGATCGGCGTGGATACGCGCGGGCTCAGGGTGATCGGGCGGGTGACGCAGCCGCGGCTGACCGCGCTGGTCAAGGCGGGCGCGGTGGGCGGGCTGTCGTTCGGCTATCGCGTCAAGGCCACGCGCGTCGGGCGGGTGCGCGAGCTGACCGCGATCGAGCTGGTCGAGGTGAGCCTGGTCGCGCAGCCGATGCAGCCGCTGGCGCGGGTGCATGCGGTTCAGGGCTGACAACGCGATCGAGACGGGAGCGCGTGCGGCGTTCCCCCTCCACCATTCGGCTTGGCCGAATGGTCCCCCTCCCCGTGCCGGGGAGGTATTCAGCAGGAGAATGATATGATCGAGACCAAGGCGGACGCGCTCGAGGCGAGCTTCGAGGGCGTGACGATGACCGCGCCCGTAGCGCGGCCGGTGCTGAGCGGGGCGCGGGCGCCCGGTGGCGCGGCGTTCGAGGGATTTCTGCGATCGGGCGCGAGCGTGGAGATGAAATCCTTCACCGGCGCGAGCGGCGACAGCGGCGGCTATGCGGTGCCCAAAGAGATCGACGCGGTGATCGACGCGACGCTCAAGAGCGTCTCGCCGATCCGCGCCATCGCCAATGTCGTCAAGGTCGGCTCGGCCGGGTATCGCAAGCTGGTGACGACCGGGGGCACGCCCTCGGGCTGGGCGAGCGAGACCGGGAGCCGCACCGAGACCGGCACGCCGAGCTTCGTCGAACTCGCGCCGCCGATGGGCGATCTTTACGCCAACCCGAGCGCGAGCCAGGCGATGCTCGACGATGCGCTGTTCGATGTCGAGGACTGGCTGGCGAACGAGATCGCGCGCGAGTTCGCCGCCGCCGAGGGCAGCGCGTTCGTGAGCGGCACCGGCACCAACCAGCCCAAGGGGTTTCTGAGTGCGCCGACCGGGAGCGCGGGCGATGCGACGCGCGGCTTCGGGACGCTGCAATATCTCGCGAGCGGGGCGGCGGGCGATTTCGGCAGCAAGCCAGACGAGCGGCTGATCGATCTCGTCCAGAGCCTGCGCAGCCCGTACCGGCAGGGCGCGGTGTTCGTGATGAATTCGGCCACCGCCGCGCGCATCCGCAAGTTCAAGACCGCCGACGGCGCGTTCCTGTGGCAGCCGGGGCTGGCGGCGGGGCAGCCCGCGACGTTGCTTGGCTATCCGGTGATCGAGGCCGAGGACATGCCCGACATCGCCGCGAACAGCCTGTCGATCGCGTTCGGCAATTTCAAGGCGGGGTATCTGATCGCCGAGCGGCAGGAAACGCAGATCCTGCGCGACCCCTATTCGAACAAGCCGTTCGTCAATTTCTACGCGACCAAGCGCGTCGGCGGCTGCGTATCGAACAGCGAGGCGATCAAGCTGATGAAGTTTGCCGCCTCATGATGGCGCTGCACTGAGCGACAGCGCCGGCCGGCACCTTTCCCGCGATGCTGGCCGGCGCCGTGATCAAAAACACCCCTCCACCATCGCTTTGCGATGGTCCCCCTCCCCGTGCCGGGGAGGTCTTCCGGTGGAGAAATTCATGACCGATTCTTTTTCGAACGGCGCCGATAGCGTGTCGGCGCCCGCCAACCGCGCGGCGGCGGTGACGCCGCACGACAGCAATCCGATCACCGACGTGCCCAAGGCATTGTATGTCGGCACCGGCGGCACGATCACGATGCGCGGTGCGGGCCCGGCCGATAGCGTGTGGAAGAATGTGGCGAGCGGGAGCGTGCTGCCGTTCCGGGCGCGCTATGTGCGCGCGACCGGCACCACCGCGACCGATATCGTGGCGCTGTACTGATGATCGCGATCGGCTTTGGCCCGTCGCTGACCACGCATCGTGCACCGGCGAAGGCCGCATTCGACTTCACCTCGGGCGTGTTGCCGGCGGGCGCGACGCTGACCCGGGCATCGTCGGCGAGCAGGTTCGATGCGGCGGGTATGCTGACAACCGAGCCCGTCGATGGCGTCCGCTTCGATCACGATCCCGTAACGCGGGCGCTGCTCGGGGTGCTGATCGAGCCCGAACGCCGCAACGAGGCGCTCCGCAGCCAGGATCTGGCGCACACGGCTTGGTCCAAAGTGTCGGGCCTTGTCGTCACCAGCGACACGCATATCGCGCCCGACGGCACGACGACCGCCGACACGCTGACCGATTCGAGCACCGCGCAATATGGCAGCGCCGCGCAAACCTTTGGCGTCGCAACCCAGCGCACCGCATCGGTGTTCGTCCGCAAGGACGCCACCGGGCGCAGTGACCGGTTCGCGGTGCTGCGCGGCGGCCCCCCGCTATCCGATCTGTCGATCGACACCGCGACCGGCGAACTGCTTCGTGCCGGCGCGGGAATCGTGAGCGGCACGGTGCGCGATTGCGGCTCGTTCTGGCGGCTCGTGCTGGTAGGCGGCGCGGCGGCCGACCGGATCGAATTCTATACCGCCGCCGGGGCCGGTGCGGCCTGGCCCTATGCCGTCACCGCGACCGGATCGACGATCGTCTGGGGGTTCCAATCCGAACAGGGCGCGACCGCGACCAGCTACATCCCGACCGACGCCGCCCCGGCCACCCGCGCCGCCGATGTGCTGACACTCGACTGGGGGCGGTTCGCGATCCCCGACGGGCCGCTGCCGCTACGCTATCTGTTCGATGACGGATCATCGCAGGACGGCACGGCGACCGTGACCGGCGGGCTGGCGACAGTGCCGACCACGCTCGCGCGACCCTGGCTTCGCCGCGTCGAACGCCGCTGATCCTTTTCAACTAGGGAGAATGCGATGACCATCGCAGCGAACGGGCCGGGCGACGTGACGCTCGGCGCCGACGACCGGGCCGCGGCCGTCGCCGACGTCAAGACATTGTTGCGGATCGTGACCGATGGCGAGGATGCGCTGATCGCCCGCTTCATCGAGACCGCGCTCGCGCTTGCCGAGCGCTTTACCGGACGCGTGGCGATCGCGCGGACGATGACCGAGACAGTGCCGGCAACGCCGGCGTGGCAAGCGCTGGGCGCGATGCCGGTCGCGAGCATCGCCAGCGTGGCGGATGCCGACGGCACGCCGCTGGCGACCGACGCCTATCGGATCGACATCGACGCCGATGCGCGCGGCTGGGTGCGGGTGCTCGATGCCGGGGACGATGCGCTCGCCCATGTGACGCTGCGCGCGGGCAGCGCTGCCGATTGGGCAAGTCTGCCCGCGCCGATCCGGCAGGGCGTGATCCTGCTCGCCGGGCATTTGTTCACCGAACGCAACGCGAGCACCCCGCCACCGGCGGCGGTGACGGCTTTGTGGCGGCCATTCCGCGTGATGCGGCTCAACGCGGCGACCCGGCTGTGATGGCAAGGCTGCACGCGCGGGCCATGGGGCTCGGTGCCAAAGCGGCGGCAATCGCGCGCGAGCGGATCGCGGAACGGATCGGCGATGACCTGCCGGGGATCGCATCGGCGATCGACGGCGAGCGGATCGTGCTGACCGGGCGTCGGCTTCGCGTGCGGCTGCTCAGCGAACCGCTGCTGCGCTGGATCGGGAGCCTGGCACGATGAGCGCGGAAAGCGTGCTGCATGCGGCCTTGGTGACGGCCTTGCGCGACGCCGACGCGCTCAGGAGCGCGCTCAACGGCGTGTTCGATGGGCCGCCGGTGCAGGCCACCCCGCCCTTTGCCGAGGTGCAGCCGATGCTGGCGATCGACTGGGGCATGAAGGATCGCGCCGGGCGCGAGCTGCGGCCCGCCGTCATCGTGCGCGACGCTGCCGAGACGCCCGCGCGGTTGCATGCGCTGGCCGACGCCGTCGTGGCGGCGGTGGCGACGATGCCGCGCGACCCCGACGGCTGGCGGGTGGCGAGTTCGGTCTTCGTGCGATCGCGGATGCTGCGCGAGGCACCGGGGCGCTGGGCGATGGCGATCGAGTTTCGGGTGCGGATGATGGAAGGGTGAGGGCGAAAACCCCTCCACCATCGGCTGCGCCGATGGTCCCCCTCCCCGTGCCGGGGAGGTATTATTGTGGAGAATATCATGGCGGCGGAGAAGGGTAGCGCGTTTTTGCTCAAGGTGGGCAACGGCGGATCGCCGGTGACCTACGCGACCGTGGCGGGGCTGCGGACGACGCAGCTTTCGATCAACGGCGAGATGGTGGCGATCACCTCGAAGGATTCGGGCGGGTGGCGCGACCTGTTATCGGGCGCGGGCGTGCGATCGGTGAGCGTGTCGGGGGCCGGGGTGTTCACCGGATCGACCGCCGAGACGCGCCTCAAGACCAACGCGCTGTCGGGCGTGCTCGACGATTACCGGCTCAGTTTCGAGGGCGGCGACAGCCTGACCGGGCGTTTCCTGGTGACGCGGCTCGATTATGCGGGCGATCACAATGGCGAGCGCAGCTACACACTGAGCCTCGAAAGCTCGGGCGCGGTGACGGCGGCGTGAGCGACGCCAACCCCGCGCGCGGCGAGGCCAACCTGCGGGTGGGCGGCGAGACGCTGGTGCTGCGGCCGAGCTTCGCCGCGCTGGTGGCCGCCGAGCAGGAGATCGGACCGCTGTTCGATCTTGTCGCACGCGCCGCCGACGGGCGGCTGACCCTGAGCGAGATGGTGGCATTGTTCTGGCATTGCCTTGCCGCGCGGCCCGAGGGGCTGACGCGCGAGCGGTTCGGCGAGGCGGTGGTGGCTGGTGGGTTGGTGAACGCGACGCCCGCACTCAAGGTGCTGATCCGGCAGATTTTGGCCGGGCGGTGAGAGAGCCCCTCCACCATGCTGCGCATGGTCCCCCTCCCCGAGACAAGCTCGGGGAGGATTTTGCCGCGCGGGCCGGCCAGCTCGCGGGGGTGGCGGGGGCGGCGCTGGGATGGGCACCGGACGCGTTCTGGCGGGCGACGCCGGCCGAACTCACGGCAGTGGTGCAGGCGTTGCGCGGCGAGGAAACGGGCGCGGCGCCGCCCGATCGCGCGACGATCGCGCGGCTGATGGAGGCATTTCCCGATGGATGACGAGATCGAGAGCCTGGTGGTGCGCGTGCACGCCGACACCGCCGGCTTCGCGCGCGATGTCGATGCGATGCGCGGCAGCCTGGACGGCCCGCTTGCCGACACCGCCGCGCGCGCCGGCCGAGGCATCGAAAGTGCGCTGGTGCGCGCGGTGCGCACCGGCAAATTGGGGTTCGAGGATCTGGGGCGAACCGCGATGAGCATCCTCTCCCAGATCGCCACCAGCACGGTGCGCGGCGGGATCGACAGCGTGTTCGGCGGCGGGCTGGGCACAGTGCTGGGCGGGCTGCTCGGCGCGCCGGGGCGTGCGACCGGCGGGCCGGTATCGCCGGGGCGCGCTTATGCGGTCGGCGAACGCGGCCCCGAAATATTCGTGCCGACGACGAGCGGGCATGTCGTCGCAACCGGCCAGCCGGGCGGGCGCGACGTGCGCGTGGCGATCACGATCAACGCCCCCGCCGGCGAGAGCAGTCGCGCGCTCCAGCAATCGAGCCGGCAGGTGGCGCGCGCGGTGCGCGCGGCGATCGAAGGGGCGGCGTGATGGGCTATTGGCTCGCGCAGCAACGCACGGTGCAGGCCGAGAGCGTGATCTCGCGTTTCGACCCGCGCTTCTGGACGGTCAATTTCCCCCGGCCGATGATGGCGAGCGTGGTGACGACCGCGCCCGACGCCTTGCGCGTCGATGCCGTTTTTTATCGCAAGAGCGATCTCGCCGGGCTGATCTGGGAAGCCGAGGACACGATCGACCATCCATTGCTGGCGTATCGGACCGTGCGCGATTTTCGCGACTGCATCCTCTCGTTCCGCTGGCGATCGAGCGGGGTGCAGGCGCTGAGCGCGATCAACGGGCCGACGCTGACGATCGAGGGACGCGACCAGAGCGGGACGCCACGATCGTGGTTCGTGCGGCTATGGAATTATGCGATCGGCACCTTGAGCGATGCGCGGGTGACGCTCGATTTCGCGCAACTCGCAGGCGGCTTCACGCTGCCCGACGAAAGCGATCCGGTGTGGGCGGGCGATATCGACCGGATGTTCATCTCGCTGGTCGCGCCGGCCTATGCCGAGGGCGACGATGCGTTGCTCGACACCGCGACCGAGGGCTGGTGCGAGATGAGCGAGATCGCGTGCTCCGGCGCGGGATCGGTGCTGGCGATCGGCGACGTGATCGTGCCCGAACACAGCCTTCGGATCGCGAGCGGCTATGACGACAGCTATCACCTGACGCCCGCGCGGCTGCTGCGCAACGCCTTCCAGCTCGGCTATCGCGGGCTGATCGACCATTATGTCGGGATGAGCCACTATTTCCGGCTCCAGCGCAACGGGTCCGGCCTGTACGTGAGCCTCGACGACGGGGTGCTCAACGTGGCGTGCACCGCCTGGCATCGCGATTTCGCGCAGCGCGCGCGGGGGCTGGGCTATGACGTGATCTGGTCGCTTTCCTACGAAGTGTTCGACGCGCATTGCTGGAACGACTGGAAACAGCGCGCGTGGGACGCGAGCCCGGCGTTGACCGGATGGGAACCGCCCTCGACCTTGCTCTCGCCCGCCCATGCGGGAGCGATGGCGTATCTCCAACAGGTCGCGGTGGCGTTCGTCTCGCTGGCGCGCGAGAGCGGGATGCCGGCGAAGTTTCAGGTCGGCGAGCCCTGGTGGTGGGTGATGCCCGACGGGCGGCCATGCCTGTACGACGATGCGGCGAAAGCGGCGTTGGGCGGCGCGCCGGTGGAGATTGCGAGCGTGCGGGGGGCGCTCGACGAGACGCAGACGGCGCTGCTCGATGCGGCGGGGGCGTTGCTGGCGCAATCGACCGCGGCGCTCATCGACGCGCTGGTGGCGGCGTTCACCGATGTCGAGACCTATCTGCTCGCCTATCTGCCCTCGGTGCTCGATCCCGCGGCACCCGAGATCCGGCGCGCCAATTTGCCGACCGACTGGGCGGCGCCCGCGTTCGATGTACTCCAGCTCGAGGATTACGACTGGGTGACCGACGACAATTCGGGGGCGAGCGCGCGGGCACGCGCCGAAGCGACCGCGCGGCTCGGCTATCCCGAACGCGACCAGCATTATCTGTCGGGCTTCGTGCTCAACGCCGAGGATGCCGACCAATGGCGCGCGATCGATGCCGCCGCCGAACGCGCGCGCGGCCGCGTCGCCGAGACCTTCGTCTGGGCGCTGCCGCAGGTGATGCGCGACGGCTTCATCCATTTCGACGAGGAGGCAGAGGTGCAGGCTTTCGACGATGTGCTGTTCCCGATCGCGCTGGGCCGCGAGGCCGAGGTTGCGCCAGGGTTTGCAACCGCGATCGTCACCAGTGCGGGCGGGCACGAGCGCCGCAACGCGAGCTGGGCCGAGGCGCGGACGCGCTATGATGTCGGGCCCGGCGTGCGATCGGAGGAGGATATCGCGACGCTGCTCGGTTTCTTCCGCGCGCGGATGGGACCCGCGCGTGGGTTTCGGTTGCGCGACCCGTTCGACGGCAATTCGGGCGCTGGCAGCGCGATCGACCAGCAGATCGCCATCGGCGACGGCGCGGCGACGCGGTTCGCGCTCGTCAAACATTACGGCCCGCAGGTGCGGCGGATCACGCGGCCGGTGGCCGGCAGCGTCCGGATCGCGGTGGACGGCGAGGAACGCACCGATTTCGCGATCGAGCCGGGGGGCTGGATCGCGCTCGACGAGGCGCCCGCGATGGGCGCGGTGCTGACCGCCGGATTCGCCTTCGACGTGCCCGTTCGCTTTGCCGAGGACCAGTTGAGCGTGACGCGCGCGACCTTTCTGGCGGGCGAAGCGCCATCGGTGCCGCTCGTCGAACTGCGTGAGGCGTGAGGCGATGGCGTTTCTGGACGGTGACCTCACCACGATTGCCTTGTGCTGGCGGCTCGAACGGCGCGACGGCGTCGCGATCGGGCTGACGACGCACGACCGCGACCTGCTGATCGACGGACTGGTCCACCGCGCCGCGCCGGGAATGACCCCGTCCGCGATCGAGCGCAGCGACGGGCTTGACCCCGACACGATGGACGTGGCGGGCGCACTGACCAGCGGTGCGATCGGCGAGAACGACCTGATCGCGGGGCGCTGGGACGGCGCGCGGGTGGCGTTATTCGCGGTCGACTGGACCGATCCGCGCGCCGCCGTCGCGCTGGGCGAGGGCACGATCGGCGTGGTGGAGACCAGCGATGGCGGCTTCACCGCCGAACTGCGCGGCGCGACGGCGGTGCTCGACCGGCCGGTGGTCGAGGTGACCTCGCCCGAATGCCGCGCCGAGCTGGGCGACCGGCGCTGCCGGGTCGCGATGGCCGCGCGGCGGCGGATGGCGCGCATCGTCAGCGCCGACGACACGGCGATCACGGTCGACACCACCGAGCCCGTGACCAACGCTTACGGCAACGGCGTGCTGCGCTGGCTCGGCGGCGCCAATTGTGGGGCCGAGAGTGCGATTGCGATCTCGGCGGGCAAAACGCTGATGCTGACCGCGCCGCCGCCGTTCGTGGCCGAGGCGGGAACGCGCGTCGAGCTGATCGAAGGGTGCGACAAGAGTTTTGCGACGTGCCGGCATCGGTTCGACAATTTGCTCAATTTTCGCGGTGAGCCCTTCCTGCCCGGAATCGACCTGCTGACACGGTATCCCGGCGGGTGAGCGAGGCCCGATCCGCCCGTGTCGCGAATGCGGCATTGGCGCTGGTGAGCGTGCGGTTCCGACCGCATGGCCGCGATCCGCGCTTCGGGCTCGATTGCGTCGGGCTGGCGGCATGGGCGCTGCGGGCCGGCGGTTATGCCGGCGCCGTTCCCGACGATTACGCGCTGCGCCACGGCGATGCGACACGCGCGCGTGCCGTGATCGATAGGCTGCCCCTGATCGACGGGATCGATGGTCCCGGCGAGCTGCTGCTGTGCGCGAGTGCGCCGGGGCAGCTTCATCTTGCGATCTCGATTCGCGGCGGACTGGTCCATGCCGACGCGCTGCTGCGCCGCGTGGTCGCACGGCCGGGGCCGGCGCCCTGGCCGGTGTTCGGGCGCTGGCGATTGGAGGAAGAATAATGGCAACGCTGGTGCTGACCGCGGTCGGAACGGCGATCGGCGGGCCGATCGGCGGCGCGCTGGGCGCGCTGCTGGGACAGGCGGTCGATCGCGACATCTTGTTCAAGCCCAAGCGGCGGCAGGGGCCGCGGCTGACCGAACTTGCCGTCCAGACATCGAGCTACGGCACCCCGATCCCGCGGCAATACGGCACGATGCGGATCGCGGGATCGGTGATCTGGTCGACCGATTTCGTCGAGACCGAGCAGGAAGGCGGCGGCGGCAAGGGCAAGCCGTCGCAGACCAGCTACAGCTATTCGGTATCGTTCGCGGTGCTGCTCTCCGCGCGGCGGATCACCGGCGTTCGGCGGATCTGGGCCGACGGCAAGCTGCTGCGCGGCGCCGCGGGCGACTTCAAGACCGCGACCCGATTCCGGCTGTATCTGGGCGACGAGAACCAGAGCCCCGATCCGGGCATGTCGGCTGCGATCGGATTCGGCGCCACGCCCGCGCATCGCGGCACGGCCTATGCGGTGTTCGAACAGTTCGAACTGGCCGATTATGGCAACCGCATCCCCTCGCTGACGTTCGAGGTGATCGCTGACGATGCGCCTGTGAGTCCGGGCGCGATCGCCGCCGATCTCGCCGTTGATGTCGTCGATGGCACCGGCGCGGCAGGGACGCTCGACGGCTTTTCGGCTTATGGCGATAGCGTGCGCGGCGTGCTCGAGACGCTGGCGGTGGCGAACGGCGGGGGGTTCGCGCCCCTTGGCGCCGCGATACGATTCACCGCCGATGGCGCCCCGATCCGTACGCTTGAGGATCGCGGCGACGATACCAACGCGCGGGGCGGCCATCACGGCGTACGCGCGATCGCGCCGATCGACACCGTCCCCCGCACGATCACGCTCGCGCATTACGATTCCGCGCGCGATTACCAGACCGGCTTGCAGCGTGTGCGGCGCCCCGGCGCGGGAGTGCGCGAGGAGCGGATCGAGATGCCGGCCGTGCTGTCTGCCTCGGCGGCCAAGACGATGGCGGCGGGGGCGCTGGCGCGCGCGGCAACCGCGCGGAACCGGCGCACACTGACGACAGGATGGGATGCCGCCGATCTGACGCCCGGTGACGTAGTGACGCTGGCGGGCGAGCCGGGGCGTTGGCGTATCGCCGGGTGGCGGCTCAAGGATTTCGTGCTGACGCTCGATCTGGTGCGGTTGGCGGCGGCGCCAATCGCGATCGGCGCCGATTCCGGGACCGGCTTGCCCGCCCCCGATCTGCTCAACGGGCCGACGATCGTTCATGCCGTCGAACTGCCCGCGCTCGACGATGCCGTGCTTGCCGCGCCGCGCGTGCTGATCGCGGCCGGCAGCGCGGCGCCCGGATGGCGCGGCGCGGCGCTGCGTTACAGCATCGATGGCGGGACGGTGTGGCAATCGGCGGGGAGCGTACGGGCCGCCGCAACGCTGGGCGTGGTGGTGATCGCGCCCGGCGTGGCGCCGGCGACGCTGATCGACCATCGCCATACGATCGAGGTGACTCTTGCCGACCCTTCGACATCGCTGAGCAACGCTGCGGACGCGCTGCTCGACGGCGGTGCCAATCTGGCGCTGGTCGGCGATGAACTGCTGCAATTCGGCCGCGCCGAGCAGATCGATGCGGCGCGCTGGCGCCTGTCACGGCTGTGGCGCGGGCGGCGTGGCACCGAAGCCGCGATCGGGACACAGGCACCGGGCGACCGTTTCGTGCTGCTGACGCCGGGCACGATCGCGACAATCGAGGTGCCGCTTGCCGCGCTGGGTGCCACGGTGCGCGTGCTTGCCGCCGGTGCGGGCGATACCGAGGCGGCGGCCGAAACCGAGGCACCGCTGACCGGCGCATCGGTGCGGCCACCCTCGCCGGTCCACGCGCGGGCCGAGGCGTTGCCCGGCGGCGATTTGCAACTGCGCTGGGTACGGCGCAGCCGGGCGGGCTGGCGCTGGCTCGATGGCGTCGACGTGCCGCTGGCCGAGGAGCGCGAGGCCTATCGGCTGACCCTCGCGGGCACCCCCGAGCGGATCATCGACGCCAACGCCGCCGATATCGTGCTTCCGGCCGCCGAACGCCCCGCCGTCGCGACGCTCGCAACGATCACGTCGGTCGGCACCCACGGCCTGTCGCCGGCCGCGACCATGACCTTGCCCGCGCCTGAGGAGGAATGATGATGACCGACGACACCAGCGCCCGCCTCGCGCTGCCTTTGCTCAACCCCGGCCAGGCGCAGAAGGAAATGACGCATAACGAGGCGCTGGCGCTGCTCGACCTCGCGATCGGCGCGAGTGTTCGCGAGATCGGAGTCGATGCGCCGCCTCCCGTTCCCGCGATCGGCGCATGCTGGATCGTCGGACCGGCGCCCACCGGGGCGTGGGCCGGGCACACCAACGCCATCGCCGGCTGGACCGGCGGCGGCTGGCGTTTCGTGATGCCGATCGAGGGAATGCCGGTCTGGGTCGAAGCGGCGGGCCTTCCTGCCAGGTTCGTCGCCGGTACCTGGCAATCGGGCGACATTGCGGCAGCGCACCTTGTGATCGGCGGCCACCGGGTAGTCGGCGCGCAGGGAGCCCCGATCGCCGATCCGACCGGCGGCGCCACGATCGACCTCGAATGTCGTAACGTGCTCGGCACCGTGATTGCCGCGCTGCGGACGCACGGCCTAATCGCGTCCTGAAACATCGTCGCTGCCGCATCGCCCAAGGCCTCGGATTTGTTGCGTTTTGGCAACAGACATCGAAATTTGTTCGCTTGCGCGGAAACTAACCCCGGAGTAGGGAGTTGGGGCTGTCCGTAGTGACAACCAAGAAAGGGGATTATGATGCGGAAGCTTGCCGTCGCACTGGCACTCGCTTCGACCGTTCTCGCCTCGCCATCGCTGGCCCGCGACAAATCGTGGTACGTCGGCGTCGAAGGCGGCGCGATGATCGTCGAGGACATTGAATTCGACGTCGGAGCCGTTTCAGCGGCGACCGTGGTCGACAACAAATATGGCTACGACGTCGATGGCGTCATCGGCTACGATTTCGGCGCGTTCCGCCTCGAGACCGAAGTCGGCTATCGTCGCGCGGCTGTTGACGGGATTTCGTCGACCGTTCCCACGCCGCTCTATAACGGCGGCACGTTGATCAACGCACCGGCCGGCAATTACGACTATGCCGGCGGATCGACCTCAGCGCTGAGCTTCATGCTCAACGGCCTGATCGATTTCGGCGACGATGATGGCGTTCAGGGCTTCGTCGGCGGCGGCGTCGGCGTTGCGCGCGTCAAGGCGAATTATGCGCTGAACACCGGCGGTTCGTTCCTCGACGATTCGGACACCGTCTTCGCGTGGCAGGGCCTCGCCGGCGTTCGTGCGCCGTTGAGCGATCATCTGGACGTGACCTTCAAATATCGCTTCTTCAACGCCGACAACGTCAAGTTCGTCGACGTGGCCAATCGCGATTTCGACGGTCGTTTCCGGTCGCACAGCTTGCTGGGTGGGCTGACCTACAACTTCGGTGGCGCGACGCCGCCGCCGCCGCCTCCCCCGCCGCCGCCGCCGCCCCCGCCGCCTCCCCCGCCGCCGCCGCCGCCTCCGCCCGAGGTTGTGTGCTCGCCGGGTCCGTTCATTGTCTTCTTCGAGTGGGACAAGTCGAACATCACGCCTGAGGCTGCGTCGATCCTGGATAACGCGATCACCGCGTACCAGAGCTGCGGCAATGCGCAGGTCATGCTGGCCGGCCACGCCGACCGTTCGGGTGCCGCCACGTACAACGTGGGTCTGTCGCAGCGCCGCGCGGACTCGGTTAAGGCGTACATGACGTCGCACGCCATCCCTGCAGGCGTGATCTCGACCGAAGCGTTCGGCGAAAGCCGCCCGCGGGTCGATACCGCCGATGGTGTCCGCGAGGTGCAGAACCGCCGCGTGGAAATCACCTACGGGCCGGGATCGGGCATGTAAGCTCGCTTTCAAGCGAACGAAAAGAGGGGAGGTCGGCATTGCCGGCCTCCCTTTTTTATTGTCCTGTTCGATCAAATCGGCACGTTGTGGTGCTTTGATGCCGCTCAAACGGGTGGAAAAATCAGCGCCGGGCGTTACATCGGGCGTGTCGGGGCCGCGGCCCTATCCATAGTTCAGGAAACTCCACGCCTCATGCGTATCACGATGATCGGATCGGGCTATGTCGGCCTGGTATCAGGCGCCTGTTTTTCTGATTTCGGCCACGACGTCATTTGCGTCGACAAGGACGCGGCCAAAATCAAGGCGCTCAAGGCGGGCCAGATACCAATCTACGAACCGGGTCTCGATCAACTCGTCGCGGCCAATGTCGCCGCGGGGCGGCTAAGCTTCACCACCGACCTTGCCGGCGCGGTCGCCGAGGCCGAGGCGATCTTCATCGCGGTCGGCACCCCTTCGCGCCGCGGCGATGGTCATGCCGACCTGACCTATGTCTTCGACGCGACCCGCGAGATCGGCGCGGCGATCACCAATTCGGCCGTCGTCGTGACCAAATCGACCGTTCCGGTCGGCACCGGCGATCGCGTCGAGGCCATTTTGCGCGAGGTGTGCCCGGACAAGGACATCGCGGTCGTCTCCAATCCGGAATTCCTGCGCGAAGGCGCCGCAATCGGCGATTTCAAACGGCCTGATCGCATCATCGTCGGCACCGAGGACGAGCGCGCACGGCAAGTGATGCGCGATGTCTATCGGCCACTCTATCTCAACGAGAGCCCGCTGCTCTTCACCGGTCGTCGTACCGCGGAACTGACCAAATACGCCGCCAACGCCTTTCTTGCGACCAAGATCACCTTCATCAACGAGATCGCCGATCTGTGCGAGGCGGTCGGCGCCAATGTCCAGGACGTGTCGCGCGGGATCGGACTCGACAAGCGGATCGGGTCCAAATTCCTCCATGCCGGCCCCGGCTATGGCGGATCGTGCTTCCCCAAGGATACGCTCGCGCTGCTCAAAACCGCCGAGGATGCCGAAAGCCCGGTGCGGATCGTCGAGGCGGTGGTCAAGGTCAACGACAGCCGCAAGCGCGCGATGGGTCGCAAGGTCATCCATGCGCTGGGCGGCGATGCCCGGGGCAAGACCGTCGCGCTGCTCGGGCTGACCTTCAAGCCCAACACCGACGACATGCGCGACGCCCCGAGCCTCGCGATCGTCCAGAGCCTCGAGGACGCCGGCGCGCGCGTGCGCGCCTTCGACCCCGAGGGGATGGAGAGCGCCAAGGCACTGATGCCGGACGTCACCTTCTGCACCGACGCCTATGACGCGGCCACCGATGCCGACGCCGTTGTGATCGTCACCGAATGGGACGTCTTTCGCGCGCTCGATCTCGATCGGCTGGCCGATGTGATGGCAGCACCCGTCCTCGTCGATCTGCGCAACATCTATCCGGCCGACGAGATGGCGCGCACCCCCTTCGCTTATCATTCGATCGGACGATGACCGTGCCGCCGCCGATCGCAGGGTTGCTCGAGACGGCGCTGTACGTCGACGACCTTGCCCGATCGGCGGCATTCTTCGAGACCATCGTCGGCCTGAAAGCGATGTTCCGATCCGAGCGGTTGATCGCCTATGACGCGGGGCCGCACGCGGTGTTGCTCGTGTTTGCGCGTGGCGGATCGACCGAGGACAGCGTTTCCGAACGCGGGACGATCCCCGGCCACGACGGCAAGGGGCCGCTGCACATGGCGTTCCGCATCGCCGCCGGCAATTATGAAGCGTGGCGCACGCATCTGACCGCGGCGGGCGTTCCCATCCGTGGCGAGATGGCGTGGCCCGCGGGCGGCCACAGCCTCTATTTCGAGGATCCCGACGGCCATATGCTCGAACTCGCGACGCCGGGGATCTGGCCGAACGACCCCGTCGCCTGAACGCTCTACCCGATCAGCGGCCGACCCAATCCGCCACCTGCCCCGCGACCTGATTGGCAGCCTGATTGAGCGCGGCGCCGACGGCACTGGCGTCAACGGTCGCAACCGGTACGCGCGCCTCGAAGCGCTGCTTTTCAACCGCGCCGTCGCTGTTGCGGATCAATGCGCCATCATAGATGACGACCGCGTTCTGGCTCGCCGCATCGATCCCGAAATCTCGCAACTCGCCCGAAAGGCGGCTGCCAGGATCGATCCGTGATTGCGAGCCGCTGAGCACAACGCGCCCGGTGCGCGCGGTGATCGTATCCGCCATCAGCCGCGCGAACAATTGCGCAGGCGGCTCGACCCATTGCGCGTCCTTGACATAAGCGATCGACGTCTCGCTGGTCTGAACCGGCACGCGCAGCACCGACAGTTTCTGCGGCACCGCCGGTACATTGATCAGGATCGTCGGCGCGGTGGCCGAGCTTTGCGGCTGGCCGGCCGTGACGGCCGCCTCGGTCGTCAGTGTCAGCAGCGATGGCGGCGGCTCGGCCCCGAAGCTGATGCACGCGGCGAGCGGGAGAGTCGCGAGCAGGATGACGGGTAGCTTCAACATCGGGCGGCTCCTGTAGATCATTTGCCGGGCTTGTAATCAGGCAGCTTCTGCGGGCCGATCAACGACCCCGCGCCGCCCTGATCGAGCTTCTGCGCCACCGATGAGAGCGATTCGGACATCACCCGCAGATCGTGGACGAGCTGACCGATCTCGGGCACGGTCTGCTTCGAGAACGCCTGGAGACCCGGCCGCGCATCGCCGATCGCGGCGTTGAGCGTGTCGGTGCTGGCCTTGGCCGAGGTGATCGCGGCGTTGAGATTGACCATCGCCGGCCGCACGTCTTCCGACAACACGCCGTTGGTGGTCGCGGCGAGATCGCCGATCTTTTCGGCCGCATCGCCCGCCTGCTGGACGGCGATCCGTGTCTGCGCGAGCGTCGCGGCAATTTCGGGCGCGCGATCGGCAAGGGCATCGGTGAGCCGGTTGGTGTTGTCGAGAATACCGGCGATCGACGCCTGATTCTTGTCCGAGAGCATCTGCGTCAGCCGTTCGGTCAGCGCCGACAGCCGTTCGAGCAATTGCGGTGCCGAATTGAGCACCGCACCGAGCCCGCCGATCCGGGTCGGGATCACCGGCACGTCGAACGGGCATTGCGTAACCGCATTCTCCTTGGGGCAGGCGATCTCGGGTTGCCCCTTCTCGCCGCCATCGAGCGCCACCGTGCTGGTGCCGGTGAAGCTGCTCTGCACCGTCGCGGTGGTTCCGCGCAGGATCGGGATGTCGGGATCGAGCGCCACGCGGACACGGACGAGCTGCGGATCGGGCTTCCAGAGCGCAATCTCCTTCACCTGCCCCGCCGGCACGCCCGAATAGGCCACCGCCGATCCCTTGACGAGACCATCGACCGACTGGCGGAAGAAGATGTCATATTCTTTCTGTTCGGCACCGCTCAAACGCGCCAGCCACACGATGAAAAACGCGAGGACAAGCAGCAGGATAAGCACGACGGCCCCGACCAGGACATGGTTCGAACGCGTTTCCATCAATCAGCCTTTGCCTCTTGCTGCGCTTTGTTGCGCTTCACCGCGGCGGTCGCGGCACGCCCGCGCGGCCCGTTGAAATATTCCTGGATCCACGGGTGATCCAACGCGAGCAACTCGGGGATCGTGCCGGCTGCGATGACTTGCCGATCGGCGAGCACCGCCACCCGATCACAGATCGCGTACAATGTATCGAGATCATGGGTAATCAGAAACACCGTCAGCCCGAGCGTCTTGTGCAGCGACTTGATGAGCGCATCGAACCCCGCCGCGCCGATCGGATCGAGCCCGGCGGTCGGCTCATCGAGGAACAGAAGTTGCGGATCGAGCGCGAGCGCACGCGCAAGCCCGGCACGTTTGCGCATCCCGCCCGACAGTTCGGACGGATATTTGGGGCCGGCTTCGGCCGCAAGCCCGGTCATGATCACCTTGTAGGCGGCGATCTCGTCGAGCAGGCCCTGATCGAGATGGGGATAGAATTCGCGCAGCGGCACCTGAATGTTTTCCGCCACGGTCAGCGTCGAAAACAGCGCCCCGCCCTGGAACAACACCCCCCACCGCTTGCGCATGGCGGTCGCCTCGGCCTCATCGACGCACAGCGCATTCTCGCCGAACACCGTGATCTCGCCTTCATCGGGGGGCTGGAGGCCGATGATCGAGCGCATCAACACCGATTTGCCGGTGCCCGAGCCGCCGACCACACCCAAAATCTCGCCGCGGCGGACATCAAGATCAAGCCCGTCGTGGACGATCTGCGTCCCGAAGCTGTTTCGCAACCCGCGCACCCGCACAACCGCTTCCCCGCGCTCCGCCATCAGATCCACCCGATCCAGGTGAAGAACACCGCGAAAAAGGCGTCGAGCACGATCACCAGGAAGATCGCCTGCACCACCGCGCTGGTGGTGCGCGCACCGACCTGCTCGGCATCCGATTCGACGAGCATTCCTTGAAAGCAGCCCGCGATCGCGATGATCGCGCCGAACACCGGCGCCTTGACCAGCCCGACATAGAGGTCGGTGATCGGCACCACTTCGCGCAGGCGCTGGACGAAGGTGACCGGTGGAATCCCGAGCGATACCCAGCATAACAGCCCGCCGCCGATGATCGCCACCAGCGACGCGTAAAAGCCCAGCAGCGGCATCAGGACGATCGCCGAGATCGTCCGCGGCAACACCAGCGCCTCCATCGGCGAGACGCCGATCGTGCGCATCGCATCGATTTCCTCGGTCAGCTTCATCGTGCCCAATTGCGCCGCGAACGCCGAGCCCGAGCGCCCCGCGACCATGATCGCGGTCATCAGCACACCCAGTTCGCGCAGCGTGATCCGGCCAATCAGGTTGATCGTCAATGCCTCCGCGCCGAACTGGCGCAACTGCACCGCACCTTGCTGCGCGATCACGATCCCGATCAGGAAGCTCATCAGCCCGATGATGCCGAGCGCCGACACGCCCACCACCTCGAACCGGTGGACCGTCGCGTTGAAGCGGAAGCGGCGCGGATCGCGCACCACGTTCCAGAAGGCGATCGTCGTTGCCCCGAGAAAACCGAGCAGGCCGTAGAGCGTCGTGACACTGACGACGACCGCATCGCCGATCTCGCCCAGTACGCGGGTGAAGGAATCGGGGGTCGCAGGCCGTGCCGCCACCGGCGTGTCCGCCGCGCTCACCTGGTCGAGCAGGTAGCGGCCATCGGCATCGAGGCCCGTGATCTCGGCCCCATGTTCGGTCGCGAAGCGGTGGACCAGCCACGCGCCGACGGTATCGATATGATCGATCCCGCTCATGTCGAGCCGATCGACGCTGCCCTCAAAGGCGTGCAACCGATCGGGCAGATCACCGATCGATGCGAGCGCGAGCGTACCGGTGAAACGGAGCGTGCCATCTCGATCGGCTCGGGTGAAAGCTGCGGGCGCGGTCATCGCTGCCCCATGTGGTGCAAACAGGCTGGATCGGCAAGCCGATAGCGGCCTATGGGACCATCATGCAGCGCCTCGCCATCTACGATATGGACCGTACGATCACCCATGCCCCCACCTGGACGCCGTTCCTGTGGGGGACGATGCGGCGCCACGCGCCGTGGCGGATGACCCTGGTGCCCGCGGCGGTCGTCGCCGCGCTCGGCTATGTCGCCAAGGTGATCGATCGCGCGCGGCTCAAGCAGACGATGCAGCGCCTGCTGCTCGGCGGATCGCTCGCGCCCGAAGCGGTCGAGGCTGCGGCCGAGGCATTCGCCGAGCGTGTGACCGCGACCGGCGTATTCGCCGGCGCGCGGGAGCGGATCGCGGCGGATCGCGCCGCCGGCTACCGGCTGGTGATGGCAACCGCATCGTATCGTTTCTACGTCAACGCCATCGCGCAGCGGCTGGGGTTCGACGACGTGATCGCGACCGAGGCGGAGATCGACGAGACCGGGCGGCTCTATGCGAAGATGGTCGGCGACAACGTCTACGGCCCCGCCAAGCTCGCTGCGATCGAGGCCTGGCTGGCGCGCGAAGGCATCGACCGCAAGGATTGCCACATCCGTTTCTATTCGGACCATGTTTCCGATGCGCCGGTGCTGCGCTGGGCCGACGAGCCGTTCGCGGTCAACGCCCACGGGCCGCTGCGCGCGCTCGCCCGCAAGCGCGGTTGGCCGATCGTCGACTGGGAGCGCTGACGCGCGCGGCCGGCGCTGTTTCCACAGGACGCAAGCACCGCTCACAACACGACATCGACCGTGTGGATGATGAGGCCGACCAGCCCGCCCACCAGCGTGCCGTTGACGCGGATATATTGGAGATCGCGCCCGACCGCATTTTCGAGCCGATCGGTGATCGTCCGCGCATCCCATCCGTGCACCGTTTCGGACACCAGCCGGACGATGCCGTCACCATAATCGGCGGCGACCCCCACCGCCGCGCGGCGCACGAAGCGGTTGATCGTCGCACGCAGCTTGTCATCGTGCTGGAGTGTTTCGCCAAGCTGGCGCAGCGCCTCGCCGAATTGCCCGGCGAGCGCATCATTGGGGTTGCGCACCAACCCGATCAGGCCGCGCCGTATCTGTTCCCATACGCTCATCCACCAGCGCTCGATCGCTGGGTTATCGAGCATCTCCGCCTTGAAACGGAACACGCGATCGCGCATTTCGGGATCGTGCTGGAGATCGAACGCGAGTTCGCCGAGGCTGTCTTCGATCTTGAGCCGCAGCGGATGATCGGGATCGTCGGCCATCTCGCCAAGCAGCCGATCGAGCGCGTCGATGATCTTGTTGGCGATCGTCTCGTCGAGCCCGGTCCAGCGCAGGATCGATCCCGAGCGCTCGTGCACCATCGATCGGATCAGCGCCTCGTTGCGCGTCAGCAGCGCGTTCGCCCAACGGATACCGCCATCGACGAGCGGAACGTGCCGATCCTCCTTCATCGCCGCCTGAAGCGCGCGGCCGAGCGCCGGCGCGGCGTTGATCGCGCGCAGCCGCTGCGCCAGCGCGCCCTTGACCATGCCGCCCAGCCGCTCCTGATCGAGCGCTTCGAGCACGTGCGCGATCAGCCGTGAGGCACCACGCCACAACCGGCCGCGCTCGGGCGGGGCGGCGAGGAACTTGCCGATCGCCGAGGCGATGTCGACGCGCCGCATCCGCCGCGCCACCACCGCGGGCGTCAGAAAATTGGCGCGCAGGAAAGACGCCAGCGTGGTCCCGATCCGATCCTTGTTGCGCGGCACGATCGCGGTGTGCGGGATCGGCAGCCCCAACGGATGACGGAACAAGGCGGTGACCGCGAACCAATCGGCGAGCCCGCCCACCATCGCGGCTTCGGCGAAACTCCGTAGATAGCCGAAGCCCGGATGGGCGGGTTCGAGCGCGCGCGCCATGAAGAACAGCGCGGCCATCAGCACGAGCAGCCCGGTCGCGATGATCCGCATCCGCACCAGCCCCGGCGATGCAGCATCCAACGACAAGGGGCGGGTGACAATGTTCATCACCGAAACAATCCCCGAAGGCGAGGATTGTTCAAGTGATTCGTCATTCGGCCGGCTGCGGTTCCTCATCATCGCCGCGATAGCCGATCGCGCCGCGCCGCCCCGGCAGCGCGGGGCCGCCGTGATGGTCGAGCGCCGGCACATCGCCGTCGCCCGGCCGATAGGTGAGCAGGCGACGCCCGAGCTTGGGCCCGATCCAGCGCTCGACCCCGACCGCAAGGCTGAAGGTGGCGGGCACGATCAGCAGCGTCAGCAGCGTCGACAGCGCAAGCCCGCCGATCACGGTGATGCCCATCGGTGCGCGCCAGCTATTGTCGCCGGTCAGCGAGATCGCCGTCGGAATCATGCCCGCGATCATCGCCACCGTGGTCATCACGATCGGCTGCGCGCGCTTGTGCCCGGCATCGATGATCGCGGTGAGGACGTCGACACCCTTGCTCATTTCCTCAAGCGCGAAATCGATCAGCAGGATCGAATTCTTTGCGACGATACCCAACAGCATCAACAACCCGATGAACACCGGCATCGACAGCGCATTGCCCGTCACCATCAGCGCGAGCAGCCCGCCCAGCGGCGCCAAAAGCAGCGACCCCATGTTGACGAACGGTGGCAGGAAACGGCGATAGAGCAGCACCAGCACCGCGAACACAAGGAAGGTGCCCGACACCACCGCGATCGCGAAATTCTTGAGCATCTCCGCCTGCCATTTGGCCTGGCCGACCTGAAGCTCATGAACGCCGAGCGGCAGCTTCTTCATCGTCGGGAGTGCGTGGATTTCCTTCATCGCCATGCTGTTGATGACGTTGGGCGCGAGATCGGCGCCGATCGTGAGTTGGCGCTGCTGATTGAGCCGCTCGATCTTGGTCGGCCCCGCGCCGAAGCCGATATCGGCCACCACGCGAAGCGGCACCGAGCCGCCCGATTGGGTGCTTACGGGTAGGTTCTCGATCGTCGATAACCGCTCGCGCGCGCTTTCGGCGAGCGCGACACGGATCGGAATCTGACGATCCGACAGCGAGAAGCGCGCGCTGTTCTGATCGATATCGCCCAGCGTCGCGATGCGGATCGCGCTCGACATCGCCGCGGTCGTCACCCCGAGATCGGCCGCGAGATCCATCCGCGGACGAATGACGATTTCGGGGCGCTGGAGGTCACCGGTGATGCGCGGCGCGACCACGGTCTTGAGCTTCGACATCTCGTTGACGAGCTTGACCGCGGTGTCGTTGAGCAGCTTCGGATCTTCACCCCCGAGTACGATCGTCAGATCACGCCCGCTCGACCCCCAGCCGCCCTGCGACTGGAAAGTGACGCGTGCGTCGGCGATCTGGTTGAGCCTGGGCGCGAGCGCGCGCTCGAACTCGGTCGAGGTTACCGTACGATCGTCGGCAAGCTGCGCGGTAACGCGGCCCGACCCCACGAACGCACGCTGATACACCGAGGTGACGATCTTCTGTTCACGCAGCAACGCCGCAACGCGATCGACCACGATTTTGGTCTGATCGAGCGTCGTACCGGGCACCATCTCGATGCGCACCGTGCTCGAATCGTCGTCCTGTTGGGGCTGGAACTGCATCGGCAGCATCGTGAAGCACGCGATCGTCAGCAGGAACGACGCGATCCCCATCCCGAACACCCAGACGCGGTGATCGCGGAACCGCGCACGCAGCCGGCCGAAAAAGCCGCGTCCCGCCGCCCGCGCCTTCGCCACGCGCGAATCGAGCGACCAGCGCAGAATCGCCATATAGCCATCCATCATCCGACCTTCGCCGTGCTTGGCGTGGCCGAAGGATTTGAGGAAATAGGCAGCGATCATCGGCGTCACCAGCCGCGCGACCGCCAGACTCATCACCACCGAGACGACGACGGTGAGGCCGAAATTCTTGAAGAACTGCCCCGCGACGCCGGGCATCAACCCCACGGGCAGGAACACCGCGACGATCGACATCGTGGTCGCGAGCACCGCCAGGCCGATCTCGTCGGCGGCGTCGATCGCGGCCTGATACGCGGTTTTGCCGCTGCGCATATGGCGGACGATATTCTCGATCTCGACGATCGCATCGTCGACCAGCACGCCCGCGACCAGACTGAGCGCGAGCAAGGTCATCTGGTTGAGGTTGAACCCCATCATCTCGATGAACCAGAAACTGGGGATCGCCGACAGGGGAATCGCGAGCGCCGAGATCAGCGTCGCGCGCCAATCGCGCAGGAACAGGAACACGACCACGACCGCGAGGAACGCGCCCTCGACCATCGCGTCGATCGCGCTTGCATATTGCTCCTCGGCATATTTGGCGTTGTTGTAGAGCTGGTGAAACTGAACCTTGGGGTTGCGCGTCTCGAGGTCTTTGAGCTTCTCGACCGCGCCGTGATAAACGGTCACGTCCGACGAGCCCTTGGCGCGCTGGATGTCGAAACTGACGACCTGGCGGCCGTTGATCGCCGACGACGATTTGAGCTCGGCGTAGAGATCCTTGACCTGGGCGATGTCGGCGAGCTTGATCGTCGTGCCGTTGCCGACCGCAATCTGCGTCTGGCCGAGCGTATAAGCGGTATCGGCATTGCCGAGCACGCGCACCGCCTGTTCGGACCCGGCGATTTCGGCCTTGCCGCCCGCCGCGTTCAGATTGACCTGGCGAAGTTGCTGGTTGACCCCGCTCGCGGTCAACCCGTGCGCCTGAAGCTTGACCGGATCGAGGATGACGCGAATTTCGCGGCTGACGCCGCCGTTGCGATTGACCCCGGCCATGCCGGGCACCGAGAGCAATTCCTTGGCGACGTCGTTGTCGATATACCAGCTCAATTCCTCGATCGTCATGTCGGTGGCGATCGCGGAGAAGCTTGCAAGGTCGTTATTGGTGGTATCGACGCGGCCGATCTGCGGCTCGAGGATACCGTCGGGCAGGTCGCTCCTGATCTGCTGGACCGCGCTGCGCACGTCTTCGACCGCGCGATCGATCGGCGTGCCGATATCGAGCTGGATCACCGTCTGGGACTGGCCTTCGGTCACGGTCGAATTGATCTCGTCGATCCCCGGCAGGCTGCGCACCGCCGATTCGACGCGCTGCGTGATCTGAGTCTCCATTTCGGAAGGCGCGGCGCCCGGCTGCGAGATCACGACCCAGACGATCGGGAAATCGATGTCAGGCTCGTTATTGACGTCCATCCGCATGAAGCTGACCATCCCTGCCAGCGTCAATGCGACGAACAGGACGATCGACGGAACCGGGTTCCGGATCGACCAGGCGGAGATGTTGCGGAAGTTCATGGCTTCGGCCTTTTAGTTCGCGCGCTTCTGGAGGACCGGCTTCACCTTGTCACCGGGGTTGAGGAAAGCGCCCGCGGAGACGACGACACGCTCGCTGCCGTCGAGCCCCTTGGCGATCGCCACGCCCTTGTCGGACACCTCGCCCGTCGTCACGTCGCGGCGGACGACCTTGTCGTCCTTGCCGACGATATAGACGTAATTGCGTCCGCCGTCGCTCTGCACCGCCGATTCGGGAAGCAGCGGCGCCTGATTCGAGCCCGCGATGATCTGCGCCGAGGCGAACCCGCCGGGGCGAAGCGCCGGCGCATAAGCGAGCGCGATCCGCGCAATGCCCTGACGCGTGGTCGGATCGATGACCGACGAAATCTGCCAGATCTGGCCAGTGAAATGCTGATCGGTCCCCACCGGGGTTACCGTCGCCGACACACCGGTCGACAACCGCGCGAGATCCGCTTCGGCGAGCTTCGCCTGCATTTCCATCTGGCCGCCCAGCGCGACCCGGAACAGCACGCCGCTACCCGCGCTCACGATCTGGCCGGGCTCGACGTCGCGCGTCAGCACCAGCCCCGCCGCAGGCGCGCGGATATCGAGCCTGCTGTTGCGCGCATGGGTTTCGGCAAGCGACGCCTTGGCGACGTTGACGCGGGCGACCGCGGCGTCACGCGTGGCGGTCTTGCTGTCGATATCGGCCTGCGAAATGAACCCGCGCGATACGAGTTGCCGGGCGCGATCGAGATCGGACTGGGCGAGCTTGGCATCGGCCTCGGCGACACGGACCTGCGCGGCCAGCGATGTCGCGGTCTCGGCCTGCACCGACCGATCGACCATCGCGAGCACCTGCCCCGCCTTCACCCATGTGCCGGCATCGACGAGCACGCGCGTCACGCGCCCGCCCTCACCCGCGACGCCGACCGGCATTTCACGGCGCGCAGCGATCGTGCCGGTCGCCGAAATATCGCGGACAATGGTGTCGTTGCCGGGCTGCATGACCGAGACCGTCGGAATCTGCGTGCTCGGATCGACCGCGCCGAACGGCTGGTCCACCGGTTTCGAATGGCCGAGCGCGAGATAGCCGACCACCAGCACAATCGCCGCGGCGACCACGGCGTAGACGACCCAGCGACGACGGCGCCCGCCACCCTCGCTCATATCCGGCAACGTATAGCGCTCTGCCTCGCCGACCGCCCCCGATTCGTAGTTCATGTGCTGTGTCACTTTCCCGTCCGGCCGTCCTGCCGTTTCTGTGGAGGGGTGTATTATAGAAATATATCACCGCACTCAAGCGGTCGCATGCGCTTTTTTTGACGGCATTGCATGACGCGGCCCCGGCAACCTGCAACTCGTTCCATGGGAGAAACGGTTGCAATGGAGGATCGTTGCGCAGAGAATACCGCCAGGCTGCGGCACAGCAGCGCGCGAGAGGAGATCAGGATCGATGCCCGAGCGCTCGATGCTGGAATGGGTGCTGATCGGCATCGTCGTGGGCGTGATCGCACGGCTGCTGATGCCCGGCCGTGATCCCGGCGGTTTCGTCGTTGCCATCCTGATCGCCATCGTCGGTGCGCTGTGCGGCGGCATGATCGCGCAGATTCTCGGCTGGCCGATCGGTGTGGGCTGGGGCAACGACATCGCCGCCGGGCTTGGCGCGATCGCACTGATGCTTGCTTATCGATGGATGCTCGCCCGCCGCGCCTGAGCATGCCGTTCAGCGCAGGTTAGGCAGGCAACCCCGAGAGGCCGCTTAGCGTTGATTTCAGGAGAATATCTATGCACCGTCTCGCTATTGCCCTCGCTGCAGCGCCGGTCGCCGCCATACCGGCAGCCGCGCAAACGCTCCCCGACGCAACGCCCGCCATGCTGCCCGACGGCACGCTGCTCGACATCACCGCCGCGGGCAAAAGTACCCGCGTCCCCGATCTCGCCACGATTCGCGCCGGCGTGGTCACGCAGGCCCCGACCGCCGCTGCCGCGCTCAGCGACAATGCCCAGCGCATGGCTGGCGTGCTCGGCGCGCTGAAAGCGGCGGGCGTCGCTGCACGCGACATCGCGACCGCCAATGTGCAACTGTCGCCGCAATATCGGTATGGCGACAACCAGCCGCCGGTCATCACCGGCTATCAGGCGACCAATTCGGTCTCGATTCGTTTCCGCGACGTCGCCAAAAGCGGGACGATCCTCGATGCGCTGGTCAAACAGGGCGCCAACCAGATCGACGGCCCCAACTTCTCGCTCGACAAACCCGACGCCGCGCTCGACGAGGCGCGCGCCGATGCCGTCAAGCAGGCGCGCGCACGTGCCGAACTCTACGCCAATGCCGCTGGTCTGCGGGTCGCGCGTATCGTTTCGATCAGCGAGAGCGGAAGCAACGCCGGCTATCCGCCACCACGTCCGGTGATGTACGCCATGCGTGCCGCCGCCGCCGCCGATACGCCGATCGTCCCCGGCGAGACCGACGTGACCGTCAATCTCCAGGTCCGCTTCCTGCTCAAATGAAAGAAGGCGCCGCCCGGTGCGGCCGGGCGGCGCCTCATCTACCCCTGATGTGATCGGATCAGATCAACGGACGCTACCGCGCCGTATCAGATTGACGATCGCCAGCAGGATGATCGCACCAAGCAGTGAGACCAGGAACGAATAGATTGTCAGCGGCGCATTGTTGATCGACCCGCCGGTGAAGATCAGCCCGCCGACAAACGCACCGACGACGCCGACGACAACGTTGAGCAGAATACCCTGTTGGGCGTCGGTCCGCATGATCAGGCTCGCAAGCCAGCCAATGACACCGCCGATAATCAGCCAGATGATGATATTCATGAAGCCGTCCCTCCGTTCATAACCCGGTATGTCGCCGGGTGGTAAACGGAAAGACTCGCGAGCGGGGCATCTTGTTCCGCAGGCGTTTTGTTTATCAGCCTTTGCTTCAATATTTCTGTTGGCGCTCGTAGAGCGACTTGTAATGCTGGATGCGCGTCACGCGCAGTCCCGGCATGCCCGAACGATCGATCGCACGCTGCCAGCTCGCGAATTCCTCGGCGGTAAGGCCGTAGCGATCGCACACTTCGTCCACCGTCAGCAGGCCGCCGTTGACCGCAGCGACGACCTCGGCCTTGCGCCGCACCACCCAGCGGGTCGTGTCGGCAGGCGGCAGCGTCTCCAGCGTCAGCGGTTCGCCGAGCGGGCCGATTACCCTGGCAGGGCGAATCTTCTGGTTCTCGATCATCTACACCTCATCGGGGGGCGGGGGCCCCCTGTTTCACTCAACACGGCACAAGCTCTGACGCAGGGGCTTCAACATCGCCTGAAGCGGCACGGTAAACGGCGCATTTACGCCTCCCGCCGATGGCGCAGCGAGGCGGCGACCAACGCATTGAAAGCACCGTGCGCGGGCGCGAGCAGGTTTGTCTCGAACGGCGGGCACGTCTGTCGCGCGAAAAACATTGCCGTCGGGCTCGTGGCCTGGCGCGCCGAGACCGAGACCATCATCACCGCCAGATCGGGCGGCAGACCGACGATCGCCTCGCTCTTGTCAAAACGGCTGAAACTCAGATCGACCAACGCCCGACGGACCTTTTCATTTCTACATGTTCGGAAAATCCGTCCTACGCGGCGTGTCTGAAGGTCCGGTAAACTCGGCGGCAACGGCTTGGAAACCGTCCTCGCTTTGCATCGCCGCGCCGCGTGGCTTATGGGCGACGCCGATGATCGAAGGCGATTTCCAGCTCGGCGCGGATTTGACCGGCCGCCGTATCGTCGTCGCCATGTCGGGCGGCGTCGACAGCTCGGTGGTGGCCGCACTCGCGCACGCCACCGGCGCCGAGACGATCGGCGTCACACTCCAGCTCTACGACCACGGCGAGGCAGTGGGCCGCGCGGGATCGTGCTGCGCGGGCCGCGACATTCGCGACGCGCGTGCCGTGTGTGACCGGTTGGGAATCGCGCATTACGTGTTCGATCACGAAACGAGCTTCCGCGCGCAGGTGATCGACGATTTCGCCGACGAATATCTCGCCGGCCGCACGCCGATCCCGTGCGTCAAGTGCAACATGGGGCCCAAATTCACCGACCTGTTCGGGCTCGCGCGGGAACTCGGCGCGGACGCGCTGGCCACCGGCCATTATATCCGCCGCGTCGAAGGCCCCACCGGCCCCGAACTGCACCGCGCGATCGATCCGGCCCGCGACCAGAGCTATTTCCTGTTCGCGACCACCACCGACCAACTCGATTTCCTGCGCTTCCCGCTGGGCGCGCTCCCCAAGGCGCGCGTGCGCGAGATCGCGGTCGAACTGGGCCTCGGCGTCGCCGCCAAGCCCGACAGCCAGGATATCTGCTTCGTGCCCGACGGCAATTATGCCGGGCTGGTCAAGAAGCTCCGGCCCGAAGCCGATGCGGCGGGCGATATCGTCGACGAGGCGGGCCACAAGCTGGGCGAGCATCGCGGGCTGATCCATTTCACCGTCGGCCAGCGGCGCGGGATCGAGCTCGGCGGCCAGGCAGAACCGCTGTACGTGATCCGGCTGGAGCCCGACACGCGGCGGCTGGTGGTTGGTCCCAAGGCAGCGCTCGCGGTGCGCGCGGCGCGCTTGACCGACATCAACTGGATCGGAGAACGCCACACCGGCGCCGTCACCGCCAAGGTGCGCTCGCTCGCCAAGCCGGTGCCCGCGCGCATCCTGGGCGACGATCTGGTGTTCGACGCGCCCGAATATGGCGTCGCGCCCGGACAGGCGGCAGTGCTCTACGCCGGCGAGCGCGTGCTTGGCGGCGGCTGGATCGCCGAGACCGAGCGCGCGGTGGCCGTACTGGCCGCCTGAGTCGATCGCCCGAACGCTCGTCTGCGCGCATCGATCGCCGTGATCGAGACATTGCATGAGGGGATGCTGGACCCAATGTGGGGGTCGAATCGTTAGTGCAACGACAGACTCATCAATCAAGGAGCATCCACGATGGCCACGACCAAGGCGCCGCTGAAGACGCCGACCGACCTCACGACCAACGCCGCCAAGACGGTCGCCGAAGCCCTGAACGGCATCCTCGCCGATTCGTACGCGCTCTATTTCAAGACCAAGAATTTCCACTGGCACGTCTCGGGGCCGCATTTTCACGATTATCACCTGATGTTCGACGCCCAGGCGGCGCAGATCCTGGCCACCACCGATCAGATCGCCGAGCGCGTGCGCAAGACGGGCAACACCACCCTGCGCTCGATCGGCGATGTCGGGCGGCATCAGTCGATCAACGACAATGACAGCGAATTCGTGACGCCCGAAGACATGCTCGCGGAATTGCGCGACGACAATCGCAAGCTGGTCGAGGCGTTGCGCGAGGCCAAGGACATCGTCGACGATGCCAAGGACAATGCGACCAGCGGCATCCTCGACGAATGGACCGATCAGGCCGAAGAGCGCGCCTGGTTCCTGTTCGAGGCGAGCCGCAAGAACTGAGCCGCAACGATTATCCGGGCACGCGATTGAACCGGCGCGGCGAATCGGAGATGCACGATGCTCAAATGGGCGTTTCTCTTTCTGGTTGCCGGGCTGGCTCTCGGCGTGCTCGGGTTCACCGCGCTCGGCGGTGCCTTTGTGGGCATCGCCAAGATGCTGTTCTTCATCGTGATCGCGATCGCCGTCATCCTGCTCGTGCTCGGGCTGATGGTCGGCAAGGGCATCAAGGACGCGATCGACTGATCCACGCGACGGGCCGTTCGTGAGCCGGGCGGTGACCGCCCGGCTGATGCCCGGTGTCGAAGCGATCGACGCCGCCGATTGGGATGCCTGCGCGGGCAATGCCAATCCGTTCGTCGGCCACGCCTTCCTCGCGCTGCTCGAACAATCGGGAAGCGCGACGGCGGCGGCCGGCTGGCAACCGTTGCCGATCGTCGTCGACGGGCCGGACGGACGGCCCTGCGCGATCGCCCCGGCGTACGCCAAGAGCCACAGCCAGGGCGAATATGTCTTCGATCACCCCTGGGCCGACGCCTGGGAGCGCGCCGGAGGTGCTTATTACCCCAAGCTCCAGGTCGCGGTGCCGTTCACACCGGTACCGGGCCCGCGCCTGCTGCTGCGCGACGCGGCGCTGGCGCCGGCGCTGATCGCCGCAATCGAGGCGGTCACCGATCAGCACGGCCTATCCTCCGCCCATGCAACGTTCGCCGCCGCCGATCAGGTGCCGTATTTCGAGGCGGCGGGCTGGCTGATCCGGCAGGGGACGCAATTCCATTGGCAGAATCGGGGCTATCGCTGCTTCGACGATTTTCTGGGCCAACTCGCCTCACGCAAGCGCAAGGCGATCCGGCACGAACGCGCCAAAGCGGCGGCCGGGCTGACGATCCGCCATCTGACCGGCGACGCCATCACCGAGGCGCATTGGGACGCGTTCTGGCAATTCTATCAGGATACCGGATCGCGCAAATGGGGGCGCCCCTACCTGACCCGCGCGTTCTTCTCGCTGCTCGGGCAGGCGATGGCGGACAAAGTGCTGCTGATCCTCGCCGAACGCGACGGCCGAGCGATCGCGGGCGCGCTCAACCTGATCGGCGCCGACACGCTCTATGGCCGCTATTGGGGAGCGATCGAAGAGGTGCCGTTCCTCCATTTCGAATTGTGCTATTATCAGGCCATCGACGCCGCGATCGCGCGCGGGCTGGCGACCGTCGAGGCAGGCGCGCAGGGCGAGCACAAGCTCGCGCGCGGCTATGAGCCGGTGCCGACCTTTTCCGCGCATTACCTGCCCGATCCCGGATTCCGCCGCGCGGTCGCCGATTTCCTGGCCCGCGAGCGCGAGGCGGTCGAGGCCGACCGCCATTTCCTCGCCGAGATGATGCCGTTCAGGAAGGGTTGAACGGCGCGGGCTGGGTGTGATCGTCGATCCGGTACAGAACGCTTGTCCCCGATCGCCAGATCGGCGTCATGCCCTTGGTCAGCGCGGGATCGTAAGGCGGGGGCTGGATCAGCCAGACATAATCGAACGCCGACCGCGGGAAATCGGCGAGCGCCTTGGCAATCGGCCGCCACAATTCGTTCGGGCATTGCGTCAAGGTGGTGATCTGCGACGGATCATGCCCGAAGCCCTGCGCGGCGCGATAGCGCAATGTCAGCAATTGCGCGCCAGCCATCGACCATTGGTCGTTGGAAAAAGCCAGCCGTCGCTCAAGCGCGAAGGCAGGCAGATGCTCGAAGCGCGGGCCATACCAGATATTGCGGCAGGCGACCCCGACGAACGACACCATCCTGGCCCCGACCGGGACATGATCGAGCGCGGTGAGTTCCTGTTTCCAGCTGCGATCGTAAAGATAGAGGCTCGCGGTCGTCGCGGTGATCCGAACGCCAAAGAAAGCCAGCCCGGCCGCCGCGAGCAACGACGCACCGCGCATCGAAAGCCCGGGCTTGGGGCGCAAAGCAAGCACCGCGATCCCGGCCAGATAGGGCGCAAGCCGCATGTCGGCATAAGCCGATCCGAACACGATCCGGGGCAACAGGACATAGACCGCGATCAGGAACAGCGCCGACAGGGTCAGGTTGCGCGAATATTGGATATTGGGATCGCGGATACCCTTGAGCAGGATCAGATAGAGGATCGCGACCGAAGCAATATCGAACGCCATCCAGCGATCACGCAGCATCATCACCAGCCAGGCGACCTTGGCCCCCCAGTTGAACCAGTCCGCGGTCTGGCCCGAGACATGCTGGCCGCTGCGCCACATCGCCATCAGCACCATCGGCAGCGCAAGCACAAGGCAATGCGGAATCGCGCGGAACCACGCCTTGAACCACGGATGGCCCCGATCGCGCTGGCGGACCAGTTCGCCCGAAAAGGCGAGGACGCCGAGCACGCCCCAGCCATAGGTATGGCACAGCCAGATCGCGCAGGAGAGCGGGATAAAGACCGCCGCGCGCAAGGCGATGCGGTTCTGCCGCCCGAGCCGCAGCCACAAGGCGAAGGCGTTGAGCGCCAGCGCCATCGACAGCGTGAAATTGGCGAACCCGAAATGGAACGGGTACGAATAAGCGATCGGCAGCGCGAACAGCGCGGTCGCCGGGACATGCCCATGCACCTCGCGCGCGATCCACAGCAGCCCGCTGACGGTGAGCACGGGGATCGCGATCACGATCAGCTTGACGGCGAGTTCAACCCCCAGCAGCCGCCCGAGCGGTTCGATGAGGAGATCGATCCCGAGATTACCGATCAGCGACCATTCGAACGCGTACCAATCATCGAGCCAGCGATAGGTGCCGTAATCGAGCTGGACGCGATAGCGCGCCATGTGCCCCGGAAGGTCGACCAGCGGCGGCACCGTCGGCCACAGCAGCGGGACAGCCGCAAGCGCCACCAGCGCCGCGAGCACCCACCGCTGGTTCCACCACTGTCGCTGCTGTTCCATTCGCGTGCCTTACGGGGGGACCGATCTCAACCGCAACCGTTAAGCGGCACGACCGCGCGGGCGCCGCTCAGCCGCGATCGCGGCGGCCCAGCAAGCGGAGCCGAAGCGCGTTCAATTTGATGAAGCCTTCCGCGTCGCGCTGGTCATAGGCGCCCTCGTCGTCCTCGAAGGTCACGACCTTTTCCGAATAGAGGCTGTTGGGCGACTTGCGGCCGATGACGTTGACGCTGCCCTTGTAGAGCTTGAGCCGTACCGTCCCGGCGACCTTTTCCTGGCTGTGATCGATCGCCGCCTGGAGCATCTCGCGTTCGGGCGCGAACCAGAAGCCGTTATAGACCAGTTCGGCGTAGCGCACCGCCAGTTCGTCCTTGAGGTGCGCGGCGCCGCGATCGAGCGTCAGTTGCTCGATGCCGCGATGCGCGGCGTGATAGATGGTGCCGCCGGGCGTCTCATACATGCCGCGCGACTTCATGCCCACAAAGCGGTTCTCGACCAGATCGAGCCGACCAATGCCGTGCTTGCGACCGAGATCGTTGAGCCGGGTGAGCAACGTGGCGGGGCTGACGCCCTCGCCGTTGAGCGCGATGCCATCGCCGCGCTCGAAATCGATCGTGATGATCTCAGGCGCGTCAGGCGCGTCCTCGGGATTGACGGTGCGCGAATAGACGTAATCGGGCACCACCTCCCACGGATCCTCGAGCACCTTGCCTTCGGACGAGGTGTGCAGAAGGTTCGCATCGGTCGAAAAGGGCGATTCGCCGCGCTTGTCCTTGGGTACCATGATCTGGTGCTTTTCGGCGAAATCGATCAGCGCGGTGCGGCTGTTGAGATCCCATTCGCGCCACGGCGCGATCACCTTGATGTCGGGCGCGAGCGCGTAATAGCCGAGCTCGAAACGAACCTGATCGTTGCCCTTGCCGGTCGCGCCGTGCGACACCGCATCGGCCCCCACCTGACGCGCGATCTCGACCTGGCGCTTGGCGATCAGCGGCCGCGCGATCGAGGTGCCGAGCAGGTACAGCCCCTCGTAAAGCGCGTTGGCGCGCATCATCGGGAAGACGTAATCCTTGACGAATTCCTCGCGCAGATCATCGATGAAGATATGTTCGGGGCGGACGCCCGCGGCCTCGGCCTTCTTGCGTGCGGGCTCGAGTTCCTCGCCCTGCCCGAGATCGGCGGTGAAAGTAACGACCTCGCAATTATAGGTTTGCTGGAGCCATTTGAGAATCACGCTCGTGTCCAGCCCGCCCGAATAGGCAAGAACGACGCGGTTGATCTTCTCGGACATGGTCGGCAGCTCCGTGGAGGGGAATCGAGGCGGGCTCTACGGCGCCCTCTTCGCGAGTGCAACAGAGCGTAGCAACCCCGGCAGAAACGCCCCCAGCGCCGCCGCGCGATAGATATAGCTCAACACCAGCGCGAGCCACATCCCCCACACCCCCGCCGGGCGCAGCAGCAGATCGGTGACGATATAGGCGGCGGTAGCGAGAATCGCAGCATTGCGCAGCGCCCGGCCGCGCGTCGCGCCGATGAAAATACCGTCGAGCAGCCAGGCCGGCGCGCCGATCGCGGGGACGATCGCCACCAGCGGCAGCATCGAGACGGCGATCGCGCGCACCTCCTGATTGCTCGCCAGCGCGGCGATGAAAGCGCCGCCGCCCACCCAGAAGAAAAGCGCGAAGGCGACCCCGGCGGCGAGACAAAATTCGCCGATCAACCGGATCGCGCGGCGCAGCGACGTCGCCGACCCCGCGCCGATCGCCTGGCCGATGCGCGATTCGGCGGTGAAGGCGAAGCCATCGAGCACGAAGGCCGACACGCTGACGAACTGCATCAATACCTGATTCGCCGCTAGCGTCGTCTCACCCAGCCGCGCCCCGGCATTGGTGAACCAGGCGAACAGCAGCAGCAACGCGATGGTGCGGATCATGATGTCGGCATTGACCGCGAACAGCCGCCGTATCGCCTCCCGCGCGAACAGCCGCCTGGCGCGCAACCGGCGCCACACCGCGAGCCCACCGGTATAGCGGCACGCAATCAGCACGCCGACGACCAGCGCGACCCATTCGGCACACGCGGTGCCAAGCCCGACGCCGCGCGCGCCCATCCCATAATACCAGACGAACAGCACGCTGAGCACGATATTGACGAGGTTCATCACGACTTGAAGCGCCAGCGCGGCGCGTGTCCGGCCCAGCCCGAGCAGCCAGCCGTTGATCGCGAACACCGCAAGCGACGCCGGCGCACCGAGGAACCGCGCGGCGACATAGCCCTCCGCCGCCGCATCGAGCCCGGCGCCGCCCGCGAGCAACGCAAAAGCAAGCGGGATCAGCACGATCTGGAGCGCGAACAGCACGAGCCCGAGCCCGAAACCGAGCGCGAGGCCACGCAACAGCATCGCCTCGACCTCGGCGACGTCGCCCGCGCCCTCGGCCTGTGCGGTCATCCCCGTCATCCCCATGCGCAGGAAGCCGAAGGTCCAGAACAAGAGGTTGATGATCGTCGCGCCGAGCGCGACCCCGGCAAGCGCGGTGGCATCGGCGGTGTGGCCGATTACCGCGGTATCGACGAGCCCGACCAGCGGCACCGTCGTCTGGCCGAGCATGATCGGCCAGGCCTGTGCGAAAATCGATCGCCGGGTGAGCGCGGTGGTCACGCTGGCGCCATCGCCGCTTCGACGGCAATGTTCAAGCGCCCACGCGAGGTGGCGCGTGCCGCAACGAAGCGGCACGACCGATCGCTGGCCCTCTTCCCCGCTGCTCGATTGGCGTGGCCCACGCGATCGCTGCCCATCCGATGCCGCCGCTCAGGGCAATCGATAATGATCTCCGAGCCGATCGAGCGCGATACCCAGTACGAGCTTGCCCGCGCGCGCCGGCCAGCCGAGCCCGCGCTCGGCGGCGGGCAACCCCTCGCCCGCGCACACCACCCGCCACAGGATATCGGAGAGCCCCGCGCCAACGCCCGCGATCGCGGCATCGAAGCGCCGCTTGGCGTCGATCTGCATGGTGGTCGGATCGGGGACCTGCGGTGCCGCGTGGCGCGCGTGCGGCGTCGCATCCCAGCGCATCGTGATCCGCGCGCCCAGCGCCGCGCGTTCGTAATCGGCGCGCAGCCGCTCGCCCGCCTCGACCTGCCGCGCCGAAACGAAGCCCCGCGACGCGAGCCACGACAGGGGCGATTCGGCAAGGTTGACCGTCACACTGCGGCGCCGTGGCTCGGCACTTCCGGCCCGGATCACACCGTGTTCGTCCACATGCCTTTCCGCGAGATCGCGCATCCTGTCCTCCATCGCCGAGTCGCGCGAAGGCTTGCCACATCGGCAGGATTGTAGGACAGCAAGAAACCAGACCGGTTAAAAGGAAGCTTGGATGATCACCGCGATCCGCGAAGTGCGCCGCGCCAAGGGGCTGACGCTCGACGAAGTCGCCCGGGCATGCGATCCGCCGACCACCGCGCAGACGATCGGACGCCTCGAAACCGGTACACGGACCGTCTCGGTCGACTGGCTCAATCGGATCGCCGCGGCGCTGGGGGTGGCGGCCGCCGATCTGGTCAAGCTGCCCGACCGCGCGGACCTGCCCGTCGCCGCGATCCTGACCGCCGCCGGCACCCATGCGCCGACGCGACCCGAGGCGGTGACGCCGCCGCTGCCGGGGCCGGGGTTCGTCGCGGTGACGGTGGCCGACAGCATCGGCGATTACCGCGCGGGCGATGCCATCTGGTGCGAGCAACTCGCTCCCGACGCTTTTACCCAGGCGCTCAACTGCGACGTGCTGGTGCCGCGCGCCGCCGGACGCTTCCTGTTCGGCCGGCTGATCGGGCGTGAGCCGGGCACACCGGGCAAGCTCCATTTATTGCCGCCGGGCGCGGGCGGGCGCCAGCAGGTCGTTGCCGATCCGCCGTGGATCGCGCGTGCGGTACGGCTGGTCCGGGGGCTATAGCCGCGGCGGACACCAACGCGCGACGGCCCTTCGATTGACTCAGGGCGAGCGCAGATCGAGCGCGGCAATAAGAATGGTGGGCGATGACAGGCTCGAACTGCCGACATCTTCGGTGTAAACGAAGCGCTCTACCAACTGAGCTAATCGCCCCAACCAGCGAACGCCGCGTCATAGCGGGCTTTTGCGCGTGTGCAAGTGTCGCCTGAACGCCGACGAAACGTCGCCCCCGGCTTTGCCCGCCGCACAACCACGCGCGCCGCTAATCCGGCCGTCGCGATAACGCGTTAAGAAATAATTTACCTTTCCCGGCCAGCCTGCACGTCATTTGTGGGGGACTCCTCGCGCTCCGGTGGAGGGCGCCGGTAGCGTATTTCGGAGGTCATCATGGGCGCAGATAGCAAGGTTCATCGACTGGGGGTCATCGGCCCCCTGGGCGAGACGCTGACGCTCAACTCGCTGCCGCCCGCCGATACCAAGCGGTGGATCATCCGGCGCAAGGCGGAAGTCGTGGCGGCGATTCGTGGCGGCTTGCTGACCAGCGAGGAGGCGTGCGCGCGCTATCGGCTGTCTTCGGACGAACTGGAAAGCTGGCAGCGCGCGGTCGATGTCGCCGGCATGCCGGGGCTGCGTGTCACGCGCACGCAGCATTATCGCGACCTGTACGAAAAGCAGAGCCGGCTCGGGCTGCTCGACTAACGTCTTGCCGCTGACACGCCTGCGGCTCCGAGCATCACGCGATCGGCAGCCCCTGACGTTTGGCAGCGGTGCAATAATCGAGCATCGCCTGCCGCGTCGACGCACCAAGCATCACGAAGGCGCGGCGGCGATCGTCGGGGTCGGGGGTGCGGCCCAACAGCCCCGCCTCGGTCATCCGCCCGATCCAGCGCAGCGCGGTGGTAGGCGCGACCGCAGCGGCAATACACAGGCTCGATACCGACACCCGACTGCCCTCGAGATCGGCGGCGAACAGATCGAGCAGCATGTCCCACGCCGGATCCTCGAACAGCCCGCCGGCAATATATTGGTCGCGCAGGCGGCGCGATCGGATCGCATCGCGCAGGTCGCGCGCCTCGACGATGGCGCCAGGCACCACCTCGGCCGCGCGAAAGCCGGGCCGACGATCGCTGACCACATTCTCGCTCGGCGCGGTCGGCCCCCGCTGCGCGAGCCGCGCCAGCGCTTCGGCGATCCGCGCGACTTCCTCATTCATCTGCCGCAGCCGTTCGGCCTCGCGGCTGCGATCCTCGACGCCGCCGGCATGCCCCGAACACGCCAGCATCACCGCAAGCAGCCGTTGCGCAGCATCCGGCTCGCACAACAGATCGACGTTGCCGCCGAGCAGGTGACGCGAAACCGGATCAATCTGTGCCATCGTCAGTGCCACGATGACGCGTGCCCCTCGTTCGCGCGCCCATGTATCGAGGCGCGGCAACAGCGCGTCGAGCGCCGCGTCGCCAAGCGTTTGCGCTTCGAGCAGGATGAGATCGACCGGCTCGTCAAACGCGCTGGCATCGGTGGGATCGGCGACGCCGGCAAGGCGCGTGCCGGCAGCAGCCAACGCATCACGGGCGGGACCAGCAGCCGCTGCATCGGCAGCGATCACGAGCGCATTGATCGATGTGGCGGGGAAACCTGCTTCGTGTGCAAAGGCCCCCGTCACCGCCATGGCCTCAATCGAGCGCCTTGACGATTTCCTCGACCATCTTCTTGGCGTCGGCGAGCAGCATCATCGTGTTGTCGCGATAGAAGACCTCATTGTCGACACCGGCATAGCCCACGCCGCCCATCGAGCGCTTGATGAACAACACCGTCTTGGCCCTTTCGACATCGAGCACAGGCATGCCGTAGATCGGCGACGATTTGTCGGTCTTGGCCGCCGGATTGGTGACGTCGTTGGCGCCGATCACGAAGGCGACATCGGTCTGCGCGAATTCGGAGTTGATGTCCTCGAGCTCGAACACCTCGTCATAGGGCACATTGGCCTCGGCGAGCAGCACGTTCATGTGGCCCGGCATCCGCCCCGCGACCGGATGGATCGCGTATTTGACGCGCACACCGGCTTCCTTGAGCTTGTCGCCCATCTCACGCAGCGCGTGCTGCGCCTGCGCCACCGCCATGCCGTAACCGGGGACGATGATGACCTGTTCGGCCTGGCTCATCAGAAACGCCGCATCCTCGGCCGAGCCGCGCTTCCACGGACGGTCGATCGCCGCGCCACCACCGCTTGCCCCGCCGCTATCGCCACCGAAGCCGCCCGCGATCACGCTGACGAAGCTGCGGTTCATCGCGCGGCACATGATGTACGACAGGATCGCGCCCGACGAGCCCACCAGCGCGCCGGTGATGATCATCGCGGTGTTGTGGAGCGTGAACCCCATCGCGGCGGCCGCCCAGCCCGAATAGCTGTTGAGCATCGAGACCACGACCGGCATGTCCGCACCGCCGATGGGCACGATGAGCAGGAAGCCGATCGCGAACGACAGCGCGGTGATCGTCCAGAAAATCCAGGGCGACTGATCCTGCGTGAACCAGGCGACCAGCCCGACGATCGCCGCGAGCACGCCGAAGTTGATGACATGGCGGAACGGCAGCAGGATCGGCTTGCCCGACATATTGCCGTTCAATTTGGCAAAGGCGATGACCGAGCCGGAGAAGGTGATCGCGCCGATCGCGACACCAAGCCCCATTTCGACCCGGCTGACGGGGTGGATCGCCATGAACGGATCACCGATCATCGGCGTCACCAGATCGGCGATCCCGAACGCGCCGGGATTGAGATAGGCCGCGCAGCCGACCAGCACCGCGGCCATACCGACGAGGCTGTGGAAGGCCGCGACGAGCTGCGGCATCGCCGTCATCGCGATCCGGCGCGCGATGACGAGGCCGATCCCACCGCCGACCGCGATCGCGACGAGAATTTCGAACGCCGCGACCAGATCCATGCCAGCGAAAAGGGCACCATCGGTGTTGGCGACACGCGGAGCATGCGTGATCAGCGTCGTGACCACGGCGATCGCCATACCGACCATACCAAAGCGGTTGCCCCGGCGGCTGCTCTCTGGGCTCGACAGCCCGCGCAGCGCGAGGATGAAGCACACCCCTGCGATCAGATAGGCGAGCGCCACCCAGGGATTCACCGAATTCACGTCCATTGTGTTCCCCGTTCGTCAGCCAGCGCAGGCCGGCATTTCCCTGTTCCAGCCCGGCACGAAACCCCAGCCCGTGCTGGGGCGACGGATTATGATTTGGCCGCCGGCCGCTCTTTCTTCTTGTACATGGCGAGCATCCGCGCGGTGACCGCAAAGCCACCGAAGATGTTGACGCTGGCCAGCGCCACCGCGATCAGCCCCAGCCATTTCGAGCCGGTCGAGCCCGCCGCGGCACTCGCAATCAGCGCACCGACGACGATCACGCTCGAAATCGCGTTGGTCACCGCCATCAGCGGCGTGTGCAGCGCCGGGGTGACCGACCAGACGACATAATAACCGACGAAACACGCCAGCGCGAAGATCGACAGGATCGAAACAAAATCCATGATATCCCCCGTTCAGCCCAGCAGCCGTTGATTGACGACCTTGCCACCCTGCGTCAGCCGGATCGCGTCGCCGATCTCGTCGCCGTCGGGGAGGACGGGCTTGCCCGCTTCCTTGTCCCAGAACGCCGAGAGGAAATTGTAGAGGTTGCGCGCGAACAGCGCCGACGCATCGGTGGCAAGACGGCTCGGCACGTTCTTGTGGCCGACGATCTTGATGCCGTGCTTCTCGACGATCTCGCCGGCAACCGCACCTTCGACATTGCCGCCCTGTTCGACCGCGAGATCGATGATCACGCTGCCCGGCCGCATCGTCGCCAGTTGTGCGTCCGAAATCAGGCGCGGCGCGGGCCGGCCCGGAATCAGCGCGGTGGTGATCACGATGTCCTGCTTGGCGATATGGCTCGAAACCAGTTCGGCCTGCGCCTTCTGATATTCTTCGGACATCTCGCCAGCATAACCGCCCGAACCTTCGCCCTCGATGCCCTTGACGTTCTCGACGAAGATCGGCTTGGCGCCGAGGCTCTGAATTTGTTCCCTGGTCGCCGAGCGAACGTCGGTCGCCGAAACCTGAGCGCCCAGCCGCCGGGCGGTCGCGATCGCCTGCAAGCCGGCAACGCCGACCCCCATGACGAAAACGCGCGCGGCCGAGACGGTGCCCGCCGCGGTCATCATCATCGGAAACACGCGACCATAAACGGCCGCGGCATCGAGCACCGCCTTGTAGCCGGCAAGATTCGATTGCGACGACAGGATATCCATCGATTGCGCGCGCGTGATGCGCGGCATGAATTCCATCGCCAGCGCCTCGATCCCGGCCTTGGCATAGGCATCGACCCGCGCGCGCTCACCAAAGGGGTTGAGCCCCGCGACCAGCCACGCACCCTGTTTCGCCGCGGCGATGCTCGCGGGCTCGGGTCCCTGCACGCCGAGCAGGATATCGGCGCCTGCGAGCACCTCATCGCGACCGCCCAGCGTCGCGCCCACGGCCTCGTAATCGGCATCGGCATAGGACGCCGCCGCGCCCGCGCCGCGCTCGATCGCGACCGCGGCGCCCAAAGCGATGAATTTTTTCGCGGTTTCCGGGGTCGCGGCGACACGCCGCTCGCCGGCAGCACCTTCCTTGAGGATCGCGATCTTCACGCGGCGTTCCGGCTCACGAAATCAGCCACATGACAAGCATCGCGATCAGAAACAGCGACACCGCGCTCCACTTGAACAGCGCCATGATCGTTGCGTAGGTCGCTTCATGCGCCTCTATGTTACCGTTCCCGGCCATCGATCGTCGATCCTTCCTGAAACCCCAATTGGCGGCGATCCTTAACCGGCGTCGCACAGCACCTCAAGCCCTACACGGGGTTGGGGGCGCTTAAGGCGACCTTTACCGCCTCGGCCCTATGGTTCGGGCCGAACCGGATGATCAAGAGGGTTGCAATGACGCCTAACGGCCAGCGTTTGCTGATGCTGATCGATGACGAGCCTGCCCAGCGACGGCTGATATCGGCGCTGGCCGCGCGTGGCGGGTGGCGATCAATATTCGCCGCCGACGCTGAAATGGCGATCGCGATGCTCGGCACGCAGGATGGCATGCAGCTCGATGCGATTCTGCTCGACATCTGGTCACCTGATGAAGACGCCGCCAGTCTGATCGCCGAATTGCGCGCGCGCCGCCCCGCGCTGCCCATCCTGATGCTTACCGCGCACGTCTCGGTCGGGCGCGCGGTCGATGCGATGCGCAGCGGCGCTACCGATTTCCTGGTCAAGCCGATCGCCCCCGAACGCCTGCTGGGCGCGCTCGAAACCGCGGTCGGCGGCAAGACCACAGGCGAATTGCGTCCTCTGACCGAAAAGATTCCGGCGACGCTCGGCTTCGAGGACATTGTCGGCGCCGAGCCGCAATTCCGCGCCGCGCTGGCGATCGCGGCCAAGGCGGCGCGCGCGCGCGTGCCGGTGCTGCTCGAAGGCGAAAGCGGCGTCGGCAAGGAAGTCGTCGCCGATGCCATCCATGCCGCCAGCCCCCGCGCGAAGAAGCCGTTGATCGCGGTCAATTGCGGCGCGATCCCCGCCAACCTTATCGAATCCGAATTGTTCGGGCACGAAAAGGGCGCATTTACTGGCGCGTTCGAGCGCAAGGTGGGGCGCTTTCAGGAAGCCGATGGCGGCACGCTGTTCCTCGACGAAGTCTGCGAGATACCGCTCGACGCGCAGGTCAAGCTGCTGCACCTGCTGCAGTCGGGCGAGGTGCAGGCGCTCGGTGCTCGGCACAGCCGCGAGGTCGACGTGCGCGTGATCGCGGCGAGCAACAAGCGGCTCCTCGACGAGGTCGAGGCCGGACGCTTCCGCGAAGATCTCTATTACCGGCTCAACGTGGTTCAGGTGACGATCCCGCCGCTGCGTGAGCGTGTCGCCGATATTCCCTCGCTCGCCCGCCATCTGCTCGCGCGGATCGCCGAACAGCCGGGGCTGCGGCCGATCGGGATCACCGACGACGCGATCCGGCTGCTGATGAATTACGATTGGCCGGGCAATGTCCGCCAGCTCCAGAATGCACTGTTCCGCGCCGCCGTGCTGTGCGACGAGGCCGCGCTGACCGACGCCGATTTCCCGCAGATCGCGGCGCTGGGCACCCGCCGTTCACCCACCACCCCCACCGCGGCAATGGCATCGAACGGCGGCGTCACGCTCTATCACCCCGATGGCAATCTGCGCACGCTGGAGGAGATCGAGGCCGATCTGATCCGGCTGGCGATCGGCCATTATCGCGGCCGGATGACCGAGGTCGCGCGGCGGCTGGGGATCGGGCGTTCGACGCTCTACCGCAAATTGAGCGAACTCGGGATCGACAACGCGGCGTAGCGCGTCAGCCCCCGACCAATGCCTGATCGCGCAGCCCCCGCCAGACGCGCGTGGCCTGCACCGTCTCTGCGACATCGTGGACGCGGAGGAGTTGGACACCCGCGTCCATCCCCTTGACCGCAAGCGCGATCGAGCCGCCGAGCCGCGCGTCGGCGGGCGCTTCGTTCGACAGCGCGCCGATCATCCGCTTGCGGCTGGCGCCGAGCATGATCGGACAGCCGAGCCCGTGGAACAGCGCGAGACCGTTGAGCAGCGCGAGATTGTCCGCGAGGCTCTTGCCGAAACCGATGCCCGGATCGACGATGATCTTCGCACGATCGACGCCCGCGGCGGCGACCGCATCGATCCGCGCGTCGAGCCAGTCGAACACCTCGGTGAGAACATGGGTATAGCCATGGCCGCCATGCGGGCCTTTTTCGGGCTCGGGTGAGTGCATCAGGATAACGGGGCAGCCCGCGCGCGCGACCAGATCGAGCGCGCGATCGTCCCACAGCAGCGCCGAGACGTCGTTGACGATGTGCGCGCCCGCCGCGAGCGCGGCCTCCATCACGCTGGCCTTGCGCGTGTCGATCGAGATCAAAGTGCCCGCCGCGCGCAGCCGTTCGATCACCGGGACGACGCGTTTGATTTCGTCGCCTTCCCACACCGTCGCGGCACCCGGCCGGGTCGATTCACCGCCAATGTCGACCAGCGCCGCGCCGGCCGCGGCCAGATCGACCCCGGCGGCGGCAGCAGCGGCAGGATCGTCCTGATGGCCGCCACCATCCGAGAAGCTGTCGGGGGTGACGTTGAGAATGCCCGCGGCGAGCGGCTGATCGAAGCGCAGCGTCCGTTCGCCAAGCGTCAGCGGTGCGCGCGGCGCGGTGATCCGCTGGTGGAGCGTGGCCGCGCGTTGGTTGCCGCCCAACGCCTGGTCGAAATCGGCGATCGGCACGGTGCGGCGGGTGCCGGCCTCGATCACCTCATATGCGGCGAACCACAGCATCCCGCCCGCCAGCCGCGCCACCGCGCCGTCGCGACCGACGGGGGTGTCGACGAACTGGGTGGGGCGGAGGTGGAAGGTCATGCCCATCCTTTGCCGTTCGGGCGCTGGCTTAGGGCTGCGTCGCCAGCAGATAGGTCTGGCGCAGCGCGTCGATCGGCTTGAGGCCGGTATCCGCTTCATAATGCCAGAAGGTCCAGCCGTTGCACGCGGGCGCGCCCTGAAGCAGCGCGCCGAGCTTGTGGATCGACCCCTCCTGCCCGCAGTCGCTCCGCAGCGAGCCATCGGCGCGGACGGTGACGCGCCAGCGGCGCTTGCTGTCGGTGAGCACCGCGCCGGGGACGAGATAGCCGTTTTCGACCAGCGTCCCGAACGAGACCTTGGGCTGTTGCCGGGGGCTCTGCATCGTTGCCAGCGCCGATTCGTCGAGCGGCAGCGCAGCGGCGATCCGTTCCTCGGCGGCCTCGATATAATCGCCCTCGCGTTCGATCCCGATCCAGTGGCGGCCGAGCCTTTTGGCGACCGCACCGGTGGTGCCGGTGCCGAAGAACGGATCGACCACGACATCGCCCGGCCTGGTGCACGCCAGCAGGATGCGATAGATCAGCGCCTCGGGCTTCTGCGTCGGGTGCACCTTGGTGCCGTTCTTCTTCAGCCGTTCCTGCCCGCCGCAGATCGGGAATTCCCAATCCGAGCGCATTTGCAGTTCGTCGTTCAAGGTCTTCATCGAGCGGTAGTTGAAGGTGTATTTGGCCTTCTCGCCCTTCGACGCCCAGATCAGCGTTTCATGCGCGTTGGTGAAGCGCGTGCCGCGGAAATTGGGCATCGGGTTGGCCTTGCGCCAGACGATGTCGTTGAGGATCCAATAGCCCAGATCCTGCACCGCCGCGCCAACGCGGAAGATGTTGTGATAGCTGCCGATCACCCAGATCGTGCCGTCATCCTTGAGGATGCGCTGCGCCTCCGCCAGCCACGCCCGCGTGAACGCGTCATAGGCCGCAAAGGTATCGAATTTGTCCCAATCGTCGGTGACGGCATCGACATGGCTGCCGTCGGGGCGATGGAGATCGCCGCCGAGCTGGAGATTGTAGGGCGGATCGGCGAAGATCATATCGACCGATTTCGCCGGCAGCGCCTTCATCGCCGCGATGCAATCGCCGCGCAGAATCTGATCGAGCGGCAGCGCCGGCGTTGGTGCAGCTGCTGCAACCGGCTTCGTCCGTGCCCGGACCTTTTCGAGAACCGCCATTCTTAAACCCCCGTGTTGAACCGGCAAAATGCTGACCAGCGCGGTTGCGTCAAGCAGAGTTTAGTTAACCATCATCGTGACCAAATCGTTAACGATGCGGAACATTTCGCGACCTTCCCGACATGTTGAGTCCGCCCGCGCGATGCGACCGCAAGGGCTGGTGGTGTGCCTTTAAAGACTCACGTCGATTTTGAGGGGCAATTCCGCCTGCGCAACGGGGGCAAACGAGCGCCGATGGAGCGGCGACGGCCCGAACTGGCGCAACGCGCTGAGGTGAGCCGGCGCCGCATAGCCCTTATTCGCGTGCCAATCGTAGTGCGGATATGATTCGGCATGCGCGATCATGATCGTGTCGCGAATGTGCTTGGCGATGATCGACGCGGCGGCGATGCACGTCGCAAGCGCGTCGCCACCGACCAGCGGCGTGGCGGCATAATCCCAGCGCGGCAGGCGGTTGCCATCGACCAGCACATGGCCCGGCGCGGCGCCCAATATGGCAGCAACCGCATCGACCGCGAGCGTCATCGCCTTCATCGTCGCCCAATAGATGTTGAGCCGATCGATCTCGTCGGCCTCGACGATCCCGACCCCGACGATCGCGCACGTCATCAGCCGATCGTGGAGGTGCGCCCGCGCGGTGGCGCTGAGCTTCTTCGAATCGTCGAGCCCGCGCGGAACACCGCGATCGGGCAGGATCACCGCGGCGGCGACCACCGGCCCCGCGAGCGGCCCCCTGCCCGCTTCGTCGACGCCGCAGACGGGCGCGGGATAGAGCCTTTCGTGGCGCCGGCTCGGCATCAGCCGTCGCGTTCGTCGAACGGGGCGCGGCCGAGCGAATGCCCCATCGGCCCCGAGCCCTGCCCCAGCCCCGGCGCGTGGGTGATCGCGGCGCGGACAAAGGCAATCCCGCGCTCGACCGCCTGATCGAGCGCGCCCCCCTGCCCCAACCCGGTTGCGATCGCACTCGCCAGCGTACAGCCGGTGCCGTGGGTATGGCGCGTGTCGATCCTCGGGTTGCTGAACAGCCGTCGCGCCGCGGGCGTGATCAGCCAGTCGTCGACCATCGGCCCTTCACGATGGCCGCCCTTGGCGAGCACCGCGCTGCCGGTGCCGAGCACCGCCGCCTCGCCACCGAGCGCGTGCAGTTCGGGCAGATTGGGGGTGGTGAGCGTGGCGATCCGCATCAACCGGCCGAAGGCGGCGATCGTCGCGTCGTCGGCCAGCACCGAGCCCGAGGTGGCGACCATCACCGGATCGAACACGATCGGCACATGCTGCACCGCCACGATGCGTTCGAGCGCATCGACCACGGCATTCGCGGTCTCGGCCGAGCCGATCATGCCGATCTTCACCGCATCGACGCCGATATCGCCGACGCACGACTCGATCTGCGCGAGCACCATATCGGCGGGCACGGGCATCACCCGCTGCACCCCCAGCGTATTCTGCGCGGTGAGCGCGGTGATCGCCGTCATCGCGTGGCCGCCGAGCATCGTCACCGTCTTGATATCGGCCTGAATGCCCGCACCACCGCCCGAATCGGACCCCGCGACGATCAGAATACGCGCCGGGCTCACCATGACGCGGCCCCCGAAGTTGACAAAGTTGACGCGCTGGAGGGGGTAGCCCGACGGGTACACGTTGGAAGCGAGAGGCGAAGCGAGAGGCAGGTCGAGACGATCATGCGGCCATAGTGGCACAGCGAGGCGGTTGTAGGACAGACCCTAGCGCCGCCGCCTGCGCGCGCTTGCGCGAACGCGCGCGCAGGCGTCATCATGCAACCGAAAGGGGACAGCCATGACCCACCTATCGCGGCGCGGCATGATCGGCATGGGGGGCGCGATCGCGGTCGCGAGCGGCGCACGGGCCGCCATCACCGACGACGATCCGATCGCGATCGTCTCGACGTGGGATTTCGGCAAGGCAGCCAATGCGGCGGCGCTGGCAAGGCTCAACGCAGGCGGGACGCCGCTCGACGCCGTCGAGGCGGGCGCGCGCGTGCCCGAGGCCGATCCCGACAATCATTCGGTCGGCTATGGCGGCTATCCCGACCGCGACGGGCACGTCACGCTCGACGCGATCATCATGGACGAGGACGGGCGCGTCGGCGCGGTCGCGGCGCTCGAGGACATCGTCCACGCGATCACCGTGGCGCGGAGCGTGATGGAAAAGACGCCGCACACGCTGCTGGTGGGTGAGGGGGCGACGCGTTTTGCGCTCGATCAGGGGATGGCGCGCACCAAGTTGCTGACCCCGGCGGCCGAGACCGCGTGGCGCGACTGGCTCAAAACCGCCGATTACCGGTCCATTGCCAATATCGAGAACCAATTGCCCGGCCCGCCGGATCGGCGCTGAATCACGACACGATCGAGATCATCGCACGCGGACGTGACGGGCATATGGCGGCGGCGTGCACGACATCGGGCATGGCATTCAAGATGCGCGGGCGCGTCGGCGATTCGCCGCAGGCGGGGTGCGGGTTGTTCGTCGAGCGCGGCGTCGGCGCCGCGGTGTCGACCGGGATGGGCGAGGAAGTGATCCGCATCGCGGGCACCGCGCGCGTGGTGGCGTCGATGCGGAGCGGGATGACGCCCGCGGCCGCATGCCGCGAGGCCTGCGAACATATCGCCCGGCTGCGCGGGGAGGCGATCCGGGGGATGCAGGTGGGGTTCCTCGCCTTGGGCAAGGATGGCGCGGTGGGTGCGTTCGCGTTGGTGCCGGGGTTTACCTATGCGGTGACGCGGGCGGCGCGCGCGGCGGCAGTGCTGCCGGCGGGGAGTTTGTTTTCCGAGGGCTGACTTGCGCGCATCAGACCTATGCCGCCGTCACCCCGGACTGGTGCGGCGATGATCCCTTTCGCACCGATCTCCCTTCTCGATTCACCTCCCCGGCGAAGGCCGGGGTCCAGTTACGACCGGTCCGATATTGGACCCCGGCCTTCGCCGGGGAGGTCAACAGATGTACGCATCCGAAGGGGATATCGCCGACCTGTTCCGGGGGCCAACGCGCCTCGAACGCTACCGCTCGTGGAGGGTTGGATGCCGGAACACGTCCGGCATGACGGAGAGAACCTACACCGCGGCCTGCTCCACGGCCGCGCAGATGCGGTCGACCACGGCTTTGACCTGCGCCGAATCGTCGCCTTCGGCCATCACCCGGATCACCGGCTCGGTGCCCGAGGGACGGATGACGAGGCGGCCGGTGCCGTCGAGTTCGGCCTCGGCGGCGGCGATCGCGTCCTTCACGCGCGCATCGTCGAGCGGTTTGCCGCCCTTGAAGCGGACGTTCCTGAGCAGTTGCGGGACGGGATCGAAGCGGTGGAGCACCTCGCTGGCGGGCGCGCGGGCGTGGACGATCTCGCCCAGGATCTGCAGGCTCGCCACCAGCCCGTCGCCGGTGGTCGCATAATCCGACAGGATGATGTGCCCCGATTGCTCGCCGCCGACATTGTAGCCGTCGCGCCGCATCGCCTCGAGCACGTGCCGGTCGCCGACCTTGGTGCGCAGCAGCCCGAGCCCTTCGGCGGCGAGGTGGCGTTCGAGCCCGAGGTTCGACATCACCGTCGCGACCAGCCCGCCGCCGCGCAGCCGCCCGCGCTTGGCCCAGGAGGTCGCGATCGTCGCCATCAACTGGTCGCCATCGACGATCCGGCCGTTTTCGTCGCACACGATCAGCCGATCGGCATCGCCATCGAGCGCGATGCCGAGATGCGCGCCCGAAGCGACGACGGTCTCGCACATCGTCTCGGGCGCGGTCGAGCCGACGCGCTGGTTGATGTTCTTGCCGTTGGGCTCGACCCCGATCGCGACCACCTGCGCACCCAATTCCCACAAAGCGGAAGGCGCGACCTGATAGGCGGCGCCATTGGCGCAATCGACGACGATCTTGAGTCCCTCAAGCGTCAGCGCCTCGGGAAAGGTCATCTTGGCGGCGTGGATATAGCGCCCGCGCGCATCCTCGACGCGGCGCGCGCGGCCGATCTCGGCGGCGGGGGCGAGCGCGACATCGCCATCGATCAGCGCCTCGATCCGGCTTTCGTCCTCGTCGGACAATTTGTAGCCATCGGGGCCGAACAGCTTGATCCCGTTATCGGCGAACGGATTGTGGCTGGCCGAGATCATCACCCCCAGATCGGCGCGCATCGAATGCGTCAGCATCGCCACCGCCGGCGTCGGCATCGGCCCGACCAGTACCACGTCCATCCCGACCGCGGTGAACCCCGCGACCATCGCGTTTTCGAGCATATAGCCCGACAGCCGCGTGTCCTTGCCGATCACGACGCGGTGCTTGTGGCTGCCGCGCACGAAATGCGCGCCGGCGGCCATGCCGACCTTCATCGCCATTTCGGCCGTCATCGGCGACGCGTTGGTCAGCCCCCTGATCCCGTCGGTGCCGAAATATTTTCTTGCCATCGTGCCGCGCTCTATCCGCTATGTTGTGTCTTCTGTTTCAGCATCGCTGCAACAGGGCGGTGCCGGGCCGGTACCGCGTCCGTCCAGACCTGTAACGGCTCAGGGAGCCAAGCGCGAGCATGTCCAAGACCACACGCATTCTGCTCGCGCTCGCGCTCGGCCTGGCGGCGGGAATCGGGCTGGCGGCGCTTGCCCCCGATTGGGTATCGCGCGTCACGCAAATCGCGCAGCCGATTGGCACCGCGTGGCTCAACGGGTTGCAGATGACGATCGTGCCGCTGGTGGTCGCGCTGATCGTGACCGGGATCGCCGCGAGTGCCGAGGCCGCGCGCGCCGGGCGACTGACGGCGCGTGCGCTGGTGACCTTCGTCGCCTTGCTCTGGGCCGCCTCGGCATTGGCGGCGCTGGTGACGCCGGCGCTGCTCGACGCCTTCCCGCTGCCCGCCAGCGCCAAGGCCGGGCTGACCGCCGCGCTTGCCCATGCCGGGCCGGTGGGCGAGATCGCGCCCTTCTCACAATTCATCGAGACATTGGTGCCGACCAACGTCGTCACCGCAGCGGCGAACAACGCCTTCCTGCCGCTGATCGTGTTCGCGCTGGTGTTCGGCTTCGCGCTTACCCGGCTGCCCGCCGAGCAGCGCGAGCGGATGACCGGATTCTTCCAGATCATCGCCGACGCGATGGTGGTGGTGATCAACTGGGTGCTGTGGCTGGGGCCGATCGGGGTGTTCGCGCTGGCGCTGGTGTTCGGCGCCAAGGCCGGCACCTCGGCGATCGGCGTGCTCGTCCATTATGTCGCGATCGTCTCGGCGGTGGGGATCGTCGTCTGGCTGCTCGCCTTTCCGCTGGGGGCGATCGGCGGGCGGATTCGGTTCGGGCGCTTCGTGCGCGCGACCGGGCCTGCCCATGCGGTCGCGATCAGCACGCAAAGCTCGCTCGCCTCGCTGCCCGCGATGCTGCGCGCGACCGACGATCTGGGCGTGCCGGTGGCCAAGAGCGGGATCGTGCTGCCGCTCGCGGTCGCGATCTTCCGCGTCACCGGGCCGCCGATGAACCTCGCGGTCGCGATCTATGTCGCGCACCTCTACGGCGTGCCGCTGGGGCCGGCGCAGATCGCGGCGGGGATCGCGGTGGCGGCGGTGACGACGATGGGCGCGGTGGGGCTGCCGGGGCAGGTGAGCTATATCAGTTCAATCGCGCCGATCTGCATCGCGATGGGCAGCCCGATCGCGGCGCTGGGGCTGCTGGTTGCGGTCGAGACGCTGCCCGATCTGGTGCGCACGGTGGGCAATGTGGCGATGGACATCGCGGTGACCGCGACGGTCGGGCGGCGCAAGCCGGGCGATGGGGCGGAAACGGTGCCTGTTGCCGAACCCTAAACCCGGTGCGGGCCGAAGAAGATGACGGCAGCGCCCAAGAGGCACAGCGCGACGCCGCCGATATCCCAGCGATCGGGGCGCACGCCCTCGGCCAGCCACAGCCATAACAGCGCGGCGGTGATGTAGATCCCGCCATAAGCGGCATAGGCGCGGCCCGCGTGCGCGGTATCGACGAGCGTCAGCAGCCAGGCGAAGAGGATAAGCGCCGCGCAGCCGGGGACGAGCCACAGCAGCGACTTGCCCATCCTGAGCCAGGCCCAGAACGCGAAGCAGCCCGCGATTTCCGCCAAAGCCGCGCCGATATAGACGATCGTCGATTGCATCGGCCGACCGTAACCGTCTGCGATCGGCTTGTCTGCCGTTACGCCCCGCGCCCGTCACGCCCATAGACGTCGGGGCGGAAGGTGACGCCGGCCTTGGTCGGCTGGGCGGTGATGTACGTGAGGTAGACCGGGACCGCGACCGGCAGCACCACGGCTTCCTCGGGCTTGCTGGTCTTCACCGGCACCGGGCGCTGGAGCAGCCAGCGGCCCAGCACCATCGCGTGTTCGAGCCGGATGCAGCCGTTGCTGAAATGGCGATCGCTCTTGGCGAGCAGCGCGCGATCGGGGGTGTCGTGCAGATAGATGCCGTCATCGTTGGGGAAAGTGAATTTGACCCGGCCCATCGAATTGTTCGCCCCCGGCAACTCGCGCAGGCGGATATCCTGCTTGCCCGCGACCACCGCGGGCCAATCGATCTGCGCGGCGGGAATGGTCGTCGCCGAGGCGCTCCAGTCCGACAGCGCCTCGATCCGCATCGTCGCGAGCGAACGGCCCGAGGCAACCTTCTTCGCGATGCTGCCGCGCGCGAGATAGGTCGGGATGTTCCAATAGGGGTTCACGATCGCCCAGTGGAGCGAGCCGACCAGCATCGGGGTCTGCGTTTCCTTGGCCCCCACCACGACGCGCATCGTGCCGACCTGCTTGCCCGCCTCATAATACCACAGCCGCCCCGACGAGGCATCGACCATGACGTGGCGGACCCAGGGGCCGGGCAGGATGCGCGCACGATCCATATTGAGGCGCAGCCGGGCGATCTCTGATTCGGGCATCCGCGCCGCCGCCGCGCGCGCCATCGCGTCGCGCAGCTCGACATAGGCGCGGCTCATCCACGCCATATCGGCGATATATTGCTTGAACGACGGAGGAAACGACGCCGCGGTCAGCACCTGCACGGGCTTGAGCTTCTTCGGCTTGAGCGCCTTGTCGGCATAGGTGACGTCGACGTCGCGCGCCGGGCGCCGCTGATCGCGGACATAGGTAGCGAAGGCTTTGGACAAGGCGAGTTCGGCGCGGGCGAGATCCTCCGGCGCGCCGCTGCGCGCGGTGGCGATGGCCGCGACGAGATCGTCGGGATCATAGGCCGACGGCTTGAGGCCATCGAGCCATGCGGTCGCAAGATAGCTGACCAGCTTGTCGGCCTGCGGGCCAAGCTTACCGCCCTCGATCCACAAGGGGCGGAAGCCGCGCTGGCGATAGAAACGCTTGAGGTCGCCGCCCGCTTTATCCTCGATCGCGGCGATGACCACAGGGCTGGTCGCCGCGCGCGATGCAGCCGCGGGCGGCGGCGCCAGAGCGGCGGCGCCCGACGGGATCGACAGCAGGACGGCGGCGGCGGCGAGATAATGGGGAGTGCGGAACCGTCGCACTCCCCCGACGTGGCTGCTCAGCCTCTCTCTCCCACCCCGCTGGGGGCCGGCGGCGGTGGCGGCGGCGCCGGAATGGCATTGGCGTGGTACATGCCGTCACTGGTGTAATAGCCATCGACGATGCCGTCGCCGTCACGATCGGCGGCGACGCTGCCGGCGACGGCGCCGGGCGGTGGCGGCGGCGCTGCGGCCAATTCCGCCTTCTTGGCGCAGGCGGTGAGCGCAACCGCACCAAGCCCCACCAACAGGATCGTTTTAAAGCGCATCATTGCTTTCCTTTTCGAACGTGCCTCTTTCCCCAGACACGAATGCGCCCCCCGATGCGCGGGATGTGGCCGGAGCGTCGGGACGGTCCATGGCTTAGCGCCAGACGGTGCGCTGCAAGAGCCAAACCGCCGGAAACGGGGGTGTTGGAGTTGGTTCGGTTGCCTGAAACAGCGGCGGCACCGAACAAAGCTGTAGCGCTACAGCCAGCGCCAGATGCCTGCGCCCCAGCCGGCGAGCGGGAGATGCGCCCAGCTTGCGATGAGCCACAAGAGGAGGCCGCCCGCCCAATCGTGCGGCCGGAACCCGCCAAAGCGCGCGCGGCCGGCGGCGATCGCGGCGAAAGGCCAATAGCTCGTCTTCGCCTCCCACGCGCGCCAGATGTCAGGCTGGAGTCGCTCCTTCTTCCGATCCTGAAGCGCGGCGCCGACCAGCGCCAGCACGACGATCGACCCGGCGAGGATGACGTTCGACGGATCGGGAAACACCGCGATATGGCACAGCCCCCACAGGCCGAAGCCCCACATCATCGGATGGCGCGTCACCGCGAACACGCCGCGCGCCTCGCCCGGCATCGTCGTGTTGCCGGTCGGATGGGGGAAGGCCGGATTGCCGATCAGCGAGCCGACGAACAGCACGCTCGCCACCAGCATCACCGCCGAGACGATCGCCCACAGCACCTCGCCCACCGGCCAGAGCGGCGCCGCCGCGGGGGCAGCGATATAGGCATAGACCAGCCAGCCCAGCGTCACGAACGACACGAGCGTGTAGACAAGAAGGAAGCCGCCCTCGCCCATCACGCGGACGAGGCCCCCGCGCAGCGGATGCGACATCACGAAATGCGATCCGACGAAGGCGACCGCCGCCGCCAGCACCATGCCCGTTGCGTCCATCAGCAGGCTCCCGGAGTGGTCTGGACGGAAACCTATCGCAAACGCACGGCTTTGGAAACGATACCACGCACCCCTGGGGCGATCGACATTTAGATCAGGCCGAGCCGAAAATGGTGATTTGCCGTGATCCGGAGCGCAGCGTACTTCAGTACGTGAGCATCGGAAGCGCGGGAAATCGCCATTTGCAGGCCGGCATGGGCTGAATGTCGATTGCGCCTAGACCACGCCGTGCATCCACTTTTTGATCAGCGGCGAGAAGGCGAGCAGTACCAGCCCGATCGCCATCGAGATCCAGCCGATCCTGAAGAACACCGCGGTATAGGTGTCGAGGCTGATCGCGAGATTGGTCACCTGCCCGCCCACCGTCGCGACGCTGGCGACCTGCGCGACGACGCCCGCGACATATTGCGCGACCGAGATCGACAGGAACCACACCCCCATCATCAACCCGACGATGCGGGCGATCGAGAGCTTGGTAATCATGCTGAGCCCCACCGGCGAAATGCACAATTCGGCGAGGCTGTGGATCAGATAGAGCCCGGCGAGCCACCACAGGCCGACCTTGAAATCGGGCCCCGCGAAGGTCGTGCCCCAGACGAGGAACAGAAAGCCCGCGCCCACCCCCATCAGCGCGATCGCGAATTTGACCGGAATCGACGGTTCGAGGTTGCGCCGCGCGAGCCACGCCCACAGCAAGGTCATGATCGGCGCGAAGATGACGATCGACAGCGGGTTGAAATTCTGCGTCTGCGGCGCCGACAATGTGAACAGCCCGAACACGCTGAGTTCGGTGTTGCGATCGGCGAACAGCGTCAGGCTCGACCCGGCCTGTTCGAACAGCGTCCAGAACACGACGTTGAAGGTGATGAGCACCATCGCGACCACCATCATCTGGAATTCGATTCTGCTGCCCTTGGCCCACGACCAGATCAGGATCGCGGGCACACCGATCAGGAACGAACCGAACAGCAATTTGCCCATCAGCGGCAGCGTGGCGATATAGCCGACGATCCCCGAGCCGGGCTCCGGATCGGGGGTGTTCATCAGATTGACAAACAGGAAATAGAACACCGGCACCGCCAGCACCGCTAGCGCGTAGATCAGCAATGCCCGATCGGGGCCGGTGCGCGCGGGGGGCTCGCCATAACCGGCCAGCCGCCCGCCATCGAACTGGATCAATGTCCACGAGATCAGCATGCCGAGCCCGACGACGAGGAAGCCCGCCCACCAGCCGAACAGATCGGCGAAGATCGGGCAGACGAGCTGCCCGCCGATCGAGCCGCAATTGATCCCCATATAGAAGATCGTGAACCCCGAATCGCGGCGGCGATCGCCCTTTTCGTAAAGCTCGCCGACCATCGTCGAGATATTGGGTTTGAAGAAGCCGTTGCCGATCGACACCATCGACAGCGCGAGCAACAGGATCGCGACGTGCAGCGCGCTGCGGTCGGCCCCCGAGGCGAACGATTCGGCCGCCACCGTGCGCGCCACCGATCCATCCGCCGCGAGCAAGGCGACGCTGCCGTCGTCATTGCCCCTGATCGCCAGCGTCTGACCGTCGATGACGATATTATGCGCTTCATCGGCGTGGCTGCTGGGGCCGTCCGAGAAATTGGTGACCTGCACAGCGTAGCGCTGGCCGTCGATCTCGGCATAAGGCTGCGCGGTCTGGCCGCCGAAGCATAAGGTGAAATAGCCGATCGCCATCAGGATCGCGCCGAATTTCACCGAGCGTTTCGAGCCGAGATATTGATCGGCGAGATAGCCCCCGATCAGCGGGGTCAGATAGACCAGCGCGGTATAACCGCCATAGAGCCCCGCCGCCGAGCGATCGTCGAAGATGAAATGCTTGGTCAGATACAGCATCAGCAGCGCGCGCATGCCGTAATAGCCGAACCGTTCCCACGCCTCGGTCGAGAACAGGCGCGCAAGCTGGCGCGGATGGCCGAACCAGCTTTTCTCGGCGGCCGGATCGGTATGGGTGATATCGGGTTCGCGCGGATTGTCCGCGGTGGGGCTGTCCACCATCGAGTAACTCCCTGAAATCATGTGCGCCGTCGTGTTGCGGCGATATGGAAACAGAGACTAACGACGAATCAGGCGCTGTGAAGCAGGTTGTTGAAGCTGCCCCCTTTGGCTAGCCGAGGGGGCATGACACTCAACGATCGTTCCGCCGCGCTCGCGCTCCTCGCCACCCGCCGCTCGGGCAAACCGCGCGACCTTGTCGCCCCCGGCCCCGATCCGGCGCAACTCGACCAGATCCTCGCGATTGCCGCGCGCACCCCCGATCACGGCAAGCTCGCGCCGTGGCGCTTCGTGGTGGTGCCCGAGGATCGCCGCGACGCCTTCGCCACGCTGCTGCGCGACGCCTATCTGATCGACCGTCCCGAGGCCAAAAGGCTCGAATTCGAGGCGATCGAGCAATTCGCGCGACAGGCACCGACTCTGGTGGTCGCGCTGTCCGCGCCCCGCCCCGAAAGCCATATCCCGCTGTGGGAGCAACAATTGTCGGCGGGCGCGGCGTGCATGAACCTGCTCCACGCCGCGACCGCGATGGGATTCGCGGGCGGTTGGCTGACCGGCTGGGCAGCCTATTCGGACCGGGTGCGCGATGCCTTTGGCGCCGCCCCCGAGCAGATCGCGGGGTTCCTGTTCCTCGGCACGCCGAGCAAGCCGCTCGACGAACGGCCGCGCCCGGACGCGGACAGGATCGTCCGATATTGGACATGATGGGGACTGGACGATACGGGCAATTGGTGTATTAAAGCAGCATGACAGTTCTCAGGAGCGACGACATTCCGGTCTACCTGCGCTTGCGCGCGATCCTCGCCGAGGCGATCCTGCGCGGCGATTACCGCGCCGGAGATCAATTGCCTTCGGTACGTGCCTTCGCCGCCGCCCATGGCGCCAATCCGTTGACCGTCGCCAAGGCCTATCAGAGCTTCCAGGATGACGGCCATGTCGAGGTTCGGCGCGGGGTCGGCATGTTCGTGCTGCCGGGCGCGGTCGAGCGGCTGCGCGTCGCCGAGCGTGAGGAATTCATGACCGACGTCTGGCCGCGGGTGCGCGCGCATATCGACCTGCTGGGCCTCGACGCCGCCGACCTGCTCGACACCGAGCGCGCCTGAACGGGCCCACGCCGACCGTTGCTTTTGGGCAACGATCGCTCGCCCATCCTGCGCTTAATCGGTTCGTCGATGGAACCGAACGATTCGTCGCCGTGTTATCTCCCGTGACTGCACAGGGAGACGCGTCATGTTTCGTCCCGACAAGACCAATGGCTATCGCACGATGTTCCGTGCCGACGAGATCAACCATTGCCCCGGTTGCGGCGGCACGCAGTGGATGGTCGGGCGGCTGGTCGCCGAATGCGCTTATTGCAATGCCGCGGTGCCGCTGGCGAGCGCGGGCATGACCGGCACCGGGCTGTTCCGATCGACCCCCGCGCGCCTCGCGGCCTGAGCCACGCGGACGATCACGCCACAACCGCCACCGAGGCGCGCTCCAGCCGCGGGCTGAGCAGGTGAATCACCCCGAGCGCGACCAGATAGACGCTGCCCGCGACGAAGAAGATGAGTTGGTAGCTACCCACCGTTTCGAGCACATAGCCCGCGAATTTGGACATCAGCATCCCCCCGAGCGCGCCCGCGGTACCGCCGATGCCGATCACCGAACCCACCGCCTTGCGCGGGAACATATCCGACACCAGGGTGAAGAGATTGGCCGACCATGCCTGATGCGCGGCGGTCGCCAGGCCGATGATCAGCACCGCGATCCACAAATGGCTCACCCATTGCGCGAAGAAGATCGGCGTGACGGCGAGCGCGCAGACGAGCATCGTCAGCTTGCGCGCGCGGTTGACGCTATAGCCGCGCGCGATCAGCCGCGACGAGGCCCAGCCGCCCGCGACGCTGCCGACATCCGACAGCAGATAGATCGCGATCAGCGGCGGGCCGAAACTCATCAGATCGAGATCGTAGCGCTTGGCGAGAAAATCGGGCAGCCAGAACAGGAACATCCACCAGATCGGATCGGTGAGGAACTTGCCGAGCGCGAACGCCCAGGTCTCGCGGTGACGCAACAGGCGGAGCCACGCGACCTTGCCGGGTGCATCGGGCGGGTCGCTTTCGATCAGCGCCAGCTCCGCCGCGCCGAGCCGCTTCGTCTCACGCGGGGTACGATAGAAAGCGAGCCAGGCGAACAGCCAGACGAAGCTGAGCACCCCGGTGATGATGAACGCCGCGCGCCAGCCATAAGCGACGGTGATGATCGGCACGATGATCGGGGTGACGATCGCGCCGACATTGGCGCCCGCGTTGAAGATACCGATCGCCAGCGCCCGCTCGCGCGCGGGAAACCATGTCGCGACCGCTTTCAGCCCCGCCGGGAAACTGCCCGATTCGCCGATCCCGAGCATGAAGCGGACCGCGCCGAAGCCGACGGTCGTGCGCGCCACGCCGTGGAGGATGTGCGCCACCGTCCACATGCTGAAGGCGATCGAATAGCCGATCCGCGCGCCGATCCTGTCGACCAGCCGGCCAAAGCCGAGATAGCCGATCGCATAGGCCGCCTGAAACCACAGCACGATGTTGGCATAATCGGTTTCGGACCAGCCGAGATCTGCCTGGAGCGTCGGCTTGAGGATGCCGATCATCTGGCGATCGATGTAATTGATCGCGGTCGCCGCGAACAGCAAGCCGCAGATTACCCAGCGATAGCGGCCGATTCGCTCGGCCGCTGCGTCGACATGCCGCTCGCTGGCGTCAGACATCCGCTTCTCCCTGTCTTTTCCGTGTCCCGCCGATCGCGCGACCTGGGCGGCGCCGTGATGGGAACCGCATTTTTGATAGCGCTCCCATTCTGCCCGCGTGCTTGCAGGCGGTCAATCGTGCGGCTGCATTTTGTTGCCCGCCCCCGCCCCGAGCGAAACGCGCGCCCGTTCCACGAACGAACACCTGGCGCTGAGGAGCCCCATGAATCATCGCTCAAATTACGAAAAGATCATGGAAAAGCCGCTAGCCGCCCCTTTACCAGTGCTGGATTAAGGAAGAACATGCCTCCGCTATACTTTGACAATCAAAGATCGCGATCGCGCTATCATTTCTGAGTGGGGATCGTTTTGCCGAAGCATCTCTTTACGCGCCTTGACCATCGCCGCGATGACGGGGCCGGCGACACGTTCATGCGCGAGGCCATGCGAAATTTCGACTGGCGTCACTCGCCCGCCGGCGCGATCGACGATTGGCCCGAACCGCTCCAACACGCCGCGCGGCTGATGCTGCTATCGACCGCCGCGATGACGATCCTGATCGGGCGCGAAGGGCTGTTGATCTACAACGACGCCACGCGCACGATGTTCGGGAACGATTATGACGGGGCGCTGGGCCAGCCGGTGGGCGCGGTGCTGCCCGAGGCCGCGGACTTTTACCGCGCGGCGATCGACGAATGTTACGATCGTCGCAGCGGGATCCGCTTTGCCGACGCGCCGATCAAGCTGCGGCGCAACGGCACACTGGCGACCGCTTGGTTCGATCTCGCCTTCACCCCGATCGCCAATGCCGAGGGCGATGTCTTCGGCGTCCTGCTCATCGCCAACGAGACGACCGATCGGATCAAGGCGCTGCGCGATCTGCAACGCGCGCGCGAGCGGATGGATATTGCGCTCGACGCCGGCGGAATCGTCGGCACCTGGGATCTCGATGTCGCGACCAATCGGCTGACCTCGGACGACCGGTTCGCTCGCCTGTTCGGCGTCAGCCCCGAGGAAGCACGCGTCGGCATCGACAACGAGATTCTCGTCAACGTCGTCCACCCCGAGGATCGCCAGCAGGTCGTCGCGGCGCTCGATCGCGCGATCCAGAGCGGCGCCGATTACCGATGCCGGTATCGCGCGATCACCCCCGATGGCGGCGTCCGCTGGTATGTCGATGCCGGCCGTGCGGTGCCGGGCGCCGACGGCAAGACGGCCAAGCTCTGCGGCGTCGTCATCGACCTCACCGATCAGGTCGCGACCGCCAACGCCCTCGCCGAAAGCGAGATGCGGTTCGACGCCCTTGCCGAATCGATCCCGCATATCGTCTGGAGCACCGACGCCGAGGGGCTTCACGATTATTTCAATCGTCATTGGAACGAGTTCACCGGGCTCGACGGGCTGACCGCGTCGCCCGACACCTGGACCCGGCTGGTCCATGCCGACGATTGGGAGCGGGTTTCGGGCACATGGGCACAATGCCTGGCGACAGGACAGCCCTATGATATCGAATATCGGTTCCTATACCATTCGGGGGCGTATCGCTGGCTGAAGGTGATGGCGCTGCCGCTGCGCGATCGCCACGGCCAGATCACGCGTTGGTACGGCACCGCCACCGACATCGACGACGCCAAACATCTCGAGACCGAACGCGAACTGGTCGCCAACGAACTCGATCATCGGATCAAGAATCTGTTCGCGCTGGTCAACGGGCTGGTCGCGCTGTCGGTCCGCGACGAACCGCAGATGGCACCGCTTGCCGCCGTGCTCCAGCATCGGCTGGGCGCGCTCCACACCGCGCACGGTTTCCTGCGGTCGACCAGCGCCAAGACCGACGTTCTCGGCGCGACCCTCCAGGCGCTGGTCCGCACCTTGCTCAAACCCTATGACGATGGCGGCACGCGTATCCTGATCGTGGGCGACGACGCCGCTATGAGCCAGGACATGGTGACGCCGCTGGCGCTGGTGTTTCACGAACTGGCGACCAATTCCGCCAAATACGGCGCGCTGGCCAACCCGCAGGGGATCATCCACCTCACCTTCACGCGAGGAAACGCGCAGATGCGCATCGACTGGCAGGAGAGCGGGCTCGCGATCAGCCGCCCGCCCGAGGACAGCGGCTTCGGCTCACGGCTGCTGACGCTGACGATCGAACGCCAGCTTCGGGGCGCGTTTTCACGTATATGGGAACCGACCGGCATGGCGTTCCACCTGACCATCCCGCTTGGCGTGTGATCGGGGCATCGAGCACGGGGCGCGCAACACTTCCCGGATGAATCGATGAATTGACCGGAAAGATGGCGGAGACGGAGGGGGCCACATCGAAGACCTACCATATTGATTATTTGGTTAATTTCAGTTCGATGTCCAGCGTATGCCTCATCTGACACCTCGCCTAAATCAACGCCTCTTTACGGTCTTTTCTGTTGAAGAAGCCCGTGTTTGCAGTTGGGTCAGGTGTCAATTCAGTCTTCGCGGACAAGGTGAACGTCGGCAGATGGTGTGTGAACGAACGGTGAGACAAGAGGCGCTGTTCCACAGTTTCCAATGCGAAGCAGCACGTTCCGGCGGATCATCTACAAAATCTGGTCAGCTGAACCAGAACGGTTTACACTCGACCCACACCATCAAATCCCGGGACCAAACAGCTAGATACTGGCGATGTAGGTGAGCGCGGTAAGCCGCCAGCACTCGCCACCCCCTGAGGCCAGGCATCACCAGTTGAAGCGGACGCCGATGGCACTTTGAGTCGCCGTACGCCGCTCGCGGCCGTCCACAGACCAGCGATGATCGACATGACCATAGAGGCTGGTGGTCCGCGTGATCCGGGCGGTCATTCCCCCGCCCAGTTCCACCGACGTGTTGCCAAAACGACTCTCGATCGCCGGGGAGGCCCCGAAGCTGGCCCGATCGGTGCCGTTGAAGCTATGCCAGAGATTGACCTTCGCATAAGGCTGCCACAGCGCAGCACCATCCTGCGCGCTATATTGCAACCGCCCACCAAAACGTCCGGTGACAGCGTCGCTCTCATTCCAGCCGATCGTCGAATACACGTCGCGACTGTCCTTGACCGACATAGTCTGGTAGATGATCTGGGCCTGCGGCTCGATCTGCCAGCGCTTGCTGAGATGGATCGGATAGCCGCCCTCCAGCGACGTGGTCAGGCCCGTGCCGCGGGTGCTCATCGCGGTATCATCGAACGATTTCGCCTTCGCATCGAACCAGTTTCTCTGGATCACCCCATCCAGATACCATCCCGAGGGGCCGAAATGGGTCCAGTAGGCGCCCACGGCCGGCCCGTTCAGGATCAGCTGGCCAACCTTCTGGTTGCGCTGACCGCGCGCGAGGCCACGCACCGATGACGAACGATAGTCGGTATAGGCGGCGTAGAGACCAACATGATCGCGATGGCCGTTGTCGTGCTGGCGCCGATAGAGATCGAGACCTGCCTGAAATCCAATAAGATCGGCGTCGCGCACGTTGGACTCGGCCGTATCTGCCCAGCGATTGTTGCTGCGTTCGCCGATTACCCGCATCCAGGCACCGTTCCCGAACCTGCCGGAACTGGTGAAGTCGCGAATGTTCATTTCTTCGCCGACGCGCTCATGCAGCGTGCCAAGGGTCGCCAGCCCTATATGGCGCGCCATGGCCGGAATCGGCGTGTAGAGCGGGACCTCGGGCCGGTAGAGCGGGATGACCCCGCCGGGCGCGTGCGGGTCAATCGATGTCGCGTCGATGCTGGAGCGCAGGAACCAGTCCTCGGTGCCCGAACTGCCGCCACGAAAGAGAAGATATTCGTAAGCGCCGGCGGTGACACGTTCGGTCAACACGAAGGCGCCCGGCTGGGTGATGCCGCCATTGACGGCTTGCAAGAGACGAATGCCATCGCCGACCGTAAGATCGCCGCCGCCGCCGGCATTGGTGACGGAGAGCATAGTCGTGCCCGTCGCCGTTCCGCCGTTGATCACCAACAGGTTGGTGGGGGAGTTGTCGGCACCAAGGGCGGTATTGAAGGCTATATGGCCGCCCTGCCCGTCATAATTGCCGGTCGTCAGCGTTGAGAAGCCGCTCGCGAGAGGCGCGAACTCGATAAGGCCGGCATTGGTGATCGTGCCAACGGCATTCGAGGTGCCGGTGACAATCCAGATGCTGGCGGCGTTCAGGCGAATATTGGATGCATGCGTCGCCTGACCGGTCCAATGGCTGTCCTGTAAAGTGATACTGGGCATATTGCCGGGTTCGGCGATCAGGTCACCGATCCAGTCGGTGGTCTTGAACGTCGCATTCACCTGATTGTCCGCGCCGGTCACCATGACGTTACCGGACACCGCACCCAGATCCGTCAGGTTGAGCGTCAGGTTGCTGGGCGTCGTGCCATTGGTCACCATGGCCAGCGCCGGGCGTCCGCCAACGAGCCTTGCTGAAATAGCGATGGGCCCCTGCAGCACGATGGTGCCGGTCCCACCTTGAGCGAGAATGAGCGGCCCCTGGCTCGATGCCAGCGTCCCACCGTCGATCGTCATGATTGTCGGCGTGGTCAGCGTACCGCCGGTGATCTGAACAACGGCAGCAGTGCTGCCGGAGACCCGCGTCGTGACATTCGAAGCAGTCAGGCCTGCACCATCCTGGGCGCTCAGGCCATGCGCAGACGCACCTGAAGTCGTCACGCTCCCCCCATCCAGCACAACCGTTGCCGCCGAGGCCACCACCCCCGACGCATCGCCTCCGGACGTGGCTATGGTCGCCCCGGTCGCGGTGATGTGCGCGCTGTCCTCCGCCCGCATACCCTCCGCACCGGCGCCATAAGTCGAGATCGCGCTGTTGGTGAGGTCGATCAGGGTGTCTGCACCGATGGCATAGGCACCATACGACCGCTGCCCCATGGTCGTGATCGGCAGGTCGCTGGCGAGGATGGTGCCTTGGCTGGTGGACTGTAGGCCGTAGGACACATCACCCAAAGTGAGGATTGAACCGCCGGAAACGGTGACAACAGTTCCCGCCTGACCCAAAAATATCCCGATTCCTCTATCGCCCCGCGTTTCGATCGCGACATTCGAAGACTGGATTTGCGAGGCGCTCCAGGCGTTGATGCCTCTTGCCCCCCTCGCCTTCCATCAACAGCGTGCTTTCGGAAATGGTGATGACCCCCGGCCCGCCCGCGCTGACGACGGCGTCACTCTCCTCCCCCGTCATGTGAATCTGTATATTGGACGCCACGATCTCGCCGCTGTTATTTGCATAGAGTCCACCGATGAAGGGGGCGTCGGAGCTCATCTAGCTGTTGCTGACCTCGATCCGGGAGCCGCTCCCCACGGCAAGAACGACATGTGACTGACCGATTACGCCTTGCGTGCTCAGTACCAGCCCCTCGCCGATGATCATTCCCCCGCCCGCCGCCACGAGGGCACCACCGACGTCGCCGGCCGCAGTGACGGTCGCATCAGTGATAACGATGCTCGACCCAACTCCGCTGGACCAAACCCCACTCGATTTTGCCCCCAGAGAATCTACCACCAGCCCGCGCGCGACGATCTCGCCGCCCCCCTCCGCTGAAAGCCCATCGCCGCCATTCGTGACCACTGAACCGCCCGTCAGGTCGACACGACCCGGGCCTGTGGCATGGATTCCGATCGCGTTCGTGTTGCCGTTGCTGATGATCGCGCCGCCGCGCCCCTTATGCGTCACCCGACGCGGTGTGCGACGAGATCGTCGACGACGCTGGGGTCGGCGAGGGTTGAGGTGTCGCCGAGGTTGGCGGTATCGCCCTCGGCGATCTTGCGCAGGATGCGGCGCATGATCTTGCCCGAGCGGGTCTTGGGCAGGCCGGGCGCGAACTGGATCGCATCGGGGGTGGCGATCGGGCCGATCTCCTTGCGCACCCATTGCGCCAGCGTCTTGCGCAGTTCATCGTCGGCGGCGACCCCGACGTTGAGCGTCACATAGGCATAGATGCCCTGCCCCTTGAGATCGTGCGGGAAGCCCACCACCGCGGCCTCGGCGACCAGCGGGTGGAGCACCAGCGCCGATTCGACCTCGGCGGTGCCCATGCGGTGGCCCGAGACGTTGATGACGTCGTCGACCCGGCCGGTGATCCAGTAATCGCCGTCCGCATCGCGGCGGCAGCCGTCGCCCGAGAAATAATAGCCCGGATAG
>NZ_JAMSLX010000018.1 GCF_023806085.1 Hephaestia sp. MAHUQ-44
CGCAATGGGTGCGCAAGGAGATCGGCCCGATCGCCACCCCCGATGCGATCCAGTTCGCGCCCGGCCTGCCCAAGACCCGCTCGGGCAAGATCATGCGCCGCATCCTGCGCAAGATCGCCGAGGGCGACACCACCAACCTCGGCGACACCTCAACCCTCGCCGACCCCAGCGTCGTCGACGATCTCGTCGCAAACCGCGTGGGATCGTGAGCGAGGCCTCAGCGACGGCTAGCTGATATGTGCTGGCGGCGATTCAAGCTGCGTCGCATCCGGCGCCCCCTCTTTTCGCTGGGGTGATTTCGCGCCAGATGGGAGCATCTGGCGATTCGGAAGTCGCGGCAAACAAAAGATAATCCGGAGTCGGTCCGGTTCAATGAGAACCGGATCGACTCTAAATATCACCCTAACTTATAAATTACGGTTGCGTCGGCGTCGGGAGGCGGCATGATGTCACCCTGGCTGTTAATAGGGTGATGTGTCCATGTCGGGCCGGTTGCGCCGCATCGCTGTCGTGTCGATCGTGCTGGCGCTCGTGGCGGGGTGTGCCGCCCCCGGCGCGCACCGCGCTGCGGACGGCGTGGCGCCGCTGGCGGTCTATGGCAGCACCGCCACGGTGGAGATCGCGCCCGTGCTGCTTGCCGCGCGCGATTACTATCCGGCCGGGGCGATCGTGGCCAACGGCGGGATCGCCAATCTGGTGGGCGCTGCGCCGGTTCCGGGGCTGGGCGATGGCGGCGTGGCCGATATCGCGACGCATGCCGAAACCCAGGCGCTGCGCTATTCGGTCGCGCATCCCGATCTCCGTATCATCCTGACCGTCGCCGAAGGTCATTATCGCATCGTGGCGCGCCGCTCGGCGGGGATCGCGCGGCTTGCCGATCTCAAGGGCAAGCAGATCGCGGCGCTGGCGACCACGTCGTCGGGCTATTTTGTCGCGCGGATGCTCGCCGGGGCCGGGCTGAGCGTGGAGGATGTCGATCTGGTGCGCATCACGCCGATCGCGGCCATGCCCGGCGCGCTTGCGCGGGGCGAGGTCGATGCCGTCGCGATCTGGGAGCCGCACGGCGTCAATGCCGAGCGTGCGCTGGGCGATGACGTTGCGATCTTCGAGGGCAGGGGTGTCTATCGCGAATTGTTCAACCTCAACACCACCGCCGCGCACCTCGCCGACCCGGCGATGCGGCGGCGGATCGTCGCTTATGTGCGGGCGGTGCTGGAGGCGAGCGACGCGCTGCGCCGCGATCCGGCCGTGGCGCAGGCACTGGTCGGCGATCGGGGGGGCTTCACCCCGGACGAACTCGCCCGTTCGTGGCCCTATCTCTCCTTTCCCGCAGCGCTGCCCGACGATCTGCTCGACGTGCTGGTGGCCGAGGAGCAATGGCTGGCGGCGCAGGATGGGCGCTCGCCACGCCCGCGCGCCGCGCTTGCGACGCTGATCGACACCAGTGTGTACGCGGAAGCGCGGCACGGGCGTGCGACCGGTGGTGCACGGTGACGAGGCAGCGCTGGCCGGCCGGTGCGAAGCGGGTTGCGTGCCCTGCGCGATCCATCTTCGGGCCACGGATATTTTCAACAATAGCTAACGCTATTCATCATAGGACAATTTTAGGCTTGTACATATGCCCTTATGTGTCATAAACAAGCGACGTTCGTTAGTTTAGAGTGAGCAAGCCGCCTGCCCGGGTTCGGAAGGCCCGATGCGCTGGCGGTCCAACAACGAGAACAGGCACATTCGCCGGGGCGTAACGGTAATCAGCCGGAGCCCGGGTTCGCCGATCAGGGGAGGTCTAGATGGCACGTTTGAGCAACCGCCGTTCCGCGTCGTGGCTGCATCGTCTGATGGTTACGTCGGCGCTAACCGCCGCGGCCGTCGTCGGCGGTCCGGCGCTGGCGCAGGATGCTGCGCCGGCGCCCGATGCGCCGCAGGGCGGCGAGATTGTCATCACCGCATCGCGCACCGCGCAGAACGGTCTGCAGGCGCCGACGCCGACCCAGGTGATTGGCGCCGATATCATCGAAACCCAGGCGGTGACCACCGTCATGGAAGTGCTCAACCAGAATCCGGCGTTCAAGGCGACGCGCTCGCCCGGCGCCAACGCCACCAACACCGCGAGCCCCGGCCAGGCGACCGCCGATCTGCGTGGGCTGGGCGGTCAGCGCACGCTGGTGCTGGTCAACGGATCGCGCGTGGTGCCGTTCGCGCCCGCCAGCAATCTCGGCACGCCGACGACCACCGATCTCAATCTGTTTCCCACGATCATGATCGATCGCGTCGATGTCGTGACCGGCGGCGCCTCGGCGCTCTACGGTTCCGACGCGGTGTCGGGTGTCGTCAACATCATCATGAAGAAGCGGTTCGAAGGGCTCGAGATGGTCGGCCAGTCGGGCATTTCGGAGGAGGGCGACTATCGCACGATCCGCGGCGGCTTCCTCGGCGGGGTCGGCTTCAACGAGGGGCGCGGCAATTTCGTGGTCAGCGCCGACTATTCCGACAATACGGGCGTGCCCGACATCTATTCGCGCGATTGGGGCCGCGAGGAGTGGTTGATCGTGAGCAACGGCCAGCGCGCCGTCAACGGTCAGCCCGCGCTGATTTTGGCGCCGCATGTCCACAACAATCTGGGTCAGGCCGGGGTGATCCTGGGTGGCCGGACCACGAGTGGCGCTACGGTCAACAACCTGCCCGGCCTGACCGGAATGACTTTCAACCCGGACGGATCGCTGCGTCCCTTCGAGCGCGGGTCGATCTCGGGCGGTTCGACGATGGTCGGCGGCGAAGGCGCGTCGATCGTCAAGAACACGGATCTTATCCCCGCGGTCGAGCGGTTCACCGGTTATGCCAGCCTCTATTATGACTTCTCCGATCGTCTGACGGGCTATATCGAGGGCGGCTGGTCGAAATCGGTCGGGACGCTGGATGGTGTTCCCTTGCGGTTGGCGAGCCAGACCTTCCGGCGCGATAATGCCTTCATCCCGACGTCGGTTCTCGATCTGCTGCCGGCCGATATCGCCAGCTTCAACATCAGCCGGATCGCGTACGACATCCCCAACAACGTCTACGAGATCACCAACGAGACGCCGCATGTCGTGGTCGGCCTCGAAGGCAAGATGGGCGGCTCGTGGAAATGGGATACGCACGCGTCCTACGGCGCCAATTACTACCGGTCGCGTCCTTACAAGAACCCGATTACCGCGAACCTCAACTTTGCGCTCGATGCGGTGCGTGATCCGGCAACCGGCGATATCGTGTGTCGCGGCGTGCTCCTGAACAACCCGGCGGCAGCGGGCTGTCAGCCGCTCAATCTGTTCGGCGAGGGCAGCCCGTCGCGCGAAGCGTATGAATATGTCTGGGGCGATGGCCTCAACAAGGTGAAATACGATCAGGTCACCGTGGCGGCGAACATGGTCGGCAACCTGTTCGATACCTGGGCCGGCCCGGTCGCGGTCGCGTTCGGCGGGGAGTATCGCCGCGAGACGCAGAAGCTCACGACCGATCCGATCGCCGCTGCCAACGGGTATCTCACCGCCGGCAATGCGGCGCCCTATTCGGGCGCTTTCGACGTCAAGGAAGGCTATGTCGAACTGTCGGTGCCATTGGCGCGAGACATGCCGCTGCTGTACAATCTCGATCTGAACGGCGCGGTGCGTTACGCCGATTACAGCACCGTCGGCGGGCAGACCGCGTGGAAGATCGGTGCGGTGTGGGAACCGGTCGACGGGCTCAATTTCCGCATCGGGCGATCGCGCGATATCCGCGCGCCGGCCATCAACGAACTGGCGAGCCCGGGGGGCAACGTCACCAACAACGTGACGCTGCTGGTCGACGGCACGGTCAAGAATGCCGCGATCCCGCAAAACACCAGCGCGGGCAATCCCAATGTCGGGCCGGAATTTGCAGACACGCTAACCGCCGGCGTCGCCTATCGCGGGCGCGGCGCATTGCGTGGCCTGGGCCTGTCGATCGATTATTATCATATCGACATCCGGGACGCGATCACCAACCTGTCGACGGTGAACATCGCCACCTTGTGCGGGCAGGGCGAGCAATATTTCTGCAATCTGTTCAGCTACGGCCCCGATACCAGCACGCCCGATCCGAACGATCGTATCCATACCGGCCTGTTCACGGGGTCGCTCAACGTCGGCGCCTTCAAGCAGGAAGGCATCGACATGACCGCCAGCTACAACACGCGCGTCGGTTTTCTGGGCGGTGGCGGAAACTACAATATTGCGGCGAGCGGCACCTATATTTTCCATGCCTATGTCGATTCGGGCACCGGTGCGGCGCCGGTCGATCGGGCGGGCGAGAATGGCTGGGCCAATCTGGGCGCGATCCCCACCTTCCGCGGCAATCTCTCGCAGACGCTGGGCAATGACGGCTGGCAACTGACGCTGCAGACGATCTACGTCAGCAAGGGCGTGCAGGACGTGACCTACAACACGCTGCCGACCAACACGATCAACGACAATCGCGTGCCGGCGGTGACCTATTTCAACCTGTTCGGGAAAATCTTCGCCGGCGAAGGCAAGAAGTACGAATTCTTCTGGGCGATCAACAATCTGCTCGACAAGGATCCGCCCCCGACGCCGTACATCATTCTCAACGGCCCGGTGAACGGCCAATATTATGACAAGGTCGGGCGCAATTTCATGGCGGGCGTTCGCGTCCGGCTCTGAAGGCCCTTTGTCAGACGGTTTGGGGGGCGTCTCCTGCGGGGCGCCCCCTTTTTGTGGCCGAGGCGCGCGGTTGGGCGAGCCCACCCGGCGCCACAACGCGCTAGCGTGATTTCGAGCCAGAGGGAATCATCTGGCGACGCGGCAATCACGGCCAACAAAAGATCATCCAGAGTCGATCCGGTTTATTGGAACCGGACCGACTCTAGCTGAAGTTCAACTGCGCGCCGCCGCGGAACAGATTGGTCAATTCGCGCAGCGTGCACAGCCAGCGCTGCGCGTCGTCGTCCCAGCGGAAGGTTTCGGTCGCGCGGCTGATCCGCGTCGGCGCCGTACTTTCCAGCGGCGCTTCGCCGTCGGCCGCCCACAGCAGCATGTACCAGGTGGCGGTGGCGCCGCCGGCGCCGTCGAATTCGGCGCGAAAGTTGCTGAAGCCGTGCATTGCAACGCGCGCGCCGCGCGCCTCGCGCCAGCCGTAGAATTCCTGAATCCTGTCGCGTCCGACCAGGTTGAGCTTGCCCGAGCGATAGACCCCGTTTTCGGCATAATAATCGCCGGCGCGGCGCCCCCAGTTGGTGTCGACATCGTGCCAGAAATCAGCCAGCCCCATCTCGAGTTCGGCGGTGGCGATGGCGCGTTCGCGTCGGTTCATGTCGTTCGGCTCCGTCAGGTGAAATATAGCTTCAGCGCCGCGGCATCGATCGCGCCGCGCGCCGCGGCATCGGGCACGAGGCGGCGATAGAGCGCCAGCGCGTCGGCATAATCGGTGGTCCGCTCATGGTTCACGAACGGCGCGTCGCTACCCCATAGCAATCGCTCGGGCCCGGCCTCGGCGAGCAGCCGCGCGGCGCATTCTGCCGCCACGTCCCACGGCAGGCGGAAGCCGGCCGAGATCTTGACCCATGCGTTGCCGCGTTCGACCGCGCGCAGCAAGGCGTCCATGCCGGTCCGCCGCTCGGCCGCGTCGCGGGAGGGCGCGCCGAAATGATCGACGACCAGCCGGACGCCGCTTGCCGCGAAGCGCGGCAGCAGCAGCGGCAGGCGCGCGCTGTCGGCGAGTAACTGAACATGCAGCCCGCACTCCGCGAGGCGGTGCAGGAAACCGCGCCAGGGCGTCGCCGTCAGGTCGGGGAAGTCGGACTGGCGCCGCCAGATCAGCCGCACGCCGACGACCCCGCGATCGGCCATGGCGCGCAGCGTCGCCGCGTCGGTCTCTGGCCTCGCGAGCACCGTGGCGCGCAACCGGGGATGGGCGTCCAGCGTGGCGAGCGTATAGGCATTGTCGTCGTCGAACAGGCTCGCGGCCGCGATCACGCCGTAGCGGATATTGTGCCGGTCGAGCTCGGCGAGCCAGGCTTCGGCGGGATAGGCGTAATCGGGCCGGCTGTGGGCGGTCGCCGCGAACGGCATCGCGCGGGTGAACACATGGGCATGGGCATCGACGACGGGGGGCGACGTCGCCGGTGCGTCATCCATGGCCATGCGCCGGGCGCGTGATCCGGGGCGCGCCTTTGAGGCTCATCAGCCACAGCGTGAAAAGACCCGCCGAGGCCAAAGGCACCGCCAGCAGCGCGAAAATGCCCACCGGCCCCATCCCCTCGCTCAACACGAAAGTGCCGAACAGCGGGGCGAAGATCGAGGCGACACGCCCGGCGCCATAGGTCCAGCCCACCCCCGTGGCGCGGCTGCGCGGTGAATAGAGCGACGCGGCGAGCGCGGCGATGCCCGCCTGGCCGCCGTGCTGGAAGAGCGCCATCATCACCACGGCGAGGAACATGCCCGGTCCCGGCGCGAGCAGGCCGATCAGCACGCAGCCGAGCGCGGCGAGCAGGAAGGATGAAACCATCACCCGCTTGAAGCCCAGCTTGTCGATGAAAAAGCCGATGCAGAGCATGCCGACGAAGCCCGCGGCGGTGTTCGTGCCGTTGATCAGCGCCACTTCGGACCAGGGCAGGCCGATCACATCCTTGAAGATCGTCGTCTTCCATACTCCCGCGGTGATGAACACGAAGCTCGAGATGGAAATCGCCCACATGAGGAAGGTCTTCATGCGCTGGCCACGGCCGAACACGTCCGACAGCAGCGCCTGCGTGGCGGTTTCCGTCCGGGGGGCGGCGATGATCGTCACCGGATCGGCGCCGCGCGGCTGCATCCGCCGCGCGAGGATCTGGATCGCGGGATCGTCGGGCTTGCGGGCGGCCATCGCGCGCAGCGATTCGGGCATGAACCAGATGAAGGGCAGCATCATCGCGGGCAAGACGACGGCAATCCAGAACGCCCCGTGCCAGCCGAACGGTTCGAGAATAAAGCCCTGCATCAGCGCGCCGATCATCGCGCCGATCATCGTCCCGCTCACCGTGATCGTCGCCATCGTCGAGCGCAGCCGTCGGGGAGCGGTCTCAGACGCCAGCGTGACCAGGATCGGCACCATCGCCGTGCCGCACAGCCCCGCGACGAAGCGGCAGATCGTGAAGGGCAGGAGCGACTGGGTGGTGAGGATGGCGAGCGCGCTCAGCATCATCCCCGCGAAGCAGATCAGCAGCAGGCGCGGCCGGCCGATCCGGTCGGCGAGCGGCGGGACGATGAAGGCGCCGACCAGCATCCCCATCTGCTGCGCGACCATCGCCGAGGTGATGGCGGTGCGCGGCACCCCGAAATCCTCGGCCAGATCGGGCAGCACCCAGCCGACGACATAGAGTTCGTAGCCGTCGATCGCGGTCAGGATCGTGCACAGGATCAGGATGACGAGGTGGAAGCGGTTGAACTTCAGGCCGTCAAGGAAGCTATCGACATCAGTGGGCCGAGGCGACGTTTCCGTCATGCGCATCCTCTCATGCTGGACAGGGGCGGACCGGTTTCGTGCCGATCCGTTCAGTTGCCTTTATCATATGCCATTTGCTATATACAAACGCTATCTATTATGTCAGCTTGGCTGAGAAAGGCGGAGTCGTACAGCGTGATTGTCGAAGCGACGATGGAAAGCAACGCGCCGCGGCCGGGGGGGATGGCGCCGCGGTTCGACGTCGCGGCCGATTGGGAGCGGTTGCCGCCGGGCGTGTCGCACCGCGACGTCGCCGGCGTGGCGGTCGATTCGCGGGATCGCGTCTATCTGTTCACCCGCCATCCGCATCGCGTGCTGGTCTATGAACGCGACGGCACCTTCTGCCACGCCTGGGGCGACGACATCTTCACGATGGCGCACGGGCTGACGATCGGCCCCGACGACCGCGTCTATTGCGTCGACAATGGCGACCATTCGATCCGCGTCTTCACGCTCGACGGCACGCCGATCATGACCTTGGGCGTGCCCGGCCAGGCATCGGATACGGGCTATGCCCCCACGCCGACCTATGAGGTGCACGCCTGCGAGTGCATCCGCTATCCCGGCGGGCCGTTCAACCGGTGCTGCAATCTCGCGGTGGCGCCGAGCGGCGATCTTTACGTCGCCGACGGCTACGGCAATTGCCGAGTGCATCGCTTCACCGCGGACGGCGCGCTGATCCAGTCGTGGGGCGAGATCGGTACCGGGCCGGGCGAATTCCATCTGCCGCACGGCATCGGCTGCGACGCTGCGGGCCGGGTGCTGGTGTGCGACCGCGAGAACGATCGCATCCAGCTCTTTTCGCCCGACGGCGTCTATCTCGACCAATGGACCGATATCCAGCGGCCGTGCGATCTGGCGATCGATGCCGACGGGCTGGTCTATGTCGCCGAGCTTTGGCGGCCCAGGGGCAAGAAGAGTTTCGTTCATGGCGAGATGCTGGTCGATCATCCGGGCCGCGTGAGCGTGCTCGCGCCCGACGGCCGGGTGCTCGATCGCTGGGGCGCTACATCCGGCGCGCGGCATCTGCCCGGCAATTTCATTGCGCCCCACGGCATTGCCGTCGACAGCCACGGCGACGTCTATGTCGCCGAAGTGACGTACAGTTTCGCGATCCGCCCCGGCTGGGTCGACGAAGCCCATGGCGACCATCAGATTCAGAAATTCGTCCGCCGGCGTTGATCCGGCCATCTATGCATTTGGAGAGAAAGCGATGCGGCGTTCCACGGATCATATTCTGACGACCCATGGCGGCAATCTGCCCCGGCCGGCCGATCTCGACGCGCTGCTGGTCGATGCCGACGCCAATCAGGCGGCGATCGCGACGCGGCTTCCGCTTGCGGTTCAGGAGGTGGTCGAAAAGCAGATCGCGTGCGGCGTCGACGTCATCAACGACGGCGAATATGTGAAGGCTGCCAATATGGGCAGCTACACCAGCTACATCGCCGCCCGCGTGACCGGCTGGGAAACGCTGCCGCGCGATCCCGATGCGGCGCCCAAGCGCGCAGGCCCCGGCGAGCGCGACCGCCGCGACTTCCCCGGTTTCTACGAATCGGGGCTGTGGTTCGCCGGCGCCGGCGGGCCGGTGCGGCCGGGCTTCATGACTCCGGGCAAGGCGCCGCAGCGGCCCGCCACCGAGAAGGTGTGCACCGGCCCGCTCGCTTATGTCGGCCACGCCGCGATCGCGAAGGATATCGCCGCGCTCCAGCAGGGGCTCGCGGGCAAGCGCGATGTCGATGGCTTCATCGCCGCGCTCGGGCCGCTCAGCGCGGGCGCGGGCGCGCGCAATGCGCATTATCGGGACGAGCGCGATTACATGATGGCGGTCGCCGCGGCGATGCGCGAGGAATATAAGGTGATCACCGATGCCGGGCTGATCGTCCAGATCGACGAGCCCGAATTCGCCACGAGCTGGATGTTCTACCCCGATTGGTCGATCGACCAATATCGCGACTATCTCGAATTCGCGGTCGAGGTGATCAACCATGCGCTCGAGGGGCTGCCCGAGGAGCAGGTGCGCTTCCACATGTGCTGGGGCAGCGGGCATCGCCCGCACGTCCACGATATCGACTTCAGGCACATCGTCGATCTGATGCTCAAGGTGAACGCGCAATGCTACACGTTCGAGGCGAGCAATGTTCGCCACGCGCATGAGTGGCGCATCTGGGAAGACGTCAAGCTGCCCGACGGCAAGATCATCTGTCCGGGGGTGATCGGCCATATGACCGATCTGGTCGAGCATCCCGAACTGGTCGCCGAGCGGCTGGTCAATTTCGGCAAGCTGGTGGGGATGGAGAATCTCCAGGGCGGCACCGATTGCGGCATCGGCTCGCGCGTCGGCCATCCCGAAGTGGTGTGGGCGAAGCTCGCGGCGATGGCCGAAGGCGCCGCGATCGCGTCTAGGCGGCTCAAGGGCTAACGCGCGGCTAGACAGTCTGGCTGCGATCGGACACTAAGGGCGGATGGGGAAAACCGTCCGTCCCAAGTCCGGCGCGAGCGCGCTGTCGATTTTGCATCTGATCAAGCAGGTTCAGTACAAGGCCTATGTCCGGCTGGAATCGGTGCTCAACCCGCTGGATGTGACGGCGGTGCAGTTCCGCATCCTGACGACCTTGTCGACGCGCCCCAATCTGTCGTCGGCGGAACTGGCGCGGCTCTACGACGTCAAGCCGCAGACCATGATCAAGCAGATCGCGCTGCTCGAAGCCAAAAAACTGATCGGCCGGCGTGTCAGCGACGCCAACAAGCGCCTGCTCGAACTCACCCTGACCGAGGTGGGCAAGGACACGCTCAAGAAGCTGCAAAAGGACACACGCGCGCTCGAGGACGAGTTGTTGCAGGTGCTCGATGCGGACGCGCAGGCCGACCTGCGCGAGCATCTGACGCGGCTGCTCGTCTCGATGGAGGGCGCCGCGGCCGGAGACGGCGACCGCAATGCCGAGGAATTCGCGCGGGAATACAGCCGCGCCGGGGTGCAGCGGCTTTAGCAACCCCGGTCGGCGACGGCCTCGTCGGCACCGGCGGCTTTGATGAAATTTGCCAGCAGCGCATAATAACCGGCGATGGCGATCAGCTCGGTGGTGGCGGTGCGGCCGACCTGCGCGATCATGGCAGCGAACAGCGCGGGCGGCGCTTGCCCGTGCGTGGCGATCGCGCGGCAGAATGCGATGACCGTCGTCGTGGGTTTCTCAAGTTCCGTGGCCCGTGCGCCTGTGCGCGTCGCGGCGATCGCCGCAGCAGGGACACCCGCCCGCCTTGCCAGCGGAACATGGTAATTCCATTCATAGCCACAGTTCACTGCGCCCGCCGTTGCGAGGATCGCAACCTCGCGCAGCGTATCTGGCAGCGACGAATGAAAGCGCAGCACCACCCCGACTTCCTGGATCGCGTCGGCCAGCCGCGGCGCATCGAGCATCGCGAGGAACGGGCTTGGCACCGAGCCGCGTGGGCCCGCGGTGATACGATCGACGACGCGTCGCTGGGCCGCGTCGGCGCCGTCGAGGCCGGGCCCGAGGCCGATCGGTGGGGATTTTGAAGCTGCGGACACGGTCATCGATCTCCCCGTCATAAGAACGAACACGATTCGACATAGACGAATGTCAGCTAGGCTGCTATTGTTCTTGTGATGCGCTGGTCCGGCGTTCGCGAAGGAGGGGCCCGTCTTGCTGCAGTCGCTGGGCTATATCGTCGTCACCACCGCGCAGGCCGATACCTGGGGCAGCTTCGCGACGGGGCTGCTCGGCATGCAGATCGCCGATCGGGGGGCGACGGGTTTTGCGTTGCGCACCGACGAACGCGCCGGGCGGCTGTTCGTCGAGGCGGGGCAGGGCGAGCAGGTGGGCGCGATGGGCTGGGAAGTCGCCGATGCCGAGGCGCTGGCGCGGCTGGCGGCGCGGCTTGCCGATCGCGGCCATCGGGTCACGCCGGGCACCGCGCTCGAGGCCGAACGGCGACGCGTGACCGATCTCGTCATCGCGCACGATCCCGTCGGCAACCGGCTCGAATTTTTCCACGGCGCTGCCGCCGCGCCCGATCGCTTCGTGCCCGCGCGCGCGATCAGCGGGTTCCGCACTGGTGCGCTGGGGCTGGGGCATGTCGTGCTCACGGCGCGGTCGCTCGATACGATTCTGCCGTTCTACACCGATCTGCTCGGCTTCCGGTTGAGCGATTATTCGCTGCGCCCCTTCAAGGCCTTCTTCTTCCATCTCAACGATCGGCACCACAGCTTCGCCGCGATCGAGACCGGCGTGGATGGTTTCCATCATTTGATGGTTGAACTCGAGTCGCTCGACGACGTCGGCCAGGCCTATGATCTCGCGCAACTCGACGAGGGTCGGGTGGGTGTGACGCTGGGGCGGCACACCAACGATTTCATGACCTCGTTCTACGCGCGCACGCCCTCGGGCTTCATGGTCGAATATGGCTGGGGCGGGCGCTCGATCGATCCGGCGAACTGGACGCCCTTCGAATGCGATTACGGGCCCAGCTTCTGGGGGCATGAGCGCGCGTGGCTCGACGACGCGAAACGCGCCGAGGCGCGCGCGCTGCGGCTCGATGCCGCCGCCGCCGGGCGCCGCGCGCCCGATTTCGTTCGCGGCAACGACTGATCACGAGAGGGAGGGGAGGGCCGATGAAGCTGGCAAGCTTCGCGCATCATGGCCGCGCACGCTGGGGCATCGTCGAGGGTGCGGCGATCCGCGACATGAGCGACGCGTTACCCGGAGTGGCGTCGCTGCGGGAGCTGCTGGCGCAGGAGGCGGTCGAGACCGCGCGTGCCGCGGCGCCCGCCGCGCCGTTGCTGGCGCTCGATGCGGTGCGGCTGCTGCCGCCGATCGCCGATCCCGCCAAGATCATCTGCTGCGGGCTCAACTATCACGAGCACCGCCTCGAATCGCACAACCCGGAGATGGGTCATCCGACGCTGTTCGTGCGCTTCGCCGACACGCTGATCGGGCATGGCGCCGCGATCGAGCATCCGCCCGAGGCGGCGATGCTCGATTTCGAGGCCGAACTGGCGGTGGTGATCGGCCGTGCCGGGCGCCGCATCGCGCGTGCGGCGGCATGGGCGCATGTCGCCGGCTTCTCGTGCTTCAACGACGTCAGCGTCCGCGATTGGCAGAAGCACACGACGCAGATGACGCCGGGCAAGAATTTCCCCGCCACCGGCCCGTTCGGTCCCTGGCTCGTGACGCGCGACGAGGTTGGCGACCTCGCGTCGCTCGCCATCCGCTGCCGGCTCAACGGTGCGGTGATGCAGGACGCGCATCTCGGCGACATGATTTTCGATGTGCCCGCGCTGATCGCCTATATCTCGACCTTCACCCCGCTCGCGCCCGGCGACGTGATCCTGACCGGAACCCCCGGCGGCGTCGGCTTTCGCCGCGATCCGCAGCTGTTCATGAAGCCGGGGGATCGCGTCGACGTCGAGATCGAAAGGGTCGGCGTGCTCACCAATCGCGTGGTCTAGCGGCGGCTCCCTTGGTCATCCCGTGGCGCGGGCTCAGCGCTCCTGAGCTTCGTCCTTGCCCGCGCCCGCGGCGCCCATGCGCTGCGACACGCTCTGTGTGGCGTTGAGTAGTAGCTTGCGCAGCTCCTTCTGCCGGGTGCGGCCGAGATAGTCGGAGGGGCCGAGCAGCGTCATCGTCGCGGCGATGCGGTTGCTGTAATCGAACACCGGCGCGGCGATCGCGGCGAAGTTGCGGTTGAGCATGCCGACCGTCGAGGCGTAGCCGTCCTGACGGATTTTCTCGAGATTCTCGGCGAAGTCCTCCGCGATCGGCGCGGGGGCATCCTTGCGGGTGGCGTCATAGGCCCGCTGGGCTTCGAGCGCGCGTTCGGTCTCATATTGCGGCAGATGCGCGAGGAAGACGAAGCCGGTCGCCGAGGTGGTGAGCGGCAGGATATAGCCGAGCCGGACCGAGAAGGCGCCCTGCAGCGTGCCGTCGGCCTTGGCGACGATGCACGGGCCGCGATCGCCCCAGAGCGTGAGATAGATCGCGCAATCGGTCTGATCGCGCAGCTCGGTCATCGCGGTCGAGGCGAGCGTGACAACGTCGAGCTGGCGGATCGCGGCCAGCCCAAGCTGGATGGCGAAGGAGCCGAGGCCGTAATAGCCGGTCTGCAGATCCTGATACGCCATATTCTCATAGACGAAGCTGACCAGATAGAGATGGGCCTTGCTCGTCGGCATCCCGGCGCGCGCCGCGATTTCACGTAGGGGCAGCGGTCCATCGGCCATGCGCAGGACGCGCAACACGCGAAAGCCGACCTCGATCGACTGGACGCGCCGCCGGGATCGTTCCGTGGCTTCCATGGTGGTCTTCGGTCCTTTTCGTCAGCGTATTACAAGATATTCCTGACGTTCGCGCCACGGTTTGTCCATCCATAGCGAGAAGGATGGTCTATCCAGCGGGCTTGCCGTGCTTGCGCTTGTTCCACGCGGTGAGCGTGTCGTGCGCATCCGCGGCCGCCTGGGCAAGGAAGCCGGGCTCTTCGGTGCGCGCCGCGATCTCGAGGCGCAGGCCGTTGGGGTCGAAGAAATAGATCGAGCGCACGAAGCCGTGATCGACCAGCGGCGTGGTCTTCACGCCATGGCTGGCCAGACGGACGCGCATTGCCTCGACGTCGTCGACCGAGTTGGTCTCGATCGCGAAATGCTGCACCCAATCGGGCGTGTTGGGCGAGGGCGCGGGCTTCTCGTTGCCACCCAGATCGAAGAAGGCGATGTACGAGCCATCGCCCAGCGCGAAGAAGAAATGGACATAGGGCTGTTCCTCGCCGGTGCTGGGCACGTGCTCGGACATCATGCAATTGACCAGCGGCAGGCCGAGGATGTCCTCGTAGAAATGGCGGGTTTCCTCCGCATCCCGGCAGGGATAGGCGAAGTGATACAGCCCATTCAGTGGTCGTGCCTCGGTCATCATAGCCTCCATTCCTGCCTGTGTAGCAGGATCGCCGCACCGCGCCGTCACCCCTGCGGGGGGACGGACGGCGCCGTGCCCGGCGTCCGCGCGAGCGCGACCATCATGTCGATGAACCGCCGCAACGCTGCCGATCGGTCGCGGTTGCGCCAGACCAGCAGGACCTCGAAGCGGAGGCCAAGATCGGTGATCGGGACCAGCCGGATATTGTTGGCGGGCGACAGCGGATGCGAGGCGGTGACGAAGCCCACGCCCATGCCGACCGCGACCAGGCTCAGCAGGATCGAGTTGGTCGTGCATTCCTGGACGATGCGCGGTGCGCTGCCGCTGGCGATGCAGGCGGCCATGAGCCGGTTGTAATATTCCGGGGCGGTCTGGCGTGTCGGCGCGAGCACCGGCTCATCGGCAAGTTCCGCCATCGATACCGATTGCCGCCCGGCGAGGCGGTGGTGTTCGTGGACCGCGAGCATCGTCTCGCCGATGCCGAGGCAGGTACGATCGAGCATATCGTCGTCGCGCGCGGCGATATGCGCATCATAGACGATGCCCGCGTCGAGCGTGCCTTCCTTGAGCGCGTTGATCTGGTTGAGCGAGCCCATCGAGCGCAGATCGAGCGCGACCGTCGGCTCGCGCTCGCGGAAATGCAGCAGCCCGTGCGAGATGAAGCCGTGCGCGGTGATGATCTCGCTCAGCCCGACGCGGATCGTGCCGAGATGGCCACTGCCCAGCCGCCGGGCGCGTTCGGCCGCACGATCGACATGCGAGAGAATCTCCTCGACCTCCTCGAGGAATACGCGGCCCGCGCTGGAGAGGCGTACGCCGCGCGGCAATCGCTCGAACAGCTCGACGCCGAGTTCGGCCTCGAGGTCGCGGATCTGCCGGGTGAGGGCGGGCTGCGCCACGCGCAGCGTGACCGCCGCGCGACCGAAATGTTGCTCGCGGCCGATGGCGCGAAAATAGCGAAGATGGCGCAGTTCCATTCGCTACTCATAGTTTTCAGGTATCAAACTCTCAAGAACAAAGAATTGGACCTATCAGTCCCCCCACAACATCCTTGCTCACAGTGTTTGAGTGCGGGTGGAGAGCGATGAAAACGGACTGTCTCGACGAGTTGAGCTTCGGCACGCTCTCCACGCTCGACGTGCTGGGGACCGAGGTCGAACTGTTCACCGCGGGGCAGGGCGCGCCGCTTCTGTTCCTGCATGGGATCGATGGGCTCGAGGGCGCCGCGCCGGTGCTGCGCGAGCTGGCGAAGGGTTTCACCGTCTACGCGCCGTCGCATCCCGGCTTCGGTGGGTCCGCCCGGCCGGATGACCTCGATCGGGTCGACGACCTCGGCTATTTCTATCTCGATCTGATGGACGTGCTCGGGCTCGATCGGCCGGCGGTCGTGGGTATTTCGTTCGGTGGCTGGGTCGCGGCCGAGACGCTGACCAAGGAACCCGGCCGTGCCGCGCAGCTCGTGCTGGTCTCGCCGCTCGGGCTGCCGACCGCCGACCGGCGCGAACAGCATGTTGCTGACATTTTCATGCTCTCGCGCCAACAATTGGGCGCGCGGATGCAGGTCGGCGAACCTGGCCCCGGCAGCGATATGGTAGCGTTGGCGGCGATGCCCGAGGCGCGGCTGCGCCGGGTGTTGCGCAACGACGAAGCGGCGAGTCTCTATGGCTGGACGCCCTATATGAACAATCCCAAGCTGGGTGCCCGTCTGCACCGGATCGGCTGCCCGACTCTGGTGCTGTGGGGTGCCGGGGATGCGATCGTCACGCCTGTCTATCGCGACCGTTATCGGGCGGCGCTGCCGCAGGCCGAGGTCGAGATCGTCGAGGCCGCAGGCCACCGCATCCACGCCGACCAGCCCGCCCGCCTCGCCACTCGCATCGCAGCCTTCGCCGCCTGAGCGATCGTCCGGAGACTAATTCATGATCATCTGGCAATTCAGCGAGCAGGCCTATCATCCCGCCTTCAAGGTGCCGGGGCCGATGCGCGTCACGCTGGCGCAGCGACATTGCGATCCGGTCGAGGCCGGGCATTTGCTCAACCGCTATCTCGACGAATATCTGCTCGCCGACGAGCTCGGCCTGAATATCATGATCAACGAGCATCATGCCGCCGCGACCTGCATGTCGACTTCGTGCATGACCACGCTCGCGATCCTTGCGCGCCAGACCAGAAAGGCGCGGTTGCTCGCGCTCGGCATTCCGCTCGCCAACCGCTCCAACCCGCTGCGCGTGGCGGAGGAGATCGCGATGGTCGATTGCCTCTCGGGCGGGCGGCTCGAGGTCGGGCTGGTCAAGGGCGCACCTTATGAACTGTTCATGTCGAATCGCCAGCCGACCGGTTTCATGGAGCGTTTCTGGGAGGCGCATGATCTGATCCTTGCGGCGCTGACCAATCAGGGGGACAATTTCTCCTGGGAAGGCAAGCATTTCCACTATCGCACCGCGAGCATGTGGCCGCGCCCGATCCAGCAGCCGCATCCGCCGTTGTGGATGACCGCATCGAGCGCGACCAGTGCGCGCGATTATGGTCGGCTCGGCTACAATTGCGCGACCTTCCTGTCGGGCGCGGTCGCGCGCTCGGTCTTCGCCGGCTATCGCGAGGCCTATCTGGCGGCGCACGGCGTCGAGCCGGGGCAGGACAAGCTCGCCTATCTCGCGCTGGTGGCGTGCGCCGACGACCGCGCGACCGCATTCCGCCGTGCCGAGGCGATGAAGAGCTATTTCACCACCGCCGCGCGGCTCGACCCCCAGTTCCGCAATCCGTGGGGCTTCAATCCGGTCGACGCCAATATCCGCGCGCTTCAGGCCGGCCCGATGGCGATGCGCCCACGCATGCGCAACGGCAAGCCGGTACCGGTCGACGGATCGATCGAGGAATATATGGATGCCGGGCTGATGTTCGTCGGCACCCCCGACGAGGTGCACGACCAGCTCGTCCGCTTCCATGGCGAGACCGGCGGCTTCGGCAATTTGCTGATGATGGGGCAGGCTGGTGAGCTTGGTCATGAAGATACGGTCGACAATCTTACGCTGGTAGGGCGCGAGGTGGCGCCACGATTGGCGGAGTTGGCGACCGCGCCGCTTGAGGTGCGCTATGAGGCCGTGGGCTGATCCGGCCGTGACGGGGCGTGGGCAACCCGCTGCCAACCGAGCGGCTTCGGCCGATGGCGGCCCGATGCCGCTCGCCGAAGGGATCGACCGTTATGTCGCGCTGATGCGCGAGCAGCGTCCAGTGCCCGGGCAAGCACCTGGCATCGAGACGATCAGGCTGCTCGGCGATCTCTTCGCGCCACGCTTTGCTCAAGATTATGCGCCCAATGTTCAGCGGCACGACAGCTATATCGCGGCGCCCGGGCGCGAGATCGCGGTGCGCATCTTCGACCCGGGCGGCGAAGGGCTGCGCCCGGCGCTGTGCTATTTTCATGGCGGCGGCTTCGCGTTCGGCAGCGTCGAGAGTTTCGACATCGTCGGCGCGGGACTGGCCGAGGCGACCGGCGCGCTGGTGATCAGCGTCCAGTATCGGCGGCTGCCCGAAACCGATTATGCGGGGGCGCAGGCCGATTGCGACGCGGCTTTCGACTGGCTGGTCCGCAACGCGGCGGTGCTGAACGCCGATCCCGCGCGGCTCGGCGTTGCGGGCGACAGCGCGGGCGCGTTGCTGGCGCTGGCCTGTGCCGCCAATGCGCGCGATGCGGGTGGGGTGGCGCCGGTCTGCCAGCTCCTGTTCTACGGCACCTTCGCCATGGACCCGCGCCCGGCGCACCACGCGTCGCGCGATCCGCTGCTGACGCCCGAACGCATCCAGCAATATATCGCGCTGTTCCGTGGGAACGGTGGGCTCGCCCGCGCCCCGGCGCCGATCGATCGGGCGGATCTGTCGGGGTTGCCGCCGACGCACGTCGTGGCGGCCGAGCACGATCCGCTTTGCGAAGAAGCGACCGCGTTCGTGGCGCGGCTCGACCAGGCGGGAGTCGCGGTGTCGCTCCAGTCGGCGCGCGGCATGATCCATGGCTTTTTGCGCGCCATCGGTGTGTCCGGCGCGGCGCGCGAGGAACTGCACCGCGCCGCCGCCGCGGTTCGGCCATGGCTGTGGCCGGGGGCGAACGCATGACGACATCCAAAAAGGACATGATGTGAAAAAAGACGATTCGTTCGACCGTGGCCGCGCGATGCGGTTCGACATGTTCGGTGAGCCCGGCGTGCGCAGCCTCGACGATGCCGACGATTTCCAGGATCCGCTCCAGGATCTCGTTACCCGGCTGTGCTTCGGCGATGTGTGGAGCCGGCCGGGGCTCGACCGGCGCACGCGTAGCATGCTGACGATCGCGATCCTGGTCGGCCAGGCGCGACCCGATCAACTGCGCAACCACATCAAGGGCGCCATCGCCAACGGTGTGACCAAGGACGAGATTCGCGAAATCCTGATGCACGCCACGATTTATGTCGGGCTGCCGGCGGGGTCGGACAGCTGGCGCCACGCGCGCGAAGCGCTGAAAGAAGCCGATGCTTATTGATCGGGCTCCCGCGGTCGACGCGCCGCTCGACGGGGCGATCTCGCCGATCGAGGATATCATCGAGGCGGCACGCAACGGCCAGCCCTATATTCTGGTCGACGCCGAGGATCGCGAGAACGAAGGCGACATCATCATCCCGGCGCAATTCGCGACGCCGGCGCAGATCAACTTCATGGCGCGCCACGCTCGCGGGCTGATCTGCCTCGCAATGGCCGAGGAGCGCGCGCGCGAACTGCGCCTGCCGCCGATGGTGGCGGAGAACAATTCGGGGCACCGCACGGCCTTCACCGTCTCGATCGAAGCGCGCGAGGGTGTCACCACCGGTATCTCGGCGTACGATCGGTCGCACACGATTGCGGTCGCGATCGATCCGTCGAAGGGGTGCGACGAGATCGTCTCGCCGGGCCATGTCTTTCCGCTCGTTGCGCGTCCCGGTGGCGTGCTGGTACGCGCCGGGCATACCGAAGCCGCGGTCGATGTGTCGCGGCTCGCCGGGCTGATTCCGGCGGGGGTGATCTGCGAGATCCTCAACGACGACGGGACGATGGCGCGCCTGCCGCAACTCGTGCAGTTCGCGCGCACGCACAATATGCCGATCGGCACGATCGCCGACCTGATCAGCTATCGCCGGCGCACCGAACATTGCGTCGAACGCGTTCACGAGGAAGCCTTCGAGACCGTTTACGGCGAGGACTTCCGGCTCTCGGTGTTCCGCAACCTGATCGACAATGTCGAGCATGTCGCACTGTCACGCGGTCAGGTGGCGCCCGATCGCCCGACGTTGGTGCGCATGCACCGACTGGATTTCGTTTCGGATATGCTGAGGCCGCCGACGGCACGGCGCGATTATGTGGCACGCGCGCTCACCCGGATCGCCGCGAACGACGGGCCCGGCGTGATCGTCTTTATCCGCGACCCGTCGACCAGCGCCATTTCCGAGCGGCGCAGCAACGGCCTGACGCCGACGCGCGATCAGCGCATCCGCGATTACGGCGTGGGCGCGCAGATCCTGCTCGATCTGGGCGTCAGGGATCTGGTGCTGCTCACCGACAGCGAGGCAAGGCTTTCGGGGATCGAGGGGTACGGGTTGCGGATCATTGGCAGGGAGGGGCTGGGCGGTGGAGATGATTGAGGCCAAGGCGACGGCGCCGTTCACCGTCGCCGAGCAACTGCGCAACGGTCTGCGCCGGCTGGGCAAGGCGGTGGTGGTGATCACCGCCTGGGACGGCGAGCGGCGTTGGGCGATGACCGCCACCGCGGTGAGCGAGCTGAGCATGGACCCGCCCTCGCTGCTGGTTTGTGTCAACAAGGGGGCGAGCCTCTATGCTCCCCTGATTGCGCGCGCCAATTTCTGCGTGAATATCCTGCGTGCCGACCAACTCGCCGTATCGCAGGCGTGTAGCGGCGCGGTGAAGGGTGAGGCGCGCTTCGCCAACGGGCGCTGGGGGTCGGGAGCGTGCGGGACACCACATCTGCGCGATGCCCAGGCCAGCTTTTTCTGCGAGCACGAGACCTATATCGAATATGGTACCCACGCGGTGGTGATCGGCGCGGTCAAGGAAGTCGAGTGCAGCGGCGAGGTCGATCCGCTGATCTATCTTGACGGCGGTTACGCCCGCGCGATGCGGCTGTCGTAGATGAGCGAAACCCAGGCCCTTCTCGCACAGATCGATCATGCCTGCCGACGCCTCAAGATGGCGCAATCGACGTTCGGCCGACTGGCGGTGAACGATGGGAAACTGGTGCAGCGGTTGCAGCAGGGCGGGCGCGTGACGATGCAGACGATGGAGCGCGTGCATCGCTTTATCGAGGCGCAGGACGGCGCGTCGGCGAACGCGTTGCGATCGGGCATTCTGGGGCTGCGCGCCGCGCCGTCGCCGGCGCACAATTTCCGTTTTTACGACAACCGCCAGAAATATCTGATGTTCGTCAACACGACGAACGAGAAGCAGATCATCGCCGATCGCGCGCTACAGGAGATGGCGGGGACGCAGCCGGTGCCGCCGGCGATCCGGCTGTTCGATGGCGGGGCCGGCGACGGCACCGCGCTCGCGCGGATCATGCGTGGCCTGCACCGGCGGCATCCCTGGGTGCCGTTCTACGTCGTCGCCAAGGAAATCAGCGCGGAGAATATCCGCATGACTCTCGAGAAAATGCCCGATCGCCTGCGCGAGCACGCCGGCACGGTGCTGGTTCTCACCAACCTCAAATATTGCGAGGCGCCCACCTTGCAGCCCGAGACGCCGAGCGGGGCGAGTGCGATGGTGTGGCACGAGGTCGCGCTCGACGGCAACAGCGCGGGCGAGTTCGAGGAGCAGATCACCGCGCTCGAACCCTTTATCGCGCGCCACTGGCAGGCGAGCATCGCCAGTTCGAGCGGCAACCCCGTCTACAAGACGCCGGTGGTGCTGGTGATCTATCGCCGCGACCATGGCTTCATGCTCGATCCGATCGTTCCGCGTCGCGGCTATGCCAAAGCGGATTTCGATTTCGCCTTGCTGTCACAGCCCTATCGTGCGCACGCGCCGATCGAGTTCAAGGCGTCGCGCGTCGTCGCGCCGCTGGTCCGGGCATTGCGCGCGAACGGCAAGATGATGGGCGTCCACAGCCACGGGAACGATCCGGGGATGGAGATCATCCGCTCGATCTGGCCCGAGGAAGACCCATTCCAGACCGACCGCGGCACCATCATGGAGGCCGTGAAGCAGGATCTGGGCCTGGCCGCGCGCGATTATCACTTTCACGACCTGCCCGATTCCGAAGCGCTGTTCCGCTACGACGTCCGGACGTTGCCGACCGAGGTCGACGCGAGCACGCCGATCGGGAGCTCGACGCTGTTCGCGGCGTGGAACGCGGCGAGCTATGTCGCCCAGATCGAGGATGGCCGCTTCGCCCGGGCGCTGTCCAACGACCATTATCTCGAAGCGACGCGCGCGGTGCTGCAACGCCATCGCGGCCTGTGGTTCAACGACGAACTCTATCTGATCTCGCGGCGCGCGCGGCTCGCTTGAGCTTCCCGGTTGCGTAGCCCCGATATACGTTCCGGGGGTACGGCGGCTGGATCAGGCCGGGGTCAGCGCGGGCAGGAACGCCTTCAGATCCGATTGCGGCCGCGCACCGAAATGGCTGATCACCTCGCCCGCGGCCGCGCAGCCGAGCCGACCGCATTCCGCCAGCGTATAGCCGCGGCTGAGGCCGTAGAGCACGCCCGCGGCGTAGAGATCGCCCGCGCCGGTGGTGTCGACCACGGTCGCCACCGCCGATGAGGGCACCTCGACCGTGCCCTCGGGGCCGATCAGCAGCGCGCCCGCGGCGCCGCGCGTCACCGTGACGATCTCGACGTGGTCGGCGGCGCGCCGTGCGGCCTCGATCACGTCGTCGACGCCGTAGAGCGCGCGGATTTCGTCCTCGTTGGCGAACAGGATATCGATATGGCCGTCGATCAACTCAAGAAATTCGCCATGGTGCCGGTCGACGCAGAAGCTGTCGGACAGCGTGAGCGCGACCTTGCGGCCGGCCGCGCGCGCCGCGGCAGCCGCCTTGCGGAATGCCGCTTTGGCGGGCGGCTGATCGAACAGATAGCCTTCGAGATAGAGGATCGCCGCGGAGGCGATGAGCGCTTCGTCGATATCGTCCTCGTCGAGGCCCGTGCACGCGCCGAGATAGGTGCTCATCGTGCGTTCGGCATCGGGCGTGACCGCGATCAGGCAGCGCGCGGTGGCGGCACCGCTCCGGGTCGAAGGCGTGTCGAAGGCGACGCCAAGCGAGCGCAGGTCGTGGCGGTAGATATCACCCAGCGTGTCGTCGCGGACCTTGCCGATGAACGCGCCACGTCCGCCGAACGCAGCGACACCGGCGATGGTGTTGCCGGCCGAGCCGCCCGACACCTCGACGCCTGCGCCCATCGCTTCGTACAGTTGCTGCGCGCTGGCCTCGTCGATCAGCGCCATGCCGCCTTTGACCATGCCGTGCGCGGCGAGGAAGCCATCGGTGGTGTTGGCGAGAACGTCCACGATGGCGTTGCCGATGGCGAGCACGTCGAACTCAGCGGGCTGCATGAAACTTCCTCTCGGGGGATGGGCCGCGCGATAGCAGGAAAGGCAAAGGCGGCTTGTGTCTGGCTGTGCGTTATATAAAGACGAATGACATTCGGCAAGATGCATGTGTGACAGGGAGGTGGACGGTGGGAACGATCGCGGCACGGCCGATCGAAACGGCGCGGGAAGACGTGGTGTGCCCCTTCTGCGCGGCGCCCTGGACCGAGGCGATGTTCGCGATGCTCGACCGCGCTACGCTGGCATCGGGCTGTGCCTGTTGCGGCGGAACAGTGGCGGCCCATCCGGCGCCGACCCCCGTGCCGACCGAGGGCATCAATTGCGCGGCCTGTGGCCGTGAAATCTATCGCGCGGTGGGGCAGGCATGATGAAGGGCACCGCTTTCGACATCATCGATGCGCAGATCCACCAGCCCGCGCCGCCGTTGCCGCTCGACGATGCGGTCGATGATGCGACCAAGCTGCTGCTCAACGTCGAGATCGCCCGCGAGGCGATGGACAGCGTCGGCGTCGACGCGGCGCTGGTCGTGGCGGCGTTACCGTATATCGATGCGTGCGTGTCGCGCTATCCGGGGCGGTTCATTGGGGTCGAGACGTTTGCCGCGACCGGTGATGATCTGGCGCGGGCGGTCGAACGCGCGCGCGGCGATGCGCGGCTGGTCGCGGGACGGCTGCTCGTCACCGATTTTCGCACCACCGAATTGTCGCCGGCCTTCACGCAGGGCGGGATGGATGCCGGGTTCGCCGCGGCGGCGGCGGTGGGGTTGCCGCTGTTCCTCTCGACACACGGCCAGGCTGCGGCGATGCGGCCGGTGATCGAGCGGCATCCCGCGTTGACGGTCATCATCGACCATCTCGGCGTGAGCCAGCATCCGGTGTCGCCGGCGCGCGCTGATGTGTGGGATCGGCTCGATGGGCTGCTGGGGCTGGCCGAATACGGTCATGTCCATGTCAAGCTGTGCGGTGCGCCGCTGCTGTCGGCCGAGGCCTATCCCTTCGCGGATACATGGCCCCAACTCCAGCGCGTGATCGCGGCTTTCGGGCCCGAGCGGCTGATGTGGGCGAGCGACTATACGCGGCTGCGCATGGCGCAGGCAGGCGGCCCCACGCGCAACCGCGGCTGCCTCTATGCCGAGACGCTGTTCATGTTGCTCCACGATAGCGCGCTCGATCGCGCCGCGAAGGAGGCCATTCTTGGTGGTACGCTCAAGCGTGTGCTCAACTGGTCTCCGCCGCGCCGTTGAGGCTCAGTGCCCCGCCGTGCGACTGGCGGGGTCGATCCGGACGCGCGTCAGCAGGATCCAGATGATGATGCCGGCGCACGCCAGCGGCGCTGCGAGCAGGAAGAAATAGCCGATCGCGCCGAGTTGATAGGTGAGCGCCAGCGCGCCGTACATCGGCCCGACGATCGACGCGCTGCGCCCGGCGCCATAGGCCCAGCCGACGCCGGTGGCGCGCATCCGCGTGGGGTAGAGTACCGAGGCGATCGAGGCGAGGCCGGCGTGCGCGGCATGTTGCGCGGCGGCGTTGATCGCCAGCGCGACGAACATCGCCAGGGTCGGCGCGAAGATTCCCATCCCCAGGGCGGCAAATGCCGCGATGATGAAATAGGTCGGCACGATCGCCTTGAAGCCGAACCGGTCGATCATCATCCCGATCGTCACCATTCCGAGCGCGCCGAAGATGGTGCCGAGCGCGGTGGTGATCGCGATCTCGCTCCAGTCGAGTCCGATCACGTCGTGGAAAACGGTGGTCTTCCACATCGCGGCGCTGATGAAGCCGAAGCTGCTGATGAAGGCGAGCCATAGCAATATTGTCGGTAGCGCGAGGCCTGGCGCGAACAATTCCTTCACCAGCGCGACGCTGCTGCGCCGCCGCTCGACCACGGCGGGGGGCACGACCGTGACGGGTTCGTCCTCGGGCATCAGCGCGGCGATCATCGCCTGCAGCCGGGGATCGCCGGGGTTGCGCGCGGCCATGAACTTGGGTGATTCGGGCAGGAAGCGATAGATGAAGGGCAGCAGCAGCAACGGCATGCCGGTGCCGAGCCAGAAGGCGACGTGCCAGCCGAATGGTTCGAGCAGGAAAGCCTGCATCGCCGAGCCGAGCAGCGCGCCGGGCATCGAGCCCGCGAGCACGATCGTCACCATCGTCGCGCGCTGGCGGGCCGGTGCGAGCTCGGAGGCAAGCGCGACCATGTTGGCGATCACCGCGCTGGCGAACATACCGGTGAGCAACCGGCATATCGCGAGCGCAGGCAGGTTGGTGGTGAAGATCGTGACGAAGCAACTCGCCGAGACCGCGAGCAGGCACATCATCAGCAGCTTGCGTCGCCCGATCTGGTCGGCGATCGGCGCGATGAAATAGGCGCCGAGCACCATGCCCACCTGCTGCATCGACAGCACCCAGGTGAGCGAGGTGCGCGGCACGCCGAAATCGTCGGACAATTTGGGGAGCACCCAGCTCAGCACACCGAGATCGAAGCCGTCGACCAGCATGGTCAGCGCGCCGATCAGCATGACCCGGATGTGGAAGGGGCGGAATTTTACGCTGTCGAGAAAGCTGTCCAGCTCAACCGTTCGGGCCACAGCGCCATCCTCCCGTCATTTTTGGACGGTGCCCGGACCGAACAAGCCGCCGCGTGTATAAAATATAAGCCTGGCTGTCTGTCAACGGCGCCGAACCCTCGTTCGGAGCAGCTCGCAGCCATGGTGTGGCGCTTCATATCCTGTCTTCACAGTATCAGCAATGCTGTTATAAGGCTGGCTGACACTAAGGTGCGGTCGATGGTCGAAAACCGCGCGAGAGAGAGGAAGTCAGGGACGATGCAGATCGAACGACTCGATCCGGGGCTGGACGCGATCGTGGCGCCCGATGCGGTTTGGGAAGAACTCGGTCGCGGGTTCGGCGGCCCGACCGGCCCGGCCGAGGGGCCGGTGTGGATCGCGGAAGACGGCGTGTTGTTGTTCAGCGACATTCACAACAGCCGCCGCATGCGCTGGCATCCCGTGGACGGGATAACGGTCGACAAGGAAGATACCGCCAACGGCAACGGCCAGACGCGCGATCGCGAAGGCCGGCTGGTCGTCTGCCATCATTTCAGCCGTCGCGTCGATCGCGAGGAAGCCGACGGCAGCGTGACGGTGATCGCCGACACGTATCGCGGGATGAAGCTCAACCGGCCCAACGACGTGGTCGTGAAGTCGGATGGCGCGATCTATTTCACCGATCCGCCCCCCAAGGTGCCGTTCACCCCGGTCGATCATCCGCCGGAAATCGATTGCGCCGGTGTCTATCGCGTGTCGGCCGATCTCAAGCGCATCAACATGGTGGTGCGCGATCTGGTCAACCCCAACGGGCTGTGCTTCTCGCCCGACGAGACGATCCTGTATGTCAACGACAGCAATCGGCACCGCAAGCTGATCATGGCCTATGACGTCGAGGCCGACGGGATGCTCGACCTCGGCAGCGCGCGGCTGTTTTGCGACATGCGCCCCGACGAGCGCATCGGCGGCCCCGACGGCATGAAGGTCGATGTGGCGGGCAACGTCTATTGCACCGGCCCCGGCGGCATCTGGATCCTGAGCCCCGCGGGGGTGCATTTGGGCACGATCCTGATCGAGGGGCGCGCATCCAACATGAACTGGGGCGATGCCGATTGGCGCACGCTCTATTTCACGGGCGCGCGCTCGCTCAACCGCATCCGCCTCGAAATTCCCGGCGTGCCCGTTTCGGGCGGGCCGATCCAATCCTCCACGCACGCTTGAATCGGAGAGACTAAGCCATGCAGTTCGGACTCTTCTATGAGCACCAGTCGCCGGCGCCCTTCACCGCCGAGAAGGACCGGCAAATCTATCACAACGCGCTCGACGAACTCGAACTCGCGGACAAGCTCGGCTACGATTACGCCTGGCTGGTCGAGCATCATTTCCTTGAGGAATATTCGCACAGTTCGGCGCCCGAGGTATTTCTGGGCGCGCTCAGCCAGCGCACCAAGCGGATGCGGCTTGGCCACGGGATTTGCGTGATGCCGCCGCGGATCAACCATCCCGCGCGCGTCGCCGAGCGGATCGCGACGCTCGACCTGCTGTCGAACGGCCGTATCGACTGGGGTACCGGCGAAAGCGGCACTGCGATGGAACTCGAAGGTTTCGGCGTCGATCCCGAGCTGAAGAAAGACATGTGGCGCGAAGCGACCGAGCAATGCGCCAACATGATGACGATGACGCCCTATCCCGGTTACGAGGGCGAGCATTTCTCGATGCCCACGCGCAATGTGGTGCCAAAGCCGATCCAGACGCCGCATCCGCCGCTCTGGGTTGCCTGTTCGCGTCGCGACACGATCCTCCACGCTGCGCGCAACGGCATGGGGGCGCTGGTGTTCGGCTTCGCCGCGCCCGAGCAGGCCGGCAAATGGGTCCAGGAATATTACGACATCATCCGGTCCGAGGAATGCGTCCCGATCGGCCATGCGGTGAATGCCAATTTCACGATCGTGACCGCGCTTTCGGTCCACGAGGACGAACAGATCGCGATCAGCCGCGGCACCGAAGGTTTCAAATATTTCGGTTATTCGCTCGGCTTCTACGCCGCGTTCGGTCGGCATGTGCCCGGCCATTCGACCGTGTGGGAGGATTTCAAGAAGGCTGAGGCTTCGATCGAGGACAATCACGGCAACGGCGGCATCGGCACGCCCGAACAGGTCTATCAGCACTGCAAGGCCTATGCGGACGTCGGTGTCGACCAGATCATTTTCGTCCAGCAGACCGGCCCGGCCAACCACCAGCATATCTGCGAATCACTCGAGCTGTTCGCGACCACCGCGATGCCCCGGCTGAAGGAAGGCGAGGCCGAGCGTCTTGCCAAGAAACAGGCCGAGCTGGCGCCCTATATCGCGGCGGCGCTGGCGCGGAAGCCGCGCATGGCGCCGATCGCCAAGGAGGATATCGAGCCGGTACGCTCCTATGGCCTGCGCAAGAAGGAAGCCGGCACGTTCCAGAACACGCGTTCCGATCGCGGCGGCGGACTGGCGGTGGTGGCGGACGATCCGCTGGCCCTGGTGTCGAACCAGGCCGAGAAGGCGGCAAACCGGTCATGAGCGTCCTGCACGGCCGCGTCGTGGTGATCACCGGGGCGAGTTCCGGGATCGGCGAGGCCTGTGCCGTCGCCTTCGCGGCGAAGGGCGCCAAGGTCGTGCTCGCGGCGCGGCGGGTCGATCGGCTCGCCACGCTGGTCGCGCGGCTCGAGGAGCGGGGCGGCGAGGCATTGGCGGTCGCGACCGACGTGACCGACGAAGAGGCCGTGACCAATCTGTTCGTGCAGGCGATGGCACGCTTCGGTCAGGTCGATGTGCTCGTCAACAACGCCGGCGTGGCGGACAGCACCGCGGCCGACGTGCTCGAGCTTGCGCTCTGGCGCAAGGTGATCGACACCAACCTGACCTCGGCGTTTCTGTGCGCGCGTGCGGCGATCCGCGTCATGAAGCCGCAGGGGCGGGGGCGGATCATCAATGTCGGGTCGATCTCGGCGCGGGTGCCGCGCAAGGAAAGCCCCGCCTATACCGCGAGCAAATGGGGGCTCGACGGGCTCACCCGCGCGCTGGCGATCGATTGCCGCGCGCATAATATCGCGGTGTCGATTTTCCATCCGGGGATTGTTGCGACCGAACTCGGCAGCGGGTTGAGCAGCCTGTCCGACGATCTCGTCGCCGCGCCCAGGGACGCAGCCGACATCATCGTCCACATGGCCGATATGCCCGACCATCTGAATTTTTACGAAGCGCTGATGGTGCAGAACAAGATCCCGTTCCTCGGCCGGGGTTAGGTTCCGGCTAAGCCGCCGCAACCGGCACGCGATCCGCTTTGGCCGACAGCCCGAAACACGCCGCCGATATCAGCCACAGCACGGCGAAGACGCCGCTGAATAGCAATGCTCGCGATGGGCCGTCCGCCACGAGCGCGGTCGATGGGGCGGTGGCGATGGCGACACCGAGCAGAACCTGCATGATCGCGACGCCAACCATGGTCCGCGCCATGCCTGCGGGCTGGAACCAGGCCGAAAATGCGCCCACCATTGCTGCCATGATGAGCAGGAAGAAGCCGATGCCAGCGCCGTCGTCGCGGATGATTGTCGTCCGCACCGTCAGGAACGACGTCACGACTGCGACGGCCACGCCGACACGATAGACGCGGTTTCCGCTGGTCGGTGCCACCCGTTCGTTTGATCCAGTCATCGGCGTGCCTTCCGTGGCCATCGAAGGCTTATACTAGCACGCGTTCGGATGAGGGGCATGAGCGCGCCATGAGAAAGCAATGCAGAACCGAGGGAAACGACGCGGGTCGCACGATCGAATGTCTGCAAGCGGAGCGCAAACCGCCGCGCTATTCCTTGGCCTGTTTCTGCGTCTCGACCAGCGTCTTGAGCTTGCGCGCGGCGCTGACCGCCACCGGCCAGCCGGCATAGAAAGCGATGTGCGCGATCGCCTCGCCCAGTTCCTCGACGGTGAGGCCGTTTTCGAGTCCCAGTTCCATATGGCCCTGGGTCTGGTCGCGGTTGAGCGCGATCAGGCAGGTGATGGTGATCAGGCTGCGATCGCGCGGGCTCAGCTGGGCGCGGTCCCAGACCTTGTCGTAAAGGATCGTTTCGGTGAGTTCGTCGAGCAATGGCGCCACGCTTGCCAACTCGCGGCCGCGGCCGCCGGCGGGTCTCTTCATCGTGTTTCTCCCGTCGTTGCCCGGTAGGGCGCGAAATTCTTGGCTGCGGCGCCCAGCGCGCCGCGCAGCATGCCCAGATCGGACAGCCAGGCGATATATTTCACGCCGCGCGCCACATAGGCGTCGAGCTGCTGCGCATTGGCCACCACGGTGCCGATGTGCTTGCGGCCGGCGGCGACCTCGATCACGCGGTCGATCGCCGCTACCACGTCGGGGTGGGCCGCATTGCCGGGATGCCCGAGCGACTGGCTGAGGTCGCCCGGACCGATGAACAGCACGTCTAGTTCATCGATCGCGCACAGTTCGTCGATCTGCTCGACCATTTCCTTATTCTCGACATGGACGCTGACCAGCGTGTCGCGATTGGCGCGCGCCTCATAGTCGGCGCCCGACTGGCCATAAGCGGCGGCACGACAGGCGCGGGCCGAGCCGCGCTCGCCCAGCGGCCAGTATTTGGCCTTGCGGATCGCGTCGCGGACCTCGTCGGCGGTTTTGAGCGAGGGCACCTGAATGCCGCTCGCGCCGCTGTCGAGCACGTGCAGGATATGCGCTTCGGAGGCGTCGGGCGTGCGCACGACGCTGCTCATGCCCATCAACTCGCAGGTACGGATGATGTTCTCGATTCCGGCATGGGTGTAGGTGCCGTGTTCGGCATCGATGATCAGGAAATCGAACCCCGCCAGCCCGAACAGCTCGGCAACCGGCGGCGAGTCGAGTTTGAAGAAGCTCCCGAATACCACCTCGCCGGCTTCGAGCTTGTGCTTCACCGATGCGTTGAACATGCCGGTTTTCCTCTCCTGATCGTCATCGCATCGCTCCGGGAGGAGGTGCGCAGTTGCTATTTACAAACGTCATTCAACATGGCACCAGCGCTTATATAAGCCAAGCTTTCATTGTAGGGCCTGGTACCAACAGACCGCCCCCGGGCGGCGATCACGGGAGACGATGGGTGAAGCGCAGCACGGACCGCATCCTGACGACTCATGTAGGCAGCTTGATCCGGCCGCTCAACGTGCTTGAAGGCATGATGAACAAGGTGCTCGGCGAGCCCGTCGATGAAGCGCAGTTCCAGCGCGACGTGGCACAGGGCGTCGCCGACGTCGTCGCGAAACAGGCCGAGATCGGGATCGATATTCCCAGCGACGGCGAGATCTCCAAGCCGAGCTTCCACAATTACGTCGTCGAGCGGCTGGGCGGGCTCGAGCGTTTGCCGGCCAGAAACGGTGGTGCCTATTACGGCCTGCTGACCGAGGAATTCCCCGGTTTCATGAAGCAGTACAACGCCATGTACAAATCGATGTGGATGGCACCCGAACTGCCCGCGGAAAAGGTGCAGAAGGCGCTGGCGGCGCCGTTGCCGCGTTGTCGGGTGGCGGCACCGCTGACCTATGTCGGGCAGGACGCGCTCCAGACCGATATCGACAATTACAAGGCTGCGCTGGCGGGGAAGGATTTCGTCGAGACCTTCATGCCCTCGGCCACGCCGGCACGCGACGATGCCGATTCGGGCGATGTCTATCCGAACGAATCGGCCTATCTCTACGCGCTCGCCGATGCGATGCACGTCGAGTATAAGGCGATCGTCGATGCGGGCTTCATCGTTCAGCTCGATCTGGGTCTGCCCGCGCGCAATCAGGTGTTGCCGGGCAATCCCAACCCTACGCCCGAGGATCTGCGCCGCGCCTCCGAGCGGCAGGTGGAGGCCTATAACCACGCGCTCCGCGGTATCCCCGAGGACCGGGTACGTTATCATATGTGCTGGGGCAGCATGAACACGCCGCACACCACCGACGTGCCGCTGCGCGAGGTGATCGACATCATCCTCAAGATCAAGGCGCAGGCCTATGTGATCGAGGGCGCCAACCCGCGCCACGAGCATGAATGGACGGTCTGGAAGGACGTCAAACTGCCCGACGGCAAGATCCTGGTGCCCGGCGTGATCAGCCACCAGACCAATGTCGTCGAGCATCCCGAACTCGTCGCGATGCGCATCGAGAATTACGCGAGCGTAGTCGGGCGCGAGAATGTCATTGCCGGCACCGATTGCGGCTTCTCGCAAGGCTGGAACATGGCGCGCGTGCATCCCGAGGTGCAATGGGCCAAGCTGAGCGCGCTGGTGGAAGGCGCAGCGCTCGCGTCGACGCGCCTCTGGCGTTGATATGACCGACGCGCCGCTGCTCGCCGAGGGGATCGCCGAGTATCTGGCGGCGGTACGGGGGCCGCGCCCCGCCTCGCTGGAGGAGGGGCGCCTTGCCGCCGATCTCGGCGCGCCACGGATCGCCTGTCCATGCCCCGAGGGGATGACGGTGACCTCGACTTTCGTCGCGTGTGAAGGCCGCGAGACGGCGCTGCGCCTCTATCGCCCGGCGGGAGAAGGGCCGCAGCCGGCGATCGTCTATTGTCACGGCGGCGGCTTCACCACCGGCAGCATCGCGAGCTACGAACCCGTGGCGATGGCGTTGGCCGATGCCGCGCAGGCGACCGTGGTCAGCGTCCATTATGCGCGGCTACCCGAGGCCACGCCGCGTGCGATGATCGAGGAATGTTACGACGCGCTGTGCTGGACGGCGCGGATGGCTGTGCCACTCGATCTCGATCCGGATCGGATCGCGGTCGCGGGCGATAGCGCGGGGGCATTCATCGCCGCGTTGCTCGCGATTCTGGCGCGCGATCGGGCCGGGCCGACGCTTGCCTGCCAGTTGCTCTGTTACGGCAGCTTCGATCTGGATGCGACGCGGCCCGCCTATCGCGCCGCGCGCGATCCGGTACTGGTGCCGGCGATCATCGAGGCGATGATCGCAACCTATCAGGCGTGCGCCGCGCGCGATCCCGCGCCGTTCCCGCCGCCGCTCCATTGCCCCGATCTCGCGGGATTGCCGCCCGCATTGCTGCTGGGCGCCGAATACGACCCGCTGCTGGAAGAGGGGCGTGACTTCGCCGAGCGGCTGCGTCTCGCGGGCGGGTCGGTCGAACTGCGCGTTGCCCCCGCGATGTGCCACGGTTTCCTGCGCGCCGTGCGCTTTTCCGCGCCGGCCCGCGACGAGATGCAGTGGCTCGGCCAGGCTTTTCAATCTCTCATCGCACCGAAAAGGATTCAATGATGACACTCAAGGCCGACGACCCCGCATTCCAGGCCGGGCGCGAGATGCGTAAACAATTGTTCGGCGACGCGAGCGTCGGTCGCCTCGACGCGGCCGACGATTTCCACGAGCCGCTCGAAAATTACGTTACCTCGGCGTGCTTCGGCGAGACCTGGACGCGGCCGGGGCTCACGCTGCGCGAGCGCAGCCTGATCACGATGGCGATCTGCGCCGCGCTCAACCGCCACACGCCGCTCAAGCGGCTGGTGAAATGCGCGGTCGCCAATGGCGCGACCAAGGAGGATATCCGCGAGACGCTGCTTCAGACGACGATGTATATCGGTGTCGCCGGGGGTGTCGAAAGCTGGGGCCTCGCTGCCGAGGCGCTCAAGGAGATCGACGCTTATTGAGCCGGTGCGGCGGGCTTCGCGACCTTGAGGCCCGCCGCTGCGATCCCCGCCGTCGCGCAGGCGATATCGTCCGCGGGTTTGCCCCCGGAGACGCCGACCCCGCCCAGCAATGCGCCGTCGGCGGTGTAGATCGGTACCCCGCCGCCCATCGTTGCGACGTTGGGCGTGTTGAGCGGCGGATTGAACGTTGCGGTATCGGCGGTCGCGCGGCCCGAATGTGCTGCCGAATTTGCCTTCCACCGCGCGACGTCGTGCACACCGGCGGAGGTTCCGTCCATATGCGCGAGCGTGACGGGCATGCCGTGCGGCTCGAGCACGAAGATCGCCATCCTCATGTCGCGTTCCGTGGCCCAGGCGATGCACGTATCGCGGATCGTCGCAGCGCTGGCATAATCGAGGCCGGGGCGCAGCGTCTGCGAGCCCGCGGTGCCCGCGATCAGTAGCAACGGCATCGCCATGGCCGTCGAGAGCAAACCGAAATGAAATTGGGTCACCATCGTTCCTTTGGGTTGATGCGGGGTTCAGGCGTCCGCGGGCAAAGTGCGCGGCCGCTGCGCGCGGGCGAGGAGCAGGGTCGTGACCGGGATGACGAGAATCGCACCGAACAGCAGCATCACCCAGAATCGACTGGCTCCCGCGCCGATCACATAGCCGCCGAGCAGCGGGCCGATGATGCCGCCGACGCGCGAACAACCCATCATGATGCCGAGCCCTGCATTGCGCATCGTGGCGTCATAATAATTGAGCGTCACCAGGATGAGCGCGGTGTAGGCGCCGACGTTGAAGAAACCGGACAGCGTTGAGGCGCCGATCAAGGCCCAGGTCATGCCATTGGGTGCGGCGCCGAGCATCACGAAGGTTACGCCCATCATCACGAGGAAGATCACGGCGACCTTTACCTCGCTGCCACGTCGCGCGATCGCGCCGACGAACAGATGGGCGAGGACTCCCGCGCCATAGGTTGTCACGCCGGCGATGCCGTTCCAGGTCATGTTCAGTCCGGCATAGGCGAGAATCTGCGGGCGCCAACTCGCCCGGAAGCCGCCGCTGACGGTGAACACGAAGCCCGCGACGCATAGCAGCAGCGTACCGATCCAGAAGGCGCGCGGAATAGCGGCGAGCCCGCCGCGTTTCTTTTCGCGCGCACTGGGCGCGGGCGGCAGCGTTTCATAAGCGGGCATGTTCATACGCCGCAGCAGCGCGTTGAGCCTGGCGAGCGCTTCCGGCCGCTCCTGCGCGCGCGCGGCAAGGAAGGCGGGCGATTCGGCGAGCAGGAAAAAGGCGAGCACGAAGCTGATCGTGTTGAGCACGGTTGCCGCCGTGAAGATCGATTGCCAGCCGAACGGTTCGATCAACAGCGCCGCCAGCGCGCCGCACAACATGCCGCCGATCGAATAGCCGGTGTGCAGGATGCCGATCAGCAGGTTCGATCGCTGGGCGTTGCTGAATTCCGATACGGTGACGTTGAGACATACCACGAGCGCGCCGAGGCAGACGCCGGTGAGCAGGCGCAGGATCACGAGTTCGGCGATGTGGCTGACGATCGAGGTCAGGAACAGCAGGCCGACGAGCGCGCCGAGCAGCCAGAGCACGAACGGGCGCCGTCCGACCCGATCGGCAAGGGGCGAGAGGAAGATCGAGCCGAGGGCGATGCCGACGGGTGTCGCGCTGTAGGTAAGACCGAAGGTCTCGGGTGAGATGCCCCATTGTTCGATCATCACCGGCGCGGCGTAAGACAGGGTCACCACGTCGAGGCCGTCGGCGGCATAGGTCAGCACGCAGATCGCGACGATCGCGTATTGATACCAGCTCATCGGCGATTGCTTGATGAGCGCATCGGGTGTGGGAGGCGTGCTCATGCGTGCCGCCTCCCTGCCGAACGGGGATGATAGGGATCGATCGCCAATGGCCTCATACGCATTCCAGTCGGTTCACTTTCACCGTTGGCGACACGATCCCGGGAGCATCAGAAGCGCAACCGGACGCCGCTGACGTAATAGCGGCCGATCCGATCGTACATTTGCGAGTTGGACACCGTGGGCTGGACGATGTTGTTGGGGATCACCGGCGGATCGGTGTTCAGCAGATTGTCGATCTTGCCGTAGATTTCGATATTGTCGGTCAGTTTGTAGGAGGCCGACAGATCGAGATAGGCGCGGCCCTTCACCCGGTTCTGGTCGGCGGGCAGATCGACGTCATCGACATAGATGCTGCGGAACTTGCCGCCGCCGATATAGCGGACATAGGCACCGAGCCGCAGCGGCCCACCCGCATAGGTGAGGTCGAAATTCGCCTTCCAGCGCGGCTGCCCGCCCGGATCGGTGGCAATGTCGCCGAGCGAACTCGTCGTCACGCCCGAGGTGGTGAGCGCCAGCTTGTCGACATAGTTGACCAGCAGGCGCGATCCCAGCGTGCCGGCCGCCAGCGGACGCCGGTACGACAATTCAAAATCGACGCCGGCGGTCTCGATCGTCTGCGCGTTGATCAGCGTCGCCTGAACCAGCGTGATCGCGTTCGCGGCATTCTGGGTGACGAAGGCGCAGAATTCGGGGAGATTGGCAATGAAGCAATTGTTGACGATCGTCTGCGACGGGACCGCGGTGATCGCGCCGTCGATCTTGATCGAATAATAATCGATCGACGCGCTCAGGCCGGGCAGCGCGCTGGGCTGGACCACCACGCCCACGGCCTTGGTATCGGCCTTTTCGGGCAGCAGGTTCGGGTTGCCGCCGGTCAACTGGGTCACGAATCCGGCGACGTTGTTGCGCGGATCGTTGATCGTGTTGATGACCTGATTCTGGCCCGAAAACAGCTCGTTGACGTTCGCCGCGCGAATGTCGCGCGAGAGCGTCCCGCGGAACCGGATGTCCTCGATCGGCGAATAATTGAGCCCCGCCTTCCAGGTGGTCACGCCGCCGCTCGAGCTATAGTCGGTGTAGCGGATCGCGCCGTTGAACTCGATATTGTTGGCGAAGGGCAAGTCCTTGGCCAGCGGAACCGCAGCTTCGGCGTAGACTTCCCACACATCGAGATCACCGGCGAACGACTTCTGGTTGATCGAGCGCCAGCCCGAGACTTCCGAAATCGGATCCGAGACGCTTTTGATCTCCTCGCGGCGATATTCGCCGCCGACCGCGATCTTGACCTCTCCGGCCCAGGTGTTGAACGGCGAGCCGTTGAGGTTCGCGCCGAACGAATTCTGGCTCATCCTGGCATCGTAGAACGAGGTGCCGCGATACCAGTCGAGCGCGGCCTGGCTGATCGAGCCTGCCCCGAAGGCATTGATCGGCACGCACGCCGCATTGTCGTTGTTCGGGTTCGCATCGACGTTGATGCGGCACACCGGCTGGCCGGTGACCGGGCTGATCACCGCATCGATGCCCTGCGTCCAGCGCGCGTTGATACGGTTGTTCACGCTTTCCTGCCGGAAGGTGTTTTCCGAGCGCTGGGCGTAGACGTCCCAGTCCCAGCTGCCGAAATTGCCTTCGGCGCCCACGGCATAACGGGTCGCGCGCGACACGCTGTTATTTTCCGAAAAACCGTCGTCGAGGTTCATCCGGCCGAACGCGAACGAGGGGATGTTGTTGTCGATCATGATCTGCCGGATGGATTGCGGCAGGAAGGCGTTGTCCTGATGGATGGTCAGCGTGCCGTTGTCGTAATTGGGCGCGAGATCGGACAGCACTTCGACGCGCGACCAGAGCAGGTCGGCCCACAAGGTGAGGTTCTTGCTGGCCTCGAAACTGGCCCGGCTATAGCCCGAATAGCGCGTGATGTGCGGCAGGATGTTGCCTTCGTCCTGGATCGAGACGCCATCGCCGCCGATCATGAAGGTGGTGTTGGGCGTCGCGCCGTAGGTGAAGGGCTCGGGCGTCCCGCCGGGGCCGAACTGGATGCCGTGAAGCGGGCTCCCCACCGGCGCGTTGATCAGGCCGCCGAAGGTCATCTTCGAATAGAGCGCGTTATAGGCGATGAAATTCTTCGTCTGGCCGTTGGTGGGCGTATAGGCCGGATTGTTGAACAAGACGGGATTGCCACGCCCCCATGGGCGCGAGGCAACCGTCGTCTGGCCGGTATTGCGGTAGAAATCGCCCGCGATCGTGATGTTCAGGCGACCATCGAGGAACGAATGCCCCGCCGCACCCGAGAGCACCGGGCGGTTGAAGTCACCATAATCGGACACGCCGTAGGAGGCATCGAGCTTGACGCCTTCCATCTTCTTTTCGAGCGAGAAGTTGATCACGCCCGCCACCGCGTCCGAGCCGTAGGCGGCGGACGCGCCGCCGGTGACGACTTCGACGCCGCTGATCAGCGAGACGGGGAAGATATTGGTATCGACGCCGCCGAACGGATTGGTCGCCGCGAGGCGACGCCCGTCGAGCAGCAGCAGCGTGCGCGCGGCGCCCAGCGCGCGGAGATCGGCGACGTTCTGGCCGACCGGCTCGCTCGATTTGCCGACGTTCTGGTTGATGCGCAGTTGCGGAATCTCATAGGCGAGTTCGGCCACGCTGGTCAGCGCGCGGTCCTCGATCTGGCCCGCGCCGATCGTGGTCACCGGCGTCGGCGCGGTAAAGCCCGAGCCGAGGCGTGAACCGGTCACGACGATGCTGCTGCTGCCCGCGTCGTTGGCGGCGGCGATCTCGTCCTGCTGCGACTCCGATTCGGCCTGGGCATAGGCCGGAACCGCGATCGCCAGCGAAGCGAGCGCGATGGCGGTGATGCTGACGTCCTTCAACGCCGCACGGTGGCGGGCACACGCGAACACTGGCTGCGAGTTCTTCATCTAATCCTCCCCTCGAAAGGCTCGAGCTCTTCGGCGGATCGCACCGCGCGTCCGCAGAATGACTCCGCCCGGTTTCCGACGATCGCGTGTTCGCGGTTCGCCGGTGACACTCATTCTGAATTAACGAACGTCAGTTGCCTATGACATATAAAGTCTAGCTGGCAAGCACAAAATCAGTTAATACTGAACGTCGTTAGTCAAAAGCGCGGTGGAATCGGGGGCTCGATCCTTCGACTCGAACGGCGGTCACAGGAGAAAGCGTCGATGGCGGCTGTCGGGAACCGGGCGCAGGCGGTGGAACCGCCTGCCGGGATGAGCCCCTACCAATATGCGGTCGTGATGCTGTGTTGTCTGATCAACATCTCCGATGGCTTCGATGTGGTGTCGCTCGCGGTCGCCGCACCGGTATTGAGCAAGGAGTGGCAGGTCGATCCGGGCGTGCTCGGCACGATCTTCAGCGCCGCGGCGATCGGGCTGACGATCGGCGCGTTCCTGGTGGCGCCGCTGGCCGACAAGATCGGGCGCCGCCCGGTGATGCTCGGCAGCCTGGCGTCGCTGACGATCGCGGTATCGCTGACCAGCGTGGCGTCGGCATTGTGGCAGTTGTTCGTGTTGCGGCTGGTCACCGGTATCGGACTCGGCACACTCGTGGTGTGCCTCAATGTTACCGTCGCCGATTATGCGAGCACCAAGGCGCGTAACCTGAGCATGGCGATCCTGCATACGGGCTTTACGATCGGCATGATGCTGGGCAGCGGTATCGCCGCGCTGGTGCTCGAAACCATCGGCTGGCGGGCGGTCTTCGTCGCTGCCGGCACGCTCAACGTCATCACGCTGGTGCTCAGCTTCTTCATTCTGGGCGAATCGCGCGATTTCCTCGTACGGCGGCAGGCCGCGCGGGATCTGGCGCGGCTCAATCGGCTTCAGCGCCGCATGAGGCTCGACCCGTTCGCCGCGATGCCGCCCCGGCCCGCGATCGTGCGCAACTGGCGTACCTCGCTCACCGCGATGCTCGAACCCGGTTTACGCGGGCAAACCATCCTCATCTGGATCGCGTCGCTGACCTACGCGATCGTCGGCTATTTCCTGCTCAACTGGAAACCGACGATTCTCGCCAATGCCGGGTTGACGCCGACGCTGGCGGCGGCGAGCGGGATCATCACCGGTGCGTGCGGTGCGCTTGGCCACCTCGCGATGGGGCTGGCGGGGCGGCGCGTCGGCGAGGGCCGGCTGACCGCGATGTTCTTCACCGGCGCGATGGTGACACTGGTGATTTTCGGCATTCAGCCCCCCGATCCGATTCCGCTGCTGGCGATGGCCGGGCTCACCACCTTCTTCGTGGTTGGCGCCTATACCGGGCTGTTTCTGGTCGCGGTGAACATCTATGCGCCGTCGATCCAGGCCACCGGGGTGGGCTTTGTGGTGGGCTTCGGCAGGGTTGGGGCGATCGTCGGTCCGATGATCGGCGGCTTCCTGCTCAGCACCGGGCTCGATCGCATGGGCACCTATTTCGTCTTTTCGGCGATCGCGATCATTCCTGCGATCACGATGCACCTCGCCAACCGTCTTGCCGCGGGCAAGGCTTCCACTGGAGACTTCGATGCAGAACCCGCCCGTCAGGCTGTTTGATACCCACGCGCATTTCTTCACCAACGATATCGCGCGTTTCCCGATCGAGATCGCCGGCGCGCGCGAGGGGCGCGAATCGATCCTGCGCCGTATCGACGCCGAGCCGGCGACGGCGGCACGGATCCTCGGTCTGTGGAATGAGAACGGCGTCACCGGCGGCGCCGCGGTGCAGTACAATACCGTCTACAAGACCGATAACAGCTACACGTTGGCCGTCGCCGATGCGCATCGCGACCGTATTTCGGCCGTGCTGATCCTCAGCGCGGCCGAGCCCGAAACCCCGGCGATGCTCGACACGCTGGCGCGCACGCACAATGTGCGCGGGCTGCGCCTGTTCGGCTATCCCGACGATCGGGGCGACTATCCGTGGCTCGATTCGCCGGCCGCGCTTGACACATGGGAAGTCGCCGCCGCGCACAAGCTGACGATGGTCGTGATGTATGCGCCCGGCCAGCCCTCGGCGGCGGCGCTGGGACGGATCGTGGCGCTCGCCAGGCGCTTCGCGCCGATGACGATCGCGCTCGACCATTGCGGCTGGCCGGCGATCGATGCGGGCGTGGAAGGAACGCTGGGGGCTGAACATCTGATGCTGGCCGAGGTGCCCAACATCGTTTTCAAATTCACCCAGATCAACCTCAACCGTTTCCGCGAGACCGGGATCGATGCGGCGCGTTTCCTGCGTCACATCGTCGATATCTATGGCGCTGGCCGCGTGATGTGGGGCTCCGACTACGGGAATACCAAGGAGACCTATGCCGAGATGGTGACGCAGGCGGTGGCGGCGACCAGCCTGCTCGACGCCTCGGAGCGCGACCGGGTGCTGCACGCGAATGGCCAGCGGCTTTTCGGCGGATGACCGGGGCAGCGGCGCCCGAGCCGCCGGTGATCGACGCGCACGCGCATGTTTTCACCCGCGCGATGCCGTTTACCGATACCGCCTGGACGCGGCCCGATTACGATTATCCGGTCGAGGCGTATCTGGCCGAGCTCGATGCGCATGGTGTTGCATTCGGCGTGATCACCGCGGCGAGCCTGTTCGGCGACTATAACGATTATAGTCTTGCTGCGCTGGCGCAGCATCCGCGGTTGCGCGCGACGGTGATGCTCGATCCCGACACCGGGCCGGCCGACCTCGCCGATCTCCGGCGGCAGGGGGTGCGCGGGGTGCGGTTCCAGCTTCGGCCGGACGCCCCGCTGCCAGATCTCCAGGGCTATCGGTTTCGGCGTTTCGTGACGCGGCTGGCCGATGCGGGGTTGCATCTGGAGCTCAATCTTGCCGGGCCGCAACTTGCTGGAATCCTCCCCGCGCTTGCCGAGCATCGTGTCGATATCGTGATCGACCATTTCGGGCTGCTGCGCAGCGAGCGCGATATGGAAGGCGAGGGCTTCCAGGCGGTGCTGCGGTCGATCGATACCGGGCGTGTCCGGGTGAAGATCTCGGCCGGCTTTCGGCTGCCGGCCGAGCGGCTGGCCAGCTATGCAGGCAAGCTGCTCGAGGTGGCGGGGCCCGAACGGCTGTTCTGGGGCAGCGATGCGCCGTTCGTGGGTGCCGAGGAGCGGATGCGTTTTACCGACGCGCTGGAGACATTCTACCGCATCGTGCCCGACGCGGCCACGCGTCGGCGCATCTCCGACGCTGCGCTACGCTTCTACTTCTTCTAAATCTCAGGCCCGAGCGGCGCGCATCTGCGCGGCCTTGACCGTGTTGGCGAGCAGGCAGGCGATGGTCATCGGGCCAACGCCGCCGGGCACGGGGGTGACGGCGCGCGCGTGCTGGGCCTCGTCGAACGCGACGTCGCCGACCAGCCTGGTGCGGCCGTCGGGCTGGACGACGCGGGTGATGCCGACGTCGATCACCACCGCGCCTTGCTTGATCCAGAAGCCCTTGACGAGGCGCGGCGCGCCAGCCGCGGCAACGATGATGTCGGCCTTGCGCACGATATCGGGCAGGTTGCGCGTTTCGATATGGGTGACCGTCACCGTCGCCTCGCGTTCGAGCAGGAGCATCGCGATCGGCTTGCCGACGATGTTCGACTTGCCGATCACCACCGCGTCGAGCCCGGTGAGATCGTCGAGCACGCTATCGAGCAGCATCATCACGCCGAGCGGCGTACACGGGACGAGCCCGCCGGTGCCGGTCGAGAGCCGCCCGACATTGACCGGGTGGAAACCATCGACGTCCTTGGCGGGGTCGACCGCGCCGAGGACAGTGGCTTCGTCGATATGCGGCGGCAGCGGCACCTGAACGAGGATGCCGTGGATGCAAGGGTCGGCGTTCAGGCGCGCGATCAGCGTCAGCAGCGCGTCCTGCGGCGTGCTCGCCGGGAGGCGATGCTCGCTCGAGGTAATCCCGACGCGGGCGCATGCCGCGATCTTGCTGGCGACATAGACTTCGCTCGCGGGGTCGTTGCCGATCAACACCACCGCCAGCCCCGGCGGCGCGCCGTCGCGCGCGCGGATGTCGCGCACAGCGGCCGCGGTGCGGGCGTCGACCGTCCGGGCGAGCGCGCGCCCGTCGATCCGCTCAGCCAGCGTCGTCGTCACGCGGCGTCGAGCGTGACCGCGTTGATCACCTGCGCCTGCGTATATTCCTCCAGCCCTTCCTGGCCCATTTCGGTGCCCATGCCGGATTGCTTCAGGCCGCGAAAGGGGAGGCGCGGATCGATCGCCATCAACTGGTTGATCCACACCGTGCCCGATGTGACGCGCATCGCCACCTCGGTCGCGCGGGCGAGATCATTGCTCCAGACGGTACCGCCGAGCCCGTAATCGGTGCCGTTGACGCGCGCGATCAGATCGTCGAGGTCGCGATATTTGAGCACGGGCAACACCGGCCCGAACTGCTCCTCTTGCACCAGCGGAGCTGCGTCGTCGATGTCGCGGACGATCGTCGGCGGGATGAAATAGCCCGGCCGGTCGAGCGGGGCGCCGCCGGCAATCACCGTACCGCGCGTCGCGCTGTCCTCGATCAGTGCGGCGACCTTGTCGAACTGGAGCCGGTTCTGCACCGGGCCGATCTGCGCGCCCTGATTGGCGCCGTCGTCGACCACCGCCGCGCGCGCCAGCCGGGCGATCTCGTCGCAAAAGGCGTCATAGAGCGCTTCGGGGACATAGACGCGCTTGATCGCGACGCAGATCTGGCCGGCGTTGCGCATCGATCCCGCGAACACCTTGGCGGCGATCTGTACCGGATCGACGTCGTCGAGCACGATCGACGCGTCGTTGCCGCCCAGTTCGAGCGTCACACGCTTGAGCGTGCCCGCCGAGGACGCCAGTACTTTCTTGCCGGTCGCGGTCGAGCCGGTGAAGGAGACCTTGGCGATATCCGGGTGCGCGGTCAGCGCGGGGCCGAGTTCGTTTTCGTCGCACAGGATGTTCACCACACCCGCCGGCAGGATTTTCTGGCACAACTCGCCGAACAGCAAGGCGGTGAGCGGGGTGGTGGGCGCGGGCTTGCAGACCAGCGTGTTGCCGGCGATCAGCGCGGGCGCGACCTTGTTCGCGAGCAGCATCATCGGAAAGTTCCAGGGCGTGATCGTCGCCACCACGCCGAGCGGGGTGCGGTGCTCGATCACGCGGTTGGCGCCGTCGTCGCGCAGCACTTTGGGGTCGAGCCGCATGGTCGCAAAGGCGCGCATCACCGCGACGCAACCGCCGATCTCCCTGGCGGCCTGATCGAGCGGCTTGCCCTGTTCGGCGGTGAGCAGCGCGGCAAATTCCGCCACGCGTTCGGCCAGCGCGTCGGCCAGCGCTTCCACCAGCCGGGCGCGTTCCCCGATCGGCGTCGCAGCCCAGCCGGGAAAAGCGCGTTTCGCGGCGGCAACGGCATCGTCGAGCAGCGCCGCATCGGCCCTGGGGCATTGCGCGAAGGGCCGGGCGGTTGCCGGATTGATGACATCGAAGCTGGCCACACCCGGCACCAGGGCGCCACCGACGAGCAGGCGGAAGTGATGATCCATGGGCATTCCTCAGGCTGGCTGGGCTTGGCGTGCCGCTGTTTCGGCGGCGGCATCGTCGAGATCGAGCCCGACGAGCCGGGCGGGGTTGTCGCCGATCATCGCGCTGATGTCGTCGTCGCCATAGCCGATATCGATCAGCATCTGGATGACATAGCGAAGCCCCTCGACCGGCGTCGGATTGCCGACCTGGCCCAGATCGGAGCCGATGATCGTGTTGGCCACGCCGCCGGACTCGATGCACATTTTCAGGCTGTCATGGCTGTAGTTCTTGCCCTGAACGCCCGCCCACATGCAGCAGCTATGTTCGAGATAGGCGCCCATTTTCGCCAACTCGCCCATGTCGGCGGGGGTGCAGCCGATCAGGAAGGTCGGATGGTTGACCAGCAGCCGGGTGATACCGCGCGTCTTGGCCTCGGTGAAGAGCGGCCAGATCTCGCTGATGTGGAGATGGCCCGCCGAGAGCACGGCATCGTATTCCGCGATCTGATCGAGGATGCGTTTGACCTCATCCTTGAGCTTGCCGCGATCGTCGACGACGGTGAGCATCGTCGGATCGAGCATCTTGTCCTTGGTCGGCAGGAACTGCTTGCGGTGCGAATGGCGGATATGGTTGGCCGACGAGAAGGTGGGCATCCACACCAGCCGCGCGCCGAGCTTGAAGCCGTGCTCGACGGCATAGGGATTGAAGCCGCCGATAGTATTGTTGAGCGGCACCCCGGTGAGCAGCTTGACCGAGCCCGGCATGATCTCGTCGAGCAGTGCCGCGACCGGCGTGACCGAGTAATAATGGTCCTTGAACAGGATCGCGCGGAGCCCGGCGGCTTCGCCTTCCCGGATCGCCTCGACATGGTTGAGGCGGCGCGGCATCACCGAGGGGCCGCTGTGGCAATGAAGGTCGATCGCGCCCTTGAGGAGTTGGGTGATCCGGTCGCTCATACTTCGGTCTCCCCGGTGGATGTGGGCATCGGATAATCGGCCGCGTTGAGCACCCAGCCCGGCTTGGCCGAGAAATCCCGGCGCGGTGGGCAGAAGGCGTCGATCAGGCGATTGAGGCCATCGCCGATGCCTTGCGACGTATGCGTCGTGGGCGGCGGGATCACCGCGACCGACGGCGCCAGGCAGCGCTCGTGATCGTCGGCGATCCACTGGGTCGAATCGCTGATCCAGGGCCAGCGCAGATGGTGGATATAATCGCCGTCGAGCGCGATCGAATATTGCTCGAAATCGTCGTGGTGATGCGGCGAGAGATTGTCGGGTGCGCGTGGGCCGGGGCGGCCGTCGCCGAAATTGATCATGATCGTCGAGCCGCGATAGAGGCGGCCGAACCGCCCCTGCTCGGGCGCGACATCGCCCGGATAGACGCGGATGCGGCGTCCGCCGACCGGATCGGGCCAGGGCTCGAACGGCGCCACGTTGGGGTCGGGCTGGGCGTAATCGCCAGCGTTGGAGGTCTTCGCGACCAGATCGGCGGCGCGCGTGGTGAGGAGCCGCAGGATCCGGCCACCCTTTCGGACGACGATCCGGCTGTCGCCCGCGGGGACGAACGCGACCGCGCGGCCCGACATGGTCGCGCGGCCCTCGGCGATCTCGATCTCGATTTCGGCTCCATCGTCGTCGGGCAGAACGATGGCATATTCGTCGGGCTGGGCGATGCGTTCGAGCACCGCGCCGGGCTGGGCAACGCTATAGGCGACCACCATCGTCTGGCCGCGGGCGTACCACGTATCAACCAGTTCGGTGCTTTCCTGCGGCGCCTGATCGTAGAAGCGGGCGTAGCTGGCATGCTTGAAGCTCGTCGGCGCCGGGCCGTTGGCCTGGGGGGCGAGGGTGGTCCTCAAATCGTTGCGCCCGTACATCAGCTCTCCTCTCAGCCGCGCGCATTGTCGCGGCTTTATTGCGTCAATCTATGGTCGCACCGCGCCCGGCGTCTAATTCCTTGTCGGCGGCCACTCGATACCAGGAAAGTATCAGAGCGCCGATAATCACTTATATCGTGATATTATCGTTCATGACCGAAATAGGCATTGGACCTCGCGTCGGACCGCGCCAAGATAGCAGGCAAGCTGATATTGGTCGAGGGAGGAGCGCCAGCGTGTCGCAAGCCGCAACGGAAATGGTCGCGGAGAGCGCGACGGAGTCGCGCTCAGGCCTGACGCGGCTGCTCGAACCGCGCTCGATCGCGATCGCGGGTGCCTCACCCGATCCCGCGACGATGGGCGGCGTGATCCTGGCGAATTGCGCGCGTTTCGGCTTCGCGGGCGCTGTGCATCTGATCAGCCCGACGCGTGACGAGATCAACGGGCGGCCCTGCGTGCGCTCGGTCGACGATCTGCCTGAGGGCGTCGATGCGCTGGTGCTCAACGTGCCGCGCGCCGCGATCCTGCCGGCAGTCGAGGCGGCGGCGCGGCGCGGCGTGGGCGGCGTGATCGTGTTCGCCTCTGGCTTCGCCGAGAGCGGCGAGGACGGGCGGTGCGATCAGGAGGCGATCGCGGCGGTCTGTCGCGCGGCGGGCATGGCGCTGCTCGGCCCCAATTGCATGGGCTATGTGAACCAGGCCGGCGGCATGGCGCTGACCTTCGAGCCCGCGCATCCGCAACCGCTCGGCGCGCGCCGCAGCGTGGCGGTGGTGGCGCAGAGCGGGGCGGCGGCATCGAGCATCCGCGCCGCGATGCAGGGCCGCGGCATCTCGGTTGCGCTGCAGGTGGCGACCGGAAACGAAGCGGTCGTCCGCGCGAGCGATATGATCGATTTCATCGTCGCGCAGGGCCGGGCGGCTGCGATCGCGCTGTATTGCGAGCAGGTCCGCGATCCAGCAGCCTTTCTGGTCGCGGTACGCCACGCCCGTGATGCGGGGGTTCCGGTGGTGATGCTTCATCCGGGCCGCAGCAAACGCGGGCAGCAAGCCGCGCAGTCGCACACCGGGGCGATGGTGGGCGATTATGCGCTGATGCGCACCGCGGTCGAGAACGATGCCGTCGTCATGGTCGATACGCTGGACGAACTGTTTGATACCGTTGCGATCCTCCACCGCTTTCCGACGCCCGTGCCGGGCGCGCTGGGCGTGATCACCAATTCGGGCGCACTGCGTGGCATGGCGTTCGACTTCGCCGAAGATATCGAACTGCCGATCGCGACCGTTGCGGATGCGACGCTGGCGCGGCTCGCCGCCTTGCTGCCCGCGGGCATGGAGATCGACAATCCGCTCGACGTCGGCACCACCGGTTTCGCCAAGGGCGACATCTTCGGGCTGTCGACGGCGGCAATGCTCGCCGATCCGGCGGTGAGCGGCGTGCTGCTGCCGATGGCGGGCGGCGGCCCGTCGCAGCAACGAGCCAAAGGCGAGGCGATCATCCCCGAGGCGCTGGCCGCGACCAAGCCGGTGGCGGTCGCGATCGTCGGCGACGAATCTCCGCTCGATCCCGATTTCGTCGCGGCGATGCGCGCGAGCGAGACGCCGCTGTTCCGATCGCCCGAACGCGCGATGCGGGCCTTTGCCGCCGCCCGGCGCTATGCCGATGCGCTCGGCGGGGTCGCGGATCGTACGCCGCCCGCCACCGGGCTGTCGGGCTGGGCCGAGGCCGGGGTGAAGCCCGAATATATCGGCAAGACATTCCTGCGCGAAATCGGCGTGCGCGTGCCCGAGGGCGCGCTTGCGGCGACGATCGGTGACGCGCTGAAGATTGCCGCCGGGATCGGCTTTCCAGTGGTGCTCAAGGCCCAGGCCGGCGCGCTCAGCCACAAGAGCGACGTCGGCGGCGTGATCCTGAACCTGGCGGACGAGGCGCAGCTTCGCGACGGGTGGGTACGGCTGATGAGCAATCTTGGGCCGATTCCGATCGAGGGCGTGTTGGTCGAGCGGATGTCGTCGCCCGGTCTCGAGATGGTGGTGGGCGCACGCCATCACCCCGAATGGGGTCCGACCGTGATGGTCGGCCTTGGCGGCGTGCTGATCGAGGCACTCGACGCGGCGGAACTGCTGCCCGCCGATATTTCGCATGCGCGCGCGGTGACACGCATTCGCGGCTTGCGCGGCGCGGCGCTGCTTGGCGCATTTCGTGGGCGGCCGGCGCGCGACGTCGAAGCCGTCGCGGACGTGGTGGTGAAGGTCGGCGCTGTGATGCGTGCGGGGCTCAACATCGACGAAATCGACATCAATCCGCTGATGGTGCTGGCGGAAGGCGACGGGGCGGTGGCGCTGGATGCGCTGATCGTCACCGGCGCGTAGCAAAAGGCGAGACAAGGATGGAGACGATCATGGATGACAAGGACACGCGGCCGGTGCCCGGTGGGAACACCGTGCTGGTGGAATTCGAGGACGGCATCGCCTGGGTTCATCTCAATCGCCCCGAAAAGCGCAATGCGATGAGTATCGAGCTGGCGCGCGAGATGAATCAGGTGCTCGACGCGCTCGAACTCGACGATCGCTGCGGCGTGATCGTGCTCACCGGCAAGGGCGAGGCTTTCTCTGCGGGCATGGATTTGCAGGGCTTCTTCCGGGCCTCGGACGCGGTGAGCGATGTCGAGCGTCACCGCGCCTATCGCGAGACGCGCGCCTGGCAATGGCGCACGCTGATGTTCTACGCAAAGCCGACGATCGCGATGGTCAACGGCTGGTGCTTCGGCGGCGCCTTCACCCCCTTGATCTGCTGCGATCTGGCGATCGCCGACGAGAAGGCGGTGTTCGGCCTGTCCGAGATCAATTGGGGTATCATTCCCGGTGGCGTGGTTTCCAAGGCGCTGTCGACGCTGATGGGCGACCGCGAGGCGCTTTATTATGTGATGACCGGTGAACAGTTTGACGGCCGGCGCGCCAAGGAATTGGGGCTGATCAACGAAGCGGTATCCGCCGACACGCTCAAGCAACGCACGCGCGAACTGGCGCAGGTGCTGCTGGGCAAGAACCCGACGACGCTGCGTCAGGCGCGCATGGCGTATAAATATGCGCGCGAGATGGATTGGGAGCTGGCGGCCGAATATCTGACCGCCAAGGGCGATCAGACCACGTTCGTCGACCGCGAGAAGGGCCGCGAAAAGGGCATGGTCCAGTTTCTCGACGAGAAGACGTTCAAGCCCGGCCACGGCAATTACAAGCGCGATTGAGGGGTAGAGCCATGAAGCGACCAAGCGGTGCAAAAGGCGGTGAGCTGGCGGAGGTCGTCCCGGCCTTTGTCGAGATGACCGATCGGATTCTCTATGGCGAAGTGTGGGAGCGCGCCGGGCTGTCCAAGCGCGACCGTTCGATGCTGACGGTGGCGGCGCTGATGACCGCCAACCGGCATCAGCAGCTCGAGGCGCATCTCGGCCTCGCGCTCGACAATGGTGTGACGGTGGAGGAACTGGGCGAGGCGCTGCTGCACCTGGCCTTCTATGCGTCCTGGCCGGCGTCGGTCACCGCGTCGCGGATGCTGCTTGAGGTGGTCGAGAAGCGGAAGGGTTAAGCGGGGAGCCGGGCGCCGTCAGGCGCCCACCCCACCGCCGCGCTCGACCTCGGCGAGCATGTGCTCGGTGTCGCCGAACAAGGTTTCGAGCACCGTCAGCCGCTGGAAATAGCGCCCGGCGGGATATTCCGATGTCAGGCCCATGCCGCCATGGAGTTGGATCGCCTCGCTGCCGACGAAGCGGCCGGTGCGGTTGACCAGCGCCCGCGCCGCGGCGGCGGCCACGGTGCGTTTCGCGGCTGGCGCATCGAGCATCGAGATGGCGTAGATCGTGATCGAGCGCGCCTGTTCGATCGCGACCAGCATGTCCGCGGCGCGATGTTGCAGCGCCTGGAACGTCCCGATCGCGACGCCGAACTGGCTGCGCGTGCGCAGATAATCGGTGGTGAGCGCGAGTAGCCGCTCCATCGCGCCCACGGCTTCGCTGCAACAGGCGACGATCGCGCCGTCGATGACGGCGGCGAGCAGGTCGCGGTTGGTGGCGGGATCGCCGATCGCTGCATTTTCCGGCAGCAAAACATTGTCGAAGCGGATGTTGGTGGCGCTGCGGCCGTCGGGTGTAGGATGCGCTTGCTGCGCAACGCCCTGTGTATCGGCGGGGATGAGGAAAAGGCCGAGGCCGTCGGCGGTCGTGGCCGGGCAGATCAGCAGGTCGGCGGTGCTGCCGTCGAGCAGTGCGCTCTTTTCGCCGCGCAGTCGCCAGCCGTCGTCGGTACGCTCGGCATGGGTGGCGCAGGCATCCCAGCGATAGCGTTCGCCGGGCTCGTACAGGCAGAGCGCCGCGCGGCGCCCGTGGTCGAGCACCTCGGCCAGCGCCGGGTGACCGGCATCGGCGAGCAGGCGGCCGGCGAGCAGGACAGATTGGAGCCACGGCGCCTCACCAAGCGTGCGGCCATAGGCTTCCATCACCAGCATCACCGCCTCGTGCCCACCGTCGAGTCCGCCCGACGCGGCGGGAAAGGGCAAGGCAAGCAGGCCGAGATCGCGATAGTCCTGCCATTGTGCCATGGGATCGCGCGGCGTGCTGCGGCCATGGTCCTCGAACAACCGGTCGATGGAGTCGCGGAGCAATGCTTGCTCGTCGCTGAGATCGAAATTCATATCAGAGCCCCAGAACGGCTTTGGCGAGGATGTTGCGCTGGATCTCGCTCGATCCGCCGAAGATCGAGTATTTCCGCGCGGTGAAATAGGTGGAGACGATCGCCGAACGGGCGTCGAGTCCCTGGAATTCGGCGTCCTCGTCGATCGTGGCAGCGAAGCCCGCGGTCAGTGCGTCGGGCCCGAGCGCGTCGAACGCCAGCCCCGCGGCCATCTGGAGTATCTCCCCGCCGCGGATCTTGAGGATCGAGGTTTTGGGGTCGGGCCCCCCGGCGGGGTCGCGCGCGCTGGCGACGACGCGCATCTGGGTGATCTCGAGCGCCTTGAGTTCGATCTCGGCGAGCGTGAGGCGACGGTGGAAGGCGGGATCGTCGATTCCTTCGGCAAGCGCGCGCACGCGCTCGAGCCGGCGGCGCGACAGGCCGACGTTGCCCATCGAGGTGCGTTCCTGCCCGAGCAAATATTTGGCTTGATTCCAGCCGCGCCCTTCCTCGCCGACCAGATTTTCCGCCGGGACCAGCACGTCGTCGAAGAATATTTCGTTGACATGGTGGCAGCCATCGATCGTGCGGATCGGCCGCACGGTGATGCCGGGGCTCGTCATGTCGATGAGAAGAAAGGAGATGCCCTGCTGCTTGCGGCCACTCGCATCGGTGCGCACGAGGCAGAAGATCCAGTCGGCGTGATGGGCATAGGTCGTCCAGGTCTTCTGGCCGTTGACGCGATAGGCGTCGCCCTCGCGCACCGCCGAGGTGGTGAGCGACGCGAGATCCGATCCCGCGCCCGGCTCCGAGAAGCCCTGACAGAACCACAGGTCGAGATTGGCGATCGCGGGCAGGAAGCGGCGTTTCTGCGCCTCCGATCCGAATGCGGCGATCACCGGCCCGATCAGCGCGACGTTGAAGGGGAGCGGCTTGGGCACGCCGTTGCGGTCGATCTCCTCGGCGAGGATCATGCGCTTGACCGCCGACCAGTCGCGGCCGCCCCAGGCGACCGGCCACTGCGGGACGGCATACCCCGCGCGGTTGAGGATCTGCTGCGATTCGACCATCCATGCGCGGGGCAGGGGCTTGTCCTCGAGCATGGCCGCGCGAATGCGCACCGGCACCTGGGTCGTCAGATAATCGCGGACGGTGGCGCGGAAATCACGTTCGTCGGCCGTGAATTGTAGGTCCATCGTCAGGCGTCCTTGGTGAGCGGGGGAAGACCACGGATCAGATCGGCGGCGCGCTCGGCGATCATGATGACCGCCGCGTTGATGTTCGCGCCGGGCACGGTCGGCATCACCGAGGCATCGACCACGCGCAGGCCGGCGATGCCCCGCACGCGCAGGTCGCTGTCGACCACGGCTTCAGGGTCCTCGCCCATGCGGCAGGTGCCCGCGGGGTGCTGGGTGATCCGCAGATTGTGGCGGATGAAATCGTCGAGCGCGGCGTCGTCCTGCGCTGCGGCGCCTGGGGCGATCTCGGCCGCGATCATGGCGGCGAGCGGTGGTGCGGCGAAGATGCGGCGGACTGCGTCCACGCCGCCGCGAATCTCGGCGAAGTCGTTTGGCGTCGACAGCAGGTTGAGGTCGATGCGTGGTTTCTCCAGCGGATCGGCGGAGCGCAGCGTGACGCTGCCGCGGCTTTCGGGGTGGAGCTGCATCACCATCACCGAGAAGACGTGCGTCTGGCGCTTGCCGACCAGCGGGAACCAGAGCTTGGCGTCGAGCCGGACGGGCAGGAAAACGAGCTGGATGTCGGGGTGTTCGAGTTCGGGCCGGGTGCGCAACATCAGCACGCCGCTGGTGATCTGGCTGGCGAAGGCGCCGCGCCCGGTCATGGCCCAGCGCAGCACCGACAGCGCGGCGCGATCGACGCGCAGTGCATTGAGGAAGCTGGTCGCACCGCGCGCGGCGAAGGTCATATAGACCAGCGGATGTTCGGACAGGTTGCGGCCGACGCCGGGAGATTCGGCCACCACCGGAATGCCGTGCGCCGTCAGATCATCCGCCGGGCCGATCCCTGAGAGCATCAGCAGGTGCGGTGAATTGTAGGCGCCGCCGCTGAGCACGACTTCCTTGCGCGCGTGGGCCCGATGGAGTTTGCCGTCGCGGCGATATTCGACGCCGGTCGCGCGGCCGTTCTCGATCAGCACGCGGGTGACCTGCGCACCCGACAGCAACGATAGATTGGGGCGCTTCAAGGCCGGGCGCAGATAGGCGGCGGCGGTGCTGGCGCGGCGCCCGCGTGGATCGACCGTGACCTCGCAGCCCGAAAAGCCTTCCTGCTGCTCGCCGCTCAGATCCGCGCTTTCATCGAAACCGGCGGCAAGCGCAGCACGGCGGATCGGGTCGGTGAGCAGGCGCGATCCGTCGACCGGGGTGACCGCGAGCGGGCCGCGATCGCCATGGTACGGCCCCGCGCCGCGCCAGCTCGATTCCATCCGCCGGAAATAGGGCAGGACATCGGCATAGCCCCAGCCGCGGCAGCCCATTTGGCGCCAGCCGTCATAATCGCCCGAATGGCCGCGCATGTAGATCATGCCGTTGACCGAAGAGGAGCCGCCGACCACGCGCCCGCGCGGCACCGGCAGCGAGCGGCCGGCCAGCTTCGGATCGGGCTCGCTGGCATAGCCCCAGTCATAGGCCGGGTTGGCGGCGGTCATCATGAAGCCGAGCGGCATACGAAACAGCCAGCTCGCATCGGCGCCGCCGGCCTCGAGCAGCAGGACCGACTCCGTGCCGCTTTCACTCAGCCGGTTGGCGAGAACGCAGCCCGCCGAGCCGGCGCCGACGACGATATAATCGACCTCCACCGACATCTCAGGCGCGGATCATCGCGGCGCATAACGAATGGATTTTGGACATGAATCTTCCCGGCCCCTGCTCGGTTGACGTTGTGGCATGACATATAGCATTCGACAAGATATAATGGCATTGGGTATGGTGCAGCGACGACGCATGCCGACGAACGCAAATTTCACGACGCGCGGCGCCGGTTTCAGGCAGGAGAAGAGTGACGATGACGAGCGCGGCAACGGGGGAAAGATCGCAGATTCCAGGCCTGGACAAGGCTCGCGCTTTCGCCGCCAGCCGGCACCAATTGTTCGTCGATGGCCACTGGATCGACCCGGTCGACGATGGACGCTTTCCGACGCATGATCCCGCGACCGGTGCGTTGCTGGCCAAGATCGCCGAGGCGCGCGCGGCGGATGTCGATGTGGCCGTCGCGGCGGCGCGCGCGGCGATGGACGGCGCGGCGTGGAGCGAGATGAAGCCCGCTGCACGCGCGCGGCTGCTCAATCGTCTCGCCGACGCGCTCGAGGCGAATGCCGATGAGTTCGCGGCGCTCGAGACGCTCGATAACGGCATGCCACTGCGCGACGCGAAACTCTTCCATCTGCCGCATGCGATCGAGACGCTGCGCTATAATGCCGGCTGGGTGACCAAGCTCAACGGCGAGACGATCGCGCTGTCGGGGCCCGGCACCTGGCACGCCTATACGCTGCGCGAGCCGGTGGGCGTGGTGGCGCAGATCGTGCCGTGGAATGCACCGCTCGCGATGGCGGTTTCCAAGATCGCCCCGGCGCTCGCCGCGGGCTGTGCGGTGATCCTCAAGCCGGCCGAGGAGACCCCGCTGACCGCGCTGCGGCTTGCCCATCTGATTGCGGAGATCGGCTTCCCGCCTGGTGCGTTCAACCTGCTGACCGGCTTCGGCGAGACCGCGGGCGCGGCGCTGACCGCGCATCCGGGGGTCGACAAGGTCACCTTCACCGGATCGACCGAGGTGGGGCGACTGATCGTCCGCGCCGCGGCCGGCAATTTCAAGCGCGTGACGCTCGAACTGGGCGGCAAGACGCCGGTCATCGTACTCCCCGATGCCGACCCCGCGCGCGCGATCGAAGGCGCGGCGCGATCGATCTTCACCAATGCCGGCCAGGTTTGCAATGCGGGTTCGCGGTTGTTCGTGCACGAGCGGCACTTCGATGCCGTGGTCGATGGCGTCGCCAAAATCGCCGAATCGATCGCGCTCGGTTCGGGGCTCGACGCGGCGACGCAGATGGGGCCGGTGATTTCCGCCGAGCAGCGCGATCGCGTGCGCGGCTATGTTCGAGGCGGGGTGGCCGACGGTGCGACGCTGCGGGCCGGCGGTCGCGCTATCGATGCGGACGGCTATTTCGTCGCGCCCACCGTGCTGACCGGCACCGAGGCATCGATGGCGGTGCGACGCGAAGAGATTTTCGGGCCGGTGCTGTGCGCGATGTCGTTTGCCGACGAAGATCTTGATCGCATCGCCGCCGAGGCGAATGCGAGCGACTATGGCCTTGGCGCGGTGCTGTGGACCAATGACCTGAGCGCCGCCCACCGGCTCGCGCGCAAACTCAAGGCCGGTACGGTGCGCGTCAACGGCGGCGGGCTTGATCCCGCGTTGCCGTTTGGCGGATTCAAGCAATCGGGCTGGGGCCGCGAGAACGGCCGCGACGGCATCGAGGCTTATACCGAGGTCAAAGCGGTGGCGATCGCGCTCTAGCCGGGCGCAGCCTTCCCACGTCATCCACGTCTCCGACGAAAGCGATGCGGCACGGGAAGGCGCTTGGCATTTACGATATTGACGAATGTCATTCGTCATGACCAATTGCGAGAAGTGAAGGGGTGCCTGTCTTGAGAAATAATCCGAGGATCGGAATCATCGGTGGGGGCATCGGCGGACTGACGGCGGCGCTCGCCTTGCTGCGCCGCGGGTTCGACGTGACGGTCTACGAGCAGGTCGGCGAATTGCAGGAGGTGGGTGCGGGGCTTCAGCTCAGCCCGAACGGGGTGCGCGTGTTCTGCGAACTCGGTATCGAACAGGAACTGCGCGCGATCTGTTTCGAACCCGAGGGCAAGGAAATCCGCCTGTGGAATACCGGCCAGACCTGGAAATTGTTCGATCTGGGCGTCGAATCCGAGGCGCGGTACGGTTTTCCTTATGTAACCGCGCATCGCAACGATTTGCACCAGATGCTGGTGCAGGCGATCGAGGCGATCGCGCCCGACGCGATCCGGCTCGATCATCGCTTCGTTGCGATCGAACGCAACGACAGCCGGGTGACGGTGGCGTTCGCGGGCCATCCTTCGGCAAGCTTCGACGTGGTGATCGGTGCCGACGGCGTGCATTCCAAAATGCGCGAGTTGCTGTTCGGCGCGGGGCCGGCCAAGTTCACCGGCATCGTCGCCTGGCGCGGGGTGATCCCGGTCGAGCAATTGCCGCCCGAACTGAACAAGCCGATGGGGGTCAATTGGATCGGGCCGGGCGGCCATGTGATCCATTACCCGATAAGGCGTGGCGAACTGATCAACTTCACCAGCGTCGTCGAACGCCACGACTGGAAGGTCGAATCCTGGTCGTCGTCGGGCACCAACCAGGAATATCACGACGATTATCCCGGCTGGCACGACGAGGTGCACGCGTATATCGCCGCGATCCCGCAACCCTTCAAATGGGCGCTGATCTCGCGTCCGCCGATGCGCGAATGGGTGAGGGGCCGGATCGCGCTGCTCGGCGATGCCTGTCATTCGATGCTGCCCTTCCTCGCGCAAGGCGCGGCGATGGCGATCGAGGACGGCTATATTCTGGCCCGCGCGTTCGAGGAATTCGACACGATCGAGGAGGCGCTGTCACGCTACCAGCAGGCACGGATTCCACGCACCACGAAGGTCGTCGACGGGGCGGCTGCCAACACCGAGCGATTCCACAATCCGATGCTGGCCGAGCCGCACAACGCGCAGGCCTATGTCGACGAGCAATGGGCGCCCGAACGCGTGATCGACCGGTACGAATGGTTGTTCCGTTATGATGTGACGCGTGTGTCGCTCACCGGCAGCGATGTCGCGGTGGGCGCGCTCTGATGGCCGGCGTGGCGAACCCACAAGCCGCCTGGACGCGCACGCCGCTGATCGTGTCCTTTGCCGACAATCCCAAATTCACCGAAACCTATGGGTTTGCGGGCAATTCGGGTAAGGTGAATCTGGAAGGCCAGTTGCTGCGCGATCCGGCGTCGCGATCGCGCACGGTCTATCTTTTCATGCACCCCACCTCGGTGCTCCACCTGCTGCCGATGCCGACCGCGCTGGCCGATGCCGGGCTCGACGTGCTGTGCGCCGCCAGTCGCTATCCGCGCAACGATACCGCGCTGATCTTCGAGAAGGTGGCGATCGATCTCGGCGCATGGGTGGCCCATGCGCGCACCGCTCTGGGCTATGAGAAGGTCGTGCTGGTGGGCTGGTCGGGCGGCGGGTCGCTGTCGCTTTTCTATCAGGCACAGGCCGAGAATCCGAGCGTCACCCATACCCCCGCGGGCGACCCGGTCGACCTCACCAAAGCGGGGTTGGAGCCGGCTGACGGCGTGATCTTCATCGCCGCGCACCTCTCGCGGGCCGAGACCATGACCGAATGGCTCGATCCGTCGGTGGTGGACGAACTCGACCCCGATACGCGCGATCCCGAGTTCGACATCTATTCGCCCGATTGCCCGCACCAGGCCCCCTATGACGCCGCGTTCGTCGCGCGCTTCCGTGAGGCCCAGCGCGCGCGCAACCGGCGCATCACGGCCTGGGTCGAGGCGCAACTGGCGCGGTTGCAAGCCGCCGGCGGCCCCGAGCACGAGCGCGCCTTCGTCGTCCATCGCACGATGTGCGACGTGCGCTGGCTCGACCCCATGGTCGATCCGTCGGAGCGGCGGCCCAACTGGACCTATATGGGCGATCCGCGTGCGGTGAACGTCGGGCCGGTCGGGCTCGCGCGGTACTCCACGCTGCGGTCGTGGCTCAGCCAGTGGAGCTACGACAAATCCAACGCCAAGGGGCCGATGAACGCCGCGCGGATCCGCAACACGCCGGTGCTGCAGATCGAGAATACGGCCGACGAGGCCGTCCCCGCGACGCACAATCCGGCGATCCACGACGCGCTGGCGACGCCGGACAAGGAATATGTCCGCCTGATCGGCGCGACGCATTATTATCTCGGTCAGCCCGACCTGCTCCGGCAATGCCTTGACGCGGTGATCGACTGGAGCCGGCGCAAGGGGCTGCTCGCGCCGTGACTCTGCGTCTCACCACCCCTCAGGCAGCCCGACGGCATGGCGCGCCGTTCACGGTGCCGTGGCGCGGGCAGGGCGAGACGAGCGAGCAACAGATGGCTGATGTGCTGGCCGCGCTGGTCGCCGCCATCGGTACCGAGGCGTTTCCGGCACGGTTTCTCGACGCGATGCGTGCGCTTGCGGGGGTTGATCTGTGCTCGGTCTTCCTGCGCCAGCGCGACGGGACGCTTCGGTTGCTGCTCGCCGAGGGCGCTTGCCCCGGCCTGGCGGATTTTCCCATCCATGCCTCGCTCGATTATGCCGACGGGCTGTGGCGATCCGATCATCAGCTGGCACGGCTGTCGCGCTCGGCGACCAAGCGGCCGGTCGTCGTCCGGCGGTCCGCCGCCGAGATCGCCGACCCGGCCTATCGCGCCGCTTGTTACGAGCGCGCCGACATTGCCGAGCGGCTTTCGATCTTCCGCCGCGGGCCACCGGCGCTGTTCGCCAACGGCTATCGCACCGCGCGGCGTGATCCCTTTTCCGCCGCTGAGATCGAGCGGCTGGAACGCCACGCAGGGCTGCTGATGGCCGCGGTCGAGCGCCACGAGCACGTCATGGCGGGCGTCGGGGATATGTTCAGCGAAGCAGCCTTGGCGCAATTGCTGATGGCACTGCACTGCAATCTGAGCGCGCGCGAGGCTGAGATTTCAGCAGCGATGATGCTGGGCGAGACGCAGGACGAAATCGCGCGGCGCAAGCAGCTTTCCTACGGCAGCGTCGTCACCTACCGGCGGCGCGCTTATGGCAAGCTCGGCATTGCTTCGCGGCGCGATCTGCTGCGGTTGCATCGCCGCCTGATGGCAGGCGTTGCCCCTTCCCGCGACTGACAAGTTATCATACAAGCTTATATTCAAGAGACCCCCCGAGGGGCGAATGAGACAGGAGAAGGCATGGCCCGGATCGGGTGGAGGATCGTCGTGATCGCCGGCATCGCGTTGGGGGTGGCGCAGATCGCCGCGTGCGGCGAGATCAGCGAGCCGAGGCGGACGGGCAGGGCCACACAGGCCGAGGTGCTTGAACTCGTGCTCGGCGGCACTTTGGGGGTGACGCGCGTCGCGGGGCTGATCCGCGATGCCGACCGGGGGCTGGGGCGTATCGATCGTGGGGTCTGAGGCGGCGTCCCGTCTGTCCCCCTTTTCCTATCCGCTGTTCCGTTCGATCTGGCTCGCCAATCTTGTCGCCAATCTCGGTTATCTGATCCAGTCGGTCGGTGCGGCCTGGCTGATGACCCAATTGGCGCCGTCGCCGCGCATGGTGGCGCTGGTGCAGGCGTCGGCGACGCTGCCGATCATGCTGCTCGCGCTGGTTGCCGGCGCGATCGCCGACACGTACGATCGGCGGCGGGTGATGCTCGCCGCGCAGGGTTTCATGCTCACCGCCTCGTTCACGCTGGCGATGATGGCGGGCCTCCACTGGGTGACGCCCGCGTTGCTGCTTGGTTTCACCTTCCTCGTTGGCTGCGGGATGGCGCTCAACGGCCCCGCCTGGCAGGCCTCGGTGGGCGATCTTGTACCCAAAACGGTGTTGCCGGCGGCGGTCGGCTATAACAGCGTTGCGTTCAACGTCGCGCGCAGCCTGGGGCCCGCGATCGGCGGCGCGATCGTGGCCGCCGCGGGCGCGGCGGCGGCGTTTCTCGCCAATTGCGTCGGTTATATCGGCTTGATCGTCGTGCTGTTGCGCTGGCGACCGGCGCCGCGCGGTCACACGCTGCCACCCGAGCGGATCGGCAGCGCGATCGGCAGCGGGCTGCGCTATGTCGCAATGTCGCCGCACCTGCTGCGGATCATGGTGCGTGCGGCGATGTTCGCGGCACCATCGAGCGCGATCTCGGCGCTGATGCCGCTGGTCGCCCGCGATTTCATGGGCGGTGGCGCGATCACCTTCGGCGTGCTGCTCGGTGCGTTCGGGGTCGGCGCGATCGGAGGCGCGCTGATCAGCGCACCACTGCGTCGCCGCGCGCAGCCGCAACTCGTGGTGAGCGTGGCGGCGGTGGGGGTTGCGCTGGGCGCGGCGGTGCTCGCGATGAGCCGTAGCCTGGTGCCGGCGCTCCCCGCGCTGGCGTTTGCCGGCGGGGCGTGGATTCTTGCCATGTCGACGCTCAATGCGTCGGTCCAGCTCGGGGCGCCGCGCTGGATGGTGGCGCGCGTGGTGGCGACCTACCAGACCGCGGCGTTCGGCGGGTTGGCGTTCGGCGCCTGGTTGTTCGGGATGGTGGCCGATGCTTATGGCCTCCAGAACGCCTTGCTCACCGCCGCCGGGCTGCAATTGCTGAGCGTGCTTGCCGGCCAGTTGCTCAGATTGCCGCATGTCGACCATCTCGATCTCGATCCGCTCGATCGCTGGAAGGAACCTAGCACCGCGGTGCCGATCGAGGCGCGCAGCGGCCCGATCGCGATCACGCTCACCTATCGGGTCGATCCCGCCGACGTGCCCGAATTCCTGCTCGCGATGGCCGAACGCCGCCGCATCCGCCGTCGCGACGGCGCGCGCCGCTGGACATTGTCGTGCGATCTCGCCGATTCACGGGCGTGGATCGAGCGCTATCAGGTGCCGACCTGGCTCGATTACATACGCCACAATCAGCGCCGGACCCACGCCGATTCCGCCAATTTCGAGCATATCCAGCGGCTGCACCGCGGTGCTGGACCGCCCGAGGTGCGCCGCGTGATCGAGGTTGATCCGGCGAACCGCCCGTCGCCCGCCGCCGTGATCGATCCGCTTTCCGACCACCCCTGACGGGCGGCGTCGTCGCAGGAGTCAGACCGGACGGCTAGTTACGGAAAACCACCGTTTTGGCGTCGTTAAGCAACACCCGATCGTCGAGATGCAGTTTGACTGCCCTGGCGAGCACGCGACGCTCGATGTCGCGGCCTTTTGCCACCAACTCGTCGGGCCGGTCGGCATGGGTGATCGGCTCGACCGCCTGCGCGATGATCGGTCCCTCGTCGAGATCCGATGTCACGTAATGCGCGGTGGCGCCGATCATTTTCACGCCGCGCGCATAGGCCTGGTGATAGGGCTTGGCGCCCTTGAAACCGGGCAGAAAGCTGTGGTGAATGTTGATGCAGCGCCCCGAAAGATAGGCGGCCATCGTGTCGGACAGGATCTGCATGTAGCGCGCAAGGATCACCAGTTCGGCACCTGATTCCTCGATCACGGCGCGAATCTGCGCTTCCTGCTGCGGCTTGGTGTCGCGGGTGATCGGCAGATGATGGAAAGGCAGGCCGTCGATCAGCGCGGGCGACAACGTCTCGCGCGGATGGTTCGAGATCACGCCCACCACGTCCATGGGAAGATCGCCCATGCGTTGCCGGTAGAGCAGATCGACGAGGCAATGGTCAAACTTCGAGACCAGGATCAGCACGCGCCGGCGCTGGTCGCGCGGGCGCATGTGCCACGCGATCGCGAACCGGTCGGCGATCGCGGGGAAGGCGTCGCGCACCTGTTCGAAGCGCTGACGGCCGTCGAGCGCGAATTCGACCCGCATGAAGAAGCGGCCGGTCTCGCAATCCTCGAATTGCTGCGCCTCGAGGATGTTGCCGCCGGTTTCGGTGAGATAGGTCGAAATAGCGGCGACGATGCCCGGGCGGTCGGTGCAGGATAGCGTCAGGATATAGGATGTCGTCATGGGGCTCTTTCGAGCAGTTGGAAGCCGGAGCGTGAACTGCTGAGCTGGAAGCGGCCGGCGGCCACATGGTTGATCCACCGCGCGGTGCGTTCCAACCCGCCGAACGGGAAGAGGTGCAGCGCAAGCGGTTGCAGGGTGGCGAAGGCCGGTGTGGTGGCGAGATCGCGGATGATCGGATCGGGGGTCGCGTCGCTCAGCAATCGGGCGATCGAGCTGCCGCGCGAGACGATTGCCTTGGCCGACGTGCCGACGCCGCAGACCTGCGCGAAACGGAGCAAGGTGCGAATACCCGCCGGCCCGGCCAGCCCGATGCGGACCGGCACGTCGGCATGGCGCGTGCGGAACGCCTGCGCCCAGCTCAGAATCGGCTCGGCATCGAAGCAGAATTGCGTCATCACGCCGGGGATCATCTGCCGATCGCGGAGGGCGGCGATCTTGGCGTCGAGCGTCGCGTTCAGCCGGTCGGCATCGACCTTGGGATGGCCTTCGGGATAGCCGCCCAGCCAGATACGGCGCAGCGCGGGCTGGCTGAACGCGGGGCTGTCGATCAGCGCCGCGCTGCTGTCGAACGGTCCCACCGGCTGGCCCACATCGCCGCTGATGACCAGCAGTTCACGCACGCTCGCTTCGTCGCACAGCCGGCCGAGCAGGCGCGCGAGATGCGCTTCGCTCGTCACCATGCGCGCGGCGATGTGCGGGACCGGCTCGAAGCCCATCGCGCGCAGCCGACAGGCGGCCGCGACGCGATCGTCGTCATTATCCTTGGGAAGCCAGGTGATCGAGATCCGGGTGCCCGGTGCGAGTAGCGACGCGGCCGCGGCGATCCCCGGCCCGTCGCGCGCGGAGACTTCGTACGAAGCCTCCGCGGCGAGATCGACGATGCGGTCGAACACTGCCGTGGGGGCGCCGCGCGACAGCGGCAGGCAGGGGGCGGGTTCCATCACCTGTGGCTCAGTAACGATAGTGATCGGGTTTGAAGGGACCTTCGACGGGGACGCCGATATAGTCGGCCTGCTTTTTGGTGAGGGTGGAGAGGTGGACACCGAGTTTGTCGAGGTGGAGCGCGGCGACCTTTTCGTCGAGGTGCTTGGGGAGCACATAGACGTCGTTCTTGTACGCCTCGGGCTTGGTGAACAGCTCGATCTGCGCCAGCGTCTGGTTGGTGAAGCTCGACG
>NZ_JAMSLX010000013.1 GCF_023806085.1 Hephaestia sp. MAHUQ-44
GTCGGGCCAGTTGGGCAGGCCTTCGTACATCAGCGTCGTCGCGCCGTTGGCGAGCGGGCCGTAGACGATATAGCTGTGCCCGGTGACCCAGCCGATATCGGCGCCGCACCAATAGACCTGCCCCGGCCGGTAATCGAACACCACTTCATGCGTGAGCGCGCACCACAGCAGATAGCCGCCGGTGGTGTGGAGCACGCCCTTGGGCTTGCCGGTCGAGCCCGAGGTATAGAGGATGAACAGCGGGTCTTCGGCGTTCATCGGCTCGGGCGGGCAATCGGCCGATACGCTGGCGGCGGCGTCATGATACCAGATGTCGCGCCCCGGCTGCATCGCGATCTCGCCGCCGGTCGCCTTGACGACGATCATCTTCCGGAGCGCGGGGGCATGATCGGCGGCGGCATCGGCATTGGCCTTCAAGGCGACGCGCTTGCCGCCACGGCGGCCCTCGTCGGCGGTGATCAGCACGCTCGAATCGCAATCGGTGATGCGCCCGGCCAGCGCCTCGGGCGAGAAGCCGCCGAACACCACCGAATGGATCGCCCCGATCCGCGCGCACGCGAGCAGCGCGAAGGTCGCCTCGGGGATCATCGGCAGATAGATCGTGACCCGATCGCCTTTCTTGACGCCCTCGGCCTTGAGCACGTTGGCGAAGCGGCACACTTCGGCATGAAGCTGGGCATAGGTGAAGCGGCGCGGTGCGTCGGCGGGGTCGTCGGGCTCCCAGATCAGCGCGATCGTGTCGCCATTCTTCTCCAGATGGCGGTCGAGGCAGTTGGCGGCGACGTTGAGCACGCCGTCGCGAAACCACGAAATCCGGAAATCCTGCTCGTCGAACGACCAGTCGCCCGCAATCTCGGGGCGCTTGATCCAGTCGAGCCGCTTCGCCTGCTCGAGCCAGAAACTCCCCGGATCAGCCAGGCTGCGCCCGTACATCTGTTCATAGCGTTCCGCATCGACGCGCGCGCCCTTCGCCCAATCAGCAGGAATCGGGAAAAAATCGGCGTCGGTCATGCAGGCTCTCCTCTTTTGCGGGCTCTTGTGCCCAAACACGGCGGCGATGCCAAGCCAACCAATCTTGAGCCGGCTACATCACTTCATAGGGCACGATCGCGCGGATCGCGGGATCGACGCGGATCGCGCGATCGGCGGGGGGGAAGGCGCGCTGGTCGCAGTCGCTGCGCGGGCACAGGCGGCACGAAATCCCGATCGGGGTGGGCGGCGCGGCGCGATCGATCGCATCGGCATAGACGAAATCGCGCGCCTGATCGGCCTCGCAGCCCAAGACGACGGCATAACGCCGCGGCGCACGCGTGAAACTGCCCGAGGGTTTGACCAGTCCCTTGGCCATCGAGACATAGCGCACGCCATCGGGGGTCTCGGCGTGCTGGACGAGGATGCGATCGGGGATCGCCACCGCCTCGTGGACCATCCACAGCGGGCAGGCGCCGCCGAAGCGCGCGAATTGCAGTCGCGTCGCCGAATGGCGCTTGGTGATGTTGCCCGCCATGTCGACCCGGCAGAAATAGAAGGGCACGCCCGCCGCGCCCGGGCGTTGCAGCGTCGAGAGGCGGTGGCATGCCTGCTCGAAACTGACCCCGAAGCGGCGCGACAGCCGGTCGATATCGTGGCGCAGGGCGCGGGCGGCGGCGCGGAAGCGCGTGTAGGGCATCATCAGCGCCCCCGCGGCATAATTGGCGAGGCCGACGCCGAGCAAGGTCCGTGCGGCGTCGCTGCCGACCTCCGCCCCCACAATGATCGCGGCGATCTGGTTGGCGAACACCGTCGCGGTCAATTGATGCGCGATCAGGAAGCGGCGGCTTTCGGCGGGGAGCGTGGCGTTGATCGTCAACAGCCCGCGCGCCGCATCGAAATCGCGCATCGGCGCTGCCTCGTCGGTGCTTTCGGCGATCGAGATGCCCTCGGCTGCGAGCCGGCGGGCGAGCGCGGCCTCGCTCACCGCCTCGGTGCCGGCGATCTCCCCGGCGAGCGCCTCGGCGGCACGATCGAGCGGATCGACATAATTGCCCGCCGCGTGAAACCAGTCGCGCACCGCTTCCCACGGCATCCGCGCGCCGACGCCCGAGGCAAGCACTTCCTCGACCATCTGGACGCGCGCATCGGCATCGCGCAGCGCGGCGTGGAGCGCGATCACGCGGTCGGCGACGTCGGGGCGCTCGGTCGCGAGCCGTGCAATGCCGTCGGGATCGAGCGGCGCATCGAGTACCGGATCGGTCAGCGCGTCGGTGAGCGCGCCCATCCGGCGCGCCGGCGCCTCGCCGTCGATCGCCGCGATCAGCGCCGGATAATGGCGGGTGAGCGCCGCGATCACCGCCGCCGTTAGCGGCCGCGCGTCGTTTTCGAGCTGCGACAGATAGCTGACCGACAGCCCGAGTCGTGCCGCCATCGCCGGCTGGCCGAGCCCGAGCCCGCGGCGCAGCGCACGCAGCCGTTCGCCGGCGTAAAGGCGGGTATGGACCATGGCGGCGTGGTACTTTGCAAGGTTCGTATTCGCAACTTTGCAAATTCACATTTGCAATCGGTGCGCCGAGGCTGAACAGAAGACCTGCGCCCAGGGAGAGAGTGATGCTGTCGACGATCGAGGAACTTGAACGCCGCCGCGCCGAGGCGCGCGCGGGCGGTGGCGAGAAGCGGGTCGCCGCGCAGCATTCCAAGGGCAAGCTGACCGCGCGCGAGCGGCTCGACGTGCTGCTCGACGAGGGCAGTTTCGAAGAACTCGATATGTTCGTCGAGCATAATTGCGTCGATTTCGGGATGCCCGACCAGATCGTGCCGGGCGACGGCGTCGTCACCGGATCGGGGACGATCAACGGTCGGCTGGTGTTCGTGTTCAGCCAGGATTTCACGGTGTTCGGCGGCTCACTGTCGGAGCGCCACGCGCAGAAGATCTGCAAGATCATGGATATGGCGCTGAAGGTCGGCGCGCCGGTGATCGGGCTGAACGATTCGGGCGGCGCGCGCATCCAGGAGGGTGTGGCCTCGCTCGGCGGCTATGCCGAAGTGTTCCAGCGCAACGTGCTGGCATCGGGCGTGGTGCCGCAATTGAGCCTCATCATGGGGCCGTGCGCGGGCGGCGCGGTCTATTCACCGGCGATGACGGACTTCATCTTCATGGTGAAGGATTCGTCCTATATGTTTGTAACCGGGCCCGATGTCGTCAAGACCGTCACCAACGAGGTGGTGACGCAGGAAGAGCTAGGCGGCGCAATCACGCACACCACCAAATCATCGGTCGCCGATATCGCGTTCGAGAACGACATCGAGGCATTGCTCGCGGCGCGCGATTTCATCGATTTCCTGCCCGCATCGAACCGCGCCGAGCTGCCCGAACGCCCGACCGCCGATCCGTGGGACCGGATCGAGCCGAGCCTCGATACGCTGATCCCGCCCTCGGCCAACCAGCCCTATGACATGCACGAAGCCGTGCGCAAGGTGCTCGACGAGAGCGATTTTTTCGAGGTCCAGCCCGCGCACGCGGGCAATATCCTGATCGGTTTCGGCCGGATCGAGGGGCGCACGGTGGGCGTGGTCGCGAACCAGCCGATGGTGCTCGCAGGGTGCCTCGACATCAATTCGTCGAAAAAAGGCGCGCGCTTCGTGCGCTTCTGCGATGCATTCGACATCCCGATCGTGACCTTCGTCGACGTGCCGGGCTTCCTGCCGGGGGTGGGGCAGGAGCATAACGGCATCATCAAGCACGGCGCCAAGCTGCTGTTCGCCTATGCCGAAGCGACCGTCCCCAAGATCACCATCATCACGCGCAAGGCCTATGGCGGTGCGTATGACGTGATGGCGTCGAAGCATCTGCGCGGCGATCTCAACTATGCCTGGCCGACCGCCGAGATCGCGGTGATGGGCGCGAAGGGCGCGGTCGAGATCATTTTCCGTGGCAAGACACCTGAGGAAATCGCTGAACGCACGGCGGAATATGAAGCGCGTTTCGCCAACCCGTTCGTCGCCGCGAGCAAGGGCTTTATCGACGAGGTGATCCAGCCGCATTCGACCCGCCGCCGCATCGCGCTGGGCCTGCGCAAATTGCGCGGCAAGGCGCTGGAGAATCCGTGGAAGAAACATGACAATATTCCGCTGTGAGCGCGCCGGGTCATGACTGACGCCCGGCCCCATCGTCTCGGCACGCTGATCGTGATCGCGCTGGGCGTGCTCGTCGTCATCGGCGTGATCGCGTGGGCGGTGTTCGGGCGTGCGACGCCGGGCGGGCCGGCGCCGGTCGTGCGCGCGTCGCCGGTGCCGCTGGTCTCGGCGAGCCCGCCGTCGCCGAGCGTCGCCTCGCCCGAGCAACTGGCCGCCGCGGTCAAGGCCGTATGGCCCGCCGGCACGACGCTGCAAGACGAAGATAGCAGCCGCTATGCGTTCGACACCCAAAAGCTGGTGCTGGCACCGTTCGGGCCGGTGCTGGTGAGCGAGGGGCAGGCGGATGATGCCCCGCACGCCGCCGCCGGGCGGCTCGACATTGCCTATCTGACGCCCGAAGACGACGGCTTTGCCGTGGCGCAGCGTTTCCCCAGGGCGATCGAGATCGGCAGCTTCGGCCACATGACCGACTGGTCGATCTCCGATGCGTTCGCCGACACCCCCGTGATCGTCGCCGAGGGCGGCTTTACCGGGCAGGGCTATACCTGCGGGGCCACGATCCTGACCCAGCTCACCGCTGCCGGGCCGGTCGAACTGGCGCAGGTGCGGATGGTCTATGACGATACCGGCGCGCGCGGTGAGGAAGGCCAGTCGTTCACGGGCCGTATCACGCAGATCGAGCGCGGGCAGGGCTTCACCGTCCATTACACCGGCGCGGCCAGCTTCGACGATCGCTATGTGATGAAGGACGGTGCCTATGTACTCGAAGGCGCCTCGCGGCTGCCGCAATGCTGAGGATGCGATGACACTGGGACGACTCAACCATATCGGCATCGCCACGCCGTCGATTCCGGCGGCGGTGGCGCGCTATCGCGATCTGCTCGGGGCCGAGGCGATCGGCGAGGCGTTCGATCTGCCCGCGCAGAAGGTGCGCGTGTGCTTCGTCGATGCGCCCAACAGCCAGATCGAGCTGCTCGAGCCGCTGGGGGAGGATTCGCCGATCGCGGCGTTCCTTGCGAAGAACCCGGCGGGCGGGCAGCACCATCTCTGCTTCGAGGTGCCCGACATCGACGCCGCCGCCGCCGCGCTGACCGCGAAGGGCGCGCGCGTGCTCGGCGAACCGCGGATCGGCGCGCATGGCACGCCGGTGGTGTTCGTCCACCCCAGGGACATGGGCGGCGTGTTGATCGAGCTGATGGAAACGCCTGAGGGTGGGCATTGATTCCTCTCGCACGACGAGAGGAAAGGAGATCAAATGGCTGATTATAAGCATATCCTGACCGAGCGACACGGCGATGTGCTGGTCGTGACGCTCAACCGGCCCGATCGGCTCAACGCCGCACTGCCCGCGATGTTCGACGAAATCGGCGTGGCGGTCGAGGCGCTCGAGGGCGCGCGGGCGGTGCTGATGACGGGGGCCGGCCGCGGCTTCTGTTCGGGTGCCGATGTCGCGGGCGGTGCGCGGAGCAGCGACGATCCCGGTCAGCAATTCTTCATCGGCCTCACCGAACATTATCACCCGCTGATCGCCAAGTTGGCGGCGCTTGCGGTGCCGGTCGTGTCGGCGGTGCGCGGGCCGGCGGCGGGGATCGGGTGCAGTCTCGCGCTCGCCGCCGATTTCTGCGTCGCGAGCGAGGCCGCCTATTTCCTCCAGGCGTTCGTCAATATCGGGCTGGTCCCCGATGGCGGTGCGAGCTGGATGCTGCCGCGGCTGGTGGGGCGCGCGCGCGCCGCCGAGATGATGATGCTGGGCGAGCGGATTCCGGCGGCCAAGGCGTTCGACTGGGGGCTGATCCACAAGGTCGTCGCCGACGACGCGCTCGATGCCGACGCGCTGGCGCTCGCCGCGCGGCTGGCGGCGGGGCCGACGGTGGCGCTCGGGCTGATCCGCCAGCAGATGCAGCAGGGCCTGCACGACGATTACGTCGCGGCGATGTGGCGCGAGGCGGAAAACCAGCGCCGCGCCGGTCGTACCGCAGATGCGATGGAGGGCGGCATGGCCTTTCTCCAGAAGCGCAAAGCCGCGTTCCGGGGGGCGTGATCCTGTCCTTCCGCCGCTTTCCCAACTGGACCCCGGCCTTCGCCGGTGACGTGAGTTCGTAAGATGACCGACAAGCCGACCCTGTCCGATTGGCAGGCCCTCGCCGACAAGGAGGTGAAGGGCGCCGACCTTGCGTGGCACACGCCCGAGGGGATCGCGGTCAAGCCGCTCTATACCGGCGCCGATGCGGATGCGGCCGATGCCTGGCCGGGCCTGCCGGGTTTCGCGCCCTATACGCGCGGCGTGAAGGCGACGATGTACGCAGGGCGGCCGTGGACGATCCGGCAATATGCGGGCTTTTCCACCGCCGAGGAATCGAACGCTTTCTACCGCCGCAACCTCGCGGCGGGGCAGAAGGGGCTGTCGGTCGCGTTCGATCTGGCGACCCACCGCGGCTATGACAGCGATCATCCGCGCGTCGCCGGCGATGTCGGCAAGGCGGGTGTCGCGATCGACACGATCGACGACATGAAGATCCTGTTCGACGGCATTCCGCTCGGCGAGATGAGCGTGTCGATGACGATGAACGGCGCGGTGCTGCCGTGCCTCGCTTTCTATATCGTCGCGGCCGAGGAACAGGGGGTGGCGCAGGATCGGCTGTCAGGCACGATCCAGAACGACATCCTCAAGGAGTTCATGGTCCGCAACACGTACATCTATCCGCCCGAGCCATCGATGCGGATCGTCGCGGACATCATCGCCTATACGTCCGAACACATGCCGCGCTTCAACAGCATCTCGATCAGCGGCTATCACATGCACGAAGCCGGGGCGACGGCGGTGCAGGAACTGGCTTTCACGCTTGCCGACGGCATGGCCTATGTCCGCGCCGCGCTGGATCGCGGACTTGAAGTGGATGCCTTCGCGGGAAGACTCAGTTTCTTCTTCGGCATCGGCATGAACTTCTTCATGGAAGTCGCCAAGCTGCGCGCGGCACGCACCCTCTGGTCGCGGATCATCGCCGGTTTCGGCGGCAATGCGCGCAGCCAGATGCTGCGCACGCATTGCCAGACCTCGGGCGTGTCGCTGACCGAACAGGACCCGTATAACAACGTCGTGCGCACCACGATCGAGGCGATGGCGGCGACCTTTGGCGGCACGCAGTCGCTCCACACCAACAGCCTCGATGAAGCGGTGGCGCTGCCGACCGATTTTTCGGCCCGGATCGCGCGCAACACCCAGCTCATCCTCCAGGAAGAAACCGGGATGACGCATGTCGTCGATCCGCTGGGCGGCAGCTATTATGTCGAGGCGCTGACCCGCGAGTTGGCCGACAAGGCCTGGGCGCTGATCGAGGAAGTCGAAGCCGCCGGCGGGATGACCCATGCCGTCGAACAGGGGCTCCCCAAGCAGCATATCGAGCGCGCCGCGGCGGCCCGGCAGGCGCGGATCGACAAGGGCGAGGACGTCATCGTCGGCGTCAACAAATACCGGCTCGCCGAGCAGGCCGAGATCGATATCCTCGATATCGACAATGCCAAGGTCCGCGCCGACCAGATCGGGCGGATCGCGCAGGTCAAAGCCGGGCGTGACGAAGATGCCGCGCAGGCGGCGCAGGCGGCGCTGCGCGCGGGCGCGGCTGGCGATGCCAATTTGCTCGCCTTGTGCGTTGCGGCCGCGCGCGCGCGCTGCACGCTGGGCGAGATGTCGGCGGCGATGGAGGAGGCGTTCGGGCGCCACGCCGTGGGGGTTACCCCGATCAAGGGCGTGTATGGCACCGCGTATCAGGATGATGCGGGCTGGTGCCGCGCGGTCGAGGGGATCGCCGCGGTCGGCCGGCGGATGGGCAGGAAGCCCCGCATCCTCGTCGCCAAGATGGGGCAGGACGGCCATGATCGCGGCGCCAATGTCGTCGCCTCCGCGTTCGTCGACATGGGATTCGAGGTGATTTCAGGCCCGTTGTTCCAGACGCCGGCCGAAGCGCGCGACCTCGCGCTGGCCGAAGACGTCGATGTCGTCGGCGCGTCGAGCCTTGCCGCCGGGCACAAAACGCTGATCCCCGAATTGATCGCGCTCTTGAAGGAATCGGGCCGGGCGGACATCAAGGTGGTCGCGGGGGGTGTGATTCCGCCGCAGGACTATGATTTTTTACGCAACGCAGGCGTGCAGGCCATTTTCGGCCCGGGCACCAATCTGGTCGACGCAGCGGGCGAGGTGCTCCGGCTGCTCGGCCATAACCTGCCGCCGATCGAGGAGAATGACGAGTGACGACGCAGAAGATTGACACGCTGGCGGTTCATGCAGGCACCGAAGCCGATCCGACCACCAAGGCGCGGGTCACGCCGATCTATCAGACGACGTCGTTCGTGTTCGACGATGTCGATCACGCCGCCGGGCTGTTCGATCTCGAAATTCCGGGGAATATCTACACCCGGCTGATGAACCCGACCAACGGCGCGCTCGAAGGCAAGATGGCCGCGCTCGAAGGTGGCGTGGCCGCGCTGGCGACCGCTTCGGGGCACGCCGCGCAGTTCCTCGCCTTTCACACGCTGATGGAGCCCGGCTGCCATATCGTCGCGTCGACGCGGCTCTATGGCGGGTCGCTCAACCAGATCGGCCACAGCTTCCGCAAGATGGATTGGCATGCGAGCTTCGTCGATACCGACGATCCCGCCAATGTCGCCGCCGCGATCACCGACAAGACGCGCTGCGTGTTCGTCGAAAGCCTCGCCAATCCCGGCGGCGTGGTGTCCGATCTCGCCGCGATCGCGAAGATCGCGCATGATGCGGGCGTGCCGCTGATCGTCGATAACACGCTGGCCAGCCCGGTCTTGTGCCGCCCGATCGAGCACGGCGCCGACATCGTCGTCCAGTCGACCACCAAATTCCTCAACGGCCACGGCAATTCGGTGGGCGGCGTGATCGTCGATTCGGGGAAGTTCGATTGGGCCAAGGCGGGCAAATATCCGTATCTCAGCGAGCCCAACCCCTCGTATCACGGTAAGGTCTTCACCGAGGCGTTCGGCAATCTCGCCTTCATTCTCGGCTGCCGGGCGCTGGGGATGCGCGATCTCGGCCCGCAGATGGCGCCGATGAACGCTTTCCTGACGCTCACCGGCATGGAAACGCTGCATCTGCGCATGGAGCGGCATTGTGCCAACGCGCTCGCGCTCGCCGAGTGGTTGCAGAAGCATCCCAAGGTCGAATGGGTGTCCTATGCGGGGCTGCCCGGCGATCGCTATCACGCGCTGGCCGAGCGCTATCTGGGCGGCAAGGGCGGCGCGGTGTTCACCTTCGGGCTCAAGGGCGGCTATGACGCCGGCGTCCGGCTGGTGAGCGCGGTCAAGCTGTTCAGCCACGTTGCCAATATGGGCGATACGCGCTCGCTCATCATTCATCCCAGCTCGACCACGCACCGCCAATTGTCGCTCGACGAACAGGAACTGGCGGGTGCCGGGCCCAAGGTCGTGCGCGTCTCGGTCGGCATCGAGCATATCGACGACATCATCGCCGATATCGCGCAGGCGCTCGACGCAGCATGAGTGTCGAGCCCCGCACCGACTGGACCCGCGACGAGATCGCCGCGCTGTTCGATCTGCCGTTTACCGAATTGGTGTTTCGCGCGGGCGAGGTCCACCGTGCCCACCATGCGGCGGGCGAGGTGCAATTGTGCACCTTGCTCTCGATCAAGACCGGCGGCTGCCCCGAGGATTGCGGCTATTGCTCGCAATCCGCGAGCGCCGACAGCGGGGTCAAGGCGACCAGGCTGATGGACGTGCGCAGCGTGCTGCAATCGGCCGCGCAGGCCAAGGACGCCGGCTCGCAGCGGTTCTGCATGGGCGCGGCGTGGCGCAATCCCAAGGACCGCGACATGCCCGCGATCGTCGAGATCGTGCAGGGCGTCGCGGCGATGGGGATGGAAACCTGCATGACGCTGGGGATGCTCACACCCGACCAGGCGGCGCAGCTCAAGGCGGCGGGGCTCGATTACTACAACCACAATATCGATACCGCGCCCGAGAATTACGGCAACGTCATCACCACGCGGACCTTCGAGGAGCGGATCGACACGCTTGCCCACGTCCGCGAGGCGGGGATCAACGTGTGTTCGGGCGGGATCGTCGGGATGGGCGAGACGCGCGCGCATCGCGTCGGCTTCGTCCATGCGCTGGCGACGCTGCCACGCCATCCCGAAAGCGTGCCGGTCAACGCGCTGGTGCCGGTCAAGGGCACGCCGCTCGGCGACATGCTCGCCGACACGCCGATGGCCAAGATCGACGATATCGAGTTCGTGCGCACCGTGGCGGTGGCGCGGATCACGATGCCGCGCTCGATGGTCCGCCTGTCGGCGGGCCGCGAGAGCATGTCGGAGGCGACGCAGGCGCTGTGCTTCCTCGCGGGCGCCAATTCGATCTTCACCGGCGACAAGCTCCTCACCGCCGCCAATGCCGGTGACGACAAGGACGCGGCGCTGTTCGCCAAGCTCGGTCTGACGCCGCTGTCGGGCGAGGAGCCGATGCGGGTGTGTGAGGCGGTGGCGTGAACTTCGCCCATCCTTGTCACCCCGGCCTTGAGCGGGGGGCTCACTTCTTCTTCGACGGTGGCGAAGGCAGCGGGATGCCGGATCAAGCCCGGCATGACGAAAGTTTTACAAGAGCGGTGACGGAGTGAACTGGCGCCGCGCCTTTGGTTTGGCCGTTGCCGTGCTTATCCTTCTTTTGGTGGCGATGTTCTATTTCGGCATGTTCATGCACGGCGACCCATAGTCCCCCTCCCGCTTGCGGGAGGGGTTAGGGGAGGGCCTGTCCCTCCAACGTGATCGAACGCTTGCGGACAGGCCCTCCCCCGGCCCCTCCCGCAGGCGGGAGGGGAGAAGAAGGTGTTCAAGAAAATCCTGGTCGCCAATCGTGGCGAGATCGCGTGTCGGGTGATGCGCACCGCCAAGAAGATGGGGATCGCCACCGTCGCGGTCTATTCGGATGCCGATGCGCGCAGCCCGCATGTGCGACAAGCCGACGAGAGCGTCCGGCTCGGCCCGCCGCCCGCCGCCGAGAGCTATCTGCTGGCCGATCTGATCCTCGCCGCCGCGAAGGAGACCGGCGCCGACGCGATCCATCCCGGCTATGGCTTCCTGTCCGAGCGTGAGAGCTTTGCACGCGCCTGTGCCGAGGCGGGGATCGCGTTCATCGGGCCTCCCCCGAAAGCCATCGCCGCGATGGGCGACAAGATCGAATCGAAGAAGCTCGCGAAGCAAGCGGGGGTCAACGTCGTGCCGGGGTATCTTGGCGAGATCGCCGATACCGACGAGGCGGTGAAGATTGCCGGCGACATCGGCTATCCGGTGATGATGAAGGCCTCGGCGGGCGGCGGCGGCAAGGGGATGCGGCTGGCCTGGTCCGAGGCCGATGTGCGCGAGGGCTTCGAGGCCACCAAGCGCGAAGGGCTCGCCAGCTTCGGCGATGACCGCGTGTTCATCGAGAAGTTCATCGAACACCCGCGCCATATCGAAATTCAGGTGCTCGGCGACCAGCATGGCAATGTCGTGTATCTCGGCGAGCGCGAATGCTCGATCCAGCGGCGTCACCAGAAAGTGGTCGAGGAAGCGCCGTCGCCGTTCGTGACGCCGGCGATGCGCAAGGCGATGGGCGAGCAGGCGGTCGCGCTGGCACAGGCGGTGGGCTATTATTCGGCCGGCACGGTCGAACTGATCGTCTCGGGCGCCGATCCCACCGGCGAGAGCTTCTACTTCCTCGAAATGAACACCCGGCTTCAGGTCGAGCATCCGGTGACCGAGGAGATCACCGGGCTCGATCTGGTCGAGCAGATGATCCGCGTCGCCGCGGGCGAAAAACTGGCGTTCGCGCAGGCCGACGTGGCGCTCGACGGCTGGGCGATCGAAACGCGCGTTTATGCCGAAGACCCCTATCGCGGCTTCCTGCCCAGCATCGGGCGTCTGGTGCGGTATAATCCGCCCATCGCGTCCCCCTCCCGCTTGCGGGAGGGGCTAGGGGAGGGCGTGTCGCAGAGCGCCTCCTCCGAAACAAGTCCTCCCCCGGCCCCTCCCGCAAGCGGGAGGGGAGTAGTGGTCCGCGTCGATGACGGCGTGGCCGAGGGCGGCGAGGTCAGCATGTTCTACGATCCGATGATCGCCAAGCTGATCACCTGGGCGCCGACGCGTGAGGCGGCGACCGACGCGCAGGTCGCCGCGCTCGATGCGTTCGAGATCGAGGGGCCGGGGCACAATATCGACTTCCTCTCGGCGCTGATGCAGCACCCGCGTTTCCGCGAGGGTGCGCTCACCACCGGGTTCATCGCCGAGGAATATGCCGACGGCTTCACCGGTGCGCCCGCCGCGCCCGAATTGCTGCGCACGCTCGGCGCGGTCGCGGCGTTTGCCGCCACCGCCGAGGCCGATCGCGCGCGCCGGATCGACGGCCAGCTCGGCCGCCGGCTGCGCCCGCCCGCCGATTGGTCGGTGACGATCGGGGGTGTCGACCACGCCGTCCGCGTCTCGGCCGATGGCATCGCGGTCGACGGCGTGGATCTGCCGCTGGCGATGGAATATACGCCCGGCGATCGGATGATCGAGGTCGAGCAGGGTGGGGAAACCCTGACCCTCCGCATCGCCCCGGTCCGCGCGGGCTTCCGCCTCACGACGCGCGGCGCCAGCCATGTCGTGCGCGTGCTGCCGGCACGCATCGCACCTTATGCCGCGCATATGATCGAGAAGGTGGCGCCCGACCTCTCGCGCTTCCTGCTCTGCCCGATGCCGGGGCTGCTGGTGCGGCTCGATGTCGATGCGGGCGACCGTGTCGAGCCGGGGCAGCCGCTCGCGGTGGTCGAGGCGATGAAGATGGAGAATATCCTGCGCGCCACCAAAGCGGGGACGGTCCGGCAGGTCAACGCCAAGGCGGGGGACAGTCTGGCGGTCGATGCGGTCATTCTGGAACTGGAATAACCGGCGATCGTTCGACGGCTCGTGGTCGAACCGTTACAAATTGCGACAATAAATCGGTGGACGCCTGACGACACGGCGGTCATCTGATTGGCATGGCTCGATTGCGCTCCCTGTTGCTGATGGTGCCGGCGGCGAGCCTTGCCGCCTGCGCGGTCGGCCCGAACTATCGCCCCGCCTCGCCGGGCGCGCTCGGCGTGCCCGATCGCTTCTCGGTCGCCGCCGATGCCCGCGCGCAGGAGGATCTGTCGGCATGGTGGACGCGCTTCGACGATCCGCTGCTCACCCGGCTGGTCGAACAGGCACGCGCCGGCAACCTTTCGGTCGCGCAGGCGGTGTCGCGGCTGCGGCAGGCGCATGAAGGGCTGATCCAGTCACGCGCGCAATGGCTGCCGCAGGTGTCGGGATCGGGCGGCTATTCGCGCTCGTTCGATATCGCCGGTGCCAGCACGGTGACATTGCCCGACGGCACCGTCACCACGATCTCGCGCACCGCCGGCGACAGTTTTTCGGTCGGCGGCAATGTGTCGTACCAACTCGGGCTGTTCGGCGAGGTGGGTCGCGGCGTTGCCGCCAGCCGCGCGCAATATGAAGGCGCGGGCTATGATTACGCGACCGTGCTGATTTCGACCGAGGCGGAGATCGCGCGCAATTACGTGCTTGCACGGGGTTATCAGGCGCAGCTTGCCAATGCCCGCCAGTCGCTTGCGATCCAGGACGACAATCTCGAGATCACGGGCTTCCGCGTGCAGGCCGGGCTGGTCTCGTCGCTCGATCAGGAACAGGCGCGCGCCGCCCGCGCGCAGACCGCCGCGTCGGTCCCGTCGATCGAGCAATCCTATAGTCAGGCGGTAGCGCGGCTCGGCGTGCTGACGGGGCAGGCCCCCGGCGCGCTGCGTGGCGAGATGGAAGCGGTCAAGCCGATCCCGGTGGCCGATGCGGCGGTCGCGATCGGCATTCCCGCCGATACGCTGCGCCAGCGGCCCGATGTGCGTGCCGCCGAACGCGCGCTCGCCGCGTCGGTCGAACAGATCGGCATCGCCGAGGCGCAACTCTATCCGGGGCTGTCGATCGGCGGCAGCGTGTCGACCAATGCGACCGCGATCGGCAATCTGTTCGACATCATCAGCGGGCAGATGTTCGCCAACCTCGCGCAGACGATCTTCGACGGCGGGCGGCGGCGGTCGCAGGTGCGCGCGAACGAGGCCGCGGCAGAGGCCGCGTTCGCCGCGTACAAAGGTACCGTGCTGACCAGCCTGGAGGATATCGAGAACGCCGTCGTCGCGATGAACACCGCCAGGGAGCGCGCGGCGCAATATGGAATCGCGCTCGATGCCGCCAACAATTCGGCGATCCTCGCGCGCGTGCAATATCGCGCCGGGCTGACCGATTTCACCACGCTCAACACCGCCGAAGGCCAGTTGCTGTCGGCCCGTAACGGGCTGACGCAGGCCAAGGCCGATCAGGCGACCGCGCTCGTCCAGCTCTATCTGGCGCTGGGTGGCGGCTGGGACAGCCAACAGGTGCCCGTCGCCCCCGATACGCCCGCAACCTTCCAGCCCGCCGAGGAACCGTGATGGCCGATCAGGCTTTTTCCCCCGCCGATGACATCGAGGATTTCCTTGGCGCCAAGCCGCAGCCGGCGTGGCGGCGGCGCGTGCTGTGGGCGGTGCTCGGGCTCGGTGCGATCCTGCTGGTGGTGCTCGCCGCGCACTTCCTCAAAAAGAGCGAGGGGCCGTCGTTCGCGACGCAGGACGTGACCCGCGGGGCGTTGACGACCAGCGTGTCGGCGACGGGCAAGCTCGCGCCGGTCAATCAGGTCACGGTGGGCTCGCAGCTTTCGGGGCTGGTCACGCAGGTACTGGTCGACGTCAACGATCGCGTCACCAAGGGGCAGGCGCTCGCGCAGATCGACCCCGAGCAGATCGACGACCAGATCCGCGCCGGCCGGGCGCAACTCGCCGCGAGCAATGCCTCGGTGGTGCAGGCGCGCGCGACGCTGGCGCAGGCCAACGCCACGCTCGCGCGCTATCAGGAGGTCAGCCGCCTGTCGGCCGGCCGCGTGCCCGCCAAAACCGAGATGGATAGCGCGATCGCCGATCGTGACCGCGCTGCGGGCGCGCTCAAGGTCGCCGAGGCCAATGTCACCGCGGCCGAGGCCAGCCTCGCGCAGAACCAGACCCAGCGGAACCGCGCGATCATCCGGTCGCCGGTGACGGGCGTGGTGCTCGCGCGGCAGGTCGATCCGGGCCAGACGGTCGCCGCGTCGTTCAACACCCCGACGCTGTTCGTGATCGCGGAAGATCTGTCCAAGATGAAGCTCGAGGTTTCGGTCGACGAAGCCGATGTCGGCCAGATCAAGCAAGGCCAGCGCGCGACCTTCACCGTCGATGCTTTTCCGGGCAAGACCTTCCCGGCTGAAATCACGCGCGTCGATCTCGGCTCCAACCTGACGGTGCAGGACGCGTCGTCGACGACCAGTTCGACGGCGAGTTCGACCGGGCAGGTGGTGTCCTATGCCGCCGATCTGTCGGTCAGCAACCCGACGCTCGAATTGCGCCCCGGGATGACGGCCACTGCCGATATCATCACCTCCGAACAGAAAGACGCATTGCTCGTCCCCAACGCCGCGCTGCGCTTTACCCCGCCGGTTGCCGCGACGCCTGCCGCGAGCGAGAGCGGCGGCATCACCAGCGCGCTGGTGCCGAACCGGCGCCGCCGTACCGTCGGCAACGGCGCGGGCGAAAGCCCGACCAATGCGGGCAAGGCGACCGTCTATGTGAAGGGCGACGACGGCACGCCGCGGCCGGTGCGGATCACGATCGGCAAGAGCAACGGTTCGCTGACGGTGGTGACGGGCGGCGATCTCAAGCCCGGCATGGCGGTGATCGTCGGCCAGCTTTCGGGCGAGGAAGGCGTGTCGGGCGGCGGCGCGCGGCGCGGCAATCGCGGCGCGGCGGGCGGGCGCTGATCCGCTGATGGCGACCGAGCCGATCATTCGCCTCAGCGGCGTCACCAAGGTCTACGGCACCGGGCCGACCGCGTTCGAGGCGCTGAAGGGCGTCGATCTCGATATCGATCAGGGCGATTTCGTCGCGGTGATGGGGCCGTCGGGCTCGGGCAAGTCGACGACGATGAACATCCTCGGCTGCCTCGACGTGCCCACCGCGGGCGAATTCCTGTTCCGCGGGCATCATATCGAACGGCTCGATCGCGATCAGCGCGCGCTGCTCCGGCGCAAGTACCTCGGTTTCGTGTTTCAGGGCTTCAACCTGCTGGCGCGTACCAGCGCGCTTGAAAATGTCGAACTGCCCTTGCTCTATCGCGGTGAGGCGCGCGCCGCGCGGCGCGATCTCGCGATGGCCGCGCTCGACAAGGTGGGGTTGAAGGATTGGTGGGATCATACCCCCGCCGAGCTGTCGGGCGGTCAGCAGCAACGCGTGGCGATCGCGCGCGCGATCGTCACCCATCCCGATGTGCTGCTCGCCGACGAGCCGACCGGCAATCTCGATTCGGAACGCTCGGTCGAGATCATGGAATTGCTCACCGATCTCAACCAGTCGAGCGGGATCACCGTGCTGATGGTGACCCATGAGCCCGACATGGCCGCGTTCGCGCGCACGATCGTCAATTTCAAGGACGGGCTGGTCGAAAGCATCGACACCCGCCACCGGCAGGGCGATCGGGTAAGGATGCACTGATGCTCGGCACCACCTTCGTCCTCGCGCTGCGCTCGATCCGCCGCCATCTGCTGCGCTCGTTCCTGACCATCCTCGGCATCGTCATCGGCGTCGGCGCGGTGGTGACGATGGTGACGCTCGGCAATGCGACCACGGCGGCGGTGCAGAAGCAGATCGCGAGCCTGGGCACCAACATCCTGCAGGTCCGGCCCGGTCAGGGGTTCGGTCGCGGCGGCGGCGGCCCGCGCCCGCCCGAGTTCAAGCCCGAAGATGTCGAGGCGATCGAAAAGCAGGTGACGGGGGTGACCAAGGTCGCCCCGCAGGCGCAGACCAGCGTCACCGCGATCTACAACGGCAACAATTGGTCGACGACGATCAACGGCACCACCGATGCCTATTTCGATGTCCAGCCGTGGCCGCTTGAGGAAGGGCGCCGCTTCACCCGGGCCGAAGAGGAAGCCGGCAAGGCGGTGTGCATCATCGGCGGCACGGTCGCGACCAATCTGTTCAAGGGTGCCGATCCGGTCGGCACGCGGATTCGCGTCGGCGATGTATCGTGCGACGTGATCGGGCTGCTCACCATCAAGGGGCAGGCGGGTTTCGGCGGCGATCAGGACGATGTCGTCATCATGCCGATCAAATCGGTCCAGCGCCGCTTCACCGGCAATCGCGATATCCGGCTGATGCTGGTCGGCACCGATCAGGCCTATGAGACCGCGCAGGTCCAGGCGTCGCTCACCAGCCTGCTGCGCGAACGCCGCAATCTGCAACCCGGGCAGGACGACAATTTCAACATCTTCGACACCAAACAGATATCAGACACGCTAACCGGCACGACGACCCTCCTCACCGGCATCGTCACCGCGGTGGCGGCGATCAGCCTTGTCGTCGGCGGGATCGGAATCATGAACATCATGCTGGTGTCGGTTACCGAGCGCACCCGCGAGATCGGCATCCGGCTCGCGATCGGTGCGGTCGCGCGCGAAGTGTTGATGCAATTCCTCGTCGAGGCGATCGTGCTGTCATGCCTTGGCGGACTCGTCGGGCTGGTGATCGCGCAGGCCGCGATCGCGGCGCTGGCGCCGGTGATGAAGGTCGATTGGGTCTTCTATCCGGGGATCAACCTGATCGCCTTTGCGATTTCCGCGGTGATCGGGGTGGTGTTCGGCTATTTCCCCGCCCGCCGCGCCGCCGCGCTCAACCCGATCGACGCGTTGCGGCACGAATAGGAGAGCGGGCCGGCGCCGCTTCGACAAAGGTAGCCTCACACCATCGCGCGCAGCGTCGCCAGATCTTCGGGCGTGTCGACGTCGAACAATTCGTTGGCGGCGGCAATGACGTGGTGCGCTTTGAGGATCATCTCGCGCGCGCCGCGATCGCCGGTGAGGCTCATCAGCCAGTCGAAGCGGTTTTTGCCGAACAGCGCCGGCGGACGTGGGCGCACGCCGTCGCTCGAGGCGAGGATCGTATCGAGGCCATCGGCATAATCGAGCAGGCGATAGATGTGCGTCGCGGTGACGCGCGGCATATCGGCAAGCGCGATCAGCACGGCTTCGGCATCGCGCGCGCGGGCCGCCGCGACCCCGAGCTTGATCGAACGCGACAGCCCTTCGGTCGGGGCCTCGTTTTCGATCACTTCATAGCCGCGCGCGGCGAAATCGAGCCGCGTGCCCGACACGATCGCGACGCGTTTGCGGAACGGCACGCCCTCCAGCGCGGTGACGACATGGAAAGCGAGCGGATGGCCCAGATATTCCTGTTCAAGCTTGTCGGCATCGCCGAACCGTTGCGACCGGCCGGCGGCAAGCATCAGCAGCACGGTATTCTGGGCCATGATCATGCGCTAACCTTCCTCCAGGGGATGATTGCCAACCATGCGTCACCTATCGACATTTCTGGCCGCGGTCATGGTGCCATGGCTGGTATCGGGCTGCGCGACGGGGCAGACTGACGCGATGACCACGCCCCGGCCGTCGCTCGATCCGCCTATCGTCATCGCGCACCGCGGCGCGAGCGGGCTCCGGCCCGAACATACGCTTGCGGCCTATGAACTGGCGATCGCGCAGGGTGCCGACGTGATCGAGCCCGATCTGGTGCCGACCAAGGACGACGTGCTCGTCGCGCGGCACGAGAATGACATTTCGGACACTACCGACGTTGTCGATCACCCCGAATTCGCGGGCCGCCGGACCACCAAGACGATCGACGGCAAGCGGATCACCGGCTGGTTCACCGAGGATTTCACGCTCGCCGAGCTCAAGACGCTGCGCGCCAGGGAACGCGTGCCGCTGCTCCGGCCTGACAACACCGCCTATAATGGCCGGTTCGAGGTGCCGACGCTGGGCGAGATCATCGCGCTTGCCAAGCGCGAGAGCATCGCGCGTGGGCGCAGAATCGCGATCTACCCCGAAACCAAACACTCGAGCTATTTCGCCGCAATCGGCCACCCGATCGAGGAACGGCTGGTCGCCGAACTGAAGCAGGCGGGGTGGGATTCGGCCGAGGCGCCGGTGTTCATCCAGTCGTTCGAGGTCGATAATCTGAAGGCGCTCCACGCGCTAACGGCGGTCCGGCTGATCCAGTTGCTCGACAAGGAGGGCGGTCCTGCCGATGGCGCGGTCGCGCGCTATGCCGCGATGACGACCCCCGCGGGGCTCAGGGCGGTCGCCGCTTATGCCTGGGGGATTGGCCCCAACAAGGCGATGGTGGTGGATAGGGGGACGCCGACCGATCTCGTTCGAGATGCCCATGCGGCGGGACTGCGTGTCCATCCCTGGACCTTCCGCGCGGAGAATTATTTCCTGCCCTCAGCGTATCGCAAGGGGATCAATCCACGCGGCCACGGCGATGTCGCGGCCGAGATTCGCGACCAGTTGCACGCCGGAATCGATGGATTTTTCACCGATTTTCCGGCGATCGGTGTACAGGAACGCGATGCAGCCCGCGCCGCTGCGCCCGCAAGGAGTGCCGAGTGATGCGGAAGATCCTGATCGTGCCGATCGCGCTGTTGCCGCTTTTCGCGGGCGGCTGCCTCGTCAAGACCGCCGCCAATGTCGTGACCGCGCCGGTGCGCGCAGGCAGCCAGGTGGTCGACTGGACGACGACGAGCCAGGACGAGGCCGACCGCAATTACGGCCGTGAGATGCGCAAGCAGGAGGCCAAGGAAGGCCGCGCGCGCAAGCAGCGCGAGAAGCAATGCCGCAAACGCCCCGAGACGTGTCAGGGCCCGTATGACGGCTATCGCGCCGGGTCTGGCGATTAGCGCGCCGCTGGCGCGCCCCCGGCCTTGCTGACCCGCCAGATCGCGTTGCCGACGTCGTCGGCGACCAGCAGGCCGCTGTCGCCCTCGATCACGCCGACCGGACGGCCATAAGCCTTGCTTTCGTCGGGGCTGAGGAAACCGGTGAGCACGTCGACCGGCTTGGCGTCCTTGGTCGGGAAGCCGTTATCGTCGAACGGGATGAAGATCAGCTTGTAGCCCGATTTGGGCTTGCGGTTCCACGAACCGTGCTGGCCGATGAACACCCCGCGCGCGAAATGATCGCCGAGCAGCGGCGCGCGAGCGAAGGCCAGCCCGAGGGCAGCGGTGTGGGCGCCCAGCGCGTAATCGGGGCGCTTCGAATATTCCTGCATCGCGGGATTTTGCGGCTCGACGCGGTTGTCGGGATAGCCGCCCCAATAGAACCACGGCCAGCCGAAGAAATCACCCGGCGACACCGTCGTCAGATAATCGGGCGGCAGATCCGAGCCCATCATGTCGCGTTCGTTGACGACCGCCCACATCTGCCCCGTGGCGGGATCGAAATCGACCCCGTTGGGGTTGCGCAATCCGGTCGCGTAGAGGCGCCAGTCTTTGCTCTCGGGATTGACCTCGATGATCGCGGCGCGGTTCTGTTCGGCGTCGAGGCCGTTCTCGGCGATATTGCTCGACGATCCGACCGTCACATAGAGGTGCTTGCCGTCGGGCGCGGCGACGACGTTGCGCGCCCAATGGTTGCCGCCGCCGGGCAGCGCCATGATCTTTTCGGGCTTGGCGGTAATGCGCGTCTGCCCTGCCTGATAGGGGAAGCGCAGCAAGGCGTCGGTATTGGCGACGTACAGGCTGTCGCCGACCAGCGTCATGCCGAACGGTGAGTTGAGGCCGGAGAGAAATACCGATCGTGCCTCGGCGACGCCATCGCCATCAGCATCGCGCAGCAACGTGATCCGGTTGGCCGACGGTACGCCCGCGCCGGCCTTGCCCATCAGATATTTCATCACCGTACCGGCGACCCCGCCGCCCTTACGTGGGGGCGAATTGGTTTCGGCGACCAGCACGTCGCCATTGGGCAGCCGATAGAGCCAGCGCGGATGATCGAGCCCGGTGGCGAAGGCGTTGACCGCGAGCCCCGGTGCGGCCGCCGGGGTTTTCCCGTCCTGCCAGCCGATCGCGGTGGCGACGTTCGCGGTCGGAACCCACTGATCGCGCGGCGCGGTGATGTCGGGCCGCGCGCCCATGACGGCGGCCTCGGTCACGCGCGCGACATCGGGGCGGCTGATCCAGAACCAGAAGCCTGCGGCCACGACCACGATCAGCGCGAGGACGATCAGGATATGTTTGCGCATGTTACGCCTCTTCCTCTTCCGCCTGTCGTATCGGCGGGTGCAGTCTCAGCCGCGTCACACGGCGCGGATCGGCTTCGATGATTTCGAGCATCCAGCCCGATTCGTGCGCGAGGCATTCGCCCGCCTGCGGCACATGGCCGGCAAGTGTTGCCGCCAACCCGCCGATCGTCTCGATATCGTCCTCGGTCTCGGCGAGGCGCGGATCGATCGTCGCGCCCACATCTTCCAGTTCGGCGCGCGCATCGGCTTCCCAGCCCCCGCCCTCGATCGGGATCATCAGCGCGGTCGGCGCCGCGTCATGTTCGTCCTCGATGTCGCCGACGATCTCTTCAACCAGATCCTCGATCGTCACCAGCCCTTCGGTACCCGAATATTCGTCGAGCACGACCGCGAGGTGGACACGGCGTTGGCGCATGTCGGCGAGCAGATCGAGCACACCGCGCGACTGCGGGACATAGACCGGCTCGCGGATCAGTGCGGCAATCGTCGGCGGAGGCGGCGCCCCGTTGGCGAGGATGTCGAACACGTCCTTGATGTGGACCATGCCGATGATAGTATCGAGCGCGTCGCGATAGACCGGCAGCCGGCTATGACCGGCGCGCGCGAAGGTTTTGACCAGATCGTCGAAGGCGATGTCTTCTTCGACCGCGATGATGTCGGCGCGCGGCACCCCGACATCGCCGGCGTCGCGTTGCCCGAAGTGCAGCAGATTGCGCACCATCTGGCGTTCGAGCGGCGTCAGATCGCCCTTGGCGTCAGGGCCGGGCTCGTCCTCATGCTCGTCGATCACTTCCTCGATCCGGGCCCGGAGCGTCGCGTCGGCCTCGTCGCCGAACAGGAGCGCGCGCAGGCCTCGCCATATCCCGCCGCTATCGGCGGGCGTCATACTCGAATCGTCGGGCATGGGTCGTCGTCATTTCCTTGTGTTGCACCCGCCATATAGGGCCGCGGCGGCGCTTTCGTTAAGAGGGTTTGGCGCCTGGCCTTAACCCTCGCGGACGAGATAGGGGTCGGCGAGGCCGAGATCGGCCATCGCCTGGCGTTCGATCTCCTCCATATCCTCCGCTTCCGCGTCGTCGATATGGTCGTAGCCCAGCAGGTGCAGCGTGCCGTGAACGATCAGATGGGTCGCGTGATCGGCGGTCGAAAGACCCTTCTCCGCGGCCTCGCGCGAGCACACCCCGAAAGCGAGCACGATGTCGCCGAGCAGCACCTCGCCATCGTCCGAATTCTCGCTGATCGCCTCGATCAGATCGGGCTGGACCATCGGAAAGGAGAGGACGTTGGTCGGCTTGTCCTTGCCGCGATAGGCACGGTTGAGCTCGCGGACTTCCTCGTCCGAGGTCAGCCGCACCGAAATCTCGATATGCGCTGGGGTGTCGACCAGCGGGCCGTCGGGGGTGCGCCGCACCGCCGCGATCGCCGCGCGGGTGGCCAGCGCGGTCCAGTCGGTGTCGGGCCAGGGGGCCTCGCGCGACAGTTCGATCGCGATCACGGTTCGATGCCCTCATAGGCTTCGACGATCCGGCCGACGATCGGGTGACGGACGATGTCGGCGGCGGTGAAGCGGACCATCGCGATGCTTTCGATCCCCTCGAGTCGGGCGGTGGCATCGGCGAGGCCCGATGCCGCGACACCGCCGGGCAGATCGACCTGACGCGGATCGCCGCAGATCACCATCCGGCTGTTCTGGCCGAAGCGGGTGAGAAACATCTTCATCTGCCCCGGCGTGGTATTCTGTGCTTCGTCGAGGATGACGAAGGCATCGGCCAGCGTGCGGCCGCGCATGAAGGCGATCGGCGCGATCTCGATCTCGCCCGATGCGATGCGGCGCTCGACCTGTTCGGGCGGCATGCAATCGTAGAGCGCGTCGTAGAGCGGGCGCAGATAGGGATCGACCTTTTCCTTCATGTCGCCGGGCAGGAAGCCGAGCCGTTCTCCAGCCTCGACCGCGGGGCGCGAGAGGATCAACCGCTGGACGCTGCCGGTCATCAACTGCGCCACCGCCTGCGCGACCGCGAGATAGGTCTTGCCCGTGCCCGCGGGGCCGAGCGCGAAGATCATGTCGTTGGCGACGAGCTCGTGCATGTAGCGCGCCTGCATCGGCGTGCGCGGGACGATCGTCTTCTTGCGCGTGCGGATCATGATCGATGGCGCGCGATCGCCCGCTTCGGCACGGACGATGCCGTCGAGTTCGGGTTCGGACGCCATCGCGATCGACGCGTCGACGAGCCCGATATCAATCTCTTCGCCGCGCTGGATGCGCTTGTAGAGGTCGCTCAGCACATCGCGCGCCAAGGCGACATTCTCGGCCGCGCCTTCGAGGCCGATGCGGTTGCCGCGCGCGGTAATATAGACCCCGAGCCGATTTTCGAGCGCGACGAGATTCTGGTCATATTGGCCGAAGAGCACGCTGAGCAGTTGCGGCTTGTCGAACGCCAGTTCGAGGCGGGAGCGATCGCCCGGCTGGGCGGGGACAGGCTTACGACTCATGCGGTCCTTTCAAGGCCGAAGTTGACAAAGTTGACGCGCTGGAGGGGGTATAGCACCGCCGCCGAACGGCTGCGACGGAAGCGGGTTCCGTTAGGACAGGGGAAGGGAATGACGAGACTCATCCGAAGCCGAGTGTGGCAGAGCGCGCGCGTGTAGGACAGGGGGTATGTATGTGATCGGGTCACGCTTTGGGTCGAAGCGTGGCGCGGGTGTCGCGGCAAGACCCGATCGATAACGGTGGATGGGTATGCGAGACGTCTGGGGTTCGCCCCGGCAAACCCATCCACCGGAAACACAACTCAAAGGGGGAGCCTTAGGGCTCTCTGAGGCGACCCTTCTCAGAGGCGTGTCTCTGCGCCTGACCTAAGCATTTGACTATTCCCGTCAAGTCCGGGCGAGACGAGTTGATACCGCGACGCAATTGAGCGCATACCCGCCACGCCCCACCGTACCGCTTCAAGGAAATCCGCGAAGTCGCTGATTAACAATTTCATTTTTCATATTGGCTGACAGCGCTGTCGGTGATCGATTCGTCGAGCGCGGCGATCGATTTTTTTTATTGTTGTGGCGCAAACGGAGATGCCGGCGGGCCGACCATGCCGAATCGGAGAAAGGGCGCGCCGCCGCCTGATCGTCGCGCCCTTCAGCGCGGCGACGATCAGGCAGCGGCGTGGCGCCGCGCGATGCCGCCGAGCGAATTGGGGCCGGCGCTGTCGAGCGTGACCTCGATCATGTCGCCGATCGCGGCGTCGGTGAGGAGATGCACCGATTGCAGCCAGGGCGATTTGCCGAGCATCTGGCCCGGCAATTTGCCTTTGCGTTCGATCAGGATCGGGCAGTGGCGCCCGAGGGTTGCCTGGTTGAACGCGAGTTGATCGCGGTTGACCGCGGCCTGAAGCGCCTGAAGGCGCTCGTCCATGATCTCCGGCGCGATCTGACCGGCCATATCGGCGGCGGGGGTGCCGGGCCGGGGCGAATATTTGAAGCTGAAGGCCTGCGCATAGCCGACCTCGCCGATCAGGCGCAGCGTGTCGTCGAAATCGGCGTCGGTTTCGCCGGGGAAGCCGACGATGAAATCGCCCGACAGCGCGATATCGGGGCGCGCGGCGCGCACCCTGTCGAGCACGCGCAGGTACGAATCGCGGCTGTGGCTGCGGTTCATCGCCTTGAGGATACGAGAACTGCCCGATTGCACCGGCAGATGGAGAAAGGGCATCAGCTTTTCGACGTCGCGGTGTGCGTCGATCAACCCCTGCGTCATGTCGTTGGGGTGGCTGGTGGTGTAACGGATGCGGTGCAGCCCCGCGATCCGATCGAGCGTGCGGATCAGATGATCGAGCCCGCGCCCGTCCTCGTCGGTCCACGCGTTGACGTTCTGCCCGAGCAGCGTGATTTCCTTCGCGCCCGCATCGACCAGCGCCTTCGCCTCGTCGACGATCGCGGCGAAGGCGCGCGATACCTCGGCGCCGCGGGTGTAGGGCACCACGCAATAGGTGCAGAATTTGTCGCAGCCTTCCTGCACCGTCAGGAACGCGCTGGGGCCGACCTTGCGCCGCGCGGGGAGCGCGCCGAATTTGGTCGCGACGGGCATGTCGGTATCGAGCGCGGGGCGGCCCGCGGCGGCCTCTGCCACGAGCCGGGGCAAATTATGATACGCCTGCGGGCCGACGACCACATCGACCGGCGCGCGCGCGAAAATCTCCTCGCCTTCGGCCTGCGCGACGCAGCCCGCGACCGCGATCATCGGATCGCCGTGCTTCCTGAGGCGGCCGATATCCGAATAGACCTTTTCGGTGGCGCGTTCGCGGATGTGGCAGGTGTTGAGCACGACGAGATCGGCCTCGGCGGCGTCGGCCGGCGTCATGCCCTGAGCCGTCATCAATTCGGCCATCCGTTCGCCGTCATAGACGTTCATCTGGCAGCCGAACGACTTGACGGCGAAGGTCTTTGGGGCGGGCTTTGACATGGGGGCGGCCTATACGCGCGTGTGGGCGCGGGGGCTAGGGTGGCGGTTAATTGTGGCTAGCCGCCGCTTGCGGGAAGCTCCATCGCTTCGACGATCCGGCGGCGCGCTTCGGCGGCGATGCCCTTGCGGTTGGTGTGATCGGCGGGGTCGAACGGGGTCAGATAGGTGACTCGCCCCTCGAAGCTGCCGCGGCGCGCGAGGATCTTGAGCGCGTTGGCGAGGCCGGGCTCGTCGCCCAGCCACGCAATGTCGTCACCCGCCGCGCCGTAATCGAGCAGCACGGGTTGCACCATTACCCTCGGCGGGGGCGGTTCGAGCACCGCGAGCAGCGCGCCTTTGAAGGGGAGCACCTCGTCGGGGCCGCTCGTCGTCCCTTCGGGGAACAGCGCGACCGGCCATGAGTGCGCGAGCGCATCGCGCAACTCGGCGACCTGGGCGGCGATCCCCATCCGGTCGGCACGCGCGACGAAGATCGTGTGGTTGAGCGTGCACAGCCAGCCGATGAGCGGCACTTGCTGCAGCTCCGCCTTGGCGACGAAGGCGGTGCCGGTGCCGCCGGCGAGCACGAGGATGTCGAGCCAGCTCGTATGGTTGGCGAGGAAGATGACGTCGCGCTTGATCGGTCGGCCGATATCGCGTCGCCGCGCCCCGCAGATGTGTCCGGCACTGCCGAGAAACCAGCGCGGCCAGCGCGAGGGCAGGCGAAACAGCCGCCACAGGCCATGCCCGGCAAGACAGACGACGAGAGCGAGGACGAGCCCCGCGACCCTGAGGCCGATCCGTAGCCGGCCGGCGAGGTTAATTTTTGCGGTCGAGCGCGACGCCGTAAAGCTCCATGCGGTGATCGACGAGGCGGAAGCCCAGCCGTTCGGCGATCTGCTTCTGGAGCTGCTCGAGCTCGGGGTCGACGAATTCGAGGACCTTGCCGGTCTCGACGTCGATCAGATGATCGTGATGCGATTCGGGCGCAGGTTCGTAGCGCGAGCGGCCGTCGCCGAAATCGTGGCGATCGAGGATGCCGGCCTCTTCGAACAGCCGCACCGTGCGATAGACGGTCGCGATCGAAATCCCCGGATCGATCGCCGCGGCGCGTTCATACACCTTTTCGACATCGGGATGGTCGTCGGCGTCAGAGAGCACGCGCGCGATGACGCGGCGCTGCTCGGTGATACGGAGGCCCTTCTCGTTGCAGAGGGCTTCAAGGTCGATCCTGCGAGGCATAGCCCCGATGTAGTGCCATATCGCGCGGGGGCCAAGACCCAGACACGCCCGATAACGCTATTAAGCGCGTTCTTCTTGCCAATTGACGGTACCAGCCCACATTCGCACGTATCGCGGCTCCGAAAATCCGGAGCCGCTTGGGGCGGGGCGTGGGCTGGCGCCGTGAAAATCAGCGCGTCTTGCGCCGCTTCGTCTTGGTGCCGAGGCCGATTTTCTTCGCGAGCGCGCGGCGCTGCTCCGCATAGCTCGGCGCGACCATCGGATAATCTGCGGGCAGATTCCACTTCTGGCGATACTGGTCGGGCGTCATCTGATAATGCGTCATCAGGTGGCGCTTGAGCATCTTGAGCTTTTTGCCGTCTTCAAGACAGACGATGAAATCGGGCTTCACCGAAGAACGGATCGAAACGGCAGGTTCCTGCTTCACCACGGGCTCTTCGGCAGGTTTGCCAAGCGCCGAGAGCGCCCCGTGGACGTTTTGAATGATCAGTGGAAGGTCGGAAACCGCGACGCTGTTGTTGCTGACGTGAGCGGCAACAATATCCGCGGTCAGCGTTATCAGTGTTTCTTCCATTTCGTTAACGGTATCCATTTCGTTCCTTTCAACCCGTATTGCGGCCGTCAAGGGGAACAGGCGCATGGGGCTCTATCGAGCGAACCCGCGCTCAGTGCAAGCGAAGTTTCGTCCTGAAATACCGAGTCAGCGCAGCATTCGCATAAACGTATGAGCGTCGAACAACTTGCCATTGTTACCACGGTAATAATCACGGCGTTCACCGATCTTCACGAATCCAGCTTGCTGATAGAGCGCGATCGCCCCGTTGTTTGACCGGACTTCGAGATGAATTTTGGCAATATGTTTTGCTTCACCATCGGCGATCGCCGCGCGAAGCAGCGCGCGGCCAATCCCGCGCCGCCGCCGCGCGGGATCGACCGCGAGCAGCAATAGCTCCGCTTCGTCCATGATCGTGCGGGTGATCGCAAAACCTGCGGGCCGGCCGTCGAGTTCGGCGATCGTCAGCGCGACGCCGGGCATCGCCATCACCCCCGCGCACTGGCTGCGCGTCCACGCCTCGCCATAGCGCGGGTCGAATGCCGCCTGCATGATCGGCTCGACGATCGCGAGATCGTCGATGCCGCCGCCGCGGAGCGTGACCTGAGTGAAGGTCGTGCTCATGCGCGCGGCGATTGCGGTACCGCGTCGGGAGGGCGGCCGTAGATCGGGGTCGGCGGCAGCGCGCGCAATTCTGGCGGCAGCAGCATCGCGTCGGCGGCGCGGGGCAGGGCGGGGCGGGCATCGGCGAGATCGCCCAGCCAGGCCGTGCCGCTGCCGATCGCGCGGCGCCCGTCGAGCAGCGCCCGCGCCGCCGCCGGGGCGCGCGACGACAGGGCCGTATCGGCGGCAAGCGGGCGCGAGAAGGACTGCATGAAGACCTCGCCATGCCCGCCCTCGAGCACGACCGCAAGCCGATCGAGCACGGGATCGCGCGCAAATTCGGTGGCTGCGAGGAGCGTGGTCGAGGCATAGCCCGCCACTGGCACCCCCCAGCCGATCGCGAGCCCGCGCGCCGCAGCGATGCCGACCCGCGTACCGGTGAAGCTCCCCGGCCCGACATCGACCAGGATGGCGGCGGCGCGTCCGCCGCCGGGCAGGTCGGCGATCATTGGCAGCAATCGTTCGGCATGACCGCGCCCGACGATCTCGTGGCGCTCGGCAACGGCGCGGCCGTCGTCGATCAGCGCAACCGAGCAGGCCGCGGTGGCAGTATCGATGACGAGGGTGAGGACCATGATCGTCATGCCAGCGAAGGCTGGCATCTCCAGTTGTCGAAAGACTCCAGCCTTCGCTGGAGTGGCGGATTGCGTCAATCGATGCGGTTGAATCGGTCGAAATCGGGCCGTGGGCTGCGGCCGAAGATCGTCGACGGATCGCCGTGGCCCAGCGTGGCGATGAAATTGGTCGTCACGTGCGGCTGATCGGCGAAAAAGGCCTTGTTCACCGCTTGCGCGTCGAACCCCGACATCGGGCCGGTATCGAGCCCGATCGCGCGCGCGGCGATCAGCAGATAGGCACCCTGAAGCGACGAATTGCGGAAGGCGTGGTCGTGGCGCATCGCGGCTTTGTCGTCGCCCGCGAACCAGCTTCTGGCGTCGGTATGCGGGAACAGAAACGGCAGATGCTCGTGGAAATGCGCGTCCATGCCGATCACGACCGCGGCGGGCGCTTTCCTGATCTTGTCGGGATTGGTGCCGGTCGCACAATCGGCGAGCTTGTCTTTCGCCGCCTGCGACAGCAACCACACGAACCGCGCGGGCTGCTGGTTGGCGGAGGTCGGGCCCATCTTGAGCAGATCGTAAATCTGCCGGATCTGCGCCTCGGTCACCGGCGCGTCGGTATAGCCGTTATAGGTGCGCGCGGTACGGAAAATCGTATCGAGCGCGGAATCGGAAAGCGTCTCGCCCATCGTCAGGTCTCTGTCGTGATTGGCAGGGAGGGGATTAGATCGAGCGGACTTCGGTGACTTCGGGCACGTAATATTTGAGCAGTTGTTCGATGCCGTTCTTCAGCGTTGCCGTCGAGGACGGGCAGCCCGAACAGGCGCCTTGCATCTGGAGAAACACCTTCCCCTTGTCGAAGCCGCGATAGATGATATCGCCGCCGTCATTGGCGACCGCGGGGCGCACGCGCGTGTTGATCAATTCCCGAATCTGATCGACGATGTCGGCATCGGCGGGATCGTCGCCATAGCTGACGTCGTCGCCGGGCACGCTGATCGCGGCAGCCGAACCCGGCTTGAACAGCGGCATATTGGCCGAAAAATGATCGAGCAGCAGCGCGAGCACATCGGGTTTGAGCTCAGGCCAGCTCACGCCTGGCGCGGCGGTGACCGACACGAAATCCTTGCCGAAGAACACGCCCGTCACGTCGCCAAGGCCGAACAGCGCCTCGGCGAGCGGCGAGGCTTCGCTTTCTTCGGGGCTCGCGAAATCGCGGGTGCCAGCCTCCATGACATTGCGGCCGGGGAGGAATTTCAGCGTCGCCGGATTCGGCGTGGTCTCGGTCTCGATCAGCATATATGCCATGTGGCTCCGGCAGCGCCGCGGATCAAGGGCGGAACCTGACCCCGGTCTCACGCGTCACCGTGCAGAGGGCTCGTAGCGAGCCCGACAGGAGGAAGATCATGGCAGAGGCGAAGAAACCCGGCGCGAAGAAATCCGGTGCAACGGGCCCCCGCGCAACGGGCAGGGCGAGCGCGACCGACCCCAGCGGCATCGCGGACAAGGTGCGTGCGGCAGGCGAGAAGATGCGCGCCTCGGGCGAACGGATCGCGGGGCACGGCAACGAACTGGGCATGAAGCTGCTCGATCAGGCCGAGCAGAACACACGCGAGGCATTCGAGGCGATGCGTCGCGCCGCCAAGGCGCACGATCTGTCCGAGGTGATGCACGTCCAGGGCGAATATCTGCGCGAACAGGGCAGTCGATCGCTGGCGCAGGCGCGCGAGATAGGCGAAATGATCGCCAATTTCGGCCGCGACGCGATCAACCGGGTCGCCGGGCGCGACGACACCAAATAGCCCGTTTTGCTTGATTTCGCTGACCGACGGGAGAAATTTTCTCAGCTATTCCTCTGCCGATCGGGTGTGATAGCAAGATGCATCACATTGATAAGAGAGGAATTGCGATGCGCATTCGGTTTTGGGAGGCGACGCTCGCTGCCGTGCTTGCCGGTGCGGGCACGGGGCTTGCGCTCGCGCAGCAGGCGCCGGCAAATACGCCGCAGGTGCCCGCCGACATCTGGCCGCCCAAGGGCGACATCCCTGAAAAATTCACGCCCCCCACCGACGCGCGCGATTATATCAAGCGCGAGGTGATGATGCCGATGCGCGACGGGGTGAAGCTGTACACCGTCATCGTCATCCCCAAGGGTGCCACCAACGCGCCGATCGTCCTCACCCGCACGCCGTATAACGCGGCGGGGCGCGCCGAGCGGATGGATTCGCCCTCGATGCTCTCGACCTTGCCGCTCGCCGACGAGGCCTTCGTCAAGGCGGGCTATATCCGCGTCTATCAGGACGTGCGCGGCAAATACGGGTCCGAAGGCGTCTATGTCGTCACGCGCCCGGTGAAGGGGCCGCTCAACCCGACCGACACCGATCATACGACCGATGCCTATGACACGATCGACTGGCTGGTGAACAAGGCCAATCTGCCGCAATCGAACGGCAAGGTCGGGATGATCGGATCGTCCTACGAAGGCTTCACCGTGGTGATGGCCTTGCTCCATCCGCACCCGGCGTTGAAGGCGGCGGTGCCCGAAAGCCCGATGATCGATGGCTGGATGGGGGACGACTGGTTCCATTACGGCGCCTTCCGGCTCGCCAATATCGGCTGGATCGGCGGCCAGACCGGCTACAAGGGGCCGGGTAAGGCGCCGCCCTCGGGTGGTTATGACGATTATGACAATTTCCGCGCGATCGGCTCGGCCGGCGCCTGGGCCAGGAAATCGGGCTACGATCAATTGCCTTTCTGGCAGCGCACCAGCGAGCACGCCGCCTATGACGAATATTGGCAAGGGCAGGCGCTCGACAAGCTGATCGCCGCCAACCCGTCCAACGTCCCCACGATCTGGGAACAGGGTCTGTGGGATCAGGAGGACATGTACGGCGCGATCACGAGCTGGGAGGCGCTCAAGGCCGCGGGGCATCTCGGCAACAACCATCTCGTCATGGGGCCGTGGCGGCACAGCCAGATCAACCGCGAGGGCAAGAGCCTTGGCCCGTTCATGTGGAATGGCGACACCGCCGCGCAATTCCGCGAGGAGATGGTGCTGCCCTTCTTCAACCAGTATCTGAACGACGGGCCCGCGGTGACGCTGCCCGCGGCGGCGATCTATAATACCGGCGAAAACCATTGGGACCGGTTCCGCGATTGGCCGCTCGCTTGCCTGCACGGCTGCGCAAACCCGCTCAAGCCGATTTACCTTCAGGCCGATGGCGGGCTTGGTTTCGATGTCGCGGCGGCGGGAGGCGACAGCTATGTCTCCGATCCCGCCAAGCCGGTGCCGCATCTGCCGCGCCCGATCAATTTCGGCGACGGGCGCTGGCCCGACTGGCTGGTGCAGGACCAGCGCAGCGTCGACGGGCGCACCGACGTGATGACTTATCAGACACCGGTGCTGACTGAGGCGGTGCGTGTCTCGGGCGCGCCGATCGCCGATCTGTTCGCCAGGACGACGGGCACCGACGGCGATTTCGTCGTCAAGGTGATCGATGTTTTCCCGGCCGAGAATGCCACCGATCCGAAGATGGGGGGGTATCAACTCGCGATCAGCCTCGACATCTTCCGCGGCCGCTATCGCAAGAGTTTTGCAAAACCCTCCGCGATTCCCGCCAATCGGGTGCAGGAATATAAATTCCGCCTGCCGACGGTGAACCATGTGTTCCAGCCGGGGCACCGGATCATGGTGCAGGTCCAGTCGAGCCTGTTTCCGCTCTACGATCGCAACCCGCAGAAATACGTGCCCAACATCTTCTTCGCCGAAAAAGGCGATTACCAGAAGGCGACGGTGACGCTGATGCGCGGCGGTGACGAGGGCAGCAAGGTGTGGTTGCCGGTGGTGCCGCTCGATCAAACGGCGGCGATGGCGCCGGCGACGCCCTGACCAACGGACGACCGTGTACGCCCGGCACGCGGCCTTGCTCTGCCTGACGCAGGGCTGAACGTTGCGTTCATGCAACCTTCTCATCCGCTCCAGCATTCAGGGCAGGTCATTTTGGAAGGAACGATGTCATGAAGAAGGCTTTGATCGCATTCGTCGCGCTGGCGGTGGCCGCGCCCGTTGCGATGCCCGCGCCGGCGGCGGCGCAGCATCACCAGCGCGATCGCCATAAGCAGCAGCGCGATTATCGCTGGCAGGGCGATCGCAACCAGAACTGGAATCCGTCCAAGAACTACAAGGCCCGCAGCAAGCGCTATGAGCGCCGTATGAACCGCAACGACCGCATCTATCGCGGCAATGACGGGCGCTATTATTGCAAGCGCGACGACGGCACGACGGGGCTCGTCATCGGTGCGGTCGCGGGCGGCGTGCTCGGCAATCTGTTCGGCGGCGACGTGGGGACGGGCAAGACGCTCGGCACCTTGCTGGGTGCCGGCGGTGGCGCGCTGCTGGGCCGCGAACTCGACCGTGGCGACATCAAGTGCCGCTGATCGGGGAGAATGTTTTTCTGTTTCAGTTGCACTGAAACAGAGGCCGCACCGGCGATCGACGAAAAAGCAAAAAGGGCGGCCCCCGCGTGGGAGCCGCCCTTTCTGTTGCTCCCGAAGCGCGGCGCGGGGCCGCGATCGGGCAAGCCTTGCGGCTTACTTGAGCTCGACGGTCGCGCCGGCGGCTTCGAGCTGGGCCTTGATCTTCTCGGCCTCGTCCTTCGAAACGCCTTCCTTGACGGCCTTCGGCGCGCCTTCGACCAGCGCCTTCGCTTCGGTCAGGCCGAGCTGCGTGATCGCGCGGACTTCCTTGATGACGTTGATCTTCTTGCCACCGTCGCCGGTGAGGATCACGTCGAACTCGGTCTGCGCTTCTTCGGCAGCGGCGCCAGCGCCACCAGCGGCAGGGCCGGCAACCGCAACCGCAGCGGCGGCCGAAACGCCCCACTTCTCTTCGAGCAGCTTGGCGAGGTCAGCAGCTTCGAGGACGGTCAGTTCCGAAAGCTGGTCGACGATCTTGTTAAGGTCAGCCATTTTAAATCTCCATGCGGGGGGAAAAGACCCCCTTGGTTCAGGTCGTTAAAGTCGATGTAAGCCTGCGATCGTTCAGGCGGCGTCCTTGTCGCCATAGGCGGCGAACACGCGCGCGAGCTTCGCTGCCGGAGCGTTCGTGAGCTGGGCCAGCTTGGTCGCGGGCGCCTGGACGAGGCCCACGATCTTGGCCCGCAGCTCGTCGAGCGACGGCAGCGCGGCGAGTGCGTTCACACCCTTGACGTCGAGGATCGTCGCCCCCATCGCCCCGCCGACGATTTCCAACTTGTCGTTGGTCTTCGCGAAATCGGCGACCACCTTGGCGGCGGCAACCGGATCGGCAGAGGTGGCAAGGCCGATCGGGCCGGTCAGCAGGTCGCTGATCCCGACATAATCGGTGTCCTTGAGCGCGATCTTGGCAAGCTTGTTCTTCGAGACCTTATAGGTCGCGCCAGCTTCACGCATCTTGTTACGAAGCTCGGTCGATTGCCCGACGGTGAGCCCGAGATTGCGGGTGACAACCACCACGCCGACCTCGTTGAAGGTGCGGTTCAGCTCGGCAACGGCCTCGGTCTTTTGAGCACGATCCATGCCATTCTCCACGTTTGGACATCCCGAAGGATGCCCGGTTACACGCCGGGCGAGGGCGAACCCGCACCCGGTTTTGTCCTGGCGATGGGGAAGGGCGCCGCATCGCTGCGGCAGATCGGCGCTTGAGCGACCGAACCGAAATCCATTTCCCCGTCTCGGCGGGAGATTAAGGGCCGAGGCCCACCCGCTGTCTCGGACGGCGACCGGGCCGAAGCCCGATCAAGCGCCGCGCTCTAGCGTGTCTGGCGCGAGAGTCAATTGCCGGGGGGGCGTGGGCCGCCGCCGCTTCCGAAACCGCGAACCAGTAGCGCTGATCCTGCCCCGTTCGCCCTGAGCTTGTCGAAGGGCCGTTCTTTGTCTCGACGCCGCCGCAAGAAGGGCGGTGCTTCGACAAGCTCAGCACGAACGGGCCATGGGGGGTAATCGTTCTTAGCGCTTGAGCCGCACCAGCGCGGTATCGAGCGCTTGCAGGAAGCGCGAGCGATCGGCCTTGGTGAAGGGCGCGGGGCCGCCGATCACGTCGCCGCCTGCGCGCAGATCGGCCATGATCGCGCGGGTCGCGATCGCGCTGCCGATCGAATTGGCGGTGAAGGGCTTGCCGGTCGGCGCGATCACGGTGGCACCCGCCTTCAAACACCGATCGGCGAGCAGGATGTCGGCGGTGACGACGATCGCGGTGGCATCGCTGCGCTCGGCGATCCAGTCGTCCGCCGCGTCGAACGCGTCGCCCACCACCACGCCGGCGATCAGCGGATGATCGGGCACGCGCAGGCGGCTGTTGCTGATGATCGACACGGGCACGCCGTGGCGCCACGCCACTTTGTAGATCTCGTCCTTGACCGGGCAGGCATCGGCATCGACGAGGATGCGCAGGCTCATTTGCGAGGACCGCCCCGATGTCCAGGGCCGCGATCGGCGGGTTTGCGGAACGGCTTGCCGCCCCGGCCGGGGCCGCCCGGACCGGCACCGTTCGGACGCGCCCGATATGGCGCCGCGCCGCTATGTGGTCGCGGACCGTGGGCGCGATGGGAGCGCGGGCTTTCGTGCGGGCCGGTTTCCGATGGCGCGATATGGATCGGCGCGTCGCCGTCTTCGGAGCCGATCGTCCGGGCGATCGCGGCGTTGAACTTGCCGGCGACCCCGCGCGGAATCTGGAAATAGGTCTCGTTTGCGTCGATCCGGATCGCCCCGACCTCGTTCTTGGTGATGTGTCCGCGACGGCACAGCAGCGGCAGCAGCCAGCGCGGATCGGCATTCTGGCGGCGGCCGATATCCATGCGGAACCACACCGTATCGTCGAACCCCGGGCGGTGGCGTTCCGCTTGCGCGGCGCGGCGAGCATCGGGGCTGTTGCCGATCAATTCTTCGGGGTGCGGCATCTGGGCGCGGTGCGCGCGCACCAGCGCGGCAGCGATGTCGGCGGCCGGGCGCTCGGCCATCAACCGCTCGGCGAGTGCGCGATCCTCGTCGTCGAAGGTCGCGGGTTCGAGCAGCGTTGCGATCAGGCGTTCGCGGTCCTGCTTGCGGATCGCCTCGGGGGTCGGGGCCTCGATCCACTCGGCGTTGACCTTTGCCGCGCGCAGCAGCGATTCGACGCGCCGGCGCCGCTGATAGGGGACGACGAGCACCGCCGTCCCCTTCTTGCCCGCGCGCCCGGTGCGGCCCGAGCGATGTTGCAGCGCTTCGGGATCGCGCGGGATTTCGACATGGATGACGAGCCCGAGGCTGGGCAGATCGATGCCGCGCGCGGCGACATCGGTGGCAACGCAAATCCGTGCGCGCCGATCGCGCAGCGCCTGGAGCGCGTGGTTGCGTTCGGATTGCGAATGTTCGCCCGACAGCGCGACGGCGGAGAAGCCGCGTTCCTGCAAGGTCGCGTGGAAGCGGCGGACGTTGTCGCGCGTCGCGCAGAACAGCAGCGCGGTTTCGGCTTCGTGGAAGCGCAGCAGGTTGATCACCGCGGCTTCGGTTTCGGACGGTGAAATCGTGACCGCCTGATAGGTGATGTCGCCATGCCCGCGCTCGTCGCTGACGGTCGAGATGCGCAGCGCGTCGCGCTGATAGCGTTTGGCGAGCGCGACGATCGGGCGCGGCATCGTCGCGGAGAACAGCAAGGTGCGGCGCCCGTCGGGGGTGGCATCGAGGATCTGCTCGAGATCCTCGCGGAAGCCCATGTCGAGCATCTCATCGGCTTCGTCGAGCACGGCGGCCTTGAGCGCCGACAGATCGAGCGCGCCGCGTTCGAGATGGTCGCGCAGCCGCCCCGGCGTGCCGACGACGACATGCGCGCCGCCGCGCAGCGACCGGCGTTCCTTCGAGGCGTCCATCCCGCCGACGCAGGTCGCGATCCGCGCGCCGGCCTTGCCGTACAGCCAGGCGAGTTCGCGGCTGACCTGAAGCGCCAGTTCGCGCGTCGGCGCGATCACCAGCGCGCGGGGGCTGTCCGCCGGGATCAGCGTGCCGTCGGCGTCGAGCAGATCGGTGGCAAGTGCGAGGCCGAACGCCACGGTCTTGCCCGACCCCGTCTGCGCGGAGACGACGAGATCACGCCCCGGTGCGTCGGGGGTGAGGACAGCCGCCTGGACGGGGGTGGGGGCGGCGTAACCGCGCTCGGTGAGCGCGTCGACAAGGATGGGGGCGAGATCGGAAAAGGGCATGGGACTCACGGGATTGGCCAGCCGCAGCGGCGACAGGCGGAACATTGGTCGGTTAGCGTTGCTGCCCACTCGCGGTGAGGGCACGGGCCGGGTTCGGCCTCGCGCGCTTTGCTCGCGGGTTTCGATGGCCGCCTATAATGCGGCCGTCGGACGGGACGCCATTTTTCCCCAATGCTTCTGAATCGACCGTTCGCGGTTCTTGGTCATCGCACGCTTAGCCGATAAGCATCTGGATCAAAGGCGGGCGGATAGTTGGTTCATGACGATCGATCAAGTCGCCATCATTGTTCTGCTGGTCGCGATGTTCATTGCCTATGCGCTCGACCGGTTTCGGATCGAACTGGTGGCGTTGGTCGGATTGGCGGCCGCATTCGCGCTCGGGCTGGTGCCTGCAATCGCCTTGTTCGACGGCTTTTCGAGCCCGGCGGTGGTCACCGTCGTCGAAATTCTGCTGATCGTTTCGGTGCTGGCACGGACCCGCGCGGTGGAATCGTTCGCGCGGCTGATCGTCGAACGGGCAGGCGGCGAACGCACCGCGCTGGCGGTGTTATGTGCAGCGGCGGCGTTCGTTTCAGTGTTCATGAATAATATCGGCGCGCTCGCGCTGATCTTCCCGGTGGCGCTGTCGGTGTGCACGCGGCTGGGGATCGCGCCCGCGCGGATGCTGATGCCGCTGTCGTTCGCGACGCTGATGGGCGGGATGTGCTCGCTCACCGGCACGCCCGCCAATCTGATCGTCAACGATTGGAAAGTGGCGCAGACCGGGGGTGGATTCGATTATTTCGCGCTCGGATCGGTCGGGGTGCCGATCGTGGTGCTGGGGATCGGCTGGATGGTCCTTGTCGCGCCGCGCCTGTTTCGCCGGTTCGAGCCTGATGCGACCGCGCCGCTCGGGGCGCCGGCTGCGTTCGTCACCGAACTGCGCGCGGCGGCCGGCTCGGGGTTGATCGGCCTGTCGGCGGCCGCGATCGAGCGCGACCATGCGGTGACGCTGCACGGCATCGTCCGCGACGGGCGCCACGTGTTCGCGCGCCGCGATGCGATGGTCGTCGCGCCGCAGGACGTGCTGCTGATCGAGGCGGGGATCGACGCGCTTGACGCGATCGACCGCCCGACCGGGCCGGGCGAGCGGATCGAGGTGGTCGTTACCCCCGACAGCTATCTGGTCGGATCGCGGATCGGCGCGCTCGACACGCTGGCCGAGCGCGGGGTGCGCGTGATCGGCATCGCCAGCCGGCGGCGGCGGATCGAGGGCGGGTTCGGCGATCTCCAGATCGGCCTGGGCGACGTGCTGCTGCTCGCGGGCGATCGCGAGGCGTTGCGCGAGGCGATCGTCGAGGCGGGGCTGCTCGCGCTGATGCCGCAAGCCCCGGCGGCGGCGCGGCCCGACGCGTTCCTGTCGGTGGCGGTGTTCGCGATCGGGGTGGTGGCAACCGCACTCGGGCTGGTGCCGCCCGAAATCGCGTTCGGCGGCGTCGTGCTGGCGATGGCGCTGACCGGATCGTTGCGGTTGCGCAGCGGGTTGCAGGACATCAACTGGACGATCGTGATCCTGCTCGCGTGCATGATCCCGCTGGGCATGGCGGTCGAGCAGACCGGCGCGGCGCGCGTCATCGCCGATGCGATCGTCGGGCATCTGCCGACGACCGAGCCGATCGTCGTCGTCGCCGCGACGCTGGGGCTGGCGGCGCTGCTCACGCCGTTTGTCGACAACGTCTCGGTCGCGGCAGTACTGAGCCCGGTCGCCGCCGGGGTCGCGACGCGATCGGGGATGCCGATCGAGCCGTTGCTGGTGGCGGTGGCGATCGGGGCGTCGCTCGACTTCCTGACGCCGTTCGGCCACCACAACAATGCCGTGGTGATGGGCGCGGCCGGCTATCGCTTTCGCGATTTTCCCAGGCTGGGGCTGCCCTTGCTGGCGGGGAGCCTGATCGTGGCGTTGCTGGCGATCCGATTGTTCTGGATATGACAGTACGACGAAACCTTGCTATATACCCTATGACTGCACTAGGATTTGTTTCATGATCTCCAACAAGGCTCGCTATGCGTTTCGGGCGCTGCTCGCGATTGCCGAGATGCCCGATGGCCAGCCGTTGGCGAGTGCCGAGATCGCGACGCGCCACGCCATTCCACACAAATTCCTCGAACAGATCCTCGTCGATCTCAGAAATGCCGGGCTGCTCGAAAGCCGGCGCGGGAAGCATGGCGGCTATGTGATGCTGCGCCCTGCCGATACGATCAGTTTCGGTGAAGTTCTGCGGTTGTTCGAGGGGCCGCTGGCGCCGTTGCCGTGCCTGTCGCGCCAGGCCTATCGGCGGTGCGAGGATTGCGTGAACGAGCAGGCGTGCGACATCCGGCGCGAATTCGGCCGCGCCTATGACGCGTATCGGTCGATTCTCGACAGCCGCACGCTCGGCGACGCACTGGGGCATGGCGAGGACCAGCGCCAGGACGATAGAAGCGCAAGCCGAAGCGGTTGAAAGCGAAACTTCAGTTGCTTTAGCCTACTACACAGGTAGGCTATAAGGGCTTTGTAGCTCTGGAGGCACTGATGACCGATCGCGACCACCGCCTTTCGACCGATACGGCGATATTGGGACGGCGCTGGTTCGGTGCGGCGCTGGGGGCGATCGCCCTCGTCGCGGTGGCCGGGTGCGGCTCGGGGACGGCGCCGCAAAACGCCGCGGGGGCCGCTGCCACGGTCGCATTGCTCAACGTGTCGTACGATCCCACGCGCGAGCTTTACAAGGACATCAATGCCGCCTTTGCCGCGCGGTGGAAGGCCGAGCACGATCAGGACGTGACGATCAACATGAGCCACGGCGGCTCGGGCAAGCAATCGCGCGCGGTGATCGACGGGCTCGAGGCCGATGTCGTCACGCTGGCGCTGGCCTATGATGTTGATGCGATCGCCCAGCACGGCAATGTGCTTGCCAGGGATTGGGAACAGCGCCTGCCCGACAGCAGCGCGCCCTACACCTCGACGATCGTGTTCCTCGTCCGCAAGGGCAATCCCAAGGGCATCCGTGACTGGGGCGATCTGGTGAAGCCCGGCGTGCAGGTCATCACCCCCAATCCCAAGACGAGCGGCGGCGCGCGCTGGAATTTCCTCGCGGCCTGGGCTTACGGCCGCAAGGCGGGCGGGTCGGACGCGGCGGCGCAGAAATATGTCAGCGATCTCTTTGCCCATGTGCCGGTGCTCGATTCGGGCGCGCGCGGATCGACCACGACCTTCGTCGAGCGCGGCATCGGCGACGTGCTGCTGGCCTGGGAGAATGAGGCGTTTCTGGCGCAGAAGGAGTTGGGCGCGGGCAAGTTCGACATCGTCGTGCCCTCGATCTCGATCCTTGCCGAGCCGTCGGTCGCGCTGGTCGACGCCAATACGACCAAGCACGGCACGACCGCGGTTGCGCAAGCCTATCTCAAATTCCTCTACACCCCCGAAGCACAGGAACTGATCGCCAAAAACTATTATCGTCCGCGCAACCCGGACGTCGCGGCCAAATATGCCGGCACCTTCCCGAAGCTCGATCTGGTGACGATCAAGGATTTCGGCGGCTGGCAGCAGGCCCAGACGATTTATTTCGCGGACGGCGGGGTGTTCGATCGTATCTTCTCCGGCATCAAGCGTTGAGCTCCCATGCAGGTGGCGGAGATGGCGATCGGCATGGGTGACGAGCGGCTTTGGCGGCGCTCGTCACCCAAACCCAGAATGCGCCGCGTGATCCCCGGCTTCGGGATCACGCTGGGGTTCACGATGATCTGGCTGTCGCTGATCGTCCTGATTCCGTTGAGCGCGATCTTCATCCGGGCTGCGGGGCTGGGATGGGACGATTTCGTGGCGGTCGGGCTCTCGACGCGCGCGCTCAAGGCGTATCAATTGAGCTTTGGTGCGGCGCTGGCGGCGGCGGCGATCAATGCCGTGTTCGGGATGCTCGTCGCCTGGGTGCTGGTGCGGCAGGATTTTCCCGGCAAGCGCATCGTCAACGCGCTGGTCGATCTGCCGTTCGCGCTGCCGACCGCGGTCGCCGGGATCGCGCTGACCGCGCTTTATGCCGAGAGCGGCTGGTTCGGCGGGCTGCTCGCGCCGCTCGGGATCAAGGTGGCGTTCACGCCCGTAGGCGTGGTGGTGGCGTTGATCTTCATCGGGTTGCCGTTCGTGGTGCGCTCGGTCGAGCCGGTGCTGGCGGACCTCGGCCACGATGTCGAGGAAGCCGCCGCAACGTTGGGCGCGAGCGGGTGGCAGACCTTCCACCGCATCATCCTGCCCGCGATCGGCCCCGCGCTGCTCACCGGCTTCGCGCTCGCCTTCGCGCGCGGGGTGGGCGAATATGGCTCGCTGATCTTCATCGCGGGCAACATGCCATATCGCAGCGAGATCGCGCCGCTGCTGATCGTCACCCAACTCGAACAGTTCGATTATGCCGGCGCGACCGCGATCGCCGCGGTGATGCTGGTCGGCTCGTTCGCGCTGCTGCTGCTGATCAACCTGATCCAGGTCTGGTCGCGCAAGCGGGGCGTGGCATGACGCGCGGCGCCGTCTCGACCCCGCTGGGGCGCGCGGTGTTGCTCGCCATTGCGCTCGCCTTTCTGGGGGTGTTCCTGGTCGCGCCGCTGGTGGCGGTGTTCGTCGAGGCCTTGTCCAAGGGCTTTGCCGCCTATACCGCCGCGTTGGTCGAGCGCGATGCGCTGTCGGCGGTGCGGCTGACCTTGCTGGTCGCGGCGATCAGCGTGCCGCTCAACATCATCTTCGGACTGGCCGCGAGCTGGGCGATCGCCAAGTTCGACTTTCGCGGCAAGAGCCTGCTGATCACGCTGATCGACCTGCCGTTCTCGGTTTCGCCGGTGGTCTCGGGGCTGATCTACGTGCTGCTGTTCGGCGCGCAGGGCTGGTTCGGCCCGTGGCTGCGCGCGCATGATGTCGAGATCATCTTCGCCGTCCCCGGCATCGTGCTGGCGACGATGTTCATCACCTTTCCCTTCGTCGCGCGCGAGCTGATCCCGCTGATGCAGGAACAGGGGCGCGACGACGAGGAGGCCGCGTTGTCGCTGGGGGCGAGCGGGTGGCAGACCTTTCGCCGCGTGACCTTGCCCAACATCCGCTGGGGGCTGCTCTACGGCGTATTGCTGTGCAACGCGCGGGCGATGGGCGAATTCGGTGCGGTGTCGGTCGTCTCGGGCCATATTCGCGGCAAGACCAACACGATGCCGCTCCATGTCGAGATTCTCTACAACGAATATAATTTCGTTGCCGCGTTCGCGGTGGCGTCGCTGCTGGCGCTGCTCGCGCTGGTTACGCTGACGCTCAAGAGCATCCTCGAATGGCGCTACGGCATCCATGGAAGGGCAGGACAATGAGCATCAGGCTGGCCGACATCTCGAAGCGGTTCGGCGCGTTCACCGCGTTGACCGACATCAACCTCACCGCACGGCCGGGCGAGTTTCTCGCGCTGCTGGGGCCCTCGGGGTCGGGCAAGACGACCTTGCTGCGGATCATCGCGGGGCTCGAATTTCCCGAGCGCGGGACGGTCCATTTCGAGGGCACGGATATTACCGGGCTGAGCGTCGCCGAGCGGCGGATCGGCTTCGTGTTCCAGCAATATGCGTTGTTCAAGCACATGACGGTGGCCGAGAATGTCGGCTTCGGCCTGTCGGTCAGGCCACGCCGCGAGCGGCCGTCGCGCCACGCGATCCGCGCGCGGGCGCAGGAATTGCTCGATCTCGTGCAACTGGGCGATCTGGGCAGGCGGCTGCCGGCGCAGCTTTCGGGCGGGCAGCGGCAACGCGTGGCGCTGGCACGCGCGCTGGCGGTCGATCCGACCCTGCTGCTGCTCGACGAGCCGTTCGGTGCGCTCGACGCCAAGGTGCGCAAGGAATTGCGCCATTGGCTGCGCGGCTTTCACGATCGTGTCGGGCTGACCTCGATCTTCGTGACCCACGATCAGGAGGAAGCGCTGGAGGTTGCCGACCGCGTCGTCGTGATGAGCAACGGCGCGATCGAACAGGTCGGCACCCCCGCCGAGGTCTATGACACGCCCGCCAATGCCTTCGTGTTCGACTTTGTTGGCGAATCGAACCGCATCCCGGTGACGGCCGTCGACGGCAAGGTGATCTTCCACGGCGTCGCGCTCGACGTCGATACCGCGCGCGCGCGCGGCCCGGCCGAATTGTTCTTCCGGCCGCACGATGCGCGGATCGGCAGCGCCCACGAGGCCGGGATCGACGCCATCGTCGCGCTTGTCCGCCCGCGCGAAGGGCGGGTCCGTGTCGAGAGCGCGATCGCAGGGGTCGCCGGGCCGATCGAGCTTGATGTCGCGCCCGAGGCGGCGCCGACACCCGGACAGGCGATCCGCATCGTGCCGACACGCGCGCGCGTGTTTCCTTTGTCGCTTGCCGAGGAACGGGCCGCATGAGCGTAGCGCCGCAGCGCCTCGCCGTCGCGAACGCCGACGATGCGCAGATCGAACGCGCGGTCACGGCGGTGCGCGACGCGCTGCGCCGGCTGCGCTTCGGCTGCGTCGCGCTCACCGTTCACGACGGTCAGGTGACCCAGATCGAGATCAGCGAGAAGCATCGTTTGGGCAATTGACCACCATCCCTGATGCCGACCGGACCACCGGAGGCGTCGCGATCCACCCGGAGGATTTATGATCGCACGCCCCGTTTTGATATTTGCCCTGCTCGCGTCGGCGAGTGCTGCCGTGCCCGCCTGGGCGCAGGACAAGCAGGCAAAGAAAGACGCGCCCTTCACGCTTCAGCAGGCGCTGGGCGATCCCGACAATCTGACCATTTCGGGCAGCGTTCGCCTTCGCTACGAGGCGGTCGATAACCAGTTCCGCCCGGCCGCCGACCGATCGGGCGACGATTTCCTGATCCGCACGACGCTTGCGGTCGATTATGATGCGGGCCCGGTCAGGATCGGCGGCGAATTATGGGACAGCCGCGCTTATGGCCTCGATCCGAATAGTCCGATCGGTGCCAGCGACGTCAACGCGGTCGAACTGGTCCAGGCCTATGTCGGGCTGAGCGCCGGCGACGCGTTGGGCGCGGGATCGAAGACGCGCGTCACCGGCGGCCGGTTCCTGCTCGATCTGGGATCGCGGCGGTTCGTCGGCATCAACAATTTCGGCAACACGACCAATGCCTTCACCGGCGTGCGCGCCGATTTTCAGGCGGCTGACAAGACGAGCGTCACGCTGTTCTACACCCTGCCGCAGGTCCATCTGCCGAGCGATGCGGCCAGCGTGCGTCGCAACCGTGTCGAATGGGATCGCGAGAGCGGCGATCTGCGCTTCTGGGGCGGGTTCGTCAGCAAGCCCGACCTTGCGTCGGGCCTGTCCGCGGAAGTCTATGTGTTCGGGCTCGACGAGCGCGATCGGCCCGACCTCGCCACCACCAACCGTCATCTGGTTACGCCGGGCCTGCGGCTCTATCGCGATCCCGAGCCCGGCCGCTGGGATTACGAGGTCGAAGGCGCCTATCAGATTGGTCGCGTGCGGACGAGCACGGCTGCCAACGCCCCCGAGGCGGATGTTTCGGCTTATTTCGTCCATGCCGAATTGGGGCGTCAATTCGCCGGTGGCTGGAAACCGCGCGTGGCGCTCGAATATGATCGCGCCAGCGGCGATGGCAGCAACCCCAAGACCTATCATCGCTTCGATTCGCTATTCGGCCCGCGCCGCGGCGATTGGGGGCCAAGCGGGCTGTACGGGGCGCTGGGGCGCAGCAACATCAGCTCGCCCGGCATCCGGCTCGACGTCACCCCGGACAAGACATGGGATGCGTTCGTCTTCTATCGCGCGCTGTGGCTCGACAGCGCGGTCGACAGCTTCGCGAGCACCGGGATCAAGGATGCAAGCGGGCAATCGGGCCGTTTTGCCGGGCATCAGATCGAGGCGCGGGTGCGCCGGTGGATCATACCCAAATTGTTGCGGCTCGATACCGGGGCCGCGGTGCTGATCAACGGCGGCTTTCTCCAGAATGCCCCCAACCCGGCGGGGCGGGGCGATCCGGTGTACGGCTATCTCGACCTGACGGCGACCTTCTGATCGGGGCGGCGGCCCTCACGCGGACGCGCGGTGGCGGCGCAGGTGCCGGGCGTAGAGCGCCGCGCCGTAGCCGGGTTCGTGGCGCGGCTCGATCTGTAGCGCACCATCAGCCGCCGGCTTTCCAGCCGTCGAGATAGATGACCGGGCACAAGGTGGCGCCGCCGCCGGCAAGGATGGCCATGAAGGTGCAGGCGCGGGCATCGGTGACATAGGCGCGATCGCCATTGGCGGGCGATGCGGGCAGCGTTGCCACGGTATAGCCCGACGTACCGATCGCCGGCGCGGTCGTCCTGGTGTCGAAGATCGTCGCCGAATCGAACATCGCGGCGACCTGCGTGCCGTTGACCTTGAATTGCAGCACGCCCGGCCCGGCTTGGTCGAGCACGGTGAAGCCGCCCTGCTTGGTGTTGCTCAGGAAGAAATTGCCGCCGGGATCGGCGTTGAGGTTGGTCGTATGCGCCGCCGAGGTGAGCGCCAGCGTCGCGGCGCCCGAGGGATTGCGTGTGGTGACCGAGGAGGAAAAGGTCGGCGCGTTGGTCAGCGCGACGGTGTCGTTGGTCCAGCGCGCGGCGAAGGCGGTCGAGCCGGGTGCCATGAATCGGGAGGCGTCGGCGTTGATGTTGGGGTTGATCGCGACGAAGCTGCCCGTCGACGCATCGACGCCGTGGCCGTAATTGGAATAAGCGTAGGTGCCGCCGAGGCTGGTGTTGCGCACCGCGTTGAAGCTGTCGATCTTGTAGCAGGTCGCGACGATCTCGCAGTCGGGCGAGATGAAGGTGTTGCCGTACGAATAGGTGTCGGTGAGGTGGACGAAGTTCCAGCCGCTCGAGCCGCCGATCTTGTAGCTGGTGAACGCCGATTGCTTGATGCGGTAGATATCATTGGGCACGTTGATGACGGCGGTGACCGGCGCTGAGAACCCGGTGCCGCGGCCGCCGACGCTGGCGGCGGGGATCGTCACGACATCGCCGACATTATAGATGACGCCGCCCGAGGTGATTTTGACGCTCGTCACCGCACCACGCGTGACGGTGACCTCGGCCTTTGCAAGCGATCCCTGGACCGAGCCGGTCAGCGGCACATCGACATAGGTGCCGTCGACATAGCCGCTGCCGCCGGTGATCTTGCCCAGCGTGGCGATCCGGCCCGGCGAGGCGCCGGTCGAGCCATTGGCATAGACATAGCCCGAGAAGACCGCGTTGAACTCGTAGGCGGTGCTGCCCGCGGTAGCGTTGGCATTCTGCACCGACAGGCGCCAGAGCGTGAATTCGTTGATCTGGTCCGCATAATCGGGCCGGCCGATCGTGACGCACGGCCCGGCATAATTGCAGCGGAACGACAGCCCGCTGAGATAGGCATAGGTCGCGCTGACAGGTTCCGCGGGGGTGCCGCCCGATGCCTGGAGAAGGAAGGGCAGGCCGTCGGTATAGCTGCTGTCGAAAATCGTCTGGCCGGGGGATTCGGAATAGACGGTGAGCCCGGTGGTGAGGTTGCCGGCCTGTTCAAAGACGATCGGGCCGCTGATCCGGTAGAGGCCGGGCATGGCGCGGCACGCGCGATGCTCGGCAACGCACGCCGCGAGCCAGTTCTGCACCGCTTGCGTGACGTCGAGCGTCTTGGTGCCGGCGATCACGTCCGCCACCTGTTCGGCGGTCATATAATTAGCGACGTCGATCGGTGCATTCGGCCGGGTGCCGAGCGTGTCACCGGGGGGCAACGGTGCGACATTGTCGTCGACCATGACGAGCGGTCGTTTTTGCTCCGCCAGGGCTGGCGCGGCAACCGCGAGCGCGGCGGTGAGCAAAAAGGCGAAGGGCATCCCCCTCAATTGGTTCGCCATCGTCTTCCTCCCCATTGTCACGCGCAGCCGGGATTACCCCGGTCCGATTTGGTGGGTGTCATATGTGATACGATGTGTCAATTATGAAACACATCCTCCGCGCGTACCGAAGGGGCCGCCGGAAAGCGTTGCGGAGTTTCAAGCACTATGAGCGGCGCGGCACGACCGAAATCGCGACCGCGGAGCGTGCTGATTTGTGGGGGTAGGCTTAGCGTGCCGTGGTGGCGGTCATCTCTCGTGGGGCGGGCAATCAGGTGCGATTGGCCTGATTGGTGGAGCCGAGGGGAATCGAACCCCTGACCTCTGCAGTGCGATTGCAGCGCTCTCCCATCTGAGCTACGGCCCCGCCCCTCACGTGCCCCGGTTGGGCCGGGGACGCACGCCTGTAGCTTCATGTGCCGGGCGATGCAACACGCCTTCTGCGATGATTGTGCCGATGCGCCGATCGGCACGGTCAACCAAGTTGCACAATGCAACTAATGGGCCTAGATCAGAGACGAAATATGAGCAGGAGAGAGCCGATGGCGACCGCGTGGGCATTGAAATCGCGACCGCAGGGAATGCCGGTCATGGCGGATTTCGAATCGATCGATCTGCCGCAGCGCGCGCTGGCCGAGGGCGAGGTTCGCGTTGCCAATCGCTGGCTGTCGGTCGACCCGTACATGCGCGGGCGGATGAACGACGTGAAGAGCTACGTTCCGCCCTATGCGCTGGGTGAAGCGATGCAGGGCGGCGCGGTGGGCGAGGTGATCGAGAGTCGCGCCGAGGGGCTCGCCGTTGGCGATCGCGTGCTCCACATCGAAGGCTGGCGCGACGAAGCGATCGTGCCTGCTGCCGGCATCCAGAAGCTGCCGCAACTCGGGGTTCCCGATCAGGCGTTTCTCGGCCAGCTCGGGATGCCGGGAATGACCGCCTATTTCGGGCTGCTCGCGGTTGCCGAGGCCAAGGCGGGCGATACCGTGTTCGTCTCCGCCGCCGCGGGGGCGGTGGGCTCCACCGTGGTGCAGGTCGCCAAGGCCAAGGGGATGACGGTGATCGGCTCGGCGGGCGGCGCGGAGAAATGCGCCTGGGTCAAATCGCTCGGGGCCGATGCGGTGGTCGATTACAAGGCCGGGAATCTCGTGAAGGCGCTCGGCGCCGCGGCGCCGCGGGGCATCGACGTCTATTTCGACAATGTCGGCGGCGATCATCTCGATGCCGCGCTGGCGGTGGCGAACGAGCGCGCGCGCTTTGCGCTGTGCGGCATGATCGAAATCTATAACGACATGCGGCCGACCGAATTGCGCTATCTTGCGCGCGCGATCGGCGCCCGCATCCGGATGCAGGGCTTTATCGTCGTCGATTATTTCGCGCGGATGGACGAATTCTACGCCGACATGGCAGGGCTGCTCCAGGCGGGCAAGCTCCACGCGCGTGAGACCGTTCATGACGGGCTGGCGGCGATGCCGGGGGCGTTTCTGGACCTGTTCAGCGGCGGCAATACCGGCAAGATGCTCGTCCGCGTCTGAGGGCGAAGCCGCGCATCGTTCAGGGGCGTGGCGGTGCGATCGCCATGCTCGTATATTGCGCGAGCGGCTTCCAGCCGAGCGCGGTGTAGAGCGCGCGACCGGGTTCGGTCGCGACCAGCAGTCCGCGCCGGGCGCCGCGCGCGACCGCCGCGTGGTCGAGCGCGGCCACCAGCGCGCGGCCGATCCCCAGGCGACGGTGGTCCTCATGCGTGGCGATGCGATCGTAGATCGCCGCGCGGTCGATAACGACGACATGGCCGGTCGCGATGACGCTGTCGTCGGCGGCGAGCACGCATATGCTATCGATGCCCTCCGCCGTCTCGCGTTCGAGCCGATAGCCATCGGGCAGCGGGATCGCCTCGGGCGCAATGTCGTCGCGCTGCATGAAGGTGCCCGGCGGATCGAGGCGCCAGCGGCGCGGCACCAGCACGCGCACCGTTTCCGGCGGCGCGCAGACCTTGAGGCAGATGCCGGGCAGCCGGATGTCCTCCGCCAGCCGGGTCAGCGTCGCCGATACCGCGGGGAAGACATAGCGCGTGCGCTGATCGGGCGCGCCGACTTCGATGCGGAAGCCGTCGCGGTGCCGTTCGGGTGGCGGTGTGCCACGGATGCGCGCCCATCCGCTGACCCAGGTTTCGACGAGATGAGGGGGAGCGCCGGCCATATCGGGGCCGTATCGTTCGTGGCGAGCGTAAGCAACCACCGCGATCGTGGGTTATAGTAGGCCGCACCGGCCCGCTCCCCCACCCCACCTCCCAAGTCATTATACTGCATGGGAGGTGGGGTGGGGGAGCGGGCCGGTGCGGTTTCCACGTAAGCGGAATGAATTCCGACGCGAACAATGCGGCCGCGACGGGATAAAAAAGGGCGGCGCCGCTGCCGGCACCGCCCCATTTTTCCAAAGCCTTGGGTTTAGCGCTTCGAGAACTGGAAGCTGCGACGCGCCTTGGCGCGGCCGTACTTCTTGCGCTCGACGGTGCGGCTGTCGCGGGTCAGGAAGCCCGCCGCCTTGACCGGGGCGCGCAGCGCCGGCTCGTAGCGGGCCAGCGCCTGGCTGATGCCGTGCTTGACCGCGCCGGCCTGCCCCGAAAGCCCGCCGCCCTTGACGGTGCAGATCACGTCATACTGGCCCTGCCGTGCCGCCACGTCGAACGGCTGGTTGATGACGAGACGCAGCGTCGGCCGCGCGAAATAGACTTCCTGGTCGCGACCGTTGATCACGATCTTGCCCGAACCCGGCTTGAGCCAGACGCGGGCAACCGCATCCTTGCGGCGGCCGGTGGCATAGGCGCGGCCCTGCTTGTCGATCTCCTGCTCGCGCAGGGGTGTGACCGGCTGGGCAGCGACGGGGGCGGGCGCCTCGGCAGCGGCAGCGGCGTCAGCCGTGGGCTGCTGTGCCTGGTCGCCCGCAATGGCGCCCAGATCGGAAAGCGATTGACGATTGTCGGACATTATTTGCCCACCTTGTTCTTGCGATTCATGCTCGCGATATCGAGCACTTCGGGGTTCTGCGCGACGTGCGGATGCTCGGTCCCGGCATAGATGCGCAGGTTGCGCATCTGCTGGCGGCCCAGCGGCCCGCGCGGAATCATGCGCTCGATCGCCTTTTCGAGCACGCGCTCGGGGAAGCGGCCCTCGAGGACCTTCCCGGCGGTGATGCTCTTGATCCCGCCTGCATAACCGGTGTGCCGGTAATAGACCTTGTCGGCGAGCTTGTTGCCGGTGAAGCGCACCTTGTCCGCATTGATGACGATGACATTGTCACCGCAATCGACATGGGGGGTGAAGCTCACCTTGTGCTTGCCGCGCAGGACATTGGCGATGATCGTCGCCGCGCGTCCGACCACCAGGCCGTCGGCATCGACGATATGCCATTTTTTATCCACCTCATGCGGCTTGGCCGACTTGGTGGTCTTCATCAGCGCCTTCATGGGGCCTAGACCTCTTGCTTGAAATAACGCACGCCGCCCGGCAGGGACGGCGCGAACGGGCGGCCTATTGCGGGCCGGACATCGAAAGTCAAGCGTGCGTGCGGGTTAGCGCGCGGGTATTGGAATACCATGAGGTCGGTGTGCGCGGGTTTAGGCCCGTGCTTCACCCAAGAAATCAGGCGTGGGTGGCGTCGTCGATCCACTGCGCGACGGCATCGTCGACCGCCACCGGCCAGCGTTCGATCACCGGCAAATCGTAGCTGTGGAGCGCGGCGATCCGGGTGGCGAGCATCGCCGCGAGCGCGATCGTCGTCGTGAAGGTCGCGGTGACTTCTTCGGCGGTATCGACCGCGCCGTTCCAGCGGAAGATCGCGGTGCAGGGACGGTCGATCGTGACGCAGGCGGCGATACGCTGGTCGATCATCAGGCGTGCGATCCGATCGGCCTCGTCGGCGCCGCCGAAGGTGACGCGAACGAGCGCGATGTCGGTCAAGCGCGCCGCCCGATCGCGTGCGCGGCGCTGACGGTGGCAATCAACAGCAGCGCGGCGTTCGCCTGATGCGCGACCGCGATGTCGATCGCGACCCCGCTCAGCAGCGTCGCGACGCCGAGCGCGATCTGCAGCACGACCAGCCCGAGCACTGCCGCGCCCGACAGCCGCGCACCCGCCGCGCGCGCCTTGAGCGCGAGGAGGAGAAGCGCGGCGGCCGCGACAAAGGCGAGCCAGCGGTGGATGAACTGGACCACGACCGGGTTGTCGATCGTGTTGGTCCAGGCCGGATCGAGCATCGGTACGCCCGCAGGGAACAGGCTGTCGCCCATCAGCGGCCAGCTTGCAAAGGCATAGCCGGCGCTGAGCCCGGCGGTGAAGGCGCCGTAGATGATCTGCGCGAACAGCAGCAACAGCGCGACGATCGCGATCGGGCGCAGCGCGGCGGGGCGGGTGAGGCGGTTCGCGTTGAACGCCATCAGATCGAGCGCGGTCCAGACGATGCCGGCGAGAATCACGAGCGCGGTGACGAGGTGCACCGCAAGCCGGATATGGCTGACGTCGGTGCGGACCGACAGGCCCGAGGTCACCATCCACCAGCCGATCGCGCCCTGCAGCCCGCCCAGCGCCAGCAACCCGACGAGCCGCCAGCTATAGCCCGCGGGAATACGGTTGCGGAGCCAGAAATAGAGCAACGGCAACGCGAAGGCGAGGCCGATCACCCGTGCGAGTACACGGTGGATATATTCCCAGAAGAAGATCGTCTTGAACCCGTCCAGCGTCATGCCGTGGTTGAGTTCGATATATTCGGGAATGCGTTTGTAATTCTCGAACTCGGCGACCCATTGCGCGTGGGTGAGCGGTGGAATGATACCGCTGATCGGTTTCCATTCGGTGATCGACAGCCCCGATTCGGTGAGCCGGGTGATGCCGCCGACGATCACCATCAGAACGATCAGCGCGGCGACCGCGAACAACCAGGTAGCAAGCGCGCGCGGGCGCGACTCGGCGACGGCGGAGGACATTTGGAGCATAATGTGGGGTGGCCTAGCCGCTTTGGCGCGCGGCGTCATGGCCGTTCGTTGAGGCTGTTCGTCCCAGCTCGGCCCAACACGTTCTCAAAATGTTATATTGTAACGTCACCGGCATCGTGCCATATCGCCCGCGATGACTCAGGTAGCGCGCTCCTGGACGCAGTGGCTGTCCTTGCACATCGATCGGCTGGCGATCGGTTTGTCGGGGCTGTGCGTTGTCCATTGCATCGCAAGCGCGGTGTTGCTGGCGTTGCTCGCGTCGGCGGGCGGCATGCTGCTCGATCCGATCTATCATGAAGTCGGGCTGTCGCTCGCGATCGGGTTGGGCGTGATCGCGCTGGGCCGCGGCGCGCTGATCCATGGCTATATGATGCCGCTGGCGATCGGATCGCTGGGGCTCGGCATGATGGCAGGCGCGCTGACGCTGCCGCATGACGGCGGGATGGAAGCGATCTGGACGATCATCGGCGTCGGCGTGCTGGCGCTGGGCCACGACCTCAATCGCCGCGCGGTGATCTGAGCCGCTGGCCCCGGTCGGCCTGCCCAGGGCGGTCGCGCCGCTTCGGCTTGTCGTGGGCGCCGCGACTCCCTAGCTTCAGCCCATGGTTGGGCATGATCATCATGAGCATCATGGCGCGGCGCTGGCCAAGGCGGCGCAGGCGACGCTCGAACGTTCGGGCGAGCAATGGACCGCGATGCGCGCGCAGATTTTCGATGCGCTGGCCGGGTTCGACAAACCCGCCAGCGCCTATGACATCGCCGAGGCGGTATCGAAAGCCCAAGGACGGCGCGTCGCCGCGAACAGCGTCTATCGCATCCTCGACCTGTTCGTGACGACGAATCTGGTGCTGCGCGTCGAAAGTGCGAATGCCTTTATCGCCAACGCGCACCCCGGATGCCTGCACGATTGTATCTTCCTGGTGTGTGATCTGTGTGGGCAGACGACGCATATCGACGACGATTCGGTGACCGCAGGTGTACGCCACGCGGCCGAAGCGGCGGGATTCCTGCCGGTGCGCCCGGTTATCGAAGTGCGCGGCAAATGTGCGGATTGCACCAAGGCCGATCGGTCCTAGGCCAGGACCTTTCCCATCCTGACCAGCGGCACGGCGATGCCGTCGATCGGCGAGGCGGTGGTGCGTTCGATCACCGCGTAGCCGCAGGCGCGGTAGAGCGGTTCGCCCGCCAGCGTCGCCATCATTTCGGCCCGGGCGAATCCGGCGGCGCGCGCCTCGGCCTCGCAGCGGGCGAGGATCGCGCGGCCGACGCCACGGCGGGGGAAACCGGGATCGGTGAACATCGCGCGGATTCGCGCGGGCTCGCGTGCCGGATCGAGGAGGCGCGCGTCGCGCAGCCCGGTCGAATGGTCGCCGCCATAAAGCGTGGCGCGCCGGCTCCAGCCCCCACAGCCGGCGATCGTGCCGTCGATGATCGCGAGCCAATAGGTGCGGTCGGCAATCAGCGTGGTATCGAGCCCCATCACCGCCCGGCTCGCCGCGATTTCGGCGGGCGACAGGAAGGCCTGCTGAAGGATCGCGATCGAGCGCGCCATCACCGCGCGGATCGCGGCAATATCCTTATCGTCGGCGAGGCGGAGCGCGATCATCTGCTGCGCTTTCGGTTGCGATCGCGCCGCGGTCAAGAAACGGTGCAGCTTCTTTGTCCCAATCGACACCTCGATCGGACTGGTCTAGACGCCTCATAATGACCGATCTTCCCGAAACGCCGTTGCTCGATACGGTATCGACACCCGCGGATTTGCGTGGGTTGAAGCCCGGCCAGCTCCGGCAGCTCGCCGACGAACTGCGCGCCGAGACGATTTCCGCCGTTGGGGCGACGGGCGGGCATCTCGGCTCGGGGCTGGGCGTGGTCGAACTGACAGTGGCCATCCATTACGTCTTCGATACGCCGCGCGACCGGTTGATCTGGGACGTCGGCCACCAATGCTATCCGCACAAGATCCTGACCGGCCGCCGCGACCGTATCCGCACGCTCAGGCAGGGCGGGGGGCTGTCTGGCTTCACCAAGCGCAGCGAGAGCGAATACGACCCGTTCGGCGCGGCGCATTCGTCGACCTCGATCTCGGCGGCGCTGGGCTTCGCGGTGGCGAACAAGCTCGCTGACCGGCCGGGCAAGGGCATCGCCGTCATCGGTGACGGCGCGATGTCGGCGGGCATGGCCTACGAAGCGATGAACAATGCCGAGCAGGCGGGCAACCGGCTGATCGTGATCCTCAACGACAACGATATGTCGATCGCGCCGCCGGTGGGCGCGCTCTCGGCCTATCTCGCGCGGTTGATCTCGTCGTCCGAATATCTGGGGCTGCGCAGCCTTGCGAGCCGGGTCGTCAAGAAGGTGTCGCGCCGCGTCCACCAGTCGCTCGGCAAGGCCGAGGAATATACGCGCGGGATGGTGACCGGCGGCACGCTGTTCGAGGAACTGGGCTTTTATTATGTCGGCCCGATCGACGGCCATAATCTCGATCACCTGATCCCTGTGCTCGAAAATGTGCGCGACACCGAGGAAGGGCCGATCCTCGTCCATGTCGTGACCAAGAAGGGCAAGGGCTATGCCCCGGCCGAGAATGCGGCGGACAAATATCACGGCGTCCAGCGGTTCGACGTCATCACCGGCGCGCAGGCCAAAGCGCCGCCGGGGCCGCCGAGCTATCAGAATGTGTTCGGCGAAACGCTCGCGAAACTCGCCGATGCCGACGAACGGATCTGCGCGATCACCGCGGCGATGCCGTCGGGGACAGGCGTGGACAAGTTCGCGAAGGCGCATCCGGATCGCGCGTTCGACGTCGGGATCGCCGAGCAGCACGCGGTGACCTTCGCTGCCGGGCTCGCCGCGCAGGGGATGCGGCCGTTCTGCGCGATCTATTCGACCTTCCTCCAGCGCGCCTACGATCAGGTGGTCCACGATGTTGCGATCCAGAATCTGCCGGTACGGTTCGCGATCGACCGCGCCGGGCTGGTCGGCGCCGATGGCGCGACCCACGCGGGCAGTTTCGACATCACCTATCTGGCGACACTCCCCAATTTCGTGGTGATGGCGGCCGCCGACGAGGCCGAACTCGTCCACATGACCTATACCGCCGCCGAGCATGACAGCGGCCCCATCGCGCTACGCTATCCGCGCGGCGCGGGAACCGGCGTGGCCTTGCCCGCGACGCCGCACTTGCTCGAGATCGGCAAGGGACGGATCGTGCGCGAGGGCAAGAAGGTCGCGATCCTGTCGCTCGGCACGCGGCTCGCCGAGGCGCTCAAGGCGGCCGACGTGCTCGATGCCAAGGGACTGTCGACGACGGTCGCCGATCTGCGCTTCGCCAAGCCGCTCGATCAGGCGCTGATCCGCAAGTTGCTGACCACGCACGAGGTGGCGGTGACGATCGAGGAAGCTGCCGTCGGTGGTCTGGGTGCGCACGTCCTCACCTATGCCAGCGACGAGGGGCTGATCGATTCGGGGCTCAAGCTGCGGACGATGCGGCTGCCCGACCGCTTTCAGGATCAGGACAAGCCCGAGAAGCAATATGCCGAAGCCGGGCTGGACGCCGATCACATCGTCGCGACGGTGCTGGCGGCGCTGCGCCACAATTCGGGTGGCGTCGCGGAGGGCGCGCGGGCATAGCCGTGCCGAAACAACGCATCGATCAGTTGCTCGTCGATCGCGGACTCGCCGAATCGCGGACGCGGGCGCAGGCGCTGGTGATGGCGGGGCTCGTCTTCGTGGGCGAGCGCAAGATCGAGAAAGCGGGGCAGCAGGTCGCGGCCGATGCGGCGGTCGAGGTGCGCGGGCGCGATCATCCCTGGGTGTCGCGCGGCGGCATCAAGCTTGCGCACGGGCTCGACCATTTCGGCTGGGAGGTGGCGGGGGCGGTCGCGCTCGATGTCGGGTCGTCGACCGGCGGCTTTACCGATGTGCTGCTCAGCCGCGGTGCGGCACGCGTCTATGCGGTCGACAGCGGCACCAACCAGCTCGCGTGGAAGCTGCGGCAGGACGCGCGCGTGATCGTCCACGAACAGACCAGCGCACGTATCCTGACGCCGACGCATATCCCCGAGCCCATCGACCTGATCGTGTGCGACGCGAGCTTCATCGGGCTCGCCAAGGTGCTCGAGGTGCCGCTCGGTTTTGCGGGCGAGCAGGCGCGCGCGATGGTGCTGGTCAAGCCGCAGTTCGAGGCGGGGCGCGGCGAAGTCGGCAAGGGCGGGGTAGTGCGCGATCCTGCCATTCACGCGCGCGTTTGCGAGGAGGTCGCGGCGTGGTTTGCCGGGCAGGGCTGGCGCGTCGAGGGCGTGACGCAAAGTCCCATTACGGGACCGGAAGGCAATATCGAGTTCCTGCTCGCCGCAGGCCGTTGAACGCGGCGGGTTTTCGCGCGTCGTGGTTTCAGTGTAAGCGCAGGCCGAAGCGGGGCGTGGCTCCGGCGAACCGAAAGAGCGTGCATGACCGAGATCGCGTCCAGGGCACAATTGCGCCTGTCGTTCCTGCGTTGGGCGGTGGTGACGGTGCCGCTGATATTGTTTCTCGGCTTTTTCTCAGGCCGCCTCGTACCGGCCGGATCGGAGAATGGGTGGTATGCTGCGCTCGCCAAGCCGTCGTTGACCCCACCTGACTGGCTGTTCCCGGTCGCGTGGACGATCCTTTATGTGCTGGAAGGCGTGGCGCTGGCGATCATCCTGCATGCGCGTGGCGCGCGCGGGCGGGGGCTGGCGATCGCGCTGTTCGTGGTCCAGTTCGCGCTCAGCCTTGCCTGGACGCCGATCTTCTTCGGCGCGCACAAGGTGGTGCTCGCGCTGGCGATCATCGTGGTGATGGCGCTGCTCGCGATCGCGACGACGCTGTTGTTCGGGCGCATCCGGCGCGGTGCGGCGTGGCTGATGGTGCCGTATATCGCGTGGATATGCTTCGCCGGGATGCTCACGTTCGGCATCCATCAGCTCAATCCCGACGCACAGGGGCTTGTGCCGTCGTCCTCGACCACCCAGATCGAGCTTTGATGGCTGACGGCACCGCGCTGGTGCCACGATAGTTAAGGAACGACGATGCAGGCCGACAACAAGATATTCGACGATTTCGCGAAATTCGTGAACGGCGCCGCGGGCACCTTTGCGGGCATGGGACGTGAGGCCGAGGCCGGGATGCGCGCGCGCGCCAAGGAATGGATCGGCGGACTCGATTTCGTCAGCCGCGAGGAATTCGATGCGGTCAAGGCGATGGCAGCGGCCGCACGCGACGAGGCCGATGCGCTCAAGGTGCGGCTCGATGCGCTCGAAGCGGGCAGCGCCGCCCCCAGGAAGCCGGCCCCCAAGGCGCCGCGCAAGAAAGCCTGAGCCATCACTTTTCAACCGGAATATTGGGTTTTCCAACAGCCATATCGGGCTTTCCACAGGAATATTCGGCCGAAGGTGATTCCGCGGGTTGAAGCCCGCGGGTTCGCTTGGCACCGTTGGCTGATGGAGGCCCATTGATGCTGGATGAGAGCGATTTCGAACGCGATGATGTCGCGGCGCCGATCGACATGCTCGAAAGCTATGTCGCGGCACATGGCTGGTCGTATGAACGCCAGGACGATGAGATCATCGTCGAGGTTAAGGGAAGCTGGACTCAATATGAGCTCCGCGCGCTGTGGCGCGAGGAGGACAGCGTCCTCCAGTTCCTCGCTTTCCCGGATATCCGCGTTCCAGATGAGCGTCGCGCTGCGCTGTATGAGACGATCGGGCTGGTCAACGAGCAGCTCTGGATCGGGCATTTCGAATTGTGGTCGTCGAGCGGCATCCTGCTGTACCGCCACGCCGCGCTGATCGACGGCGTCGAAGAGGGGACGCTGTCGCTCGCCGCCGCCGAATTGCTGATCGAATCGGCGATCGACGAATGCGAGCGCTTCTACCCCGTCTTCCAGTTCGTGCTGTGGGGCGGAAAGACGCCACGCGAGGCGATCGCGGCGGCGCTGATCGAAACCCAGGGAGAAGCCTGATTTCCGGTGTTCCCACGAGTATCTGGCTGATCGGATGCGGTAATATGGCGGGCGCGATGCTGCGCCAATGGGTTGCGAGCGGGGTGGTTGATCCTGCGCGCGTGACGGTGATCGATCCGGGCGCGCCGACGCTTCCCGATGGCGTTCGTCATGTGACCGAATTGCCCGCGCAAGGATTGCCCGAGGCGGTGATGCTGGGCGTCAAGCCGCAGATGCTCGACGATGTCGCCGCCGGGCTCGCACCGCGCATCAAGGGCGTGAAGCTGCTGCTGTCGATCCTCGCCGGGGTCGAGGTGGCGGCGCTCGGCAAGCGTTTCGAGGCCGAGGCGATCGTGCGCGTGATGCCCAATCTGCCGGTCGGATTGGGCAAGGGCGTGGTCGCGCTCCACGGTGTCGACCCCGATCGTGACGCGGGGCGCACGGCAAGCGCGCTGATGGTGCCGCTCGGCCTCGTCGAGTGGATCGCGAAGGAAGACCTGTTCGACGCCGTCACCGCGTTGTCGGGCTGTGGGCCGGGCTTCGTCTATCGCTTCATCGACGCGCTTGCCGAAGCGGGCGCCGCACTGGGCCTGCCCGAGGATCAGGCGCGCCGCCTTGCGACCGCGACCGTCAACGGAGCGGCTGAACTTGCCGCGCAATCGGATGAAACCCCCGCAACACTCGCCGATCGCGTCGCCAGCCCCGGCGGCTCGACGCGCGAGGGGATGAATGTGCTCGATAAGGACGATGCGCTCAAGGTGCTGATGAAAGCCACGCTGGCGGCGGCTGAGCGGCGCAACGCGGAGATGGCGGCGGCGGCGCGCTAGTCTCGGGATTCCGGCACCGGCTCGCTCCCCACCTCCCAGTCGGCATCATGCCTTGAGAGGTGGGGGTGGAGGAGCGGGCCGGTGCCGCTTCCACCAATGTCGATCAACCTCAGTCCCTGAGCGCCTCGACGCGGGCTTTCTCGCTTTCCGGGATCAGTCCTTCCAGAACCTCCCAGAAGCCGCCCACGGCGCTTTGCCCGGCGCTGGCATAAGCGGCCGACAACCGCGCACGCATCGCTTCATACAGTTCGGATTCGAGCGCCACGCCGGTTGGGGTCAGTCGCAGCAGGCGTTGGCGGCGGTCGCGTTCGCCGGGGCGCGATTCGATCAGGTCGCGTTCCCCGAGGTCGTTGAGCACACGCCCCAGCGACTGTTTGGTGATCGCCAGCAGCGCGAGCAACTGGCTCACCGTCAGATCGGGCTGGCGGGCGATGAAATAGAGCGCGCGGTGGTGCGCGCGGCCGAGCCCTTGCGCGGCCAGCCCGCGATCGATCGATCGCGTCATGTGGCTGTAGCCGAAATAGAGCAGCTCGATTCCACGACGGATTTCGGGTTCGCGCAGGAAGAGCGGCGAGGCGGACTGAGTTGGGGCAGCCATGTTGACCGGTTTTGCCGTGATCCGTAGAAGGCTTCAACCCAAAATCATGCCCGGACGAGGACGATGCCACACGACTCACCGAGCGCGCCGATGGCGTCGCCGGCCTTTACTTTCGATCCGCATCCTTCGCCGGTCGACGCCAATGAGCGGTCGCGTCTCATCGCCGATCCGGGTTTCGGGCGTGTTTTCACCGATCACATGGTCACGATCCGCTACAGCGCCGCCAAGGGCTGGCACGATGCGCGGATCGGCCCGCGCGAGCCGCTGACGGTCGATACCGCGACCGCGGTGCTCCATTACGCGCAGGAGATTTTCGAAGGTCTCAAGGCATATCGCCTCGCCGATGGCGGTACCGCGTTGTTCCGGCCCGAACGCAACGCCGCGCGGTTCCGCGATTCGGCGCAGCGGATGGCGATGGCCGAACTGCCCGAGGCGTTGTTTCTCGAGTCGATTCGCAAGCTCGTGCAGACCGAGCGGGCGTGGATCCCGTCGCTTGATGGCGGCGCGCTGTATCTGCGGCCGTTCATGATCGCGAGCGAGGTGTTCCTCGGCGTGAAGCCATCGGCCGAATATTTGTATGCGGTGATCGCCTCGTCGGTGGGCGCCTATTTCAAGAGCGGTGCGCCCGCGGTCTCGCTGTGGATTTCCGACAAATATACCCGCGCTGCGCCCGGTGGCACGGGCGCTGCCAAATGCGGTGGCAATTACGCCGCAAGCCTCGTGGCGCAGGCCGAGGCGATCCGCCAGGGCTGCGATCAGGTGCTGTTCCTCGATGCGGCCGAACGCCGTTGGATCGAGGAACTGGGCGGCATGAACATTTTCTTCGTGTTCGATGACGGCACGATGGCGACGCCGCCGCTGACTGGTACGATCCTGCCCGGCATCACGCGCGATTCGGTGTTGCAGATCGCGCGCGACATGGGGCTCGAGGTTCGCGAGGAGCCCTATGCGATCGATCAGTGCCGCGCCGATGCCGAGAGCGGCCGCCTGCGCGAGGCGTTTGCGTGCGGCACCGCGGCGGTGATCACGCCGATCGGCAAGATGTTGTCCCGACAGGGAGAATTCACGATCGGCGGCGGTGGCCCCGGCCAGACGACGCAGCGGTTGCGCCAGAATTTGGTCGGTATCCAGACGGGAATTGTCGAGGATCGGCACGGTTGGCTCGAACGGCTCGATTGAGGCGGGGGTAAAAAGGACGAAACGCCCCTTTCCAGCCGCGCTTCATCCGACTACAGCCACCCGCTCCGTTGGGGCGTCGCCAAGTGGTAAGGCAGCGGCTTTTGGTGCCGCCATTCGCAGGTTCGAATCCTGCCGCCCCAGCCAAATCTCAGTTTGCGATTTTTGCCCCTTTTTCACCCCTTCGGGAAGGGGGTCAGGGTTGGTATTTTCAACAAGCAAATCAAAGGGTTCGTTGAAATCGGCGCGCAACTCGCCGTGAGCCCATTTGCAGTTCGAAAGTAGGAATCCGAGAAGCTCTTTTTTCTCGGACGGACGCTTCAAATCCATGATTCGATGGGCGTTCTGCGCCAGATTGAGCAGCGCGATTCCGGTTTCCAGATAACCGTCGTCTGCGGCATCCTGACGCTCGATGTCGCGCAGGCACCGATCACGCTCCTCGCGCCACTGGTGAGTCAGTCGATGGTGGAAGTCCGCGTCGATCTTGCCGTCGAGATGATCGACGTACGCCGCCTCAATCCGGGCCCTCAGGCGATCGGCCTCCGCTTGCAGCCGCGTGATCGCTTCAGATCGATCGCGAACTTCATCCGCGTGACTTTCTTTCAGCGCACGTTGGATGACAGCGAACACCTCATCATCGAAGCGAAGCTTGCCGACAAAGGCTGCGAAGTGCTCTTCCAGCACTTCCTCACGCACATAGGGTTCGCCACATTTTCCCTTGTAGCCCGTGCAGTGATAATAGACGTATTTCTTCTTCTTGACCTCACCCACCAGCGCACAGCCGCAGTGGCCGCAGGTGACCAAGCCGGTGAAGGGGAAGTCGTGCGCGCTGCCACGCACGTTGGAGGCGTTGCGGCCGTCGAGAACGTCCTGAACCGCATGCCAAAGCTCGGGCGAGACGAGCGCCTCGTGCGATCCCTTATAGGTGCGGCCCCGCCAGTCGAAACTGCCGCTATACAGGCGCGTTCGAAGGATCTTGTGGGCGGTCCCGACGCTAACGGGCGCGCCGCTCTTGCGATAAGTGAGGCCAGCAGCGCGAGCCTTTCGGACGACTTCTTTCAACGAATAGCGTCCCGTCGAATACCATTCGTACAATTGCTGCACGAGCGGGCCGAGGTTCGGGTCGATCACGATGATCTTCTTGCCGTCAGCGCCGACCGTGTTGAGGTAGCCGAGTGGTGCGGCGCTTGGCCAATACCCCTGCTCGGCCTTTTCGATCATGCCTTTGCGGACTTCTTCGGAAAGGTTGTCGATGTAGTTTTTCGCCATCAGCACCTTGATGCCGTGCATGAACTTTTCGGACGAACGAGATTCCTGGGAAAGGACGACCCCTTCCTTCGCGAAATGGATCTCCAGATTGAGCTCGTCGATCGTCACCCAATCTTTGAGGTTGCGGTACAGCCGGTCGGTCTTCTCGACGAGAATCGTGTGCACGGCCGGGTGCTTCTTGAGGTATTGGAGCATGGCGTTGAAACTGGCGCGGCCGCTCTCTTTCGCGGTTTCGATGTCGACAAATTCTTCCATGACCGTGAGGCCGTTGAGCGCCGCGTAATCGGCGAGAAGTTTTAGTTGGGCGGGGATGGAAAACCCTTCGCGGTCCTGCTCTTTCGACGACACTCGTGCATAGATGAGCGCCCGCGGCGGACCGGATTGGACGATCGGTTTGGCGTTGCTCTTTCTGCGGCCGCGACGTGAACCCATGGCGATGACTCCCAAGCTGGTTGGCGCATCGTGGGGTTTCGGCTGCTGCAGCCGAGGTGAACCGGTGAACGCGCCTGTCAAAGTTCGCCGACCCGGTTTGATCGGGCGGCGACACCGGTGGAATCATCCCCGCTCGCGGCGGGCAGGTCAATTGCGGTTGTGCGGCCGGCAAAGAATGATCCGGCAGACGTCGGTCAGATCGGCCAACATCCGTCTGGTCTCCGCCTCGGACACCTCGCGACCGTAGCGCTTGGAGAGCAATTGACGGGCGTCGTGGATCAAGGCCTCCGAGAAATGACCGCCCCGCATTCCCGGCCGCCCTGGCGCTTGTTGAGGAAGGGAGGCCTCCATCACCGCGGCTCCCGTGACGGAAGACGCCAGACCAGTTCCGCCGTCAGCCCGTCCTGCGAAGGGAATAAGGCGGCGCGCAGCGGGGTCCGCCAGGTCGGATCATAGAATTGGACCCGCAGATAGTCGCGCGGCGGATCGCCCTGTGCTCGTCCTTTCCAGGCTTGGCCCACACGGCGCCAACCCATCAGCGCAATATAGTCGGGCGATCGCTCGCTCTGGCGGTCGTCATTCGGAACCAGCCTGACCTTGCGGTCGATGGCGAGGGTGAGGATGCGGCCTTCCCATCCGCCCTGTTTGGTCAACGTGAAAAGGTTGGACATCGCTAAGCCTCCTTGCGCGCCTTGGCGAAGGCGCGGTCGCTTGAAAGGAAGGCGTCGAGCATGAAGGGGATCAGTTCGGAGACATCGACTTTCTCGCCATAGGCTTCGCGGTAAAGGTCGGCGTAGTCGGCCAACCCCCGACTGAGGTCGGGCATGACCGTGATGGTGATCTTTACCGGCGTCCGATCGGGCAGCTTTCCGAGCTTGAGCATGACGTATCTCCCGTCAGGCCGCCCACGGCCGCAGCACGAGATCCTTGTGAACGATCACGCGCAGCGGCCAGCCGGGCCGGACCCGGATGGTGGGCTGGAGGTTGAGGTTTCGGGTGACGATCTGCTGGCCGGCCTGGCTGGCCGACTGCTGGCTGGACTCGCGCACCGCGCGGACCAGGTCGCTTTCGTCGTCGAGCGTCAGCTCGGTGCCGATCCCCAGAAGGGTCGCCAGACCGACGCCCTTGAGCAGGCGCCAGGTGTGATAATCGACGCGATCCTGCAGGCCGGCGTAACCGGCGGCGTCCGTGGCCGGCAGATTGTCGATCTGGATCGAAGAGCCGTCGGGTAGGACGATTCTCTGCCAGATCAGGAGCGCCCGGCTCTGACCGAACGCGACGACGCTGTTGTAGCTGCCGATCAGCCGTGACCCCTGCGGGATCAACACGGTGCGGCCGGTGACGGTGTCGTAGACATTCTCGGTCACCTGGGCCGTCACCAGTCCCGGCAAGTCCGAGTTGAGGCCGGTGATCAGGCTGGCGGCGATGACGCTGCCCGCCATGACCTGATAGGGCGAGATCGGCGCCTGCAATCCATGGCCGTTGTAGATGTCGTCGCCCGTCCGCTGCCCAAGCACGTCCAGCTTGCGTTGCTGGTGGTTCGGGTCACGCTCGGGATCGAGGGTGAGACGGGGCCCCGCCTCGGACGGTGACGGCGGCATCTGCGTCGGTCCAGCCATCGCATCGGCCGCCGGGGCGATGGGCGCCGGCGTTCTGGCCGCCGACTGGGCGATCACGCCGGCCTCGCGCGCCTGATGGACCTGGGCGGCAAGCCGCTGACGCTCGGCCTCCGCGGCCTGTTCCTGCGGCGTCATCGCCGTCGCAGGGCTCTCCTGACTCGGTCCGCCTTCGGCTTCGAGCTGCCGTTGTCGATCGAGGACCGCCCGTCCGAGATCGCCGGGAAGCGGCGGTCCCAACGGCGGGACCGCGCCGTAGTCGCCCGGCAGCTCTGCGACGGCATCGGCGGGCGAAGGACGGATGGCGGTCGCGCGATCGTCGGCTTGATCCGCGATGCGGATGGCGCTCGTTCCCAGCGCCATCCAGGCGACGCCGGCGATCGCCAGCGCGCCGGCGGCCGCGCCGCCGATGACGACGCCGCGCTTGAACCGCACGATGCGGCGTGGTGCTGCGCGAAGGGTCAAGGTTTCGGGCCGGGCCTTAGGCGGCGGCGGAGTGTCCGATCCCGGCGGATCGACGGACGGGTCGCTCATCGCCGCGCCCTCGCGTACTGGCTGTCCGTGCGGCTGATCCGCACCACCTGCTGCGGGGCCTCGCCCAACCTCAGTTCGGCGGCCGAGAACAGCCGGTCGACGATGTAGTGGTGGCCGCTGACGCGGTAGTTCACCAGTTGGGCCTCGCCTAGCGGCCCGACCACGAACAGCGGCGGGGCCTCGCCCTGATCGAGCCGGTCGGGAAACTCGATATAGACCTTCGCGCCGTCATCAAAGGCGCGCACCGGCCGCCACGGCGGCGTATCGCCCGTGATGGCGTAGCGGAACCGCAGATTGGTCAGCGCTACATGGTCGGCGACCGCACGGCCCTCGTCAGCGCGGACGTTCTGCCGCTGGAGCGCGAGAAGGCGGTCGGCGGGGTAGGTCCACGACACCGCCGCCATCGCGGTGGCGTCAGTGCTTTCCAGCGCCAGATGATAGGCGCGCCTGTTCGTGGTGATCACCATGTTGGTGGCGAGGCCCGGCGCGACAGGTTTTACCAGCACATGGACGCGGGCGTCGGCGCCCGATCCGCTGCTGGTGTCGCCGATGATCCAGCGGACGGTGTCGCCCGCCGAGACCGCGATGAGCGTTTCCCCGGGTTGAAGGGCGATGTCACTGACCCGTTCGGGCGCTGCGTAAAGCCGATAGAGCGCCCCTTCGGTCCAGGGATAGATCTGCACCGCGTTGACGTAACCGGCGCTCGATGGCTCCTGGGTAGCAGCGCGGTTGGCCGCTTCAACGCGCGCGGTCGGCGGCCTCGTGTCCGGCCGCACCGACGGGGGCGGTTGAAGCTGACCCGGCAGCGGCAAGGGCACGGGGGTCTCGACGATTTCCACGGCGGCAGGCGGCTCGTGCGTGATGATGGCCTGTCTGAATTCGGCGGTGTCGTAGGTGACGGCGGGGGGCCGGGCGTTGGCGGCGCAGGCGGCGAGCGTCAGCGCGGAGGCGCCGGCCACAAGCGGACGGATCATGGTGTGTCTCCTTCAGGCTCAGGGATGACGGTGGTCGAGATCTCCGGATCGGCCGTCGGTCCGCGCGGCCGCTGAGGGGCGGCAGGCGGGGCGGCGTCGAGCTCGCGCGACCAGTCGACGGCCTCGACGAACAGGCCGAGCGGGTTTCGGCGCAGGGCGTCGGCGGTACGGGGCGGCTGGATCATGACCGTCAGCATGGCGGTCCAGCGCTCGGTTCGGGCGAGGCTGCCGCGCTCATAGGTCTTCTCGATCCATTTTACCTGGAAGCTGCGGTCCGAGGCGCGCACCACGCTCGTCACCTGAACAGACACGCTGCGGCGGCCGATCCCGGCGAACGGGTCGTTGGCGCGAGCGTAGTCGTTGAGGAAGATCGCAGCCCGGTCGGTCGCGAAGTCATAGGCGTCGAGCCAGCTCTTCTTCACCAGCACCGGATCGGTGGAGACCGACCGGACGTTGATGACGAAGCGACCGAGATGCCAGGCGATCTGGCCGTCGGTCGGCCTGTAGTTCTGGATCGCCGGCGCGACGGCCCGGGCTTCTCCCAGCCGGTCGACCTCGATGACGTAGGGCGTGACGCGGCTCTGCATCGATTGCCAGACATTGCCGACGGCGAGGCCGCCCGCCAGCGCGACGCAGCCGAACGCGATCAGCCGCCAGCTGCGCGCCTGGACCCGAGCCGAGCCGATGCGCTCGTCCCAGAGCTGGCCCGCGCGCTGGTAAGGCGTCTCCGGTTCGGGCGTCCGGCCGTACCGTTGGAGCGATCGTTTGAAGAGCATCTAATCCTCCTTGAGGCTGGGATTGACGCCCGCGCCGCCGCGGTCGCCGTCCTTGAGGGTTTGAAGCGCGAGATGGCGGCGGTGCCGGGCGATCTGGTCGGCGTGGAGACGACGCGCCCAGGCCGGAGCGGCACTCGATGCGTCCGAGCCGCCGCCTGCGGCCGGCGCGGCTTGACCGCCGGAGGGCGTCGCGCTGGCGCTTGGCGATGATTTGGGCGACGCGCCGCCGGTCGCCTTCCAGGCCGCCTCGCGACCATGCTGTGCGCTCTGGCGAAGCGACGCCATTCCACGACCGGCCATGCCGCGCACGCGCTGGCCCGCCGCCCCCCTGGCGGCGCGCGCGACGCCGCCCAAGCCGGCGGCGGCCCGGGACGCGCCGGTCGCGCCCGATGTCGCCGCGCCAAGTTGATAGGAGGCGCTCGCCGCCGATCCCATCGCGGTGCCGGCGCGCAGCGCCGCCATGCCGCCCGATGCGGCCGCGCCGAGCGCGCGGGCGCCCAGCGCCGCGCCGCCCATGCCCATGATCGCCGCGCCGGCCATGGTGCCGACGGCGGCGCCCGCGCCAAGCTGCGGTGCGCCTGAGACCAGGCCTGCGGCGATGCCAGGGCCGAAAATGCCCAGGCCCAGCAGGGAGAGAGCGCCGAGGACCAGCGTCATGGAGGAGGCGATGTCGGGCTCGCCGCCGCCAGCGGCGATGAAGCTGTCGAAAAAGCCGGCGCCGATGCCGACGATGACCGCCAGCACCATGACCTTGAGGCCGGAGGAGATGACGTTCCCGAGCACCCGTTCGGCCAGGAAGCTCGTCTTGTTGAACAAGGCGAACGGCACCAGCACGAACCCGGCGAGGGTCGTCAGCTTGAACTCGATGATCGTGACGAAGAGCTGGATCGCCAGGACGAAGAAGGCGAGCACCACCAGCAGCCAAGCGATCAGCAGGACCAGGATGGTCAGCAGATGGCCGAACACCTGCGGGAAGCCGAGCATGTCGGAAATGGCCTCGACCAGCGGCCAGGCGGCTTCGAAGCCGATGCTGGCCAGCTTGCCGGGCCGAAGCAGGTCGTCGGCCGAGAGCCCGCCGCCGCCCGCGGTGATCCCGAGGCCGGCGAAACTGCGATAGACGGCGTCGCTCAGGTACTGGAAATTGCCCAGGATCAGGGCGAAGACCCCGACGTAGAGGATCTTCTTGAGGAAACGGCCGAGGACGTCGCGCTCGCCGTCCATCGCCCACCACAGACCGGCCAGGGTGATGTCGATGCCGATCAGGATGGTGGTGAGGAAGGCGACATCGCCGCCCAGGAGGCCGAACCCGCTGTCGATATAGGCGGTGAAGGCGGCCATGAAGCGGTCGATGATGTTGAGGTCTGGGACCGGGTCCATGACGGGCGCCTATTCCGGCGTGTAGGCGTGGGCGGAGCCGAGGAACCGGCGTGTGCGCTCGCGGGCCGCTGCCATCGCCTGCGCCTGACGGGCGCGCTCCAGGCTCTCGGCCCGGTATTGCGCGGCCATCATCGACTGGATCTGAAGCGACTGGCGCGCGGACAGGGCGAGAAGCTGGTTGGCTGCCTGCTGCGCCTGCAGGCCGCCGTCGGTCGCCTGGCTTCGCTCGACCAGCTCGGTCAGCAACGGCCCGTCGGAGCGGATGTTCTCGGCGACCTGAGCCTGAACCCGCATGGCCTGCCGGTACGCCTTCATCGCCGCCTGCATCTGTTGCTGGGCGTGACGGACCATGTCGTTGGTCGACATCGCGGCGTCGAACACTTCCGGGTATTGCGCGGCGAGCGCGGCGTCGGTTCCGGCCACGTCGAAGGCGACGCCCTGGGCCTGGGTCATCAGCGTGTCGATGCGCTGCATCGACCGGGTGATCTGGTTCACCGACGAGAAATCGAGCCGCTGCAGGTCGTGCGCCATGTTCTGAAGCATGGTCGCCTGGTTCTGCAGACTGGTGATCTGGTTGTTGATCTGCTGGAGCGTGCGCGCCGCCGTCAGCACGTTCTGGGAATAGTTGGTGGGATCGAACACCGTCCATTGCGCGGCGGCCGGTGTCGCAGGGAGCGCGGCCGCGCCGCCGGTGAGGATCAGTGCGATGAGCGCGAGTCTGCGATTCATGAGAACAACTCCTTCTGTTCGGGGGTGAAGGGCGCAGCCGCGGCTGCACCGGGGTAATCACGCAGGAGCGCCGCGGCCCAGGACAGGTCCCGCGCTTCGAGAAAGGCGGCGGTGAAGCCGTCCGGGCCTTCCTCGCGCCAGAGGTCGTCGATGAGGATCTGGGTCGCGGGATCGGCGGCGCCGGCGAACGCCAGGGTGATCGCGCCGAGCGCCAGTTCGAACAGACGGTTTCCGCGTCGGGACTGGAGGTAATAGTGGCGCTTCGGCGTGGCGCGGGCGATCAGCTCGATCTGGCGGTCGTTGAGGCCGAACCGCTCATAGGCGGCGCGCGCCTGCGGTTCGATGGCGCGGTCGTTGGCGAGGAAGATGCGCTGCGGACAGCTCTCGATGATGGCGGGCGCAATGGCGCTGTCGGCGATGTCGGCGAGGCTCTGGGTGGCGAAGACGACGCCGACGTTCTTTTTTCTGAGCACCTTGAGCCATTCGCGGATGCGCGCCGCGAACAGAGGATTGTCGAGAAAGACCCAGGCTTCGTCGAGGATCAACAACGTCGGCCGGCCGTCGAACCGCGCCTCCAGCCGATGGAACAGATAGGTCAGCACAGGCGGGACGACGCTGACGGTGTTCATCAGGGCTTCGGTCTCGAAACACTGCACGTCCGAAAGCGTCAGGCGGTCCTCGGCTGCATCGAGCAACCGGCCGAACGGCCCCTCCAGTGTCCAGGGCGCCAGCGCCGCTTTCAGCGCATGCGACTGGAGCAGCACCGACAGGCCGGTGAGCGTGCGTTCCTCGGGCGGGGCGCCGGCCAGGCTGGTCAGCGCCGACCACAGCGCATCCTTGACCTCGGGCGTGACGGCCGCCTTTTCATGGGCCAGCAAGCCGGTGATCCAGTCGGCGGCCCAGGCCCGTTCGGCCTCATGGTCGATGTCGCGAAGCGGCTGGAAGGCCAGCGCCTTGCCGCCCGTTCGCTGCTCACCCAGTGCGTGATGGCCTCCGCCCATGGCCAGGGTGGCCGCGCGGGCGGAAAATCCCTTGTCGAAAATATAGACCTGGGCGCCGGCGTAGCGGCGGAACTGCAGCGCGAGCAGCGCCAGGAGAACGGACTTGCCCGCTCCGGTCGGCCCTACGACCAGCATGTGACCGACATCGCTGACATGGGCCGACAGGCGGAACGGCGTCGCCCCGCTGGTTTCCGCGTGCAGCAACGGCGGTCCGTCCAGATGAGCGTCCTGCGCCGGCCCCGCCCACGCTGCGGACAGCGGCACGAGATGGGCCAGGTTCAGGGTGTGGACCAAAGGCTGGCGGACATTGGCGTAGACATGACCGGGCAAGCTGCCGAGCCAAGCTTCGACGGCGTTGACCGATTCCCTCAGGCAGGTGAATCCGAGCCCGTTGACGATCCGCTCGACGATGCGGACCTTTTCGTCGGCCGCCGCCCGGTCGTCGTCCGATACGGTGATGGTGGTGGTGAGATAGCCGAAGGCGACATGGTCGCCGCCAAGCGCCTGCAACGCCAGGTCGGCGTCAGCCACTTTGTTGTCCGCGTCGCTGTCGGTGAGCGGAACCGGTTCGTTGGTCATCACCTCGCGCATGAGCTGGACGATCGACTTGCGCTTGTTGAACCACTGCCGCCGGACGCGTGTCAGCGCCTTGTTGGCGGCGGTCTTGTCGAGGCAGATGAATCGTGTCGCCCAGCGATAGGCGAAGGCCTGGTGGTTGAGCGCGTCGAGGAGGCCCGGCCGGGTGGTATTGGGAAAGCCCAGGATCGTCACCGTCCTCAGATGCCGATCGCCGAGCATCGGCTCGATCCCGCCGGACAAGGGCGTGTCGACCAGCAGGCCGTCGAGATGCATCGGCGTCTCGGGCACGGCGACGAGATGCCGGCGGGTCGATATGCAGCCGTGCAGAAAGGTCAGGGTCTCAGCGTCGTCGAGCGCGCAGATCTCGGGCATGAAGCCGCTGAGGAGATCCAGCACGCGGTCGGTTTCGGCGATGAAGGCTCGCAACTCCTGACGCCAGTCGCGCCCGGCTTGCGCATCCTCACGCTCCAGTAGAGCGCGCTCGGCCCGGCTGACCTGATCGGCGGGCGGCAAATAGTAGAGCGTCAGATGATAGCGGCTCTCGAAATGCTGGCCGCGTCGTCCGTCGAAATGGCCGCGCCGCTCCTCATCGACCAGCCACGAGGCCGGATCGGGGAAGACACTGTCGGGATAGCCCAGCGCCTCGAGGCGTTCGGCGTCGAAGAACAGGGCCCAGCCCGAGCCCAGGCGACGCAGCGCATTGTTGGCGCGCGCGCAAACCGACACCAGCTCGGCTTCGGTCGCCGATTCGAGATCTGGTCCCCGAAACCGGAAGGTCCGCTGGAAGCCGCCGTCTTTGTTGAGGACGACACCCGGCGCGACCAAGGCGGCCCAGGGAAGATAATCGGCGAGCCGATCGGCGCCGGCGCGATATTCCCGCAGCGCTAGCATGACAGCCACCCCTTCTGGCGCAGGTGGCGCACGCCGACGGCGGCGAAGTCGGGATCGCGTCGCGCCGCGAAGACCGCCAAGCTGTGTCCCGCCAGCCAAATCACCAGTCCGGCGATCCATTGCTGGAGGCCCAGACCCATGGCTGCGGCGAGCGTGCCGTTGAGGATGGCCACGCCGCGCGGCGCGCCGCCGAGCAGGATCGGCTCGGTGAGAGCCCGGTGCAGCGGGACGTCGAAGCCTTGGATGCTCATGCGACCAGCGCCCCGCCGCCGAACGAGAAGAACGACAGGAAGAAGCTCGACGCGGCGAAGGCGATCGACAGCCCGAACACGATCTGGATCAGCTTCCTAAATCCGCCGGAGGTTTCGCCGAAGGCGAGCGCCAGACCGGTGGTGATGATGATCAACACCGCAACGATCTTGGCGACCGGCCCCTGGACGGACTCAAGAACCTGCTGGAGCGGTTCCTCCCAGGGCATGCCGGAACCAGCCGCCAGAGCGGCGGCGGGAAGGCACGCGGCAGTGATCGCGAGCGCGAAGACGACGGAACCGGACAGGCGGGTCTTGAAACGAGCGGTCATGAAAGGTCTCCTTTAAGCAGGGCTTTGAGCTGGGGGGGATTGAGGTCGGTGACGGCGTACCCGTCGTCGCCGTCGAGGCCGGTGACTTCGGCGACGGTCTCGATCCGGCGTCCGGCGCCGCGGCCGCGTATGAACACGACCAGGTCGATCGCCTCGGCGATCAGCCGGCGGGGAACGGTGAGGACGCCCTCCGCGACGAGCTGTTCGAGCCGGTAGAGCGCGGCGTGCGCGGAGTTGGCGTGGAGCGTGGCGATCCCGCCGGGATGACCGGTGTTCCACGCCTTGAGCATTTCCAGCGCCTCGGCGCCGCGCACCTCGCCGATGACGATGCGGTCCGGGCGCAGGCGCAGCGTCGACCGCACCAGATCGGCCATGCCGACCACGCCCGGGCGGGTTCTCAGCGCGACGGTATCGGCCGCCGCACATTGCAGTTCGCGTGTGTCCTCGATCAGGATGATGCGCTCGTCGAGGTCCGCCATTTCGGCGAGCAGCGCATTAGCGAACGTGGTCTTGCCCGAGGACGTGCCGCCGGCGATCAGGATGTTCTTCCGATCGGTCACCGCGCGGCGCAGGACATCGGCCTGAACCGGGGCCAACAAGCCATCGGCGATGTAGTCGTTCAGCAGGTGGATTTTCATCGCGGGCTTGCGGATCGCGAAGCACGGCGCGGCTGCAACAGGCGGCAGCAGGCCTTCGAAGCGTTCGCCGCCGCCAGGCAGTTCGGCGCTGACGATGGGTGCGCCGGCGTGCACCTCGGCACGGACGTGGTCGGCCACCAGGCGAACGATCCGCTCGACGACCGTCGGCGCGAGAACCACGCCCGTATCGACGCGGCCTTCACCCAAACGATCCAGCCTGAGCGCGCCGTCGGGATTGACCATGATTTCGATGACCGCGGGATCGGCCAGCGCGCGTTCGATGGCGGGCCCCATGGCCGTGCGCAGCATGGCGCGGCGGCGGTCGAAGGTGATAGGATTGGCGCTCGTCATACGGCGCTCTCCCCGAGTGACAAGCTGGCGTCGCCACCGGTTCCGGCCATCCTCCGACCGACCTTATCGATGAATTTCTGGAAACGGTCGCGGCCGACCGCGCGCGCGGCGGCGTCGGGTTCGGGCAAGCGCGCGTTGAGGCAAAATTGGTCGTGTATGAACAGCGACAGGCTTTCGAGCAGGACCTGGAGGTCCTGATCGGTTCGACCGAGCTGATGGCTGATCCGATCCAGGCGCCGCCCGAACCGGTCGTCGAGGTCGTGTCCGCCTTGTCGGGAGAGCCAGGCGTCCAACGCCTCGACCAGGATATCGGACCGGGCGACGCCGGGGCGGGCGGCGAGTTCTTCCAGACGGTCGGCGAGCCGGGGCTCGAGAAACAGCTGGTAGCGGACCTTGTGGCGATTGAGCATCGACCGGACCTTCAAAAGTTGGGGAGGAGTTGATCGTCGCGGTCGCCGCCTTCGCTGATGGCGTAGGCGCGAGCGATGTTGGTGAGCGTGGTCATGGCGCGTCGTTCCGTCGCGGGATCGCCGTCATCGTCGTCTCCGGGCGTGTGTTCGGCTTCAGCCGCTTCGTTCGGCATGGCTGCGTCTTCAGGCTGGAGGCCGGGATGACGCTGCTGCTGGAGCCCGCCGTCTTCCTCGCTGAGCGCCTCGGCGGCTTCGTCAGCCTGGGCGGCGAGGCCGGCGTGCGGCGCGCGCACCTGACCGCCCCAATCATCGGGCCGCGGTTGGGGCCGATCGACGTAGACGCCGTCCATCAGCGTGGGCGGCCGCATCACCCGCGATGCGAAGTTGCGATCTTCATAGTAGCGCAGCTTTTTAGCCCGGATCGGCGCGAGCCCCGAGACCATCACCAGTTCGTCGGCGGGCGGAAGCTGCATCACCTCGCCGGGCGTCAGCAGCGGACGGGCGGTCTCCTGGCGGCTGACCATGACGTGGCTGAGCCAGGGCGCGAGCCGATGTCCGGCGTAGTTGCGTTGCGCACGCAATTCGGTGGCGGTGCCCAGCGCGTCGGAGATGCGCTTCGCGGTGCGCTCATCGTTTGAGCTGAACGCGATCCTGACGTGGCAATTGTCGAGAATGGCGTTGTTCTCGCCATAGGCCTTGGAGATCTGGTTCAGCGATTGGGCGATCAGATAGGCGCGGATGCCGTAGCCGGCGATGAAGGCGAGGGCGGTCTCGAAGAAGTCGAGCCGGCCGAGCGCCGGAAATTCGTCAAGCATCATCAGCAGCTGATGCTTGCGGCTCTTCCTAGGGTCGCCTTCCAGCCGCTCGGTGAGGCGACGGCCGATCTGGTTCAGCACGAGCCGCACCAGCGGCTTGGTGCGGCTGATGTCGGACGGCGGAATGACCAAATAGAGCGAGACCGGCGACGCTGCGTCGACCAGATCGGCGATGCGCCAATCGCAGGCCGCGGTGGTGATCGCCACGGTTGGATCGCGATACAAGCCGAGGAAGGACATCGCCGTGGACAACACCCCTGAGCGTTCGTTTTCCGACTTGTTCAGCACCTCGCGGGCGGCCGAGGCGACCACGGGGTGAACCTGCGGTTTTTCCTTTGTGCCAAGGTGGTTGGTCGCCATCATCCGGCGCAGAGTGTGCGCGAAGCTGCGCTGCGGATCGGATAGGAAGGTGGCGACGCGCGCGAGGGTTTTGTCCTCCTCGGCGTACAGCACGTGCAGAATGGCGCCGACCAGGAGGCTGTGCGACGTCTTCTCCCAGTGGGAGCGCCGTTCCAGCGCGCCTTCGGGATCGACCAGAATGTCGGCGATGTTTTGAACATCGCGGACCTCGTCGGCGCCTTTGCGCACCTCCAGCAGCGGATTGTAGCGGGCCGAACGGGCGTCGGTCGGATTGAACAGCAGGCAGTGCGAGAAGCGCGCGCGCCACCCTGCGGTCAGCGTCCAGTTCTCGCCTTTGATGTCATGGATGACGGCGCTGCCGGTCCAGGAGAGGAGGGTCGGCACGACCAGGCCGACGCCTTTGCCCGAACGTGTCGGTGCGAAGGCCATGATGTGTTCGGGGCCGTCATGGCGCAGGTAGCGTGATCCCTTGCGGCCGAGGAAGACGCCGGCGTCCTGAAACAGGCCGACCTTCTCGATTTCCGCTCGCGTCGCCCAGCGCGAGGACCCGTAGGTCGTGACGTGTCGGTTCTGCCGCGCCCGCCACAGCGAGCCCGCGACCGCCGCGCCGCAGGCGGCGAATCCGCTCGCACCGGCCAGAAGTCCGGCCTTGTCGAACACCGTCGGCGCATAGGCTTCATAGTGATACCACCAGTCGAACAGCGCCCAGGGGCGATAGACCGGCCAATCGAAGACGATGATCCACGGCGCGCCGAGCTGCGGTTGATAGCCGAGCATGGCGGCGGCCCATTGTGTTGCGGCCCACACGCCCAGGATCACCATGCCGAAGCAGATGACGATCTGGCCGATGAGCAGCTTTGTGGAGGTCACGCGCGGTCTCCCGACTCACGCGCGGCGGGATGCGGCGCGGGTCGGGTAGAGGATTCAGTCCGTCTGGTCCTCGACCGTTATCTTGGTTTCGCCCGAGTTCGTCCGGGTTCGCGTGGGTTGGCGGAGCCGGCCTCGCGTGAGGCTTGAATGTGTCAGAAACTCGGTTATATTTCTAACACTGGAGCCGCTATGTCTCACTTGTCCGAATCCATTCTTCACCACGCGGCGAGTCTGCCGGAAGGCGGAGCCTTGTCCGCCAAGGGGCTCCTGCACCTCGGTGCGCGGCCTGCAGTCGATCAAGCGCTTTCACGTCTCGTGCGCCGGGGTCATCTCCTGCGCGCGGGCCGGGGGCTTTACACACGACCCATCCGGACGCGTTTCGGCTCCAGACCGCCGACGCTCGAGACCTTGGTTGAAGGCCTCGCCAGGGCCAAGGGTGAAACCTTGGTCCCGCACGGCGCCGCTGCGGCCAACGCGTTGGGTCTCACGACGCAAGTGCCCGTTCGAACGGTCTATTTGACGTCGGGACGAACCCGGACCTTGCAGCTGGGCGCGCAGCAGATTGAACTTCGTCACGCGCCGGCATGGCAGTTGATGTTCCCTGGAGCCCCGGCTGGCGAGGCGGTTCGCGCGCTGGCGTGGTTGGGCGAAGCGAAGGCAGGCGAAGCCATGCGGCATCTGCGACGCGTGCTCCCGCCGAGCGCGCTGGCCCAGATCGCAGACGCCCGCACCCGCATGCCGACGTGGCTGGCCGCGCAGGTGAGCCGGTTGATTGCCCATGCCTGACCGCTTTCTCGCGCTCTCCCGGCAGGACCGCGCGGACGCTCTGGCTGTCGTCGCCGGCGTATCGGGCAGGCCCGTCCATCTGCTTGAAAAGGATGTGTGGGTGGTCTGGGCGTTGCAGGCGCTGTTCGCCTCGCCCTTCGGCACCCATCTGGTGTTCAAGGGCGGCACGTCGTTGTCCAAAGGCTATGGTGCTATCCGGCGGTTCTCTGAAGACGTCGACCTCACCTATGACATTCGCGCGATCGCTCCAGATCTCGTGGCCAACACGCCCGACGGACTGCCGGCGAACCGCAGCCAGGAAAAGCGTTGGTCGAAAGACATCCGCGCGCGCCTGGTGAGCTGGACGCATGATGAGGTGCTTCCCGTATTGGCCGAGGCGATCGCCGTTGAGCGGTTGTCAGTCCAGGCGCGGGTTGAAGACGATGTGGTCTATCTCGATTACGATCCGCTTGCCGTAGGCACCGGCTATGTCCGGCCTTCGGTCATGCTGGAGTTCGGCGGACGGGCGACGGGCGAGCCTTGGAAAGCCTTGGCGGTCTCCGCCGACGCCGCAGCCCATCTCCCGCAACTTCAGTTTCCAAGCACGGTGGCCCAGGTGATGCGCGCCGAACGCACCTTCTGGGAGAAGGCGACGGCGATCCATGTCTACTGCGCCCAGGGGCGCTTCCGCGGCGCCGCCCGGTTTGCACGTCACTGGCACGACCTCACGCGGCTCGATGCGGCCGGCTATGCAGCCGCGGCGCTGGCGGATCGCGCGCTCGCAGAGGCGGTCGCCATCCATAAGGGGCCTTCTTCGCGGAGAAGGACGCCGATGGGCGGGCCATCGACTATGCGGCGGCGGTCTCCGGAAAACTTCACCTTGTGCCGACAGGCGAGGCACTGGCGAGGTTGGCGGATGATTACCGCCATATGGTCGAAGACGGGCTGCTGCTTGATGACGCTGAATCCTTCGATGCGTTGATGGAGCGTTGCCGTGTGATTGAAGCGCTGGCCAATCAATGACGCCGATGGGTCGATCGGACGCCGTCGCTCACGACACCGAAGGACCGCCCCGGTCGCGCCCGATCGTCCAACTGACGCCGCCGCGGCGCATGATGCCGGATACAGGTTCGCCGGCATGGCCCTCCAGGACCGGACGCCACGGCACGAGGGTGAACTCGCGAGCCTTCTCGATGACCGCGTAGCGGCCCGACGCCAGTTCGATCGGCCGGCGATAGACGCCTTGAATGCGGTCGCCCATGCGCGCCTCGGCGTAACCCAGACCCAGCTCCTTCGCGAGGCCACCGGCGACGCGGCGCAATTCACGCTGACGCAGCACCGTCAGAAGGTCTTCGCGATAGACGATGCGGTCTTGATCCTGCGCCGCCAGACCCTGGTTGATCAGCCATTGCTGACGCCGTGCACGAGCGGCGACGACGTCCGCCCCAAAACCGCTGTCGTGCCTCGCCTCCGGGCTGGTCGCCAGCAATTCGCGATCCAGCCATGTCGCGCCGTCAGCGGTGATCTGCTGTTCCAGAGGGATTGACGACAGAAGGTCCACTGCGACCGGCGCGGCGCGGGCGCGCTTGAGTTCGTAGGCGGCGGCGCGTTCGAGATGGTCCGGAGCAATGATCCACGTCCCGTCGGACTCGCGTTCGACCCCGCCGGTCATTCGTCGTATCGCCTCGAGGCGTCGCACATGGGATTGGGCGAAGCGTTCGGTGGCGGACGGTTCGTGGCGCAGATGCAGGTCGATGCTGTATCGGCCGCCGTTCGCTGCTGCGATCTCGATCACCGCGCGATCCGAGGCGCGAGGTTCCGTCGGCGTCGGCGAGAGCTTCACGACAGCGTCTCTGGAGATCAACCCGGTCGCCGTTCCGCGTCCGATGTCGACATAGTGGGTCCGGCCATCGGTCGCATCTATGATCAGGTAGTGGCGGTCATGGGCTTCCTCCGACAGACCGCGTTCGACGACCCGCCCGACGAGCGGCGACATGGTGGTCGGATCGGCGATGGCGATGTCGCGCGGGGCCCGCACCATCGCTTGTCGGGTGAAGGCGCGTTGCAGGGTGCGGATGATGTCGCCGCGCTCGCCCATGCGCCGCAACGTGTCCTCGATCCCCTCGGCGAGCCTCCAGCGCCCCGTTCCTGCGTCTTGGGCCAGGCCAAGCGCGGCAAGCTTGCGCAGCCGTCCCGCGCGCAGTGTCTGGTGAAACGGGTTGTGGTCAACGGAAGACACGGTTCGGGTGTCGTCCATATCGCGCAGGAGGCGGCGGTCGATGCTGGTCAGCCGTTCCTGGTCCATCTCGCGCCGCAGTCGGTCCTCGATTTGAATGTCCGTCCGCGGCCCCAGATCGACTTTCACCAGCTCGGCGGCGCGTTCGCGCAGGCCGGCTGTCAGATACTCCGGCGCGATGATCAGATCCGCGCCACGCTCCGTCTTTCCCCGCAGGAGAATATGGGTGTGCGGATGGCCGGTGTTGAAGTGATCAACCGCGACCCAGTCAAGCCGCGTGCCGAGGTCCGTCTCCATCTGCGCCATGACGCGCCGGGTCAGCGATTTCAGGTCCTGATATTCGGCGCCGTCCTCGGGGGAGACGATGAACCTGAACTGGTGGCGATCGCCGGCCTGGCGATCGAGGAAGGTCCGGCCGTCAGTCTTGTCGTGTTCCGCGCCGTAGAGCTGACCGGGCTGGCCGTCGCGCGTGACGCCTTCGCGGCGGATGTAGCTGAGATGCGCGCGGGCTGCATCCATGGCTTTGGAAGTTCCCATGGCGATGATGCGCGTCTTCACCATCACGCGGCGTTGTCGGTAGGCGGCGAAGCGGTCGCGGCTTCCCAACAGCCGTGCGGCCACCGCGCCGCGTCCGATGCGGCTGCCGTTGAAGCCCTTGCGGTGCGGCTTTCGGCCGCCAGCTCGAGCCCGCGCGTGCAGCACCTGCTTGAGGTAGCGCCGCCCGGCCTGACCGGGCTGCGCCCGCAGGCGTCCGAGGCGAGGCTCGAAATCGTCGTCCACGGCCACGTCGCCGACTCCTCGTGAAAAAGGCCCTTCTCTCCAGAGCCTTGTCCACATCGATCACGCAGATCAACGAGTCTCGCGACACCCTCTGCGGCATCAACGACTTACGGGCCGCCTGTCTCGCTAATTCGAGGGTTCGCTCGACTTGTCTCGCGAAAAAACGATGTGCAGACAATGTCTTGGGCTCGCTTGCGAGACCAAGCTTCAATCTTGCCCTAGCCGATTTGCCGCTCATCCGACATCCGCCGGCAGCCATCCGGTGTTCGCAAATCCCCACCGGCGACCGGCCCTGATCATTTCACGCCGTGGAGTGAGCCGGGGCGTTTCTCAGCGTCGCTCAGCCGCCGCCACCCGGGCTGCGCGCCATTTCGCGCGGCGTTCCGCAGCCGCCCAGGCGGCGCGATTTCGGGACAAACTCCGCCGATTGAAAAAGGCGCGGATGGTGTCCTCGGACAGGTGCGAGACCTCGAGACGCACCCACCACGCTTCGCTTCCAATCGGGCCGTTCGTTCCGCGTCGATATCACCCATCCGTACGCCTTCCAGCGTCTTGTCGGTGCTCACTGCGGTCATAATCGGAGGACGGGACATCGTCGACAAGGACGAAACGGTGCGCTGACGTCGCCGTTTCGTCCTCGACGGCGCTCATTCGAGCGCCTTCAGCCAGGCCTCGAACGCGTCGTCTTGCGCCGCCAGCGCCCGCTTGGCCGTGGCTAGTTCGCTTTCGATCTGGCGGCATTCCTCTGCATTGTTGCAGTTCCCAAGCTCCGCCCGCAGTTCTTGAACCTGCTGATAAATGGTCATCGTCGCCTCCTGATTTTCCGGAAAGGATGGCGTCGCAATTCGGGATGGATCCGACCGGGTCAGGGATCGCGAAGCGACCGCGGAGCGGCGATGGGGGTCACGATTTTTCTCGGCGGCGCACCGTGCTTGGGGTGAGCGACGACCGTGATCCGCCGGGAAAAATGGTGGGGCCCCGTCGTCCTTGAGGCGGTCGGAGCCGTCCCGAATACTGGTTCGATCCGAGCAGACAGCCTGCCTCTCGCTCGCTTCGACTTCCTCCCGCATTCTGGTGATCAGGTGTCCTTCGACGGCCTTGGTCCGACGTTCAATCAGGTGTTCTGGCCCCAGGCGTGATCGCCTTGCGAATGACGAACAAGCTGCCCGGTAGTGGTGCTTGCGCCAGCGGATTCACGGGCGACGCGAGGGGCTGAAGCGCGAAGAATAGCCGCTCCCCAGAGACGACAGCGGGCGGCATGGACGGGGCGGACGGTGGTGGCGCGATCTGGGCGATGTAGGCCCGGGTTTCTAGAGGAAGTGGGCGGCCCGTCGCCAAGTGATCGGCGTAGCGGCCCGGTCCAGCGTTGTAGGCGGCGAACAGGCCGGGATAACCGAAGCGGTCGTACATGAGCCGCAGATAGGCGGTTCCGGCCATGATGTTGTCGCGAGGATCGTGCGGATCGGGTCCGAGGCTGTATCGCCGCCGCAACGCCGCATAGGTGTCCGGCATGAGCTGCATGAGGCCCATTGCGCCGGCGGACGAGGTGGTCGGACGCCCGTTGAGGCGGGTGCGACCGGCGCTTTCGGCCTGCATCACGGCGATGATCCAGGTCTCCGGAACGGCGAACCGCCGCGAGGCTTCGGTGATCAAAGGATCCCAGCGGGCGAGAGTGGGCGTCGCCGGAGCGGCCGCCGAGGCCGGCTCAACAGCGTCGTCGGCATGAACGGGGGCAGTCATCATCGCCAAAAGAAGGGTGGCGGCGATGGGCTTCAGCGCAGCCACAGCGGGGTCGCCTCGCCGATCACCACGGTGGTTGGAAGCGGCCCGAAATAGCGTCCGTCGAACGATTCCGTTGCATCGTTCAGGAGCAGGACTTCGTCACGACCGAGACGACGGCAACCGCGCCACCACGGCAGAGAACGGCCTTTCCAATCGGCGGCGAGGCGCGTCGCTGCGGCCCGTTCGTTGATGTAAAGCGTGGCGCCAAGCGTGCAAACCTTGTCGCCGTTGGCCGCGGCGATGCGCTTCAGCAGCGGCACGTTCATCGGCAGGTACCGGCGTTCCGCTGCGAGACGACGGACGGGCAGGGGCGGTCGCACCAGCACCATGTCGCCAACATCGACCGCGGCGTGCGGATCGATGCGCCAGAACCCGATCGGGGCGCTGGCGCTGGGATTCCAGATCACGCGCGGCGCGGTGTCGTGGGCCTCGAGATCGGCGGTGACCGCAATCAGCAGCAATCCACCTGCTGAGGCGGCGAGCCAGCGGCGCCTCTGCGCGCGGCGGCGCCGGTTCGTCGGCGCGCGCCAATCGACCAGGTTGATCCGAGGGTCAGCCATGGCGGCCGCTGCGGCAGGCGGGCTTGTGATTGGTCAGCGACCAGTGATCGAGATCATCGATGTGGTAGCGAATGAAGCGGCCATGACGACGATAGCGCGGGCCGCCGCCCTGGCTGCGCATGAGCTCCAGGGTCGATTTGTTGAGGCCGATATAGAAGGCGGCCTGGGCCGTGTTGAGGAACGGACTGCCGCGTCGGGCGCGTTCGGCGCGTGTGTTGGCGTCTTCATCCACCGTGAACCTCCCGTCGCTGTGTCCACGAGCGATCGGTCGGATCGCCCGTGGACGGTGTGATTTGAGCGGGGAGGGGGCGCGGATGGCAGGCCCGATTCCGGCTCCCCCGGAAATCGGGCGGGGGCGTAAAGCGAACGAAAAGGCCCCCGCGCCCTTGGGGCGCGGGGGTAGAGCGACGCCTTAGTCGACCGGATTCCAGATCAGGGCGAAGGCGTCGTCGTCATCCTGACCGGCGGCGCGGCCGAGGTTGACGTAGATGCGGCGCGGCCCGAATTCCGGCGCGGCGAGGCTAAGGGAGACGTAGTCCTTGCCCGACACTTCGCCGGTCCGGATCCAGCCGGCGCCCAGTTCGACGCCGCCGCTCAACACCCGGTAGTCTGGCTGGCTGGGCGCTGATTTCTCGTGATTGGGCGTGATGTCGATGTCGGCGCGGATCGAAAGCGTCTTGATCTGACCCTTGAAGCCGCCGACGTCGGTGCGGGTGACATAGCCGATTGCAGACATGGGAATGGTCCTTTCTTCACTTCGTCGGGGCTGATCCCCGGCGATGTGCGGACCGTGTTGGGCGGGCTGGCGCGGCTGAACCCGAAGGGGCGAAGCACCGGAGCGAAGGGCTGTTTTGCAGCGAAGCGGCCGCGAGGAGCCGCGTCTTGCGCGGCGGGGAAAACAGTCTGTACGCGATGGTTTGCGGCCGGGCCGGACCGCCCATAGGTCGTCACGCACCGCCGGGTGTCGTGCCCTGGCATGTCGAAAGCGGATTACGACCATCCCCGGAAGTGGCGGTCGCCCCTCGCGTCGAAGCCAGGGGCGGAGCGCGGAAGAGGCAGGAACAACCGCAGACATGCGCACCAGCGCGGTGAGGGCGAACCCTCGACCGGCGAGCCAGCGCCGTGTTCGGCGCGGCTAATGGCGCAGTCTGACGATCGCTAAGGGCGGGGTCGCTTCACCGGACGCTTGGCCGGCTTAGTTGGTTTGACGGGTTTGGTGGCGGTGGTCTTTCGCCCCAGGCCGATCGCCTTAGCCATATCGCGCCGCATCTCAGAATAGCCTGGCGCGATCATCGGATAGTCGGCCGGGAGCCTGTAACGGCTGCGATATTCATCGGACGTCAGACCGTGGGCGCGCAGATGCCGTTTGAGGCTAGCATAGGGCTGGCCGTCGATCATGGAGAGGATGCGGTCGCGGTTCGCCAGCGACTTGCGCGCGCTGACTGCTGCGACAGGCGCCGGTTCGAAAATCGCGTCGTCTATCGTCCCCAGTCCGGCGAAGGCGGCGTGGGCTGCGGCGATCAAGCCGGGTAGATCGGCGGCGGCGAGGGTGTTGTTGGCGACAAAGGCGGCGACAACATCGGCAGTGAGGCCGATCAGATCAGACGATGGCGTGGTGTCTTGGGACATGCGAAACCCCGAACAAGATAAGGCCCGGGACGCTAGCGCATCGTCCGTCCATATCAACCCGGCGCTCATTGGAATCGCGGCGGACCGTCGCGCCTTCGTTTCCACGGCGTGCGTCCATTGAAGGAGGGCGATCATGCGGTCTGGGTCGGACTCGTATCAACCTCACGTTGCGGGCCGTGCTCTAAATGGCCGTCCAGCCGCTGATCCCGTCGTCCAGCCCGGATACGCTCAGGGCCTTGGTCATCGAGCATATCGGCGATTTGGCTCGCGCCGGGCGCGCCGTCTGGCATGGTCACAACGACGGCGCCATCGAGGTCTGGTTCATGACCGGCGAGATTTTTCTCTTGGAGAAACATGCCGTCACTCGCCTCGCTTGAGCGCCGGTCAGAAAAATATCGATTCCAAAGCAAGGATCGGAGTTCGAGGACGCAAGGGTGCGCGTACCAAAGGTGCAGGAACCAGGAGTATCGACATGCCCTTTATCAATCCCGCACCGCATCGCCCGAATTCAGGACGAGAGACAGAGTCGGCCGAGGCGATCACGTTCCGCGTCATCGACACCGAGCTTGGCCAGATTCTGGTCGCTCGAAGCGCGTTGGGGGTTTGTGCGCTCCTGATCGGTTCTGGCGCCGACACCTTGGCAGGCGATCTCGAAAGCCGCTTCCCCAGCGACCAAGCCGTACGAAGCGAGGACAGTGTCCGCGCGGATTTCGACAAAGTCTTGGCATTCCTCGATGCACCAGCCGAGGGCCTTGATCTGGATCTCGACCTGCGCGGCACGTCGTTCCCACAACAGATATGGAAGGTTCTTCGCAGCGTACCGGCCAGCGTGACCCTCAGCTATGCTGAACTTGCGCGGCGGGTCGGCGCGCCGAAGGCGGTTCGGGCCGTGGCCAGCGCGTGTACGGCCAACGTCGTCGCGCTCGCCATTCCCTGCCACCGGGTCGTTCGCTCGGATGGCGCTCTTTCGGGCTATGCCTGGGGCGTCGAGCGAAAACGCGCGCTGCTCGACCGGGAAGCACGGGCATGAGCGACCTCGGAACCGTTGAAGGGCCACCTGTAGAGGCCAAATCCATCGCGGATCGCGTCAACTCCTGTGACTGGACCGGTTTGCACGCACAGTTGGATAGCGGCGGGTGCGCCATCCTGGAGACACTGCTGAGGCCAGAGGAGTGCGGGAGCATCGCCGCGCTTTATCCGCATGAAGAGCATTTCCGCAGTCATGTTCACATGGCGCGACATGGGTTGGGCAAGGGTGAATATCGTTATTTTCGATATCCGTTGCCCGATCTGATCGGCGGTTTACGCATCGCGCTCTATCCTCATCTCGCGGAAATCGCGAACGCGTGGAACACCCGTATGGGGATGGAGCGGCGATACCCGGCAGACCATGCGGAATTGCTTCGGCAGTGCCGCGACGGGGGCCAGACGCGGCCGACGCCGCTGCTGCTCCAGTATGTGCCTGGAGACTATAATTGTCTGCATCAGGACCTTTACGGCGACCTCGCATTTCCGCTGCAGGTCGCCATCTTGCTCTCGGAACCGGGCGAGGATTTCACAGGTGGGGAGTTCGTGTTGACCGAGCAACGGCCACGCATGCAAAGCCGCGCCGAGGTCGTGCCGCTCAAGCGAGGTGACGCTGTGGTGTTCGCTGTCCACCACCGTCCAGTTCAGGGTGCCAGGGGAACCTATCGAGTCAATCTTCGACACGGCGTGAGCCGTCTGCGCTCCGGCATGCGCCATGCGGTGGGAATCATTTTCCATGATGCGCGATGAAACGCCCAGTCGTTGGGCGTTTCGACACCGCCGGGCAAGATTGCGGGCGTCGCCTGGCTGAGAGAGATGGACGCAGCAGCGAAAGAGGGGCGGGCGGCGGAAAACCGCCGCCCGCCCCTTAGGCGTCACACCGTAAGGGTGGCGTCCGGCTGGGCGGCGTCCGGGGGTCGCGCGGCCTCGGATGCGACCGAATCTTGGGCCGGTTCAGGCGCGGGCAAGCGCCGGGCGACGGCCTTGACCCGGCTCCACCGGTCCAGCGGCGCGAAGGGCCGGTCGGTGTAGCGGGCCGGGGGAAAGGACAGCCAGCGCGGCGTCCACCCCTCGACCTTGGGCCGGTCGTTCGCGCCGTCGAGGAAGTCGCAGACGATGGCCTTTTGCGTCTTTACCTTGCCCGAAAGATTGGCGTCGGCGATGCGTTTGCCGCCGACCTCCTTGAGGAGGGCGTTGGCGACGGGGCGGTCGCGGATCAGGTCGAAGAAGACCGGATCAGGGCTCCACCATGCGCTCATGTTCACCTTGAGCGCTGCGCCGAGGATTTCGACCAGCGCGCCGCCTGCATGGAGGGTCTCCCCCATGACCACGGCGGCGACCGCGCCCACCTCGTCATCAGACAGACGGCTGAGGCGGGCGAACACCTGCGCCGTCACCGTCTCGTCGCAGCCGCCGCGCGTTACGGTCGGGTCGTCCGGGCCGAAGCCCAGTTGCGCGAGCACGACGCGGCGTTTGGCGTCGAAGGCGGTTTCACCCGCACAGGTCTCGACGCTTTCGGCCACGGCGTCGTTGCGCACCGACTGGTCCTCGATCTTGACCGACCATAAAGGCGACCCGGCGACCGCGTGGGCGACGAGAAGGCGAAGGGCGACGCCGGGATGATCGGTCAGCACGGCGCGCGCCGCCGCATGGCGATGCAGGTCGATATAGGTCTGCATCGTGCTGGAGACCTCGGACCGGCCTGAGGCCGGGTCCAGACCGGCGGCCTGCGCCTCGGTCCTGGCGGCGGCGGCGCGGGCGCGCCGGGCCTCCTTGCCCGAGACATAGCCTTCGTGGACCGTGACCTCTCCGCGTGCGCTGACGGCGATGAAGACCTTGCCGCCGTTCGCCTTGGCAGTTTTCTCATGGTCATAGGCGTGGAAATAGTCGCCTGCGTCCATCACCTCGACCGCCGTCCAGCCGTCCTCCAGATAGCGGTCGCGCAGCGCGGCCACCGCCTTGTTCTGCTCGGTCCAGAACAGGTCGGCGTCCTCGAAACAGCCGTCATCACCGAACAGGTCGGTGACGATGCGGCCCGGATAGGTCGCCAGGTCGAACAGGGCGGCCTTAGTCGAGATCGACTGTCCGCCGAATAGCCACGCCTTAAGCTGCGCGCCGGTCGGGGCGTATTGATCAGGATCGTCATAAAGGGCGAGCCAGTCCTTCTGCCGGGTTTTCGAGGCCAGCGTCAGGTGGCGGACGGTGCGCGCGTCGAGAGCGTCGGCGGCGTAGAGGGCGCGGACGCGCGGCAGGAGACCGCCGAGCGCGAGGATACGCCGGACATAGAGGTCGGTCAGGCCGAAGGTGCGTCCGATGTCCTCAAGGGTCCGACCTTGCCGGACCAGACGGGTGAAGGTCTCCCACTGGTTGACCTCGTCGGGATCAAGCCGCGCGAGGTTTTCGATGAGCGAGGCCTCCAGCGCCGCTGCATCGTCGCCCGGCTCCATCACGGCGCAAGGCAGCGGGTCGGTTTCGCCGCTGTCTTCAAGAAGGGTGCGCGCCGCGAAATAGCGGCGTCGTCCGGCGACGATTTCGAAGGTCTCGCCTTCGCCGGAGGGGCACACGAGCAGGGGCACGAGGACCCCGCGCGCGCGGACCGACGGCAGGATGTCGGAGACGTCCGGGGCCTGCCGGTGGTGGCGCATGTTCAGCTTGGAAATGCTGAGCTTGCCCAAATCGATGTTTGCGAGTTGCATGACAGTCTGCTCCTTGGGGAGTGGACCGGTCCCGTCCGTTCAATCGTTCCTGCGGGTGACGGGCGGGGCCAGATTTTGCGCGGAAAGAGCCGCGCGCTCGTCCGTCGCCGGGTTCGGCGTTCGGATCGGGATTTCCGCCGGACGCCTCGGTCCGACAGGAGACGGGTTCGGTCCATGGGCGGACCCCGGCGCGCTGCGCCGCAAGGGGATGACGGGACCGGCGGTCACGCCGCGATCCCTTCGGCCTGCGCCGCCAGCGCGAGCGGATCGGGCGGGGCGAAGGCGAGCAGGAAGTCTGCGGCCTTCGACGCCTGAGAGGCGGCGCGGAACAGGGCGCGGTTGTCCTCGCGCAGAACGCTCAGCCAAGAACCGAGATAATCGGCGTGACGGACGGTCGGAACAACGCCGAGGGCGGCGCACAGGAAGGCGCTGCCCATTTCCGCCGCCAGTTCCTCGCGGGCGTAGGCGGGGGTTGCGAACCCGCCCGACTGGTCCCGTCCGAGCCGGGTCGGATGACCGGTCCAGTGGGTCAGTTCGTGGAGCGCGGTGCGGTAATAGTCGACGGGTGCGAAGAAGGCGGCTTGCGGCGGCACCCGGATGAAATCGGGGCCGGGGGCGTAGAAGGCGCGGTCGCCGCCGATGCGCAGGTCTGCGCCGCTGGCCGCGATCAGCGCCTCGGCGCTGGGGATGATGTCACGTTCGGTACGTGGCGCGGGGGCGGGCGCAAGCCGGTCCAGTCCCTCGCACTGGTCGAGATTGAAGACGGTGAAGCGCTTGAGGAAGGGCACGACGCGGGCGTCTTCGCCGGTCTCGCGGGCGCGCGCCTTTTCGGCTTCGGGCGTGAAATGGTGGGCGTAGACGACGGTGGTCCCGCGTTCGCCCTTGCGGACGGCCCCGCCCGCCGCGAGTGCCTGACGGAAGGTCAGCCAGTCGTGTGAGGCATGGCCTCCCGCGAAGGTCGCGCCCCACAGGAGCAGGATGTTGACGCCGGAATAGCGGCGTCCGGTCACAGCGTTGCGGGGAAGGGCGGGGGCGTCGGTTCCGGTAGGGCCCCAAGGCTGCGCCCATGGAAAAACGCCTGCCTCAAGCTGGGCGATGATGGCGTCGGTCACTGCATCATAGAGATTGGCGCGAGGGTTCGGGGCGGGCGATGCCCGTCCCGTCTTTCTTCCCCCTGTCCGAGGGGGCTGCGGCTGGCTGGTCGGGCGCATGACGGTCCTCCATCCCCGCCCCAAAACCCCAGGGCCTCCCCCGGAAGCGGGGGTGGGCGGCGACTTGCGACCGGCAGGACCCGCAAGAGCGGGCGGCGGAACCCACCGGCGGCGTGGAGCGCAGCGGAAGGCCGGCCAGGGCCGCCCTGCGGAGCCGGCTCGCCGGCTTGCAGCCGCCTGCTGCGGGTCCAGAAGGGAGCGCCGCCCACTTCCGCGCCACCGGGAGAGGCCCCAACAGACATGCCGCCGCGCGGCGCGCAGCGACCGTAACGGGGGCGTTGCGGGGGCTCGCCCCCGCATGAAGGGGTGGCGGGAGACCGTTTTCGGGCTCACGCCCAGGGGAAGGCCTTCCCCTCTTTGAACCTTCGATTTTCGAACGCGACCGTGCGCAGCGCTGGCTGAGACGGTGCAATTCGCCATGGCGGGCTTGAATCGACGATCCCGCCAGACCGCTGTTGTCGGTCATCTGTCGGACCGTCGGAATCGTAAAGCCGGGCTTGCGGGCAAGGCATAGGCTTGATGCGCACCGCTGCGAGCGGTGCGCGCTGACATGGCGCAAAAGCGGTAATGAGGAGGTGGCCGTGGGTGCGTTGGCGGTCCTCAGGAGCCTGATCGGCCTCATGGCGCAGCCGGCGCTCGGCCTGCGGCGCGACCTTGTGCTCGGGACGCTGATCGAACTGGTGGGAATCGGCCTGACGACGATGGGGCCGTTCGTGCTCAAGATACTGGTGGACCGGCTGGCGGACGGCGACTTGTCCATGCCGGTCGCCGCGGCATTGGTGACCGCTTTCGTGCTCACCTGGTCGGGGGCGACCTTCACCGCCGCGCTCAAATTCCGGCACACGATGCGGCTGATCGACGGCTTGTCGCGAGCGTTGATCGGACGGGCGATGGCGTCGCGGCTTCCCGACGCCGCGTCGCGGCGTGACGGCGACAGCGGGCGCACGCTTGGCCAGCTCGAGCGGCTCCCGTATAGCCTTCAATTGGTGGTCGACGGTCTGATCGGCCGGGTCGCGCCGATGACGGTACAGCTGGTCGTCAGCCTCGCGGCGGCCGCGACGGCGGTGCCGATCGGTTATGTGCTGATCCTGGCGGTGGTTCTGCTGGCCTATGCCGGCGCGACGCAGGGCGGCGCAGGCCGTTTTCACATTCAGGCGAAGGCGACCAATGCGGCGGCGACGGGCGTCTCGCAGCGGATCGGCGACGTGTTACGCAATGCGCGCCGTGTCGTGCTGAACGGCACGACGGCGCAGGAGCTGGCGGCGATCGACGACGAGGTCGGCGTCAAGCGCGCGGCGACCGAACGACTGTCGTCGATGCTGATCGGCACGGCGGCGGTCCAGTATCTGGTGATCGGCGCGGGGTTGGTCGTGTTGCTCGTCCTGGCGGCGAACGACGTCGGGCGAGGGCGGATCACGGTCGGCGATTTCGTGCTGCTCCAGGCCTATGCCTTCCGGCTCGCGGTCCCGCTCGGCGGGATCGGCTTCATCGTGCGCCAGGCCGGGGTGTCGCTCGCCAATGTCGGGGAGGTGCTGGCGATCGGCGGCGGCGGGACCAACGGGGCCGTGCCGCGCCATCCTGCATCGCCGGCGACGTCGATCCGGCTTGAGGGCGTCGGCTTCCGCTACGGCGGACCCGAAGCGCCCGACGTGCTGAGCGGGGTCGATGCCGCCATCGCCCCCGGCGCGTTCGTGGTGATCGCCGGCGCGAACGGCTCGGGCAAGTCGACTTTGGCGCAATTGACGGCCGGTTTGATGGAGCCCAGCGAGGGCCGCATTCTGATCGACGGCCAACCGGCGCAGGCCGATGACCGGCTGCGTCGGCTGCTTTACGTTCCCCAGCTCGTCGGCCTGTTCAACCGCACGCTGCGCGACAACGCCCTTTATCCGCCGACGCGGCTTGACGATGTCGGGCTGGCGGCGCTGCTCGACGCCTGGCGGTTCCATCCCGACGGCCGCGCAGCTGATCTCGACCTGATCGTCGGCGAGCAGGGCGAGCGTTTGTCGGGCGGCCAGATCCAGAAGCTGGAGCTGGCGCGCCTGACCGGCGTGGAGGCGCCGGCAGTGTTGCTCGACGAGACCACGTCGGCGCTTGACCGGCCGAGCGAGGCGGCCGCGATCGCCGCGTTGCGCGACGCCTATCGCGGCCACACCACGCTGATCCTGGTCAGCCACCGGCTGTGGCTGGCGGAAGCGGCTGACATGGTGGTCTTTCTCGAGGCCGGGCGGGCCGTGGCCGGCGATCACGCAACACTCGCGGCGACATCGCCGGGCTACCGGGCCTTCTGGGCGATGAAGGGCGGATGACCGCATGAACTCATCCGCGCAGAAGGCCGCGCCATTCGCCGTCGACGAGGCGTTCGCCGGTGCGCAGGAGGCGCAGAACGGTCTTTCTGAGGTCGTTGTTGCCTTCGTACCATTCGCGCTCGACGCGCGCGCGGCCGAACAGGGCGATGGCGATTTCACGCTGGCTGGCGCCGGCGCGTCGCCCGTCATGGGCGCGCAGGGCGTCGGCCCAGCGGCGGGCGCGACGCACGGGAGGATAGAGGTTGGCGGGAATGCGGCTGAGGCGCTTGAGCGCGAGCAGGCGGCGCAGGGTCATGACGCGCGGCTCGGCGCTGTCGAAACCGGCGATGCGGTAGCGCAGCCGCACCGGGCCATCGGCGAGGCTCGCACCGGCGGCCGTCAGCGCCAGGCGTCGGGCCCCATCGACGATCAACAGCTCCTCGCGGCCGCGGGCCGCCCGCCGCAGCCAGGCCGGGCAGGGGAGGCTGGCCAGGTCGAAGGCGTCGGGATCGTCGGCCCGGCAGGTTTCCGCATCGGCTTCGAGGACGGCGGCGTGCCGTTCAGGCGACCAGAAGACCAGGGGCGGCGCATGGACGTCGTTGTCCGGGTTGAAATCGCCAGCCCCACAGACCCTCCCTGGCGTCGTCGAGCGGCGTGTCTGCGATCATGAGCCGGACCATCGGCGCGCGCTCGAGCATTTCGAGCGTTCGACACCGCAGCAGCCGGGGCGCGTCGCGCGCGGCCCGCATTGCGGCCTGCCAGGCCCATCCGGCGCGATCGAGGGTCAGCAGGCGATCGTAAGGCTGCCGGTCTTCCCAAGCCAGCACCGCTGCGTCGACATCGTCCTCTCGCATGGGCGTCCTTTCCATGCAGCCGTGCGGCCGGGACGCGCCTTGGATGGAAGCGGCGAGCCCGGCGCAATGCTAGGGAAGCGGAGGCGCGGCAATCTTCACGAATATGGCGGCGGTTTCACCTATCCGACTGAATTGACGAGGAATCGCGAGAATTGTTTCGGTAGCGGCTGGTGCAGTCACGTCAAATGGATGAACCATTGCCCGGCAAATGCGGATTTGCGAAAATTGCAGGGCCACCGCGCTAATTGCAATGATGGTCTTGCGCTCTATCCCTGTCGTTCAGGGGCCGATCACGACCTGAAAGCGGTCGCTCTCGAAATTGTTTGCGACATGGGCGCATGGCAGCAATGTTCGACGATCCGGAATGTCCGCTTCCGGGCGGCGAGCTAGTGAAGCTGCCCTTTGTTCATGAAGTCGGACCAAGAGTAAGCGTGGCCTGGAGGCCGCGGTTCAGGCGGCTTGAGCGATGGGCTGATCGACAGGTGGCTGCCAATTCCATGGGAGCAGTTCGTCCCAGCGGGTGGCGGGCCAATCGGCTGCGATCTTGCTGAT
>NZ_JAMSLX010000027.1 GCF_023806085.1 Hephaestia sp. MAHUQ-44
CAGCAAGATCGCAGCCGATTGGCCCGCCACCCGCTGGGACGAACTGCTCCCATGGAATTGGCAGCCACCTGTCGATCAGCCCATCGCTCAAGCCGCCTGAACCGCGGCCTCCAGGCCACGCTTACCGATAATGCCCCGATGGAGAGCTTCTTCCATACCCTCAAGGTCGAACTCGTCCATCAGTGCCAATGGGCAACCCAAGCCGAGGCTCGGCAAGCCCTGTTCGGCTACATCGAAGGATACTACAACCGGCATCGCATGCACTCGGCCCTCGGGTATCTCACGCCCGAACAGGCCGAACAGCGCATGATCGGCTAACCCAGCGTGTCCGCCAAACCGCGGGAAGATCAATGTGGCTTCTGACAGCCTAGCGACGATCCCCGTGCAACCGCCTTGTTTACACCGCCGCAGCAAACCGCTCCGCCGCTTCGAGATCGGCGGCGGTATCAACTTCAGCGAGGTGGAGCATGCACCCGGGGAGCGGGAGCGATCGCGCGAGGTGCTCGAAGACATAGCTATCAGCGCCGGCTAGCAGATCCGCCGGGCCGGTCACGATATTCGCCCATTCGAACGCACTCGCTTCGGTGCGGGAGAAGCCGGTCACTGCCAATTCATCAGTTGCCGGGGCGGCCACGCTCGCGAAGACCGTCTGCTCGCTTTTGGGTTCGGTCAGCCCGACGAGGACGTCGTGATGTGCGGCCTCTTCCAGAAAATTCGCCATATCGGCCGGTACGACCAGCAGATCGCCGTCCATGTAGAGCACTTTGCCCTTCAGATGGCGCGCGCCCAACGCGAAGCTGTAGGCGGTATTGGTGGCATGGAAATCGGGGTTGCGCACAATCACCACATTGCGGTGATAGCTCGCGCAATATTCCATGACCAACTCCTCGCGATAGCCGACCACAAGGTGAATCGTGTCGACATGCTGCTCGAGCAGGCCGACCAGCCGGGTGAGAATCTTCTGCTTGCCCACCTCGATCATACATTTGGGCATGCCAAGGCCAAGTCGCGACCCCAGGCCCGCTGCTGCTACGACAGCGCTTCTAACAGGCTGCACAGAGCCACTCCCTCATGGATGACATAATCGGCGGCTGAGATTGCAGCGTGTGACGGCGCGTGGACGCCGCCGAACGCCACCGAGACATCGGCGGCGCGGAACATCGGCATATCGTTGGCGCCGTCGCCGATCGCCACCACGCGATCATAGCCCCGGCTCCGAATGTCCGCCACGGCGTCGCCCTTGTCGAGGATGGTCCCAAGCGACAGCTTGCCGTCGTCAAACGAGGCCGTCGAGGAGTATAGGGTTGCCCCGCATTCCTCGGCGATGCCGTCGATCCAGATGTTCAGATTGCCCGTCACTAGGAAACAATCGGCATTGTTGCGCCGAATGAAACTGAAGATGTCCTCATTGAGGGGCACCGCGTCGACGATGGCGCGGATCCGCTCCGGCGGGATCGCGCCGAGGATCAGGCAGCGCAGCCGGAAGGAGGGGATGAAATCGATATGCCCGTCCATCGTGGCGCGGGTTAGCGTCTCCATTTCATCGGAAATGCCCAGTTCCGAGGCGATGCACGGCAGAATTTCCGTGCGCGTAACGGTGCCGTCGAGATCAAAACAGAATGCTGTTCTCATCGTGCGATGACGATCCAGCGTTGCTTGGTGTCGGCGCGGTTGTTGAGCGCTGCATCGAGATAGACGTCGCCGCGATCGCGGACGCGAAATCCGCTTGCGGACAGCGTCTGGTCGATCATGGCGATCAGTTCTGGTTCGGAGCGGTACATAGCGTTGTAATTCTGCTCCATGTCTTCGGAGAAATGTTCCGTAATGGTGAGCCGCAGGTTCGTCGCGAGCGGTTCGCGCAAGACGATCAGCGCCTCGGGCGCCGCGACCTCGGCCATCGCCTCAAGCGCGCGCAACGCCTCGTCGTCATTAAGATACATGAGGACACCTGCACAGAGCAGGCGATCGAAAGGCTCGCGTTCGCCAAGCGCGTCGAGCGAAAGCGCGTCCGCGGCGCAAACCGAGAAGCGGACCTTGGCGTCGGCGGCGAACATGCCTTCGGCGATCCGCACCAGGCCCGGGCTCATATCTGCGCCGTGATAGCTGCTGCACTGCGGTAGAAGCGCCTGCGCCCAGCGGCCCGTGCCGCAGCCTATATCGAGCACGCGATGATGGCTCTCAAGCTGCATCTTGGGAAGAAGCAGCGCCTTTTCCGCCGCGTCCCGGCGCTCGGCAAGATCGGGATCCTTATCCTGATAGATAACGGCCCGTACGGGGCCAAGCGTCTCAGCCTTCACCGCGCGTTGCTCGAAAAACTCGGTGATCGCCGCGCGATCAAGGCGCGGCGAGTCTTCGCTCGCGCTGGAAAACGTCCGTGTCATGGCGATGCCAAGTACACATCTCGCAACCGGGACTCAAGTTGGCTGGAGCATGCGCGGGCTGATCCGGCCTTCAGCGACGACAACACGTTGCAGCGGCCAGTTCGCACGTTCCAGGTGAGCGGGACGGGTTCATCGGACGTTGCGACGGGTCGTCGATCTCGTCTGGTCGGCGATCGGGGGCGTGTTGCATGGCGATGGGTGATCACTTAACAGCGGCCATCAGCTCAGCCCGGAGCCAATTTGTTGGATAGACGCGCATGACAACGCCGACCATGGCGGAAATCAGGGGGGCCGCGCAGGCACCTAACAATATCTGGTGGCCCATCTTCTACCTGCCCTCGGGATATTTCGTGTGGGCTGCGGCGAGACTGGGCTTGTCTCCCAATCACCTGACGATCACGGCGGCCATCTCCAATGTCATCGGCTTGATCGTCATCATGGCATATCCGCTGGGGACGGCCAGCATCGTCGCGGCGTATTGCGTATTCTTTCTTGCCCATACATTGGATTTTTCCGATGGCCAATTGGCGAAAGTTACCAATCAACGATCGAAGCAAGGGGCGTGGCTGGACTCGTCGCTAGATATTACAAAAGTAGCGATCGTCACCGCATGCTATTATACGATTATCAACGGATTGTCGTTGGACTCTATGTTGGTGAAGGTCGCCGGTATTTTCCTGATGGGTAATATCGTAAATTACTCGGTCAGCCTGGCGTCTTACGCTTATAGAACAAAAGTCGATGGTTACGATTCTGAACAATCCCCATTGAACTATTCCCTGTCTGTATATGGACTAAGTGGGAAACTGGGGAGAACCATTCTTTCTAATATTCGCGAGTACGGAAATTTTCTCGTGATCATGATTCTGTTCGCGTTTTTTCCTCTCATAGCTCTTATCGTGTTGATCTGTTGGGGCGCTGCGCAATGGATATTGGCAATCAATCGCATTCGCCATGTTGCGCGCGTGGTACAGGATAGCTGAAAGAAAGCGGCCGGATAAAATTGCTCCAAAAGTTGGGATGACATCGAAATGCCTGTAATTTCCCCACCTGGCGGCATCGTGGATTGGCCGCGCGACGAAGGCGTTCTGGGAGTGATCGGGGTCGCGCCTTGGTCAACGCTTGAATTTGCCTCGACGCTGTATCGGTTGGTCGATGCACCCAAGGACTGGCATTATCCGCGCGTCATTTTCGACATCAACACCAAGCTCCCGAGCCGGGGCCGTCACCTCGATCTTGGCGAAGCCGATTTTTCCCCGGCCATCGCCGCCTCCATCCGCGAACTCGCCGATCAGGGAGCCACCGTCGTCGTGGTGACCTGCAATACAGCGCATGTCCTGTACGACCGCTGGGCGGCCGACGCACCGGTGCCGGTTCCGAATATCATCGACGCGACGGTAGGTGCGGCGCTGGCGCAAGGTGGTCGGAACCTGGCGGCCTTGGGATCGGGCGGCCTGGCGCGCTTCGGCACCTATGCCGAGGCGGCAGCCAGGCGCGGCGCGATGGTTCTTCCCCTTGATCAGGAACAGCAGGCGCTGGTCTGGTCGGGCATCGATCAGGTCAAGGTGAACGGCCGGATGGACGCCGAGATGCTGGCGCGGTTCGATGGGCTGGCCGATACGCTCGTGCAGGCAGGGGCAGACACCATTCTTCTGGCATGCACCGAGCTTTCCGAACTGCGCGCTCGGTTCGAGAGCAATGGTTATCGGGCCATCGATTCAAGCGAAGCGTTGGCGCGTGAAGCCCTGCAATTGCTCCGCCTTCCGGTAGAACGTTTCGCCGGCCAATAATCAGCGGGTCATCGGCGCCGCAGCTTTCGGTACAATTGGCCGGTGTCGCGCAACGCGTCGGGGATTGCCTCGAAAAATTCCCGGGGCGTCGCAAACAGGCGGATCACGATCCGGGCAATCACGACCCACATGACGAGATCGACGACCAGCATGGCGATGGCACCGCCTTCGGCACCGAACCGCAGCGCGAGCCCATAAGCCAGAACCGCGCTGAACGCCGCAAGCACGACGAAGATCGGTGTGAAGAGCCGTTGCTTGTTGACCGCCACGATCATGTTCGACACCGGCGACCAACTGCCGTTTGCCAGCATCACTGCCACCATCAGTGCGACCATCGGCCATGAAACGTGGACGACATCGTGCGTCCAGAGCCCGATGATCTCGGGGCCGGCAACAAGCAGGATCACGCCGATCGGAAGCAGGATCAGCGCGCTCGTGCCCAAGATGAGCAGAATCAACCGGATCTGAAGCGGTCGATTGGCGGCCGCGCTCGCCATCGAGAATTCGGGCATGGTCGCGTTGGTGACGGTGCCGACGATCTGCATGCCGAAGCGCGTGAGGGTTCGCGTCGTGGTGAACAACGGCACGGCGGCCGGGGACGCGGCCCAGCCGATCGCAAGCGCGGTTCCCTGCAACACGAACGCCTGTGCCATCGGCACCGCCATGATCGCGAGCGCCGGGCGCAGCAACTCACGCATGCAATCCATGCTCGCATGACGGAAACCGATGTGGATGCCCTTGGCGATACGATGCATCACTATGCCGCGGACAAGCGTGCCGAGCGCCCGCCACATCAGGTACGAAGCCGCGACCGCGATCATCCCCCCGCCCGAGGCGGCAATCACCATCGCCGACACCCCTTCGATCAGGAGCACGCAAGCCGCGATCGCGGCTTCGACCGCGTAATTTCCGCTGCCCTGATAGCCCCCCGAAAAGAGCGTGGCGCTGATGATGAGGACACCATAGCAAGACATCAGCCCCAGAGCCCAACGCACCTCATGCGCCGATACCGCCGCCGATCCGATCCACGATGCCGGCAGCAACGCGGAGGTCAGCCCGATCAGGGTGCATAGGAGCACAAACATGGTCGCGATGAAGACAAACGTGGTCTGAAACGTGACGAGCGCGCCCTTTATGTCGCCACGCGTCATCTTCATCGTCATGTCGACCGCGCCGGCCTTGGCAAAACCGAGGTCGCTGACCAACAGGTAGAACGGCACCGTAATGATCATCAACCAGGTGCCGTAGCGCTCCAACCCCCATTGTGAGGCGAGGATCGGGACGATGGCAAGTTGAACCGCCGTATTCACGATTTGGCCGAACGCGTTCGCGCCGACGCCCTTAGCCAGACGGCGGATCATGGACGATGGCCGCAACATGGGTATTTCATGGCACCGCTGAATAGAATTCCCCACCGCCGCGCAAGCGCCAATGACGGGAGCTTTGCGCGACATCGCGTCGAGATGACATGAAATCCGGCGCGAGTTGCAGGGATCGGTCATTGAACGGGCCAGCGCCCTGGTTGTAAGGCCGGCGGCAATCCTACCCGAAAACTGAAGGCTGGTGATGTCGAACCACATTCGTCAGGGAAGCATATACGGCAGCGCCGGCCGCGCGCGTAGTTTCAGTTGGTCGAACATCCTCTTTCGAGCGACCTGGAACACGACGTGGTTTCTGTTCGCCGCATGGACCCCACCCCAGCTATATGCCTGGCGCCGTTTTCTCCTGAATCTTTTCGGCGCGAAAATCGCACCCGGTGCGCGGGTCTATGGCTCTGCGCGGATTTGGTATCCCCCCAATCTGGAAATGGGTCGTGGCGCTGTGCTGGGATTCAATGTGCAATGTTATTGTATGGACAAGATCGTTCTGGAGGATTTTGCCGAGGTGGCACAGTTCGTCCATTTGGTGGCCGGCACACATAATATCGACGATCCGCATTTCCAGCTCTACACGCGCCCAATTCGCATTTGTCGCCATGCCTGGCTGGCTTCGGGGGGGTTCGTGGGCCCCGGAGTCACGGTCGGAGAAGGGGCGGTTCTCGGCGCGCGGGGTGTAGCGGCCAAGAATTTAGAGCCTTGGACAGTTTATGTCGGCAATCCGGCGAAGCCGATCAAAACACGATATAATTTCTTGAAGGTGACGCACGGCAAATGACAAGATTGTTTCTCACGGGTGGTTCTGGGTTCATTGGTGGCGAGATCGCCAATGCGGCACTGGAGCAAGGCCATGGCTTCGCACTTTACGATCTGGCCAAACCAAATTTCACGCAACACATGCCGTTTTGGGTCCAGGGAGATGTCCGGGATTTGGAAACGCTTTCTCGCAGTGTTGAAGCTTTTCGGCCCGATGCGATCATTCATCTCGCTAGCGACACCGACGTTCAGATTACACGGATGGAGGAATTCACGACCACCTTGTGTGGCACGCAGAACGTGATCGACGTCATTCAGCGCGCTGACGCACTGTGTCCCAACCTCTCGAAGTTCGTTCACATCTCTACTCAATTCGTCGTGAAGCCGGGAATCACACCTGAGTCAGAGATCAAGTTCGCTCCATACACCGTTTATGGAGAAGCGAAGGCCGAGACGGAACGCATGGTGCGCGCGGCCGACCTCCCCATCTCTTGGCTTATCATCCGGCCGACGATCATTTGGGGGCCGCACCATCCTTCGTTCAGAGAGAATATCTTTCGGCATATCTCCAGTCGCCACTATCTCCACCCTTCCAGGTCGGAAAAGATTCTGCGCGCCTTCGGCTATGTCGAAAATACGGCGCAACAGGTCTTGGCTCTTACGCTTTCGGGGGAAGGACGCGAGGGTAGACGCGTCTTCTACGTCGGCGACGATACGATTGACTACGATATCTGGGCCGATGCCTTCTCGGTCGGCTTGACGGGCAAGCCGGCCCGTCGAATTCCCTTATGGTTGCTCTCGCTACTGGGCGGGGCTGGCGACATTTTGAAGAAGCTTGGGCTTCCCGCACCAGTCGATTCAGGGCGGGTGTTCCGGATGTCGACGTCCAGCGCAATTGATCTTTCGCCAACCCACGCGATCACGGGAGCGCCGAAAATTCCCTTTCCATTGGGTGTGCGTAAAACAATAGAGTGGCTGCGTCGCTCTTAGCCAAGGCTCGGTCACGGATCCGCGTTGTCGACGATGCGGGCAAGCTTTTCCGTAAAGCGATCGAGGATCGCAGTCTTCGACCATCGTTCCTCGGCACGTAGACGCGCTGTCTGCCCCAATAACGTGCGCCGCTTCGCGGCATCCAGCAGATCGGTAATCGCCGTTGCAAAAAGCTGCGCGTTCCCCGGCGGGGTTGTGATCCCGCACCCTGCCACCTCCGCAGCGAGGCCCGTATCGACATCGGCGGTCGCAACGACGGGGCGACCCGAGGCCAGCATATTAGTGAGCTTCGACGGCAACACCAGGTCGGCGGCATCGGCCAGTTGCGGCAACAAGTGGACCGTTGCCAAACCCAGTAGTTCGCCCAGCCGCTCCCGCGGCTGAAGGTCGTGAATTTGAACATTCCCTAATTGGGCGGCCGCGCGTTCCAATCGCGCTCTGTTTTGGCCTTCCCCACAGATCACGAAAGTCAGATCCGTCCGGTCCCGCAACGCGGCGGCCGCCTCGAGAACGATTTCGATGCCCTGCTTGTTCGCGATATTGCCCGCATAGAGCGCAACATAGGGCGTCGTGATGCCCCATTCCGTGCGATATAGTGACTCCCCGCCGAGCGGGCGCACTGCATCCACGTCCGCCCAATTACGAAATTCATAGATACGCGTGGGGTCGACACCCTTGCGGACCAAAGCCGCGCACATCTGCGGCGATATGGAGCTGACGACATCGAACCGTTGAAGAATCCAATTTTCCACTTTAGCGGCGATGCGGGCCGGCAACGTATCGGGGTCGATCAGACCCGTGGCGAACGCGGCCTCGATTTCGAAATCCTGGATATGAAGCCAGGTCTTCGCTCTCGTGAGCCACCCGACGAGCCAGGCGATCGGTGCGGCAATCAGCGAAGGCGCGGTAGTGAACACCACGTGCGGTCGAATCTTGTACCCAGCCTTCACCGTCGGCACGAACGCGGCGGCAGCAAAGCTGATAAGATGGAGGATCCGTCGTAAGCCCGTCGGCTTGGCCGGGACATAAAGGGGACACCGGGTTACATCGACACCTTCGTCGACCTCCCTTTCCCAGCGTTTACCCGAATAGCCATCGAAGACCTTCCAGGCCGGGTAATAAGGCTTCGCGACGATTGCGCGCACCTGCTTTCCCGATGCGGCCAATGCGCGCGCCATGTCACCCGAGTACAGGCCGATGCCGATTTCTTCGGGGGCATAATTGAGCCCGAGAAGCAGGATACGCATGATCGATCAAAAAACCTTGTGATCGAGGAACCACTGATAGGCACCGGCAATCCCGGTCGGGAGCGAAATCGCCGGCGACCAACCCATCGCCCGTAATTTGTCCGCCGCCATCAGCTTGCGGGGTGTTCCGTCGGGCTTGTCGGTGTTGCAGTGGATGTCGCCGGAGAAACCGACAACCTCACAAACCAGATGCGCCAGATCGAGGATCGTTTGATCCTCGCCCGATCCGACATTGATATGGTCGTAATGCGAATAGCGCTTGAGCAGCAATACGCAGGCATCGGCTAGATCGTCGACATGAAGGAATTCGCGTCGCGGCGTGCCGGTACCCCAAATCTCGATCGCGGCAGCATGCGCCTGCTTCGCCTCGTATGCCTTACGGATCAGCGCCGGTAGCACATGGCTGGTGTTGAGATCGAAATTGTCACCGGGGCCATAAAGGTTAGTCGGCATCGCCGAAATGAAATCATGCCCATATTGACGGCGATACGCCTGGCACAGCTTGATTCCCGCAATCTTGGCGATCGCATACCATTCGTTGGTCGGTTCGAGCGGCCCTGTCAGCAGGCTTTCCTCGTGGATCGGCTGCTCGACGAATTTAGGATAGATGCAGCTCGATCCCAGGAACAGCAGCTTTGCGACGTCGGCCCGATGCGATGCCTCGATGAGGTTCGCCTCGATCATCAGGTTGTTGTACAGAAAATCGGCGGGATAGCTGTCATTGGCGAGGATGCCGCCGACCTTGGCGGCCGCAACCACCACCACATCGGGACGGTGATCAGCAAACCAGGCGCGCACTGCGGCTTGGTTCATCAGGTCCAGGTCGTCGCGGGTCGCTGTCAGAATCTCGCAATCCTCGCGGGCGAGCCGCCGGGCGATCGCCGAGCCGACCATCCCGCGGTGCCCGGCCACGAAAACTCTCTGTCCGGCAAGCCGAAAGTCGACATCTTCCACGGCTCAGGCGTCCTTGTTGATCGGCGCGTCGCGCATCACCATCAAATCGGCCTGGACCATTTCACGGGCCAGTTCCCGGACGGGCGTCTCGTGCGTCCAGCCCAATTTCTGCCTCGCCTTTGAAGGGTCGCCGATCAGCAGTTCGACCTCGGTCGGGCGGAAATAGCGCGGATCGACCTCGATCAGGCAGTTGCCGGTCTTGGTGCAATACCCCTTTTCATCCACGCCCTGCCCACGCCATTCGAGCGCGACGCCGGTATCCTCAAACGCCCATTCGACGAAGGTCCGCACCGGGGTTGTCTGCCCTGTCGCCAGTACATAATCGTCGGGTTCGTCCTGTTGGAGCATCAGCCACATCCCTCGCACATATTCGCGCGCATGGCCCCAGTCGCGCTTCGCGTCGAGATTGCCGAGGTACAGCTTTTCCTGCCGGCCGAGGCTGATCGCCGCGGCCGCGCGGGTGATCTTGCGCGTTACGAAGGTTTCACCGCGCAGCGGGCTCTCGTGGTTGAACAGGATGCCGTTCGAGGCATGAAGGCCGTATGCCTCGCGATAATTGACGACGATCCAATAAGCATAGAGCTTTGCCGCCGCATACGGTGAGCGCGGATAAAAGGGGGTCGTCTCGCGCTGCGGCACTTCCTGGACGAGGCCGTAGAGTTCCGACGTCGACGCCTGGTAGAAACGGCAGCGCTGTTCCATGCCCAGAATGCGGATCGCTTCCAACAAACGCAGCGTCCCGAGCCCGTCAGAATTGGCAGTATATTCGGGGGTCTCGAAGCTCACCTGCACATGGCTTTGCGCGGCCAGATTGTAGATCTCTGTAGGTTGCGTTTCCTGAATGATCCGAATCAGGTTGGTGCTGTCGGTCATGTCCCCATAATGGAGATGAAAGCGTGCATCACTTTCGTGGGGATCCTGGTAAATTCCTTCAATGCGCCCCGTGTTGAACGATGAGGAACGGCGCTTTATGCCGTGAACTATATAGCCCTTACCAAGAAGAAGCTGCGCAAGGTAGGCGCCATCTTGACCGGTAACACCCGTTATGAGAGCTGATTTCTGTGCCATCTATAATTCAACACCTTTATTTTACTCAAGGCACCGATCTTCATTTAATTGAACGCTGCCTTCATCGACGCGCCTGCACGAGATAATGAACAGGGCGAACAATTCTATTTATAGATTTAGTTTTCGCTGCCATATTGGTAGTAATTATATCCGTAGTGTGCGTAAGGGCTGCTGGTTTTCTTGGGGTCGAACTTGGTGAGGACGGCGCCGAGGAGGTTGGCGTGGCCGGTATTGAGGCGGCGGAGTGCGG
>NZ_JAMSLX010000004.1 GCF_023806085.1 Hephaestia sp. MAHUQ-44
AAGGCCCGGTAGGGCACGGCTTCGAGGAGGTGCTCCAGAAACGCCCAGGCCGTCTGCCTGTCGGCTTTGTCGACCAATTGCGTGACCGCGAACTTGCTTGTGCGGTCGATGCCGACGAACAGGTAAACCCTGCCTTCAGCGATCCGGACCTTCGCGATATCCACGTGAAAGTTGCTCCCCAGCGCTCGGCTCAACGCCGCGAGCGACGCTTGCGATCGCTGTATTGCTGCTCGGACGGCGTGCGTGGTCGTGGCGCTCCCGTGACATACCTGTCCTATAAGGCTTCCGCCCATGCCAACGAAAGCATCGTACCATCAAACCGTGGGATCAAACACTTAGGTGCCGGTTTACAGCGCGTCGCCGCGCACGGCCCGTTCGTCCTGAGCTTGTCGAAGGGCTGCTCTTTCTTGGGGCGCTGCAAAAAGGGACGGTGCGTCGACACGCTCGGCGCGAACCAGGCAGGTTTAACGCTCTTTACCCTAGGCGCGTCGGGTCAGAAATCGACCGCGATGCCCTTGAGCGCCCAGTCGCCGTACCGCACCGGATTTTTGCCCAGCGGGTCCTGTTCGGCCGGCTTGACCGGATCGGGTTGGGGTACCGGGGGGCTCTTCGAGAGATAGGCGGGTGGCTTCACGTGCGGCGGGCGCTTGCCCATGGCGGCTTCCTCGATTCGTTGACGGTGCCCGGCTTGCCCGATTCGATGCAGCTCGGGCCTGTCCTACAGCTACCGAATTGTGGCAGAGGGCAGGAATGAACCTCATTCTTACCCGGCCCGGTCTTTGCCGCGCAATGCCGCGCGTGGCGGCGGCGGTGACGACGCATGCGATACCCCTCCACCGCGTCAACTTTGTCAACTTAGGCGCGCGCTGAAATGGCGCATTCCCCCCGCCGTACCGATGATGCCCCCGGTGTTCCTGCCCGGCGCGCGGCGCTGCGCGTGCTCGATGGTGTTTTGCGTCGCGGCGAGGCGCTCGAAGCCGCGCTTGGCCCGGCGACGCGCGGGCTCGACCGGCCCGACGATCGCGCGCTCGCGCACGCCATCGCCGCCGAAGTGCTGCGCCGGCTGCCTGATCTCGATGCGCTGATCGATTCGGCGACGCAGCGCGCGCTGCCCGACGACGCCAAGGCGCGGATGGCGCTGCGGATCGGGCTGGCGCAGGCGCTGGTGCTCGGCACCCCGCCGCACGCCGCGATCTCGACCGTGCTCCCGCTGGTCGATGGCGGCCCGCGCAAGCTCGTCCACGGCGTTTTCGGGACGCTGATGCGCGCCGAGGCCCGCCTGCCCGATGTGCCCATGCTCGCCGATGCCGTGGCGTTGCGCTGGCGCCATGCCTGGGGCGAGGCGATGCTCGCCGCCGCTGCGCGCGCGATCGCCGCGCCGCCGCCGCTCGATCTCGTTTTCAAGGATGAGGCCGATCCGCTGCTCGCGGCCATCCCCGGCACCAGCCTGTTGCCCGGTCATCTGCGGCTGGCCGATAGCGGCCCGATCACCGAATTGCCGGGGTTCGACGAGGGCCGCTGGTGGGTGCAGGACATCGCCGCATCGCTACCCGCGCGGCTGATCGGCCGCGGCACCGGCCGCGCGATCGATCTGTGCGCCGCGCCCGGCGGCAAGACGATGCAACTCGCCGCGGCGGGCTGGTCGACGGTCGCGGTCGATATTTCGGAAAGTCGTCTCGCGCGACTTCGTGACAATCTTGCGCGCACGCAGCTCACCGCCGAGGTGGTGGTCGCCGACGCGCTCGATTGGCTGCCGCCGGCGCCCGCCGACGCCGTCTTGCTCGATGCGCCGTGCAGCGCGACCGGCATCTTCCGCCGCCACCCCGACGTGCTCCACCGCGTCCGGCCCAGTTTTGTCGGCGACATGGCGGCGCTTCAGGCGCGGCTGGTCGATCGCGCCGCGACGATGGTCCGCCCCGGCGGGCTGCTCGTCTACGCCACCTGTTCGCTCGAGCCCGCCGAGGGCGAGGCGCAGATCGAGCGCTTTCTGGCCGCTCATCCCGATTTCGCGATCGATCCCGTCCTGCCCGACGAATTGCCCGAGACGATCACGGCGCATCCGCGCGGCTGGCTGCGTACCTTGCCGGGGATGCTGGCCGAGGAAGGGGGATGCGACGGCTTCTTCATCGCACGGATGATGCGGGTCGGCTGACGGGGCGGCTTGCGAGCCGTCGGGCGCGTGCTACATGGCGTCGCATGGCCGACATTCGTATTGCTCCATCGATCCTCTCCGCCGATTTTGCGAAACTCGGGGAGGAAATCCGCGCGATCGACGCCGCCGGCGCCGATTGGATCCATGTCGATGTGATGGACGGGCATTTCGTGCCCAACATCACGATCGGCCCGGCGGTGGTGAAGGCGCTGCGCACGCACACCACCAAGCCGTTCGACGTCCATCTGATGATCTCGCCGGTCGATCCGTATCTTGAGGCCTTTGCCGAGGCGGGCGCGGATATCATCACCGTCCATCCCGAAGCGGGGCCGCACACGCACCGCACGATCCAGGAGATCAAGCGGCTCGGCAAGCGCGCCGGCGTCGTGCTCAATCCGGCGACCCCCGCCAAGATGCTCGATTATCTGATCGAGGAGGTCGATCTGGTGCTGGTGATGAGCGTCAATCCCGGTTTCGGCGGGCAGCGCTTCATCGACAGCCAGCTCCGCAAGATCGAGGCGATCCGCAAGATGATCGACAAGACCGGCAAGCTGATCGATCTCGAAGTCGACGGCGGCATCGATCGCGAGACCGCGCCGCGCGCCATCTCGGCCGGAGCAAATGTCCTCGTCGCGGGCACCGCCACCTTCAAGGGCGGCCCCGCTGCGTATGCCGACAATATCCGGGCGCTGAGAGGCGGGTGAACTCGGGCGAGGACGATCCCGCCGCCGACGGTATCGAGGAAGGCAAGCGGCTGATCAGGCTGGGGGGCGAGAAGGGCCTGTCGCTCGCCGAACGGTTGCAGGATCGCTTCCATCGCCTGACCTGGCGCACGCCGATCCACACGCTCCGGCTGCGCGGGCGCTATCCGCTCAAGCTGATCGCGGTGCCCGACGATCCCTTTTTCGGCGATGTCGCGCGCGGCAATGCGTTGCTCAACGGCAGATTGCGTTTCCGCGGCGAGGAGCGCGCGATCGACACGCTCGATCTCGCCCGGCCCGATATCTCGGCCGATTTCCTCGATTATGTGCACCGCTTCGCGTGGCTGCGCGATCTGTCGTCGGTGGCGCCGCGCGCGCAGGCCGCGCCGATCGCCGAGAATCTCATGCGGCGCTGGCTCCATGCGCATGCGGATACCATCGCGGACCCCGCGTGGCGCCCCGATGTGTGCGGGCGGCGGCTGCAATTCTGGGCCGCGCACGCACCGCTGATCCTGTCGAGCACCGACCTCATCTATCGGTCGCGTGTGCTCAACGCGCTCGCCCGCGGCGCACGCCACATCGATCGCGTCGCCGACAAGCAGCCCGTGGGCGTGCGCCGGATCGCGACCTGGGCGGGTATTCTGACCGCCGGGTTGCTGATCCCGGGTGGCGAAGCGCGGCGCGCGGTGGGCGAGGCGGGGATCGCCAAGGCGCTGGCGCTCTCGGTGTTCGACGATGGCGGTATCGTGTCGCGGTCGCCGCGCGATCAGATCGCGTTGATCCGCATCCTCGCGATGCTGGCGCGCACCTATGAGGCGCGGCGGATGATCGTGCCCGCGCCGATCGATGCGGCGCTCGCGCGGATGGTGCCGGCCTTGCTCGGGATTATGCATGGCGATCACGCGCTGTCGAGCTGGCAGGGCGGCGGGCCGCTGACCGCGGACGAGCTCGATCGTCTGGTCGAGGGCACCGGGATCCGGACGCGCCCGATGCGGCAGGCGCGCGAATGGGGGTATCAGCGGCTCGCGGCCGCGAAAGCGGTCGTGATTATCGATGCCGCGCCCCCGCCGGTCGCGCGCGCCATCGACGGGGGCTGCGCGTCGACGCTTGCGTTCGAGATGTCGGACGGGCCCCACCGGCTGATCGTCAATTGCGGCGGCGCGCGTGCCGCGGTCGCGCACCTGCCGCCCGATCTCGCCGAAGGGCTGCGCACCACCGCCGCGCATTCGACATTGGTGCTCGCCGATTCGAATTCGACGGCTGTGCTGGCCGACGGCACGCTCGGCAAGGGCGTCGCCGAGGTCGAGTTGACGCGGCAGGAAAGCGAGCAGGCGAGCCGGATCGAGGCGAGCCACGACGGCTATGCCAAGCGCCACGGCTTCGTCCACCGCCGCCAGTTGATCCTGACCGGCGACGGGCGTGAACTGCGCGGCGAGGACATGTTGCTACCCGCCGGCCGGCGCGTGCCCAAGCGCCCGCAGACGCCGTTCGCGATCCGCTTTCACCTTGGCGCGACGGTCGAAGTGACGCAGACCGCCGACGGTCTCGCGGCGCTGTTGCGGCTGCCCGGCGGCACCGCGTGGCAATTCCGCTGCAAGGGCGGCACGCTGGCGATCGAGCCGAGCGTGTGGATCGATGGCGATGGCCGCCCGGTCGCGACGCAGCAACTCGTCGTCTCGGGCGAAGCCGCCCCGGGGGGCGCCAATGTCAGCTGGGCCTTGAAGCGCGCGGCCTGAGGATTATGGGGAGTGCGAACTCCCTGTCGTTCGGGCTGAGCTTGTCGCAGCCCGCTTGCTCGCTCACCCCGCCCCGCGACCCGCTCAGGGCGAACGGAAAGATATTATGACCGCCATCTCGATCACCCGCGCGCTGCTTTCGGTTTCGGACAAGACGGGGATCGTCGATCTCGGCAAGGCGCTGGCGGGCAAGGGCGTCGAACTGGTCTCCACCGGCGGCACCGCGAAGGCGCTGCGCGACGCCGGGCTCACGGTGCGCGACATTTCCGATCTTACCGGTTTTCCCGAGATGATGGACGGCCGCGTCAAGACGCTCCACCCCAAGGTGCATGGCGGGTTGCTCGCAGTGCGCGACGATCCCGAGCACGCCGCGGCGATGCGCGACCATGCGATCGGCGCGATCGATCTGGTGGTGGTCAATCTCTATCCGTTCCGCGAGACCGTCGCCAAGGGCGCCGGGCGCGACGAGGTGATCGAGAATATCGATATCGGCGGCCCGTCGATGGTGCGCTCGGCGGCGAAGAACCACGCTTATGTCGCGATCGTCACCGATCCCGCCGATTACGCGCTGGTCGCGAGTGGTTCGACCACGTTCGACGATCGCAAGCGGCTCGCCGCCAAGGCCTATGCCGCCACCGCTGCCTATGACGCCGCGATCGCGCGCTGGTTCGCCGAGGTCGATCAGGGCGAGGCGTTCCCGGCGTCGCTGTCGGTGCCGCTCACCAAGGGGCAGGAATTGCGCTACGGCGAGAATCCGCACCAGCACGCCGCGCTGTATCTCACCGGCGATACGCGCGGGATCGCGCAGGCCGAGCAGGTGCAGGGCAAGGCGCTCAGCTATAACAATTTGGGTGACGCCGATGCCGCGCTCGAACTGGTCGCCGAATTCCGCGATGCCGCGCCGAGCGTGGTCATCGTCAAGCACGCCAATCCGTGCGGCGTCGCCAGCGCGGACACCCTGATCGACGCGTATAACGCGGCACTCGCGTGCGATTCGGTCTCGGCATTCGGCGGCATCATCGCGCTCAATCGTCCGCTCGATGGTGCCACGGCGCGCGCGATCTCCGGGATCTTCACCGAAGTCGTGATCGCGCCCGACGCCGATGCGGAAGCGCGCGCGATCTTCGCCGCCAAGAAGAATCTGCGGCTGTTGCTCACCGGCGAATTGCCCGATCCGGCGCGCGGCGGGCTGTTGATGAAGACGATCGCGGGCGGGATGCTCGTCCAGTCGCGCGACAATGGCCGCGTCGCCGACAGCGATCTCAAGATCGTCACCAGGCGCGCGCCGACCGCGCAGGAACTCGCCGATTGCCGCTTTGCCTGGACGGTCGCCAAGCACGTCAAGTCGAACGCGATCGTCTATGCCAAGGGGGGCAGCACCGCCGGGATCGGCGCGGGACAGATGAACCGCCTCGAATCGGCGCGCATCGCCGCGTGGAAGGCGCGCGACGCTGCCGACAAGGCGGGCTGGGCCGAACCGCGCACGATCGGTTCGGCGGTCGCGTCGGATGCGTTCTTTCCGTTCGCCGATGGGTTGCTCGCCGCGGTTGAGGCGGGGGCCACGGCGGTCATCCAGCCGGGCGGCTCGATCCGCGACGACGAGGTGATCGCCGCCGCCGATGCCGCCGGGCTGGCGATGGTCTTCACCGGTATGCGGCACTTCCGACACTGATGCAGTCGCCGCACCGGCCCGCTTCCGCACGGGGGCGCGGTCGGTGCGGTGCACCCACGGCTTACCGGATAAAAACCCTCAACGCGTTCCGACCGTCAACGCGTCATTGTCCGGGGGCGGTGCCTTGCTGAACAAGGTGCGATCCTCGGGCCCGAATGCCCAGCGCCAGATGATGAACAGAAAGGTGGCTGCGATCGCCGGAATCCCGACGATAAGCTCGGCCCATTCAAGGCGCTTGGGCAGCGAGGTGAAGATCGTGCCGACCACGATCGCGGCCAGCGTCGCCCAGACCAGCGGCCAGCGATAGCCCGATACCGGTGCCTTGAGCACGCCCTTGAGCACCAGCGCCTTGATCAGCGAGGTGATCGTGACCGAGATCATCAGCGCCACCGCCGGGCCGGCGGCCTGGTAATTGATCGGCCATTGCTGGTCGCGCATCGCGAAAACGAGCACGAAGCTGAGCGCGATCTGCACCCCGAGCATCGCCATCGAGATCATCAGGTTGCGCATCCGCGCGACATAGACCAGCGCCGATTCGCACACCGTGCCGGTCGAGGCGAGCACCTCGGCGGTGAGCAGGAAGCCGAGCGCGGCGGTGCCGGCGACGAATTCAGGGCCGACCATGCCCATCACCGCTTCGCCGGGAATCGCCAGCATCAACGCGATCGCGGCCTGCGCGGTGATCGTCCAGAACCCGACCTGCCGCACCTGGTTGGCGACCGCTTTGAGATCATGCTCCGCAAGACTGCGCGAGATCACCGGGCCCAGCACCGGCTCGAAACTCGTCTTGAGCTTCTGCGGCAGCGAGGACACCTGCTGCGCCATATAATAGATGCCGACGATCTTGGGCTCGAACAGCAGCCCGAGGATGAAGCGATCGACGTTGCGTGTCGCCCATTCGATCGTATCGGCGCCCGCCAGCGGCATGTTGCGCCGCGCGAGCGTGAACAGCTCCGAAAGCCGCGGCGACCAGCCATACGGCAGGCCGTAGCTGCGCACGAACGGGATGATCGACGCGATCATCGCCGCCGCCATCGAGGCGACATAGGAAAGCACCAGCCCGTCGTCGAACGCGATGTACGACAGTACCCAGGCGGCGATGCTGATCGTCCACGGCTCGACCACCGCGCGCGCCGTCACCGTCGCCTTGATGTTGAGCCGATAGGCGAGCGCGGCGAGGCTGACATCGGACCAGGCGATCGCGAAGATGATGCACGGCAGGAACCGATCGAGCCCCTGGATCACGCTATCGGGGTACATGACCTGTGGAAACGCGATCAGCACCGCGCTCGCGAGCAGCGACATCACGAACGCCAGCGCCATTGCATCCCACACGACATGGACGTGCGGGCGATCGGTGTTCGCAAGTGCCTGCGCCAGCCCACGTTTCAACCCCAGCGTGGCGAGCAAGGCGGCCAGTTCGACCACGACCACGGCGAGCGCGAACCGCCCGACCAGATCCGGTCCGTAGAGCCGTCCGGCGATGAACAGGAATGGCAGTCGCGCGATCAGCCGCAGGACGAACCCGCCGACATTGGTGCGTCCGCCCTTGGCCAGCGCGGCGATGTCCGCCTTGCCTTCGGGCTCGGTCAATGCGCTGCGCCCCAACTGTTGCCCACGCCGATCTCGACCCCGAGCGGTACCGATAGCGTCACCGCCGGTTCGGCCGCGCCTGCCATCACCGCTTCGATTACGCTGCGTGCCTTGTCGGCCTCGGCTTCGGGCGCTTCGAACACCAGTTCGTCATGAACCTGGAGCAGCATCCGCACGCCGGGCAGCCCGGCGTCAGCGAGCGCGCCCGGCATCCGCACCATCGCGCGCTTGATGATGTCGGCGCAGGTGCCCTGGATCGGCGCGTTGATCGCGGCACGCTCGGCGCCCTGGCGTTCGTGCTGGACCTTGGATTTGATCCGCGGGAAATGCGTCTTGCGGCCGAACAGCGTTTCTGTGAAGCCCTGTTCGCGGACATGGGTCAGCGTCTCGGCGATATAGCGGTTGATGCCGGGAAAGCGCTCGAAATAGCGATCGATCATCGCCTGCGCCTCATCCGGCGTCACGTCGAGCCGCCCGGCAAGCCCCCAGCGCGAGATGCCGTAGAGGATCGCGAAGTTGATCGTCTTGGCCTGCGCGCGCGTATCGCGCGTCACCGCGCCGAACAATTCGGTTGCGGTCATCGCATGAATGTCGTCGCCGCGTGCGAACGCCTCGCGCAGCGCGGGCACGTCGGCCATGTGCGCGGCAAGCCGCAGCTCGATCTGCGAATAATCGGCGGCGAGGATGACATTGCCCGGCTCCGCCACGAAGGCATCACGGATCTGGCGGCCGATTTCGGTGCGGATCGGGATGTTCTGGAGGTTGGGGTCTGTCGAACTCAGCCGCCCGGTCTGCGCACCGGTGAGCGAATAGCTGGTGTGGACACGCCCCGTTGCCGGGTTGATCTGCGCCTGCAGCGCATCGGTATAGGTGCTCTTGAGCTTGCTGAGCTGGCGCCAGTCGAGCACCTTCTTCGCGATCGCGGCGCCCTGCGGCTGGTCCTTGTCGGCGGCGAGGCGTTCCATCTCGTTGACGTCGGTCGAATAGACCCCCGATTTGCCCTTGCGCCCCCCCTTCAAGCCCAGCCGATCGAACAGCACATCGCCCAATTGCTTGGGGCTGCCGATCGTGAACGGTCCATCGGCGAGGGCGTGGATTTCGATTTCGAGCGCGGCGATCTGGTGCGCGAACTGCGTCGACAGCTTGTTCAGCGCCTCGGCGTCGACCTTGACGCCCGCGCTTTCCATCGCCGCGATCACCGGCACCAGCGGGCGATCGACCATCTCATAGACGCGCGTCGCGCCCTCGGCGGGCAGCCGCGCCTTGAAGCGCCGCCACAGCCGGAAGGTGACGTCGGCATCCTCGGCGGCGTAATGCGTCGCGGTCTTGAGATCGACTTCCTGGAAACCGATCTGCTTCTTGCCGGTGCCGGCGACGTCCTTGTACGCGATGCAGCTGTGCGAGAGATGCGTTGCGGCCAGTTCGTCCATGCCGTGGCCGTGGAGCCCGGCGTCGAGATCGAAGCTCATCAGAATCGTATCGTCGAACGGCGTGATGGCGATGCCGAGGCGACCGAGAATGGTCGCGTCATATTTGAGGTTGTGCCCGACCTTGAGCACGCTTGCGTCCTCGAGCAGCGGCTTGAGCCTGGCCAGCACCAGCGCGCGATCGAGCTGGGCCGGCCTTTCGGCGAACATGTCGCTGCCGCCATGGCCGACAGGAACGTAGCACGCGCGATTGGGCGCGAGCGCGAGGCTGATGCCGACCAGTTCGGCCTGCGTCGCATCCTTGCCCGTCGTCTCGGTATCGATCGCGACCACGCCCAGATGCCGGGCCTCGGCGATCCAGCGGTCGAGCGCCTCGGCGGTGATCACGGTTTCATAGGCATCGTGATCGCAGGGAGGTTCGTCGGGCGGCACGACATCGGCGGCGGGCGCCGCGACCGGCGCGTCGGCCGCCGCGCCCAGCCGTGCGAGCAGCGAGCGGAAACCGTGATGGTCGAGGAACGCCTTCAACGGCGCCTCGGGAATGCCCTGAAGTGTCAATTCGTCGAGCGGGAGAGCGAGCGGCACGTCGCGCGCGAGTTCGACCAGCCTGCGCGACAGCCGTGCCATCTCGGCGTGCTCGATCAGATTGTCGCGCATCTTGGAGGGCTTCATGTCGGGGGTCGCGGCGAGCACCGCTTCGACATCGCCGAATTGATTGATCAGATCCGACGCGCGCTTGGGGCCGATGCCGGGGACGCCGGGCACGTTGTCGACGCTGTCGCCCATCAGCGCGAGCACCTCGCCGAGCTTGGCGGGGGGCACGCCGAACTTCTCCTGGACATAATCCGCGCCGAGCCGGCGGTTGTTCATCGTGTCGTAGAGATCGAGCCCGGGCTCGATCAACTGCATCAGATCCTTGTCCGACGACACGATCGTCACCTGCCAGCCCTGGGCGAGCGCAGCCTTGGCATAGCTCGCGATCAGATCGTCGGCTTCCCATCCCTCTTCCTCGATGCACGGCAGCGAGAAGGCGCGGGTGGCGTCGCGGATCATCGGGAATTGGGGGACGAGATCCTCCGGCGGCGGCGGGCGCTGCGCCTTGTACTTGTCGTACATCTCGTTGCGGAAGGTGTGGCTCGATTTGTCGAGGATCACCGCCATATGGGTGGGGCCGTCGGCGCGGTGAAGCTCGTCGACGAGCTTCCACAGCATCGTCGTATAGCCATAGACCGCGCCGACAGGTTCGCCGCGGATGTTGGTGAGCGGGGGCAAGCGGTGATAGGCGCGGAAGATATAGCCCGAGCCATCGACCAGATAGAGGTGATTGGTCATGTCCCGCCCGGCTCTATCGCAGGCGAGCGTGCGGCGAAACTAGTTTGCGCCGCGCGATGACGACATCGGCGCGGGCTGTTGCGCCACAACCATGCCGGCGCGCTCGGTATCGGTGGCGATCACGGCCCTGGCAACCGACTGGATGAGCTGCTGGCGCTCGCGCACCGGACGGCTGGTATCGCCGATCATCACCGCGACGGTGTAGCGGCGGCCATCGGGCGCGGTGAGCACGCCGACATCGTTGAAGCCCGCGGTGCGGCGGCCGAAATCCTGGCCGGTGCCGGTCTTGTGGGCGATCGACCAGCCGCCGGGCAGGCTCGCGCGCAGCCGGGCGGCGCCGGTGCGCGTCTCCGACATCGTCTTGATCAGCCACTGCGTCGACGACGGCGAGAGCAATTCGCCCTTCACCAGCCGCGCGAGCGCATCGACGATCGCGTTGGCCGAGGCGCCGTCGATCGGATCGGCGACATAGGCGTCGAACGCCGCCGCGCGCGTCGCCGGCGACAGCGCGGCGCGCGCCTGCTGGAACGCGCCGGCGAGCGAGTAGCGCTGCTGCCAGGTCAGCCCCGCGGTGTGGCTTTGCAGCAGCCGTTCGCCGGGGCCGAAGCGGATCGCCCCCAATTGCTTGCGCGCGATCATCGCGCGCACCGCCTCGGGGCCGCCGACATAGCTCAGCAGGCGATCGTTGGCGGTGTTGTCGCTTGAGGTGATCGCGCGATACTGGAGATCGCGGACCGTGGTGCGGTAGCCGTTGTCGCCGACCAGCCCGGCGATCGGCTGATGGAACAAGGTGAGATCGGCCTTGGTGACGGTGACCGGATCGTCGAGCGTGAGCCTGCCCTGATCGCGCAGGTCGAGCATCGTGATCGCGACCCACAGCTTGCTGACGCTTTGCTGGGGCAGTTTGACCTCGCCGTTGCTCGAGACCGTCCAGCCCTGGTTGATGCTCTGGACGGCGATCCCGACCTTGCCGTCGAACTGGGTGCCGATCGCCTCGATCGCGGCGACCAGGGGTTGCGGCGCGGCGATCCGGACCGGGGCGGGCGGCACCGGGATTTTGACGGTGTAATTCGGTTGGGCGACATGGCCGACGCTGGCGATGGTCGCGCTGGTGCGATCGTCCGACCGGCAGCCCGCCAGCAGCACCAGCAGCGCAGCGGCAAGCACCGCCGGCTTCGTCATCGTTACGCTCTGGACCATTGCGTCATTGCGCCCCGCCACCCTTTACGGATGATTCATGCTGATATTGGCCATGGGACGATACAGTTTCCGTCTAAGCCTGCGATGAACGCGCCGATATACGCGGCGAGCCGTGCATATCGGGCGGTTGGCGCCGCCGCCGCCGCTACGGAACGAGCACCGTATCGACCGCCTTCGGCAGCGTTTCAGGGTAGTCGAGCGTGTAATGCAGCCCCCGGCTCTCGCGGCGATAGAGCGCCGAGCGGACGATCAGATCGGCGGTCTGGAGCAGGTTGCGCAGCTCGATCAGATCGGGCGTGACGCGGAAATGGCCGTAATAATCGGCGATCTCGTCGTTGAGCATCTTGATCCGGTGCGCCGCGCGTTCGAGCCGCTTGGTGGTGCGCACGATGCCGACGTAATTCCACATGAAGCGTCGGATCTCGGTCCAGTTCTGCTTGATGACGACTTCCTCGTCCGAATCGGCGACGCGGCTTTCGTCCCACGGCCGGATCGCGGGCGGGGGGGGCAGATCGTCCCAATGCGCGGCGATGTGCTGGGCCGCCGCCTCGCCGAACACGAAGCATTCGAGCAGCGAATTGGAGGCGAGGCGGTTGGCGCCGTGCAATCCTGATTGCGTCACCTCGCCCGCCGCGTAGAGGCCGGGCAGATCGGTGCGGCCGTGGCGATCGATCACCACCCCGCCGCACGTATAATGCTGCGCGGGCACCACGGGGATCGGATCGGTCGTCATGTCGATCCCCAGCCCGAGCAGCTTTTCGTGGATCGTCGGGAAATGCGCCTTCACGAAATCAGGCCCGCGGTGGCTGATGTCGAGATGGACGTAATCGAGCCCGAGCCGCTTGATCTCATGGTCGATCGCGCGCGCCACGATGTCGCGCGGGGCGAGTTCGGCGCGCGAATCGAAATCGGGCATGAAGCGGTGGCCGCCGCCGGGCACGCCGGGGGGCAGCTTCAATTGCCCGCCTTCGCCGCGTACCGCCTCGGTAATCAGGAAATTCTTGACGTCGAGATTGTAGAGGCAGGTCGGGTGGAACTGCATCATCTCCATGTTCGAGATGCGGCAGCCCGCGCGCCACGCCATCGCAATCCCGTCGCCGGTCGCGCCGCGCGGTGCGGTGGAGAACAGATAGGTCCGCCCCGCGCCGCCGGTGGCGAGGATCGTCGCGTTGGCGGTGAAGGTTTCGACATGGCCGGTGGCGCGGTTGACGGCATAGACGCCCCACACATTGCCCGCGCCCGAATAGCGTTCCTCGTGGCGGCTGGTGGCGAGATCGATCGCGACCCGATCGGGCACCAGGGTGATGTTGGGATGCGCTTCGGCCGCGCGCTGGAGCGCTTCCTGCACCGCCCAGCCGGTGGCGTCGTTGACATGGACGATGCGGCGGTGGCTGTGCCCGCCCTCGCGCGTCAGGTGCAGCGTCTCGCCCTCGGTGTTGAACGGCACCCCCAGCTCGACCAGCCGCTGGATCGCGCGGGGCGCGCCCTCGACCACGAATTCAACGATCGCGCGGTCGTTGAGCCCGGCGCCCGCGATCATCGTATCCTCGATATGGCTTTCGAACGTGTCGCCGGGTTCGAGCACCGCAGCGATCCCGCCTTGCGCCCAGGCGGTCGAGCCTTCGTTGAGCGCGCCCTTGGCGAGCACGGTCACCTTGAAGCGTTCGGCGAGGTTGAGCGCCGCGGTCAGCCCCGCTGCCCCCGAACCGATGATCAGAACGTCGCTTTTGTGCGGGCTAGCGTTCATTCCTGGACCTCCGGTCGGGCCGCGCGGGCGCGGGCTAAGTTGACAAAGTTGACGGTGTGGAAGGGGTGCCTCGTCGCCCGATCAAGGCCCGTGCGGTGAACCGGAGCATGGAATCGGAGACGCAGCGTGCCCATTGCATCGTCCCTGCCACACATTGCCCCGTGTAGGACAGCCCGCGGTCTCGTCATGCCCGATTGATTCCGGCAGCCCCGTGGCGCGGCGTCATAGACCGCGGTGTTTGTGGGGTCTTGGACCCCGGAACCAGTCCGGGGTGACGGGGCGGCGTTACGCAAGCTCGCTTGGTTGCGTCGTCCAGCCGAGCTGGGGAATGGCGATCGAGCGGCGGCCCGACAAATCCTCGCGCGGGACGATGACGTCGCGGCTTTCCATATAAGCGAGCACGCGGCGCGCGCGGCCCAGCGAACTGGTGCCATAGGTTTCGGCGATCACCTCGTCGCTCGGGCAGGGGGCACCGTCGCGGGCGGTGCGCGCGATCAGCAGGAACACGCCGAGCATGTCGTCGGGAAGGTCGCGTGCGACCGCCAGCGCCGGGGCCCAATCGTCGTCGAGCGACTCGAAAATGCCTGCGCGCGCGGCCGCGAGCCGCCGTGCGAAGCCCGGCAGATCGAGCGGCGGGCGGCGGATGCCCATCATCCGGCAGCGGACCTGAAAATCCTGGAACAGCGCGGCGATGGGGCGTGTCGCGGCCTCGGCCTCGGCGACGATCGCGCGCAGCACGGTGACGACGACGGGTTCGTGATCCTGCGGTTCTTCGTCATCGGCTGCGGCCTCGGGTGGCGGCGCGGGACGCGCCAGTTCGGCGAGCAACTGGTTGGCGCTCGGCGGCGGTGGCGGCGGCAGGGGCAACGCCAGCGCGACGGGCGCGGGGTCTTCGAGATCGGCGAGCAGGAATTCGCGCATGTCGTCGGCGGGGGCCTGCGGCAGCGGCGTCAGCGACGGGCTCGAACTGCGCGCCGCGGTTTCGACCGCGCCGATCCGGACCGTGATCGAGCGGCGCGCGATCGCGGGGCCGAGCCCGAGAAAGCTGCCGCGCTGCAGATCGCGGATCGCCTCGGCCTGACGGCGCTCCATGCCGAGCAGATCGGCGGCGCGCGCCATATCGATATCGAGAAAGGTGCGCCCCATCAGGAAGTTCGACGCTTCGGCGGCGACGTTCTTCGACAATTTGGCGAGCCGCTGGGTCGCGATGACCCCGGCGAGGCCGCGCTTGCGCCCGCGCGACATCAGGTTCGCCATCGCCGCCAGCGAGCCGCGCCGCGCATCCTCGCTGACCTCGGCGGCGCCCGACGGCGCGAACAATTGCGCTTCGTCGACGATGACCAGCGCGGGATACCAATGGTCGCGCGGGGCATCGAACAGCCCGGCGAGGAAGGCGGCGGCGCAGCGCATCTGGCTGTCGATCTCCAGCCCTTCGAGGCTGAGTACCACCGAGGTGCGATGCTCGCGGCAGCGGCCGGCGAAGCGCGTGATCTCGGTGGCCGAATAATCGACCGCCTCGATCGCGACATGATCGTAATGATCGGCGAGGGTGACGAAATCGCCCTCGGGATCGATCACGATCTGCTGGACCTCGCCCGCGCTCTTTTCGAGCAGGCGGCGCAGCAGATGCGATTTCCCCGAGCCCGAATTGCCCTGCACGAGGAGGCGCGTCGCGAGTAATTCCTCGAGATCGATAGCGACCGTGCGGCCGGTATCGTCCAAACCCATGTCTACGCGAAACGTCATTGCCCGGCCCGCATGGCGCAAGCCGACGCCGCGAAGCAAGGTGCAATGCGCCGACGGCGGGAAAATGGGGCGGGGAGCGGGCCGGGACGGGGCCTGAACTTTACCCGTTCGCCGCGCGCGTCAGGCTGAGGAACACGTCCTCGAGATCGGCTTCGCGCGTCGAGACGTCGACGATGCCATAACCTTGCGCCCGGACCGCCGCGAGCACGTCGCCGGCATTGGCCTTGTCCTTGGCATAGGTGATCGCGAACATCCGGTCGCCCTTGCGTTCGATCCGCTCGAAACCGGTATTGACGGGCACGGCGGCGATGTCGCGATCGACCGTGATCTCGACGAGCTTTTCCTTGGTCATGCCGATCAGCGTGTGGGTCGGCTCGTTGGCGATCAGCACGCCGTGGTTGATGATCGCGATCCGATCGCAGAGTTCCTGCGCTTCTTCGAGATAATGCGTCGTCAGCACCACCGTGACCCCGGCCCGGTTGAGCGCGCGGACATAGCTCCACAATTGCTGGCGCAATTCGATGTCGACGCCCGCGGTGGGCTCGTCGAGGACCAGCACCGGAGGCGCGTGGACCATTGCCTTGGCGACCATCAGCCGGCGCTTCATCCCGCCCGAGAGCGTGCGCGCATAGGCATGGGCCTTGTCGTCGAGATGAACCGCGCGCAGCAATTCCATCGAGCGCCGCTTCGCCTTGGGCACGCCGTAGAGCCCGGCCTGGATTTCGAGCGTTTCGAAGGGCGTGAAGAAGGGGTCGAACAGGATTTCCTGATTGACGATCCCGATCGAGACCTTGGCGTTGCGCGGGTGCGCATCGATGTCGAAGCCCCAGATCGCGGCGGTGCCGCTGGTTTTGTTGACCAGCCCGGCGAGGATGTTGATCAGCGTCGACTTGCCCGCGCCGTTGGGGCCGAGCAGCCCGAAGATCGAGCCGCGCGGCACCTCGAACGAGACGTTGTCGAGGGCGCGCTTGCCGCCTTGGTAGGTCTTGGCGAGGCTGTTGATGGTGATCGCGGCTTCGGTCATGGCCGCCGCCTCTACGGCGCGCGCGGGCCATCGCCAAGCCTCATCGTTTGACGATTGCCCCCCGGATTGCCGCTTGCTATCGGCCATTGTCATGATCCCGCCGCCCGAACTGATCCGAGTCACGCATCGCCGCATCGCTTGCGACGGCAGCGGTGACGGTATTCCCGGCGCGCTCGGCCATCCGCGCGTGTTCCTTGAAATCGACGAGCATGGCTATGTCGATTGCGGCTATTGCGACCGGCGTTTCGTGCTTGTCGGCGGCCCGGCGGACGGTGCCGATCATGCGCAATTGCCCGATATCGCGGCCGGCGCGAGCCCGTCTGGCGACGGAAGCTAAAAGCCCTATATCGGCGCGCATGACGATGTCCGCCGATCCACGCAGCTTTCTTTACGGCCAGGGGCTCGACCCCGACGCCGCGATTCGCCTCACCGCGCAGGCGCTCGCGCGTGCCGATGATGGCGAACTGTATCTCCAATATCGCAAGTCCGAGGCGTTCGGGTTCGACGACGGACGGCTCAAGACCGCGAGCTACGACACGCATTCGGGTTTCGGCCTGCGCGCGGTGGCGGGCGAGACGACCGCTTTCGCGCATGCCAATGAGCTGTCGAGCGCCGCGATCCTGCGCGCGGGCGAGACGATGGCGCTGATCGATCCCTCGGCGCAGACGCGGGGCAGCGCGCCGCAGCGGACCAACCGGCATCTCTATACCGATGCCGATCCGATCGACCTCGTGCCGTTCGCCGACAAGGTCGATCTGTGCCTGACCGTCGATGCCGCGGCGCGCGCGCGCGACCCCCGTGTCGCGCAGGTCTCGGTGGGGTTGTCGGGCTCGTGGAGCGTGGTCGAGATCGTGCGCGCCGACGGTTTCGTCGCCACCGATATCCGGCCGCTGGTACGGCTCAACGTGGCGATCACGGTCGAGGCCGATGGGCGGCGCGAAACCGGCAGCTTCGGGATCGGCGGGCGCTATCTGTACGATTCGCTGATGGGCGAAGGCGTGTGGAACCGCGCGATCGACGAAGCGCTGGCCCAGGCGCTGGTCAACCTCGACTCGGTCGATGCGCCCGCGGGCGAGATGACGGTGCTGCTCGGCCCGGGCTGGCCCGGCGTGCTGCTCCACGAGGCGGTGGGGCACGGGCTCGAGGGCGATTTCAACCGCAAGGGCACCAGCGCCTTTTCGGGCCGGATCGGCGAGCGCGTCGCGGCGCCGGGGGTGAGCGTGATCGACGACGGTACGCTGCGCGACCGGCGCGGCAGCCTGACGATCGACGACGAGGGCACGCCGACGCAGCGCAATGTGCTGATCGAGGACGGCATCCTCAAAGGCTATATGCACGATCGGCTCAACGCGCGGCTGATGGGGGTGGCGCCCACCGGCAACGGCCGGCGTGAATCGTTCGAGCACGCGCCGATGCCGCGGATGACCAACACCTTCATGCCCGCCGGCAGTGACGATCCGGCCGAGCTGATGGGCCGGGTCAGGAACGGCATCTACGCCAAGACATTCGGCGGCGGGCAGGTCGATATCGTCTCGGGCAAGTTCGTCTTCTCGTGCACCGAGGCGTACAAGATCGAGAACGGCAGGCTCGGGGCGCCGATCAAGGGCGCGACACTGATCGGCGACGGGCCGACGGTGCTCACCCGCGTGACCGGGATCGGCAATGATTTCGCGCTCGACGAAGGCGTCGGCACCTGCGGCAAGGGCGGGCAGGGCGTGCCCGCCGGGGTCGGCCAGCCGACCCTGCTCGTCGACGGGCTGACGGTGGGCGGGCGCGCGGTCTGAGGCGCGGGAAGGCGCCGCGGCCGGCGGCGCGCCGCGGGTTGGCGGCACCGATGTTTTCGGGGTTTGACAGAGCGATCCGGCCGCCGCATCATGCCACGATGACCGCGCCGATCGCCTTTGTACGCTATCGCCACCATTCCGGGCAGCTCGCCGCGCGCGCCTGACCCGGACTTCTTCAATTCCATCACGAAGTCTGGGTCCGATCGCCGTAATCGTGCGTGTTGGACGCGTCCAAATCTTCATCTTCCGGGATCATAGTCATGACGACGAATGCGAACTCAAGGCCACCGCTGCACCTTATCGACGAGGAAGCCGATCGACTCGCCGGCCTCGCGCTTCGGATCGAGCACAGCCAGCCCGCGGTCTCGGAGATGCTGCTCGACGAAATCGATCGCGCCGAGATCCACACCGCCGACACGCTGCCCGCGAACACCGTGGCGATGAATTGCCGCGTGACCTTTGTCGACGAGGGCAGCGGCAGCCGCCGCGAGGTCCAGCTCGTCTATCCCGAACATGCGGATATCGCGAATGGACGGGTGTCGATCCTGACCCCGGTGGGCGCGGGGCTGATCGGGCTTTCCGAAGGCCAGACGATCACCTGGCCCGATCGCGACGGCCACGAACGCCGCCTCAAGATCGAGCAGGTCCGCCCCGCGCCGGCCGAGTAATGGAAGAAGCGCTGGCGCATTATCGCTGCGCCAGCGACGACGGCACCTATGTGACCGTCGTCGACTATCGCCATGTCGCGATCGAGACGGGCCCGGCGGGCGTGCGCTACCGGCCGGGCGCGCGGCGGCTTGCGCTCACGACCGGCGAGGCGGTGCGCTATATCGACGCGCGGACGTTCGAGATCGTCGCCAGCGGTGAGCTGATCCGTCGGCTCGATTGACGGGGATTATTCCCCCTTCAGGGGAAAAGCTCCAAGGCATCGTACCGTAAATCGGCATCGCCGCCCAAAGTCCGTTCGTGCTGAGCTTGTCGTAGCACCGTCCTTCTGGAGCGTGGAAAGAACGGCCCTTCGACAGGCTCAGGGCGAACGGTTCGGCTGTGGCGCTCTTTGCCCTAGGCGGCTTTGCCGTCTGGGGCGACGCCCTGATCGGACGGCTGGCGCCAGAATTCGACGTGGAAGCGCACCGGGCCGAGCGGTTCGACCTGATGCAGGATGGTCGGTTCGACGATTCCCGGTGGGGTGTCGGGCGTCAGGATCTGCTCGAGCGGCGCGCGGTTGGGGTCGGTGACGCGATAGCGCAAGCGCCCCTCTGCGACGTGGATCAGCCCCCAGCTTCCCGCCTTGGTGTTGTGCGCGCTGCGCAGCGCGGCGGGGATTGTGGTTTCGGTGAAATCACCGGTGCGCTTGTATGATTCGAGCCCCTCGGGGAGGTGCGACGGATTGAAATCGGCGCGGGTCGCGTCGGTGACATTCTGGTCGTAGCCGCTTTTCGAGCTGAAGAACGCCGCGGCGAACAGCCCGCAGCCGAGCAGCATCGAGATGAACACGCCGAGCGTGGTGGCGATCACCGTGTGCAGCGTGAGCGGGCCGAACAGCGACATATACCAGAGCGCGCCCGCGACCATCAGGACGCCGGCAAGCGCGATCCAGCGCATCGAGCGGATGAAATCGGCCCGCGCGTCCTTGCCCGCGCTGGTGCCCAGAAGCGTGGTCGGTGTGTCGCTCATCTCAGGCCGCCATGCGGAGATCATCCGCATGTTCGGGGTAGGGCGCGTGCGCGGCCGAATCGACCCGATGCCCGGCCAGCTCGCTGGCGAAGCCGTGGTTGACGTCGCGGTGATGCGCCTCGTCGGCGCGGACCACGAGCACCACGTCGCGCAGCGTCGCATCGGGGCCGAGCTTCCAATAATGGCGGGCGATCGCGGGCGCGGGCAGGTTCGGGCTGCGACCGCTCTCAAGTTCCTCCAGATAGAGGGTATAGCTGATCACCGCTTCTTCCTCGAAATAGCCGACCACGCGGTGCGCGGTTCTGGGGCTCACCAGATATAGACCAAAGAAGGCGACGTAGAAGGCCCATTGGACGGCCAAAATGACCCACCTCTCGAAGAGGGTCGGTTGCGCGACCTCGATGAAGGTCATCAGATGCATCCGCTCGTTCTCGGCTTCTTCCAGAAGCGTGCGAATCCAGCCCTGATCGTCGCACATCCGGCGCAGGCATTTGAGATGGGTGAGCGTGGCGCCGACCATGCCGGGCACCGCCGCGACGGTTTCGAGCACGATCGCGCGGTGGCCATAGCGCTTGGCGAAAAAGGTATCGGCGCAGAAGCGCATCGCCTTGGTGAAGGCGAACGCGACACGATCGGCAAGGCCGACCGGGGCGTGATGGACGTTGACATCGACGAACGGGGCAGTCTGCATGACGGGTCTCCCGGTATTCAGGTCATCGGATTCAACAAAGGCGGATCAGGCCATCGCAGGGCTCGACGGGTGCGGATCGAGCCTGAAGAACAGACCGAGCTGAAGGCTTTCCGCAATCCGCCCGGCCTTGGCCTGAAGTGCGGCGGCGACAGGCGGCGGCATCAACTCATTGGTGGTCTCGGCCCATAGCGCCAGCCAGCGATCGAACAATTCAGGGGTGATGCGCCGCTTGTGCTTCAGGTGCATCATCATCGGATTGCCCTTGTAGCGCCCCGTGGTGAGCATCACCGACGACCAGAAATCGACCATCTTGCCGAGGTGGTGCGGCCAATCCGAGATCGCGTCGTCGAACACCGGCCCCAGTTCGGCATCGTCGCGCACGCGCCCGTAGAAATTGTGAACGACACTTTTCAGCCCGTCATCGTCGAGGCCGTCGAGGATGTCGTCGATCGTGGTCACGAGTCGCCTCCAAAACATGCATTCGCAGCGCATGTATACGCGTGATTTGATATATGCAATATAGATGCATATTAAAGTGAGTGTCTGATTCGAAATCTCGGTACCGGCCCGCTCCCCCACCCGGCCACCCATAAAATACTGCCGTGGGTGGCCGGGTGGGGTGCACCCCACAAAGTAGTACTTTGTGGGGACCCCGTGGGGGAGCGGGCCGGTGCCGAACGATCCGAAACTCGCCGTCGGCGGACTTTCGGATCGGACACAGGCATTGACCGGGGAGCCCGATGCGCCTGACGCGTTATACCGATTATGCGATGCGCGTGCTGCTCTATCTCGGCACGCGGCCCGATCGCCTGTGTTCGGTTTCCGAGATCGCGCGCGCTTATGGCGTGTCGCAGAACCATCTGATGAAGGTGGCGAACGATCTGGTGCGGCAGGGTCATGTTACCAGCGTGCGCGGCCGTTTCGGCGGGATGCGGCTGGGGCGGGCGCCGAGCGAGATCAATGTCGGCGCGCTGGTGCGGCACACCGAAGAGGGGTTCGCGCTCGCCGATTGCGATGCCTGCGTGATCGCGCCGGCCTGTGGGTTGACGGTGGCGCTGCACGAGGCGCTGGCGGCGTTCATGGCGGTCCTCGATGGCTATACGCTCGAGGATCTGCTCGCCAAACGACTGGACATCGGTGCGTTGTTGGTCGAACGCGAACCCGCTTGATGCGCTGTGTGTGGACCTTGCGATGACCGACACGTTCAAACCCGCCCCCGAGACGATTGCCGCCGCGCACGGCGTGGCACACGATCCCAGCTTCGGCGCGATCGCGCCGCCGCTCTATCTGTCGAGCACCTATGCCTTCGAGGGCTATGAGCGCGCCGGGCGGTACGATTACGGCCGGTCGGGCAACCCCAATCGCGATATGCTGGGCGACGCGCTGGCCGCGCTCGAAGGCGGCGCGGGCGCGGTCGTCACCGCGACGGGGATGGCCGCGATCGATCTGGTGCTCGGGCTGTTCGGCCCCGACGATCTGATCGTCGCGCCGCACGATTGCTATGGCGGCACCTATCGCCTGCTCGCCGCGCGCGCCGCCAAACGCCAGTTCCGGCTGAGCTTCGTCGATCAGGGCGACGATGCGGCACTCGCGCGCGCGCTGGCCGACGCGCCGGCGCTGGTGCTGATCGAGACCCCGAGCAATCCGCTGATGCGCGTGGTCGACATCGCGCGAATCGCGACGCGCGCGCACGCCGCCGGCGCCAAGGTGGTGGTCGACAACACCTTCCTCTCGCCCGCGGTGCAGCGCCCGATCGGGCTGGGCGCCGATTATGTCGTCCATTCGACCACCAAATTCCTCAACGGCCATTCGGACGTGATCGGCGGCGCGGTGATCGCCGCCGACGCCGCCGAGGTCGAGCGGCTGCGGGCGTGGGCCAATGTCGTCGGCGTCACCGGATCGCCCTTCGATGCCTGGCTGACGTTGCGCGGGTTGCGCACGCTGTTCGCGCGGATGGAGCGCCAGCAGCGCAATGCCGGGCTGATCGCGGCGTGGCTCGACGCGCATCCGGCGGTGGAGGCGGTCCATTATCCGGGGCTGGCCTCGCATCCGGGCCACGCGATCGCCAGCGTACAGCAGCAGGGCTTCGGCGCGATGATGAGCTTCGATCTGGCAGGCGGTGCCGCGGCGGCGGCCAGGCTGGTCGAGGCGGTCACGGTGTTCACGCTCGCCGAATCGCTCGGCGGAGTCGAAAGCCTGATCGCGCACCCGGCGACGATGACGCACGCCGATATGGGCGTCGAAGCGCGTCGCGTCGCGGGGATTGGCGACGGGCTGCTGAGGTTGTCGGTCGGGCTCGAAAACGCCGACGATCTGATCGCCGGGCTCGAACGCGGGTTCGCCGCGCTGGCCTGAGCGGCGGGAAGGGAGGATGGCATGGCCGATTTCTTCGACGCGCTGACCGACGAGCATCGCGCCTTCATTGCCGCGCAGCCGATGTTCTTCGTCGCGAGCGCGGCGGCCACCGGGCGCATCAACGTCAGCCCCAAGGGGATGGACACGTTCCGCGTGCTCGATGCCAGCAATGTCGCCTATCTCGATCTCGGCGGTTCGGGCAACGAGACGCAGGCGCATCTCGCCGCCGATGGCCGGATCACGATCATGTTCTGCGCGTTCGACAATCCCGCGCTGATCCTGCGGCTCTACGGCCACGGCGTCGCGACGCTGCCGCAGGACGCGGGCTTCGCCGCGCGCGCCGCGCCGTTTCCGCGGCTGCCGGGCGTGCGGCAGGTGTTCTCGATCGCGGTCGACAGTGTGATGACGAGTTGCGGCTGGGGCGTGCCGCGGATGACGCTCGAACGCGAGCGCGAAACGCTGGCCAAATATCATGGCCAGCAGGACCCGGTGAAGCGGCTCGCCAGGATTTCGGGGCGGACGCAGAGCATCGACGGCCTGCCGCTGCGTGTGCAAACCGAGATTCCGGCGTGGGACACGCGCGACTGATGGCGCTCGTCGAACTGTTGCGCACCGATCGCAACGAGGCGCTGATCATCGTCGGCCGGCTTGAGGCGGCGGATATTCCCGCGATCGCGTTTGATGCCGATGCGAGCATCGCGGGCGGAAGCTGGCTGCTCGTGCCCTCACGCGTGATGGTCGATGAGGATGACCTTGGCGCCGCCCAAGCGCTTCTGGCAGAATCGCCGACGCTGCCTGATTTTTAGGCAAGCCCTCGCGGCTGCACAAAAATAATCGCATGCGCATAGGCGCCTGACCGCCCGGCGCGCCTGATCGCGGGCTTTTCGGCATTGGCACGCGCTTTGCGAGGTGGCCTCGCGTCACAGCAAGGGGCGCGCGCATGAAACTGATCACCGCGATCATCAAGCCGTTCAAGCTCGACGACGTGCGCGACGCCCTTACCGATGTCGGCGTCGCGGGGATGACCGTTACCGAGGTCAAGGGTTTCGGCCGCCAGAAGGGCCAGACCGAAATCTATCGCGGCGCCGAATACAGCACCAACATGGTGCCCAAGGTCCAGATCGAGATCGTGTGCGCCGACGATCGCACCGACCGCATCGTCGAGGCGATCCAGACCGCCGCGGCCACCGGCGCGATCGGCGACGGCAAGATCTTCATCCTCGATGTCGGCGGCGCCCTGCGCATCCGCACCGGCGAGACCGACGACAATGCGCTGTAGCAACAAGGGGGACGCGATGATGGCTGGCTTGAAAATCCTGAGGGTCGCCGGTGTCGGCGCGGCACTCTTCACGGCGCTGCCCGCCTGGGCGCAGAGCGCGGCGCCCACCGTCGACAAGGGCGATACCGCCTGGATGATGACCGCGACCATCCTGGTCCTGATGATGATCCTTCCCGGGCTGGCGCTGTTCTACGGCGGGCTCACGCGGGCCAAGAACATGCTCTCGACGATGACGCAGGTCGGCGCGGTGGCGTGTCTCGCGATCCTGATCTGGGTGATGTGGGGCTATACGATGGCGTTCGGGCCCGACCTTCCGGGTGGGGTGGGCAGCGCCTTGATTGCCGGGTTCGGCAAGGCGTTTCTGAGAGGCGTCACGCCCGAGACGACCGCCGCGACCTTCACCCACGGGGTTGCGATCCCCGAATATGTCTTTGTCGCGTTCCAGATGACCTTTGCCGCGATCACGATCGCGCTGGTGCTGGGCGGATTGGTTGAGCGGCTCAAATTTTCCGCGGTGTTGGTGTTCGCGGCCGTGTGGCTGACGATCGTTTATGTCCCGATCGCGCATATGGTGTGGGCGGCCGGCGGGCTGTTCTTCGAGAAGGGCGCGCTCGATTTTGCCGGGGGCACGGTGGTCCATATCAACGCGGGCGTGTCGGCGCTGGTCGCGGCGATCATGCTCGGCAAGCGGATCGGCTATCCGACCGATTATATGGCGCCGCATTCGCTGACGATGACCGGGATCGGCACCGGGTTGCTGTGGGTCGGCTGGTTCGGGTTCAACGCCGGATCGGCGCTCGAGGCCAATGCGTCGGCGGCGCTGGCAATGATCAACACGCTGGTGGCGCCCGCTGCGGCGGGGCTGGCGTGGATGCTGGTCGAGCGGCTCAACGGCCATAAGGGGTCGGCGCTGGGCTTCTGTTCGGGGATCGTCGCCGGGCTGGTCGCGGTGACGCCGGCGGCGGGCAATGCCGGGCCGCTTGGCGCGATCGTGCTCGGCGCGATGGCCAGCCTGGTCTGTTATTACGCGGTCGCAATGCTCAAGCCGCGGCTCGGTTATGACGATTCGCTCGACGCGTTCGGCATCCACGGTGTCGGCGGGATGATCGGCGCGATCGGCACCGGCATCGTCTACGCGCCCGCTTTCGGCGGGCCGGGCGATGGCGCGGTGGGGATCGGCGCGCAGCTCTGGATCCAGCTTCAGGCGGTGGTGACGACGATCATCTGGGCGTCGGTCGGCACCGCGATCGCGATCATCGTCGCGCGTCGGGTGACGGGGCTGCGGGTCTCCGAAGAGGTCGAACGCGAAGGGCTCGATCTCGGCGAACATGGCGAGCGCGCCTACAATTATTGACGAGGTTCCTCCTGCGAACCCCCTGGCCGGTGTGGCGACGCACCGGCCATTTTTTGCGTTGGCTTATCTTTTTGACTGACGTGATGGCGTAGGCGGCCCGAAACTGAGGCACCTGTTTCGCGATCCATTCTCCTCCGTTCGTGCTGAGCTTGTCGAGGCACCCGTTTTGCCTGCTCGGGCAAGAAGAGCGGCCCTTCGACAGGCTCAGGGCGAACGGTATCGGGGACGGCGCGGCGGCTTGGGCATCAATCGTCGTCTTTGCGGTCCTCCGCCTGCCGCTCGCGCCATTTCCTGGCGGCGAGCGTGGCGCCGAGGATGAATCCGCCGGGGGCGAGCAGGATCACGGCGGCGAGGCCGAGGCGGTTCCAGTTCTTGCGGTCCATGCCCGCCCATGTAGCGGACAAGGCTGAACCTGCAATTGCTGCGTCTGTTTGGAAGGTGCCGTCTATCTCTCAGCCAAGATCGTCTCGGATGAAATCGGCGCACCGTTCGCCGATCATGATCGAGGGCGCGTTGGTATTGCCCGAGACGAGCCTGGGCATCACCGACGCATCGGCGACGTAGAGTCCATCGACCCCGCGCACGCGCAGTCGCGGATCGCACACCGCCGCGTCGTCCGATCCCATCCGCGCGGTGCCGACCGGGTGGTAGACGGTATCGGCGCGCGACCGGATCAACTGTTCGAGCGCGGCGTCGTCGGCGAGATCGACCGGATAGCGGTCCTTGCCTTGATGATCCGCGAGCGGCGGCGTCTCGAGGATGCGGTACATCGCGCGCACCCCGGCCTTGAGCACGGCCATGTCGCGATCGTCGGTGAGGAAGGCGGGATCGATCAGCGGCGCCGCGCGCGGATCGGCCGAGGCGAGCGTCACGCTGCCGGCACTCTCGGGGCGCAGCACGCAGACGTGGCAGCTATAGCCGTGCGCCTTGACCGCGACGCGGCCGTGATCCTCGAGCGGGGCGATGACGAAATGGAGCTGGACGTCGGGCGCGGGCGCGCCGGGGGTCACCGTTAGGAAGCCGCCCGCCTCGGCATAGGGCGTGGTCATCAGCCCCGAGCGCGACCATTTCCAGCGCAGGATCGCGCGGACGACATCCACGCTGCCCTTGAGCGAGCGGCCCATGAACGCCGTGCCCGGCGTCTCGAAGCTCGCGACGTAATCCACATGATCCTGCAAATTCTGCCCGACGCTATCGCGCGCGACGCGCACCGGGATGCCGTGTTCGGCGAGGTGCGCCGGGCCGCCGATCCCTGAAAGCATCAGCAATTGCGGCGTGCCGAATACCCCGCCGGCCAGCACCACCGCGCGGCGGGCGCGGATCACGTGGTGCGCGCCGCCGCGTTCATAGGCGACGCCGACCGCGCGGCCGTCCTCGACCACCACGCGTTCGGCGAGCACGTCGGTGAGGATATTGAGATTCGGGCGGCGTTTGGCTTCGCCCAGATAGGCGCGCGCCGAGGTCCAGCGCTCGCCGCCTTTCTGCGTCACCTGATAGAGGCCGACGCCTTCCTGGCTGGCGCCGTTGAAATCGGCGTTGACCGGGATTTGCAGCCGCCGCGCCGCTTCGATGAAATCATGGGCGCCGGGGTGCGCATAATCCTGATTGCTCACCCACAATGGCCCATTGACGCCGTGCCAGGCGTCGGCGCCGTTCACATTGTGCTCGGCGCGTTTGAAATAGGGGAGAACCTCGTCCCAGCCCCAGCCGGTCGCGCCGAGTTTGGCCCAGCGATCGTAATCCCAGGCATTGCCGCGAATGTAGAGCATCGCGTTGATCGCGCTCGATCCGCCCATGCCCTTGCCGCGGGGTTGATAACCGCGGCGGCCGTTCAGCCCGGCTTGCGGGACGGTTTCATATTGCCAGTTGGTCGCCGGGGTCTGGAACGCCATGAAGCCGGGGCACAGCGTGCGGATGCCGTCATTGGCCCCGCCCGCTTCGAGGATCGCGACGCTATATTGGCCGCCCTCGCTCAGGCGACCTGCGGCGGCGGCGCCCCCTGATCCGCCTCCGACGACGACGATATCGGCTTCCTCCACCCGGCCTCTCCCTGCTCTCGTTGCTGCCACCGTGCTTTGATCGTTGCGCTCGTGTCGCGGCTGCCGTCGTGGCTCCAGCCGGGCTCGCGGATGATGTAGCCCAGCTTGTTGGCGAGCCCGGGTGCCGCCCACACGTCCTTCGCGATCCCCACCCATTCGTGGAACGCCGCCCAGATCAGGTTGAAGCTGCCGAGGTTCTTGACGATGCCGTAGCGGGGCTTGTCGTCGTCGCGCTCGGGCTCGAACGTGCCGAGCCATTTGTCCCAGACGATGAACACGCCGGCATAATTCTTGTCGAGATAACGCGGGTTGGTCGCGTGGTGGACGCGGTGGTGCGACGGCGTGTTCATCACCGCTTCGAACCAGCGCGGCATCCGCCCGATCACTTCGGTGTGAATCCAGAATTGGTAGATCAGGTTGAGCCCTGCGACGAAGAACACGAGGCCCGGCGGAAAGCCGATCAGGAACAGCGGCAGGCGGAACGCGAACGACACGCTGAAAAAGCCGGTCCAGGTCTGCCGAAGCGCGGTCGACAGATTATAATGCTGGCTCGAATGGTGAATGACATGGCTCGCCCAGAACCAGCGCACGCGGTGCGCCGAGCGGTGGAACACGTAATAAGCGAAATCGTCGATCACAAAGGCGACGACGAACCAATACCATTGATAGCCGATGTCGAAGAGGCGGAACTGCCATACCCAGAAGGCGAGCGCGACCACCAGCCCGCCCGACAATACGCCCGCGATCGTGCTGCCCAGCCCGAGCGCGAGCGAGGTCAGCGTGTCGCGGGGCTCGTAGCGCCGCCGCCGGTGTGTCGCCCACACGACCAGCATCTCGGCGAGCACCAGCACGACGAACGCGGGAACCGCGATAGTGACCGGATCGGGCAACTCCATGCCCGCTTGTTTACACTGATGTCAGCGAGCGCGCCATACGGCGGACGTCGAGCACGTCCACGCCCTTCAACTTGATCAGGCCGAAGCGGCGATCGCCGGTTTCGACCTCGATCCCCTCGTGCGTCGATCGTACCGCCGACCAGCGGACCTCGCGCACCGCGAGGTTGACGCCGTGGCATTTGACCACCGCGACGCGGCCGCCATCCCCCGTGACGATCGCGGCGAGATCGTCATCGGACACCAGCGCGCCTTCCGCCCGGAAGCCCGCGAGCGCGTCCTCGACCGCCTGCGCCGCGACGCTTGCATCCTCGACCTTGCCGTCGCGACCGAGCCTGAGCAGCCAGGCGACCCCCGCCAGTGCCAGTATCGCCACCAATGATCCGGCGAGAACCAGCCAGTTCATGCGCGCCCGGACGACAGCTTATCGAGCAGCGGCCGGATGCCCGACAGGTCGTAGCCCGCCGCGGCCGCCTTGGCGGTGATCGTCTCGGGGTCGCCGCCGGCCTTGGCTTCGGCGAGCGCCCAGAGATGCGCCGAGCGCGTGCCCGAGCGGCAGAAGGCGAGTACCGGCCCCCCGGCCGCGTCGAGCGCGGCGCGCATCGCCTCGATCTTGGCATGCGAAAAGCCGCTATGGTCGATCGGGATCGCGGTATAATCGAGCCCGAGCGTCTCGGCGGCATGGCCTACCGCCGCGCCCTCGGGCTGGCCTGCTTCCTCGGCATCGGGGCGATTGTTGATGATCGCGAGGAACCCCTCGGCGGCCAGCGTGGTGACATCGGCGGGGTCGATCTGCGGCGAGACCGAGATCCGATCGTCAATCCGGCGAATCTGCATTGCGTCCTCTTTTCTCGGAAAGGGCAGGCCCCTTCATTCTTCGCGTCATGGTGCGTCCTGGATCACCCGAAGGAAAGCGTCGCCATAGGCCTCCAGTTTCTTCGCGCCAACGCCTGAAATGGTGCTGAGTTGCTGGAGGCTGCCGGGGCGGATCGCCGCCATGTCGCGCAGCACCGAATCGTGGAAGATGACATAGGGCGGCACCTGCGCCTCGGCGGCGAGATCGCGCCGCTTGGCGCGCAGCGCCTCGAACAGCGGATCGCCGATCGGATTGGCTTCCGCCGTGCCGCGCCGGCGGCGGCGCTCACGCCGGGGCGGGAGCACGAGTGCGAGTTCCTCCCCACCCTTGAGCAGCCCGCGCGCGCCGGGGCCGAATTCGAGTCCACCATGCGCGTTGGTGCGCAGCGCGTCGCGCAGCAGCAGCGCGCGCGCGACCGGTTTGACCAACGCGGCCTCGTCGCCGTCGACGATTCCCCAGACCGAGAGGTTTTCGTGGCCGTTCATCAGGCTGCGCTCGCTCGAGCGGCCGGTCAGCACCTCCTCGATATAGCCGACGCCGAACATTTGCCCGGTGCGGAACACCGCCGAGAGGAATTTGCGCGCGGTCTGCGTTGCATCGAGCGCGGCGGGCGGGTGGAGGCAATTGTCGCAATTGCCGCAGGTGGCGGGCGGGTTCTCGCCGAAATGCCGCAGCAGGATCGCGCGGCGGCACCCCGCGGTCTCGACCAGCGCGCCGAGCGCGGTCAGCCGCGCGCGCTCGCCCGCCTGGCGTTCGGGCTCGACCTCGCTCATCCGCAGGCGCGCCTTGGCGAAATCCTCCGCGCCCCAGAACAGATGCGCCACCGCCGGATCGCCGTCGCGCCCCGCGCGGCCGGTTTCCTGATAATAAGCCTCGATCGATTTGGGGAGCGCCGCGTGCGCGACGAAGCGCACGTCGGGCTTGTCGATCCCCATGCCGAACGCGATCGTCGCGCAGATCACCATATCCTCGCTGGCGACGAAATCGGCCTGATTGCGCGCGCGCACCGCGGGATCGAGCCCGGCATGATAAGCCCGCGTCGGCCGCCCGGTCCGGCTGAGCGCCTCCGCAAGCTTCTCGGTCGCCGCGCGGGTCGGCGCATAGACGATGCCGGGGCCGGGGGTGTCGCGGATCAGGTCGGCGATCTGCTGCGTCGTCCCGGCCTTGGGGCTGATCGCATAGCGGATGTTGGGGCGATCGAACCCGGCGACGATCAGCCCGTCGGGCGGGATGCCGAGCTGGTCGAGGATGTCGGCGCGGGTATGCGCGTCGGCGGTCGCGGTCAGCGCGAGGCGCGGGACTTGCGGGAAGCTATCGAGCAGCGGGCGCAGCAGCCGGTAATCGGGGCGGAAATCATGCCCCCATTCGCTGACGCAATGCGCCTCGTCGATCGCGAACAGATTGAGCTTCGCGCGGCTCAGCAGGTCGCGGAAATGGCCCGACGAGGCGCGCTCGGGGGCGACGTAGAGCAGGTCGAGATCGCCGGCGACGAAGCGCTCACGCGTTTCGGCGCGATTGTCGTCGACCGAGGTCAGCGTCGCGGCGCGGATGCCCACCGCCTCGGCCGCGCGCAACTGATCGTGCATCAGCGCGATCAGCGGGCTGACGACGACGCAGGTTCCCTCGCGCATCACCGCGGGGAGCTGATAGCACAGCGATTTACCGGCGCCTGTCGGCATGACGGCGAGCGTCCGCGTGCTTTCCAGAACGCGCGCGATCACCTGCCGCTGCACGCCGCGAAAGTCCGAAAAGCCGAAAACTGAATTGAGAATGTCGCGCGGGTCGGTCATTGCCGGTGCTATTGCGCACTTCGGGGCGTTACACCAACCCATCGAAGCGAAAGGACAGCGAATGACGGTCGGCACCGTGCGCGACAACCGCGCCGAACAGGAATTCGAACTCGACGTCGACGGCCATCGCGCGATCGCCGCGTACCAGCGCGAGGGCGGGAAAATCGTGTTCACGCATACCAAAGTGCCCAAGGCGATCGAGGGGCGCGGCGTTGCCAGCAAGCTGATCCGCGCCGCGCTCGACGCCGCGCGCGACGAGCGGTTGCAGGTGGTGGCGCAATGCGAATTCGTCGCCGCCTATATCGAGCGCCACCCCGAATATCGTGATCTGGTGAAATGACCGTTACTCTAGCGACGGCTGGAGTCTCGAGCGGCACAAGACCCCAGCTTTCGCTGGGGTGACGGACTCCTATTCCGCCGCCAGCGTCTGTTCGGCGCGTTCCTGGGCCTGACGGTTCCACATCTCGGCGTAGAGGCCGTTTAGACGCAGCAGTTGCGTGTGGGTGCCGCGCTCGACGATGCGGCCCGCGTCGAGCACGATGATTTCATTGGCATCGACCACCGTCGACAGGCGGTGCGCGATCACGATCGTGGTGCGCCCCGCCTCGATAGCCTCCAGCGTCGCCTGGATCTCGGCCTCGGTGCGGCTGTCGAGCGCGCTGGTGGCTTCGTCGAGGATCAGGATCGGGGGGTTCTTGACCAGCGTGCGCGCAATCGCGACGCGCTGTTTCTCGCCGCCCGAGAGCTTGAGCCCGCGCTCGCCGACGCGCGTCGCGTAACCGTCGGGCTGGCGCTCGATGAAATCGGCGATCGCGGCACCGCGCGCGGCGGCCACGATCTCCGCCTCGGTCGCGCCTTCGCGGCCATAAGCGATATTGTAGCCGATCGTGTCGTTGAACAGCACCGTATCCTGCGGGACGATGCCGACCGCGGCGCGCAACGACGCCTGCGTCACTGCCGCGATATCGTGCCCGTCGATCGTGATGCGGCCGCCGGTGAGATCGTAGAAACGGTACATCAGCCGCGCGAGCGTCGATTTTCCTGCCCCCGACGGCCCCACCACCGCGACGGTGTGCCCGGCGGGAATGTCGATCGTGATGCCTTTCAGGATCGGGCGGCCGTCGTCATAGCCGAAACGCACGTCCTCGAAGCGGACATGGCCCTTGGTCACTGCCAGCGCGGGGGCGCCGGGCACGTCGATCACTTCGCTGGGGGTGTCGATCAGCGCGAACATCGCGCCCATATCGATCACGCCCTGCCGGATCGTGCGATAGACCATGCCGAGCAGATCGAGCGGGCGGAAGAGCTGCGACAACAGCGTCGAGACGAACACCACGTCGCCCGCCGAGAAGCGCCCCTGGCTCCAGCCCCAGGCGACGAACGCCATCCCGCCGCCGAGCATCGCGTTGGTGACCAGCGCCTGCCCCACGTTGAGCAAGGCGAGCGAATTCTCGCTTTTGACCGCGGCGCCGGCATAGGCCTCGACCGCCTGATCGTAGCGCCGCGCCTCGCGTTCCTCGGCGCCGAAATATTTGACCGTCTCGAAATTGAGCAGCGAATCGACCGCGTGCGCGACGGCACCCGTGTCGAGATCGTTCATCCGTGCGCGCAACGCATTGCGCCAGTCGGTGATCTTCTGGGTGAAGACGATATAGACCGCGACCATGACGATCGTCGCCGCAACCAGCCACAGGCCGAAATTGATCCAGAAGATGCCGAGCACCAATGCCAGCTCGAACACCGTCGGCGCGATGTTGAACAGCATGAAATAGAGCATCGTATCGATGCTCTTGGTGCCGCGCTCGACGACCTTGGTGACCGCGCCGGTGCGGCGTTCGAGGTGGAAGCGCAACGACAATTGGTGGAGGTGGCGGAACACCTTTGCCGCCAGGCGCCGCGTCGCTTCCTGCCCGACGCGCTCGAACACGACGTTGCGCAGATTGTCGAACAGCGTCGTCGAAAAGCGCGCGGCGGCGTAACCGATCACCAGCAGGATCACGAGCGTGGCGAGCCCGCGATCGCCGGCGGCCATGCGGTCGACCGCATATTTGAGCGTATAGGCGGCACCGAACACCTGGACGAGCTTCGAGGCGAGCACGAGCAGCATCGCCGCGACGATGCGCAGCTTCAGGCGCGGTTCGTCCGCCGGCCACAGATAGGGCAGGAAACGCCGGAGCGTCGGCCACAGCGGCTGATCGAGCGGCGTGTGCGAGGTGGCGGTATCGGGCGGCATGGTGCCCGCATGTAGGGCGCCTGGCGCGGCGGCGCTACCGCGCACGGCCGGTTTCCGCGCGTTGGGAAACCGGGCGCGCGCGGTATCAGGATGGGCGCGCTATTTCGCCGCGCTCGCGGCCACGGCTTGCGCCAGCCCGGGGACGCCATCGGCGCCGTGTTCGGTTTGCGCGGTTGATTTGGCGAGCGTGTCGCCGATCGGCTCGGCACGGCCGCCGAGGCAGGGCTGGAGGAAGTTCTCCGCCACCGCCGCGAAGGCGATGTTGTTTTCCGGCCGCGCGAAGCCGTGCCCTTCGTCGGGAAAGACGATGTAGGTGACGGGAATGTTCTTGGCCGCCATCGCATCGACGATCTGCTGCGATTCGCGCACGTTGACGCGCGGATCGTTGGCCCCCTGCCCGATCAGCAGCGGGCGCTTGATCTTGTCCGCGGCGAACAAGGGCGAGCGTTCCTTGAGCAGCGCGCGCCCGGCCTCGGTGTTGGGATCGCCCATCCGTTTGTAGAATTGCTGTTTGCCGGCTTCCCAATACGGCGGGATCGTCTGGAGCAGGGTGAACAGGTTCGACGGGCCGACGATGTCGACGCCGCACGCGAACCTGTCGGGGGTGAATGCCATCCCCGCCAGCGTGGCATAGCCGCCGTACGAGCCGCCCATAATCGCGACCTTGTCCCGCGTCGTCACGCCCTCAGTCACCGCCCAATCGACCGCGTCGAGCAGATCGTCGTGCATCTTGCGGCCCCATTGCAGGTCGCCCGCCGAGGTGAAGCCCTTGCCGAAGCCGGTCGAGCCGCGGAAATTGACGCTGAGCACGGCATAGCCGCGATTGGCGAGCCATTGATGATAGGGATGGTAGCCGTAATCGTCGCGCGCCCACGGGCCGCCATGGACAAACAATACCATCGGCACCGGTCGATCGGCCTTGCCGTCGGCATTGGCATCGGCCGTTTTGGGCAGCGTCAGATAGGAGACAAGCGTCAGCCCGTCGCGCGCCTTGATCTCCTCGGGCCACATCGGCACCAGCGGCGCGCCGACCAATTGGGGCCGCGTCACGAACAATTCGGTGAGCGTGCGCTGGGCGCGATCATAGACCCAGGTCGAGGAGGGTGCGGTGACGGGATCGAATGCGACCAGCCACTTGGTGCCGTCCGCGGTCTGATCGGTGACGTAGAATTCGCCCTTGTTCTGGCTCTTGAGGAACGCGAGGTCGGCCTTCACCGCATCGCCGACCGCGACGTAATCGTTGGTGAGATAATTGACCGCATAGGCCTCGACCTTGCCCGTCACCGGATCGGTGAGCGTGCCGCCGATATCGGCCTTCGGATTTTCGCCGATCACGGTCATCTTGCCGGTCGCGACGTCCTGCGCCATCAGCGCGGCGGTGTCACGCCCGCGCGAATCGAGCCAGTAGAGGGTCTTGCCGTCGTTGGTGAAACCGGCCGGCGCGGTGGTGAGCGAATCGTCGAGCCCGAACGATACCGTCGGCGTCGCGGCGACCTTGCCGTCGGTCATCTTGAAATAATCATAGCCGCCGTCGTCGCGCGCCTTGGCGGCGAGACGCAGCACCAGATTGTCGTCGGCGAGGAAGCCGGCGTAACCGTCGTTGCGCATCACCTCGGTGAGTTTGCCGGTGCCGAGATCGAGGCTGTAGACGTCGTGCCAGCGGGCATCGCGGTTGTTGAGCCCGATCAGGAGCCGATCCTTGATGTGATGGCTGGTCCCGACGAGCTGGACGCGCGTCTTGGGGAAGTCGGTAAAGGTGCGTGCCGCGCCGGTCGCCGCGTTGACGCCATAGAGTTTGAAATTCTCGTCGCCGCCGGTGTCGTTGACGTAGAGCACCATCGCCGCATCGGGCGACCAGAAGGCGCTGCGGATCGGGCGGGTACGCTCGTTGGTGAGCGGCCTGGCCTGCGACGGGTCGCGCGCGGGCGCCACCCAGACGTTGAGCACGCCATCGCGCGGCGCCAGCCACGACAGCCATTGGCCGTCGGGGCTGATCTGCGCGCCGGCCTTGTCGGGATTGCCGAACAGTTTGGCGCGCTCGATCAGCGGCGGGGCGGCGGTATCGGCGGCGAGCGCGGTGGTGGAAAGCAGCATGGCGGCAAGCCCGGCCGCAAGCAGATGAGAGCGACGCAACAGCATGAAACCTCTCCCCGATTCTATGTTTCCTGCCTGATATCCTCTGCCGCTTTGATGACCGGTGCAAGACACTACGCGCGCGACATGCGATCAGGGCGCGCGCACATAGCTGCCCGGCGCATCCTCGATTGCCTTGAGCTTGCCCTTGCCGGGCACGCGCGCGCGCTTGGCGGGGACGGTTTCGGGATCGTGCGCCTTGAGCCAGTCGATCCAGTCGGGCCACCAACTGCCCTTGGTTTCGGTTGCGCCGGCGACGAAATCGCCGAGCGTGTCGCCCAGCGTCTCGTTGGTCCAATATTGATATTTGCCCGCGGCGGGTGGGTTGACCACGCCTGCAATGTGCCCCGAACCGGCGAGCACGAAGCGGATCGGCCCCTGGAGGTGGCGGGTCAGGTTCCAGACGCTTTCGGCAGGTGCGATATGGTCTTCGCGGCCAGCCTGCACATAGGCCGGGGTCTTGATCCGGGACAGATCGAGCGGGGTGCCCGCGATCGTCAGCGCGCCGGGCTGGACAAGCAAATTGTCGCGATAGAGATCGGTCAGATAGCTCAGGTGCCATTTGGCGGGCAGGTTGGTGGTATCGCCGTTCCAGTGGAGCAGATCGAACGGCACGTAATCCTTGCCGAGCAGGTAATTGTTGGTGACGTAGTTCCAGATCAGGTCGCGCCCGCGCAGCAGGTTGAAGGTCGCGGCCATGAAGCGCCCGTCGAGAAAACCGTCGGGTGACAGTTTCCGGATCAGCGCCAGTTGATCGTCATCGACGAACAGTTTGAGTTCGCCCGCGCGCGCGAAATCGACCTGTGCCGTAAAGAAGGTCGCGCTTTTGACGTGCGCGGCCTGATCGCGTGCGGCGAGCACCGACAGCGTTGCCGCGAGTGTCGTGCCGGCGACGCAATAGCCGATCGCGTGGACGCTCTCGACCCCCAGCGCGTCGCGGATCGTGTCGATCGCATCGATCTGGGCGGTGACATAATCGTCCCAGGTGATGTCCTTCATCGACGCATCGGCCGATTTCCACGAGACCATGAACACGCTCAACCCCTGGTCGACCGCCCATTTGACGAAGCTTTTCTCGGGCCGGAGATCGAGGATGTAGAAGCGGTTGATCCATGGCGGAAAGATGACGAGCGGCGTCGCCGTCACCTGCGCGGTGCTCGGCGTATATTGGATCAGTTCGTAGACCGGCGTGCGGTGGACGACCTTGCCCGGCGTCGTCGCAATGTTGCGGCCGACCTCGAACGCGCCCGAGTCGGTGTGCGTCACCTGCCCCTTGCCGAGATCGGCGAGCATGTTGGCGAGCCCCTTCAGCAGATTCTCGCCGCGCGTCTCGATCGTCCGTTCGAGCACTTCGGGGTTGGTGGCGGGGAAATTGGTCGGACTCATCGCTTCGACGAAGCTGCGAGTCGCGAAGCGCAATTGCTCTTTCTGGTGCGGGCCGATGCCGTCGATCGCCTCGACGCTGCGCAGCAAGTGATCGGCGATCAGGAAATAGCTCTGGCGAATCCAGTCGAATACCGGATTGTCGTGCCATTGCGGTGCCTGAAAGCGGCGGTCGTGTGCGTGTTCGGGCGATTCGGTGGCGGCGGGTGTGGCAGCGGGATCGAGGAAGCGCTGCCACAATTTCATGCTATCCAGCCAGAATTCCTGCGCGCGCGCCATCGTCGCTTTGTCGGTGAAGCCGGGGATCGTCGGCAAAGCGGGCGTATCGTCGAGCGTGTGGAGGCCGTGTTCGAGCATCATCTGCTGCGCGCGGCCCATCACCCACGTCCAATGCTGCATGTCTTCGAGGCTCGGGATCGACGCCGTATCGCGTTGGTCGGCCACCTTCATCTCCTCTGACATCTCCTTTGGCATCTCCTCTGGCATGCGCGCTTTCCTCTCCGTATACCAACGCCCCCGCGTCGCGCGATCTCCGCGTGCCGGCCACGGAGGATGAAATGTCCGAGGAATTCTACCGCATCAAGCGGCTGCCGCCCTATGTCATCGCCGAGGTCAACGGCATGCGGGCAGCGGCGCGGGCGGCAGGCGAGGACATTATCGATCTCGGCATGGGCAATCCCGATCTGCCGCCGGCCGATCACGTCATCGAGAAATTGTGCGAAGTGGCGAGGAAGCCCGATGCGCACGGCTATTCGCAATCGAAGGGGATTCCCGGGCTCAGGCGCGCGCAGGCGGGCTATTATGCGCGCCGTTTCGGGGTCGATCTCGATCCCGAGAGCGAGGTGGTGGTGACGATGGGGTCGAAAGAGGGGCTCGCGAGCCTCGCCACCGCGATCACCGCGCCGGGCGATGTCGTGCTGGCGCCCAACCCGAGCTACCCGATCCACACCTTCGGCTTCATCATCGCCGGCGCGACGATCCGCGCGGTGCCGACCACGCCCGACGACGCCTATTTCGAGAGCCTCGAACGCGCGATGAATTTCACCGTGCCGCGCCCGAGCGTGCTCGTCGTCAATTATCCGTCGAACCCGACCGCCGAGACGGTCGATCTTGCCTTTTACGAGCGACTGGTCGCCTGGGCGCGCGAGAATCAGGTCTGGATCCTCTCCGATCTCGCCTATTCCGAGCTGTATTTCGACGGCAAGCCGACGCCGTCGATCCTGCAGGTCAAAGGCGCCAAGGAGGTTGCGGTCGAATTCACCTCGCTATCGAAGACCTATTCGATGGCGGGCTGGCGGATGGGGTTCGCGGTCGGCAACAAGAAGCTGATCGCGGCGATGACGCGGGTGAAATCCTACCTCGATTACGGCGCGTTCACGCCAATCCAGGCGGCGGCGTGCGCCGCGCTCAACGGCCCGCAGGACATCGTCGCGAAGAATCGCGCGCTCTATCACAAGCGCCGCGACGTGCTGGTCGAGAGTTTCGGCCGCGCCGGCTGGGACATCCCGAGCCCACCCGCGTCGATGTTCGCCTGGGCCCCGCTGCCGCCCGCGCTCGCGCATCTCGGCAGCCTCGAATTCTCCAAGCAATTGCTCACCGAGGCCAAGGTCGCGGTGGCGCCCGGCGTGGGCTATGGCGAAAATGGCGAAGGCTATGTCCGGATCGCGATGGTCGAAAACGAACAGCGGCTGCGCCAGGCGGCGCGCAACGTGAAGCGTTATCTTCAGAGCATGGGCGTCAACACGCCCACGCAGCGGACCGGCTGACCGCATGTTCCTGTTCCGGGGCGTCGAAAGCCATCCGCGATCATTGTTGAAAGCGATCAGCTGGCGCGTGCTCGGCAGTATCGACACCTTCGTGTTGAGCTATGTGTTCACCGGCAGCACCACGGCAGCGGCGTCGATCGCCGGCACCGAGGTGTTTACCAAGATCGTGCTGTTCTATTTCCACGAACGTGCCTGGTCGCTGGTGCATTGGGGGCACCGCCGGCATCCCGACGAACGGCGCGATTCATCGGGTGAGGGTGCGGTACTCGACATGGAAGGCGCGCGGTAGGCGGTAGCGCCGGGGCGAACCCGGCACTTATTCGGCGGCCTGGGCCTCGGGCGGGGTATCGGCGATGTCCTCGGGCAGCGACCAGATCAATTCCTGCTTGGTGAGGACGCGGCCGTCATGCGCGCGCACCTCGATCGGGCCGATCGGGCGACGGTCGCGCGCGTCGACCAGAACCGGCGTGGCGGCGATGCCGGTCTCCCAGCGCTCGCCCCATTGCCTGAGCGCGATCATCGTCGGCAGCAGCGCGGCGCCCTTGTCGGTGAGGCGATATTCGATCTTGCGGCGATCCTCGGGCATCGCCGTGCGCATCAAAATGCCGTGTTCGACCAGCCGCGACAGCCGGTTGGCGAGGATGTTGCGCGCGATCCCCAATTCGGACTGGAATTCCTCGAAATGATAGAGCCCGTTGAACGCCGCGCGCAGGATGAGGAACGACCAGCGCTCACCCATCGCCTCGAGTGCCGCCGGCAGGCTGCATTCGGCCAGATCCCGAAGAGGTTCGCGCAATTTACCTGCCATGAAGGTGCAGCCTATCCCAATTTTCGAGGGTTGGAAATGGGTTATAAGTTTCCACTTGCAACTCGCATCTGCAATAACTAAGTGGCGATTCGCAACTTATTTTGTGGAGGACATCATGTTGCGTTTGGTTCCTGTCGCCGCCGTTGTCGCCACCTCGCTCTCGCTGCTGGGCGCGACGGCGGGCTATGCCCAGTCGCGTAGCTATTATGTCGCCACCGCGCTCGAGGCGCCGGCCAAGGCCAATTTCGTCACCCGCAGCACCGCCTGGTCGTGCGACGGCGCGGTCTGCACCGCCGCCCGCGCGCCCGAACGCGACGTTTTCGTGTGCGAACGCGTCGCGAGCAGCGTCGGCCCGCTGGCTGCCTTTGCCGCCGGCGGCACCGCGCTCGACGCCGACGCGCTCGCCAAGTGCAACGCCAAGGCGAAGTGACGCACCCGGCTAGCGTTTGATCATGTGCGAGGCGGGGGCGCGGGTCCGCTCCCGCCCGTCACCACCCTGTCGATATGATGGTCCGGGGTGGCGGCGAGGGCATGGGGGTGCGGCGCCGTGTCCGATTCGTTCGACCCAAACGCAATTCATGTTGCAAAGCGGCACGGCGCGGCCCCATCTTGGCGGCGTGTTGCGGCAATATGAACTGGTCGATCGGGTCCTGGGCTACGATCCTCAAGCCGACGAGGCGCTGCTCAACCGCGCCTATGTCTTTTCGATGCACGCCCATGGCAGCCAGAAGCGCGCCAGCGGCGATCCCTATTTCAGCCATCCGATCGAAGTCGCGGGCATCCTGACCGATCTCCATCTCGACGACGAGACGATCGCGACCGCGATCCTCCACGATACGATCGAGGATACCGTCGCCACGCCCGAAGAGATCCGCAAGCTGTTCGGCGCCAATGTCGCGCGGATGGTCGACGGCGTCACCAAGCTCTCGTCGATCGAGGCGCAGACCGAGAATGAGCGCGCGGCGGAGAATCTGCGCAAATTCCTGCTGGCGATGTCCGACGATATCCGCGTGCTGCTGGTCAAGCTCGCCGACCGGCTCCACAATATGCGCACGCTCCACTTCATCTCCAGCGAGGAGAAGCGCCGCCGGATCGCGCGCGAGACGATGGAGATCTACGCGCCGCTCGCCGAGCGGATTGGCATGTACGAATTCATGAAGGAGATGCAGACGCTCGCCTTCCGCGAGATCGAGCCCGAAGCGTATGAATCGATCACCAAACGGCTCGATGCGCTGCGCGAGGGTGATCACGACCGGATCGAGAAGATTTCGAGCGGGCTTGAGCAATTGCTCGCGCGCGCGGGGATCGAGGCCGAGATTTCGGGGCGCGAGAAACATCCCTATTCGATCTGGAAGAAGATGTCCGAGCGCCATGTCAGCCTCGAACAGCTCTCCGACGTGATGGCGTTTCGCGCGATCGTCGGCACCGAGGAGGAATGCTATCGCGCGCTCGGCGTGATCCACCGCCGCTGGCCGGTGGTGCCGGGGCGGTTCAAGGATTATATCTCGACCCCCAAGCGCAACGGCTACCGGTCGCTGCACACCACGGTGATGCACGCCAATACGATGCGCATCGAGGTCCAGATCCGCACTCATGACATGCATGCGCAGGCCGAATTCGGGCTCGCCGCGCATTGGGCGTACAAGCATGACGCGGTGCGCCCCGATACGCAGGTGCGCTGGATTCGCGACCTGATCGAAATCCTCGATACCGCGGGCAGCCCCGAGGAACTGCTCGAACACACCCGCATGGCGATGTATCAGGATCGCATCTTCGCTTTCACCCCCGCGGGCGAATTGTTCCAGCTTCCCAAGGGCGCGACGCCGATCGATTTCGCCTATGCGGTGCACACCGACCTCGGCGATCAGGCGGTGGGCGCCAAGATCAACGGTCGCGTCGTGCCGCTCAGGACGGCGATCGCCAATGGTGATCAGGTGCAGATCCTGCGTTCGAACGCGCAGACGCCGCAGCGCAACTGGCTCAATTTCGCGATCACCGGCAAGGCGCGCGCCGCGATCCGCCGCCATTTGCGCAACAAGGAGCGCGACGAGACCTTCGCGCTCGGCCGCAAGATTTTCGACGATATCGCCCAGCGCTTGCCCGCGGCGATCGCCGCCGATGCGCTCGACAATGCGATCGCGCGCTTGAAGCTTGCCGACGAGACCGCGCTGATGGAAGCGATCGCGCGGCGCACGATCACCGACGAGGAGGTGATGGACGCGCTGATGCCCGGTTCGGCCAGCGCCGCGGCGACGCGCGAGATGCCGCCGCAATCGACCGCGATCTCGATCAAGGGGCTGACGCCGGGGGTCGCCTATACGCTTGCCGAATGCTGCCACCCGGTGCCCGGCGACCGGATCGTCGGCCTGAGGCGGCCGGGGCAGGGGATCGAGGTCCACAGCATCGATTGCAGCCGGCTGGTCGATGGCGAGGATGTCGACTGGATCGATCTCGCCTGGGGCGACGATTCGGAAGGCGGCACCGCGCGGATCAGCGTCGAGGTGAAGAACGAGCCGGGTGCGCTCGGCGTCCTCGCGACGATCATCGGCGCGCAGCGGGCGAACATCATCAACCTGCGTCTCGATACCCGCGACACGACCTTTCACACCAACACGATCGATCTCGAGGTGCATGACGCCGCGCATCTGGTGCGCGTGCTCGCCGCGCTGCGCGCCGCCGAGGCGGTCAGCAAGGCGGAACGGGTATAGGTTGGCCAGCGGCACCGGCCCGCTCTCCACCCCACCACCCAAGTTATTATGCTGTATGGGAGGCGGGGTGGAGAAGCGGGCCGATGCGGCAACCCCAAAGAATGACGCCGCAACGAACCCGATGACGCGGGCGTCATCAGCCGCTAAAGCTCAGCGACCATGCACCGTCCCGCCCTGTCGATCGTCATTCCCTGCTACAATGAGGAAGGCTGCCTCGCGACGTTGCACGCGCGTGTGAGCGCCGCGGCGCGCGGCGCGGTGGGCGAGGATTATGAGATCGTCCTCGTCAACGACGGCTCGCGCGATGCGAGCTGGGCGGTGATGCGGCGGCTGGCGGCGGACGATCCGCACCTCGTTGCGATCAACCTGTCGCGCAACCACGGCCACCAGCTCGCGCTTACCGCCGGGCTCGACCTGTGCAGCGGTGCCGAGATCCTGATTATCGACGCCGATCTGCAGGACCCGCCCGAACTGCTCGCCGAGATGCGCGCGACGATGGCGCGCGAGGAAGCCGATGTCGTCTATGCGGTGCGCCGCCGCCGCGACGGCGAGACGTGGTTCAAGAAAGCCACCGCTTCCTTGTTCTATCGCCTGCTCGACCGGCTGACCGACACGCCGATCCCGCTCGATACCGGCGATTTCCGGCTGATGAGCCGGCGCGCGCTCGATGCCTTGCTGTCGCTGCCCGAACAGGCGCGCTTCATCCGCGGGATGGTGGCGTGGATCGGCTTCCGCCAGGTGCCGTTCGCTTATGATCGCGCCGAGCGCCACGCGGGCGAGACCAATTATCCTTTGGGCAAGATGGTGCGGCTGGCGCTGGACGCGGTGACGGGCTTTTCGACCGCGCCGCTCAGGCTCGCGAGCCATGCCGGGCTGTTGTTGACGGGCGCCTCGCTGCTGTTGCTGATCTACATCGCCTTCGGGTGGGCGACCGGTTCGGCGGTGCAGGGCTGGACCTCGACGATGCTCGTGGTCGTCCTGTTGGGCGCGGTGCAGATGTTCGTGCTGGGCATGATCGGCGAATATCTCGGGCGGCTCTATATCGAGGCCAAGCGGCGGCCGCTCTATCTCGTCGCCGATATTGCCGGGCCGGTGCAGGGCGCGGCGCGGCTCGGATACCGCGCCGCGCCGACGCCCGCGGTGGCGCCTGACGATTGATATTGTTGGTTGCGGCGCCGGCCCGCTCCCCCACCCCACCTCCCAATGGCAGTATACTGAATGGGAGGTGGGGTGGGGGAGCGGGCCGGCGCCGCTCGGGGATTCAGCGGCTCTTAATCCCCCTCAAATACCAAATTTCAGCGTCGCGCGGAGATCGCGGCCCGACAGCGGCGCGAAATCCTTGAGGAAGCTCGAATGGCGCCGCGCATTGACGTCGAAGATGTTGTTCGCGCTCAGCACCAGGCTGGTTCGGTTGCCCGCGCCGAACGGGCGTAGCGACAGCGAGGCGTTGACCATCGTATAGCCCGGCGTCGCGGTTTCGAAATCGGCGATGCGATCCTGTTTGAAGCTGTGTTCGACCTCGATCCGGCCGGTCGCGGCGTCGTTTTGTGCCTCGATCCCGCCGAGCAGCCGCAGCGGCGGGATGCGCGGCACCGGGCCGTCGCCGGTCACGGTGGCGTGGACGTAATCGGCGAGCCCGTCGACGATGATCGCGGTGGTGCCAAGCGTCGCGAGCCGGGCCGAGGCATCGATCTCGAAGCCGTAATAGCGCGCGTCGGCCTGACCGATCCGGTAGCAGGGCAGGTCGACCGTGCGGCCCGAGGGGGCCGCCGCTGCCTCGCATATGCTTTGCGTGACCTGGTTCTCGTAGATGTAGTTCGAGAACCAGTTGTAATAAGCCGACGCGTCGACACTGAACGCGTCGCTATGGTGATGGAGCGTGGCCTCCAGCCCCCAGCTTTTCTCGACCTTGAAGTCGGGATTGCCGAGTTCATAGGCCTGCGTGCCGGCGTGGGCGCCGTTGGCGAACAGTTCCTCGGCGGTCGGCGCGCGCGCGGTGCGCGAGCCGTTGAGGCCGATCCGCCATTGCCCGCCGAGATCGTAGGACGCGCCGAGCGAGCCCGATACCGCCTCGAACCGGCGCGCACCGCCGAAGAAGCGCTGATCGCCCGCTGGGAGATGCGCGGCGACCTTGGTGGTCTCATAGCGCAGCCCGGCTTCGGCCTTGATCGGGCCGGCGACGAGTTGCTGGAGCGTGAACACGCCCAATTGGCTGGTCGAATTGCGCGGCAGGAAGGCTTCGTCGCCCTCGACATCGAAATCGCGCGAGAAATATTGGACGCCGGTCGCGCCCTGCCAGCCGCCGTGTTTGGCCTGGACGAGTTCGAGCCGCGCCTCGAGCCCGTCATTGTAGAAAGCGGTGCCGACCGAATTATCTTCCTCGAGTTCGAAATGGCGATAATGCGCGGCCGCGGCGCGGAAGCGGATCTTGTCGAGCAGCCCGCCGCCGGCATCGACCTCGCCGCGTACGTCGAAGCGGTTCTGGACGACATCGAGGCGCGGCGCTTCCTGTTCCTGACCGGGCTCGGTCGCGTAGCGGACGGGGATGCCATAGAGGCTGTCGTAATGGCTGTATGAGATGCCGAGATTGCCGACGTCGGTGATCCACGCGGCACCGGCACCCGCCGTCCATGTCTCGGCGGCCGTATTGGGCAGCGTCCCGCGAATCGCGGCGTTGGCGGCGAAATCGATCGGTTCGGCGCCGGGGTCGGCCGGCACGTGGCTGGCAGCGAGCGCGGCGGCGCGTGCGGCCGTGCTCAGCGCGTGGCCACCGATGCGCAGGTCGTCGGTCTTGAGATACGATCCATCGGCGTGGAGCACGAGGTGATCGCCGATCGCGATATCGCCCGCGCCGCCGATCGAGCGTTCCTCGGCCGCCGAGCCATAGGCTGCGATGCCATCGAGCCGATAGCCATCGCGCGGCACGCTGCGCGGGATGCGGCGATCGATCACGTTGACGACCCCGCCTACCGCCGAGGAGCCGAACAGCAGCGCAGAAGGACCGCGCAACACCTCGATGCGTTCGGCGAGCAATGGGTTGATGATCGTCGCGTGGTCGGCCGAGGTGTTCGAGACGTCGATCGCGCCGATCCCGTCGGTCAGCACGCGCACGCGATCGCCCTGGAAACCGCGCAGGATCGGGCGCGAGGCGTTGGGGCCGAACGAGCTTGCCGTCACGCCGGGCTGGCGCGCCAGCGTCTCGCCGATTGTCGACTTCACCGACCGCGTAAGCTCGTCGCCGCTGACGATCGAGGTGCCCGACAGCACATCGGCCTCGCTCTGTTCGAGCGGTGCGGTGACGATGATGTTCGATGGCGTCGCCTCATCGCTGTCGCCCGCCGTCTGCGCATGGGCAGCGGGCGTGGTGGACAGCGCCACCCCGGCGAGAAGAAGCGAACGGATCAGCATGCACCAAACTCCCTGAACGACTGTTGTGCGCTGCGGTACAGGTGATGATATAGTATTACAAGACCCGATCGGGCTTTTGTCGCACCCCGGCGGCGTGCTAGCGGATCGGCCGATATTGTCCGGAGACCCTTATGCCCCGTCTGCGTTCGCTGCTGTTCGTGCCGGGGGACCGGCCGGAGCGGATGGAAAAGGCGCTGGGGCTCGGTGCCGATGCGTTGATCCTCGATCTCGAGGATGCGGTGGCCCCCGATGCGAAGCCCGCCGCGCGTGCGGCGGTGGCGGCGTTGCTTGCCCGAAAGCGCACGATGACCCTGTTCGTTCGGATCAACCCGCTCGACAGCGATTTCGTCGCCGATGATCTCGCCGCGATCCTTGGCGGCGCGCCCGACGGGATCGTGCTGCCCAAGGCCGAAGGGGCGTCGTCGCTCAAGGCACTCGATGCGTGGCTGCCCGAAAATATGCTGATCCTGCCGATCGCGACCGAGACCCCGGCGGCGATCTTTTCGACGGGCACCTATGGCGGCATCACCGATCGGCTGGCGGGGCTGACCTGGGGGGCGGAGGACCTGCCCGCCGCGATCGGCGCGATCACCGCGCGCGAGGCCGACGGCCGCTATACGCCGCCGTATGAACTTGCGCGGTCGCTCACCCTGTTCGGCGCGCATGCCGCAGGCGTGCCGGCGATCGAGACGGTCTATCCCGATTTCCGCGATCTCGACGGGCTGGCCGCATATGCCGCGCGCGGGCGCCGCGACGGCTTTACGGGGATGATGGCGATCCACCCCGCGCAGGTGCCGGTGATCAACGCCGCTTTCACGCCGGGCGACGACGAGATCGCGCACGCACGCCGCATCGTCGATCTGTTCGCGGCCCATCCGGGGGCGGGGGCGCTATCGCTCGACGGCCGGATGGTGGATGCGCCGCACCTCAAGGCGGCGCGGCGGCTGCTGGGTCTTTAGGCGCTCGCGCCACAAGAAGAACGGTGCTTCGACAAGCTCAGCACGAACGGGACATGCTTGAATTCGTCCCCTAATCCACCGAGCGCCGGATCCTGATCCACGCGCCGAGCGCCCACCAGCCGAGCGCCCAGAAGATGCCGAAGCTCCAGCCGGCGAGCACGTCGGTGGGCCAATGGACCCCCAGATAGACGCGGCTGCACCCGATCGCGGCGACGAGCAGCCCTGCGGTGATGAGAATGAAGTTGCGCGCGGCGCGCGTGTCGACGATCTGCACCAGCAGCGTCGCGATCGTGAGATAGACGATTGCGCTGTTCGCCGAATGCCCGCTCGGGAAGCTCAGCGACGAGACATGGACGAGATGGTCGACGACCTGTGGGCGCGGGCGGGCGATCACCTCCTTGGCGATATGGATCACCAGCGAGCCCAGCACGGTTGCCGTCACCACCAGCCCGGCGGTGAGCCACAGCCGCCGGATCGCGAGGAAACTCACCGTCAGCACCACGATCAGCGTCAATGTCAGGCCACCGCCCAGCGTCGTGATGTCGATCATCAGCCCTTCGAGCCAGGCCGGGCCGATCGGGTGCGGCATATCGCCCGTGCGCCGCATCGCGAGCAGAATCGACCGATCGAAGGCGAAGGCGTGGCCGCGATCGATGATCCAGCCGACCAGCGCCACGATCGCGGTCGCGATCGCGAGGCCGCTCGCCGCCCACAGCAGCCAGGGGGGATGACGCACCGCGTCGGGGAGATGCCCGGCGGCGTCGGCGCCTTGCGCGCGGGGAAGGTGGGGGTGCTCCATGGCGGGCTCTTAGAGGGTGTTCCCCTTGGGTGGAAGCGGGCCGGTGCCGCCCGCCAACTCCGGCAGCCTTGCGCGTACGCCTGCCCCTGTTACGCTGTGGCGAGGCAAAAAGGAGGGGATGGATGCAGAGCGATAGCGATCGCGTGCGCGCCGATCTCGATGCGATCGGCATGCGCGCAGCAGGGAGCGCGGTGGGATTGCTTCAACTGCTCAAGGAACTGCTCGACGCGCGGGTGCTCGGCCATGACGCGGTCGAGCGCATCCGCGAGGCGATCATCGCCGATGTCGCAGGCGCGCGACCGCGATCCCAGACCCAGGCCGATTTCGAGAAACGCGTGCGCGAGCGGATGGACCATCTGCTGCCGCTCAACCGCAAAGTCGGAGCACCGGCCGCGCACTGACAGAAAACGGCTTTTGACGCTTCGGGGGGCGGGGCATGAATGCAATCGTCGGGCAGACGCTGAAGGGGCAGACCAAGTCGATCACGGTCGATGAGGATGGTGTGACCATCGCCTATCGCGCGCTTTATCACGGCTTCAAGGGCGACAAGCGCCTGCCGTTTTCGAGCATCACGGCGATCCAGTTCCGCGAGCCTGGAACCTGGCTGTCGGGTTATATTCAATTCTCGATCAAGGGTGGGGTCGAATGGATCGGCCAGATCAATCAGGACGAGAACGCGCTGCAATTCGACCGCGCCGCCGCCGATGCCTTTCGCGCGTTGCGTGATTTCGTTCAGTCGCGGATCGAGCATCCCGGCGTAGCCACGGCATCCGTTTCGGTGGCCGATGAATTGGCCAAGCTGGCCAATCTGCGCATCCTGACGCCCGAGGAATTCGCGCAACAAAAGGCCCGGCTGCTGGGATAGGCCTGCGGTAGTCCGGGCTGGCTCGGCAGCGGACCATGGCCGCGCGCCGATCCGGTATCATGCGCGTGGCTTGAAGGATGGTGGGTCCGCCGGGATTCGAACCCGGGACCTCTCGATTAAAAGTCGCTTGCTCTACCGACTGAGCTACGGACCCGCACCATCCGCGCGGCGTTACGCATCGCGCGCGCGGCGGTCAACCGCATGTCTGCGATGCATTAGCTGGCGGACGGTGAGCCCCGTCACCGGATCGCGCCAATCGGGCACGATTGTGCCCAGCGGATCGAGCACGAAGCCGCGCTCGCGAAAGGCGCGGTGCGGCACGATCAGCCGCGTGTCCGCCCATGCGCCGCCCGACCACAGGATGATGTCGAGATCGATCACGCGTGCCCCCCAGCGCCGCCCGCGCCGCCGCCCGAACGCCTGTTCGATGGCTTTGAGGCGGGTAAGCAATGCGGGGGGCGCCTCGTCACTGGCGATGAGCGCGGCGGCATTGGCGAAGCGGCGGATCGACGGGCCGAGCGGGGGCGTCGACACGATCGGCGACACCGCGATCACCCCGCCGATCGCCGCCAGCGCCGCCGCGATTTCCGCGTGCGGGCCCCCGTGCCGGCCGCGCCGGTTCGAACCCAGCGCCACAACATAGCTTGCCGTTGCCATCGTGCGCTGCCTATCCGGGAAGGATGCCGCCACCAAGTCCTTTACCCGCCACCGAGCCAGCGCGTGATTGCGCGCTGTGCCCCCGCCTTGTCGCGCTGCGCGACGAACTGCGCGATCAATTCCCCGACTGGTGGAACGCGCCGGTGCCCGCGTTCGGCGATCGCGACGCGTGGCTGGTGATCGTCGGGCTCGCGCCGGGCAAGCAGGGTGCCAATCGTACCGGGCGATCGTTTACGGGCGATGATTCGGGGGCGCTGCTCTATGCGACGCTCGGTACGTTCGGGCTGGCCGAGGGGCAATATGCCGCCCGGCCCGACGACGGGATGGCGCTGCGCGGCGCGATGATCGTCAACGCGGTGCGCTGCCTGCCGCCGCACAACAAGCCGACACCTGAAGAAATCCGCACCTGTCGCCGGTTCCTCGACGCGCCGATCGCGGCGCTGCCCGCGGCACGCATCTTCATCGCGCTTGGCGAGATCGCGCATCGGTCGACGGTGAAGGCACTCGGCGGGCGGCTGCCCAAGGCGCGCTTCGGCCACCTCGCCGAGCACCGGCTGCCCGGCGGGCGGGTGCTGATCGATAGCTATCATTGCTCGCGTTACAACACCAACACCGGCCGGCTGACGACGGCGATGTTCGAGGCGGTGTTCGCGCGGGCGCTCGAGGTGAAGGCCGAACTCGACGCGGCTCAATAAGCGCGCGCGATCGCGAATTCGACCGCTTCGACCATCGAATCCCTGGCGCGGCCCGATCCGAACATGCCCAATGCGTCGATCGCGCGCTGGCCGTAATGGCGCGCGCGCGCGAGCGTGTCGTCGACCGCGCGGCTGTCACGAATCAGGCGGACGGCGTGCGCGAAATCGTCGTCGCTCGATCGGCGGCCCTCGATCGCATCCTTCCAGAACGTGCGCTCGCTATCGTTGCCGCGCGCGTAGGCGAGGATGACGGGCAGCGTGACCTTGCCCTCGCGGAAGTCGTCGCCGGCATCCTTGCCCATCGTATCGGCGTCGGAAATATAATCGATCGCGTCGTCGACGAGCTGGAACGCGATGCCGAGGTTGCGGCCATATGCGTCGAGCGCGGTCTCGGCGGCTTCCTCGCGCTCGGCGACGACGGCGGCGATCCGGCACGCGGCGGCGAACAGCACCGCGGTTTTCGCGCCGATAATGTCGAGATAGCGTTCCTCGCCGAGATCGATCCGGCGCGTCGCGGTCAATTGGTTGACCTCGCCCTCGGCGATCACTGCACTGGCGTTGGAGAGGATCTTGAGCACCTTGAGGCTGCCGTCCTCGACCATCAGCTCGAAGCTTTTGGAGAACAGGAAGTCACCGACGAGCACGCTCGCCGCATTGCCCCAGATGATGTTGGCGGTGCGCTTGCCGCGGCGCAGGTCCGATCCGTCAACGACATCGTCATGGAGCAGCGTCGCGGTGTGGATGAATTCGACCGCCGCGGCGAGGCGGTGGTGGCGATTGCCGGTATAGTCCAGCAGCGCGGCGCTCGCGAGCGTCAGCATCGGCCGCATCCGCTTGCCGCCGCCCGCGATCAGATGCCCGGCAAGCTCGGGGATCAGCGGGATCTGCGATTGCATGCGGTCGAGAATCACCGCGTTGACGAGGTTGAGCTCTCCCGCCACCAGCGCGATCATCGGCTCGAGGGAGGGTTGCGGGCGGCCGTCGAGGCGGTGGATCGTCGCGGTCATCGTAGAGGCGATGTGGCGGGGAACGGGGCCAAAGGCAAGCGTTTGGGGTTGCTTACGCGCGGCGCCGTGCCCAAAAGGCCGCGCGATCCGGCGAAGGAGCCCCATGAATGACCGACGAGACGCTGGCCCAGTTCCGACAGAGCATCGATAATATCGACGCGGCGCTCGTTTTCATGCTCGCCGAACGGTTCAGGATCACCAAGGCGGTCGGGCGTTACAAGGCGACCGAAGGCCTGCCGCCCGCCGATCCGGCGCGCGAGGAACGCCAGATCGAGCGGCTGCGCCGGCTGGCGCACGAGGCCGATCTCGACCCCGAATTTTCCGAGAAATTCCTGCGTTTCATCATCGACGAGGTGATTCGCCACCACGAAAGCCTGCGCGACGAAGGCTGAGCGCGGAAGATCAGAGTCGGTCCGGTTCTCAGTGAACCGGACCGACTCTGGATTATCTTTTGTTCGCCGTCATTTCCGAGTCGCCCGATGATTCCATCTGGCTCGAAATCACTCTAGCCGCGCCGCACGCCCCGCCAGCGGTGCGTGATATAGGCGATGGTCCCCAAGACCAGCACCGCGAGGATCACGGCATCGGCGGAGTGGAACGCCGCCTTGAGCCTGGGGTCGCTATCCCATCTGTCGCCGAGCACCATGCCCAGCCAGGCAAGGCCGAAGCACCACGGCCACGACCCGATGAAGGTGTAGAGGTGGAATTTGCCGAGCGGCATCCGCGCGATGCCCGCCGGGAAGGCGATGAACGAGCGGATCACCGGCAACAATCGCCCGATCAGCACCGCGATCGAGCCCCAGCGCGCGAAGAAGCGATCGGCGGCGTCGAGTTCGCCGGGCCCGATCAGCACGAACCTGCCCCAGCGCTCGATCAGCGGCCGCCCGCCGCGCTTGCCCACCTCGTAGGCGACGATCGAGCCGAGATTGCAGCCGAGCGCGCCCGCGGTTGCCGCGAGGATCAGGTTGAACTGCCCGGTAGAGACCAGATAGCCCGCGAAGGGCATGATGATTTCGGACGGCAGCGGGATGCACGCCGATTCGATCGCCATCAGGATCAGGATGCCGAGATAGCCCGTCGCCGAGATGACGGAAATGATGATGCCGGCGAGCCAGCCGAGGATGTGTTCGATCATGCCCGGTCGCGCATTCATGATCCGGGGAAAAATTTCCAGCCCCATCTGCGCGCGCAAGGCACGGATAGCTTTAACCTTCTCGCGCTATGGCGTCGGCAATGCTCCGCGTGGTGACCCTTGCTACCCTGTTTCCCGATGCGACGCGCCCCAATTTCGGGGTGTTCGTCGAACGCCAGACGCTGGGGCTCGCCGCGCATCCCGATGTCGATCTGCGGCTGGTTGCGCCGATCGGGCTGCCGCCCTGGCCGCTGGCGCGCCATCCGCGGTATCGCGCGCGCGGGGGGGTGCCCGAGCATGAGATATGGAAGGGGCTGGAAACCCGGCGCCCGCGCTTCGTGACGCTGCCGGGGACGGGGGGGCGATGGCACGGCGCGGCGCTGGTGCGCGCGTTGGTGCCGATGCTCGATGCGCTGCGCGATGGCTTCGCCTTCGACGTGATCGACGCCGAATTCTTCTTTCCCGATGGGCCCGCAGCGGTGGCGCTTGGCCGGCGCTACGGCGTGCCGGTGTCGATCAAGGCGCGCGGCGCCGATATCCACCATTGGGGGCACGGCCTCACGGCGGGGCAGGTGATCGCCGCCGGGCAAGCGGCGGACGGGATGCTCGCGGTGTCCGAGGCGATGAAGCGCGACATGGTGGCGCTTGGCCTGCCCGAAGCGCGCATCCGCGTGCATCGCACGGGGGTCGATCTCGATCGCTTCGCGCCGCTCGATCGCACCGTCGCCAAGGCCGCGCTCGGCGTGGCGGGGCCGCTCGTCGTGTCGATCGGCGCGCTGATCGAGCGCAAGGGGCATGCGATCGTCATCGAAGCGATGCGCGCGGTGCCCGATGCGACCTTATGGATCGCGGGCGAGGGCCCTGAACGGGGCCGGCTCGAGGCGCTGATCGCGCGGTTGGGGCTGGCGGCAAGGGTCCGCCTGCTCGGCGCGGTCCCGCATGACGATCTGCCGCGGCTGATCGCGGCCGCCGATGTCAGCGCGCTCGCGTCATCGTCCGAAGGGCTTGCCAATGCCTGGGTCGAATCGCTCGCTTGCGGCACCCCGGTGGTGATCACCGATGCGGGCGGCGCGCGCGAACTGGTGCGTGACGAGCATGCGGGGCGCGTCGTTGCGCGCGGGGCGCCCGCTTTTGCGGCGGCGATTCGCGATCTGCTCGCGCATCCGCCATCGCCGCTCGCGGTGCGTCAGGCGGCGCTGCCCTTCACCTGGGAGGCGAACACCGCCGCACTTTATGCGCATTTATCAGGACTGGTCGCGCAGCGCAGGGTTTGATCCACTTATGTGGAGCGGGCTGGTGCCGCCACTGTTTCAGGGAACCTGAAACGGATTATAACGGATAAAAGGCGCCGACGATCTCGCGGCCCTCGGCGCGTAGCACACCCCAGGTACGCGCGGCGGCGCGGCTCGACATCGCCTCGACCCCGATCCCGCGGGCTTCGATTGCGGCGATCAACGCGGGCGCGGGGCGGACGAGATCGGCGCCGGTGCCGAGCAGCAGAAACTCGGGCGCCGGATCGCGGTTGAGGATCGCATCGAGATCCGCCACGGCCAACGCCGCGAGCGGGGGCGGCGTCCAGTCGGTCGCCGCCTCGGGCGTGATCATCAGCGCGTGGTGGATCGCCTCGCCAACCTTGAACCCGCCTTCGGTGAAGCCGGTGACGATCGGGCCGCCGGCCCCCGCCTCACGGTCGATCCGCATCACCCCCCGCTCTTGGGCCCGACGCGCTCGGCATTGGCGACCGCCCCCGGCTTGTCGATGGGGGGCTCGGCACGCAGGCCGAGCGTGATGAGCAGCGACGACGAGACGTAGACCGACGAATAGGTGCCGACGATCACGCCGAGGATCATCACCGCGGTGAAACCACGCAGCACATGCCCGCCCCAGATCAGCAGCGCGCCCAGCGCGAGCAGGATCGTCACCGAGGTCATCACCGTGCGCGGCAGCGTCTCGTTGACCGAGAGGTTGACGATCTGGCGCATGTCCATCTTGCGATAGCGCCGCATGTTTTCCCGGATACGGTCATCGATCACGATCTTGTCGTTGATCGAATAGCCGACGATCGTCAGCACCGCGGCGACGATCGTGAGATCGAACACCAGCCATTCTCGGAACAGCGCGAAGAAGCCCATCGCCATCAGCACGTCGTGCAGAATCGCGACCACGGTGGAGACACCGAATTGCCACTCGAATCGGAACATCGCGAACAGGCCGATCCCCACCACCGCGAGAATCACCGCAAGGATGCCATCGCGGACCAGTTCGCCCGAAACCTTGCCCGAGACGGTCGCATAGCGTGAAAAGGTGGCGCCCGGAAATTCGGCGGCAAGCGCGTTTTCGACCTTGCTCACGATCGCGTTGGTCGCGCCCTCGTCGGTGGTTTCGGGCGCGGGCAGGCGGATCGAGATCGTGCGCGGATCGCCGAATTGCTGGAGCGTCGCCTCGCCCACGTTGAGCTGTTCGATCGTCTTGCGCACCTCGTCGAGTGGCGGCGGCGATTCGAACTTCTCCTCGATCATCAGCCCGCCGACGAAATCGACGCCCATGTTGAGCCCGCGTACGACAACGAGCGCGATCGCGGCGATCGTCAGCAGCGCGGTGATCGTGAACGCGGCGTGGCGCAGGCGGACGAAATCGATATTGGTATCGTCCGGAACCATTTTCAGAAGGCGCATGGCGACATCCTCGTCATGCCAGCCACAGCCGACATCTCTTTGTCATGGGGAGCCCCCGGCTTTCGGTGGGATGATGGCAGCATGGTCATATGTGAATATCGCTGGGGCGATTGCGGCGGAGCCAGATCGAGACCATCATCCGCGTGAAGGTGACGGCGGTGAACACCGACGTGGCGATCCCGATCAGCAGCACGATCGCGAAGCCTTTGATCGGGCCGGAGCCGAGCAGCAGCATGATGACACCCGCGATCGCATGGGTCACGTTCGCCTCGAAGATCGTGCGGCTGGCCTCCTTATAGCCTAGCTCGACCGCCTGGACGACGTTGCGTCCCCGATGGCGTTCCTCGCGGATGCGTTCGTTGATGAGCACGTTGGCATCGACCGCGGTGCCCACCGTCAGCACGAACCCGGCGATGCCGGGCAGCGTCAGCGTCGCGTTCATCAGCGCCATCACGCCGACGATGACGAACAGATTGATGATGACGGCGAGGTTCGCATAGACGCCGAACCGGCCGTAGGTGACGAACATGAAGACGATGACCGCGACGGTGGCGATCACCGAGGCCAGGATGCCCGCGCGGATCGAATCGGCGCCGAGATCGGGGCCGACGGTATGTTCCTCGACCACCTTGAGCGGCACCGGCAGCTTGCCCGAGCGCAGCGCGATCGCAAGTTCGTTGGCGGTATCGACGGTGAAATTGCCGCTGATCATCGCCTTGCCGCCCATGATCGGCTCGTTGATCGACGGCGCCGAGATGACCTGATTGTCGAGGATCATCGCGAATTGCTTGCCGGTATTTTCGCGCGTGACGCGCGCGAAGCGCTTGCCGCCCTCACCGTTGAAGGTGATGTCGACGATCGGCGCGTTGGTCTGCGGCTCGAACGATTGCCGGGCGTCGACCAACTGGCTGCCTTCGATAATCGTCGCGCGCTTCACCGCGATCACCGGCGTGCCCATCGGGTTGCCGGGGTAGGGGACGATCTCGGAGCCGATCGGGGCGTTGCCCTTGGCGAGTTCGGCGGGGTCGGCATTCATGTCGACCATCTTGAATTCGAGCTTGGCGGTCTTGCCGAGCAGCGCCTTGAGCGCCTGCGGATCCTGCAGGCCCGGCACCTGCACGACGATCCGGTCGCTGCCCTGCTGGATGATCGTCGGTTCCTTGGTGCCGAGTTCATCGATCCGGCGGCGCACGACCTCGGTCGCGTCGGCCATCGCGGTGGTGATCGCCTCGGTCAGCCCGGCCTGGGTGGGGGTGAGCACGAAGCGCGAGGTATCGACGACCTCGACATTCCACTGGCGCTGGCCGGTCATCCCCGCGCCGCTGCCGGTGATCCCGAGCAGGCGTTCACGCGCGGCATCGACCTGGCTCGCGTCGCGCACCATGAAGCTGAGCTTGCCGCCGCGAATCGAGATGTCGCCGATGCCGATGCGCGGTTGGGTGCGGCGCATTTCGGCCTGCACCTGCTCGCGCATCTGTTCGAGCCGCGAGCTGGCGAGATCCTTGGTATCGGCCTCGAGCAGCAGATAGCTGCCGCCGGCAAGGTCGAGACCCAGATTGACCCGCGGATGCGGGATCGGCCATTTGGCGGTCTGTTCTTCGGGGAAGAAGCTCGGTACCGCCAACAGCATCAGCGCCACAATGAAGGCGACGATCGAGGTGATCTTCCAGCGCGGAAAATCGAGCATATCAGTCGTTCGCCGGCTTGCCGCCACGCGCGGCGACGGCCGCGAGCGTCGATTTGACGACCTTGATCTTGACCCCGGCGGCGATCTCGACCTCGACGAACAGATCGTCGACCTTGGTCACCTTGCCGACGATCCCGCCGCCGGTGGTCACTTCGTCGCCCTTCTTCACCGCGGCGACCGACGCCTGCAGTTCCTTCATCCGCTTCGACTGCGGCCGAATCATCAGGAAATAGAACGCGATGAAGATAAGGACGAGGGGGGCGAACGACAGGATCGAGCCGGCGGCGCCTGCGTCGGAGACCGCACCGGCGGCCTGGGCATAAGCTGGAGTTGCGAACATAGGATCCTGAAGGCTGGAACGCGGGCGAAAGTACCCGCAAGGTCAAGCGGCGGGCGCTATCATCATCACGGCGGGTGCGCAATATCTGCGGGCGGCCGCCCCTTGCCAGCGACGGGGCGAGCGCGCATCACCCACGGCTCAATCGCGCGGGAGAGGCGGATATGGCGGACGTCCGGCTGACGGGCGTGTGCAAGGCGTTCGGCGATACCATGGTGCTCGATCAGGTCGATCTTGCGGTCGCCGATGGCGAGTTCGTGGTGATCGTCGGGCCGTCGGGGTGTGGCAAATCGACGCTGCTGCGCGTGATCGCGGGGCTCGACGCGGCCGACGCGGGGTCGGTCGCGATCGCTGGCGCCGCGGTCGATCACCTGCCGCCCGCCGCGCGCGGCATCGCGATGGTGTTCCAATCCTATGCGCTCTATCCGCATATGAGCGTGCGCGGGAATTTGGCGTTCGCGCTGCGGATGCAGCGGTTGCCGCGCGCCGAGATTCGCGCCGCCGTCGACGCCGCCGCCGCGACGCTCGGGCTCACCGACCTGCTCGATCGCCGGCCGGGCGCGCTGTCGGGCGGGCAGCGCCAGCGGGTCGCGATCGGCCGGGCGATCGTGCGCAAGCCGCGCGTGTTCCTGTTCGACGAGCCACTGTCCAACCTCGACGCCGCGCTGCGGGTGAAGATGCGCTACGAATTCGCGGCGCTCCACCGCGACCTCGGGGCGACGATGCTCTACGTGACCCACGACCAGATCGAGGCGATGACGCTCGCCGATCGCATTGTCGTGCTCAACCATGGCCGGATCGAGCAGATCGGGACGCCGCAGGCGCTGTACGATCGGCCCGCGACGCGTTTCGTCGCCGGGTTCATCGGCACGCCGCGGATGAATATGGTCGCCGCGACGGTGCACGAGACGGGCCCTGATGCCACGCGCTTCGCGCTCGCCGATGGCGTGCTGCTCGACGGGCCGGTACTGGCGGGGGTTGCGCCTGGCACGCCGGTATCGATCGGTATCCGCCCCGAACATGTCGCCGAGGCCGGCGCCAACGCCCGCGAGGGGCGGGTGCGCTTCGTCGAATCGGTCGGCGCCACGCATATCGTGCATCTCGATCTGCCCGGTTTCGCCGAGCCGCTGCTGATGACCACCACCGCGCACCCCACACCCGGCGCGATGATGACGGTGGCCTTGCCGCCCGAGCATTTGCATCTGTTCGGTGCCGACGGCATGGCGTTGGCGGGCGCGGGGGATGGCGGACCGCCGCAAAAAGATTCTTGGCGTGGGGCCGGGAACCGGCTTAGATGCGGGTTATGAAAACGGTTACACGGCTGTGCCCGCGGTGCTGTTGAACGACTTTCGGGGGGATGGCGCCGTGGCTAGCGGAACCGCCACGATCAGGGATGTTGCGCGCGCCGCGGAGGTATCGGTGGCGTCGGCATCGCGCGCGCTGAACGGGCACCACAGCGTGACCCCGGCGACGCGGGAGCGGGTGCTGTCGGCCGCGCGGGCGCTCAATTACGTACCGCATATCGGCGCGCGCAGCCTCTCGACGCGGCGCTCGAACACGATCGGTGTCGTGCTGCCCGATCTGTTCGGCGAATTCTTCTCCGAGATCATCCGCGGCATCGATCTGGCGGCGCATCGGCGCGGCCTGCAACTCCTGCTCTCCAACATGCATGGCAGTGCCGACGAAACCGCGCTCGCGATCCGCGCGATGCGCGGGCGGGTCGATGGGCTGCTAGTGATGTCGCCCGATATCGAGGCCGATTTTCTGGCGGCCAATCTGCCGTCGGCGCTGCCCGTCGTGGTGATGGGCGCGCGGCTCGACGGCACGGGGCACGCGTCGATCGTCATCGACAACCATGCCGGGGCGTGGGCGGCGGTCGAGCATCTGGTGGCGCAAGGGTGCACGCGGCTCGCGCATATCGCCGGGCCGGCCGACAATGAAGATGCGCTCGAACGCGTTCGCGGCTTTCGCGAGGCGACGCGCGCGTTGCTCGGCGACGCGGCGCCGCTCGTGCTGCCGGGCGATTTCTCGGAAGACGCGGGCGTCGCCGCGGCCGGGGCGCTACTGGCGCGCGGCGAGATCGACGGCGTGTTCGCGGCGAACGACATCATGGCGATCGCGTGCATGGTCACGCTGATCGAGGCCGGGATCGCGGTGCCCGAGCAGATCGCGATGATCGGCTTCGACGACGTGCCGACCGCGCGGTTCGTGACCCCGCGGCTGAGCACGATGGCGATCCGCATCGCCGATCTCGGCGCGCGCGCGCTCGATCGGCTGGTCGAGGCGATCGATGATCCGTCGGCGCGCGCGGGGGAACCCGATCATGTGATGCCCGAGTTGCTGGTTCGTGCCTCGAGCCTGCGCGGTGGGCGACCGTGACCCCTTGAGCACCTTGCCCAAAAGCGTGCTGGCGCTCGCGCTGGCGCTGCTGCTGGGCAGTTGTGGGCGTGCCTCGGACAAAATCGTCCTCACGCTGTGGGCGATGGGGCGCGAAGGCGAGGTGATCGGCGCGCTGATCGCGGGGTTCGAGGCGCAGCATCCCGACATCGAGGTGCGCGTCACCGCGCTGCCCAACAACGGCGCGCACGAGAAATTGCTGACCGGGTTCGCGGGCGATTCGCTCCCCGACATGGCGCAGATGGGCAATACTTGGGTGCCCGAATTCGAGGCGCTGGGCGCGCTGGTGCCGCTCGATGCGCGCGTGGCCGCGACGCCGGCGATCGACCGCGCCGATTATGTCGAGGGCGTGTGGGCGAGCAATGTGATCGACGGACGGCTCTACGGCCTGCCCTGGTATGTCGATACGCGGCTGCTGTTCTACCGCCGCGACATCCTGAAGCGCGCGGGCTTCGATACGCCGCCTGTCACCTGGGCCGAATGGCGGCGGCAGATGGTGGCGATCAAGAAGCAGGCGCCGCCGGGGCGCTATGCCGCCTATTTCCCGCTCAACGAATATGAGCCGCTTCAGGTGCTGGGGCTTCAGGCGCCCGAGCCGATGGTGACCGATGACGGCCATGGCAATTTCGAGAGCGCGGGCTTCGAGCGGGCGCTGGGCTTTTATCTCGACACGATCCGTTCGGGGCTGGCGCCGGCGTGGACCAGCACGCAGGTCGCCAATGTCTGGGACGAGTTCGATCGGGGCCGCTTCGCTTTCTATATCAGCGGGCCGTGGCAGATCGGCGAGTTCCGCCGCCGCCTGCCGCGCGAGCGCCAGCAAAACTGGGCCACCGCGCCGATGCCGGGCCCCGACGGGCCGGGGGTGTCGACGGCAGGCGGATCGAGCCTCGTGATCTTCCGCCATTCGGATCGGCAGGACGCGGCGTGGCAATTGATCACCTATCTATCGCGGCCCGAGGTGCAGCGGCGGCTGCACGCGCTGACCGGCGATCTGCCGTCGCGGCATAGTGCCTGGAGTGGACTCGCCCCCGATGCGCCCGAACGCGCCTTCGCCGAACAACTGACGAGGCTCCGGCCCAGCCCCAAAGTGCCCGAATGGGAGCGGATCGCAACCGAGATGCGGCTCGTCGCCGAGGCGGCCGCGCATCGAGATACCCCGGTAGCGCAGGTGGCAGCCGAGATCGATGCGCGCGCCGACGCGATCCTCGCCAAACGGCGCTGGATGCTGGCGCGGGAGGCGAAAGAGGCGCCGACCACCACGCCGTTCGCCCTGAGCTTGCCGAAGGGCCGTTCTTCTTCGCGGGCGCCGACGGAAAGAACGGTGCTTCGACGAGCTCAGCACGAACGGGGTGGAGGGAACCGCGCATGAACCGCGCTGCCGTGCCACCTCCTCCGTTACCCCGGACTCGTTCCGGGGGCCAACGTGCCCCGAGCGTGGACGCGCGCGGCGGGTTGGATGCCGGAACGAGTCCGGCATGACGGGGCGGAGTGCCCCCACATGAGCCGCGAGGTGACCGCCTGGACCTTCGTTGCGCCCGCGCTCGCCGCGCTGGGGGTGTTCTTCGCACTGCCGGTGGTCGCAGCGCTGCTGCTCAGTTTTACCGATTTCGATCTCTACGCACTCGCCGATCTCGGCAATCTGCGCTTTATCGGGTTCGACAATTATATCGCGCTCGCCCACACGCCGTTGTTCTGGAAGGCGTTGGGCAATACCGCCGAATTCGTCATATTGGGCGTGCCGCTGTCGATCGCGTTGTCGCTTGGCGCGGCGTTGCTCGTCAATTCCAGGACGGCGCGCTGGCGCGGCTTCTTCCGCACCGTTTATTTCGCGCCGGTGGTGACGACGCTGGTCGCGGTCGCGCTGATCTGGCGCTATCTGTTCCACGCGCAATACGGGTTGATCGACTGGCTGCTCGGGTTCGTCGGGATCGCGCCGATCGATTGGCTGGGCGATCCCGCCTGGGCGATGCCCGCGATCGTGATCTTCGCGGTGTGGAAGAATTTCGGCTACAATATGATCATCCTGCTCGCAGGGCTCCAGATGATCCCCGACGAGCTTTACGAGGTCGCGCGGATCGACGGCGCGGGGCGGATCGCGCAGTTCCGCCACGTGACCTTGCCCGCGCTGGCGCCGATCCTGCTCGTCGTGTCGATCCTGACGATCGCGGGCTATTTCCAGCTGTTCGCCGAACCCTATGTGATGACGCAGGGCGGGCCGGTCGAGAGCACGACCTCGATCATCTACATGATGGTCGATCAGGGCTTCAAATTCTGGAATTTGGGGTTTGCGACCGCGATCGCGGTGGTGCTGTTCGCGATCCTGTTCGCGCTGACGCTGGCGCAGCTTGCGCTGGCGCGACGATGGAGCCGGCCATGAGGCGCGGCATCGTGGTCAACGGGTTGATGGTCCTGCTCGCGCTGGCGACGCTGGTGCCGCTGGCCTGGATGGTGTCGGTGTCGCTGATGGTGCCGGGCGAAGCCGCGCAGACGCCGCCGCCGCTGCTTCCTGATCGGGCGACCCTCGCGAATTACACGATGCTGTTCGGCAAGCTTGATATGGCGCGCTATTTTGCCAACAGCCTCGCGCTCGCGATCCTCGCGACGTTGCTCTCGCTCGGCTTCAACGTCACCGCGGGCTATGCCTTCGCCAAGCTGCACTTTCGTGGGCGCGACCGGCTGTTCCGGCTGCTGATCGCCGCGCTCGTCATCCCCGCGCAGGTGGCGATGATTCCGCTGTTCCTGCTGTGCAAGGAACTAGGGCTGGTCAACAGCTTCGCAGGGGTGCTTGCGCCCAATCTGGCGACGATCTTCGGGATCTTCCTCGTGCGCCAATATGCGTTGTCGATTCCCGACGAAATGCTCGAGGCGGCGCGGATCGACGGTGCGGGCGAATGGCGCATCTTCGTGAGTGTGGTGCTGCCCAGCCTGACTCCGGTGCTGATCACGCTCGCGATCATCGCCTTTCTGGCGAGCTGGAGCGATTTCCTCTGGCCGCTGATCGTGCTCAACGACGCCGACAAGCAGACGCTGCCGGTCGCGCTCGCCGCGCTGGCCCGCGAGCATGTGCAGGATATCGAACTGATGATGGCGGGCGCGGTCGTCACGCTGGTTCCCGTGCTGCTGCTGTTTCTCGCGCTCCAGCGCTTCTATGTTCGCGGGCTGCTCGCGGGAAGCGTCAAGGGATGATCTCACTGACAGGACAGTCTTGCGTATGACTCGTTTTCCCGATGATTTCCTGTGGGGCGCCGCCACCGCGGCCTATCAGATCGAGGGTTCGCCGCTCGCCGATGGCGCGGGGGCGTCGATCTGGCGGCGTTTCACGCACGATCCGCGGCTGATGGTCGCGAAAGGCGATACCGGCGAGGTCGCGTGCGATCATTACCACCGCTGGCGCGACGATGTGGCGCTGATGAAGACGCTGGGGTTGCAGGCATATCGCTTTTCGATCGCCTGGGGGCGGGTGCTGCCCGACGGTACGGGGCGCGTCAATCAGGCCGGGCTCGATTTCTACGAACGGCTGGTCGACGAATTGCTCGCGGGCGGGATTCAACCGCTCGTCACGCTTTACCATTGGGATCTGCCCGCCGCGCTCGACGATCGCGGCGGCTGGCTCAACCGGGACAGCGCCGACTGGTTTGCCGATTATGCGCGGCTGCTGTTCGATCGGTTCGACGGGCGGGTGACCAAATGGGTGACGATCAACGAGCCCTGGGTGATTGCCGACGGCGGCTATCTGCACGGCACGCTCGCGCCGGGGCATCGCAACATGTTCGAGGCGCCGATCGTCAGCCGCAATCTGATGCGCGCGCATGGCAGCGCGGTCGAGGCCTATCGCGCGAGCGGGCAGCACGAGATCGGCCTCGTCGTCAATATCGAGCCCAAGCTGGCGGCGTCGGACAGCGCGGCGGACCATGCCGCGCAGCGCCGCGCCGAAGCCTATATGAACCGTCAGTATCTCGATCCCGCGATCCACGGCCGCACCCCGCCCGAACTCGCCGCGATGTACGGCGAGGCGTGGGAGGATTGGTCGGCGGACGATCTGGCGCTCGCGCGTCAGCGAATCGATTTCCTCGGGGTCAATTATTACACGCGCAGCGTCGTGCGCGCCGACGACACTATATTCCTCACCCGCGCCGCGCCGGTGACGCAAAAGCGTTCGACGCACATGACGACGGGGTGGGAAGTGTCGCCAGCGGCGCTCACCGACATGCTGGTCTGGGTGCAAGCCGAATATGGCGACATCCCGCTCTACGTCACCGAAAACGGGGCTGCGTTCTACGATCCGCCGCGCGCGGTGAACGGCGCGATCGATGATCCGTTGCGGGTCGATTATCTGCGCTCGCACATCGCGGCGGTCGGCGATGCGATCGCGCGCGGGGTCGATGTACGCGGTTATATGCTGTGGTCGCTGCTCGACAATCTCGAATGGACGCTCGGCTATGCGCAGCGCTTCGGCATCGTCCATGTCGATTTCGAGACCCAGGCGCGTACCCCCAAGGCGAGTGCGCATTTCTATCGCGACGTGATCGCCCGAAACGGGGCGCTGCCGAACGGCTGAGAGTCTGTTTGAGAAATCGCGAAAGGGCGATTTCCGAAGCGGCACCGGCCCGCTCCCCCACGGGGGCCCCACAAAGTAATACTTTGTGGGGTGACACCCCCACCCGGCCACCCAGCGACAATATTCTATGGGTGGCCGGGTGGGGGAGCGGGCCGGTGCCGCAATGCGCCGGAAGGCGCATTCTCAAACGGCCTCTGAGCCACCCGCCTTTCGCCTGCACTGTGCAAGCGCTATATGTGGAAGCGAAAACGCAGGAAATCTCCCATGTCTCTTCGTCCCTGGCGCGATATCATGCGCCGCAAGAGCCGCCAGATCATGGTCGGCAACGTGCCTGTCGGCGGCGATGCGCCGGTCACCGTCCAGACGATGACCAACACGCCGACCTCGGACGCGCGAGCGACGATCGACCAGATCCGGCGCTGCGAGGACGTCGGCGTCGACATCATCCGCGTGAGCTGCCCCGACGTGGAGAGCACCGCCGCGCTCAAGCAGATTGTGCGCGAAAGCCGCGTGCCGATCGTCGCCGACATCCATTTCCACTATAAGCGCGCGCTTGAAGCGGCCGATGCCGGCGCGGCGTGCCTGCGGATCAATCCGGGCAATATCGGCTCGGACGCGCGTGTGCGGGAGGTCATCAACGCCGCCAAGGCCAATGGCTGTTCGATGCGGATCGGCGTCAATGCGGGCAGCCTCGAACGCGACCTGCTCGAAAAATATGGCGAGCCGTGCCCCGAGGCGCTGGTCGAATCGGCGATGGACCATATCAAGATCCTCCAGGATCACGATTTCCACGAATTCAAGGTTGCGGTGAAGGCGTCGGACCAGTTCCTTGCGGTCGCCGCCTATCAGCAACTCGCCGAACTGGTCGATTGCCCGCTGCATCTTGGCATCACCGAGGCGGGCGGGTTCGTTTCGGGCACCGTCAAATCGGCGATCGGGATCGGTAATTTGCTGTGGTTCGGGATCGGCGACACGATCCGCGTTTCCTTGTCGGCCGAACCCGAGGACGAGGTCCGCGTCGGCTTCGAGATTCTGAAGGCGCTGGGCATCCGCAACCGCGGCGTGCGCATCGTTTCGTGCCCCAGTTGCGCGCGGCAGGGCTTCGACGTCATCCGCACCGTGCAGAAGCTTGAGGAGCGCCTCCAGCACATCCGCACGCCGATGTCGCTCTCGGTGCTCGGCTGCGTCGTCAACGGCCCCGGCGAAGCGCGCGAGACCGATATCGGCATCACCGGCGGCGGCAACGGGACGCACATGGTCTATCTGTCGGGCGTCACCGATCACCATGTGCAGGATGCCGACATGATCGAGCACATCGTCAAACTGGTCGAGGCCAAGGCCGCCGAGATCGAGGCCGCCGAGGCCGCGCAGCAAATCGCGGCGGAATAATCAGCGCCAGCCCTCGGCGCCGATCAGCGGCACGAAGGCGACCCCACCCAGATCCTCCTGCGCGAACGCGTCCTTACCGGTGCGTGTCAGCTTGAGCAGCCGCTGGTTGCCGGGGTGGCCGGTCGGGATCACCAATCGCCCTCCGATCGCGAGGTGCGCCTTGAGCGTTGCGGGCACGTGGCGCGCGCCGGCCGAGACGATGATCGCGTCGAACGGCGCCGCATCGGCCGCGCCCGTTATGCCGTCGCCGATGCGGATGGCGATATTGTCATAGCCGAGCGCGGCGAGGCGCATCGCCGCGGCCTCGGCGAGCGCAGGGTGCCGTTCGATCGCGATCACGCGCGCCGCGATCTGGCCGATGACCGCGGCGGCATAGCCCGATCCGGCGCCCACTTCGAGTACGCGATCGCCCGGCCCCAATGCGGCCGCCTCGATCATCGCCGCGACAATATAAGGCTGCGAGATCGTCTGCCCGTCGGCGATCGGCAACGGCGTGTCGTCATACGCCCGGTCGGCATAAGCCGGATCGACGAAGACGTCGCGCGGCACGCGGCGCATCGCGTCCAGCACTGCCGCATCGGCGATGCCGCGCGCGGCGATCTGGTTGGCGACCATGTAGTGGCGGCGTTCGACGAAATTGGTCATCGCGTCTCTCCGTGCAGAAAAACGGCGCGCGCGCGGGGTAGATCCCGGTGACGTTATGATTCCGGTATCCAGCCACGAGGGCTAGCGATTGCGGCGCGTTGGACCCCGGAACCAGTCCGGGGTGACGGGGGACTGTCCCCTGTTGCGGGTCAGCCTAACGCCTGGTCGAGCAATTTGGCGAGCCGCAGCCCGCCGCGCTCGACCTGCAACTGCGCGACCGGCACGAGGCGTTCGATTGTGGCCTCGTCGAGCACGACCTTGGCCGGGGTCGGCGCGCAAGGATCGGCCATCGCGCTGCCATAGACCGAATCGTGCGCGACGTGCGCGGTCTCGCGACTCCAGTCGGGAACGTCGCCCGCTTGCAGCCGCGCCTTTTCGGCGGGAGCATAACGGCGGACGATCGTCGGCGGGGTCGAGATCGCGCGTTCGGCGAGCAGCCCGTCCCACACGCTGTGCAGGTTGAGTCGCGGCGGCGCGTAGATGCCGTACGCCGCGGTCACCTTGTTGCCGCCGGCATCGCCTTTCTCGCCCGCGTGGAGCGGCTGGTGCAGATCGCCGACGAAATGGATCAGGAACACCAGCGCCTTGAGGCGTTCGATGCGTGGCGCGCGCGTGTCCTTGAGCGTCGCCACGTCGCGCGTGATCTGCGCCGAGACGCAATCGCCCTCGGCGCATTCTGGGGGCAGCGCGAAGGGCGCGCAGATGTTCACATCCTGATAGTGCCAGACGAAGGTGTTCCTGAAGCGGTCGCCGAGCTTCTTGATGCAATCGGGCCAGACGGAGGCCTGCTCGGGGGTGCGCGCGGGGCATTGAGGGGTGTCGAGATCGGCGGCGTGCGACAGCAGCGCGATCACTGTCGCGCGCGTCTGCGGCTTGACGTTGAGCATCGCGATTCTGGCGATCGTCTCGTGCCCATATTCCCAATAGGCGGCGGCCGGAGACGCGGCGAGTGTGGCGAGGGCAAAGGCGGCGAGCAGCAGCGAGAGACGGCGAATCATGCCGGTGTCTTTAGCGACGTGGCTCAGCCCTCGTCCCCGAAAATCGCCACCATCGGCGCGATCGCCGCGCCGGCGCGGGCGCGGTACATGCCGGGGGTCGTCAGTGACCAGGCGGGCACGCCATCGGTGCCGACGACGATCACCCCGCCGGTGCCGCCCAGCGCCTTGACCTCGGCGAGCACGGCGTCGGCGGCGGCCTGCGCGGCGTCGCTCGCATAGCGTATCCGTGCCGCGATTTCGTGGGCGACGCCGACGCGCAGGAAGAACTCGCCCGATCCGGTGCACGAGACCGCGCACGCCCGGTCGTCGGCCCAGGTGCCCGCCCCCGGTATCGGCGAATCGCCGACGCGGCCCCAGCGCTTGCCGGTGACGCCCCCGGTCGACGTCGCCGCCGCCACATGGCCGCGGCGGTCGCGCGCGACCGCGCCGACGGTGCCGTATTTCATGTCGACGTCAAACACGCTGCCGCCGGCCGCCTTCATCGCGTCGAGTTGCGCGCGGCGCTCGGGGAGCGCGAACCAATCGGGGCCAGCCTGTTCGAGCCCGTGCTCGCGCGAGAAAGCGTCGGCGCCGTGGCCGACGAGCAGGACGTGCGGGCTACGTTCCATCACCGCGCGCGCCAGCCGGACGGGGTTGCGTGTCGCAACCACGCCCGCGACCGCCCCGGCCCGGCGATCGCGCCCGTCCATGATTGCGGCGTCCATCTCGTTGCGGCCCTCATAAGTGAAGACCGAGCCGCGGCCGGCGTTGAACGAGGGGTGATCCTCAAGCGTGCAGACCGCCCCCTCGACCGCGTCGAGCGCGGTGCCTCCGTTGCGCAGCACCGCGCTCCCCGCCTCCAGCGCCTGCGCGAGCCCGTCGCGCGCGGCCGCTTCGGCCTCAGGCGCAATCCTCGCGCGTTCGAGGATTCCGGCACCACCGTGGATCAGCAGGGTCCAGCCGTTCATCGCCGCGCGGTTTAGCAGATGCGCGCCGCGCTGCCACCCTCAGCCCGATCAAGGGGCGCAGCCAGCCGATCTCGCGGCCGATCAGATAGAAGCCCCAGCACCCCGCGACGGTCGCCGCCAGCAGGATCGCGAATTCGGCCCCCGCCGCGATCCCGTGCCCGATGATCGCATAGCCGACCAAGACGATCACCGTCTGGTGGATGATGTAGAAGGGAAACACCGCCTCGGTCAGCATCGGGCGCCATGCCGCATCGCGGTTCCACCAGGTCTCGGCGATCCCGATCAGCGCCGCGATCGCAGGCCAGGCCTCGCCGTGCCGCGCGAGCCGATAGGCCAGCACGCTGCCGTCCGACGTGAAGCTGAAATCGGGGTAGACGATCAGCAGCCCCGCAAGCGTTGCGTAGCAGCCGATCGCGGTAACGGCCGCCACCTTCCAATGCCGCGCCAGCGCCGCCATTACCGGCCGCGATCCCGCAAGGCCGAAGCCGAACACGAATGCGGGGAGGTAGCGCAGATGCGCGACGCCGTCGTTCAGCAGATCGTGCGTGTCGTCGATCTGGTGGAAGAGCACCGCCTCGAGCAACACGAGGTAGAGCGCGGGGATCGCCAGCGCACGCCAGCCGCCGAACGCGCGGTCGAACCAGCCCTGCGCGCGCGCGCCGATCGGCAGCGCCGCAACGCCGGCGAGGACCAATGTATAGACCCATAGATAGGCGACGAACCAGAGATGGTTCCACGTCGGCATGACGATCCCCGCCAGCGTGCCGAAGCGGAAATAGTCGGTCAGCCAGAAAGCGAGATAGTCGCCGGTATAGCCGTGTTGCGTGGTCAGCTCGACCCAGGTCTGCGGTGGCACCACCACCGCCATGCCGAACAGCAGCGGCCACAGCAGCCGCCCGCTGCGCTGCCGCAGGAACGCGCCGATCCCCGGCATCTTCGTGATCAGCGCGCGGCTGGCATAGCCCGAGACGACGAACAGCAGCGTCAGCCGCCACGGGCTGGTGAGAAACATCGGAATTTCCGCCCAGACGAGCGGGTGCTCGGTCTTCACGTGGAAGCCCCAGGGCACGAACACCATGCCCACGTGATAGACGATCAGCAGCGCAAACGCCCCGATCCGCAGCCAATCCATGCCGTAATGCCGTTCCATCGCGATCGTCCTGCTTGTGCGTCGAGGCACGAGAACTGGCGCAGGCGCGATCGGGCTTGTATCGCGAAGGTTCGGGCGGAGGCTTCCGAGGGACGATGCAGCACGCGGGCGTGACGAGCGGCGGATGGCGAGGGATGAACGGGGCGCAGCGCCGGCTCGCGCTGCTGTTCGGCGCGGGCTTTTTCGTCATCCTCGGTGTCATCATGGTCGCCAACGCGACCTCGATGGCGAGCGATTTCGCCGCTGCCCATATTCCCGTCACCACCGCGCATGTCTGGTTATGGGAAGTCAGCAGCATCATGGCGTGGCTGACGCTGCTGCCGCCGATCTGGCTGCTGGTCGCCTGGCTGGGCCGGGCGCGGCTGGCGTGGTGGAAGACCGCGCTGATCGTGCTGGCGGCGAGCCTTCCGGTATCGTTGTGGCACGTCGGGCTGATGGTGGCGCTTCGCAGCCTCGTCTATTGGCTGGAGGGCGAGCGCTATCGCTTCATGATGGGCATCGGGAATCCGCTGCTCTACGAATATCGTAAGGATCTGGGCACCTTCCTCCAGTTCGCGGCGATCGCGCTGGTCGCGAAATGGCTGATTGCGCGCGCCGCAACGACGGGCACCGGCGACGCCCCGTCGCCGCGCGTGCTCGCGATCAACGAAGGCAGCGTCACCCACTATGTGCCGATCGACGAGATCGAGAGCGCGTCGGCGGCGGGCAATTATGTCGAACTCGGCTGGACGCTGCGCCCACTGCTCCACCGCGCGACGCTCACCGCGATCGAGGCCGAACTGGGCGACGGTTTCGTCCGCATCCATCGCGGCCACCTCGTTCGCCGCGCCGCGATTCGCCGCGTCGCGACCGACAGGAATGGCGACTTCACGGTCGAACTCGCGAGCGGCGCGGTGCTGCGCGGCAGCCGGCGCTATCGCGATGCGCTATGATGCGCGTGAGTGGGGGGGCGGTCGCCGCTGCTTCCGCCCAACTGAAACAGCGCCTATTCCACCAACCCGTCGATCGCGTCGGCCATCTCGATATCGCGTTCGGAAAGTCCGCCCGCATCGTGCGTCGTCAGCAGGATTTCGACGCGATTATAGACGTTCGACCATTCGGGATGATGGTCGGCTTTTTCCGCGAGCAAGGCGACGCGGGTCATGAAAGCGAACGCCTCGGAGAAGTCCGCGAAGGTGAAGCGCCGCGTGATCGCATCGCGCGCGTCGTCATAATCCCAGTCGGGCAGGCCATCGAGCGCTTCGGCGCGCTCGGCTTCGCTCAGTTGCTCGACCATCGCTCTCTCCTTGCCGTGGCTTGAGCGTCAGGGCTATCCACATGGCCATGAACGGGCAAGCGCCGAGCGCGGATGAAATCGAAACGATGGCACGTGAGGCGCTGGCGGGGCTGCCGGCTGCGTTCCGCGCCTATCTGGGCGATGTCGTGCTGAGGGTCGAGGATTATGCCGATGACGAGACGCTCGCTGCGCTCGGCATCGCGCACCCGCTCGATCTGTCGGGCCTCTATCACGGTCGGCCGGTGGGCGAGAAATCGTCGATGGATTCGGGCGCGATGCCCGATCGCATCTTCCTCTATCGCCGCGCGATCCTCGAGGAATGGATCGAAACCGGGGTGCGGCTCGACGATCTCGTCCGGCATGTGCTGGTGCACGAAGTCGGGCATCATTTCGGGCTGTCGGACGACGATATGCACCGGCTTGAGGATGAGGCGTGACGCGGCTCGCTTTTGCAGGGGTGTCGTGCGTGCGCGGTGGCCGGCGGCTGTTCGAGGATCGCTCGTTCGATCTCGGCAGCGGTGACGCCGCGCTGATCACCGGCCCGAATGGTGTCGGCAAATCGAGCCTGGTGCGCGTCGCCGCCGGGCTGCTCACGCCCGCGGCGGGCAGCGTCACCGTCGAGGGGCGGTGCGCGTTGCTGGTCGAGGCGTCGGCGCTCGATCACGATCAGCCGCTGGCGCGCGCGATCGGCTTCTGGGCGGCGATCGACGGGCAGCGCGATGCGGTCGATGCCGCGCTTGACGCGCTTCAGTTGACGCGGCTCGCCGAGGTGCCGGTGGGGCTGCTCTCGACCGGGCAGCGGCGGCGCGCGGCGCTGGCCGCGGTGGCAGCGAGCGGGGCGCCGATCTGGCTGCTCGACGAACCCGGCAACGGACTCGACGTGATCGCGATCCAGGCGCTCGAGGCACTGATCGCGGGGCATCGCGCGGGCGGCGGGGTGGTGCTGGTCGCGACGCATCTGCCGATCGCGGTTCCCGGCGCGACGATGATCGCGCTCAAGGCATGAGCGTCGTCACCGCCCTGATCGTGCGCGACGTGCGCCGTGCCTGGACGCGTGGAGGCGCCAGCCTGCCGATCGCCTTTTTCCTGCTCGTCGCGATCCTGTTTCCGTTCGCGATCGGCCCCGATTCGGCGCTGCTCGCACGCGTCGGCGGCGGGGTGATCTGGACCGCGGCGTTGCTTGCCGCGCTGCTGCCGGTCGAACGGCTGGTCACGCCCGACGCTGAAGCGGGGGTGCTCGATCAGCTTGCGATCCGGGGGATGAGCATGGCGGCGGTGGCGGCCGCCAAGATCGCGGCGCACTGGCTGAGCTTCGGCCCGCCGCTGATGCTCGCCGGCTTGATCGCCGCCGGGATGCTGGGGATCGACCGTGACACGCTGCTGATGATCGAACTGGGGCTGGCGATCGGCACGCCGGGGCTCGCCGCGCTGGCGGTGGCGACGGGGGCGCTGGTCGCGGGCTTGCGCGGCGCCGGCGCGGTGGCCGGGCTCGTGATGCTGCCGTTCGCGGTGCCGCTGCTGATCTTCGGCGCGGGCTCGGTCGATGGCGGGCCGGGCGCGGTCAAGCTGCTGGCGGCGGTCAGCCTGCTGCTGCTGGCGGGGGCGCCGTTCGTGGCCGGTGCAGCGATCCGCGCGGCGCGCGATTAGAGCATCCCGCCGAAAATCAGGATCCTCACCCAGCGGTCGTTCGTCCCCAGATTGATCTGGGGTTACTTCTCGCGGTGTCGAAAGAAACAACGGCCCTTCGACAGGCTCAGGGCGAACGGATCATATTCAGGCGGGCCGCGGCCAATAAATTCTACCGCTTCCAGCGCGCCCAGATCGCGGTGGGCAGCACCAGTCCGCGCGCTTCCTCGCGGGTCGCGAGTTCGCCCATCTCGATCTCGCCGCCAAGGTCGCCGAGTGCCTGGCGGAGCAATTCGCCGATCGCGAGCGCCGACATCCGCACCGCGTAGACGGTGAGGAACAGAAAGCGCGACTCGGCATCGAGCAACCGGCGGCATCCCGCGATCAGATCGGGCAGTCCTTCGTCGAGCTTCCAGATTTCGCCGGTGGGGCCGCGGCCGTATTTGGGTGGATCGAGCAGGATGCCGTCGTAGCGGCGGCCGCGCCGGCCCTCGCGCGCCACGAATTTGGCGGCGTCGTCGACGATCCAGCGCACCGGCGCGTCGGCAAGGCCGGAGAGCAGCGCATTGTCCTTCGCCGCCTCGACCGATTTCTTCGAGGCGTCGACATGGACCATCCGCGCGCCCTTGGCCGCCATCGCGAGCGTGCCCACGCCGGTATAGCCGAACAGATTGAGGCATTCGGGCGCGTCCATTCCCGCCACGCGCTCGCGCATCCAGCCCCAGACCGGCGCCATATCGGGGAAGAAACCGAGATGGCGGAACGGCGTGGTGTGCGCGGTGAAGGTCACATCGTCCCAATGGAGCGGCCAGCCTTCGTGCGGGACGGGCTGGTGGTAGACCCACCGCCCGCCGCCTTCGTCGTCGGAGCCGGGCACGAATTCGGCATCGGCGCGCCAATCCGCCGATGCCGGTGCCCACATCGCCTGCGGCTCGGGGCGGATGAAGCGGAACCGTCCGTAGCGTTCGAGCTTGCGGCCATGCCCCGAATCGACCAGCCCGTAATCGGCCCAGGGCTCGGCGATAAGCGTGTGCAGCGTCACCGGGCTAGCGGGCGGCGGGGGTGGCGCGCTCGGCGATATAGGCGGTGACCGCCTCGAAGGTGGCCGGGAGCGTGGTGTAGCGTTCCTCGCGATCGTACAGATCGCCGATCCGGTTGGGCAGCGCCGGCCGCGCGCCGGTCGCGCGTTCGACGGCGTCGCGGAACTTGGCCGGATGCGCGGTCGCGAGCGTCACCACGGGGGTGTCGCCGACATCGACGCGTCGCGCCGCCGCGAGCCCGATCGCGGTGTGCGGATCGATGATCTCGCCGGCATGGTCGCACGCCCAGCGCATCGCCATCGCCATCTCGTCGAGATCGACGCGGTCGCTGGCGAACAGCGCCGCCGCGCCCTCGCGCTGCGCGTTGGTGAGCTGCATCGCCTTGCTCGCCTCGAAGCTGCGCATCTGCGCTGCCAGCGCCGCGCCGTCGCGCCCGCCGACATCGAACAGCAGCCGCTCGAAATTGGAGCTGACCTGGATATCCATCGACGGGCTTGGCGTCGGGATCACGTCACGGCACGAATAGTCGCCGCTGGAAAGCGCCCGCGCGAGGATGTCGTTGACGTTGGTGGCGACGACCAGCTTCGCGATCGGCAGCCCCATTTTCGCCGCGACATAGCCGGCGAAGACGTCGCCGAAATTGCCGGTGGGGACGGAGAAGGCGATCGCGCGTTCGGGGGCGCCGAGGCGGACGGCGGCGTAGAAATAATAGACCACCTGCGCCATCAGCCGCGCCCAGTTGATCGAATTGACCGCCGAGAGCCGGAAGCGCGAAGCGAAGTCCCGATCGTTGAACGCGGCCTTCACCATCGCCTGGGCGTCGTCGAAACTGCCCTCTATTGCGATATTATGGATGTTGGGCGCGAGCACCGTCGTCATCTGGCGGCGCTGGACGTCGGAGACGCGGCCGGCCGGGTGGAGCATGAACACGTCGATATGTTCGCGCCCCGCCAGCGCATCGATCGCCGCCGAGCCGGTATCGCCGCTGGTCGCGCCGACGATCGTCAGATGGTTGGCCTTGCCGGTCAGGAAGCGCTCGAACAGCAGCCCGAGCAATTGCAGCGCCACGTCCTTGAACGCGAGCGTCGGGCCGTGGAACAATTCGAGCAGCCACTGGCGATGGTCGAGCTGGACCAGCGGGGTCACCGCATCGTGCGCGAAGCGGCCATAAGCCTGGTCACACAGCGCCTTGAGCTCCTCACGGCCGAGCGAATCGCCGACGAACGGCGCCATCACCTCGACCGCGGTCTCGGCATAGGTCAGGTCGCGCAGCGCGCGAATCCGATCGGCCGACAGCGCCGGCCAATGCTCGGGCAGATACAGCCCGCCATCGGCGGCGAGCCCCGTGAGCGTCGCGCCCTCGAAATCGAGGACGGGCGCATTTCCCCTGGTGCTTACGTAACGCATATCGGGCGTCGCCTAGCCGCGCGTTGGCGGTGTGACAAGCACGCGTCCGCGTCGCCGGAGCGCCAGCGCATAGATCAGCGCGGCGAGACCGGCGAAGATGAACCATTGCATCGCATAAGCGAAATGGTTGTTGGGCACGCCCGATCGATCGGGGCCGCTATTGGGCATCAACCCTTCGGGCGGGGTATCGGCGACGAGCAACAGCGGTTGCGGGCGGCTTTTGCTGACCATGTCCTCGATCAGCGAGCGATGGTCGGGGGCGTGGCTGATGAAACCCGTCAGCGGCCCGCCGTGCCAGGTCGGCTGCCACTCGGGATCGGACGACACGCCGAGCTGGACGAAGAAGGGGGCGCCCGAGCCGGGCCGGGTGCAGCGCGCGATCTGGCGCCAGCCGATCGTGCCGTCGGCGCTGCGCCCGACCTCGCGCACCCAATCCGATGCCGCAGCGCAGGTCGCATAGGTCTTGCGGAACAAATGCTCGTCGCCGAACGACGCCTCGGGGAAGGCGATCGGCGGCAGCGTCTCGTTGGTGGCGTAGCGCGCGAGCAGATGCTCCTTCCAGGTCTTGCGCTGGAGCTGCCACAGGCCGAGCGCGACCATCGTCGCGACCGCGAGCGCGACCAGCAAGGTCGACAGGATCGGGAGCCGTTTCATGCGTCCGAGAGACGCCCGTCGCGCGCGGCGCCACGATATTCGAGCGCGAGCAGCAGGCCCTTGGCGATCCGGAGGCCGCCGGCGACCATGATGGCGGTGATCGGAATCCAGATCGCCATCTGGAGCCATAAGGGCGGATCGATCGCAAGCTGGAGCGTCACCGCAAGCCCCACCACGAGCGCGCCGATGATCAAGGTCAGGAACGCCGCCGGGCCATCACCGACGTTGAAGCTCGCATAATCGAGCCCGCACCCGCGGCAATGGCTGGCGAAGCGCGCGATGCCGGCGAACAGACCGGGGGCCCCGCAGCGCGGGCACACCCCCTTGATCGCCGCGATGGCGGGCGCCGGCGGCGTTGGGCCGCCGGCCGGATCGCCCGCTTCGTTCATCCGTGGTACGGCGCGCCCCAGCCGCCCCAGACATAGATCGAGACGAACAGGAACAGCCACACGACGTCGACGAAATGCCAGTACCAGGCCGCCGCCTCGAAGCCGAAATGCTGGCGCGGGGTGAAGTCCCCCTTGTACGCGCGCAGCAGGCACACGATCAGGAAGATCGTGCCGACGATGACGTGGAAGCCGTGGAAACCCGTCGTCATGAAGAACGACGCGCCGTAGTTCAGCCCCTTGAAGTCGAACGGTGCGTGGACATACTCATAGGCCTGGATCGCGCTGAACAGCACGCCGAGCGCAATCGTCAGCCACAGCCCCTTGAGCACGCCGTCGCGGTTGCCGACGCCGAGCAGGCCCCACAGGCCGGTCTTCTCGCCGCCGCGCTGGCCATGGATCAGCGCATGGTGCGCCCAGGTGATCGTGGTGCCCGAGGTGAGCAGGATGATCGTGTTGAGCAGCGGCAGCTCGAACGGGTTGATGACCTCAAGCCCCTTGGGCGGCCATTGTCCGCCGACCGCTTCGACCGTGTCGGGGAACAGCGAGAAATCGAAGAACGCCCAGAACCAGCCGACGAAGAACATGACTTCCGAGATGATGAACAGGATCATCCCGTAGCGCAGATGGATCTGGACCACCGGCGTGTGATCGCCCTGGCGGGCTTCCTTGACGACATCGCCCCACCACAACCGCATCGTCAGCAGCACCAGCGCGACGCCGACGAAGAAGACCCAGCCGCCGCCATTTGCCTTCTCGGGGCTCAGATGGCCGCCGTGCATCCACATGATGGCGCCCGACGCCATCGTCAGTGCCCCAAGCGCGCCCAGCAACGGCCAGAAGCTCGGCGGCAGGATATGGTAATCGTGGTTCTTGGCTCCGGCCATGATGTCGTCCCTGTCTATAGTCCCAGCGGCTTTAGCTCGCGGTTCCCGCGGAATCCACCGGGTAAAAAGTGTAGCTCAATGTTATCTCGCGTACGTCCCTGGTATCGGGATCGTCGAGGATCTTCGGATCGACGAAAAAGATCACCGGCATGCGCACCGTCTCGTTGGGCGCCAGCGTCTGCTCGGTGAAGCAGAAACATTCGATCTTGGTGAAATATTTGCCCGCCTGCGCGGGCGTGACGTTGAAGGTCGCGGTGCCCGTGATCGGATGATCCGAATTGTTGGTCGCGACGTAGAACGCCAGATCACGCGCGCCGACATCGATCTTGTCCTGGTGCCGTTCGGGTTTGAAGCTCCACGCCAGCTTGGGCGATACGTTCGAATCGAACGCGACCGTGATCTTGTCGCCGACCCCGCCGGGGGCGTCGATCGCGCGCTGCGTGGTGCCGTTGAGCCCGGTCACCTGACAGAACACGCGGTACAGCGGTACGCTGGCAAAGCCGAGCCCGGTCATGCCGACGACGCCGGCAACGGCGAACAACGCGGTACGAAGCTGGGGTGTCACTGCATGCCCGCCTTGATCTTCACGATCGAAATGCCGAACATCAGGATCACGAACGCGCCGAGCAGCACGGCCATCACGATCGAGCGGCTGCGCTGGCGCTGGCGGATCAGGTCTTCGTCGTCGTCGCGTTTGGGATCGTTCATGCTACCCACCGATCGACGACCAACGCGCCGAACATGATGAAGAGATAGGCGATCGAATAGGCGAAGAGGCGCTTTTCAGGCCGCATCGTATCATTGTCGCCGGTGGTCCGCAGCGCAACCTGCGCGGCGAGCGCTGCGAAGAAGGCCGTGGTAAGGATCGAGACCAGCCCGTAGATCGGGCCCGTCAACCCCAGCGGCCATGGCATCACCGCGACCGCCGCCATCGGTATCGTATACAGGCCGATCTGGCGCCGCGTGGAGCGCTCACCGGCGACCACGGGCAGCATCGGCACCCCGGCGTTGGCGTAATCGGTCTTCACGAACAGCGCGAGCGCCCAGAAATGGGGCGGCGTCCAGAGGAACACGAGCGCGAACAGCAGGAACGGCAGCAGCGTGACCTGCCCGGTCGCCGCGGCCCAGCCGATCAGCGGCGGGAAGGCGCCCGCGGCGCCGCCGATGACGATGTTCTGCGGCGTCCGGCGCTTGAGCCAGACGGTGTAGATCAGGACATAGAACAGGATCGAGCCGGTCAGGATCGCCGCGGCCGCAAGATTGAGCGCGAGGCCCATCAGCAGCACCGAGAACACCGCGAGCCCGACGCCGAAATGGAGCGCGGCCTGACGATCCATCCGCCCGGCCGGGAGAGGGCGATTGCGCGTGCGCTTCATCTGCGCGTCGATATCGGCTTCGTACCACATATTGAGCGCGCCCGCCGCGCCCGCGCCGAGCGCGATGCACAGAACCGCGGTGAAGCCCAGAATCGGATCGATCGCCTGTGGCGCCGCGAGCATCCCGCACAGCCCGGTGAACACGACCAGCGACATCACGCGCGGCTTGGTCAGCGCAAGGAAGTCACGCCAGTCGGCGGGAATCGCAAGGGGATGGTCAGCGGCAGTCATGGCTGGCCCGGCTATAGGCAGCCAGGCGCCGCGGGGGAAGGGGGGGATAGATTCTTCGGGCGTCGGCCCGGTACCGGACAGCGAAACGCCGGCGCGGGATGGTTCCCGCGCCGGCGCCGTATCGGCTTGTGGCCGTTGCGTTGAGACCTGCTTAGTCGATCTTGGGCAGGGTCTCGAACTGGTGGTACGGTGGTGGGCTCGACAGCGTCCATTCGAGCGTGGTTGCACCGTCGCCCCACGGATTGTCGGTCGCCTTCTTGCCGGCCACGAGCGACCAGACCAGGTTGATGAAGAAAATCCCCATGCCGACGGCCATGATCTCATAGCCATGGGTGGCGATCGCATTCCAATGCTCGAACCCGTCCGGATAATCCGGGTAGCGGCGCGGCATTCCCTGCAGGCCCAGGAAGTGCATCGGGAAGAACAGAATGTTCACGCCGATGAAGAAGATCCAGAAATGGAGCTGGCCGAGGAATTCATTGTACATCCGGCCCGACATTTTCGGGAACCAGTAATAGAAGCCGGCGAACAGGCTGAACACCGCGCCCAGGCTGAGCACGTAGTGGAAATGCGCCACCACGTAATAGGTGTCCTGCATGTAATCGTCGATGCCGCCGTTGGCGATCACGACGCCGGTGACGCCGCCGATCGTGAACATGAAGATGAAGCCGATCGCCCACAGCATCGGGGTCTTGAAGGTGATCGAACCACCCCACATCGTCGCGATCCACGAGAAGATCTTGATGCCCGTGGGCACCGCGATCACCATCGTTGCGGCGGTGAAGTACATCTTGACGTTCACCGCCAGGCCGGTGGTGAACATGTGGTGCGCCCACACGATGAAGCCGACGACACCGATCGCGACCATCGCATAGGCCATGCCGAGATAACCGAACACCGGCTTGCGGCTGAAGGTTGCGATGATCTGGCTGACCATGCCGAAGCCCGGCAGGATCATGATGTACACTTCCGGGTGGCCGAAGAACCAGAACAGATGCTGATAGAGCACCGGATCACCACCGCCCGACGGATCGAAGAAGGTCGTGCCGAAATTGCGGTCGGTGAGCAGCATCGTGATGGCGGCGGCAAGCACCGGCAGCGCGATCAGCAGCAGGAACGCGGTGATCAGGATCGACCAGGCGAACAGCGGCATCTTGTGCAGCGTCATGCCCGGTGCGCGCATGTTGAAGATGGTGGTGATGAAGTTGATCGCGCCGAGGATCGACGAGGCACCCGCAAGGTGCATCGACAGGATGATCATATCGGTCGACGGCCCCGGCTCGCCATAGGTCGATAGCGGGGCATACATCGTCCAGCCGTTGCCCGACCCGCCGAAGAAAGGCGACGCGAGCAGCAGAACGAACGCGGGCACCAGCAGCCAGAAGCTGATGTTGTTCATCCGCGGGAAGGCCATATCCGGCGCGCCGATCATCAGCGGCACGAACCAGTTGCCGAACCCGCCGACCATCGCCGGCATGACCATGAAGAAGATCATGATCAGGCCGTGGGCGGTGATCATCACGTTCCAGAAGTGCAGCGCCTCGTCGAAGCTCTGCGGGGTGCCGTGGAACAGGCTCGCCCAGGTCTGGAGATACTGGATGCCCGGCTCGGCGAGCTCGACGCGCATCAGCCCCGACACCGCGCCGCCGATGATCCCGGCGGTGATCGCGAAGATCAGGTAGAGCGTGCCGATATCCTTGTGGTTGGTCGACATGAACCAACGCTGGAAGAAGGCCGGCTTGTGATCGGCATCATGGTGATGCTCGGCTGTTTCATGCGCCTGGAAGGCGGATGGCTGAATCGCGGTATCGGTCATGATCAAAGGTCCGAAGTGCTGGCGCCGGGCGCGGGAGGCGTCGCCGGCTGGGTCGGGATGGCGGGGGTGGCGGTCGCGTCGACCGCGGCGCCGGGTTCGATCGGCGGCGCGGCGGCCGGGGCCGCCTCGTCACCCGGCATCGTCCCGCCTTTGGCGCGCACCCAGGCGGCGAATTCCGCCGGCGGCACCGCTTCGATCGCGATCGGCATGAACGCATGGCGCGTGCCGCACAGCTCCGAGCACTGGCCGAAATAGACGCCTGGCTTCTCGATCGTGAAGCTGGTTTCGTTGAGACGGCCGGGGACGGCGTCGAGCTTGATCCAGAACGCCGGGACGGCCCAGCTATGGATCACGTCGCTTGCCGTGGTGATGAGCCGGATCGGCACGCCGACGGGAAGCACGACGCGATTGTCGGTCGCGAGCAGGCGCGGGCCGTCGACGTCGGTGCGATAGCGTTCGCCCGGCTGAACCTGATCCTTTTCCTTGAGCATGTTCGCGGTGATCTGGAGATCGCCGTTATCGGGATATTCGTAGCTCCAATACCATTGGTTGCCGATCGCCTTGAGCGTCACGGCGTTGTCGGGCGCGGGCTTGTATTGCGCCTGGAGCAGCCCGATCGACGGAATCGCGATCAGCACCAGGATGATCACCGGCACCAGCGTCCAGATGATCTCGATTACGGTGTGGTGCGAGGTGCGCGAGGGCGTCGGGTTGCGGCCACGGCGATAGGCGAAGATGCACCAGAGAATCAGCACCAGCACGAGCACCGAAATGCCGGTGATCGCGGGCATCAGGATCGCATCGTGCATCCAGTGCGCGCGGTGGCCGTTGGGCGTGACCTGTGCCTGAAGCCCCATCCGGCCGTCGCTCGGCTGGCCGATATGCTCGACCGGCGCCATCAGCGGCGCGCCGTCCTGTGCCACCAGCGGATTCGCCGGCGCGGCCTGATCGGACGCGGTGGCGGCAGTGCTGACGGCAGGCGCCGCAGGTTCCTGCGCTACCGCGGTCCCCATGCCGGCGAGCGCCAGGCCCGCCGCCAGGACGATCGATTTCAACCCTGTCATGCGCATCGTTGCTTTTCACCCTTTTTGCGGAGCGCCATACCCCAGGCACGAGGATAGGGATACGCCCATTTGTGAGCGCCTATACGCCGCAGTGTCGGGGGTCTCAAGCCAAGCTGCGTGATTTTTGGTCCATCCGTTGCACGGCGGCGCGGCGGTTCGTATTGAGCGCGGGCCAATTGCAGCAAGGACAGGTGCCCGATGACCCAAGACGACGTGCTCGACGAGTTCCGTGGTGCGGACGCGCTGCTCGAGGGGCATTTCATCCTGTCGTCGGGGCTGCACTCGCCGATTTTCCTCCAGAAAATGCGTGTCTTTCAGGATCCTGTGCGCACCGAGCGGCTCGCCAAGGCGCTGGCGGCGGCGATCATCCAGAGGTTCGGGCAGGTCGATCTGGTCGTCTCGCCCGCGGTCGGCGGCATCATTCCCGGCTATGAGACGGCGCGCGCGCTTGGATGCCATGCGGTGTTCGTCGAGCGTGAAGAGGGCGAGTTCCGCCTGCGCCGCGGTTTCGAGATCGCCGCCGGCGCGCGCGTCGTGATGGTCGAGGATATCGTCACCACCGGCTTGTCGTCGCGCGAATGCCTCACCGCGATCCGCACCCATCCGGGCGAATTGCTCGGCGCGGCGTGCATCATCGATCGCTCGAACGGCCGCGCCGATGTCGGGGCGCCGCTGGTTTCGCTGTGCCGGCTCGATATCCCGGCCTATCCCGCCGATGCGCTGCCGCCCGACCTCGCCGCGCTGCCCGCGACCAAGCCGGGCAGCAGAGGATTGAAGAAGTGAGCGATGTGCTGCGCCTCGGGGTCAATATCGATCACGTTGCGACGGTGCGCAATGCGCGCGGCTCGGGCTATCCCGATCCGGTACGCGCGGCGCTGGTTGCCGCCGAGGCCGGCGCCGACGGGATCACCGCGCATCTGCGCGAGGACCGCCGCCACATCACCGATGCCGATATCGCGCGGCTGTCGTCCGAACTGGCGGTCCCGCTCAACCTCGAAATGGCGGCGACCGACGAGATGCTGGGGATCGCGCTGCGCCACCGCCCGCATGCCGCGTGCATCGTGCCCGAAAAGCGCGAGGAACTGACCACCGAAGGCGGGCTCGACGCCGCAGGGCTGTTCGACCGGCTCCAGCCGATGGTTGCCGCGCTGGCAGGGGCGGGGGTGCGCGTGTCTTTGTTCATCGAACCCGATTCGCGCCAGATCGACGCGGCGCTGCGGCTCGGCGCGCCGGTGATCGAATTGCACACCGGGCGCTATGCCGAACTCGACGGGGAAGCGCGTGCCGACGAACTGCGCCGCCTGGCCGATGCCGCCGCGCTCGCCGTCAAGAACGGGATCGAGGTTCATGCCGGGCACGGCCTGACCTATGACAATGTCGCGCCGATCGCCGCGATCCGCCAAGTGCGCGAACTCAACATCGGCCATTTCCTGATCGGCGAGGCGATCTTCGTCGGGCTCGACGCCAGCGTCCGCCGGATGCGCGCGGCGATGGACGACGCGCGGTGATCATCGGGCTGGGTTCGGACCTGTGCAATATCGAGCGCATCCAGGCGTCGCTCGATCGTTTCGGTGCGCGGTTCGAGGCGCGCTGCTTCACCGAGGTCGAGCGCGCCAAGGCGGCGCGGCGCCCGTTCACGCGCGCGGGCACCTATGCCAAGCGCTTCGCCGCCAAGGAGGCGTTTTCCAAGGCGGTCGGCACCGGGTTCAAGCAGGGCGTGTTCCTCAAGGATATCGGCGTGGTCAACGCGCCATCGGGGGCGCCGACCCTTGCACTGACCGGTGGAGCCAAGGCGCGACTTGACGCGTTGACCCCCGAAGGCCACGTCGCGCATATCCATGTGACGCTGACCGACGACCACCCCTGGGCGCAGGCTTTCGTGATCATCGAGGCGATTGCGCGGTAGGACGCGCACGGGGACGAGTAGATGGCCGAGGAGTTGGCGTTGGAGAGTGACGAAGCGCGGGTCGGGGCCGCGATCGAGGAATCGACCACCAACCGGCGCGCGCGCCGCCGCGCGGCATGGTGGGCCGAGATCAAGGGGATTTTCTGGCTGGTCCTCGCTGTGCTCGGTTTTCACAGCTTCATTGCCAAGCCGTTCTACATCCCGTCCGAATCGATGCTGCCCGGTCTGCTGGTCGGCGATCGGCTGGTGGTGAGCAAATATCCCTACGGCTATTCGTTCGTCTCGCCGACGTTTCACATGATGCCGTTCATGAAGGGCCGGCTGTTCGGCAGCCTGCCTGCGCGTGGCGACGTGGTGATCGTGACCCCGCCGGGGACGCGCACCGATTATATCAAGCGCATCATCGGGCTGCCCGGCGATCGGCTCGAAGTGCGCGGCGGGCAGGTGATCCTGAACGGCGTGCCGGTGAAGCGCGGGCCGCTCCATTATGTCGACATTCCCGATTATGGCGGGGTGCGGATGCACGACGGCAGCTTCACCTGCGATCCGGTGCAATATCCCGGCGCGCGGCGTATTGCGCCCGACGGCAGCATATCGTGCCGCCTGCCGCTGGTCACCGAAACGCTCCCCGACGGCCGCAGCTATGAAACGGTCGATCTCGATCCCGGCTATAGCGAGGGCGATAATTATGGACCGATCACCGTGCCCGCGAACAACGTCTTCCTGATGGGCGACAATCGCGATCGCAGCGCCGACAGCCGCTTCTCGCTCGCCGAACTGGGGCTCGGCGGCCCCGTGCCGTGGGAATATGTGGGTGGCCGCGCCGAATTCATCACCTTTTCGCTCGATGGCAGCGCGACCTTGAACCCGCTCACCTGGTGGGGCGCGTTCCGCGGCGGGCGATCGGGCGATTCGCTCCATCCCGCCAGGGCGGCGCGATGAGCGGCGGGTCGGTGGACGCCGGGGGCGAGCCCAGGACCGACGCAGCCAGCCCGCACGAATGGCGCGACCCAGAAACACGCCGTGAACTCAAAAAGGCCGGGGTGTGGCTCGGGCTGATCTGCGCCATCGCGCTGGTCGTGCTGCTGATCCAGCCACTGCTGATCATCTTCGGCGGGCTGGTGTTCGCCTCGATGCTCGACGGTGGCGTCCGGCTGCTCGGCAAGGTGCTGCCGATCCCGCGCGGCTGGCGGTTGCTGATCGTGGTGCTCGGCGTGCTCGCGTTCCTGGTCGGCGTGTTTTACCTGACCGGCGTCCAGATCGCCGCCCAGATCGAACAATTGCGCACCACGCTCGACGTGCAGGCCACCCGCGTTTCGGCCTGGGCGACGCAGATGGGGATCGTGCCCGGCCAATCCGATCTCAAAGGGCTGGCGCAGCAGGCGCTGGGCTCGGTGGGGCGGCTCACGACATGGGTGGGTTCGGCGTTGGGCGCGTTCACCAGCCTGTTCATGGTCATGGTGATCGGCCTGTTCGTGGCGATGGAACCGCGCATCTACGATCGCGGACTGCAATGGATGGTGCCGACCGCGCAGCGCGAGCAATTCGCGATCACGATCGATCGGATGGCCTTCACGATGCGCCGGCTGCTTGCCGGGCGGCTGCTCGGGATGGCGTTCGAGGGGTTCCTCACCTGGTTCATCCTGATGGTACTGGGCGTGCCGATGGCGCTGGTGCTGGGGTTGATCGCGGCGATCCTTGCGTTCATCCCCAATGTCGGCGCGTTCATCACCGGCGTGCTAATGACCGCGGTGGGTTTTTCAGCGGGGGTCGATACCGGGCTCTACGCGCTCGCGACCTATTTCGTGGTGCAGACGTTCGACGGCTATGTCGTGATCCCGATGGTCGCCAAGCGTACCGTCGATCTGCCGCCCGCGCTGACGCTGTCGGCGCAGATCCTTGCGAGCACGCTGTTCGGTGTCGTCGGCCTCGCGCTGGCCGATCCGATGACCGCGATGATCAAGGTCGCGCTCGAACGCAGCGCCGAACGCGAGGCGGAGGGCAAGGCCAAAGGCAAGGCTGGCGGCGGGGCTGGAGGCAAGACCAAGGCATGAAGCTGGTGCTCCACGATTACTGGCGTTCGTCGGCGAGCTATCGGGTGCGGATCGCGCTTGAGCTCAAGCAGGTCGATTTCGACCTGCATCCCGTCAGCCTGCTCGATGACGCCCACCACAGTGCCGACAATCTGGCGCGCAATCCGCAAGGCTTCGTGCCGACGCTCGAGGTCGACGGCATGCCGCTGGTCCAGAGTCTCGCGATCATCGGCTGGCTCGATGATGCTTTCCCCGATCCGCCGCTGGTGCCGCGCGATCCGGTGCAGCGCGCGCATACGATGGCGCGCGCGCTGGTGATTGCGTGCGATATCCACCCGGTCAACAATCTGCGCATCATGAAGCGGCTCAAAAGTCAGTTCGGCGCGGATCAGGCCGCGCGCGACGATTGGTATCGGCACTGGATGGCGGAAGGCTTCGTCGCGCTCGAACGGATGGCGGGCGAGGGGCCATTCCTGGGGGGCGCCGCCCCCGACATCGCCGACATCTGCCTGGTGCCGCAGATGTACAATGCGCGGCGGCTCGATCTGCCGCTCGATGGCTATCCGAAGCTGGTGCGCGCCGATGAAGTCGCACAGGCAGTGCCCGCTTTTGCGGCCGCGCATCCCGGCCGCGCACGCCCCGCCTGAGGGTCTTTTCGGCGCCGCTGCCGAACTATGACCTTCTTTTCGCCCCTTTCGCGCTTATCCTTGGGAGCCGCTTTGCATGACGGCCGCGCTGACGCGTGCCGCGCAGATCTGCGCCGATCGCCGGTTTTGGCGCGCGCCTACAAGGATATTGGCATGAACCGTATCATCTTCCCCCTGCTCGCCGCGGCGCTCGCGTTGCCGGCGGCCGCGTCTGCCGCAGCCCCGGTTGGCGAGGATGCTGCCGCCTGCGCCGCGGGCAAGGGGCCCGCGGTGCTGGTCAAGGTATCGGGGCTGCGCGATCGCACCGGGCGGATGAAGCTCGAACTCTATCCCGCGAACGAGGACGATTGGCTCGAACATCGCACGGTGCTTCAGGCGGCGGGCAAGACCTTCCGCCGGGTCTGGGCCGACGTGCCGGCGAACGGCGCGGTCGCGATGTGCATCAAGGTGCCCAAACCGGGCCGCTACGGGCTGGTGTTCACCCACGATCGCGATGGCAAGAACAAGTTCAATTTTCGGCAGGATGGTGCCGGGGTGCCGAGCAACCGCAAGCTCGGGCGCGCCAAGCCCAAGCTTGCCGACGGCGTGATCGACGTCGGCGCGGGGGTGAAGACGATCAACATCACCGTCCAGTATCTGCACGGTATTCTTAGCGGCTTCCGGCCGGATTAGAGCAACGCCTCAGACGCGGTCGGGGTAGATCGGCTGGATGTCGACCGGGATCGCCGTCATCGACGCGATCACGGCCTTGGCATTGTCGTCGAGCACGGCGTGCCGGGCCATGAACGCCTTGACGCCCGCATAATCGCCATTGCCCTGGAGCAGGACGATATCGTGGACGAGATCGCGTATCCCCGCCTCCATCTTCGCGGCGTCGATACGATAGCGCTTGGCGCCGGCATCCCAGGCGAACGCGCCCTTCGCTTTCAGATAGCCATATTGCATCGCCGCGCCGTGGCCGTGCGCCTCGGTGACGCCGAAGCGCATCGCGCGGAACATCCCGGCGAAATAGGTCGCGAACAATTGGTCCTTTTCGGCCGCCGGTAGCTCGCCCTTCTGCATCATGAAGAGGATGTTGTAGGCGCCCATCACATCGGCCTTGCCCTCCTCGATCGCCGAGGCCTGCTCCTTGAGCGCGTCGTTGACCGTGGTTTGCTGGCCGCCCAACGTGATCGTTCCCGGCCCGAGGCTGTGCGACAATTCGTGGAACAGCGTTTCGAGCTGCATGTATTTCTTCGCGACCAGCGCGGCCTGATCGCCGACCAGCACCAGCGGCGCCATCGGCGCGAGCACGCGATCGTATTTCGCGCCGAGCACGTTGGCGAGGATCACCTTCTTGGCGCCCTTGGCCTCGCGCACGCGTTCGTCATTGGGCAGGTTGAACGCGATCGTCTGGCCGCCGGGGACGTTGTCGCCGCCGCCACGCACCTGCTCGGCCACCGCGATCGGCGATTCGAACCCGCGCTTGAAATTCTTGTATGTCTCGGGGACCGGGAGATTGGCCTCCATGTCGCGCAGATACGCCTTGTAATGCGCGAGGGCGGCCGATTCTTCCGGGTCTTTGAGCGTGACGAAGCTCTCGAACGCCGCCTTCTGCCCGAACAGGCGATCGGTATAGACCTCGTACGGCCCGATCGCGATTTCGATCGGCGTATCCTTCAGGTCCATCCACGCGAGTTCGCTCGCATAATAATCGTCGGTGCGAAACGCCCTGGCGCGCAGCGAGAGGAAGGTCTTGAGGCTGGGGTTGGTCGTGATCGCCGCGGCCTTGTCGAGCAATGCCGCCGCGGGCTCGAGCCATTCCTTATATTCGACCGAATAAGGCACTGCCTTGAGCCCGCCCTCGGGCGTGCGGCGGATAACGGTGTAGAGGCTCGCGAACGCGGCCTTGTCCTGCGGGTGCTGCGCCAGCCACTGGTCGTACTCGGCGCGCGTCATATCGGTGGGATAGAAGCCCGCACCTTCGGGCCAGGCCTGATCGCCCCAGAACGGCTTGTTCTCGTCGAAGCCGTCCCACGGGCCGAAATAGAGATCGAACATATCGAGCAGCAGATCGCGATCGCCCCCCTTGCTCGCGGCGATGGCAGCACGCGTCGCAGGGTTATCGACCGCAACCTGACGCAGATAGATCGGGTTCATCAGGTCCGAGGCCTGGATCAGCAGATTGACCACCTGCCGTTCCTCGTCGGTGAGGAAATCGGTGCGCGGCGCCATCTCGATCCGCGCAACCTTGGCGCGCTCGGCGACGAGATAGGCGTGCGGCGCGGCAGCCTCGGTGGTGGCATTATTGTCGGTCGATGGGGTCGGCCCCGAACAGGCGGTAGTCGCGAGCAGGGCGAGGAACAGAGCACGGCGCATGGCATCTACCTCATGGTTTGATCCACTTGCGTGGAGGCGGCACCGGCCCGCTCCCCCGCCCCGCCACCCATGCCATGATGCTGACTGGGTGGCGGGGCGGGGGAGCGGGCCGGTGCCGCAATCGGAGGCAGCGTCGCTGCCTCCGACTCCGCAATGCCGCCGGTCTACTGCCCTCGCCCTGCCGTGTCACGCGGCCGGGGCGGTGGCCTTGCGCTGCTGGCGGAAGCGGTGGAGCAGCGGTTCGGTATAACCATTGGGCTGGTCGAGCCCCTCGAACACCAATGCCCGCGCCGCCTGGAAGGCGATGCTGTCGGGATTGCCCGCCATCGGCTCGTAGAGCGGATCGCCCGCGTTCTGCGCGTCGACCTTGGCCGCCATGCGGGTGAAGGCGGCATCGACATCCGCTGCCGTCGCGACGCCGTGGCGCAGCCAGTTGGCGATATGCTGCGAGGAAATACGCAGCGTTGCGCGATCCTCCATCAGGCCGATGTCGTGGATGTCGGGCACCTTCGAGCAGCCGACGCCCTGATCGATCCAGCGCACGACATAGCCGAGGATGCCTTGCGCATTGTTGTCGAGTTCCTCGCGCACCTCGTCTGCCTGCCAGTTGCGCCCAAGCGCGAGCGGCACGCTCAGCAGCGCGTCGAGCGACGCCACCGGTTCGGCGGCGCGGGCGATCTGGCGCGCGGCGACGTCGACGCTGTGGTAATGCGTCGCGTGCAGCGTCGCCGCGGTGGGCGAGGGCACCCAGGCGGTGGTCGCGCCGCTTTGCGGGTGGCCGATCTTCTGGTCGAGCATGTCCGCCATCCGATCGGGCGCGGCCCACATGCCCTTGCCGATCTGCGCCTTGCCCGAAAGGCCGCAGGCGAGCCCGATCTGGACGTTGCGATCCTCATAGGCCGCAATCCAGGCGGCGGCCTTCATCTCGCCCTTGCGGACCATCGGCCCGGCCTGCATCGAGGTGTGGAGTTCGTCGCCGGTGCGATCGAGAAAGCCGGTGTTGATGAACACGATCCGGTCCTTCACCGCGTGGATGCACGCCGCAAGATTGGCCGAGGTGCGCCGCTCCTCGTCCATCACGCCGACCTTGATCGTGTGGCGCGCGAGCCCGAGCAGATCCTCGATCGCGTCGAACAGACGGTTGGTGAACGCGGCTTCGTCGGGGCCGTGCATCTTGGGCTTGACGATATAGACCGAGCCCGCGCGGCTGTTGGGCAGGCCGCCGGTGCGCTTGAGGTCATGGAGCGCGATCAGGCTGGTGACGATGCCGTCGAGAATGCCTTCGGGCGCCTCGCTGCCATCGGGCAGATGGAGCGCCGGGGTCGTCATCAGATGGCCGACGTTGCGCACGAACAGCAGGCTGCGGCCGGGGAGCGTGAAGGCGGTGCCGTCGAGCGCGGTATAGGCCCGGTCGGCCGCGAGGACGCGCGTCATCGTCCGTCCGCCCTTCTCGAAACTGGCTTCGAGCGTGCCCTTCATCAGCCCCAGCCAATTGGCATAGGCCGCGACCTTGTCCTCGGCATCGACCGCGGCGATCGAATCCTCGAGGTCGCAAATCGTCGTGATCGCCGATTCGAGGACCAGATCGGCGATCCCGGCGCGGTCGTCCTTGCCGATCGGGTGGCTGCGATCGATCACGATTTCGATGTGCAGGCCGTGGCGGCGGAGCAGCAGATTGTCGCCTGCGCGGCCCACCAACTGCGCGGGATCGGCGAGCCTGGGCGCGGTGCCGTCCCAATCGGTCCACGAACCGTTCGCGAGCGGCGCCGCCGAATCGAGGAAGTCGCGCGCCCAGGCGATCACCGCCGCGCCGCGCACCGGATCATAGCCCTTGCCCGCGGGCGCGCCGGGCAGCGCGTCGGTGCCATAGAGCGCGTCGTACAGGCTGCCCCAGCGCGCGTTGGCGGCGTTGAGCAGGAAGCGCGCGTTGAGGATTGGGACCACGAGTTGCGGCCCCGCGATCCGCGCGACTTCGTCATCGACCTGACCGGGCGCGATCGCGAACGGGGAGGGTTCATCGACGAGATAACCGATCTCGCGCAGGAACGCCTGATAGGCGGTCTGATCGATCGGGCTGCCGGCGCGCTCGGCGTGCCAGCCGTCGATCTGCGCCTGAATCCGGTCGCGCGTGGCGAGCAGCGCGCGGTTTTCGGGGGCGAAGCGGGCATAGATCGCCGCGACGCCGCGCCAGAAAGCCTCGGCTTCGATCCCGGTGCCGGGCAGCGCCTCGGCCTCGATGAACTGCGCCAGCGCGGGCGCCACGTTCAGCCCCGCGCGATTGATCCGGTCGGTCATGTCATGTCTCCTTGTTGGCCAAGATAGACGCTCGCCGAACCTTTCGGTAGACGATCGAAAGGAGACGCTGTTGTTCATATAAGGAAACAATCATCGATCCCGATGCCGCCTTGTTCGTCCACGTCGTTGCCGCGGGCAGCCTGAGTGCGGCGGCGCGCGCGCGCGGCATCTCGCCGGCGATGGTGTCGAAACGGATCGCGCGGCTCGAGGCGCGGCTGGGGGTGCGGTTGCTCCACCGCACCACGCGGCGCCTGGCGCTCACCCCGCGCGGCGCGGTATTTCACCGCGATATGGTCGCGGTGCTCGCGGCGATCGCCGAGGCCGAGGCGCGCGTCGCCGATACCGGCGGCATCGCCGGTCCATTGGTGGTCAACGCGCCGACCTCGTTCGGGCGGCTCCACCTTGCGCCGCATCTGCGGCCGTTTCTCGACGCGCATCCGGCGATCGCGCTGCGGCTCGATCTCACCGATGCGTTCCTCGATCTGACCGCCGCGCGGGTCGATCTGGCGATCCGCGTCACCGGTGCGCCGCCGCCGGGGGTGGTCGCGCATCGCCTCGCGCCGAGCCGCCGCGTGCTGTGCGCCGCGCCTGCGTATCTCGCGGCGGCGGGGCGCCCGATCGCGATCGGCGATCTGGCGCGGCATCGACTGCTCGCCGCCGACGGGCAGATGCCATGGCGGCTGACCGGGACGGGCGCGACGGCGATCGAGGCGCCCAGCGTGGTCGCCACCGATTCGAGCGAGGTGGTGCGCGAACTCGCGATCGCGGGCGTCGGAATCGCGTTGCGCTCGATCTGGGATGTCGATGCCGAGCTTGCCGATGGCCGGCTGGTGCGCGTGCTGCCCGAGTGGCGCGGATCGGACGACGCGGCGGTTTATGCGGTTCACCTGCCCGATGCGTTGCCGCGCGCGGGTGAGGCGATGCTCACCTATCTGCGCCGCCTGTTCGCAACGCCGCCCTGGGGAAACCGCGCCGCGCCCTAAAGCGCGCCGCGCTGCATCATCTTGCGCAGCTTACCCGGCATCCAGCGTGCGGCGAACGCCATGCGCTTTGCGGTCGGCCCGACAAAGCTGTGCACGCGGTCGCCATGCACCGCTGCCCAGGCCGCATCGGCGACGACCTCTACGGGCGTGAGCTCGAGCCCGGCTTCCCGCACGCTATCGCGGATCGTGCGGTTCGAATTCGCGACCCCGCCATCGAGCAGTGGCGTTTCGATGAAGCCGGGGACGATGTCGCGCACCTTGATGCCGTCGGCGGCCCATTCGCCATCGAGCGCCTCGGTCAGCGCGCGGACCGCGAATTTGGTCGCCGAATAGGTCGCGAGCCCCGCCGAGCCGTAGATCGCCGAGGCCGAGGCGGTGTTGAGCAGGCACGACCCCGGCGTCGCGGCAAGATAGGCATGGCCGATCCGCGCGCCGTTGAGCACGCCCATGAAGTTGATCGCCACCAGCCGATCGAGATCGGCGAAATCGGCCTCCGCGAGCGGCCCGCCGACGCCGATCCCGGCATTGTTGAACAGCACGTCGAGCCGTTTGGTGGACTGGGTGAAATCGTCGAGTGCCCGCGTCCACGCCGCCCGATCGCGCACGTCCATGTCGTACGTGTCGGCGCCGTTCGGTAGCGTCGCGGCGGTGTCGACCAGACCTTTGCCGTCGACATCGGCAATCCCGATCCGCCAGCCCTCGCGCGCGAACCGTTGCGCCACCGCCCGCCCGATCCCCGAGGCGCCGCCGGTGATGAAGATCGCTTTCATGTTCGTCTCCCTTTGTCGCCTTCATCCTGCACAATCGCGTGCAATGCCAGCACGGTTGCGCGCGGTTTGACGGGGCGAAGCGCGGGGCACACAATCGGGGCGTGCCAGCCGACCCTCTCCTCCACGGCCCGTCGGTCGCGTTCGACGCGGTCGTCAAGCGCTATCCGGGCGGCACGGTCGCGGTCGATGGCGTGTCGGTGGCGATTGCAGCCGGGAGCTTCGTCGCGTTGGTGGGGCCATCGGGATCGGGCAAGTCGACCCTGCTCAAGACCGTCAATCGACTGATCGCGCCGAGCGCAGGCCGCGTGCTGATCGGTGGCGCGCCGGTGGATACATGGGAGCCGCACCGGCTGCGGCGACGGATCGGCTATATTTTCCAGAACGTCGGGCTGTTCCCGCATCTGAGCGTGGCGGAGAATATCGCGATCCGTCTGCGGCTCGACGGTGCGCGCCACAATGATGCGCGCGTCGGCGCGTTGCTCGATCTGGTCGATCTGCCGCGCGATCTGGCCGCGCGGATGCCCGATGCGCTGTCGGGCGGGCAGCGCCAGCGCGTCGGGGTGGCGCGTGCGCTCGCTGCCGCGCCCGGGTTGATGCTGATGGACGAGCCGTTCGGCGCGCTCGATCCCGTGACGCGCGAGCAATTGGGCGCGGCGGTGCGCGGCCTGCACGATTCGCTCGGCCTCACCACGATCATGGTGACGCACGACATGGCCGAGGCGCTGCTGCTCGCCGATCGCGTGCTGGTGATGCAGGCGGGGCGGATCGTCGCCGATGCGACGCCGCGCGACTTGCTGACAGGTGTGGGCGGCGCGGCGGCCGACGCGCTGGTCGCGGTGCCGCGCGATCAGGCGCGGCGGTTGCGCGCGCTGGAGGAGGGGGTGTGAGCGCGCCTTTCCGCGATGCCCTCGCGCGCGTGCCCGATCTGCTCGCGGCGCATGTTTTGCTCGCGGCGGCCGCGTTGCTCGTTGGGTTGGCGGTCAGTCTGCCGCTGGCGATTCTGTCGGCGCGCCATGCCAATGTCGCGCGGGTGGCGCTGGGGTTTGCGAGCCTCGTCCAGACGATCCCGTCGCTGGCGTTGCTCGCGCTGTTCTATCCGCTGCTCTTGTGGCTGTCGGCGCTGGTCGGCGGTGGTATTCCCGCGCTCGGCTTCCTGCCCGCGCTGCTCGCGTTGTCGCTTTATGCGCTGCTGCCGATCCTGCGCAACGCGGTGACCGGGCTGGCGGGGCTCGATCCCGCGATCGTCGAGGCCGCCGATGGCGTGGGTATGACGGCCGCGCAAAAGCTGTGGCTGGTCGAGGCGCCGCTGGTCGCGCCGATCGCGATGGCGGGCATCCGCACCGCAGCGGTGTGGACGATCGGGGCCGCGACGCTCTCGACCACGGTCGGGCAGCCGAGCCTTGGCGATCTGATCTTCGCCGGATTGCAGACGCAGAATTGGGCATTGGTGCTCGCGGGCTGCGTTGCCGCCGCGGCGCTCGCGTTGGTCGTCGACGTGCTGCTCGGGCTGATCGAGCACGGCATCGCCAGGCGACGGCGCGGGCGGGTCTGGACGGGCGTCGGGTTGCTTGTGGCCGGGGTCGCGCTCGCGCTTGCGCCGCTGTGGGCGAGCGGCGGCGGGCGGACGGTCACCGTCGGTGCCAAGAATTTCTCCGAACAATATGTGCTCGCGCGCGTGATCGGGCATCGGCTGGAGGCGGCGGGCTATCGCGTGCGGTATCGCGAGGGGCTGGGTTCGGCGGTGATCTATCAGGCGCTCGCGAGCGGCGGTATCGACGTCTATGTCGATTATTCGGGCACCTTGTGGACCAACCGGATGCACCGCAGCGACGTGCCGCCCCGCACCGAGATCGTGCGCCAGTTGGGCGATTGGACGCGCCGTACCGATGGCGTGCGGCTGCTCGGCGCGCTCGGCTTCGAGAATGCCTATGCCTTTGCGATGCGCGAGCGCGATGCGGCGCGCCGGGGCATCACGACGCTCGACGATCTCGCACATCACGCGCCGCAATTGACGCTGGGCTCGGACCTCGAGTTTCTCGAACGCCCCGAATGGGCGGCGGTGCGCGATGCTTACGGCCTGCGCTTCACCGCCACCCAGCGTTACACGCCGAGCTTCATGTACCGCGCGCTCGCCAGCGGGCGCGCCGACGTGATCTCCGCTTTCTCGTCCGATGGCCGGATCGCGGCCGAGCATCTGACCGTGCTCGCCGATCCCCGGCACGCGATCCCCGGTTACGATGCGATCCTGCTGCTCGCGCCCAAACGCGCCGATGATGCGAAGATCGTGGCGGCGCTGCGGCCGCTGGTCGGCGCGATCCCGGTCGCGGCGATGCGCGAGGCGAATTACATGGTCGATCGCGATCAGGGCAAACGGACGCCCGACGCGGCGGCGCGGTGGCTGGAGAAGCGGCTGGCGCCGTAGAATTACGCTGCTTTCAGCGCCTCGGTGAAGCGCTTGCGCCACCAGATGACATCATGATCGCGTACATTCTCGAACATCGGTTGCCAGCGTTCGATCCGCTCTTGTTTCGACATCGTGAGCGCGGTGTCGATCGCCTCGGCGATCTCGTCGGCGCTATAGGGGTTGATCAGCAGCGCGTTGGTGAGTTGTTCGGCGGCGCCCGCGAAGCGCGACAGGATCAGCACGCCGGGATCGTCGGGATCCTGTGCCGCGACATATTCCTTGGCGACGAGATTCATCCCGTCGCGCAAAGGGGTCACCAGTCCGATCCGCGCCGCGCGATAGACGCCTGCGAGCATGTCGCGCGGATAGCCGCGGTTGACGTAGCGCACCGGCACCCAATCGACATCGGCATAGGCGCCGTTGATCCGCCCTGAAAGCTGATCGAGCGATTCGCGGATGCTCTGATAGGTGTCGACATCGCTGCGCGAAGGTGGCGCGATCTGGAGCAGATAGACGAGCGCGCGCCGATCCGGGTTGGTGTCGAGGAAGCGCTCGTACCCGTGGAAGCGCTCGGCAAGCCCCTTCGAATAATCGAGCCGGTCGACGCCGACGATCAGGCTGCGGCCGACGCCGCTGTCGTACATCCGCGCCTGCGTCTCGCGCGCGACGGGGCCGCTGGCGCTGGCGATGAAATCCTGCGCGTCGATTCCGATCGGGCAGGCGATCGCGCGGATCGTGCGGCCGCCCACGGTCAGCGAGTTGTCGGGGCCCAGCGTGCCGCCCATTTCGTGTGTCACATAATGGCGGAACGATTCGAGCCATTCCTCGGCCTGAAACCCGATCACGTCATAGGCGAACAAGGCCTCGACGAGGCGGCGATGGTCGGGCAGCGCGACCAGCAACCGCGTCGGTGGCCAGGGGATGTGGAGGAAAAAGCCGATCCGGTTGGCCAATCCCTGCTGGCGGAGCAGCCAGCCGAGCGGGATCATGTGGTAATCGTGCACCCAGACGAGGTCGTCGGGGTCGATATGCGGCGCGATGATCCGCGCGAAGGCTTCGTTGACGCGCTCATACCCACCCTGGAACGAGCGGTCGATCTCGGTCAGGTCGAGCCGATAGTGGAACAGCGGCCACAAGGTGCGGTTGGCGTACCCGTTATAATATTCCTCGATATCCTGTTCGGACAGATCGATCGTCCCCGAGGTGACGCCGCCATACTCGTCGAAATGCAGATCGTGCCGCGCGCCGATATCGCCCGACCAGCCGAACCAGATGCCTTCGCTTTGCTGGAGGGCGGCGGTGAGCGCGACCGCGAGCCCGCCCTGTGCGGCGGGCTGATCGGGGCTGGGCGCGGACACGCGGTTCGAGATGACGATAAGACGGCTCAGCGGATTGTGCTCCATGGTTTGGACAGCAGAACGGCGCAGTTGATCATCCCGACCAGCGAATAGGTCTGCGGATAATTGCCCCATAATTCGCCGGAGACGGGGTCGATGTCCTCGGACAGCAGCCCGGCGGGGGTGCGCCGGGTTAGCATGTCCTCGAACAGGATGCGCGCATCGTCGCCACGGCCGGTCACCTGCAGCGCCTCGATCAGCCAGAAGGTGCAGACGTTGAACGCGGTGTGCGGCAGGCCGAAATCGTCCTCGGTCGCATAGCGCAGCATATAGGGACCGCGCCGCAATCCCTTTTCGAGCGCGTCGAGCGTGCCGTGAAAGCGCGGATCGTCGGGGGCGAGGAAGCGCAATTCGAGCAATTGCAACAGGCTCGCGTCGAGATCGTCGCCGGTGAAGGTGGCGGAGAGGCGCGCGGGATCGTCGCGCCACGCGGCTGATTCGATGGTGCTGCGCATCGTATCGGCGCGTTGCTGCCAGAATTCGGCGCGATCGACGAGTCCGAGCACCGCGGCCGCGTTGGCGAGCCGATCGCACGCCGCCCAGCACATCGCCGCCGAATAGGTGTGGACATAGGCCTTGGTGCGCAATTCCCAGATCCCCGCATCGGGCTGGTCATATTGCTGCCAGGCGCGCTCGCCGATCGGCTCCAGCGCCTCAAAATCGGCGACACCCGCGATGCGCAGCAGCCGCTGGTCGAAGAACGCCTGCACATTCGACAGGATGATCTGGCCATAAGCGTCGTGCTGGATTTGCTCATAGGCCTGGTTGCCGACGCGCACCGGCCCCATCCCGCGATAGCCGCTCAGCGCCTCGGCCTGATACTCGGTCAGCGTCGCTTCGCCGCCGACGCCGTAGAGCGGCTGGATATGCCCGCCGGCCGCGTTGTCGACGATGTTGCGCAGATATTCGAGATAGCCTTCGAGCACGTCGAGCGCGCCCAGCCGGTTCAAGGCCTGCACGGTGTAATAAGCGTCGCGGATCCAGCAATAACGGTAATCCCAATTGCGGCCCGAATCAGCGTGTTCGGGGATCGAGGTGGTGAGCGCGGCGACGATCGCGCCGGTTTCCTCGTGCTGGCACAATTTGAGCGTGATCGCCGATCGGATCACCGCTTCCTGCCATTCGACCGGGGTCGCGAGCCCGCGTACCCAATGCTGCCATTCGGCGGCGGTTTGATCGAGCATGTGATCGAGCGCGGCGGCGATGTCGGTCGAGAAACTCTCGTCGGGGCCAAGGAAGAAATGGAGCGGCCGTTCGACGCGGAACAGCCGCTCGTCGCGGATCCAGCCGACCGGCGCGGTGGTCGAGAGCCGCAGCACGTCCTGATCGATCAGATAGCGGATATGGTTCGAGCCGCGCGTGTGTTCGGCCATCCGGGCGCCCCAGTTGCGCGCGGGGCGCAGCCGGATACGCACGCGCGGGCTGCCCGCCACCGGCCGCACGATCCGCACGAACGCGACCGGACGGTACATTCTCCCGTTGCGTTTGAAGCGCGGGCAGAAATCGATCACCTCGATCGCGTTGCCGGCCGCGTCGGCGTGGCGCGTCACCAGGATCGGCGTGTTGCGGCGATAGGATTGGGTGGTCTCGACCACGCCGTCGAGGTCGATTTCCCAGAAGCCGAACGCGCCTTCACCGGCAGGGGGCGCGTCGTCGAGCAGCGAGCAGAACGCGGGATCGCCGTCAACGCGCGGGGTGCAGCCCCACACGAAGCGCCCCGATCGGTCGACCAACGCGGACACCTGACAATTGCCGATCGGCCAGAGATCGAGCGTCGCGGTCATCGGGCAGCCTCCTTCAGCCAGGTACGCACGGCCGCAACGCTGTTGAGCCGGTAGGTGGCGGCAGTGTCACGCAGCGCGCCGACCAGAATGCCGGCCCCCCCCCCCGCCACGCAGGCGACGAAGCCGGGCTCGTCGGTCAGATCGTCGCCGAGGAAGATCGGGCGGGTGCCGACGAACGGCGGGTCGGCACGTAATGCGGCGATCGCGCTGCCTTTGTCAAAACCGGGCAGGCGCAGTTCGACCATCATCTTGCCGTGTTGGACCTCGAGCCCGTGGGCAGCGCCGAGTTGGTCGGCCAGCGCGTGCGCCTCGGCCTCGATCGAAGGATCGAGCCGGTAGTGGATGCCGACGCCGAGGCTCTTTTGCTCGATCAGGACGCCGGCATGCCCCGCGAACGTCGCCGCGATCAGTGCTTGCGCGGCGTCGAGCGTGGATGGCCGATCGGGACGGGTGATCGCGCCGCCGAGATGGCGCGTTTCGGCGCCGTGGCTGCCGATCATCGCCAGCGCCTTGCCGCCCTCGCCGAAAAAACCGTCGAGTTGTGCGAGCGATCGGCCGCTGACGAGCGCGATGCGATTGTCGAGCCGCCGCGCCAGCCGGTCGAGCAGCGCGACCAGCGCGGGATCGACCGCGACATCGCCGGGCCGGTCGGCGAGATCGACCAGCGTGCCGTCGAAATCGAGGAAAAGACTGGCGCCGTCGAGCAGGTCGGCGGGCGGGTATGCGAGGTCGGGGACGGCCATCGCCCTTTCTTGCAAGCGTGGGGGATATAAGCCCTACGCAGGCCGGTCGGAACGGTTCCGTCCCGTTCCATTTAAAACCCGTCGCCCTGGAGTGGTTCGGGGAGCAACACGCCTCCAGCGTTGTCGCTTGTGGATGGTTGGATGCCGGAACAAGTCCGGCATGACGGAGACAGGATTACGATGATCTATTGCGCGCCGTAGCCGCTCAGCGAATAGGGCCGGTCCGCCGCTGCGGTTGCCCATGTCTTGTTGGGCGTCGCCTGCATCACGAAGCGCAATTCGCCGCCAGCGCGCACCTGCGCGTCGGTGATATAGCCTGTCGCCAGCGGCTCGCCGTTGAGCAGCACGCGACCGATGTAGGAATTGGCCGCCGACAGATTATCCACGCGCACCGTGAAGCGTTTGCCGCCCGGCAGGTTGAGCGCGGCGCGCTCGACGAACGGCCGCCCGATCACATATTGGTTGCTGCCCGGCGCGACCGGATAGAAACCAAGCCCGGTGAACACCATCCACGCCGACATCTGGCCGAGATCGTCATTGCCCGACAGCCCGTCGGGCGTGGGCTTATACTGGCTGTCGACGATCTGCTTGAGCCGTTCCTGCGTGCGCCACGGCTGGCCGGCATAATTGTACATGTACGCGACGTGGTGGCTGGGTTCGTTGCCATGGATATATTGGCCGATCAGCCCGGCGATATCCTCGGCATGGCTGTAATCGAGCTTGGAATTGTCGAATTCGAACATCGCGTCGAGCTTCTCCACCGTCGCCGCGTCGCCGCCGAGTTCGCGGATCAGCCCGCCTTCGTCGTGCGGCATGAACCACGAATATTGCCAGGCATTCCCCTCGGTATAATCGCTGCCGTAATTGATCGCGGTGGGATCGAAAGGGATGCGGAAGCTGCCGTCGCTGTTGCGCGCCCGCAGGAAGCCGGTCTTGGCATCGAAGCTGTTGCGCCAGTTGCGCGAGCGCTTCTCGAACCGGTCGGCAATCGCCGTCTCGCCCATCGCGCGCGCCATTTGCGCGATCGTCCAATCGTCAAAGGCATATTCGACCGTCTTCGACGCCGCCTCGGGCTCCTGGTCGATCGGTACATAGCCGAGCCGCATATAGTCGCCGAGCCCGCCATAAGGCGCGTAGGTCGCGCTCGCGACCATCGCGTCGAGCGCGGCCTTGGCGTCGAAGCCACGAATGCCTTTCATGTACGCATCGGCGATGACGGGCACGGCGTGATAGCCGATCATCGTCCATGTCTCGCGGCCCTGGAACTGCCAGACGGGGAGGATGCCGAACGGGCTCACCTGCTGGCTCGCGACGAGCGATTTGACGAAATCGACGTTGGTCTCTTTGGGCTGGACGAGCGTGAGCAGCGGATGCTCGGCGCGGAACGTGTCCCACAGCGAAAAGGTCGAATGAACGGTGAAGTCGGCCTTGTGGACGGCGTTGTCCGGCCCGCGCCAGCGGCCGTCGGCGTCGCTCGATACCGAGGGCGCGATCAGGCTGTGGTAGAGCGCGGTGTACATCGTCGTGCGCATGGCTGCGTCGGCTGCAATATCGAGCGCGCCCAGCGCCTTTTGCCACGCCGCTTTGGTGTTCGCGCGAGTCGCGTCGAAATCACCCGGTTCGGCGGCGAGATTGGCGATCGCGCCTGCCTCATCGACCGAGGAGATCGCGACCTTGACCTCGAGCGGGGCTTTGAGGGGCCCGAAATCAAGCCGCGCGACCAATTGGCGGCCGGCTTTCTCGGCCAGATCGTCCTGCCCGCGCCCCGGCCCCTGAAAGCCGCGATACGCCACGTCCTGCTCGGTATCGAGGAAGGCGTGGCCGGCGAGCGGCGCGGAAAATTTCATCGCGAAAAAGAGCTGGCGATCGGGCGCCCAGCCGCGCGTCTGGCGGGTGCCGGTGATCGTGCCGTCGGGCCACAGCCGCACCGACGACCACAATATCTTGCCGGGATAATTGTAGAGCGAGGTGCGCAGGTCGAGCACCAGATGCGCGGCCTGCCCGGCGGGGAAGGTGTAGCGATGCACGCCGACGCGCGTGCCCGCGGTCATTTCGGCGCGGACCTTCGCGTCGCCCAGCGTCACCGCATAATAGCCCGGCTGCGCGATCTCGGTTTGGTGGTCGAAGGGCTGGCGATAGCCGTCGCCGGCTTTTGTCGGGTCGCCGGGTTCGAGCGGTACCGTGTCGCCCGCCACCGGCATCACCAGAAAATCGCCAAGGTCCGAATGGCCAGCGCCTGAAAAATGGGTGTGGCTGAACCCCTGGATCGTCTTGTCCTCATAGCGATAGCCCGCCGCGTGGCCGTAGCAATCGCGGATCGTGCACGTCGTGTCGGTATCAGGGCTCAACTGCACCATCCCGAACGGCGCCACCGCACCGGGGAAAGTATGGCCCTCGCCACCGGTGCCGATGAACGGATCGACCGCGTCATAAGGCGAAGAAGCGGTCTGCGCGAAGACGGGCGCGGCGACCAGCGCGAGCGACATGCCGAGGCGATGGAGCATCTTCATGGGGCGGCATCAAAGCAGGACGCTGTCTGCGCGACAAGCGATTTACGAAAACGAATGTCGTTATTCGCAAAGGGCGTCCTCTCGGGCGCTTGGCGGGTCGCCGCTCATGGCTTGCATCTCGCGTCGGTTACGCATAGAGCGCGCGGCTCGGTCGGGGCGTAGCGCAGCCTGGTAGCGCATCACACTGGGGGTGTGGGGGTCGCAGGTTCGAATCCTGTCGCCCCGACCAATCATTTTCTTGAAAAATCAGTCACTTGAGCCGGAGCCGCAAGGCGCCGCGTTTGCGCCGTGCACGCGTTCATAGGGCCGTCGTGCGCGGTCGTATGGAGTCGCCGGCGAAACGGGCACCGCCATACCCCTGCACAAGCCGCGTTGTGCAGGGGTAGACGATGTCACCACATCGAGTCTTAGAAGTTGATGCTACCCTGGAGGCCGAAGGTCCGGGGCGGGTTGAAATTGGCGTAGGAACCCAGGATTGCGTTGTTCGCGTCCGATCGACGGTAGATGTGAGTCTCGTTGAGCAGGTTGCGTGCCCAAATCGAGATCGTGCCCGTCACGCCGTTGGAATTCATCGGGATGCTGGCCAGCGCGAGGCTGCCGTTCACGATGAAGCTCGATTGGGTCTGCGCGCTCTCCGCCTGGAAGCTATATTGCGGGCCAGCGTAATTGGCATCGAGATGCAGGCGCAGGCTGCTGTCGCCAGAACCCACGGGCGTCTCGTAATCGAGCGAACCCGACAGCGCGGATTTGGGCGTGAACACCGTGTATACCTGGGTGATGACCCCGTAAGTCTCCAGCGATTCCTTGATCGGGTTGGGCACCGGCGGAATATTGACGTCGGTATAGGCATAGGACGCGCCGAGCGTCAGGCCGGTAACCGGACGCACGGTCAATTCCACCTCGACGCCTTTGATCTTCGAGGTGCCGGCGACGTTGACCGTCTCTTCGGTATGCTTGTTGAAATAGGGATTGGGCGATCCGCCGATGGTTGCCCGGGTATCGACATAGTCGAAGTCGATCTGCGTGTTGGTGCGGTCCATGATATAGGCCGCGACGTTCAGGCGGACGCGGTGATCGAGGAAGTCGGTCTTGGCGCCGATTTCATAGGATTTGACCGATTCGGGATCGAACTGACGGAAGCTCGACGACCGTGAGTTGGCGCCGCCGGCACGAAAGCCGGTCGAATATTTGGCGTAGAGATTCACCCCCGGCGCCGCTTCCCATGCCAGCGTGACCATCGGGTCGAACCGGCTGTTGGCATAATCGAGGATGGCGCCAGCGAACGGCGCGTTGTTGACCACGGCCAGCGCGCCCTCGCGGGTCTCATGCGTATAACGCCCGCCAGCAGTCAAATGCACGGTCTCGATGCCCGCGGGCGTATAGGTGCCCTGGCCGAATAGCGCGTAGCTCTTGCCCACCGCATGGCTGTCGCGCTGGACGAACCAATAGCGCCGATCCCAGCCCTGGTTGCCCGAACTGATCGGCGCATTCGGATTGGCGGGGGCCTGGTTGATGAAGGTATAGCCCGTGCCGTCGGCGTTCCACTTCAACGGGTTGGGTGTCGCCGCGGCTTCGCGCGCATGCTCGTTAAAATAATAGCCGCCCAGCACGAAATCGAGCTGCGGGATGCTGCCGACGATCTGCAGTTCCTGACTGAACTGGTTCTGGAACAGTTCCGACAGGCTGTAGCGGCCAAATTCACCGTTGGGAACGAAAGCGGAGCGATGCGCGCCGGCCGACCCATCCCATTGGTGGGTTTCCACGCCACGCCACGCCGAGATCGAGCGCAGTTCGATATCCGCGTTCAGCTTGTACTTGATCGCTGCCGTGTAGCCGTGCGTATCATCGGTGCTGAGCTGCTGGATGACGCCCATGTCGGCGACGTCCATCCGGCGATCGCCGCTGACCTGGACCAATGGCGACAGCGGCGCGATGCACTTGGCGGCACCGGCCGGGCAGACGAGCGTCGTGCCGGCATATGAGCCGACCGGCAGGTTGTTCGGATTGTAGTTGATCAACTGGCTGTAGAATGGCGTGCTCTCGTTCCTGGCCCGATCGTAGGAAAGGTCGATTGTCAGCCCCTCGATCGGTGTCCAGCGGCCCGCGATCTTGCCGCCGGCGCGGTTGTAATAGTTCCAGCCATATTGCCCGCTAGCGGGGTTCTTGATCGTTGCGTCCTGATGCTGAACGACGCCATCGACCTTGATCGCGAAATTGGCGAACGCCGGCAGATCCAGGTGAACTTCGCCATTATAGGCACCATAATTGCCAATCCCCGCCGAAACCCGGCCGCCGAACTCGCCGGTCGGGGCCTTGGTCACGATGCTCAGCGCGCCGCCTTCGGTGTTGCGGCCAAAGAGCGTGCCTTGCGGGCCACGCAGGACTTCGATGCGCTGCACGTCGAACAGCGCCGCGTTGAGGCCCTGCGAGCGGCCGAGATAGACGCCGTCGACATAGACGCCGACACCCGGCTCACGCGCGACCTGATTCTGGTCGAAGGGGACGATGCCACGGATGCCGACGGTCAGCGCCGACTGGCGCGCTTCGAAGGTCGCGACGCGCAGCGAGGGAACACCACCGTCGGCGAGATCGAGCAGGCTCTGAACGTGACGCTTCTCGATCACATCCGCGTCGAGGACCGCGATCGCGATCGGGGTCTTCTGCAGGTTGGTCTCGCGCCTCGTTGCGGTGACGACGATGTCGGTCAATCCGGTATAGCCGTCATTGTTCTGCGTGGCCTGGGCCGAGGCGTCCGCGCCGACGGTGGTCACCGCCGCTTCGGCGCCGTCGCGCGCGCCCGCAGCGTCGGTGGCATGGGCGGTAGCCTGCATGAAGGCGATGCTGAGCATCGAGGCAGCGAATTTGGCAATCGAGCGGTGCGTCATATGAATCCCTGGATTGTTCTTTGTGCAGGGGAGATGCTGGCGAATCGCTCGTCGATTCACGCTGTTTTCACCCCCCGCCGAAGCCAGCGATTAGGGGGCGTCGTTTACAGTTGCGCGACGTAACCGGGTCGGGTTGGCGTCATGTTCGCGACAAAGATGTGACAGAGTCGCGATCCGCAGATTCGTGTCCAAATGGGGCGATGTCGGGACCGAGAGGCATATGCGCCCGTTGCGTCACTGGCGCTCATATGCGCCAACATCGGTCGGTTTCTGGTTGTCGAAGCCTGAAAGACAGGGGCCTCACCAACAGCCGCTGATTCTCTCGTTCGGATGATGCGATCCGCTATGCAGGGATATCGTCAGCCCTTGCGGACCTTCCGTGTAACCGGTTACATAGGTAGCGCGTGCGGTCGCTCCCCGGCCGCTGGTAATGGAGATGATGATGCCCCCCGAGGACTCGACGCCTGTTGGTGCGCCGCGCCCCAATCGCCGTGATCTGCTGGCGACGACGATGCTGCTGGGTACCGGACTGCTCTCTGGTTGCGCCGCAGGGATCGCAGGCGCGCCGGGCGATACCGGCCGTAACGGCGGTACGGGGGCGCTGCGCGGCGAGGCGCTGATCGATGATGTGGCGCAGCGCACCTTCCGCTTCTTCTGGGACACGACCAACGCCGCCAACGGCCTCGTTCCGGATCGCTATCCTTCGAAAAGCTTCGCCTCGATCGCCGCGGTCGGCTTCGCGCTGACGATCTATCCCTATGGGGTCGAGCAGGGCTGGGTGACGCGCGCGCAGGCGCGCGATCGCACCCTCACCACGCTGCGCTTTTTCTGGAATGCACCGCAAGGGCCCGAGGCCGCGGGCACCGCCGGCTACAAGGGCTTTTTCTACCATTTCCTCGATATGGAAACCGGCACGCGGTACCGGCAGAACGAACTGTCGACGATCGACACCACCCTGCTGTTCGGCGGGATGCTGTTCGCCGCGCAATATTTCGACGGCGACGACGCCGGCGAGGCCGAGATTCGCGATCTCGCACAGCGGATCTACGCGCGCGCCGACTGGCCGTGGATCGTCGAGGACAAGCCCGTCGTTTCGATGGGCTGGCACCCCGAATCGGGATTCATCGAGGCCGATTGGGTCGGGTATAACGAAGCGATGCTGCTCTATGTGCTGGCGCTCGCTGCGCCGACGCACCCGCTCCCGGCCGAGGCGTGGGAAGGCTGGACCAAGGGCTATGCCGAGGATTGGGTCGATCAATACGGCCAGCATTTCCTCGGCTTCGCGCCGATGTTCGGGCACCAATACAGCCACGTCTGGATCGATTTTCGCGGGATCAAGGACGCGCCGATGCGCGCGGCGGGGTTCGATTATTTCGAGAACAGCCGCCGTGCCGCGCTCGCGCAGCGGGGCTATGCCGCCGCCAACCCGATGGGCTGGCGCGGCTATGACGAGAATATCTGGGGCTTCACCGCCTGCGACGGGCCGGGCGGCGGCAAATTGCCCTACAATGGCGAACTCCGCGAGTTCCGCGATTATTCGGCGCGCGGCGTCAGCGGCAACCATGCGTTCGACGACGGGACGATCGCGCCCACTGCGGCGCTCGGCTCGATTCCGTTCGTCCCCGAGGAGGCCAAGGCGGCGGCCGATGCGATGGTCGAGCGTTATGGCCGGCGGCTCTACGGCGAGTACGGCTTCCTCGATTCGTTCAACCCGAGCTACCGGTTCGCCTCGAAGGTCGCGCATTCGATCGTCGATCCCGAACTCGGCTGGGTCGATCAGGATTATCTCGGGATCGATCAGGGGGCGATCCTGACGATGATCGCCAACCACCGATCCGATTTCGTGTGGAAATATATGCGCAAGGCGCCTGCGATCGTGACCGGCCTGAAGCGCGCAGGCTTTACCGGCGGGTGGCTCGACGCCTCGTGAACGGAGAACGCAATATGACGAGGCTGATGACGACGCGGCGCGGTGCGATCACCGGGGCGCTGGGGCTGGTGCTGCTGGCGAAAACGCCGGCGATTGCCCGCGGGTTGGGCGCCACCCGCGCGACCCCGGCCTTCATCACCGATCTGATCGGCAAGATGACCATCGAGGAGAAAGCGGGGCAACTCACGCTGATGGCGGCCGCGCTGGGCGGTGCGGCGGCAACCGCGCTCAACCCACCGACCACGACCCCCAATATCGAACACCAGATCGCCGAGGCGCGCGCCGGGCGGCTGACCGGCGTGTTCAATGGCCGCGATTCGGATTATGCGCGCCGCTTGCAGCAGGCGGCGATGCAGTCGCGGCTCAAGATTCCGGTCATCATCGCCGCCGACATCATCCACGGCCACCGCACCGTCTTCCCGGTGCCGCTGGGCGAGGTGGCGAGCTTCGAACCCGAACTTGCGACGCGGACCGCGCGTGTCGCGGCGGTCGAGGCGGCGGCGGCGGGGATCGACTGGACCTTCGCGCCGATGGTCGATCTCGCGCGCGATGCCCGCTGGGGGCGCGGAGTCGAAGGATCGGGCGAAGACGTCTATCTCGGCAACCTTTTCGCCGCGGCGCGGGTGAAGGGCTTTCAAGGCGACAGCCTGACCAGCGATACATCGGTGATGGCGTGCGCCAAGCATTTCGCGGCCTATGGCGCGGCCGAAAGCGGGCTCGATTACAACCCGGTCGATATTTCCCAACGCACGCTCGAACAGGTTTATTTCCCGCCGTTCAAGGCCGCGCTCGCGGCCGGATGCGGCACCGTGATGGCGTCGTTCAACGAAATCAACGGCGTGCCGGCGCACGCCAACCACTGGCTGCTCACCGACGTGCTGCGCACCGCGTGGAATTTCGGCGGCGTCGTGGTGTCCGACTACACTGGTGACATGGAATTGATCGACGCGGGCTTTGCCGTCGATGCGCGCGACGCGACCAAGAAGGCGTTCCTCGCCGGGGTCGACATGAGCATGCAATCGCATTTCTATATGGACCACCTTCCCGATCTGGTGGCCAAGGGCGAGGTGCCGGTTGCATTGGTCGATGCCGCCGTGCGCCGTGTGCTCGAATTGAAGGCGGCGCTTGGGCTGTTCGACAATCCCTATCGGCGTATCCAGCCTGGCCGCGAACAGGCGCGTGTGCGGATGCCGGCGCATCTCAAGCTCGCGCGCGAGGCCGCGCAACGCTCGATCGTGCTGCTCAAGAACGAGGGCGATCTGCTGCCGCTGCCGAAGACGGGTAAGCGGATCGCGCTGATCGGCCCGTTTGCGCGCGGCCAGCACGATCTGATCGGGCCGTGGAACGTCTATGGCGACGACAAGCAGGCGGTCGATCTCGAAACCGGGATGCGCGCGGTGATGGGGCAGGGCGCGCAGCTTAGCGTCACTGACGGGTCGGCGATCGATGCGCCGCTCGATGGCGGGATCGACGCGGCAGTGGCGGCGGCGAACGCGGCGGATGTGGTCGTGCTCGCGATCGGCGAGGAAACCGCGATGTCGGGCGAGGCGCAGTCGCGCACCGCGATCATCGTGCCCGAGGCGCAGCAGGCGTTGGCCGAGGCGGTTGCAGCGACGGGCAAGCCGATCGTGGTGCTGCTCAAGAATGGCCGCGCGCTTGCGCTCGACGGCGCGGTGAAGGAGGCGGCCGCGATCGTGGTGACGTGGTTTCTCGGCAGCGAAAGCGGCCCCGCCACCGCCGACATGCTGTTCGGCGATGTCGCCCCCTCGGCGCGGTTGCCGGTCAGCTTCCCGCAGCAATCGGGGCAGGTGCCCTATCATTACGACCACAAGCCGACCGGGCGCCCCAACCCGCCGGGGCGTCCTCCCGAACCGTATAAGACGCATTTCCGCGGGATATTGAACAAGGCGCTCTATCCGTTCGGGCACGGGCTGACCTATTCGACGATCGCTTATGGGGCGGTCGATGCCGGTGCGGGCACGCTGGCGTGGGATGGCAAGATCGTCGTCAGCGCGCGCGTATCGAACACCGGCAAGCGCGCCGCCGAGGAAGTCGTCCAACTCTATATCCGCGACGTCACCGCGAGCATTACGCGGCCGGTGCGTGAGTTGAAGCGGTTCGAAAAGGTCTCGCTCAAACCCGGCGAAGCGCGCAATGTCAGTTTCACGCTGACGCGATCGGACCTGATGTTCGTCGGCGGCGAGGGAAAGTGGATCGCCGAACCGGGCGATTTCGAGGTCTGGATCGCGCCGTCGGCGGAAGCTGGGGCGCCGGCACGCTTCACCCTCGCGAGTCGCTGATAAAGGGAGAAAGCCATGCGCCGCCTTCGTTTCGCCGCCGGGATCGCGCTGCTCGCGCTGGCCTGGCCCGCTTATGCCGCCGACGATGCCGCGCCGCTCAAGGTGATGAGCTTCAACGTGCGCTGGCCGTCGCCCGACGATGGCGCGAACCTGTGGGTGAAGCGCCGCGATCTGTTCGTCGATACGATCCGCACCGCGAATCCCGACGTGATCGGCACGCAAGAACTCTACAAGAGCCAGGCCGATTACGTCCTCACCAAGCTGCCCGATTATAATTGGTTCGGGATCGATCGCCGCGGCGGCCATGCCGACGAGCATATGGGCATCTTCTATCGCCGCGATCGGCTGACGCTCGTCGATCTCGGCAATTTCTGGCTGTCCGACACGCCCGACATCGTGGGCAGCAATACCTGGGGCCATCCGTTCCCGCGCATGGTCACCTGGGGATTGTTCGAGCGCAAGGCCGACGGCAAGCGCTTCTATATGTACGATACGCACCTGCCGTATCGCGACGAGGATGAGGACGCGCGCACCAAGGGCGCGACGCTGATCCTGTCGCGGATCAAGGCGCTGCCGCCGGGTGTGCCGTTCGTGATGACGGGCGATTTCAACACCGGGCCGGAGAGCGCGGCGCACACGCTGCTGACCACCGAGTTGAAGGACGCGCGCGAAACGGTGGCAAATCCGCAAGGTCCGGCCGAGACCTTCCACAATTTCACCGGCACCCCCGATCACCGGATCGACTGGATTCTCTATCGCGGCTTCACCGCGCTGGGCCAGCAGACGATCACGACACATCGTGGCAAGGTGTATCCATCGGATCACTTCCCGCTGACCGCCGAACTCGCGTTTCCCGAAGGCTCGTAACGACGGCGACAGTGCCCCAAAAGAAATGGCGCGCTCCCGGCTGGGGAACGCGCCATCAGGTGAGGAGGGGAAGGACCTCCTTTAGAAGCTGAAGCCCGCCGAGAGCTTGATCGTGCGCGGGGGGCCGTCCGTATTGTAATTGGTCAGCTGCCGTTTGCCGGTCAGGGCATCGAAGCCGTTGTAGTTGCGGTCGTTGAACAGGTTGATGATGTCGAGGCGGAAGCGTACTCGCATCTCGTCGGTCGGGAAGCCGATCGCGACATATTTGGTCAGCGACACATCCATCTGGCGGAAGCCCCAGCGATCGCCATTGCCCTCGGTCTCGGTGGCGATGACGGTGCGCGACGGCGGCGTCCCGGCGGTGTTCACGAATGCCTTGAGGACCATCGGCGATGAAATCTGGAACTTGCCCGACAGCGCCATGTCGAACGGCAGATCGACGGTGCCCGCGGCGACGAAGCGATGCTTGCGCACCCCCGACGAGGCGGTGAACGGATAATCGGCCATGCTCGGGAAATCGAGCGAGAACAATTCGCCGAACTGCCGGTTTTCCTCGGCCTTGGTGTAGGTATAGGTCGCGTCGATGCTCCACGGCGAATCGACCGAATATTGCTTGGTCAGCTTGAGATAGCCGCTGTCGGCGCGGGTTTCGATGCCGTTGGTGCCGATGATGATCGCGCCGTATCCCGGCGGCGCGAAGCCGAACGGCGAATCGGGGTTGCCGGTCGCCGGGAAGAAGCTGCCGTCGGGTCGGCGGTTGCCCAGCAGATAGGCGAAGCCGTCGTGGCTGGCGACGTGCGAATAGCCCGCTTCGAGTTCGATCGGATCGAAACGGCCGCGAATGCCCAGGCTGAACTGATCCGAATAGGGCATCTTGATGTCGTTGTTGATGAACCGCAGTTCGCGCCCACCGCCGGCAGGAGCGCCCGCGAGCAATTGCGCGCGCCCGGCTTCGGTCAGGTAGACCGGGTCCCACGGCACGCAGGTCGGGCTGGGCGCGCAGACGTTGCGGGGGTCGCCGGTGATGAAGTTGAACGTCCGCCCGGCGAACTGGCCCTGCGACAATTCCTGCTGGATGAAGTCGAACTGGGTACGATCATACGATCGGCCATAGCCGCCGAACACTGCGAACCGACCAGTCTCGTCGAGCTTGTAGGTGAAGCCCAGGCGTGGCTGCCACGCGCCCTTGAACGCTTTCCGGTTGTTGCCGGTCGAGATATAGTCGTTGATGTTGTAATCGGCGTTTTGCAGATTGGGATAGAGTGGATCGCCGGTCAGCGGGTCGGTGGTGACGCCCGTGACCAGCGCAACGATCGCCGGATCATGGACATAGTTGAGGAAGGCCGGGGTGCGCTCGTAATCCCAACGCAGGCCGAGATTGAGCGTCAGCCGGTCGGTGACGTCCCAATCGTCCTGCGCATAGACGCCGAACTGGAAATTGTCCGATGAGATGCGTGGATCGCCGCTGCCGATCGGGGCGCCGAACTGGACGCGATAGGGGATCGTGTCGTTGAATGTGCCGCCGTCCGGATTGTACGAGACGTTATAGATATAGAGCGGATTGAGGCCGTTCTGCTCGGTGGTGTTGAGTGTGATCCACTTGGCCTTGACCCCGACCTTGAAGGTGTGGCCCTGCAGAGCAGTGTAGGTGAAATCGTCGGAGACGGTCCACCCTTTCTGGCCCTTGTTCTGGAAGTTGGAGCCCGCGCCGAAGCGCAGGACATCGCCGGTCCGTGTGCCGCCGGTGGGATTCGGAACGGTCGCGTTGAACAGCGTGACCGTACCGTTCACCGCCGGACGCGGATTCCAGGACACGTCCTCATAGGCGACCTTGAAATCGTTGATCCAGCTATCGGCGGTGTGCTGCCACCGCGCGAGGCCACGCCATTCGGTGACGTCGGTCAGGCTGCGCGTGTCATAGGCTGCGATGCCGTTGTTGAATTGCTCGCCATATTCCTCGCGATATTTGAGCGAAAACTCGAGCAGATCGCGGCTGGTCGGCGCGATATCGATCTTGCCGAAATAGAGGTTCTCGTTGAATTCCTGATTCCGGGGGCCGAAATAGCCCTGATATTCTTCGGGAAAGAACGAGACCGGCAGCGACAGGCCCGGGGTCACGTCGCGCGGCTCGATGCGGCGCTTGCCTTCATAGGTGACGAAGAAGTGCGCGATATCCTTGATGATCGGTCCACCGAGCGCGCCACCGAACTGGAAGTCCTTGCTCTTCACCTTGGCCGGATCGGTACGGAATAATTCTGCGGGCCGGAAATCGCGCAGGTCCTGGTTGGTGAAATCGACGAAACCTTCGCCGTGGAACTGGTTGGTGCCCGATTTGGTGACCGCGGTGATCGCGACCGAGCTGACCTGATCGAACTCGGCTTTGTAGTTGGAGCTGATCACGCGATACTCGCCGATCGCGAGCTGCGGGAACGGGTTGCCCTGCGTCGAATCCTGCCCGGTGACGCCGTTCTTGAGGACGTAATCCTTCTGGCCGACGCCATCGATGAAGACGTTGACCGTGCTGCTGGCCTGCGCACCGCCCTGCAATCGTGAATTACCCCCGCCATCGGTGATGAACTGCACGCCCGGCGCCAGATCCGCGAAGGCGAGGAAGTTGCGGTTGTTCTGCGGCAATTGCTCGATCAGCCGCTGCGAGATGACCTTGCCGACCTCGCCGCCTTCCATGTTCTGGAGCTTGGAGGCGGTGACGATGATCGTGCCGCCCTCATCTGCAGCCGCTTCGCCCGGCGCGGCGGCGGCCTCGGGACCGGTTTCGGCGAGGTCGAAATTGAGCTGGGCGTTCTGCGCGACCTGGAGCGTGAAGGTGTCGGTGTTGCGCACCCCGCTCGGCGTCGTCACTTCGAGCCGATATTCGCCGGGGCGCAGCGACGGGAAATTATACTGGCCGCTCGCGCTGACAGGGGCGGTGCGGCGATAGCCGGAGCCGGTATCGACGATCGTGACCTGGGTCGCGGTGGGCTGGCCGTTGTCGGTGATCGTGCCGCGCAGCGATGCGGCCGAAACCTGTGCCTCGGCAGGCGTAGCGAGCAGCGCGGCCGACGCGGCGCCGAGCAGGAGCGCGGCGGCGAAGTGCAGCCCGCGACCGCGGATGGATGTGGTAGTCGACTTCATTGGTTGGTCTCCCCCGTTCCGGCCTTCTCAGGGCTTCGGTACGTTGTGCTGCTTGGTGAATGGGTGCCGCGTCGCCCGGCCGAGTGCGCCGACAGCCGGGTGGTGAGGCCCGGCGCGCGCGTGCGGCTTTGCGCAATGCGGCTGAACGCGATGATCATGTGTCCTGAGCCAGATCCTCCGCCCGGCCTGAGGCCGTTACGGCCCTGTAACCGGTTTCATGGAGGGTTTGTAACCGTTTCCACGCACCCCCCGCAAGGGGCCGGGCGTGCTTTGCCGCCGCGCTGTGGCATTTGTGCCGCGCCCCATGAGGCGCGCTAAGCGATCGCGAGGATTGACAGCGTTGCCAGGGGCGTCGACGGTTGCGCTATCGGCGTCGGGGAGGTGGGTGATGAAGAGGTGCTGGTTAATGGCTCTCATGCCTCTGATAGCGTTATCGTTGAGTGCGCCCCTCATCGCGCAGCAGGCGCCGGTGCGGACGCCGTTATGGGCGCACGGCGCGCCGGGGTTCGAGGACCGCGCGGGCATCCCTGAGCGTGTCGAGGATTATTGGACCAAGGGCGTCAACAATCCCGGCATCACCGCCTTCCTCCCCGCGCCCGCCAACGCGACCGGCACCGCGATTGTCGTCGTGCCCGGCGGCGGGCATCAATTGCTCGTCACCACGACTGAGGGCGACGATGTCGGCCGCTGGCTCGCCCATCGCGGCATCGCGGCGTTCGTCGTGCGCTATCGCCTGTTCCGTGAGGCGGGCTCGCCCTACACGCTCGAGGATGCGCGCGCCGATGTCGAGCGCGCGGTGCGCAGTGTCCGCGCCCGCGCGGCCGGCGATGGCATCGACCCGCACCGGATCGGCATCTGGGGCTTCTCGGCGGGTGGCGAACTGGCGCGAATGGCCGCGTTCAGCCCGCCGGTGCCCGCGCGCGGCACGCCCGACGCGATCGATGCGCTCTCCGCGCGGCCCGATTTCGCGATCCTCGAATTTCCCGGTCCGCTCCACGCCGCCGAGCAGGTCAGCGCCGATTCGCCGCCGCTGCTGCTCGGTGCGGCGAATGACGACGCGTGCTGTTCGGCGCCGACGGTCGATCTGCTCCAGGCGTATCGCAAGGCGGGGGCGTCGGTGGAAATTCATCTCTATGCGGCGGGCGGCCACGCCTTCAATCTTGGCGAAGATACACCGCTCGTGAGTCTCCAGCATTGGCCGCAAACGGTGCTCGACTGGCTGTCGGATCGCGGGCTGTTGGGGCAGCCCGCGCCGGTGTTCACGCCCAAATAATCGGGTGCCGCGCTTGACACCGCTGCCCGTCTCTATAGGGGCGGCGGCGGGCCACGCGGTCCCAACGCCGCGCGTGCTCTCTGTGAGGAGAGTCTACATGACTGATACGATTGCCGCCGGCGCTGTCATTGCGTCTGCAAAGCCTGATGCCAAGCCTGCTCGCCCGTTCTTTTCGTCGGGCCCCTGCGCGAAGCCACCGGGCTGGGATGTCACCAAAATCGCTGCCGATGTGCTCGGGCGCTCGCACCGCTCGAAGCTCGGCAAGGCGCGCCTGCAATATTGCATCGATCTGATGCGCGAGATGCTCGCGCTGCCGGAGACGCACCGCATCGGCATCGTGCCGGGGTCGGATACCGGCGCGTTCGAGATGGCGATGTGGACGATGCTGGGCGCGCGCGGCGTGACCACGCTGGCATGGGAAAGCTTCGGTGAAGGTTGGGTCACCGATGTGGTCAAGCAATTGAAGCTTGAGCCGAACGTATTGCGCGCCGATTACGGCCAGATCCCCGATCTCGATACAGTCGATTGGTCGGACGACGTGTTGTTCACCTGGAACGGCACCACCTCCGGCGCGCGCGTGCCCGATGGCGAATGGATCGCCGCGGATCGCGAAGGGCTGTGCTTCGCCGACGCGACCAGTGCGGTGTTCGCGTACGATCTGCCGTGGGACAAGATCGATGTCGCCACCTTCTCGTGGCAGAAGGTGCTGGGCGGCGAGGGCGGGCACGGGGTGCTGATCCTCGGCCCCCGCGCGGTCGAGCGGCTCGAAAGCTACACCCCGGCCTGGCCGCTTCCCAAGGTGTTCCGCCTGACGAAGGGCGGCAAGCTCAGCGAGGGCATCTTCAAGGGCGAAACGATCAACACGCCGTCGATGCTCGCGGTCGAGGACGCGATTTTCGCGCTCGAATGGGGCAAATCGGTCGGCGGACTGCACGGTCTGATCAAGCGCTCGGACGCCAATGCGGCCGCGCTCGACAAGATCGTCGCCGCGCGTTCGTGGCTCGGCCATCTCGCGGTCGATCGCGGTATCCGCTCGAAGACCAGCGTGTGCCTCACGGTCGAGGGCGCCGATGCGGGCTTCATCAAGAAGTTCGCCGGCCTGCTCGAAGCCGAAGGCGCGGCCTATGACATCGCCGGCTATCGCGATGCCCCGCCGGGCTTGCGCATCTGGTGCGGTGCCACGGTCGATACCGCGGATATCGAGGCGCTCGGGCCCTGGCTCGATTGGGCCTGGGCACAGGCCAACGCCGCTTGAAGGTTTAAAGGCAGCCCGCCCCGGCGCAGGTCGGGTCTCTCCCTATTTCGTGCCCTATTGCGGCACGCGATCCCGGCCTTCGCCGGGATGACGAGGTAAAAGACATGGCAAAAGTTCTCATTTCCGACAAAATGGACCCCAAGGCCGCGCAGATCTTTCGCGAGCGCGGCGTCGAGGTCGACGAGATCACCGGCAAGACCCCCGAGGAACTGAAGGCGATCATCGGCCAATATGATGGCCTTGCGATCCGTTCGGCGACCAAGGTCACGCAGGAAATCCTCGACGCGGCGACCAACCTCAAGGTCGTCGGCCGTGCCGGGATCGGTGTCGACAACGTCGATATTCCTGCCGCCAGCGCCAAGGGCGTGGTGGTGATGAACACGCCGTTCGGCAATTCGATCACCACCGCCGAGCACGCGATCGCGCTGATGTTCGCGCTCGCCCGCCAGCTCCCCGAGGCCGATGCCTCGACCCAGGCTGGCAAGTGGGAAAAGAACCGCTTCATGGGTGTCGAGCTGACCAACAAGACGCTGGGGCTGATCGGCGCGGGCAATATCGGCGGCATCGTCGCCGATCGCGCGCGCGGGCTGAAAATGAAGGTCATCGCCTACGATCCGTTCCTGACCCCCGAACGCGCGGTCGAACTCGGGGTCGAGAAGGCCGATCTCGATACGTTGCTGGCGCGGGCCGATTTCATCACGCTCCATACGCCGCTCACCGATCAGACGCGCAACATCCTGTCGCGCGAAAATCTCGCCAAGACCAAGAAGGGCGTGCGCATCATCAATTGCGCGCGCGGCGGGTTGGTCGACGAGGCCGCGCTCAAGGAGGGGCTCGATTCGGGCCATATCGGTGGCGCCGCACTTGACGTGTTCGTCACCGAACCGGCCAAGGAAAACGCGCTGTTCGGGACGCCCAATTTCGTCTCGACCCCGCATCTCGGCGCGTCGACCACCGAGGCGCAGGTCAATGTCGCGATCCAGGTCGCCGAGCAGATGGCGGATTATCTGGTCAGCGGCGGCGTCACCAACGCGCTCAACATGCCCAGCCTGTCGGCCGAGGAAGCGCCCAAGCTCAAGCCGTATATGGCGCTTGCCGAAACGCTCGGCAGCCTGATCGGCCAGCTTGCGCACGGCCCGCTCAGCGCGATCTCGATCGAGGTCGAGGGTGCTGCCGCCGAGCTCAACATGAAGCCGATCACCGGCGCGGTATTGGCTGGGCTGATGCGCGTTTATTCGGACACGGTGAACATGGTCAACGCGCCGTTCCTGGCGCGTGAGCGCGGACTCGACGTGCGCGAGGTGCGGCATGATCGCGAAGGCGATTATCACACGCTGGTGCGCGTCACGGTCAAGACCGAGGCGGGCGAGCGGTCGGTGGCGGGCACGCTGTTCGGCAATGCCGCGCCGCGCCTGATCGAATTGTTCGGGATCAAGGTCGAGGCTGATCTCGACGGCTATATGCTCTACGTCGTCAACGAGGACGCGCCGGGCTTCATCGGGCGCGTCGGCACCACATTGGGTGCGGCGGGGGTCAATATCGGCACCTTCCATCTCGGGCGCCGCTCGGCGGGGGGCGAGGCGGTGCTGCTGCTCTCGGTCGATGATCCGGTGTCGCCCGATCTCGTCGCCGAGGTCCGTGCGCTGCCTGGCGTCAAGACCGCGATGGCGCTGTCGTTCTGATGGCGGGCACCCTCATTCTTCCGTGCGGCACCGCCGCGTTGGAAGGGTGAGGGTGACGCTGCCCGATTCCGTGCTAAGGGGCCGCCGATGACCTCCGCGCTTCTCCCTGCTGGCTTTCACGATCGCCTGCCGCCGCTTGCCGACGCGGCGGCGCGGCTCGAGGCTTGCGTGCTCGGCACCGCGTTCGCGCACGGCTATGAACGCGTCGATCCCGCGCTCGCCGAATTCGAGGAAGGGCTGGCGAGCCGCCTCAAGGCCGCGCGGCGGCAGGATGCGGTGCGCTTCATCGATCCGGCGTCGCAGCGCAGCCTGGCGATCCGGCCCGACATCACCGCACAGGTCGGCCGGATCGCGGCGACGCGGATGGCGCATCATCCACGCCCCTTGCGGTTGTCTTATGGCGGTCCGGTGCTCAAGCTGCGGGCGGCCGAACTCGCCCCCGAGCGCGAGCGGCATCAGGTTGGCTGCGAGCTGATCGGCCTCGATAACGTCGCCGCCGCGCGTGAAGTGGTACGCGTGGCGTGCGAGGCGCTGGCGGCCGCGGGAATCGGCGGCGTCTCGATCGATTTCACGCTCCCCGATCTGATCGATGTCCTCGCCGCCGGACCGTTGCCGGTGGCGCCCGAGCGGATCGATGCGCTGCGCGACCGGCTCGATGCCAAGGATGCCGGCGCGGTCGCCGACATTGCCCCCGATTATCTGCCGCTGATTGAGGCTGCCGGGCCGTTCGCCTCCGCGCTCGATCGGCTGCGCGGTTTCAACGGTGCGCTGGCGTCGCGGCTCGATGGCCTTGCGGCAGTGGCCGATGGGCTCGATGTCGCGCTGACGCTCGATCCCACCGAACGGCACGGTTTCGAATATCAGACCTGGCTCGGTTTCTCGCTGTTCGCCAAAGGGGTGCGCGGCGAGATCGGGCGGGGCGGTGCTTATGCGATCGTCGAAAACGGGGTCGAGGAAGCCGCGATGGGCTTCTCGCTCTATATCGACCAGCTCGTCGAGGCGGGCGCGGGCGCCGACGATCGCCGCCGGCTGTTCGTGCCGCTGGGCAGCGATCCCGCGATCACAGCCGGCCTGCGCCGCGACGGCTGGGTGACGGTAGCCGCGCTCGACGCGCGTGATACCGCGCAAGCGCAATTGTGCACGCATATTCTGATCGACGGGAACGCAAAGCCCGTCGACTAATCCCGCGTCGCCCCGGCTTTATTGTCCGGGGGTCAATGTGCCCCGCAGCGCTTGTGCTCGGGGATGGTTGGATGCCGGAAGACGCCCGGCATGACGAATTCATAGCTGAGGACCCAATATGGCTAACGTAGCGGTGATCGGCGCCCAATGGGGCGATGAGGGCAAGGGCAAGATCGTCGACTGGCTCGCCGAGCGCGCCGATGTCGTTGTCCGGTTTCAGGGCGGGCACAACGCCGGGCACACGCTGGTGGTCGGCGAGACGGTCTACAAATTGTCGCTGCTGCCGTCGGGCATCGTGCGTGGAACGCCGTCGGTGATCGGCAATGGGGTCGTGCTCGATCCCTGGGCGCTGAAGGCCGAGGTCGAGAAGCTGCGCGCGCAAGGGGTGGAGATCACCCCCGACCGGCTGATGATCGCCGACAATTGCGCGCTGATCCTGCCGTTCCACCGCGATCTCGATGCGCTGCGCGAAGATGCCTCGGGCGCTGGCAAGATCGGCACCACGCGGCGCGGGATCGGCCCGGCTTATGAGGACAAGGTCGGCCGGCGCGCGATCCGGGTGTGCGATCTCGCGCATCTCGACGATCTCGGCGCTCAGCTCGATCGCCTGACCGCGCACCACGACGCGCTGCGTGCCGGATTCGGCGAGCCGCCGATCGATCGCGCGCGGCTGCTGCGCGAATTGCGTGAGATCGCGCCGTTCGTGCTGCCGTTTGCGCAGCCGGTCTGGCGGATGCTCGGCGACGCGCGCGCGGCGGGCAAGCGTATCCTGTTCGAAGGCGCGCAGGGCGTGCTGCTCGATGTCGATCACGGCACCTATCCGTTCGTCACCTCGTCGAATACGATTTCGGGCACCGCCGCGGGGGGATCGGGCCTCGGGCCGAGCGCGGTGGGCTTCGTGCTCGGGATCGCCAAAGCCTATACGACGCGCGTCGGATCGGGACCGTTCCCGACCGAACTCGACGACGCCACCGGCACAAGGCTGGGCGAACGCGGTCATGAATTCGGCACCGTCACGGGGCGCAAGCGCCGCTGCGGCTGGTTCGATGCGGTGCTGGTGCGGCAATCGGTCGCGGTCTCCGGCGTCACCGGTATCGCGCTCACCAAATTGGACGTGCTCGACGGGTTCGATGAAGTGAAGATTTGTGTGGGTTATCGGCTGAACGGCGCCGAGCTCGATTACTTCCCCGCCCATTATGCCGATCAGGCGGCGGTCGAGCCGATCTACGAAACGATCGAAGGCTGGCAGCAATCGACCGCCGGCGCCCGCTCCTGGGCGGAACTGCCGGCGGCCGCGATCAAATATATCCGCCGTGTCGAGGAATTGATCAACTGCCCCGTGGCGTTGGTATCGACCAGCCCCGAACGGAACGACACGATCCTCGTGCGCGATCCGTTCGCGGACTGATCCCGCGCTTACTGCGCGCTCGTATCGTCGCTCGACGTGCCGTCGTCGGTTGCCGAATCATCGGTGGCCGGCGCGGGCGTCGTCGCGCTGTCGTCGGTCGGGGTGGTTGCGCTCGTGTCGGGCGCCGTGGTTGCGGGGGCTACCGTGCCCTCGGCGGCGACACTGTTGTTGTCGACTTCCTGCGGCGTGCTCTGATCGGTGGCGACCTGCGCGATGGCGGCGCTCGACACCGCGAGAACACCCAGGCTCAACATTGTTGCGATCCGCATTTGCTTACTCTCCATTGTGGTGGTGAAGCCCCTGCCTCACGATCTTATATTTGGTTATTTCAGCACATTTCTAGACGGTGATTGTTCGGTTCAGCCAGTGAATCTACCGATTGATCTGTTTATGGCGCATTTGACGAAATTCGATTTCATCTGATCTTTAGTGTGATGTTTTACGGTATTCCGTTACTGACGTGCGACGAGTGATTATTTAAAAAACGGCCGGCGCGTCGCGCCGATGGCGGGACGGACCGGCCGTTGAAGACGCGCGCGCCGCGCGCGCGGTGTCAGATCGTCGTGTCGCTGTCGGGGACCGGCGCCGATTCGGGCGGCATCGTCGGGTCGAGCGAGTCCGGCGCGGCGTCGGGCATGGTATCGGGCATCGCCGAATCCATGTCGTCGCTGTCGTGGTCCATCATGTCATTGGCCATCGGGTCGGTGGGCGTGACCATATTGTTGGTCATGGTGTCGGCGCTATTGTCTTGCATCGGCGGCGGCGTGTCCTGATCGGAGGATGTCGCCACCTGCGCGATGGCCGCGCCCGACAGGCCCAGCACCGCGATGCTCATGATCGTCGCGATCCGCATATCGATTCTCCTCGAAAGCGGGATTGCTCCCGTTCGCTCTCCTGAAAATCAACGATTCCGGGAGGGCGCGGGTCGCACGCTCAGGGCTGGTTCGTCGTCCGAATCGACCGTCCGGGCGTGTTCAGCCGCCGCATTGGGCGCGGTGGAGCAGTTTCTGGTCTGCCAGCACCAAAGCCATCATCGCCTCAACCACGGGGACGCCGCGGATGCCGACGCACGGATCGTGGCGCCCTTTGGTCGCGATGTCGGTGGCCGCGCCATCGCGATCGATCGTCGCGACCGGGGTGAGGATCGAACTGGTCGGCTTGAACGCGACGCGCAGCCGCACCGGCTGCCCGGTCGAAATCCCGCCCGCAATCCCGCCGGCATGGTTGGCGAGAAAGGCGGGGCCGTCGGCGCCGGGGCGCATCGGATCGGCATTGCCCTCGCCGGTGAGCGCGGCGGCGGCAAAGCCGTCTCCGATCTCGACGCCCTTGACCGCGTTGATCGACATGCAGGCCGAGGCGAGTTCGCTGTCGAGCTTGGCATAGATCGGCGCGCCCCAGCCGGCCGGAACGCCGATCGCCTCGCAGGCGACCACCGCGCCGATCGACGAGCCTGCCTTGCGTGTCGCGTCGATCAGGGCTTCCCAGCGTGCGGCGGCCTCGGCATCGGGGCAGAAGAAGGGGTTGCGGTCGATCTCGTCGGCATCGAAGCGGGCGTAATCGATTCGGTCGCCGCCGATCGCTTCGACCCAGGCGCGGATCGACACCTCGGGGATCACCGCGCGCGCGACGCCGCCTGCGGCAACGCGTGCCGCCGTTTCGCGCGCCGAGGAGCGGCCGCCACCACGATAGTCGCGAAAGCCGTATTTGGCGTCATAGGCATAATCGGCATGGCCGGGGCGATACGCCTTGGCGACCTCCGAATAATCCTTCGAGCGCTGGTCGACATTTTCGATCATCAGGCTGATCGGAGTGCCGGTGGTGCGGCCCTCGAACACCCCCGACAGGATGCGGACCGCATCGGGCTCGCGGCGCTGCGTGGTGAAGCGCGAGGTGCCCGGGCGCCGCTTGTCGAGCCACGGCTGGAGATCGGCTTCGGTAAGCGCGAGCCCCGGCGGGCAGCCGTCGACGACCGCGCCCAGCGCGGGGCCGTGGCTTTCGCCCCAGGTCGTGAACCGAAAGACGCGGCCGAACGTGTTGAAGCTCATTGGTCAGTCTCCGCCAGCGCCGCGAACGCCGGTGCATGATCGGCGATCCCGCGCGGGCCGCACGGCAGCCCGCCTTGCAGTTCGAGCGCCATGAAATAGGGCCCCGCATAAGGCGAATCGAAACCTTCGGCACTTGCGGTGGCAAAGCCGAAACGCTCGTAAAAGCCGGGTTCGCCGAGCACGAACATCAGCAACGCGCCCGCCTGGCGCATCTGCTCGATCGCCGCCGTCACCAGCGCGGCGGCCACCCCCGAGTGGCGATAGTCGGGCATCACCGCGAGCGGGGCAAGCGCGATCGCGGGGGCGGGATCGCCACCAATCGCGACATGCATCTTGCTCAGCGCGACCAGCCCGGCGGTCGCGCCGCTCTCCTCGTCGCGCGCGATGAGCGCGAGCACGAGGTCGCCATCCATCGCGAGCTGCTTGACGAGCATCGCTTCGGCGGGCCGCGCAAAGCAGGTGCGCAGCAGATCGTCGATGTCATAGGCGTGCCTGGGCGCGGCGCGCTCGACGACCACACCCATGTCAGGCGAGCGCGATATCGGGCGCGTCCTCGGCCTTCATGCCGATGACGTTATAGCCCGCGTCGACATGGTGGATCTCGCCGGTCACGCCACTGGCAAGATCGCTCAGCAGATACAGCCCGGCACCGCCGACATCCTCGATCGTTACGTTGCGCTTCATCGGCGCGTTGAGCTCGTTCCACTTGAGGATGTAGCGGAAATCGCCGATTCCCGATGCCGCCAGCGTCTTGATCGGGCCCGCCGAGATCGCGTTGACGCGGATATTCTCGCGCCCCAGATCGACCGCGAGATACTGGACCGAGGTATCGAGCGCCGATTTGGCGACCCCCATCACATTGTAATGCGGCACGACCTTTTCGGAGCCATAATAGGTCAGCGTGAGCAAGCTGCCGCCGTCGGGCATCATCTCCCGCGCGCGGCGCGCGACTGCGGTGAAGCTGAACACCGAAATGTTCATCGTCATCAGGAAATTGTCGAGCGTGGTATCGTAATAACGCCCGCGCAGCTGGTTCTTGTCCGAAAAGCCGATCGCATGGACGACGAAGTCGATCGTCGGCCAGTCGCGGGCAAGATCATCGAACGCGCGATCGATTTCCGCGGTTTCGGAAACGTCGCATTCGATCAGCTTGGGCACGCCCAATTGCTCGGCGAGCGGGCGCACGCGCTTTTCCATCATCTCGCCTTGATAGCTGAACGCCAGTTCGGCGCCGTGCTCGGCAAGTTTTTGCGCGATGCCCCATGCGAGCGATCTGTCATTGGCGAGGCCCATGATGAGCCCACGCTTTCCCTGCATCAATCCAGTCACGACGCAGCGTCCTCCTTGCTTCCAGCCGGGCCCTCTAGCCCGTCATCGGGGTCTTCCGCCAGTGCCGCGTTGAGATGGGCGCCCGTCACGAGCCCGAGCCCCACCATATAGAAGAAAATCAACGCGATCATCACGCCGGCAAGGCTGCCATAGGTGAGGTCGTAACTGCCGAGCATCGACAGGATGCGCGGCAATAAAGCGGTTACCGCGAGCCACCATGCCGCCGTCAGCACCGCGCCGGGCCATTTGGGGCATTTGGAATAGCGATATTTGCTCGGGGTGAGCGAATAGAACAGCATGTAGAGCGCGACGAACAGCGCGACGGCGGGCGCGATCCGCGTGATCGAGATCCACTGCGCGACATCGCTCGACAGCGGCAGGACGCGCAGCACGAACTGCTCGATGCCGATCAGAACGACCTGAAACCCGAACGCGATCAGCGTCAGGATGACCGAGGCGATGATCAACCCGATCGAGGTCAGCCGATATTGCCAGAAGGCGCGGGTCGAGCGCACGCCATAGGCGCGGCGCAGGATGTCGCGGATCGTCTCGACGAAGCTTGCGGTCGTCCACAGCCCGACCAGTGCGCCCAGCCACAGCAAGGTTCCCGAGCGCGCCGCGAGCACGTCGCTGATCGGTCGGGCCAGCACATCGGCGACGCTCGGCGGCACGGTGTGGAGGAAGGCCTCGACGGTGTGCATCCCTTCACCGGTCTGCCCGAACAGCCGCGCCACCGCGGCGGCGACGATGAAAAAGGGGAACAGCGTCAGCAGCGAGAGATAGGCGATGTTGCCGGCATGGATGAACCCGTCGGACCAGGTGCCGACGAGGACGCGCTTGACGAGTTCGTACCCCCAACTGCCGGGCTTTACCTTGGCAAGCTGCCGGTCGAGCCGGACCCGCGCCGTGCCGCCGCGCTTGCGCCGCTCCTCGGGCGAGACGGGGGAGACATCCTCCACGCGCAGCTAGACGCCTAAACGGGTACGCGGGTTCCCCTGATCGCGGCCGGGCCAGGTTTCGACGAATTCGGTGAGCGCGGCATCGTCGGCGGGCAGATCGATCATCAGCGTCACCAGTTGGTCGCCGCGGCCGCCGCCCTTCTTGTGGAAGCCCTTGCCCTTGAGCCGCAGCACCTTGCCCGAGTTCGATCCCTTCGCAACCGTCAGATTGACCGCGCCGTCGACCGTCGGCGTGCGCACCTTGGCACCGAGCAGCGCTTCGGCCAGCGTCACCGGCAGATCGAGCCGTACGTCATCGCCCTCGCGCGTGAAGAAGCGGTGCGGCTGGATCTCGATCGTCACGATCGCGTCGCCATGGCCGCCCGGGCCTGCCTGCCCCTTGCCCGCGAGCCGCATCTGGGTGCCGTTTTCGACCCCGGCAGGGAGTTTGAGGTCGATCGTTGCGCCGTCGCCGAGCGTGATCCGCTGCGGTTTGAGTGCAGCGGCATCGGTGAAGGGCACCTGCAGCCGATAGGCAATGTTGCTCCCCTTGGGCTTGGGGCCGCGGTTGAAGCCGAAGCCGCTGGCAAAGCCGCCGCCCTGCTGGCGTTGGCCGAACAGGCCTTCGAAGATGTCGCCGATGTCCCCACCCGCCTCGCCGCCGAAGTCGAATTGCGCGCCGCCGGGGCGGAACCCGCCCGAGCGCGCGCCACCCCCGCCGCCGCCGAATCCGAACGGCGAGGAGGGGTTGCCATCGGCATCGATCTCGCCGCGGTCGAAGCGCGCGCGCTTGTCCTTGTCGCTCAGCAGATCATAGGCGCTGGCGACCTGGCCGAAGCGCTCGGCGGCTTTGGGGTTGTCCTGGTTGCGATCGGGATGGAGTTCCTTCGCGAGCTTGCGATAGGCTTTCTTGATCTCGGCCTCGCTCGCGCCGCGCGGCACCCCCAATGTCGAATACGGATCGGCCATCTATTCCTCAGTGCGGCTTATGTGCGGGCAAACATCGGCGCGCACTCGCCCGAACGCAAGGGGAGGCGCCGACGTCATCAGGCGATGGTGATGCGGCGCCCCTCGATTGCGCTCCGTCGAGCGCATTCGATCAGCCGCAGCGTCGCGACCGCATCGGCGGGAGCAACCGGCGGCGGCGCGCCATCGCGGATCGCGCGGACAATGCCGGCATAGAAATGGCGATAATCACCGCTTTCGGTCGCCACGCGGATGGTGGTGCCGTCGGCATTGGTCAGCGTCCCGAACGCGTCGGGTGCATCCATGCCATAGCCCGGGTCGATCGGGCGGCGCCCGTCGCGCATCCACGTTTCCTGTGGATCGAGCCCGTATTTGACGAAGCTGCCGCCGGTGCCGCTGACCGCGAAGCGCGGGCGCGGTGCGGCGACCAGCGTCGAGGCCGAGAGGATCGCCCGCATGGGGCCGTAATCGAACCTGAGTTCGAAATAATCGTCGACCCGTGCCGCGGCGCGTTGCGCGACGATGTCGGCGGTGATCGCCTCGGGCATCCCGAACAAGACCAGCGCCTGATCGATCAGATGCGGGCCGAGATCGGCGAGCAGTCCGCTGCCCGGCCCCGGCTGTTCGCGCCAGCCGGGCTTGATCGCGGTGCGGAGCCGATCCCAACGGGCCTCGTAGAGCCGCACGTCACCCAGCACGCGTTGGTCGAGCAGGCGTCGGACGGTCAGGAAATCGCCATCCCAGCGTCGGTTGTGGAACACGCCGAGCACGCGCCCTCGATCGGCGGCGAGATCGGCGAGCGCGGCGCCTTCGGCGGCATCGAGCGCGAGCGGCTTGTCGATCACGACATGCTTGCCTGCCATGATCGCGGCACGAGCCAGCGGGGCGTGGGTGGTATTGGGGGTCGCAACGACGATGAGGTCGATGTCGGGATCGGCGATCACCGCGTCCGCGCTTGCCACGCGCGCTTCTGGCCAGCAGTGCGCGATCTCGTCGCGTCGCGACGATCCGATCGCGGTGAGCACGAGGCTGTCGACCGCATCGATGAGCGGTGCATGGAAGGCGCTGCCGGCAAGCCCGAAGCCAATCAAACCCGTGCGTATCATGCGCGTGCTTATGGGCGACCGGTGGCAATGGCGCAAACGGGCAACAAGCCTTGCGTGGTCGGATGACAGCGTGATGACGTATCGCCGCGCTGATGGGCTCGCGACAGGGATGGCATGTCTCGATTTTGCGTCGATAGTGGCATCTAAGCCACACCTTGGCGCCAAAATTAAACGATAATTATCAGGCTCTTGTCCTCGCACTGGGGTGCGCGGGGGCTTCTGCGGGCGCGGACGTCGGCATTGGGGCTTGATCGTCTAAAATAGTATTATATACACGCCGCCAATAGCTTTAGTTGTAGTTCTCGTGGGGAGGTTCCTAATGAACGTGATTACCCGCGCCCTGACCGGCGCAGCGACCCTGGCAATTGTCGGCGGCATGTCCGCCACGGCGTTCGCCCAGGAGGTCGATCAGGCCGACGACGCGATCGTCGTCACCGGCATTCGCGCCAGCCTCGAATCGGCGCAGGAGCGCAAGCGCACGGCCGACGCGATCGTCGATTCGATCGTCGCCGACGATATCGGCAAGCTGCCCGACAGCAATACCACCGAAGCGTTGCAGCGCATTTCCGGCATCCAGGTCGGCCGCGACCGCGGTGAAGGCGGGTCGGTGGCGATTCGTGGCCTCACCCAGGTCCTCACCACGATGAACGGTCGTGACATTTTCACGGCTGGCGGTGGTCGTGGTTTCAATCTCCAGGACTTCCCGTCCGAATTGCTCGGCGGCATCGATGTCTACAAGACGCCGACGGCCGATCTGATCGAGGGCGGCATCGGCGGCGTGATCGACCTGCGTACGCGCAAGCCGCTCGATTTTGACGGTTTCGCCCTCAGCGGCAGCGTTCGTGGCCGCTACGAGACGCTCGCGAAGAAGGTCGACCCGCTGGTTTCGGCGCTGATCAGCGATCGCTGGAATGTCGGCGGCGGCGAGATGGGTGTGCTGTTGAGCGGCTCGTTCCAGGAGCGTTCGTTCCGTTCGGACGTCATTTCGAACGGTGCGCCGTCGCTGCGCAGCGATGTCATCGCGGGGCAGAAGGTTTATACGCCCAATGGTGATTATGAGCCGCTCATCAACGGCAAGCGTCGCCGTATCGGTCTTCAGGGTGCGTTCCAGTGGAAGCCGAACCCCGATCTCGAGATTTTCGCCGAGGCGGGCTATCAGGAATTCCGCTCGCTCCAGCAGCAGCGCGGGCTGAATAATCCGACCAACGGCCGCGCCGTCGAGCCCGGCAGCGTGACCCTTTACGATGGGACGGATCACTTCAAGTCGGGGACGTTCCTCAACGTTCCGATCACCACCTATGGTGTCCAGCGCGATACCTATGACAAGAACCAGCAATATTCGATTGGTGCCAAGCAGCATTTTGGCGAATCGTCGATTTCGGCTGAGTTCACGTACCAGAAGTCGACCAATGAGCTCTATTATTCGGAGCTCGATCTCGCCACGGTGCTGCCGAAGTTGACGATCGACACGAGCGGCAAGGTGCCCTCGGCGCTGGTCAGCGGTATCGATCTGTCCGACATCAACAATTACACTGTCGGGCCGCTGACGCGCAGCGAGAACCACTATAAGGGCGATTCCTACGCCGGGCGTGTCGACGGCGATTTCAAGATCGACAGCGGTTTCCTGACGAATTTCAAGACGGGCGTTCGCTATCAGAAGCTCAGCACGTCGTTCGATCCGATCCGCTTCTATCAGGCGCCGGCCGCCGGGACCTCTGCTGCCCCGTTTGCCGACCTGTTCGAATCGATGCCGTTCAAAAACTATTTCGGCGGGACGTCGCGGCTTGAGCACGATTATCTGACGGCGATCACGTCCAATCTCGGCAACGCCGCAGATTGGGAAAAGGTACGGCAGGCGATCGGCCTGACCAACAAGCCGGCGGTCGATCCGAAGTCGGTTTACGATATGACTGAGGAAACCGTGGCTGGTTATGCTCAGCTGGTATTCGGAACCAGCGGCGCGTTGCCGATCGACGGCAACGTCGGTGTTCGCGTGGTCAAGACGCAGCTTGATATCAACGGCAACCAGAGCGTTGGCGGTGTGATTCAGCCTGCGATTTACAGCACCGATTATGTGAGCGTGCTGCCGAGCGCCAATATGCGCGTGCGGTTCACCGATCAGCTCCAGCTTCGCCTCGCGGCGTCGCAGTCGCTGACGCGGCCGAACTTCAGCCAGCTGTCGCCGGCGCTCACGCTGGTGCCGGCCCAGGGCCAGGGATCGGGCGGCAACCCGAATCTGAAGCCGCTGCGCGCCGACGCGCTCGATGCCTCGCTTGAATATTATTTCTCGGGCACGGGCTCGCTGTATCTCGCCGGCTTCTACCGCAAGGTGAAGGGCTTCGTGTTCACCAATGGTAACACGCAGACGATCGACGGTATCGAATACGTCATCACGCAGCCGACCAACGGCAAAAACGGGGAGATCAAGGGCCTCGAAGTCGGTGGTCAGACGTTCTTCGACTTCCTGCCGGGCCCGTTCAACGGTTTTGGTATCCAGGCGAACTACACCTATGTCGACAGCTCGACGCCAGCGATCATCGCAACGGAACTGACCCCGTTGCCCGGCCTTTCGAAGCACAGCTTCAACCTTGCCGGCTTGTACGAGAAGGGTGGTCTGTCGGCGCGTGTTGCCTACAATTATCGCTCGAAATATCTGGGCAGCATCTACGGTCTGAGCCTCGGGGCCGGCGTGGCTCCGGAACTCCTGCCGGTTTATACCAAGGGCTATGGCTGGCTTGATGCGTCGATCGGCTACGACATCACCAAGCAGATCACCGTGACGCTCGAGGGCAGCAATCTGCTGCAGCGGCGTGAGTTCACTTATTATGGCTCGCCGACCCGGCCGAATGGCCGCTCGATCGATGACCGGCAGATCATGGCCGGCATCCGCTTCAAGCTGTAATCAAACGGGGCGGGCAGCTTAACGATATGGCTGCCCGCCCATTTTGACAGCGACGATGAAGCTTCAACGATATCCAGGTGGTTAGTGTCCGTTTCACGCTTTAATTCCCTCCACACCTCCCCCGCGGCTTCGGTCGCGGGGGATTTTTTTATGTCTCGGCGAGGGCTCCTCGCGGGGGTGGGCGCGGGGGTTGGGTTGGCGGCCGTTCCGGCGCTGGCACGGCCCGCGGCGGTCGATATCGCGCCCTACCGGACGCCCTACAAATTGGGCCGGCTGGTGGTGAGCCGTTCCGATGATCCCACGGCATTCGATTCGAAATTCGTCGATGCGCCGCTGGTAATCCGCGGTCCCGACCGCTTCTACATGTATTTCTACGGCTTCGACGGCATCGGCTATCAAACCGGGCTGGCCGAATCCGATGATCTGATTACCTGGCGCAAGCGCGGCCTCGCGCTCGGGCGCGACCTGTCGTCGCCGATCACGCGCTACAATGTGGCGATGTCGTCGATCCTGCGCGAGCCCGATCTCCACGCCAAGGGCCGGCCGATCAAGGTCAACGGCCGCTATCTGGCGAGTTGGAATGCCTATCCGCAGCCCGGCATGGAAGAAGGCCCCGCCGTGATCGGTCTCGCCTGGAGCGACGACCTGATCAACTGGGAGCGCGACGATACGCCGATCCTGCGGCCCGAAGACGGTGCCGATTGGGAGCGCGCCGGGCTCTATCGCTCGTATCTGATCCGCGATCGCGGCACTTATTATCTGTTCTACAACGCCAAGAATCACGACACGCCCTGGCTCGAACAGATGGGGGTGGCGACCTCGCGCGATCTCAAGACGTGGACGCGCCATGCCGGCAACCCGATCCTCAAGGTCGGCGAGCCCGGATCGAACGATGCGCGGTTCGTCGCCAACCCAAGCGTGTTTCGACACAAGGGCAAGTGGATCATGTATTATTACGGTTATACCTCGCGGCGCGGCGCGCGCGATCTGCTCGCGATCGGGCGCACTCCGTTCGCGTTCGAGAAGGTCGCCGAGCCGATGATCGACCGTGGCGCCCCCGGCAGCATCGATGAAACCCACGCGCACAAACCGTCGGTGATCTATCACGACGGCGCGCTCTATCATTTCTACGCGGCGGTCGCGGGGCAATATCCCGACGAGGATCGCGGCGTAACGATCGCGCGGTCGAAACCATGGTAAGCCGGATGTTGCGCCGTCTCGCGCTGGCCGCCACGATCGCGGCGTTTCCGGCGGCGGCGATGGGGGCCCCCGCCGCGGCTGACCCCGCGCCGATGCCGTGGCTCAACGTCTCGGCCGAAGGGCGCTATCTCAGCGCCGACGGCAAGCCGTTCTTCTGGATGGGCGATACCGGCTGGCTGATGCTCTCGCGCCTCACGCGTGAGGAGACCGAGCAATATTATGCCAAGCGCGCGGCGCAGGGCTTCAACGTCATCCAGGTGATGGTGATCCACACCGCCGAGATGCGCAGCCGCTATGGCGCGGTCGCGCTCGAAGACGGCGATCCGGCGCGGCCGATCGTCACCCCGGGCAGCGATCCCGCACGGCCGGGCGAATATGATTATTGGGACCATCTCGACTGGGCGGTTGAGCGTGCGGCGGCGCATGGATTGTATCTGGCGCTGGTGCCCGTCTGGGGCTCGGTCACCGCGACCGGCAAGGTGACGCCGGCGAGCGCCGCCGTTTATGGTCGCTTTCTTGCCGAGCGCTACGGCAAGCATCCCAACATCATCTGGCTCAACGGCGGCGACACGCTTGCCGATGAACACACTGAGATGTGGCAGACGCTGGGCCGCACGATCAAGCTGATCGACCCGCGGCATCTGATGACCTTCCATCCGTTCGGCCGCACCGATTCGTCGTGGACCTTCCACCGCGAGGCGTGGCTCGATTTCAACATGTTCCAATCGGGCCACAAGAGCTACGATCAGGAAGAGCCTGGCGCACGCAGCGAAGATAACTGGCGCTTCGTCGCCGAGGATCTGGCGCTCGGGCCGGTCAAGCCGACGATCGACGGCGAGCCGTCGTACGAAAACATCCCTTATGGGCTGCACGACGTGACCGCGCCGCGCTGGGGCGCCGCCGATGCGCGCCGTTATGCGTGGTGGGGTGTGTTCGCCGGGGCGATGGGGCATACCTATGGCGAAAACAGCGTCATGCAGATGTTCGTGCCCGGCCGCGACAAGCCATCTTATGGGGCCGCGTTGCGTTGGGACGAGGCGCTCGACGCGCCCGGCGCCACGCAGATGCGGCATCTCAAGACGTTGATGCTGTCGCGCCCCTATTTCGAGCGCGTGCCCGATCAGTCGCTGATTCTGGATAATGGCGAGCGCTATGAGCGCGTGCTCGCGACGCGCGGGCGCGATTACATGATGGCGTACAGCTATACCGGTCGCTCGTTCCGGGTCCGGCTCGGCGCGATCGAGGGCCAGCAGCTCCGCGCGGCCTGGTATTCGCCGCAGACCGGCGCGACCCAGCCGATCGGCACCATCGCCAATCGTGGCGAGCGGCGCTTCGTGCCGCCCGGCACGCCCGCGCCCGGCAACGACTGGGTGCTGCTGCTCGACGATAGCAAGACCAAGAGGCTTCCATGATTTCACGCCGCACGATGTTGATGGGTGCCTCGGCGCTGGCGTCGACGCCCATTTACGCGGGCGTCGCGAATGCCGCCGCGGCAACGGCGACGCGCGATCCCTATCTGCAGCCCGGCGGCGTGCGTACGCTCGGTGAGTTCGATTACGATCAGGTGGATCTGCTCGAAGGCCCCGCGCTGACGCAGCGCGAGATGACGATGGCGGTCGTCCAGACCGTGCCCGAGGACAATCTGCTCAAGGTGTTCCGGCGCGAGGCGAAGCTGCCCGCGCCCGGCCTCGATATGGGCGGCTGGTACGATGGGCAGCACGGTGGCGGTGGCGGCGGCATTTTCGGTCAATGGGTGTCGGGGCTGTCGCGTTATGCCAAAACCACGGGATCGAAGGCCGCGCGTGACAAGGTCGGCCGGTTGCTCGATGGCTATGCGCTCACCGTCGCGGGCGACGGCGGGATGCTCGCCGGCCCGTGGGGCGAAGGCGCCTATTTCTACGACAAGATGGTGTGCGGCTGCGTCGATGCCGCCGAACATGCGGGCTATCGCCACGCCTGGCCGCTGCTCAACCGCGTCACCGATCTCGTCCATCCCCGCTTGCCCGAAAAGGCGCTCAACCGCGACGAGCAGATCGCGCGCAAGATGCGGCGGACCAACGACGAGAGCTACACGATCCCCGAGAACCAGTTCCTCGCCTGGCGGCGCAGCGGCGACGCGCGCTACAAGGCGATTGCCCAACAGTTCCTGATGGACGATAGCTTCTTCGATCCGCTCGCGGCCGACCAGAACGTGCTGCCGGGCCTGCACGCTTATAGCCACGTCAACGCGCTGTGTTCGGGGGTGCAGGCGTATCTGACGCTCGGCGACGAGAAATATCTGACCGCGGTCACCAATGCATTCCGAATGATCGAGGAGCAGAGCTGGGCGTCGGGCGGCTGGGGGCCGGGCGAATTCTTCATCAAGCCGGGCTCGGGCGAACTGGCCGAAACGCTGTTCCGCAATTTCAAGTCGAGCTTCGAGACGGTGTGCGGCGCCTATGCGCACTTCAAGCTGACCCGCTATCTGCTGCGGATTACCAAGGATCCGCATTATGGCGACAGCATGGAGCGCGTGTTCTACAACACCGTGCTCGGTGCGATGCCGCTCCTGGCTGACGGCAGCGCCTTTTATTATTCGGATTATAAGCTCCATACCGGCAAGAAGATCTATTACGGCGCCAAATGGCCGTGCTGCGCGGGCACGCTGCCGCAGGTCGTCAACGATTATGCGATCAGCGCCTATCTGCACGATACCGACGGCGTCTATGTGAACCTCTATCTGCCGTCGCGCGTGGCGTGGACGCAAGGCGGCGCCAAGGTCGCGCTCGAACAGCGCACCGATTATCCGGTCGGTTCGCAATCGACGCTGGCGCTGTCGGTCTCGCGCCCGACGCGGTTCGTGCTGCGCTTGCGCGTGCCGGGCTGGGCGACCGGCGGGGCGACGATCAGCATCAACGGCGAGCGTTTTGCAGGTGCCGCCGACGCGGGCAGCTTCGCCACGATCGACCGCGTGTGGCGCGAGGGCGATCGGGTGACGATCGACCTGCCGATGACGGTGCGGCTCCAGCCGATCGACGCCGAGCATCCCAATCTGTGCGCGTTGCTGCGCGGGCCACTGGTGCTCCACGGCATCGGCCCGCAAGGAGGCATTCCGCGCCGCGCGTTCGAGACGCTCAAGCAGGTATCGTCCGGCCCGCCGCAATGGACGCTGGAGGCCACCGCGGGCACGCTGCGGCTGCGGCCGTTCGCCTATCTGCATGACGAGGAATATGTGAGCTACTTCTCGGTCACCTGACCCGGACGGCTCCCAGGCGGAAACAAGAAACGGCGGCGCGATTATCTCGCGCCGCCGTTTCTTGTTTGTCGGCAGGTCGTGCTCGGGGCCGGCTGCCATCGCCGTGACGATGGCGGCCGGCCCCGGACGCTTACTTCCGCGGCTTGACCGTGACCTCGTCGGCGAACACGACCCGGACCGGCCCGAGCAGCCCCGAATCGACCAGCGCCTCGTCCTTGGAATAGAAATTCCAGGGCGCAAAGGCGACGCGGCCACCGGCGGGCTTGGCCTGACCCTTCTTGTACCAATCGGGCAGCTCGGTGATCTTGCGCGCCATGATCGGCGTCTTGGTCTTGCCGTCGGCCGAGAAGCGCTCACCCACCGGCCATTCGGCGTCGACGAAATTGCCTTCCTCGGGCAAGGCCGCATCGGCGATCAGCCGGTTGGTCCACAGATTGGCGACCTCGAGCGAGACGCTGTTGGCGCCGGCCCGCACGACGTCGGTGATGTCGACGCGATACGGTTCCTTCCAGGTGATCCCCAGCTTCTGGCCGTTGATCGTGACGTCCGAGATCACTTCGACGCGGCCGAGATCGAGATAGACCCGGCGTCCCTTGCGCAGCAGCGCGGCGGGCACGTCGATCGAGCGCGTATAGGTCGCGGTGCCGGCGAAGTGGCGAATGCCCGCGTCGGCGTTGCGGCTGAGGCTCTCGAGTTCGGGCAGCACGGTTTGCGCCGGTGCCCCCCGGCCGGGCTCGAAGGCCACCGTCCACGGGCCCTCGACGACGCGCGGCGCAGGCACCTTGGCTGTGAACCGCGCACCGGAGCTGGTCGTGTAACGACCCGATTCCCACACCAGCGCCTTGAGGCCGCCATCCTCGGTGCGGGTCAGATCCGCAGGCGACTGGGCGATCGCGGCTGCCGGCGGCCCGGCGGCGGCTTCGGCGGCGATCTCGGCCGCGCTCAGCACGCGCGCATCGGTGCGGAGCGGAGTGGCGTTGCCCTCGAAGAAATAGGTGACGCCATTGGGAGCAGCGGGATCGCCGCCGCCCGCGAACACCGGGCGGCCGCTCTTGAGCCCGGAGCGGACCAGCGTGCCGTTCAGGTACAGATGCGGCGTGCCGCCGTCATAGACCAGCGCGACGTGCGTCCAGCCCGACAGGGGCTGATGGCTGACCAAGACCGCGGGGACCTTATCCGCGGAGACGCGCTCGATCACGAACGCGCCGTTGCGCCCGATCGCGAGCCCGGCGATGGCGGTACCTTCGCCGTGGATGTCATGGCCCGACCGCGCCGACACGAGATAGTTCTTGCCGGTTTCGTTGATCCGCCCGTCGATCGATTCGTCGGGCATCAGCCGCAGGTCGATGTCCGGCTTGGCCCAGCCCGAGATCGTGAAGCTGTCGCGCGGCGCGGCCGCGGGCGTGGGGGCGGGCGCGGTCACGTCGGCGAAGCGCTTGCCGTCCTTGGCCGCCCACGCCATGCCGGCGGCCTTCGGCGCGCGATCGAGCATCACGAAGGTCGAACCCGCCGGCGCCAGATCGAACACGACCCGCGTCGTCGTCGCGTTGCTCTCGAACAGGGCAGGGTGGCTGATCGTCCCGGTTTCGGCATCCCATAGCGCCGGGGCGGCATCGCCGACCCGGAAGGTGCAGCTGATCGTCTCCGCGCGGCGCTCCCGGTTGGCGACGAAATACATATCGCTCGCATCGAGCGCGCGGTGCATCCACACTACCTGACCGCCGGGGTGCGCGGTCGTGCATTGTGCATCGGGCACGACGCCGATCTTGGCGAGGGCCTCGCCGACCGGGCCCGAGGCGAACACACGGCCCTTGCCGACGTGGCGATCGGGTTCGCCGTCGCCCCACACCGCCTGAACCGCGGCGTGGAACGCGGTGTCGCCATCGGTCTTGCCGGCCAGCGTCATCGGATGCGCCGGGCGCGATCCCATGATCGCCATGCCCTGATCGACGAATTCGCGCAGCTTGGCGGCGAGCGTCGGGGTCATGCCATCGATACCGTCGGGGATCACCAGCATCCGGTAGCTGGCGCCGTTGGCGAGCACGATCCGCCCGTCCTCGATCCGCGCGCGCGTGAGCAGCACCTCGGCGTTGACGAGATCGTATTGATAGCCCGCGGGTACCTTGGGATCGAAATGGACGCCGATCTTGGGGTTGGTATCGGGCCCCACGTCGGGGCGGACATATTCGGACTGGTTGGGGCTATCCTCGCCGACGAAATAGAGCAGATCGGCGACATAGGTGCCCTGGCGCAGCATATATTGCGCGCGGGTGAGGTAATCGATCCACGGCCGCCCCTGGCCGAACCAGGTGTTCGAGCGGTCGAGGTTGATGCCCCACGGCCCCATCACCATGCCCGGTGCCGCCTTGGGATTGGGCTGATGCGCCGCCCGGTGGAACAGGATCTGGTTGACCCCGAGCGCGAACATCTGATCGCCCAGCGTCTTCATCGAATAAGGAAAATCCTGCCAGCGGCTGGTTTCCGCCTCGCCGGTGAAGGCTTCGGCGGCGATCACGTTCTTGCCGTAGACGTGCGCGGCGGAGGCGACCATCTTGACGGTGCGGTTGTCGGTCCATGGCGTGCGCGACCAGAATTCGCTCGTCGGAATCTGCGCGCGGCCAGAGACCTGCAACGCGTCGAACGCGCCGGGGCCATAGCCTTCGACGAAGAAGCGCAGCCCGGCCTCGTTCGCCCGCTGCTGCATCCGGCCGTAATAATTGTCGACCATCATATCGGCCAGCGTGCGGCGGAAATCGAACAGGAAGCGATCCGATGTATCGCGATCGCCGACGATGCGGCCCGTCAGCGCCGGCAGATAGGGCCGGATGTCATAATCGTTGCGGGCCGCGAAATCATGCGGCAGCGTCGGCGTCCAGTTTTGCAGGCCAGCTTCGAAACTGTCGATCATGGCCATGTTGAACGACTTGCCGACGAGCGATCCCGCCGCTTTCGCCATCTTGCCGACGCTGTTGTCGAATTGATAATCGACCGCCGCCGCACTCAGCTTGTCGATCTCGAGCCCGCGCCCGGCATCGGATGCGGCGACGTTGATATGGCCGGTGCTGGTGTGGCCGAAGCGCATCACCGTCCAGCGCCCGGCCGGGGGCGTCCAGCGTAGCGTGCCGTCGGCCGCGAGCTTGTCGGTGATGTCGATCACCTTGTTGGGGTCGATCGCATCGCGCGTATCGCTGTCGGTGGCGTGCCGTGCGGGATCGGCGGCCATCTCGAACGCATGTTCGCCCTTCATGCCCCAATCGTCGATCCGGGGGCTGGCGTAGAACAGCGCCTCGGCGAGCATCGCCTTGGTCGTCGGCGTGATCCGGAAATGGCGGGCAGTGACCGCCGGGAAGTTGAGCGAGCCGGGCGATTCGATCCCGCGTTCGCGGCCGACCGATACCTTGCCCACCGGCCGCCACTGGACGCCATCGTCCGATGCCTCGATCGTCGCGGAAAAAACGGCGTCGTGTGCGCCGTAGAGCGTGACGGCGCGGGCGGTGAAGGGTGCTTTCATCGTGACGATCAGCGGCGTACCCGGCGCGATCTCGGTGACGGTATTGAGATTGCGGTCGGTCAGCGTGGCGGCCGAAACCCCGGCACCCACGCGCATCGAGGCGACTCGCTCACGGTAATAGCTTTCGTCGCCCTGCGATGCCGGGAAGGCGATCACGAACGCGTCGCGATAATAATCGCGCTTGGCATAGGGCCGGGCGAGCTTGACCGACAGCGGCTTGCCGCCGGCGACGGTGGTTTCGGTCCAGACGATCTGCTGCATCGACAGCGCGGGCGTGACCCACGGTCCGCCGCTCGACGACCAGCCCGGTGCGTTGTGCACCCCGACCTCAAGCCCGAGTTCGCCGGCCTTGGACGCCATGTGCGTCATCAAATCGAGCCAGTGCGGGCTCATATAATCGACCGGCCCCTTGGGCACGTCGCTGCTGCCGTCGAACATCATCGCGCCGCCGAGGCCGATGTCGCGCATCCCGGTAAGGTCGGAGTCGAGGCCCTCCTTGGTGACGTTGCCGTTCATCCAGTGATAGAAGGTGCCCGGCCGCGCGCTCATCGGCGGATTGCGGAAGGTTTCGGCGTCGGGTGCCGCCGACGGGGCGGGGGCGGGAGCAGCGGCGCGGTCCTGCGCGGTTGCCGCCGTCATCGCCAGCACCGCCAGCGCGCTACCCGTCGTCCATCGTCCGATCGCTCTCATTATCGACTCCTGCGTCTTTTAAAGGTTGAATTCGCGCCGGATCGCGGCGCCATGTTGATCGATCGCCGGTGCTCCGGCGGGATTGCTTGCGCGCGCGCCGTCGATGCGCAGCGGCGCGCGCGTGGTGGTGACCGGCCCTGCCTGCTGGAGCATCCCGAGCCGCGCGAACGCGTCGGAGGCGAGCAGGGCAGGCCAGTCGAGCACCGGCGCACACCAGATGTCGTGCGCGCGTAGCGCTTGCATCCATGCGTCGGTGGTCTGCTGGGCGATGCGCTCGGCGATGCGCGCCTTGATCGCGTCGCGATCGGCAAAGGGATCGCCGCCCAGATCGAGCGCGAGCAGCGGCGCGAGCCGATCGAGCGGCATCATCGCCAGGGCGAGCCAGCCATCCATGGTCCGATAGACGCCATAGGGCGCCCCCAGATAGGCATGGGCATTGTCCACCGCCGCGCGGCGCGGGAGCAGACCGCCATCGTTGAGATGCGTGGTCAGCACCTCGAACTGGTAATCGACCAGCGCCTCGATCAGGCTGGTTTCGACCAGCGCGCCCTGCCCGGTGATACCGCGCCGCACCAGCGCCGCGAGCACGCCTTCGACCAGCACATGGCCCGCGAGCATGTCGGCGATCGACAGCCCCACTGCCTTGGGCCCGTCATCGGCATCGCCGTTGAGCCACATCGCGCCCGACAGCGCCTGCGCCAGCAGATCCTGCCCCGGCAAGTCGACCCAGGGGCCGTCCTCGCCATAGCCGCTGATCGTGCCCACCACGAGCCGGGGATTGACCGCGCGCAACGCCGCAGCGCCGACGCCGAGCCGATCGGCAACGCCGGGACGAAAATTCTGGATCACCACGTCCGCGCGCGCCGCGAGGTGCAGCAATGCGGCGCGATCGGGGGCGTGCTTGTAATCGAGTGCGATGCTTTCCTTGCCGCGATTGATCGCGTGAAACAGCGTCGAGGCGCCGTCGACATCGGTATCGGAGAGATAGAGCGTGCGGCAGATATCGCCTGTCTCCGGCCGCTCGATCTTGATGACGCGCGCACCGAGATCGCCGAGCCTGAGCGCGGCCGACGGCCCCGACAGGAATTGCGCCATATCGATGACGAGGAGCCCGTCGAGCGGGCATGACGCCGTCATCGGCGGTTCCGGAACAGTTCGTTGAGCGCGGCCAGCGCCGAGGCGGCGCCTTCCTCCGCGCGCAGCGCAACATTGAGCCGTTCGGAAGCGGCGTGCTGGAACGCCATGTAACCGTCGTGGCGCGGACGCAGCCAGGCGCGATCGAGCGTCGCGCGCGTCTCCGCGTAAAAACCGATGACCTCGGCGTTCACCGCGGCGTCGCTCCACGCATCGGCGTGCGCAGGCTGGCCACCGGCGGCGGCATAGAGCCCGCGCTGGACCAGGCCGCTTGCCACCCATTGCGCGAAGCGTGCGGCCGCGGCGGGCGCCGCGCCCAACGCCGACACGGCGATCCCGGTGCCGCCGAGCGCCGAGCCCGTCGGATTGGCCGACGGCAGATCGGCGAACGCGATTCGGGTCGGGCGGAAATCGGCAAGCGCATAGCTCATATAGCCATAGATCAGCGGCGATACCGCGATTCGCGCGTCGGGAAGCGCCATCGCCTCGAGGATCGCGATCGGATCGTGTGCATAGGCATCGGGACCAACCAGCGCAGCGAGATCGGCGAGGCGCTCATAGGCGGCGCGCGCGGCATCGGGGAACAAGATATCGCCCTCGACCGGCAGCGTGACGCCCATCAAGCCGCTCAGCGTGAACAGCGACATCAGCGAATGCGGCGGGCGCAGCGCCAGCGCCAATCGCCCGTCGCGGGCAAGCGCGGTTACCGCATCCCAATCGGCGGGCGGGCTCGCGATCCGGCCCGGCACCCACGCCTGAACCTGTGCGGCCGCGTCGATCGGCAGCGCCCATTGATGCCCGGCCCAGGCATAGCTTTGGTACGATCCGCCGACCGACCCGGCGGCGATCTCGGCGAGTGCGTCGGCATCGCACAGCGTGTCGAGCGGGGCGAGGCAGCCGGCGTCGGCAACCTGCCCGACATGCGGATGATCGATCACGATCAGATCGTAACGACGCGCCAGTTCCTCGACCGGATAGCTTTCGAAATCCTGGAGCGAACGGCGGTCCCAGGTGATTGCTTCACCCCCTGCTTTCGCCCACGCTTCCGACGCGGCCGCCAGCGGATCGTAGCCGCGCGGATGGTCCCACGTCATTCCCCGCATCTGCTTTCTCCTGCTCCCGATACCGGTTGACTCGTCTCCTAACGCGCAGCATAGCTCTTGGGAAGAAATATCATATAAACATACTAATGAGGATCGACGCGCGCATGACCGTGGCCCCGCAGGACAGCCCGCCCGACAGCGGTTTCGTCATGCCGCTCTCCGGCGTGACGGTGCTCGACTTCAGCCAGTTTCTCGCCGGCCCTGCGTGTGCGCTGCGGCTTGGTGATCTCGGTGCGCGTGTGATCAAAGTCGAGCGCCCCGATGGCGGCGATGCCAGCCGCAACCTCTACCTCGCCGATCTCGCGTTCGACCGGGACAGCGCGCTGTTCCACGCGATCAATCGCGGCAAGCTGTCGGTCGCCGCCGATCTGAAGGATGCCGGCGATCTGGCCAGGGTGCGCGCGCTGATCGCTGGGGCTGACGTGCTGATCCACAATTTCCGGCCCGGTATCATGGAGCGGCTGGGGCTCGGCTGGGACGCGCTGTCGGCGCTCAATCCGCGGCTGATCTATGCCGGCGTCAGCGGTTATGGCCCGGTCGGCCCGTGGCGCGATCGGCCGGGGCAGGATCTGCTGGTCCAGTCGCTGTCGGGGATCGCCTGGCTGTCGGGCGATGCCGATGGGCCGCCGGTGCCCGCGGGGCTGTCGATCACCGATATGATGGCGGGCGCGCAGCTCGCGCAGGGGATTCTCGCGCTGCTGGTGCGGCGCGGGGTGACCGGGCAGGGTGGGCGCGTCGATGTCAGCCTGATCGAGACCGCGATCGACCTGCAATTCGAGCATTTGGCGGTCTATCTCAATCGCGACGATGCAATGCCCGCGCGCAGCGCGGTCGCCAATGCCAATCTCTATCTCGCCGCGCCTTATGGCATTTACGGCACCGCCGACGGTCATCTCGCGATCGCGATGTGCCCGGTCGATCGGCTTGCCGAGGTGGTGGATTGCCCTGCGCTTGCGGGCTTCCCATCCGATCGCTGGTTCGCCGATCGTGACGCGATCAAGGCGTTGCTGCGCGATCATCTCGCGACGCAGGCGACCCGTTATTGGCTCGATCGGCTCGAGCCTGCGGGGATCTGGGCGGCGCCGGTCAACGATTGGCCCGCCTTTACCGCCGATCCGGCGTTTGCCGCGCTCGAGGCCACGCAGCAGGTCCGTTCGCCGGACGGTGAAGCGCTGACGTTGACGCGCTGCCCGATCCGCGTCGATGGCCGTATTCTTACCAACGAGCGCGCCGCCCCACGGCTCGGCGCCGACACCGCCCTGATGGAGGCCAGCGATGATCGTTGAACAATATTTCGAGGAATATGAGATCGGTGCGTCGCGCACCAGTTTCGGGCGCACGATCACCGAAACCGATTTCGTCGTCCATGCCGGCCACACCGGCGATTTCTTCCCGCACCATATGGATGCCGTCTGGTGTGCGACGCAGGATATCGGCCAGCGCATCGCGCATGGTACGATGATCTTTTCGATCGGCATCGGCCTCACCGCGACCACGATCAATCCGCACGCCATGTCGTACGGTTATGATCGGATGCGTTTCATCCGCCCGGTGCATATCGGCGACACGATCACGACGATCACGACGATCGCCGACAAGCGCGATCATCCCAAGCGCGCGGGCCACGGCGTCGTCACCGAGAAGGTCGATATCCGCAACCAGAACGGCGATACCGTGCTGGCGTGCGAGCATCTCTATCTCGTCACGCGGCGGCAGCCGCTCGCCTGATCATGCGCTGGCGCCCGCTTCCCCTGCTTCTCTGGGCGATCGTCGTTGCGGCGGCGATCACTGCGTTGGTGTCGCTGCGCCATGCCGCGCGCGCCGACGCCCCGACGGCGGCCGCGGTTGCCGGTGGGCCGCGGTACGGGCTGTCGACGGTGGGGCTGAGCTATCCCTTCGCCGCCGCGATCGCCAAGGGATTCAGCGATGCCGCGGTGCGTACCGGGGCGACGCCGGTGGTGCTCGACGCCAAGGGCAGCGTGCAGAAGCAGGCCAATGACATCGACGATCTGGTTGCGCAGGGCGTGAAGGGCATCGCGATCATGCCGCTCGATTCGGTGGTCGCGCAAGGCTGGGTCGATCGCATCGGCCGCGCGGGCGTGCCGGTGGCGGCGGTGGCCGCGCTGGTCGGCGATCCGCGCACGCGGGCGATCGACGATGTCTATCCCGGTCTGGTCGCGCTTGCCTCGCAGGATGAAGTGGCGGCGGGCGAAGCGGCGGGTACGCTCGCGGCCCGGTTGCTACCGCGCGACCGCCCGGCGCGGATCGCGGTGATCGAGGGCGCGGCCGGCTTCCCCGAGGTCGAGCAGCGCGCGCGCGGTTTCCGGCAGGGCCTGGAAAAGGCGGGCGTCCGCTACACGATCGTCGCGTCACAGCCCGGCAATTGGACGGCGCAGGGTGGCGAGGCGGCGTGCCAGAACATCCTTGCCGCGCAGCCCGACATCGATCTGCTGTTCAACGAGGCCGACGACATGGTGATTGGTTGTGCCCGCGCGGTGCGCGCCGCAGGGTCGCACGCGCGGCTGATCGGCGTCGGCGGCTCGAAGCTCGCGGTCGCCTCGATCAAGGCGGGCGCGGTGGACGGCACCGTTTGTTTCAAGCCCGAGGCGCTGGGTGCGCTCGCGTTCGAGGCGCTGCACGCGCCGCAAGCGGGCCCGCGCTTCCGTACCTATCCGATCCCGGCGGTCACCCGCGCCAATGTCGATGCGTGTGTCGGCCAATGGTGACGCTCAGCCTCGAAGGAATCGCCAAGACCTTCCCCAACGGCACCGTTGCGCTGCGCGGGGTCGATCTGGTGCTGGCGCCGGGCCGTGTCCACGGTCTGCTCGGTGCGAACGGTGCGGGCAAATCGACGCTGATCAAGATTCTGGCGGGCGCGCTCGCGCCGACCGCCGGGACGATTCGGCGCGACGATCAGGTCGTGCGCTGGTCGACCCCGCGCGGTGCCAAGGCGGCGGGAGTCGCGACGATTTACCAGCACATCCCGCTGGTGCCGACGCTGAGCGCGCTCGAGAATATCCTGCTCGACGATGGCGGCTGGCGGCGCCGGCGCGCCGATGCGCGCGCGCGGATTGCGTCGCTGGTCGCGTCGCTGGGCACGCCGTTCCCGCTCGATACGCCCGTCGGCGAGCTGCCGATCGGCGCGCGGCAGATGGTGGCGATCACGCAGGCGCTGGCCTCTGGCGCCGAGGTCGTGGTGATGGACGAGCCCACCGCGTCGCTCGCCGGGCACGAGCGCGAGCGCGTCTATGCGACGATCCGTCGCCTCGCCGCCGAGGGCAAAGCGGTATTGTTCGTCTCGCATTTCATCGACGAGATCATGGCGCTGACCGACGAAGTGACGGTGCTGCGCGATGGCCGCACCGTGCTTCATGCCGAGACCGCCGGGCTTGAGCCGCAGGCGATTGCCGCCGCGATCGCGGGCCGATCGGTGACCGCGCTCGAACGCCCCGCGGTCGCGCGGACGCCGGGGGCGCCGGTGCTCGAGCTGCGCGATGTCGCCTCGCCGGGCAAGCTCGCGCCGACCAGTCTGACGCTGCGCGCGGGCGAAATCCTCGGGCTCGCGGGAACGCTGGGTTCGGGGCGAAGCGAATTGCTGCACGCGATCTTCGGTGCCGATCCGGCGGCGACGGGCGCGGTGCTGCTCGATGGCGCGCCGGTGGGGCGCTGGCCCGACGAGGCGGTCGCCGCCGGGATCGCGCTGGTGCCCGAGGATCGCGCGAGCCAGGGCTATGTGCCCTTGCTGACGCTCGCCGAAAACATCGCCCTCCCGCACGCCACCGGGCTGTTGTTCGATGTCGAGGCCGATCGTGTTGCCGCCGAGGCCGCGATCGAACGGCTGGCGATCAAGACGCCGGGCGCCGATGCACTGCCGGGCGAGCTTTCGGGCGGCAACGCGCAAAAGGTGGTGATCGCCAAATGGCTGGCACCGACCACGCGCGTGCTGCTGCTCGATGAGCCCACCGCCGGGATCGACATCGGCGCGCGTACCGACATCCTCCGTCTCGTGCGCACCCTTGCCGATGACGGCCTGCCCGTGATCCTCGTCTCGTCCGAGTTCGAGGAACTGCTCGCGATCTGCGATCGGTTGCTGGTGCTGCGCGATGGCGCGGTGATCGGCGAGGCCGATCCGGCGACGAGCACCGAATCCGATCTTATCCTCATGACCGGGGGCGGCGCCCCTCTGGGAGCCGCTGCATGACCGACTGGCGACGTATCTTCAGCCTGCGTGAGGCGGGCGTCTATTATGCCTTGCTGCTGTTGCTCGGCGTGCTTGCCGCGCTTGCGGCGGCGCGCGGGCTGCCGCCCTATCTGTCGGGGCAGAACCTCGGCAACATCGCTTATCAGGCGTCGCTGGTCGGGATCATGGGCGTCGCGATGACGGTGATGCTTATTACCGGCGCGTTCGATCTGTCGGTGGCGTCGGTGGCCGCGCTGGCGGCGGCGGTGCTGGTCGGGCTGGCGGGGCAGATCGGGTTCGTGCCCGCCGCTTTTGCGGCTTTGGCGGTCGCCGCGACGATCGGCCTCATCAACGGCGCGATCGTCCAGTTCGTCGGGATCAATGCGTTCATCGTCACGCTGGGCACGCTGACCGCGGTACGCGGGCTGGTGCTGATTCTCACCGACGGCCGCTCGCTGATGGTCGAGCAGCCCGAGGTGCTGGCGCAGATGCTCGCGTTTGAGAGCACGCGCGTGCCGCTGTTCTGGCCGTTGTTGGCGCTGGGGGCGGCGTTGGTCGTGCTCGGGCTGGTCAAGCGGCGGCCGTTCGTGGCGGTGGGCGGCGCGGTGCTCGGCGCGCTCGCGCTGGTGGCGGGCGCCGGTTTCAATGTGGCGGCACCGGTGGTCTATCTCGCCGGGTTCACCGCGTTGCTCTGGTTCGTGCTCGGCTTCACCGTGATCGGCCGCCGCCTCTATGCGGTGGGCGGCAATCCCGAGGCCGCGCGGCTGTCGGGGATCAACGTCCATGCCTATCGGCTCGGCGCGTTCGTGCTGTCGAGCGTTGCGGCCGGTTTCGCGGGCGTGCTGTTCGGCTGCCGGCTCGGCGCGATCAACCCGACCGCGCTTCAGGGCACCGAACTGACCGTGATCGCCGCGGCGATCCTCGGCGGCACCTCGCTGTTCGGCGGCGCGGGCAGCGTGGTCAAGACGGTGGTCGGCGCCTTGCTGCTGTTCACGCTGACCAACGGCTTCAACATCCTCAATCTCGGCGCCAATTATCAGGGGCTGATCGAGGGCGTGGTCGTCGTCGCGGCCGCCGCGATCTACACGCTCGGCGCGGAACGTCGCCGCGCCCGCCCGACCACGCCCGAGGTGACGCCCGCTGAGGTGGCGGCATGACCGAGACGCTGCGCATCGCCGTCCGCAAGTTCGATCCGTTCGAAAGCGCCATCCAGAAGCAGTTCGCCGATTTCGTCGCGACGACCGGCGCCGACGCGCGGTTGGAAGCGGTGGCGATGGATCTGAACCCATTGCACGAAGCGGCGATCGGCACGCGCGGCCTCGCGACCGGCGCCTGGGACATCGCGTTCATGGCGACCGATTGGCTCGCCGAGGCGCAGGCCGATGGCTTGCTGGAGGATTTGACGCCGCACATGGCCCGCGCGCCCGTCGCCGATTTTCCCGAGGCGTGGAGCCCGTCGCTCACGACGATGCAGCGCTTTGGTGGTGGCTTCTGGGGGATGCCCTATCACGACGGCCCCGAATGCCTGATCTATCGCAAGGATCTGCTCGACGCCGCCGGCATCGCGGTGCCCGCGACATGGGATGAGTTCCACGCTGCGGCGCGCGCGCTGCACGCGCCCGATCGCGACCAATATGGCACCGTGCTCGCGCTGTTCCCCGATGGGCACAACAGCTTCTACGATTTCTGCATCCACATCTGGTCGCGCGGCGGCGAGCCGTTCACCGCCGATGGCCGCCCCGCGTTCACCTCGCCCCAGGCGCATCAGGCGCTCGATTTCCTGCGGATGCTCGCGGCGGATAGCAGTGCGATGGCGCCGGGCGCACGCGACCTCGACAGCGTCAAATCGGGGCTGCTGTTCGCCGAGGGCAAGGTCGCGTTGATGGCGAACTGGTTCGGCTTCGCCGCTTATGCCGATACGTCGCCCGACAGTCGCGTGAAGGGGCTGGTCGATGTTGCGCCCTTGCCTGCCGGGCCGGGCGGGCGCAGCGTCTCGCTCAACGTGTTCTGGGTGCTGACGATCGGCAGCGGTTCGCCGCGCAAGCAACTGGCGTGGGATTTCCTGCGCCACTGCGCGACCGCGCCGATGGACAAGCTCACCACCACCGAAGGCGCGATCGGGGTGCGCAAATCGACCTGGGCCGATCCCGAGGTCAATGGCGACGTGCCTTATTATCACCGGCTCGACTGGCTGCACGAACATGCCCGCGAAATGCCGCTGACGCCGAAGCTCGCCGAGATGTCGCACATCGTCGACGACATGCTGACCGCCGCGGTGACGGGCGATGCGCCCACCGCCAATCTGCTCGCGCAGGCACAGGCGCGCGCCGAGGCGCTGGCATGAGCACGCCGGGCCAGTCCTTGCGCCAACATTGGCCGATGCCGTCGCAGCCCCGGCCGATCGTGGTCATCGGCACCGGCGGGATCGTCAAGGACGCGCATCTGCCCGCCTATCGCAAGGCGGGCTTTGCCGTTGCCGGGTTGTACGATCAGGATCGTGCGCGTGCCGAAGCGCTGGCGGGCGAATGGGGCATCGAGACGGTGTTCGACACGCTCGAACAGGCGGCTGCCGCCGACGCGGTGTTCGATGTCGCCGCGCCGCCGGTCGCGCATGTCGCTATCCTTTCGGCGCTGCCCGAAGGGGCGGCGGTGCTGCTGCAAAAGCCGATGGGGCTCGATCTCGCCGACGCCAGCGCGATCCGCGACGTGTGCCGCGCACGGCGGCTGACCGCCTCGGTCAATTTCCAGCTGCGCTATTCGGCGATGATGCTCGCGGTGGCCGATGCGATCGCGCGCGGGCAGCTTGGCGAGCTGGTCGAGATCGAGGTCCATCTCAACCTCGTCACGCCGTGGCATCTGTTCCCGCATCTGATTCCCAATCCGCGTGTCGAGATCGTGTCGCACTCGATCCATTATCTCGACACTATCCGCGCGCTGGCGGGCGACCCCAAGGGCGTGTTCGCGCGCAGCTATGCACACCCGTCGAGCCAGTTGTCGGATACGCGCACCACGGCGATCCTCGATTATGACGCGCCGCTGCGCGCGACGCTGTCGATCAACCATCACCACGATTTCGGTCGCCGCTTTCAGGACGCGTCGTTCCGCATCGAGGGCAGCGAGGGCGCGATGATGGTCAAGCTCGGGCTGCTGCTCGATTACCCGACCGGCGAACCCGACGAACTGTGGTTCGCGCGCCGTGGTGGCCCCTGGGAACAGGTTCCGCTCGACGGGGCGTGGTTCCCCGACGCCTTTATCGGCCCGATGGCCAATCTCCAGCGCTTCGCCGCGGGCGAGGACGATCGCCTTGCGACCGCAGTCGAGGATGGCTGGAAGACGATGGCGCTGGTCGAAGCCTGTTACCGCGCGGCTGCCCAGCCCGCTTTCCCGATTCCCACCGAATGAACGAAGGACTCCACGTGACACATCTTTCCGGCAAGACTGCGCTTGTGACCGCCGCCGCGCAGGGCATCGGCCGCTCGTCGGTGCTCGCGCTGGCGGCCGCCGGCGCCCGCGTGATCGCGACCGACATCAACGCGGCGGCGCTTGAAGGCCTCGCGAGCGATACCATCACCACGCTTCGGCTCGACGTGCTCGATCCCGCCGCGATCGCCTCGGTGGTCGGCGGCGCGGGCGATATCGACATCCTCTTCAACTGCGCGGGCGTGGTCCATGGCGGCGGGTTGCTCGAGGCGACCGATGCCGATCTCGATTTCGCCTATGAACTCAACGTCAAGGCGATGACGCGGATGTGCCGCGCGGTGCTGCCGGGGATGCTCGCGAAGGGCGATGGCGCAATCATCAACATGGCCTCGGTCGCTTCCAGCGTGAAGGGCGTGCCCAACCGCTTCGTCTACGGCGTTACCAAGGCGGCGGTGATCGGGCTCACCAAGGCGATCGCCGCCGATTATGTCGGCCAGGGCATCCGCTGCAACGCGATCTGCCCGGGCACGGTCGAAACGCCGTCACTCAACGAGCGGCTGGCCGAGCAAGGCGATTACGAGGCCACCCGCGCGGCGTTCGTCGCGCGCCAGCCGATCGGCCGGATCGGCACGCCCGAGGAGATCGCCGATCTCGTCGTCTACCTCGCCGGGGCGACCTATACGACCGGCCAGATCCACAATATCGACGGCGGATGGTCGATATGAAGCGACTGTTGCTCGCGACCGCCGCGCTGATGCTCGCGGCGCCGCTGCCCGTGGCGGCGGATACGGTCGCGCCGGCCGGGCAGCAGCAGTTCGACCGGTTGTGGCTCGGCTCGGCCTGGTATCCCGAGCAATGGCCCGAGGAACGCTGGGCCGAAGACCTGCGGCTGATGAAGGCGCACGGCGCCAACGTCGTGCGGATCGGCGAATTCGCATGGAGCCGGATGGAGCCCACCGAAGGCGCGTATGACATGAGCTGGCTGGTCCGCGCGGTTCGCCTCGCGGCCAAATACGACATCAAGGTCGTGATCGGCACCCCCACCGATACGCCGCCGGCGTGGATGACGCAGAAATATCCCGAGGTGCTGCGCATCGACGGTGACGGCAAGCGGCTCGGCCACGGCGGGCGTCGCCAGTTCTCGATCTCGTCCAAACTGTACCGGCAGTTCAGCCGCGACATCGTGTCGCATATGGCGGACGCGCTGGGGCACGAACCCAACGTCATGGGCTGGCAGATCGGCAACGAATATACCGACGAAAGCTATGATCCCGATGCGCAGGGTGCGTGGGTTGCGTGGCTCAAGCAGCGCTTTGGCACGCTCGACAAGCTCAACGCGGCGTGGACCACCGATTATTGGTCGCAGACCTATAACGCCTGGGATCAGGTGCCCTTCAATACCGAGAAGGGCAATCCGGGGCTGATGCTCGAGCAGAAGCGCTTCATCACCAGCCAATGGGTCGATTTTCAGAAGAACCAGCTCGATGTGCTGCGCGCGCGCGTGGCGCCGTCGCAATTCATCACCACCAATCTGGGCGGGCTCGGCTGGGCCAACAAGTTCGATCGCTACGAAATCAACCGCGATCTCGATTTCACCTCGTGGGACAATTACGTCGGCACCGGCCATTTGCAGGCCTATCGCAACGGCGCCTCGCACGATCTGGTGCGCGGGTGGAAGCGCAAGAATTTCTGGGTGATGGAAATCCAGCCCGGCTTCGTGAACTGGGCGCCGGTCAGCAACATGCTCTATCCCGGCGAGACGCGGGCGATGGCGTGGCAGGCGATCGGGCACGGCTCCGACGGCATCCTTTATTGGCAGTGGCGCAACGCGCTCAACGGGCAGGAGACGCTCCACGGCTCGCTGCTCGGCGCCGATGGCAAGCCGCTGCCGGTCTATGACGAAGTCGTCCAGATCGGGCGCGACATGGCCAAGGCCTCGCCGGTGCTCGCGGGCACGCATCCGGTGTCGCCGGTGGCGATCCTTCAGGATTATCCGAGCCGCTGGGCGATCGATTTCCAGATGCAGCACAAGGATTACGACCAGATCGGAGTGCTGCTCGATTATTACCGGCCGCTCAAGGACGCGCTGGGCGCGGTCGATATCGTCGAGGCGGCCGGGCCGCTAGATCGCTACAAGCTGGTCGTCGCGCCGAGCCTGAACATCATCACCGACGAACAAGCGGCGAAATTCGCCGCTTATGTCAAATCCGGCGGCAACCTCATCCTCGGGCCGCGCTCGGGGATGAAGGACGAGTACAACCGCCTCGATCCGGTCCGGCAGCCGGGGCCGCTCGCCGACTTGCTCGGCGGCCACGTCGAGCAATATTACGCGCTCGACGAAACGGTGGCGGTGGGTGACGGCACGGCGACGATCTGGGCCGAGCGGCTGGCCGCGACCGCGCCCGATACCGAAACAATGCTCACCTACGGCAAGAGCAATGGCTGGCTCGACGGGCGCCCCGCAGTCATCCGCCGCAGCGTCGGCAAGGGCACGATCACCTATGTCGGCGCGCTGGTCGACGACAAGGTGATGAAGCAATTGATCGACGGCGCGCTGACGCACGCCGGGGTGGCGCGCGATTTCGCGATGCCCGAGGACGTCGAACTGATGACCCGCGAGGGCAAGGACCGCCGCGTCTTCATCCTCATCAACCATGGGCGTGAGACCCGCTCGGTCGCGCTGCCGCGGCCGATGGCCGATGTGCTCGGCAAGGGTAAGGTCTCCACGCTGACGCTGGCGCCCGAAGGCGTCGCCGTTCTTTCAGAAAGGGTTTCCGATGCTGCTCGAAAATAAGGTCGTTCTCGTCACCGGCGCGTCGGCGGGGATCGGCCGCGCGGTCGCGATCGGCTGCGCGCGCCACGGCGCCGACGTCGCCATCAATTTCGGCCGTGATACCGCCGGTGCGGCTGCCGCCGTCGCCGCGATCGAGGCACTGGGGCGCAAGGCCGTCGCGATCCAGGGCGATGTTGCCGAGCCAGCGACCGCAACCGCGTTCGTCGAGGGCGCGGTGGCGGCGCTGGGGCGTGTCGACGCGTTCGTCAACAACGCCGGCATCTGCCCGTTCCACGCCTTTCTCGATATGCCCGTCGAGACGTTCGAGCGGACGATGCGCGTCAACATGCACGGCGCCTATTTCATGGTCCAGGCCGCGGCGAACCAGATGGTGAAGCAGGGCGACGGCGGGTCGATCATCGCGATGTCGTCGATCTCGGCGCTGGTCGGCGGCGAATATCAGACGCATTATACGCCGACCAAGGCGGGCGTGCTGTCGCTGATGCAATCGTGCGCGATCGCGCTGGGCAAGCACGGCATCCGCTGCAACGCGCTGCTGCCGGGCACCATCCTGACCGACATCAACAAGGACGATCTCGCGGATACGGACAAGCGAACGTACATGGAAAAGCGGATCCCGCTGGGCCGTCTTGGCGCGCCCGACGATCTGGTCGGCCCCACGGTGTTCCTCGCCTCCGATCTCGCGCGCTATGTCACCGGTGCGTCGATGCTGGTCGACGGCGGCATGTTCGTGAACCTCCAATGAGCAAAGCCGCCTCCACGCTCGACTATCGCACGCTGGCGAAACGGCGGCTGCCGCACTTCCTGTTCGAATATATCGACGGGGGGTCGTATGACGAGGTGACGCTCAAGCGCAACGTCGCCGATCTCCGGGCGGTTGCGCTTCGCCAGCGCGTGCTCACCGATGCCTCGGGGCTCGATCTGTCGACCGAATTGTTCGGGCAGAAAATGGCGCTGCCGGTGGCGCTCGCACCGATCGGCCTCGCCGGCATGAATGCGCGGCGCGGCGAGGTGCAAGCCGCGCGCGCGGCCGAGGCCAAGGGCATCCCCTTCTGCCTGTCGACCGTATCGGCGTGTCCGCTCGACGAAGTGGCGGCGGGCACCACCGAGCCGTTCTGGTTCCAGCTCTACATGATCCGCGATCGCGCGTTCATGCGTACGCTGCTCGCTAAGGCCAAGGCGCTGGGCTGCACCGCGCTGGTGTTCACCGTCGATATGCCGGTGCCGGGTACGCGCTATCGCGATTATCGCTCGGGGCTGGCAGGTGCTGCGGGCATGTTCGGCGCGATGCGGCGGACGTGGCAGGCGGTCAAGCGCCCCGGCTGGGCGTGGGATGTCGGCGTCAACGGTCGTCCGCACAGTCTGGGCAATGTCGCGCCAGTGCTCGGCGAAAAATCGGGGCTGGAGGATTTCTTCGCCTGGATGGGCAACAATTTCGATCCGTCGATCTCGTGGAAGGATCTCGATTTCATCCGCGCCGAATGGGACGGGCCGCTGATCATCAAGGGTATTCTCGATCCTGAGGATGCGCGTGAGGCCGCGGCGATCGGTGCCGATGGCATCATCGTGTCGAACCATGGCGGGCGCCAGCTCGATGGTGTGCTGTCGTCGGCGCAGGCGCTGCCGCCGATCGCCGACGCGGTGGCGGATCGGCTGACGGTGCTGGCCGATGGCGGTATCCGATCGGGGCTTGATGTCGTGCGGATGCTCGCCTTGGGCGCGAAGGGTGTGCTGCTCGGCCGGATCTGGGCCTATGCGCTCGCAGCGCGCGGCGAGGCCGGAGTGACCCATATGCTCAGCTTGATCGAAGCCGAAATGCGCGTTGCGATGACGCTGACCGGCGCCACCAGCATCGCCAAAATCGATCGGACGATTCTGGCCACGCAGCGGCACGGCGGATGAGTCGATGAGGGGTGACGAGCGTCATCGTCGTGTAGCGCCGAGCCGGGGCATGGCTGCGACGCGACCACGATAGATATAATATTACTATTCTAGACACGCCCATCAGGATGGGGCAAAGGGGATGCCGTCGTTCGCTCGTGGAGCCTGCGGCTGCCGACTGAATTGACGCTGGTATAATATGTATATTATATGTCATATAACGCGAAGGGGGAGTTTCCGGTAGTGGCGCTGTCGAAGATCAAGCATGTGCGCGCGTTCACTGTGCGTGGCGGCGGGGCCGACTATCACGACCAGGGCGACGGCCATTGGATCGACGATCACATCGCCACGCCGATGGCGCGCTATCCCGAATATCGCCAGTCGCGGCAGAGCTTCGGCATCAACGTGCTTGGCACGCTGGTGGTCGAGCTCGAGGCTGAGGACGGCACGGTCGGTTTTGCGGTGACCACCGGCGGCGAGCCCGCTGCCTATATCGTCGAAAAGCACCTCTCGCGTTTCCTCGTCGGCCGAAGCCCGGCGGAATATGAGAAGATCTGGGATCAGATGTACTTCTCGACCCAATATTACGGGCGCAAGGGGTTGGTCGTGAACGCCATCTCCGGCGTCGATCTGGCGCTGTGGGATCTGCTCGGGAAATTGCGCGGTGAGCCGGTCTATCACCTGCTCGGCGGCGCGGTGCGCGACGAACTGCAATTCTATGCCACCGGCGCGCGCCCCGATGTCGCCAAGGAGCTTGGGTTCATCGGTGGCAAGCTGCCGCTGCGTCACGGTCCGGCCGAGGGGGTCGAGGGGCTGCACAAGAACGTCGCGGCGCTTGCCGATATGCGCGCGAAGGTCGGCGACGATTTCTGGCTGATGTACGATTGCTGGATGTCGCTCGATCTCGATTATGCGACGCGGCTGGCGACGGCGTGTCACGAGCTTGGTCTCAAGTGGATCGAGGAGCCGCTGAGCCCCGACGATTATTGGGGCTATGCCGATCTGCGCCGCAACGTGCCGCGCGGGATGCTGGTGACCACCGGCGAGCACGAGGCGACCCGCTGGGGCTTCCGCATGTTGCTCGACATGGAATGCGCCGACATCGTCCAGCCCGATATCGGCTGGTGCGGCGGGGTGACCGAGCTGCTCAAGATTTCCGCGCTGGCGGATGCGCGCGGCAAGCTGGTCGTGCCGCATGGTTCGAGCGTGTACAGTTATCATTTCGTCATCACGCGTCACAACTCGCCCTTCGCCGAGTTTCTGATGATGCACCCCGAGGCGACCGAGGTGGTGCAGATGTTCGCCCCCCAGTTGCTCGGCGAGCCGGTGCCCGAAAACGGCCGTATGCGCGTCTCGGCGCTCGACAGGCCGGGCTTCGGGGTCGAGCTCAACCCCGAAATTACGCTTCACCGTCCCTATTCGAATTGAGGAAGTCATGAAGATTTGCCGTTATGGCCCGAAGGGCGCCGAAAAGCCGGGTCTGGTCGACGCTGACGGCCGCATCCGCGACCTTTCCGCGCACGTTGCGGACATTACTCCGGCGGAAATGACGCCCGAAGGCATCGCCAGGCTCAAGGCGATCGATCCGGCCTCGTTGCCGCTGGTCGAGGGCAGCCCGCGCTACGGCGTGCCGGTGAGCGGCATCGGCAAGTTCCTCGCGATCGGCCTCAATTATGCCGACCACGCGCGCGAAGCCGGGCTCGAGCCTCCGCCCGAGCCGATCTTCTTCACCAAGGCGATTTCGTGCCTCGTCGGCCCGAACGACGACGTCATGATTCCGCGCGGCAGCGTCAAGACCGACTGGGAAGTCGAGCTGGGCGTCGTGATCGGCAAGACCTGCCGTTATGTCGAGCAGGCCGATGCGCTCGATCATGTCGCGGGTTATGTGCTCGTCAACGACGTGTCGGAGCGCGCTTTCCAGAAAGAGCTCGGCACGCAGTGGGATAAGGGCAAGGGGGCCGACACCTTTGGTCCGACCGGCCCGTGGCTGGTGACTCCCGACGAGCTGGGCGATTGCCAGGACCTCGACATGTTCCTCGACGTCAACGGCAAGCGGATGCAGACCGGCCACACCAGCACGATGATCTTCCCGGTCGCCGAGTGCATCGCTTACGTCAGCCGCTTCATCACGCTTCATCCGGGCGACCTGCTGATTACCGGCACCCCGCCGGGCGTCGGCGAGGGGCAGAAGCCGACGATGATCTTCCTCAAGCCGGGCGATCAGATGCACCTCGGCATCTCGAAGCTCGGTGAGCAGCGCCAGAACGTGATCGCCTTCGATCTGGAGGCGCTTGCGTGAGCATTTTCGCCAATCGTTTTGCCGGGCGTACTGCGATCATCACCGGCGGGGCCTCGGGCCTCGGCAAGGCCGTTGCCCAGCGGATCGTCGCCGAAGGCGGCACGGTCGCGCTGTGGGACCTCAATCGCGACGCGCTCGTCGCGGCGCGCGACGAGGTGGGCGCGCGTGACATCCAGGCGCTCGACGTCGCCGATCCCGCCGCGGTCGAGGCGGCGGCTGCCGCCAGCGCGTCGGTGCTCGGCAAGGTCGACATTCTCGTCTGCTCGGCCGGCATCACCGGCGCGACGGCGCCGGTGCACGACTATCCGATCGACAGCTGGCAGCGCGTGATCGACATCAACCTCAACGGCCTGTTCTATTGCTGCCGGACGGTGGTGCCGCTGATGTTGGCGAGCGGCTATGGCCGGATCGTCAATCTCGCTTCGGTCGCGGGCAAGGAAGGCAATCCCAACGCCTCGGCCTATTCTGCGTCCAAGGCGGGCGTCATCGGCCTGACCAAGAGCCTCGGCAAGGAGCTGGCGGGTAAGGGCGTGATCGTCAACAGCCTGACGCCGGCGACCTTCGAAAGCCCGATCCTCGCGCAATTGCCGCAGAGCCAGGTCGATTACATGCGTTCGAAGATCCCGATGGGGCGGCTCGGGCTGATCGAAGAAAGTGCCGCCATGGTCTGCTTCATGGCGAGCGAGGAATGCAGCTTCACCACCGCGTCGACCTTCGACACCTCCGGGGGACGGACGACATTCTGACGACGTTGAACAGCTAGGGGCAGCCGCCCGCCAGGAGGCGGCGCCCGCGTAACCGGGAGAGAGTTGAGTGCCGCAGATTCCCTTCGTCGACGCCCATGTCCACTTATGGGATCTGGCGCACATCGCCTATCCGTGGCTGACGCCACCGTTCGCCGATGATGGCCCCAACGGCAGCGTCGAACCGATCGCGCGCACCTATCTGCTCGACGATTATCGCGCCGATGCCGCCCGCTGGAACGTCGTCGGGATGGTGCATATCGACGCCGGGGCACAAGCCTCGGCCGCGCTTGCCGAGACCGAATGGTTGCAGGCGATGCGCGACGCGCGCGGGATGCCGACCGGCATCGTCGCGTTCGCCGCGCTCGATGATCCTAATGTCGATACCCTGCTTGCGGCGCACGCTCGCCACGCCGGGGTTCGCGGCATTCGCCATATCGTCAACTGGCACGCCGATCCGGTGCGGACCTATACGCCGCGCGACGTGACGCAGGATGAGGCGTGGCGGCAGGGCTTTGCCCGGCTCGCGCAGCACGGCCTGTCGTTCGATCTGCAATGCTATCCCGGCCAGATGGGGTCGCTGGCGGCGCTGGTCGCGCGCCACCCCGATGTGCCCGTCATCATCAACCATATGGGGATGGCGGTCGCGAGCGATCCCGCCGGGTTCGACGATTGGCGGCAGGGGATGCGGGCGCTGGCCGCCAACGCGCATGTCGTCACCAAGATTTCGGGGGTCGGTTTCGTCGATCGCCGCTGGACGCTCGAGCAGATCCGCCCGCTCGTGCTCGAGGCGATCGAGATCTTCGGCCCCGATCGCTGCCTGTTCGCCAGCGATTTCCCGACCGACAAATTGTTCGGCAGCTTCGATCGCCATATGGAGGCGTATCACACGATCGTCGCCGATTTCAGCGACGCGGAAAAGCGCGCGATGTTTGCGGGCAATGCCAATCGCGTCTACCGGCTGGGGATCGCGCTTTGAGCGAGAAGGTCGCCTTCAGGATGCGGCTTCGGCCCGGCTGTCTCGAGGCGTATCGCCAGCGCCATGACGCGGTCTGGCCCGACCTTTCCGCTGCGCTGAAGGCGGCGGGCGTGCGCGATTATTCGATCCATCACGACCCCGAAACCGATGCGCTGTTCGCGACGATGTGGCGCGACGACGCGGCTCGCGTCGCGGCGCTGGCCGATAGCGATGTGATGCGCCGCTGGTGGGCCTCGATGGCCCCGTTGATGGTGACCAACCCCGACCTTTCTCCCGAGACCGTGCCGCTCGACACGGTTTTCCACCTCGATTGATCGCAGGAGACCGACCTCATGCCCGGCAACCCGCTCCTCGGCGTCCTGTTCCACTGGATGGGCGGCCTCGCGTCGGCCAGCTTCTACGTGCCCTATCGCGGCATCCGGCGGTGGAGCTGGGAGGTGTTCTGGCTCACCGGCGGCATCTTCTCCTGGGTGTTCGCGCCGTGGATCATGGCCAGCATCCAGACCAACGATCTGTTCGGCGTGATGGGGCAGATCCCCGGCAACGTCGTCGGGTTGTGCATTCTGTTCGGCATCCTCTGGGGTTTCGGCGGGCTCACCTACGGCCTCACCATGCGCTACCTGGGGCTGTCGCTTGGCATGGCGGTGGTGCTGGGGTTGTGCACGGTGTTCGGCACGCTGATTCCGCCGATCGTCCAGGGTGATTTCGCGAGCCACCTGCTCGGCACCACCAGCGGCCTCATCATTCTGCTCGGGCTGGCGATCACGGTCGCGGGGATCGTCGTCGTCGCGATCGCGGGCGCGCGCAAGGATGCGGCGCTTTCGGAGGAACAGAAACTCGCGGCAATCGCCGAGTTCAATTTCAAGAAGGGGATCGCGGTCGCGATCTTCTCGGGCATCATGTCGGCCTGCTTCGCCTTCGGGCTGGCGGCGGGCGAGCCGATCAAGGCGCTCTCTGCCGCTGCGGGCACCGGCCCGCTGTGGACCGGCCTGCCGGCCTTGTGCCTGATCATGTTCGGCGGGCTGCTCACCAACGCCGCGTGGTGCGGCTTCCTGATCGTGCGCAACGGCACCGCGGGTGAGTTCATCGGTCGGCCGGGCAAGGCGCCCGACGCCGATGGCCGCCGTCCGCCACTGCTGCTGAACTACCTGCTCGCCGCGCTGGGCGGGACGCTGTGGTATTTCCAGTTCTTCTTCTACACGATGGGTGAAAGCCAGATGGGGCGCTTCGGCTTCTCGTCCTGGACGCTGCACATGGCCAGCATCATCATCTTCGGCACCTTGTGGGGCTTTGCCTTCAAGGAATGGAAAGACGCCGCCCCGCGTGTGCGCAACACGGTGTGGCTCGGCATCTTCCTGCTGGTCTTCGCCACCATCGTCATCGGTTACGGCAACATGTTGGGAGCGAGTGCATGACCACCCGTCGCGAATTTCTGGCCGGTACCGGCACCGCTGCTGCGCTTGTCGCAATGCCTGCCTGTTCGACCACGCCCGCGCTCGCGGCGGTCGATCTGCGCGCCGAACATACCGTCGGCCTGCTCGGCACCGAGGTCGAGCGTCCGCGCCTGTCGTGGCGGATCGAGGCCAGGGATCGCGGCGTCCGTCAGGTGCGCTACCGCGTCCGCGCGGGCAGCGCCGCGGGCAAGAGTGACCTATGGGACAGCGGCGATGTCGCGTCCGACGCGACCGTCGATATCGCGTGGGACGGCAAGCCGCTGACCTCGATGCAGCGCGTCTGGTGGTCGGTCGAGGTCGAGGACGATCGCGGCACCACCACGACCTCCGCGCCGGCCTGGTTCGAAACCGGGCTGCTGTCGCCCGACGACTGGCGCGCGCAGTGGATCGAAGCCGAAGACCCGCTCGCCAGCGCCGATCGCGCCGCGGGCGTGCGCTGGGTCTGGAGCCCGACCGCGCTCGACAGCCGACCGCACGCCTTCCGGATCGATTTCGACGCCCCCGAAGATCTCGAGCGCGCCGAGATCCTGCTCGCAGGCAAGGACCATATGCGCGGCGTGTGGATCAACGGCGAGCACAAGAACCCCGATGCGCTGCCGCTGGGGCTGGGCTGGGATACGATGCTTCCCTTCTGGGGAACGCTGCTGCCGTTCGAGGGCGATATCCGCCCCGGCCGCAACAGCGTGTGCGCGCTGGTCGAGGCCGAAACCACGGGGTTCTTCCCGGTCGACGGCGGCGCGTTCTCGGCGCTGATCCGGCTCCACCGCAAGGGCGGCGTGATCGATCGTATCGTCAGCGGCCCCGATTGGCGCGTGCGCCCCAACCCGCCCGAGGGCTGGACCGCGCCGACGTTCAACGCCAGTGCCTGGGCGCGCCCGGTGACGAGCGGATCGAACGTCAACAACGATCCCCGCCCGTCCGAGCCCGCGATGCTGTTGCGGACCGATTTCAACACGACCAAGAAGGTGGTCGGCGCGCGGCTCTATGCGACCGCGCTCGGCGCCTATGATGCACGGATCAACGGCGAGCGCGTCTCGGCGGCATTTCTCGCGCCCGAGACGAGCGTCGCGCACAAGCACGTCTTCTATCAGGTCTATGACGTCACCAAGCTGATCCGGAAGGGCGAGAATGCGCTCGGCGTCATCGTCGGCGACGGCTGGTATGCGGGCGCGTTCGGCTGGCGGATGGAACGTTATGGCTTCGGCCCGGCGCCGCGCCGGCTGCGCGCGCAGCTCCGGCTCGATTATGACGACGGCAGCCATGACTGGATCGTCACCGGCCCCGATTGGCGGCTCGGCACGTCGCCGATCGTCAAATCTGACATCTATAATGGCGAGACGATCGACGCACGACTGAACACGCCGGGTTGGGATAGTCCCGCGTTCGATGCCGCGGGCTGGACCCCGGCGACGGTCGGCGCCGCGCCGCCGGTGCGGCTGGTCGCGCAGACCTCGCCGCTGCTCACCGCGAACATGAAGCAGCGCGTGGCCAAGGTCACCGAGCCCGCGCCGGGCCGGTTCGTGTTCGATTTCGGGCAGAATTTCTCGGGCTGGGTACGGCTCAAGGCGCGCGGCGAGGCGGGCACCGAAATCACGCTGCGCTTCGCCGAACTGCTCAACCCCGACGGCACCGTCGATCAGGCCAATCTGCGGCTCGCCGAATGCACCGATCGGTTCATTCTCGCCGGGGACGGCAAGGCTGAGGTGTTCGAGCCGCACTTCACCTATCACGGCTTCCGCTATGTCGAGATCGAGGGCTATCCCGGTGCCCCGACCGCCGACGATATCGAAGGCGTGGTCGTCTACAGCGCGTGCCGCACGACCGGAGAGATGCGGTTCGCCTCGCCCTTGCTCCAGAAGATCTGGCAGAATGCCGAATGGAGCCAGCGCTCCAACTTCTTCTCGGTGCCGACCGATTGCCCGCAGCGCGACGAGCGGATGGGCTGGATGGGCGATATCCAGATCTTCCTCGATGCCGCCGCGTTCAACATGGAGGTCGATCCCTTCATCCGCCGCTTCCTGGTCGAGGCGCGCGCCGCGCAACGCCCCGATGGCGCCTATCCGATCGTGGTGCCGCAGCCGCAATCCTTCCCCGACGTGGTGACGGCGGGCTGGAGCGAGGCGGGGATCATCCTGCCGTGGCAGCTCTGGCAGCGCTACGGCGATACCGAAGCGATCGAGGAAAACTGGGCGGCGATGGAAGGCTGGATGGCCTATGTCGCGCGCAGCAACCCCGATCATATCTGGCGCAACGATCGTGGCCTCGATCTCGGCGACTGGCTCTCGGTCGATGCGATCAAGCCCGATGACGAGACGACGCCGCGCGTGCTGTGCGCCACCGCTTACTGGGCATGGTGCGCCGAATTGATGGCCGAGATGGCGCGCGCCACCGATCGCGAGGCGGATGCGACGCGCTACACCGAACTGCACGCCAAGATCGTCGCGGCGGCGCAGAAGGAACTGGTCAAGCCTGACGGCACCGCCGGCAACGGCAGCCAGACCAGCCAGGTGCTCGCGCTCCATTGCGGCCTCGTGCCGCAGGCGGCGCGCGCTGCCGCCGCCGAGGTGCTCGCCGCCGATATTCGCAAGCGCGGCATGAAGCTGTCGACGGGCTTCCTCGGCACGCCCTATCTGCTCGACGTGCTGGCCGACAACGGCCGGCTCGAAGAAGTCAGCGGGCTATTGCTCCAGACCGGCTATCCGAGCTGGGGCTATATGCCGGTCAAGGGCGCGACCACGGTGTGGGAACGCTGGAACGGCGATGTCGGCGACGTCGCGATGAACAGCTACAACCATTATGCGCTCGGCGCGGTGGTTGGCTTCTTCTACCGCCGTCTGGCCGGGATCGCCCCGGCGGCCCCCGGTTTCCGCCGCATCGCCATTCGTCCGATCTGGCTGCCCAAGGTCGGCAAGGTTTCGGCGACATACGAATCGTGTGTCGGCACGATCGCGACCGAGGTCGATGGCGATGCCGGTGGCGTGTCCAGCCTGACGCTCTCGATTCCGGCCAATACGGTCGCCGAAGTCGAACTGCCCGCGCGCACCTGGCGCGAGGGTGGCCGGGCGATCGACGATCATCCCGATGTCCGCAATCTTGCCCGTGCCGGGGATCTCGTTCGTTTCGAGGTCGGCGCGGGACGCTACGTCTTTACGATTTGATTCTGGGAGAATTCGACCCGTGCCCACACTTGGACTGATCCATAATTCACCGATGCTTGCGCCGGTGTTCAACGAGATCGCCGCACGGGTCATGCCCGACGTGCGCATCCTCCACTTCGTCGACGAAAGCACGATCAAGAATACGATCGCGGCGGGTCGGCTCGAAAAGGCGACGATGCGGCAGGTTATCCGGCTGGTCGGCTCGACCTTCGATGCCGGCTGCGACGCCGCGCTCGTCACCTGCTCGTCGATCGGCGCGGCAGTGGATATCGCCGCGGAGCTTTACGATCAGCCCGTGCTGCGGGTCGATCGCGCGATGGCCGAAAAGGCGGTCGCGAGCGGCAGCCGGATCGGGGTCGTCGCAACGCTGTCGACCACGCTCAACCCGACCGCCGATCTCGTCCGCCGGGTCGCGGCCGAGCAGGGCAAGCAGATCGAGATCGTCGAGCATCTGTGCGAAGGCGCGTTCGAGGCGGTGATGGCGGGCGACGGTGCCACGCATGACCGCATCGTCGGCGAAGGGCTGACGCAGGGCATGAAGGGGGTCGATGCGATCGTTCTCGCGCAGGCGTCGATGGCGCGCGTGGTGGCGACGCTGCCCGACGGTGCGGTGGGCGCACCGGTCTATTCGAGCCCCGAACTCGGCATGGAGCGGGCACGCGACGTGCTCGCCGGACTCGTCAAGTGATGAAGAAGCGCCATGCCGTCGTCGGCATTCTCGCGGTCCTCTCGGTCATTACCTTCCTCGATCGCATGGCGATCGCGGTTACCGGCCCCGCGATCCAGGAGGAGCTGGCGATCACCCCCGAGCAATGGGGCTGGGTGCTCGGCGCCTATGTGATCGCTTACGCCGTGTTCGAAGTGCCGTCGGGCGCGATGGGCGATCGCCACGGCTATCGCAAGGAATTGACGCGGATCACGATCTGGTGGTCGTTCTTCACCGCGATCACGGCCGTGTGCCGGAATTTCTGGCAGCTTGCGGGCGCGCGCTTCATGTTCGGGCTGGGTGCCGCGGGCGCCTATCCCAACATCACCGGCGTGCTCTATCGCTGGCTGCCGGCGCGTGAGCGCGCGCGGGGGCAGGGGACGATCTGGGCGGCAAGCCGGTTCGGGGGCGCGCTTGCGCCGCTGCTGCTGGTGCCGCTTGAAGCCGTATTCGGCTGGCGCGTGGTGTTCGTCGCGCTCGGTATTGTCGGTCTGGTCTGGGCGCTGATCTGGCGTTTCTGGTACCATGATCGCCCGGCCGATCAGCCGGGGATCACGCCCGAAGAGGTCGCCGAGATCGGCGATGACGCCCATGGCGGGCACAGCGGCACGCCGTGGCGCAAGCTGCTCGCGCTGCCGCAACTCTGGCTGATCGCCGCCGCCTATTTCTTCTATGCGTTCGGCGCGTGGTTCTTTTTCAACTGGTTCCCGATCTGGATGGTGCAGAGCGCGGGCTTCACCATTGCCGAAATGGGCCTGTACGGCTCGATCCCCTTCCTGCTCGGCGTGCTCGGTAATATCGTCGGTGGCGTGCTGTGCGACCGGACGGCGCAGCGGATCGGCGTGCGGCGTGCCTATAGCCTGATCGCGTTCTTCTGCCTGACGATCACCGCGGCGCTGCTAGTGGCGATGAGCGTGGTCGATAACCGGTTTGCGATCGTGTTGCTTGCCGGCGCGGCGTTCGGCGTCATGGATCTGATGCTGCCTGCGGCCTGGGCGATGTGCATGGCGATCGGCGGCCGTTTTGGCGGCACCGCGAGCGGCGTGATGAACACCGCCGGTAATTTCGGCGGTTTCATCTGCACCGTGGCGATCGGCTATATCCTCGCGGCCACCGGCAATTTCGATCTGCCGTTGCAGGGGGTTGCGGCGATGGTGTTCATCGCAGCCGTCCTGTTCGTGCTGATCGATTGCACCAAGGGGCTCGACGACAAGCTCGCGCCGCTCGTCGCCCCGGCAGCGGCCTGAACCGCAATGTCCGTCGCGTCGGCAGGTCCGGCGCGACGGACAACCGGGCAGCACCGAAAGCGCCCGCCGAGCGGTATCAGAACAAACTTTGATCAAGGCACATTATTTGAAACGGGGTGTGGCGATGCCGCACCCCGTTTCAGCTGTGTCTTCGGTTTTGAGGTTGTCCCACCGGCATTGCCGCATGGTGGAAACGAGCGTTAGCGGCCGCGCCGCACGGTCTCGAAAAAGCCTTCGCCGCCCATCTGGCCGCCCTTGAGCACCAGTTCGAGGCCATCGACCGCGGGCTCGGCGGCGTGCGCGCGTACCAGCGGCGCGCCGCGTTCCATCGGCGCGGCCCAGGTCAGTGCATCGATTCCCAGTTCGGCGACGCCGTGGCTGGAGGTGTCGCCGCCCGCGAACAGCACGCGGCGCAGCTTGTGTTGCCGGATCGCGCCCAGCGCGACACGGCCCAGCGCCGCGCCCAGCCGGTCGCCGGCGGCGGGTGCGGTCTTGCCAAGCGGGCCTTCGGCCGAATGGATCACGCACCGCCCGTTATTTTCGAGGGCGGCGTTGGCGGCGTCGATCAGCCGGGCTTCTTCGCCACTCTCACCGCGCACCAGCGCGGGCACATCGGCGCGGACGCCGACATAACCGTCGGCCAGCCCGCAGGCGATCTGCGCTGCCGTTACCGGGGAACAGCTGCCGCTCACCACCAGCATCCGATCGACCTCAGCGGCGCGCTCGGGGGGCGCAGGAGGGGCTACGACGCCGCTCGCCTGCCAGGCCATCACCAGCGCGCGCGTGACGCCCGAACTGCCCACCGCGAAGCGGGTGCCGCGCGCCTGCATCAACTCACCGGCAACCGCGAGGCTGGGCATGTCGATACCGTCGAACAGCACCGCGCCCTCGGTCACCGCATCGAACAGCGCGGGGGCCGCGCCGGCTTGAATGCGGTCGATCGGCACCAAGGCGATCGGCATGTCGGTCTGCGCGGCGAGATGACGGCGCAGGTCGGCCTCGTGCATCGGCGTCACCGGATGGCGCGCCATCGTCGGATGACGATCGATACGGAACACCTCGTCGCCACCGGCAACCGCGAACAGATTGCCGAACACGACATAGCGGCCCAGATGCGGGGCGCCGACGAGGATCGGAACGACGCCGCCGAACTGGCGCGCGCCGATCTCCATCGCGCGGCCAATCGATCCCGTCTCGGGGCTCGAATCGAAAGTCGAACAGGTCTTGTAATGGAGTATCGCCGCGTCGCCGATCGCCGCGAAGGCGTCGGGCAGGTTGGCGTCCATCCATGCCGGCGATCGGCTGCGGCTGTCGCCGGCAAGGCCGATCGCGCGCGCTTCGGGGAAGCGCGCGCGCAACGCGGCGTCGGGCGCGCGCAGGAACAGCACCGCAGGCACGCCGCCCTCGGCAAGCTGTTCGAGGACGTCGGTCGATCCGGTGAAATCGTCGCCGTAATAAGCGTAGAGCGGTGTCACCCGGCGAACGCCGCCACGGCCTCGCGCAATTCGGGCGATTCCTTCGCGGCATCGGCCAGCGGCACGCCCGCCACGGCCGCATCCCATGCCTGGCGCAGCGCGGTGACCCCTGCCGCCGGCCCACCTGGATGCGCGAGGATGCCGCCGCCTGCTGCATAGATCAGATCGACCGATTCGAGCGCCGCATAGGTGGCGTGTGCCTGCTTCACCGATTGGCCCGATGAGAAGACCGGCATGATCTCGCAGCCGTGATGCGGCGCGTCGAACATCGGCGTCAGGCATTCACGCGCGGAGGCGATCACGCTTTCATTGGTCTCGCAGAATTTGTTGTCGATGCCGTTGACGTGGCTGTGGTCGATCCCGGCCAACCGCCACAGCTTCTGGAAGGCGAGATAGCTCATGCCGATCGCGGGCGACCGCCCGAGCATGCCCCAGCCGTTGCGATGGCCGTGGATCGGGAGCTGCGAATGCGCGCGCAGCACCTTCATTGCGGGCAGGCCGATCGAGTTCATGCTCGCCATGATGCAGGTGCCGCCCTGCGACAGCACGTAATCGTGACGTGACAGCATCTCGTCGATGTCGCCGGTCAGATTGGCGGCGAACATCACTTTCTTGCCGGTCCGGTCGGCATGGTCGTTGATGACGCGCATCACCGCCGCCACGCGCGCCTCGAACGGGCAGGCGGGGCCGTCGCTTTGCAGTTCGTCGTCCTTGATGAAATCGATCCCGGCGGCGAGCAGGCCCTTGACCTGTGCCGCGGTCGCTTCGGGATCGAGCCCGACGCTCGGCTTGATGATCGTGCCGATCATCGGGCGATCGTGGACGCCCGCCAGTGTGCGGGTGCCCGCGACCCCGAACTGCGGGCCCTGATAGCGTTCGAGGAACACCGGCGGCAGCTTGAGATCGAGCAGCTTGAGCCCCGAAAAAGCCTTCAGTTCGGAAAGATTGCCCGCAACGGTGGCGAGCAGATTGGGCAGCGACGGCCCGAAATTATGGACCGGCCATGACAGCACGACCCGTGCGGTGCGTCGCCGCCCGTCGCCGCCGCCCTTGGGCAGGCCGGCGCCGGGCAGCGACGGCGCGGCCGCGTCTCCCAGCTCCTCGATCGATTCGACCCGCGCGCTATGCGCTTCGCGCAGTGCGTCGGTCTCGCCGGGGACGCGCACGAAGGTGCCCGTCGATTGTTCGCCCGCCATCGTTTCCGCCGCGTGCGCGAGCGGAAACGCTGTTTCGATCCAGTAAGTTGCGAAGACGCGGTCCATCATCATGCGATCTTGAAGTAGGTGTTATAGCGCTCGGTATCGATCGCATAATAAGGCACGAACACCAGATCCCGCCCGTCGACACCGGCGCGATACGCCTGGTCCTGGTTGGGGATCGGGGCCAGCGCACCGGGCAGCGCGATGGTCTGGTTCTCGATGCCGTCCCACGGGTTGACGCCGACATACATCACTGCACCGCGCATGACGGCGGCGAGGTTCGGGTTCTGGTCGTCGATCGACAGCGTGCGCAGCGGCTGCGGGATGACGAGGTCGATCGTGTCGCCCGCCTTCCACGTCCGCGACAGCGCGGCCAGCGTACCCGGCTTGACGGCCTGCTTCTGGCCGTTGACCGCCAGCGTTGCGCCCTTGGTCCAGGCCGGGATGCGCAGCTTCATCGTGAAGCGGCCATTGCCCGCCTTGCGCACGGTGAGGCGCACGGCGTCGGTCTGCGGGTAGTTCGTCTCCTGCGCGACTTCGACGGCACCGCCGCTGCGATCCCATTTGACCTGCGACGAGGCGTACATGTTGACGACCAGCGTGTCGTCGTCGTGGAAATAGAGCCCGCGCACATAATCGGCGACACCCTGGACCAGCGTCCCCGAGCAGCACGGCCATTTGCGGTGATAATAGAGCTTCTCGCCGCCGGGGCCGTAATTCGAATAATAAGGATATTCGCCGTCGCTGTCGGGCAGGCGGGTAGCGAGCATCGTGTTGTAGAGCATCCGCTCGAGCCCGTCGCCATATTGCGCCTCACCGGTGAACGAGGTGAGGTAGCGCGCGAGCTTCATGTCAGCGAACGCGCCGCACGGCGTCTCGAAATGCGCCTTCGAGGTCTTGAGGCTTTCGGCGAGCAGGCCCTTGCCAAGTTCGACGAACTGCTCCTCCGGCCCCCAGCCGCCCGAGGCGTAGCGCTGCGGCTCCATGAACTTCCACGCGTTGATCAGCGCGGTGCGATATTTGGGGTCGCCGAGATGGCGATAGGCCTGTGCACCCGAGCTCAGCGCGACGGTGTGGCTGTACGCATGCTTGGTCGGCAGCACGTCCTGGCCCGCCGCGAGCGGATCGAACCATTCCTTGTTGAGCAGATAATGGACCGCCATCGCGCGGTATTTGTCGTCGCCGGTGATGTCGGCGACGTGGAACAGGTTTTCCGACAGGACGTAGGTTTCGTCCCAGGGCGGATCGACCTTGCCGATCCGGTCGACCGATACCGGTGAGATATAAGGCAGGCACTTGTCGATGACGATCGGCAACAGGTCCTTTGCCTGCGTGACGCCGCTCAACTGATAGGCATCGACCAGCGCGACGACATATTTGTCCATCACATAGGCGGCCCAATTGTCCTGCGAGCCCTTGCCGGCATAAGGGCTCTTGGCCTTGATGATGGTTTCGGCAAAGCCTTCGACCAGCGTCGCGACCTTGGCGTGCGCGGCGGCGTTGTTGGTGGTCGCCGCGTAGCGCGCGATCCCCGAGACATACTGGCCGAACGCGAGCCCGGGCACGAAGCCATCGGCGTCATACCAGCCACCCATGTCGGGGCCGGGCGCGGGCAGGCCGGCATTCTGGCGGAAGACCTTGAGGATACGATCGTTGTCGAGCGCGAGATAATGCGAATGGATGCGGTCGTAATGTTCCTTCATCCGCCCGGTGCCGGTCAACTGGACCGCGCCGTAGGCGAATTCGTGAAGTACTTCCTTGCCGCGCATCGCCGCATTGGCCGCGTTCGCAAAGCCCGCCATCGGCAGGACTGCGGCACCGGCCGCGGTGGTTGCGCATGCCGCGCAGTGGAAGAAACCGCGCCTCGAAACGCCCTCGTTCACATTGCTCTCCATCGTGAAGCCCCTTGGGATCAGACTTATTGCTGGCGCTCGCAGCGCTCAAGGCTATAACTAGCCATATCATAATACAAATGGCAAGAGGCGTGGTATGATCTGTAGGCCAGTTATTGCGGCGCTCGCGTTGGCAGCGAGCTTCTCGGTAATTCCGGGGGTGGCGCTTGCGCAGACTCCGGCAGATTTTCCTGGACGTGCAACCGGTTACGCTGATGTTCCGGCGATTGCAGTCGGGGCTGCCTGGTACCCCGAACATTGGCCTGAATCGCGTTGGGAAACCGATCTCAAGCTGATGAAAGCCACCGGATTCAATACGGTACGCCTTGCGGAGTTCGCGTGGAGCCGGATGGAGCCCGAGGAAGGCAAGTTCGATTTCGCCTGGCTCGATCGCGCGATCGCGGCCGCACAGCGGCATGGCTTCATGGTCGTGCTGGGCACCCCCAGCGCCGCGCCACCTGCATGGCTGACGCAAAAATATCCCGATACGCTGCGCGTCGATGAAAACGGGCGGCGCGCCGGGCACGGCGGGCGCCGTCATTTCTCGTTCGCCAGCAAGCGCTATCGTGAGTTGTCGCGCCGGATCGCGGTCGAGATGACCAAGCGCTACGGTCATCATCCGGCGGTCGTCGGCTGGCAGATCGACAATGAAGTCGGCCCGGCCTCGTTCGACGCCGAATCGGTCGCCGCGTGGCATGCCTTCCTCAAGGCGCGCTACGGCACGATCGACGAACTCAACCGCCGCTGGACGACCCAATATTGGAGCCAGTTCTACAACGATTTCGATCAGGTGCCGTTGCACCAGACCGGCCAGCAGAACCCCGGCCTGTTGCTCGATTTCCGGCATTTCACCACCGCGACCTGGACCGATTTCATCCAGAATCAGGCCAGCGCGATGCGACCGCTGATCGATTCGCGGTCGTTCATCACCACCAACACGATGTATTGGAACGCGGGCTTCGATCATTTCGTCCTGCACCGCGATCTCGATATCGCGTCGTGGGACAATTACATCCCCAACGGCCGGCCCGATTGGGTCTCGAACGGCGCCAATCACGATCTCGTGCGCGGCTATAAGCAGCGCAGCTTCTGGCTGATGGAGACGCAGGCGGGGCATGTCGATTGGGGCACGATCAATCGCGCGCTCGATCCCGGGCAGGTTCGCGAGATGGGCTGGCAGGCGGTGGCGCACGGCGCCGATGCCGTGCTCTACTGGCAATGGCGCCCGGCGGCGAACGGGCAGGAAACCTATTACGGCACCGTGCTGGGGCAGGACGGCAAGCCCAATCTGATCCAGCCCGAAATCGCGAAGATGTCGACCGAAATGACCGGTGCGGCGGCGCTGCTCGCCGATACCCAGCCGACCGCGCAGGTCGGCATGATCTATTCGTTCGACAGCCGCTGGGCGCTCGATCTCCAGCCGCACAACAAGGAATATGATCCGATCAAGGCGTTCACCGATTTCTATCGGCCGCTCCGGGTCCAGTCGCAGGGCGTGCACGTGCTCGCCCCCGATGCCGATTTCAGCGCCTATCCGCTGGTGGTCGCACCCCATATCAACGTCATCACCGCCGCGCAGGCCAAGCATCTCGAAGCCTATGTCCGGGGCGGGGGGCACCTCGTTCTCGGGGCGCGCTCGGGGATGAAGGACGACGCCAACGCCTTGTGGCCCGAGCGTCAGCCGGGGCCGCTCGCGGCCCTGCTCGGCGCGCGGGTGGCGCAATATTATGCGCTCGACGAAGATGTCGGGATCACCGGCACGATCAATGGCAAGGCGTCGCTCTGGGCCGAGGCGATCGAGCCGAGCGCGCGCGACGTGCGCACGCTGGCGACCTATCGGGATGCCGGCGGCTGGCTCGACGGCAAGCCTGCGATCGTGACCCGCAAGGTCGGGCGCGGCAGCATCACCTATGTCGGTGCGCTGCTCGATCCCGAGACGATGGCGAGCCTCGCCACCTCGTTGCTGGCTGACGCGAAGATCACGCCGATCATCGCGGGCGCGCATCCCGATTTCGAGATCGCCGAGCGTGCGGGCGGCGGCAAAAGGGTGCTGATCGCGATCAACCACGGCGATGTCGCGCATCCGCTCGCGCTGCCCGCAGGGGCCCGGCCGGTCAGCGGTGATTGGGCGAACGGCAGCGTCGCCGCGCACGGCGTCGCGTTGTTCGAACTGGCGGCCAAGGCACGGTGATGCGGCGGATCACATTCGCCGCGGCACCGCTGCTGTGCCTGGGAATGATCGCCGGCGCACACGCCGCCGCGGTCGAGCATTGGGTGCCCGGATGGGCGGCGGCGCCGATCGGCTATGAGCCGGCGATCCGCGACGGCCTCGGCCGGCCGTTCAACGCCGAGACGGTGCGGCAGGAACTGCGCGTCGGGGTCGCCGGATCGACGGTGCGCGTGCGGCTCAGCAACGAACTCGCTGATGTGCCGCTGCGCATCGGCGCGGCGTCGATCGTGCGGCTGGATGCGGCAGGCAAACCCGTCGCGGGCAGCCTGCGCGTGCTGACCTTCGGCCGGGCCGCCGACATATCGGTGCCCGCGCGGGCACCGATCGTGTCCGATCCGCTCGCCTATCCGGTCAAGGCGGGCGAGCGGCTCGCGGTCTCGGTCTATTTCCCCGAAGAGGTTGCGCTGCCCGCGCACGCGCAGATGGTCGATATCGTCGCCGGCAACGCCACCGGCGCCCTCGATCTGGCCGCACCCAAGCGCGTGCGTGCATCGGGCGTGGTCAGCGGGCTCGAGATCGGCGGCAGCGCCGCGACTCGCGTGCTGGTGACGTTCGGCGATTCGATCACCGAGGGGGCGGGCGCGACGCCGGGCAAGGCGATGAGCTGGCCCGATCAACTCGGTCGGCTGCTCCTGACGAACCCCAACGGGCGCTGCTGGGCGGTCGCCAATCAGGGCATCAGCGGCAATCGCCTGCTGAGCAGCGGACGCGGCCCCAACGCCTTGTCGCGCTTCGATCGCGACGTGCTGTCGGTGCCGGGCGCAACGCATGTCGTCGTGCTCGAAGGCATCAACGACATCGGCAAGGTCAAAGACCCGAGCAAGGATTGGCAGCCCCCCGCCGATCAGCTTATCGTCGCCTATGAGCAGCTTCTGACCCGCGCCAAGGTGCGCGGCCTCAAGGTGATCTTCGGCACGCTGCTACCCTATGAGGGCGCTGCCTATGCCGATGCCGCGGGCGAGCAGCGGCGGCAGACGGTCAACAGCTGGCTCCGCGCCAACGTGGCCCGCTTCGACGGGCTGATCGATTTCGATCGCGCGATGCAGGAGCCGGGCAAGCCGACTGTGATGCGCTTGTCCGATCAGATCGGCGACAATCTCCACCCCAATGACGCCGGCTATACCCGCATGGCCGAGGCCGCGTTGCCGGTCGTGCTGGCGCAAGGCTGCGGCGCCTGAAACGAAACCGGGCCGGCAAGCGGATCGCTTGCCGGCCCGGTAGTCGCTGTACCCGATGGAAGCGGTTTTAGACCGCCGCCTCGAACAGGTAACGGCCCGAACCCAGCGACAGCGTCGTCTCACCTCGCCGATCGGTCGCGCCCGAAACACCGCGCGCGCGCGCCGCAGGCGCGCCATCGACGCGCAGCTTCGCGAGCGACGTGGGCAGCGTCACCGAGGCGACGGCACCTGCGGGAACGGTGATGTCGAAGCGCACCGCCGAACCGTTGCGGCGCCACGCGCTTCGCACCGGCCCCAGCACCGAATCGTAGCTCGCCTCGGCGGAATCGAGCCCCGGGACGAGCTGCGGCGCGATCGTCAGCGTCGTCGCCGCCTTGCTCCAGAAGTCGAGCCGGATGCCGGCGAGGCCGTTGTACAGCCACGCCAGCGCATGGCCGAGCATGAAGTGGTTCTGCGAGCCGCCGTTGCGGGGGTCCCAATTCTCGGTCAGCGCGGTCGCGCCTGCCATGATCTGCGCGCCATAGCTCGGTGCCTCGGTGCGCGAGAGCATTGCATGGAGGACGTCCGACCGGCCGTTTTCGCCCAGCGCCCGCACGACATAATGGAAGCCGACGTCGCCTGCCGTTACCTGATTGCCGCGCGACTGGATGTCGGCGACCAGCGCGGCGAGCACGCGGGCCTCTTGCCCCGCCGGCACCATGCCCAGCGCGAGCGGCATCGCGTTCGCGGTCTGGCTGTTGCGGTCGTAATTGCCCTTGGCCGCGTTGAAGAAGGCCGCGTTGAAGGCCGCCTTCACATGCTGCGCACGCCTGGCGAAATCGGCTGCGTGGGCGGTGTGGCCCAGCAAGGTGGCGATATCCACCAGGCAGGTGAGCATCTGATAATAGGTCGCGGTGCCCGTGACCCCCATCGTCGTCAGCGTGGGGTGGATGTTGTCCTCACGCTTTTCCCGCCGGCCCGGCGCGAGATCGAGCCAGTCGCCCAGCCCGTAATCGACCAGCCCGCGATCGGTGCGCTTGCTCTCCATATAATCCGCGTAGCGCTTCATCGCCGGATAGCCGATGTCGAGCACGCCGCGGTCGCCGTAGAATTGGTACGCCTTCCACGCCCCGATCACCACCGTGCCGCCCCATTCGGGCGAATCGCGGAAGATCTCGTCGACACCGGTGAACTGGACGAATTCGGGCGCGATCTCGGGGATCTGGCCGCTCGGCAGCTGCGCGTCGGCAATGTCGGCGAGCATCTTTTCGTACATCGTGATCCCGTCCTCGACATAGAGGACGGTCTCGGCGTTGAGATGCGTCTGTTCGAGCCAACCCAGTTTCTCGCGGTGCGGGCAATCGGTGAATACGCTCGCGGTATTGCTCAGTACCGCCTGCTTGATCAGATCGTGCGTCTGCACGAGCAGCTTCTGGCTCGAATCGAACCGCCCGCCCTGATGCAGTTCGGTATGGACGAACTCGCTTGCCAGCGCGACGACGGCAATGTCGTTCGGGCCCGCACGATCGGCGGGTTTCGCGCCCTCGACCTGGAGGTAGCGCGAGCCGCAATAGGTGAAGCGCGGCCGCCAGGTCTCGTCACCACGCCCGGCGAGCGTGTAATTGTAGTTCACGGGCAGGTTAGGCCGCGCGCCGATGCTGCGCGGGTCGATCAGCCCGTCGGCGCCGAGCACTTCCGAAGGGCTCAGCTTGATCGTGCTGCCCGCCGGGCCGCGCACGGTGAGCACCGGGCGGCTCGAGCAATTCTTGCCGAAATCATAGACGAACACGCCGGGTCGGGGCTCGGTGATGGCGACCGTGGGATAGGTGGTACCCACTGTCATCGGCGGGATGCCCTGCGGCTTCAACGTGCCTTCGGGGCCATCGACGACGAGCACGGGAGCCCAGCCGTCGCGCGCGGCATTCGGGCGGTCCCAATCGGCGATCTCGCGCCGGGCGTCGTGATCCTCGCCGCCGAAGATCGACGAAAACACGATAGGCCCTGGCCGCGTCAGCCATTGGTCGTCGCTGCCGACGATCTCGCGGCTGCCGTCCTCATAGGTGATCGCGAGCTGCGCGATCAGCCGCAACTGGCCGAAGGTGCCGACGAATTTCTTGTACCGCGTCGCGACCTGCTCAACATTGTACATGCCGTTGCCGAGCATCACGCCCAGCGCGTTGGCGCCCGGCTGCAACATCTCGGTGACGTCGTAGCTGTTGTAGAGCACGGTCTTGCGATAATCGGTCCAGCCCGGATTGAGCAGCGAGGCACTGGTCTCGCGCCCGTTGATGCTCAACTGATAATGGCCAAGCCCGCTGATCGAGATGACCGCGTGGCGAACGGCCTTGTCGACCGTGAAGCCGCGCCGGAACAGCGGCATCACCTTGGGGCCGGGGTTGTCGGCGCCCTTGCGCGATTCGGCGATATGAACCGGCCAGCCCTTGTCGGCGGCGATCCATTTCGCCTGCCAGCCGTCGGTAACCCCAGTGATGAAGCGCTCGGGTGCACTCCAGGTCGAGGCCTTGCCGTCATCGCTCCACAGCATCACCGCCCACCAATAGGGGGTCTGTGCCGCCATCTTCAGGTCGCGGTCGGGGCGCGCGCTGAGCGCGCGCCCCGCCACTTTGCCGCTATCCCACACGTCGCCACTGCCCGCCGCGGCCTTGGCCGCGCTGCTGGCAACCACGATCCGCCACGCCGATTGCCGCACGCCCTGGGCGGCCGGATCGGTCGCCTCTGCGGTCCAGGTGAAGCGCGGGCGCGGTGCGTCCACGCCTTCCGGCCGCCGGCGCCATTCGACGCGCGGTGTTATCGGCCGCAGCGTCCCCGCAGGCGCGCCGAGCGCGACATTGGGAACCAGCGACGAGGCCAGCGTGGCGGCCATCAGGCCACGGCGAGTGAGATGCGGCATGGACATTAGCGAACGACCCTGACGAGATAGTGGGTGGTGACGGGGGTGCCGACGGCGATCTCCCAGCCCGGCTCGATCATGCGACCCTTGATCTCGGGGCCGATCGGGCGTGCCGAACCATCGAGCGGCTGGGCGAACACGCCCACCGCGCCTTCGAGATCCTTGAGCTGGATCCAGCCCGTGATCGGCTCGATCACGGTGGGGGCGGTGCCCCAATTGGTCAGCATCGCGCGACGCTCGTCCCATTCGGCACCGGTATTCTCGACCTTGCCGGTGGTGGTGAGCAGCATCCGATCGGAGAGGTTGAGCGGCTTGTTGTCGAGCGACGACAGCGTGATCGCAGCAAATTTATTGCGGATGTCGGCCGAGAGGTTGCGCGTCTGCACCTTCTCATTGGCGCTGACGAACCCGACCAGCGCCTGGGTGCGCGGGGCGTTGATGCTGAAGATTCCGTCCTTGCCGTCGTCGGTCTTCCAGCTCAGTTCACCGGTGTCGGAGACGATCGGATTCATCGCCGGCAGCGGGGCGGGCAGGCTGGGCTTGCAATCGAGGCACGACACGCGCGAGCCGTGGACCAGCGGCAGCTTCATGTCGAAGCCGGGCGTATAATAAGGCATTGCCGCGCGCGGCATCCGCGACGCCTCGTTGACCTGATCGGTCGAGTAGGAGCGCGTCATCACCTGTTTTGCAGCCGCGACGTCGCCGCGCAGGAAGATCATCGAGCCGACGGGCATCTGCGCCATCTTCGCCGGATCGAGCGTGATGTCGAAATGGTCGCCGATCATCGGCGTCCACTTGCCGCTGATCTTGGTCTCGAAGGTGTAGAAGAAGATGCCATCCCAATCCTGGAGCGCCGCATAGGAGGCGAGGATGGGGATCATCTCGGAACCATAGTCACTCGGGTACGGGTGGTTGACCTCGCTCACGGTATACGGCTTGTCGCTGGCGGCCGAGCGCGCGAGCTTCTGGATGATCGACAATTCGGGGGTGTTGACCATCGGCTCGTTGCGGCGGCCATAGATCGCCGGGTGCTGCCAATAGACGTGCGCATCGAGCACGTCGGATTTCATCGCGGTGCGCATCAAGGGCTGGTTGGCGATGAAATAGGTGTGATCGGCGAGCGGCACGATCGGCGATTTGACGCCGACTTCATCCTTGAGGAAGCGCTTCATCTCGGCGTGGAAGTCGATCTCGACCTGGGTCACGAAATCGATCTCGGCATCGAGCCGCAGGCGCGGCGCATCGGGGTGATCACCGCGGCGCATGAACGGGATCTGCCCACCCGCAGCGACACCCGCCATCTGGCGCAGTTCGGCAATCTGGGCAGGCTTGCGGTTCTTCGCCAGCCAATCGTTATACATGCCGACGAGCAATGCCTGATAATGCGGCGTCATATCGAGTTGAAGGTTCGCGCCGCCTTCGACGCGCTCGCCGCGCAGCCAGTTGCGCATCCAGAATTCGAGCAGCGAATTCTCGTTGACCACCTCGACGGTCATCACCGCGGGATCATCGGCATAGCGTAGCCCGGTATAAGGGTTGGTATGCCCCAGCAATTGCTTGGCATAATCCTTTTGCAGCGCGATCAATTCGGGGCCGAAATAGGTATAAGCCTTGGCGTTGCCGATCAGCTCGGCATCGGGCACGCCATCACCGGGCATGAAGCGGCGCCCGACGTTGAGGTTGAAATTGACGTAGATGCCGTTCTTCTTGAGCTGCGCGATGTAATAATCGAGATTATCGAGCCGCTCGCGATTGAATTCCTGGCTGTTGTCGACATCGCCGCGGATCAGCCCGCGCGGGGCGTGGGTGAACGGGCCCGCCTTGGGCGACCGCTCGGCGCCTTCGTTGCGCACGGCGTTTTCGGTATCGGGGCGGTCGATGAAGTGCAGCCGCACGCAATTGACGCCAAGCCGCGCCAGTTCGGCGGCATAGATCTCGGCATCCTTATGCGACGGGATTTGCTCTGAGCCCACGGCCCAGCCGGTCATGTTCACGCCCCAGCAGCGGAAGCGCTCGCCATTGGGGCGATAGAAATGGCCGTCCTTGATCTGGATGAAGCCGTCCTTGCCGGCGGGGCCATCGAGCAGGAAGCGCACGTCGGCGGCCGAATCGACCCGCAGTTCGTGGTTCACCGGGAAGGGCTGGAGCGGAATTTCCTGCGCCCAGGCTGATCCCGAAAATGTGCCCATGAGCCCCGCGATTACGCCGGCGCTGATCATCTTTTTCATGCTTCCCTCCCTGTGCAGGCTATCCTGCAGTTGTCCCACAAAATGCGACGATATGACACATTATGGCAATTCAAGCCGGGCTTATACGGCTTGATCTCATTATACCAGATTGGTGTTGTACTCATCACACCATTTCTGTAAATATTGTGAACCAATATCCCATAAAGTGGGAATCGTGCGGTAAGCATATGGGGTGGGGCAGTTTGTCGCCGCTGAGATGGCGACACAGTTAGGGGAGGATTATCGTGTCTTTTGGAAAACTCAGGTCCGGCGCAGCCCTGTGCGCCCTTATCGCCGTCGCGGCGCCGTCATGGGCGCAGGGCCAGGCGATCAGCGATCAGGCGGATGTGGCGAGCGACAGCATCATTGTCACCGGCGTCCGCGCCAGCCTGCGGAGTGCGCAGGAAATCAAGCGCAATTCTGACTCGATCTCTGATTCGATCGTTGCCGAGGACATTGGCAAATTGCCCGACGTCAACGTCACCGAAGCGCTCCAGCGCATCACCGGCGTGCAGATCGGTCGCGATTACGGCGAGGGGTCGAGCGTGATGATTCGCGGGCTCACGCAGGTCGAGACCACGCTCAACGGCCGCGAAGTGTTCACCGCCGGCGCCGGCCGCACCTTCAATTTCCAGGATCTGGCCGCCGAGCTGATCTCGGGGATCGACGTCTATAAGGCGCCGACCGCCGATCTGGTCGAAGGCGGGATCGGCGGCACGATCGACGTTCGCACGCGCATGCCGCTCGATTTCGACGGTTTCACGCTCTCGGGCAGCGCGCGCGCGCGGTACAACGACCTGGCCGACAAGGTGTCGCCGCTGTTCTCGGGGCTGGTCTCGAACCGTTGGAGCACCGGGATCGGTGAGATCGGCGTGCTGGTCGCTGCGACCTATCAGGAGCGCGCGTTCCGCAACGACACGATCTCGTCGGGCGCCCCCATCGGCCGCACCGATATCATCGCCGGCCGGACGATCGCCACCCCCGACGGCACCTACAGCCCGTCGATCATCGGCAACCGGACCCGCAAGGGCGTCGATGCCGCGGTGCAATGGCGCCCGACCGACGAACTCGAGATCTATGCCCAGGGCAATTATTCGAAGTTTGAGAACATCACCGATCAATGGGGCCTGAACATCCGCGCCGCGGCGAACTCGTCGCCAACGGTCGCCCCGATCCCGGGCAGCTTCACCACCTTCGACGGCACCGACATCTTCAAGTCCGGGTCGTTCGCCAATAACCGTGTGACAGCCTTTGCCGCGGCGCGCGATGTCTATGATAAAAACCAGACTTATGCGATCGGCGGCAAGTGGAAGCGTGACGGGCTGCAGTTGAAGGCCGACGTCAGCCGGACGACGTCGACCAACGATCTGTCGTACACCGATCTCGGCATCACGGCGGTCGCCCCCAAGACGCACCAGGACAATTCGGGCTCGGCCCCCTCGATGATCGTCGAGGGCGTCGATCTGACCAAGCTGAGTTCATACAATCTCGGCAGCTACACGCTGAGCGAGAACCATTATAAGGGTAACATGTGGGCGGCGACGTTCGACGTGTCGCAGGAACTCGACGGCCCGATCACGCAGATCGCGGCGGGTTTCCGCTATGCCGATCGCAACGCCTATTTCACCCCGGTTCGCTTCTTCTCGGCCACGCCGGGTTCGCCGTCGGCGAGCAACTTTGCCGATCTGTTCGAGCCGACGCATACGCCCGACTTCTTCACCAAGAAGGGCAATGTGCCGTTCACGCGCGATTTCCTCGTTACGAAGACCGATCTGCTGCGCAACGATTTCGAGGGTATCCGTCAGCGGCTCGGCTTTACCGCCGTGCCGAGCGTCAATCCGTTGTCGACCTTCGACATCGGCGAAGAGGTCAAGGCGATCTACGGTCTGGCCAAGTTCGAGGTCGATCCCGGCATCCGCATCGACGGTAACGTCGGCCTGCGCGTGGTTCACACGCGCGGCAGCCTGATCGGTAACGTCGCGACCTATGTCAAGGACGCCGACGGCAAGCTGACGCAGGACGGGTATCGGGCGCTCAATCGCAAGTCCGAATATACCGACTGGCTGCCGTCGCTTAACCTGCGTGCGCACCTGACGGATGATCTCCAGCTGCGCCTGTCGGCGTCGAAGACGCTTACGCGGCCGGATTTCAACAATCTGTCGCCGTCGGTCACGGTAGTGCCGGCGTCGGGCCTGGCGAGCTCGGGTAATCCCGATCTGCAGCCGTTCCGCTCGGACAATCTCGATGCCTCGCTCGAATATTATTTCGGCGACAGCAGCTCGGTCTATGTGGCGGGCTTCTACCGCAAGGTGAAGGGCTTCCTGTCGAGCTCGGCGACCGCGGGCGTGGTCATCGACGGCAACGCCTATACGCTGACCCAGCCGATCAATGGCGGCAACGGGACGATCAAGGGGATCGAGGTCGGCTATACGCAGTTCTTCGATTTCCTGCCGGGGTTGCTCAGCGGGCTGGGGGTCCAGGCCAATTACACCCACGTCAAGAGCGTCTCGCCGAGCCCGCTGGCCGGGCAAACGCTGCCGCTGCCCAATCTGTCGCCGAACAGCTACAATCTTGTTGCGATGTACGAGAAGGGCCCGGTTTCGGCGCGCGTCGCGTACAATTATCGCAGCACCTTCTACTCGGGGCTGGCCTATCTGAACGGTGGGCTCGGCGTCGCCTCGAACTTCCGCAAGGGTTATGGTTGGCTCGATGCCTCGGCGTCGGTCGATGTCACCAGCCAGGTGGCGCTGACCTTCGAAGGCAGCAACCTGACCCGCACCAAGTCGGTAACCTATTTCGGCAATCCGCTTCAGCCCAACGGCCGGTCGTACGACGATCGCCAGTTCACCGTGGGCGTCCGCTTCCACTGGTAAGCCCAGTGGCCGGGGCGGCGGCGATCGGTCGCGGCCCCGGCATCTGCCCCCGCTTCGGCGGTTCGGCCAGCGTCCTTCGGGACGCTGGCCGATTTTTTTGCGAAGCGGGTTTGAGCGTGGACGCAGGAACGGGCGGCGCTCACGTCACAAAGCAAGAGCGGCGATCCAAGAATATCGGATCGCCGCTCTATTTTATCGTGCTCTGTGCCAGGGGCGGCACGTGATCCCACCGTTTTTCTTGCGGCATCGAAAGAAAGAACGGCCCTTCGACAAGCTCAGGGCGAACGGATCAGATTTGACGCCGCGCGCCCTAGCGGACGACCCTGACGAGATAGTGGGTGGTGGCAGGCGTGCCGACGGCGATCTCCCAGCCCGGCTCGATCATGCGGCCCTTGATCTCGGGGCCGATCGGGCGCGCCGAACCGTCGAGCGGCTGGGCGAATACGCCCACCGCGCCTTCGAGATCCTTGAGCTGGATCCAGCCCGTGATCGGCTCGATCAGCGTCGGGGCACCGCCCCAGTTGGAAAGCATCGCGCGGCGCGCATTCCATTGCTGACCGGTATTCTCGACCTTGCCGGTGGTGGTGAGCAGCATCCGATCGGAGAGGTTGAGCGGCTTGTTGTCGAGCGACGACAGCGTGATCGCCGCGAAGGCATTGCCGATGTCGGCCGAGAGGTTGCGCGTCTGCACCTTCTCATTGGCGCTGACGAACCCGACCAGCGCCTGGCTGCGCGGCGTATTGACGCTGAAGATCCCATCCTTGCCGTCGTCGGTCTTCCAACTCAGTTCGCCGGTGTCGGAGACGATCGGATTCATCGCCGGCAGCGGGGCGGGCAGGCTGGGCGTGCAATCGAGGCACGACACGCGCGAGCCGTGGACCAGCGGCAGCTTCATGTCGAAGCCGGGCGTATAATAAGGCATCGCCGCGCGCGGCAGCCGGGCTGCTTCGTTGACCTGATCGGTCGAGTAGGAGCGCGTCATCACCTGTTTTGCGGCCGACACGTCGCCGCGCAGGAAGAGCATCGCGCCCGCGGGCATCTGCGCCATCTTGGCGGGATCGAGCGCGATGTCGAACTCGCCGGTGATGTGCGGGGTCCATTTGCCGTGCAGCTTGGTCTCATAGGTATAGAAGAAGATGCCATCCCAATCCTGAAGCGCGGCGTAGGAGGCGAGGATGGGGATCATCTCGGCGCCATAGTCGCTTGGGTAAGGATGGTTGACCTCGCTCACCGTGAACGGCTTGCCCACCGTCGCGCTACGCGCGAGCTTCTGGACGATCGACAATTCGGGGGTGTTGACCATCGGCTCGTTGCGACGGCCATAGATCGCCGGATGCTGCCAATAGACATGCGCATCGACGATGTCGGATTTCATCGCGGTACGCATTAGCGGCTGGTTGGCGATGAAATAGGTGTGATCGGCGAGCGGGATGATCGGCGATTTGACGCCGACTTCATCTTGCAAGAAGCGCTTCATCTCGGCATGGAACGCGACTTCGACGTGGGTCACGAAGTCGAGCTCGGCATCGAAGCGGAGGCGCGGCGCATCGGGGTGGTTGCCACGGCGCATCAGCGGAATGGGCTGACCGGCGGCAACCCCTGCCAACCGGCGCAGTTCGGCGATCTGGGCGGGCTTGCGGTTGGCCGCCAGCCAGTCGTTGTACATGCCGATCAGGATCGCCTGATAATGCGGCGTCATATCGAGCTGGTGGTTGGCGCCGCCCTCGACGCGCTCGCCGCGCAGCCAGTTGCGCATCCAGAATTCGAGCAGCGAATTCTCGTTGACCACCTCGACGATCACCACCGCGGGATCGTCGGCATAGCGCAGCCCGGTATAGGCGTTGGTGTGGCCCAGCAGCTTCTTGGCATAGTCCTTTTGCAGCGCGATCAACTCGGGGCCGATATAGGTATAGGCCTTGGCGCTGCCGATCAGCTCGGCGTCGGGCACGTTATCGCCGGGGCGATAGGTGCGCCCGACGTTGAGGTTGAAATCGACGTAGATGCCGTTCTTCTTGAGCTCGGCGAACATGAAATCGAGCCGGTCGAGCGCCTCGGGATCGAACACCTGCGAGGTCGGCCCATCGGCGATCAGCGCCGACGGCATCTGCTTGACCGGCACCGGATCGGGGCCGAGATCGCCCGCGGGCTTCACCGTCTGCGTCTTGGGCAGATCGAGGAAGTGCAATCGCACGCAATTGATGCCCAGTCGGGCCAGTTCGGCGGCCATTTCGGTCGCCTCGGTGTGGGGCGGGATTTGCGCCGATCCCAGGCTGAAGCCGGTCAGATTGACGCCCCAGCAGCGGAAGCGCTTGCCGTCGGGACGATAGAGATGGCCGTCACGGACCTGAATGAAGCCGTATTTGCCAGCCGGGCCATCGAGCAGGAAGCGCGCATCGGCGGCCGAATCGACGCGGAGTTCGTGGTTCACGGGGAACGGCTGGAGCGCGATCTCCGATTGTGCGGCGGCACCTGTCGCAGCCAGTGTTGCCCATGCCGTTGCGGTCGCGAGAATCGTCTTCGTCCGGCGGTGTATTATGCTCATCGTGTCCTCCCCCATGTTAAAATGGCCGTGGCACCCGAGGGGGCCACGGCCATATTTTGTATTCCGCTTATTTAAGCTCAGCTGGTCCGGATGCGGAGCGCGTAGGGGAAAGCCCCGTCGCCCACCGCGGGGAGCGTGATCTTCAGCCCCTCCGGCGTCTGCTGCCACTTGATCTTGCCGCCATCGAGCAGTTCGATGCTCTTGATCGGCGCGTTGAGATACGGATTGCCCGCGTAGAGCGTCTTGATCAGCACGGCACCGTTTTTCGGCCGCTCAAGGCCCATGGCGTAGAGATTGTCGCCCTTGGTCGTGAAGCGGATGTCGTCGACGCCAAAGCCCTTGGTCGCCGATTCCTCGACCTGCCCGCCAACCCGGACCTGGCCCGATTTGGTCGATCCCTCGCCGAAATATTTGAACGGGCGAGTGTCGTAAATCGCTTCGCCATTGACCTTGAGCCAGCCGCCCATGCCCTTGAGCACCGAGGCGATTTCCTCGGGGATGGTGCCGTCGGCCTTGGGGCCGACGTTGAGCAGCAGGTTGCCGTTCTTGCTGACGATGTCGATCAGATCGGCGATCAGCGACGGCGCGGTACGATAGGTGTCGTTCTGGGCATAGCCCCAGCTGTGGACGCTGACCGAGGTATCCGACTGCCACGGCGTGAGCTTGAGCGCGTCGGACTTGCCGCGCTCCATGTCGAACATCGCGCTGCCTTCGGCGAATTGCGAGCCCTTATAGGCGATGATGCCCTGCTCGTACTGCTTGGCGGTCTTGTTGTAATAATAAGCCGCGGTGTCGCGCATCAGCGGCTCGTACACGGGCGCCGAGGTCCACCAGTCGAAATAGATCAGCTCGGGGCTGTACTTGTCGATCAGCTCGGTCGTGCGCGCCTGCCAGTCGTTGAGGAATTCCTTGCTCGGCGGCATCCAGTTCTGGAGCTGGCCGCTGTCGGGCCAGGCGGTCGACTTGTCGGCGGGCAGGCCGGTGCGCTGCGCCGGGCCGTAAATGCCGAAATTCTTCGGGTCATTGACGTCCGAATCGAACGTGCGGCCCATATGGTACCACCACGAATGCTCGGCGCGGTGCGACGACAGGCCGAAGTGCATGCCCTTGGCGCGCGCGGCCTTGGCGATCTCGCCGACCACGTCGCGCCTGGGGCCCATGTCGGCGGCGTCCCAGACGGTGAGATCCGAATCGTACATCGCGAAGCCGTCGCAATGCTCGGCCACCGGGATAACGTATTTCGCGCCGGCATCGGTGAACAGTTTCACCCACGCATCGGGGTTGAACTTCTCCGCCTTGAACATCGGGATGAAGTCCTTGTAGCCGAACTTGGATTGCGGCCCATAGGTCTTCAGATGGTGCTCATAGGCCGGGTTGCCCGGCACATACATGTTGCGCGAATACCATTCGTTCGCGAACGCGGGCACCGAATAGACGCCCCAATGGATGAAGATGCCGAACTTGGCGTTGCGGAACCAATCGGGCGTCTTGTAGCCCGCGCGCAGCGAATCCCAATCCGATTTGAACGGCCCGCTGGCAATGCCGGCCTGGACAGCCTGCAGCTTGGCCTCGACCTTGGCTTCATAGCCGGGGACAGTCGTCTGCGCGGCGGCGCCGCTTCCCATCATCGCGAGCGCGGACACGGAAATCACCGCAGCCCGCCTGATCGCACCGCTGATACGAGCCATCAGGCCCTCCCATAAAACTTTCCTCCCCGACCGTCGGGGATGGTATGACCAGTTAGCCATGGGGGTGCATGGGCGGCAAGCAAAATCCACTTTACGGATGTGGGTGCCATATATTGATACATATTTCGCGCACGAACGCCGCGGTCGGAGACGAATCGAGTGTCCGAGCGGCGCGATGCCGCGCCGGCCGATTCGCCGCCTTACTCGTCCGTGCGCGACGGTTCCTGCCCGAGCGCAAGGTTGATGCGCTGCGCGGTGGCGAGCACGTCGGCGCTCAGCGTCGCCATCCGCGCCTCGTCCATATATTGCGCGGCGCTCGACACGCTGATCGCGGCGACGGTACGCCCCGAGGCATCATGGATCGGCGCGGCGACGCAGCGGATCTGATCCTCATTCTCCTCGAGATCGAACGCGCAGCCCGCCGCGACATAACGGCGCATCCGCTGTTCCCAGGTCGCATAATCGGCGCCTGGCACGCCGCGCGCCTGATCGTCCTCGAACAGGTGGCGCCAATGCGCGGGCGCAAGATCGAGGAGCAGCGCCTTGCCCAGCCCGGTCGAGGTCAGCGGATGGCGATCGCCGATGCGGCTCGAAATCTCGACGCGCCGCCGCCCCGAAATCTTGTCGAGATAGAGCGCGCGATCGGTATCGAGCCGACCGAGATGCACGGTATCGCCGGTGCGCGCCGCCAGCGCTTCGATATGAGGGCGCGCGACCTGGATCAGATTGACCTGGCTTTGCGCGACGAAGCCGAGGTGGAGCAGCTTGGGGCCGAGGCGATAGCCCTTGCGCGGCATGAAGATCAGGAAACCGCGATCGATCAGCGCGGTCGCCAGCCGGTGGGTGGTCGAGCGCGTCAGCCCCATCCGCGCGGACAATTCGGCCAGCGCGATGGGGCCGTCGACGACCTGATCGAGAATATCGAGCCCGCGCAGCAGCGTCTGGCTGCCCTTCGGCCCGATCTTCTCGTGCCCCGTCTTCTCATGATTGTCGTCCGATGCCACCGCCGTGCTCATTATCCCCGCCCCTTCGCTTTTTAGAATCGCGATTCGCCCGGACGGACGGATCGGTTCGGCTCCGCTTTAGCGGAGTCGCTTCCTCCCCGGTATCATATGTTGGGAATTAATGTCAGCTTCGGCCGATTATCCTCAAAAATCAAGCATCGCCGCTGGTTTGGGCCCGCCGGTCGCCCAATCGAGCAGTTCGACGATATGGACGACGGGCACGCTGGCGCGCTGGCCGATCTGCATCGCGCAGCCGATATTGCCGGTGGCGATGACGTCGGCGCCCAGCCGCACCAGATTGGCGGCCTTGCGATCGCCGAGCTGGCCCGCGATCTCGGGCTGGAGGATATTGTACGTCCCGGCCGAGCCGCAGCACAGATGCGCCTCGGCGGGGGTGCGCACGGCATAGCCGGCGTCGGCGAGCAGGCGCGGCGGTGCGGTTGTGACCTTCTGCCCATGCTGGAGCGAGCAGGCGGCGTGATAGGCGACCGTTAGCCCGCGGCCGTTGCCGGGGGGCAGCGGAATGTCGGCGAGCAATTCGCTCACATCCTTGGCGAGCGCCGATACCCGCGCTGCCTTGTCGGCATAAGCGGGGTCGTTGCGCAGCATGAAGCCATAATCCTTGATCGTCGTGCCGCAGCCCGAGGCGGTGATGACCACCGCTTCGAGCCCGCCGTCGTCGGCCAGCGCGGTCCAGGCATCGACGTTGCGCCGGGCTGCGGCCAGGCTGGCCTCGTCCTTGCCCATATGGTGGACGAGCGCGCCGCAGCAGCCCTCGTCGGGGGCGAACACCACGTCATAGCCCGCGCGGTTGATCAGCCGCACCGTCGCGGCGCGAATCTCCGGGCGCAACACGGGTTCGGCGCACCCTTGCATCAAGGCGATCCGCCCGCGTCTGCCCGCGTCGGGGGCGGGCGAGGGCAGCGCGGCCGGGGCCGGCGGCACGCGCTTGGGCGCGAGCGCCAGCATCGCGGCGATCGGCTTCAGCGCCGTCACCCGTGCAAACAATGGCGTCGCGGGCCGCGCGAACCGCGCCAGCGCCAGCGCGAGCCGGAACCGCCGCGGATAGGGCAGCACCTGCGCCAACAGCGATCGCAACAGCCGCTCGTGCAAGGGGCGGCGATAGCGCTCCTCGATATAGGCGCGCGCATGATCGACGAGGTGCATGTAATTCACCCCCGAGGGGCAGGTCGTCATGCACGACAGGCACGACAGGCAGCGGTCGATATGTTTGACGACCTCGGCCGAGGGCGTGCGCTCGTTTTCGAGCATGTCCTTCATCAGATAGATGCGGCCGCGCGGGCTATCGAGTTCGTCGCCGAGCAGGACATAGGTCGGGCAGGTCGCGGTGCAGAAGCCGCAATGCACGCATTTGCGGATCACGGCTTCGGACGCGGCCATCGCCGGATCGACAAGCTGGTCGGGGGTGAAGTTGGTCTGCATAGTCTAGGGTTCGGCCCCATTATTAAAGAGGATCGAGACAGCCCTGTCCGGGATGCTGTGGGAGGAGGATCGCGAGGAACGGGGCTTGCCCCCCGTTCGAGTGGTCCGACGCGCCGCAGCGCCCGGACAGGGCTGCCGCGAAGCGGTGGGACGAAAAGGGCCGCTGGCGCGGTCGGGCGCTTGCCAGATAGCCCCGCTATCTGGCTGCGCGCCCTCTCTCCCAGCGACCCTTTTCGTCTCCATCTCGACCTCTTTAATAATGGGTCCGAGCCCTAGAAGCGTCCGGTCTCGAACACGCGCGCCGGGTCGAAAGCGCGGCGAACGCGTTCCTCGAGGGCGGCCACGCCCGGCGCGGGCGGGTGCAAGGCGGGGGTGGCGGCGCGCCGCGCCTCGGGGGCGCGGATCAGCATCGCATGACCGCCCGCTGCTGCCGCGGCGGCGCGGACCAGCGCGGGATCGCCATCGAACGCGATCCACACCAGCCCGCCCGCCCAATCGAACAGCCAGCGCGCGCCCAGCGGTTCGAGCGCGGCGACGACCGAGGGTGCGCCGCTGGGGGGCACGTTGACGCGCCACAAGCATGTATCGCCCGCCAGCGGCGCGACGGTGCGCAGCGCTGCCCAGCAGGCGGCGTCCTCGTCACCGTCGCGCGCGATCACCGCGCCGTGCGTGCCGAGCAGGCTTTCGATCATCCCGCACCGCGCCGCCACCGACGGCCCGAAGCCGAGCAGCCGCAGCAAGGTGAGCGATTGCCCGTGGTTGAGCGCGGCGGGCAGATAGGCCGCTGCGCCGACCTCGGCCTGCGATCCCATCGCCGCCGCCATCAGGCGGACGGCCGCCGCCGGATCGAGCCCGGCAATCGCGCGCGTCGCCGCGATCGGCGCGCGCGGCAGCACCTTGAGCGTCATTTCGGTGATCGCGAACAGCCGCCCCCGGCTGCCCGCGGCGAGCTTGGGCAGATCATAGCCGGTGACGTTCTTGACCACCTTGGCGCCGCCGACGAACAGATCGCCGCGCCCCGATACCGCGCGCAGGCCGAGCAGGTGGTCGCGCGCGGCGCCGCCCGACAGCCGCAGCGAGCCCGAGACGCCGGCGGCGACCACGCCGCCGATCGTCGCCGCGCCCGCGGTGCCGCCCAGGATCGGCCCGTGATCGAACGGATCGAACGCGAGCATCTGCCCGCGCGCCGCGACCAGCGCCTCGACCTCGGCGAGCGGGGTGCCGGGGCGCACCGTCAGCACCAGTTCGGCGGGATCGTAATCGACCACGCCCGCGATTGCCGACAGATCGAGCACCTTTGCGTCGGGGCGCGGCGCGCCGATCGCCGCCTTGCTGCCGCCGCCTTTGATGTCGAGCGTCGCGCCGCTGCGGATGGCCTCGGCGATCGCGTCGCGGACCTCTTGTTCGGTTGTCGGCCGCATCAGAAGCGCGGCAGATCGGGATGCGGCACCTGGCCGCGGTGGATGTGCATCCGCCCCAGTTCGGCGCAGCGGTGCAGCGTCGGGAACACCTTGCCGGGGTTGAGCAGCCCCTTGGGGTCGAACGCGCATTTGACCCGCTGCTGCTGCGCGAGATCCTCCTCGCTGAACATCTCGGGCATCAGATCGCGTTTCTCGACGCCGACGCCATGTTCGCCGGTCAGCACCCCGCCGACCTCGACGCACAGCCGCAGGATGTCGCTGCCGAACGCCTCGGCACGGTCGAGTTCGCCGGGCTTGTTGGCATCGTAGAGAATCAGCGGATGAAGGTTGCCGTCGCCGGCATGGAAGACATTGGCCACGCCAAGCCCGTAGGTTTTCGACAATTCAGCCATCCGTTCGAGCACTTCGGGCAGCCGCCGCCGCGGGATCGTGCCGTCCATGCAATAATAATCGGGCGAGATCCGCCCCACCGCCGGGAACGCCGCCTTGCGCCCGGCCCAGAAGGCGAGGCGTTCGGCCTCGTTGCGCGAGGCGCTGAGTGTGGTCGAGCCGTTGGCCTCGGCGATCCGCGTGACCTCGCCGATCAGATGGTCGCATTCGGCGCCGACGCCGTCGAGCTCGACGATCAGCAACGCCTCGACATCGAGCGGATAGCCGACCTTGACGAACGCCTCGGCGGCTTCGATCGCGAGCCGGTCCATCATCTCCATGCCGGCGGGGATGATGCCCCCGGCGATCACATCGGCGACGCATTGCCCCGCGCTTTCGACGCTGGGAAAGCCGATGAGGAGCGCGCGCGCGCCTTCGGGCCTGGGCAGGATGCGCACCGTCACTTCGGTAACGATGCCGAGCAGCCCTTCGGAGCCGACCACCACGCCGAGCAGGTCGAGCCCGGCCGCATCGAGGTGCCGCCCGCCCAGCCGGACGACCTCGCCGTCCATCATCACCAGTTCGACGCCGAGCACATTGTTGGTGGTGAGCCCGTATTTGAGGCAATGCACCCCGCCCGAATTCTCGGCGACATTGCCGCCGATCGAGCAGGCGATCTGGCTCGACGGATCGGGTGCATAATAAAAGCCGCGCGCCTCGACCGCCTGCGTGACCGCCAGGTTGGTCACGCCCGGCTGCACCACCGCGAGGCGATCGTCATAATCCACCTCGAGCACGCGGTTGAACTTGGAGAGACCGAGCAGCACGCCGTCTTCGAGCGGCAGCGCCCCGCCCGACAGCGAGGTGCCCGATCCGCGCGGCACCACCTTGACGCCCTCGGCATGGCACCAGCGCAACACCTGCGATACCTGTTCGGTGGTTTCGGGCAGCACCACCACCATCGGCGGCTGGCGATAGGCGGTCAGGCCGTCGCTTTCGAACGGACGCAACCCATCGGGATCGGCGATGACGCCTTCGCCGGGCACGATTCGGCGCAGCGCGGCGACGATCGCTTCGCGCCGCGCGAGCACCGCGGCATCCGGCTCGGGCATTTTCAGGGTCATTCGTGCCTCTTAGCGATCGGATCATCGCGTCTGCAACGACCACTATTGCACTACTCAGTATACCAGCATACCATGACTGCCAAGCGTTTGGAGGAATTCACATCATGGTTGCGATTGCGCTGTTTGGCGCGGGTGGAAAGATGGGCGCACGCCTGTCGCATAATCTGAAGTCGAGCGCATATGACGTTCGTCACGTCGAGTTGAGCGATGCCGGCCGGGCACGCCTGAAGGATGAACTCGGGATCGAGTGCGTCGACAAGGAAGCCGCGCTCGACAATGTCGATGTCGTCATCCTCGCGGTGCCCGACACGCATATCGGCAAGGTCGCGCACGACATCTCGCCGCTGCTCAAAAGCGGCACGATGGTGGTGGCGCTCGATGCCGCCGCGCCGTTCGCCGGGCATCTGCCCAAGCGCGACGATCTGACCTATTTCGTCACGCATCCGTGCCATCCGCCGATCTTCAACGACGAGACCGAGCCCGCCGCGCGCGACGACCGCTTCGGTGGTCTCCATGCCCGCCAGAGCATCGTCAGTGCGCTGATGCAGGGCCCCGAGGAGCATTATGCGCTTGGCGAGGAAATCGCCCGCGTGATCTGGGCGCCGATCCTGCGTTCGCACAAGGTGACCGTCGAGCAGATGGCGCTGCTCGAGCCGGGCCTGTCGGAAACCGTGTGTGCGTCGCTGCTCGATGTCATGCGTGAGGCGATGGACGAAGTCGTCGCGCGCGGCGTGCCAGAAGAGGCCGCCCGCGATTTCCTGCTCGGCCATATGAACGTGCTGGCGGCGGTGATCTTCAAGCACATTCCGGGGGTTTTCTCGGATGCGTGCAACAAGGCGATCACCTTCGGCAAGCCCGTGCTGATGCGCGACGACTGGAAGCGCGTGTTCGAGACCGACGAAATCGCCGCCTCGATCGAGCGCATCACCTGATACAGCGGTTGACGGCCGGGCGCTTCCGCAAGAGGAGCGCCCGGAACGGGGAGAGGCGCATGATCGCACGGCGCACGTTTATTGGCATGTTGGGAGCCGCGACGCTGGTCGCGGGCTGCTCCCGGGGCGCGCGCGCCGATGGCGGGATCATCGCGATCATCATGCCGCCTTATGACAATCCGTTCTTCCGCGCGCAGGCGGTGGCGGCGCGTGATCGCGCCGTCCAGCTCGGCTATGAAGCGCTGATGCTCGTCCATGACGACGACGCCAGCAAGCAATCCGAGATGATCGATACCGCGATCGCGCGCGGGGCGAAGGCGATCATCCTCGACAATGCCGGGGCGGCGGCCACGGTGGCGGCGGTGCGCCGCGCCAAGCTCGCGGGCGTGCCCTCGTTTCTGATCGACCGCGAACTCAACGTGCGCGGCGTCGCGGTGTCGCAGATCGTGTCGAACAATTATCAGGGCGCGCAGATCGGCGCGCAGGCGTTCGTCGATGCGATGGCCGAAAAGGGCAGCTATGCCGAACTGGTCGGCCGCGAGGCCGATACCAATGCGGCGATTCGCTCCGAAGGCTTTCACGCGATCATCGATCAATATCCGGCGATGAAGCAGGTCGCGCGCCAATCGGCGAACTGGAGCCAGACCGAGGCCTATGCGAAGATGGAATCGATGCTTCAGGCCAATCCGCAGATCAAGGGCGTGATCGCGGGCAACGATACGATGGCGATGGGCGCCTGGGCGGCGCTCAAGGCCGCCGGGCGCACCGATGTGATCGTGGTCGGTTTCGACGGCAGCGACGACGTGCGCCAGTCGATCCTGTCGGGCGGCATCCGCGCCACGGTGCTCCAGCCCGCGTCGCTCCAGGCACGCATGGCGGTCGAACAGGCCGATGCCTATCTGCGCACCGGTTCGACGGGGATGCCCGAAAAGCAATTGATCGATTGCATCCTGATCGTGCCGTCCAATGCCGAGCGGCTCCACGATTTCGATATGCGGCCATGAAGGCGCCCGCGCTCCTGATCGGCCTCGTCCTGCTCGGCGGCTGCCGGCTCGAAACCCGCGACGAGGCCGCGCGCCACGCCGCGAGCGGCCAGAGCGCCGACATCGAGGGCATGGCCGCCGAGGCGCTGCGTGCGCTGCCGGCGGCGCTTACCGGCAAGGCGGCCGCGTTCGATCCGCATCTCAAGGGCGATGCCGCGCTGGCGGTGCGCCTGACCGGCACGGTGCTGGCGGTGACCGGCGGCGAGCGGGCGCGCGCGATGGCGATCGATAGCGATGGCGACGGCAGCACCGATGCGATTGTCCAGCTCGGCCCGGTGGTGCGCGGCACCGCGCTGCGCGATGCGCTCGGCACGCGCACCTTCAACGATTTCGACAGCCAGATCGATTACGCCCGTTATGCGCGGCTCATCAACGATCAGGCGGTGGGGCAGGCGCGCGCCGCCGCCAAGGCGATCGCGCCGGGCGCCCGCGTCGTGGTGATCGGCGCCTACCTGCCCGATGGGGATAGCCCGCCGGTGGTGACCCCGGTCACGGTCGAACCCGCCCCGTGAACGAGGCCGCGCCTCGCCTCAGCGCCCAGCGCGTGTCGAAACTCTACCCCGGCGTGCAGGCGCTCGATGGCGTGGATTTCGAGGTGCACGCGGGCGCGGTCAACGTGCTGATCGGTGAGAATGGCGCGGGCAAATCGACGCTGATGAAGATCATCGCCGGGGTCGAGCAGCCCAGCGCGGGCCGCCTGATGCTTGATGGCGAGGAAGTGCATTTCGCCGATCCCGCCGCCGCCGCGCGGGCGGGCGTGTGCATGGTGTTTCAGGAACTCAACCTGTTCGCCAACCTCAGCATTGCCGAAAATGTGTTCATCGGCCGCGAGCGCTGCCGGCTCGGCATCGACATCGATCGCGGATCGGAAATCGAGCGCACGCGCGAGCTGCTGGAACGACTCGATCATCCGCTCGATCCGCGTGCGTTGGTCTCGTCGCTAACGATCGGCCAGCAGCAGATCGTCGAGATCGCCCGCGCGCTGGCGCAGGATGCCCGCGTGCTGATCCTCGACGAACCGACCTCGGCATTGAGCGCGGCAGAGGCCGAGACGCTGTTCGCGGTGATCGCCGAACTCAAGGCGCGCGGGGTCGCGATCGTCTACATCTCGCACCGGCTCGAGGAATTGAAGCGGATCGGCGATTACGTCACCGTGCTGCGCGACGGCCATCTGGTCGCGACCGCGGCGATGGCCGATGTCGACGTGCCGTGGATCGTCCGCCAGATGATCGGCCGCGATGCGCCCGCGCGCGCCGATGCCGCGCCGTGCTGCACGAGCGGTGGCGAGGTGCTCGCGGTTACCGATCTTGTCCTGCCGCGCGAACGCGGCGGCTTCACCGTCGATCACGTCTCGCTCACGGTTGGCGCAGGCGAGATCGTCGGCATTTACGGCTTGCTCGGTGCGGGCCGCACCGAATTGCTCGAATCGATCATGGGCTGCCGCCGCGACGCGACCGGCAGCATCCGTATCGCGGGTGCCGAGATCAGCGCGCGCGACGTGACCGATCGGATGGCCGCGGGGGTCGCGTTGGTGCCCGAGGACCGCCGTCGCGCGGGCTTCGTCCAGAGCTTCTCGGTCGCGCACAATCTGACGATCGCCAGCCTTGGGCGGTTCGCCCGGTGGTGCACGCTCGACCGGCGCCGCGAAGCGACGGCGGTGCGCGGGTCGATCGGCGATCTGGCGATCAAGGTCGCCGGTCCCGAGACGATGGTCACCACGCTGTCGGGCGGCAACCAGCAGAAGGTCGTGATCGGCAAGGCGCTGCTCACCCGGCCTCGGGTGCTGCTGCTCGACGAGCCGACCCGCGGGGTGGATGTCGGCGCCAAGACCGAACAATATCGCCTGATCCGCCACCTCGCCGAGGAAGGGCTGGGGGTGTTGTTCGCCACCTCCGAACTCGACGAACTCACCGCGCTCGCGACGCGCGTGCTGGTGATGTGCGAGGGCAAAATCACGCTCGATCTGCCGTGCGACGCGGCCGATCATGACAGCATTACCGCGGCGGCCAATCCGCGCGCCAGGGCGGCTTGAAAGGAATATCATGCGAGGCGACACGCTGCTCTTGTTGATGCGGCTGCGGACGGTGATCGCATTGGTCGTCGTGCTCGCGGTGTTTTCCGCCGCCGCGCCCAATTTCCTCAGCAGCGCCAATATGGTGCTGATGCTCAAGCATGTGGCGCTCAACGCGATCCTCGCGATCGGTCTCACCTATGTGATCGTCGCCGGGGGGATCGACCTGTCGGTAGGCTCGACGGTCGGGCTGACGGGCATGGTCGCCGGCTTTTTGATGCTCAACGGCGTGCCTGTCGGCGGCGACATGCTGATGCGCTTCAACCTGTTCGAGATCGTCCTGATCGTGCTCGCGATCGGGGTGCTGATCGGGGCCATCAACGGCGTGCTGGTCGCGCGGCTCAAGGTCGCGCCGTTCATCGCCACATTGGGCACGCTCTATGTCGTGCGCGGCGCGGCGCTGCTCTCGTCGGACGGGCGGACCTTTCCCGATCTGGTGGGCGACGCTTATTACGGCACCAGCGGTTTCCCGCTGATCGGCGGCGGCTATCTGCTCGGCCTGCCGGTCTCGGTCTGGCTGCTCGGTGTGATCGCGGCGGTCGCGGCCTATGTCGCGATGCGTACCCCGCTCGGGCGCAAGATCTATGCGGTCGGCGGCAACGCCCATGCCGCCGCCTTGTCGGGCATCCGCGTCAACCGCGTGCTGATCGTCACCTATATGGTCTCGGGTTTTTGTGCGGCGGTGGTGGGGCTCATCATCGCGTCCGAATTGCAGGCCGCGCACCCGGCGACCGGCGACACGTTTGAATTGAACGCGATCGCGGCTGCCGTGCTCGGCGGCGCCTCGCTCGCCGGCGGGCGCGGCACGATCGTCGGCACATTGGTCGGCGCGGCGGTGATCGGCGTGCTCGGCGACGGTATGGTGATGATGGGGGTCAGCGCGTTCTGGCAGATGGTCATCAAGGGGCTGGTCATCATCGCCGCGGTGCTGCTCGACGGCGCACAGGCACGCCTCCAGCACCGCGTCGCGATCCGGCGCGCGGCGGCGATGGCGTGATGCTGCGCGGCGGGCTTATCGGTTGCGGCTTCTTCGCCGCCAATCAACTCCATGCGTGGCGCGATCAGGACGGCGCCGGGATCGTCGCGATCTGCGATACCGATCCCGAACGGCTGGCCGCTACGGGCGAGCAATTCGGCATCGCCGCGCGCTACACCGATGCCGAGGCGATGTTCGCGGCCGAGAATCTCGATTTCGTCGATATCGCCACCACCCCGCCCAGCCACCGCACGCTGGTCGAACGCGCAGCGCGCCACGGCGTCCCCGTGATCTGCCAGAAGCCGCTGGCGGCAACGCTCGCCGATGCCGAGGCGATGGTCGCTGCATGCGCCGCCGCCGGCGTCGCGATGATGGTCCATGAGAATTTCCGCTGGCAGGCACCGATCCGTGCGCTCAAGGCGGTGATCGACGAGGGCCGGATCGGGACGCCCTTCTTCGCGCGCTTCGCGTTCCGCTCGGGGTTCGACGTCTATGCCGCGCAACCCTATCTCGCCGAGGGCGACCGCTTCATCATCGAGGATCTGGGAATCCACATCCTCGATGTCGCGCGCTTCGTGATGGGCGAGGCAGCCACGCTCACCTGCCGTACCCAGCGCGTCAACCCGGCGATTCGCGGCGAGGATGTCGCGACGATCCTGCTCGGCCATACCAGCGGCGCGACCAGCGTCGTCGATTGCAGCTATGCCACCCCGATCCACGACGAATTGTTCCCGCAAACGCTGATCGAGGTCGATGGCGACAAGGGCCGGTTGCGGCTCGGCGCCGATTACCGTTTGACGATCGAGGATCGCACGCGGATCGAGGAACGCGATGTCTCGCCCCCGCTGCTCGCCTGGGCTGAACGGCCGTGGCACGGCATCCAGGAAAGCGTCGCCGCGATCCAGGACCATTGGGTCGCATGCCTGCGTGCCGGGCAGGAGCCAGACACATCGGGGCGCGACAACCTGCGCACGCTCGCGCTGGTCGACGCCGCCTATCGCAGCGCCGCCAGCGGCCGCACGCTCGATGTCGACCCGCGCTGAAATACTCTGCGGCACCGCGGTGCCCGAACCGCCAGTGCTGCGATTCGCGGCCGGGCCACTCTCGTTCGATCTGGTCGGCGGCAACGTGGGGGCGGTGCGGATCGGCGGCGTCGAGATCGTGCGCGGCATCCAATATCTGGTCCGCGACCACGATTGGGGCACGTTGAGCCCGGCGATCGCCGACCTCGTGGTGATGCAGGACACGATCGGCGTCACATTGACCTACAATGCGACGGTGCGCGATCCCGACGGCGGCACGCTCACCTATGCCGCGACGATCGCCGCGACCGAGAGCGGGCTCGATTTCACCGTCGAGGCGCGTGCCGAGAGCGACATCACCACCAACCGGCTCGGCTTTTGCGTGCTCCACCCCGCGCACCTCGCCGGGGCGCCGCTCAGCGTCGAACATGGCGACGGCAGCGTCGAGCACGCGGCCTTCCCCGAATTGATTGCGCCGTGGCAGCCCTTCACCGACATCCGCGCGCTGATCCACCAGCAGCATGGCGCGACGATCGCGTGCCGCCTCGACGGTGACGTGTTCGAGATGGAGGATCAGCGCAACTGGTCCGACGCGTCGTACAAAACCTATGTCCGTCCGCTTGCGCGGCCCTGGCCCTATCGCGTGCCGGCCGGCAGCGTGGATCGCCAGTCGGTGCGGCTGTCGATCGAGGGCGCCGCGATCGTGACGCCGCGTGCCGAGGCCGCGATCACGATCACGCCGGGCGATGGTGTGGGCGCGATGCCGCGGATCGGGCTGGTGGTCTCGGCGGCGGAGGCGGCGGCAACGCTTGCCGCTATAGACGCGCTCGCGACCATCGCGCCGCAGGATCTGCTGCTCAGCTTGCGCGTCGATCGGGGCGAGGGCGCCGCCGAGATGGCGGCGCTGGCGCGCGTTGCCGCCCACACGAACGCGCGGATTACGCTCGAGTGCGTGATCGCGGCCTCGGGCGATCTCGACGAGGAGCTTGGTGCGGTGGCGCGGCATGTCGCCACGGCCGGGCTCGCGCTCGATGGCATCGCGGTGTTCCCGGCGCCCGACCTGCAATCGACTCCGCCCGGCAGTGCGTGGCCGTCATGCCCGCCGTTCGAGGCCATCTACGCCGCCGCGCGCCGGGTCTTTCCCGGCATCGCGCTGGGCGGCGGGATGTTCAGCTATTTCACCGAACTCAACCGCAAGCGCCCGCCGGTTGAACTGCTCGATTTCGTGACGCACGCGACCTGTCCGATCGTCCATGCCGCCGACGATCGCAGCGTCATGCAGACGCTTGAGGCGATCCCGCACATCGTCCACTCGGCGCGCGCGATCATCGGGGCGGCGCCGTATCGCCTCGGCCCGAGCACGATCGGGATGCGGCAGAACCCTTATGGCTCGCGGACGATGGACAATCCCGATCGCGGACGCGTGCCGATGGCCAGCGTCGATCCGCGTCAGGATGGCCGCTTCGCCGCCGCCTGGGCGCTCGGCTATGTCGCCGCGAGCGAGGCGGGCGGGCTCGAGACGCTCACGCCCGGCGCGCTGACCGGCCCGTTCGGTATCCTCGGCCCCGATGGGGAGCGCCCGGTGTTCGATGTCGTGCGGCATCTCGCCACGCTCGCCGGCGCGCCGCGTCGCGGGTGCGGCTCCTCCGCGCCCGATCAGGCGCGCGCGGTCGCGACCGACGACATCATGCTGCTTGCGAACCTTACCCCCGAACCGCGCATCGTGCAGGTCGAAGGCACGCCGCACCGGGTTGAACTCGACGCCTACGAAACGCGCCGCATCGAGATCTGACGCCGCGCCTCAGTGGCTGTGCGCGTAGAGGTGATCCGAGCGTTCGAGGTGTCGCACCATCGCGGCCTCGGCGCCATCGGGGTCGTGCGCCTCGATCCGGTCGATGATCGCGCGATGCTCGGCCAGGGTGCGCTCGCTCTGACCCTGCCAGATCAGCATGTGCGCATGATATTGCTGCAACCAACTCAGCATCGCCTCGCTGACCGCGCTGTAGATCGGGTTGCCGGTGATCTGGGCGATCCTGTTGTGGAACCCCATATCGGCATGGACGAACGCCGCAGCGTCGCCGGTCAGCGCGCGCTGCTGCTCGACGATCGCCCGCAGGTCTGCCACATCCTCGGGGCTCGCGAGCTCGGCCGCCTTGCGCACCATGCCGCGCTCGAAAAAGGTGCGGGTTTCCTTCAGATGCTCAAGCGCGTCGGGCATCGTCGACAGCATCAGTTGCGCGACCATATCGACCTGGTGAATCGCTGCCTTGGCGGTCATCGCGCGCACCCGCGCCCGCTCGCCATGGCTGATCGTCACCAGCCCGAGATTGGCGAGCGCCTGCATCGCCTCGCGGATCGCGGGGCGGCCGACGCCGAAGCGCACCATCAACTCGCGTTCGGAGGGCAGGCTTTCGCCGGGGCCGCGCTCGCCGCTGACGATCATCGCCTTCAATCGGTCGAAGACTTCGTCCGCCAGCTTGCGTCTGACGATGGGTTCGCTCTCGGGATGTGTCACGGCCATGTTCTTCTTCCGAAATCTTTACGTGATCAAGCGCGGTCACGCGGCGCGCAGGATAACCGGATATTGCGGTGACGCGGCCCGAACCGCAATGCATCTGCCGCCGCCCGCCGCCTTCAAAGTATTATAATACGAATTTGAGATTGCTCATGATACCAGCATACCATAACGTGCGAAGCTAGCCGTCGGCTCCGGGCAGCGCAACAGGTCCAGCCGACGAGATCATTCGATCTGGCCGATTGCAGCACGCGCTGGACGCGCGCTCAGGCTTCGACACTAAAGGGGAGGCGAGGATGGAACGGCGCACTTTTTTGGCGGGGACCGCTGCGGGTAGCTTTGCGGTCGCGCTCAATTGGCCGGTGCCGGCGCTTGCCGAGGGCGACGATCGCCTGCTCGCCGGCTTCACCACCCCTCCCGGCGACGCCAAGCCGCATACGTGGTGGCATTGGATGAACGGCAACGCGACCGCCGATGGCATCACCCGCGATCTCGAAGCGATGGCGCGCGTCGGCGTCGGCGGCGTCCAGATGTTCGACGTCGGCTGCGGCATTCCCGCTGGCCCCGCCGGGGTGACGACCCCCGAATGGAGCCGATTGGTCCGCCACGCGGTCGACGAATGCGGCCGTCTCGGGCTGTCGTTCACGCTCCACAATTGCCCCGGCTGGTCGTCGAGCGGCGGTCCGTGGGTCACGCCCGAATTGTCGATGCAGCAATTGGTGTGGAGCGAAATCACGCTCACCGGCGGCAAGGCGATCGATCAGCATCTGCCCGTGCCGCTCGTCCGGCTCGATCATTACCGCGATTCGATGGTGATCGCCTATCCGGCGCTGCCGGGGGATCGCGCCCATGCGCGCGGCCAGATCGTGCGGACCACGCTCGACGGTGCGCCCGCCGAAATCCGCTTGCTGGTCGATGGCGACAGCACCACCGGGCTCGATTTCAAGCCCGGCACCGATCCATCGCAACTCGTGCTCGAATTCGCCAAGCCGTACCGCGCCCGCTCGCTCACGCTGCGTGCGACCGCGGACGATACCGCCAATTACGCGAGCCGCGCGCTGGTGCGGATCGAAGCATCGGATGACGGCACAACCTATCGTCCGGTCGGCGAGGCGCCGATGCCGATCTGGCGGCTGCACACCAACCCGCCGATCATCCTGAGCTTCGACGCGACCAGCGCCAAATTCTTCCGCATCTCGGTGCCGACCGAGATGAAGGTGGTCGAAATGGCGCTCTCGGCCGATCCTCGGATTGCCGATACCGGCGACAAGGCCGGCTGGGGCCGCTACGTCAACGCGGGCGAAACGCCGGGCGATTCCGATGTCGCGATCGATCCCAAGACGGTGATCGACGTCAGCCGGTTCATGCAAGCCGACGGGCGGCTGCGGTGGAAGGCGCCGCGCGGCGACTGGACGATCCTGCGCTTCGGCCACACCGCGACCGGCGCGCGCAATATCGCCGCGCCCGACGCCGGGTTCGGGCTCGAATGCGACAAGTTCAGCGCCACTGCGCTCGATTTCCACTTCGACAAATATTTCAGCGAAGTCGTCTCGGCGATGGAGCGGCTCGGCAAGCGTGATCTCGCGGGCGCCGTCATCGACAGCTACGAAGGCGGGATGCAGAACTGGACCGCCGACCTGCCGGCCGAGTTCGAGGCGCGGCGCGGCTATGCGCTGACGCCCTATATGCCCGCGGTCACCGGCCGCGTCGTCGGCGACGGCGAAACCTCCGAGCGTTTCCTGTGGGATCTGCGCCGCGTCCACGCGCTGCTGATGGAGGATCGCTATTACGGTCGCTTCCATGAATTGTGCGGCAAGCACGGCCTCGTCTCGTACACCGAACCCTATGGCAACGGCCCGTTCGACGATCAGCAGGCCGGCGCGAAGGTCGATGCGCTGATGGGCGAATTCTGGGTTCGCGGCGGGGCCGCGGCTTATTCGGTCAAGGTCGCCGCGACCACCGCGCACGTTCACGGCAAGACCTTTATCGGTGCCGAAAGTTTCACCGGCCGCGCGGCGCAATCGCGCTGGCTGGAGCATCCCTATGCGATGAAGGCGCTGGGCGACGAGATGTATTCGCTCGGGCTCAACCATTTCGTCTTTCACCGCTACGCGCAGCAGCCGCATCCGACCGCGAAGCCGGGGATGACGATGGGCCCATGGGGCTTCCATTTCGATCGCACCAACACCTGGTTCGAAGAGGCCGGGCCCTGGCTGACCTATGCCGCGCGCTGCCAGAATATGCTGCGGCAGGGTCGGTTCGCGGCCGACATCCTCTATTTCAGCGGCGAGAATTCGCCGGTGCAGGTGGCGGTCCATATCGAGGAGCCGATTGCCGCTACGCTCTCGGGCGCGCGGCCCAAATTGCCGCAGCCGGTGCCCGCCGGCCATGATTACGACGTCGCCGACGCCGATGTGCTGATGAACCGCGTGCGGATCGAGGACGGCGAGATCGTGCTGCCCGACGGCATCCGCTATCGCGTGCTGGTGATGCCCGAGGATCGCCGCATCTCACGCGAACTGCTGGTCAAGCTCGCCGGTTATGTCCGCGCGGGCATGTGGCTGGTCGGCCCGCGGGTCGAGCAGTCGCACGGGCTGGCCGGCTATCCCGACAGCGATGCCGAGGTCCGGCGCCTGGCCGACGAACTCTGGGGCGATCTCGACGGCAAGACGCGCACCGCGCGCAACGTCGGGCGCGGCCGGGTGTTCTGGGGGATGCCGCTTCGGCAGGTGCTCGATGCGGCGGGGCTTGCTCCCGATGTCGAGATCACCGCGCGCACGGCCGATCCGTTCACCAACTGGATTCATCGCCGCACCGACGATGCCGACATCTATTTCGTCGCCAACGGGCGGCGCCGGGTGGAGGATCTGGTCTGCACCTTCCGCGTGGCGGGCCGCCGCCCCGAATTGTGGGACGCGATGACCGGCAAGACCCGCACGCTGCCGGTCTATGAAGAGGTCGACGGGCGCACCCGCGTCGCGCTGCGGCTCGAAGAAGTGGGCTCGTGCTTCATCGTCTTCCGCAAACCCGCCGCTGGTGGTGTGCCGATGCTGACAGGGCCGGCGGGCCCGGTGCTGCAAACCCGGCCATACCGCGTATCTGCGGGAATCGAAGCCGCGCACAATTTCACCGTCACCGCATGGATCAAACCCGAGACCGATCTCTGGCCGGTGACCCCGGCGATCGCCTCCGACAGCAACGATCCCGAAACCGTCGCCGCGCGTGCCGAGGCGCTCGCGCGCGTCGGGGAATTGGTGACGCTCGGCAATGCCGGAGCCAGCTTCGTGCTCGATCCACCCGCGGGCGATGCCACGTTCGGTGCGGGCCATGCCACGCTCGCGGTATCGGTCGGACGCAACGGGGTGATTCTCTATGAGAATGCGGGCGTCACCTATCGCGCAGTGCTCGCGCTGACGGTGCCGATCGCGGGCTGGACGCATCTCGCGGTCAGCTACGACAATGGGCGCCCCAGCGTGTTCCTCAACGGCGCGCTGATCGGCACCGGCACCGCCTCGCCCTCGCGCGTCCATGCGATGACGGGCTTCGCCGGCGCCCGGCCGCGCTATTTCGAGGGCGATCTCGAAGCGCTCGAAGTCCATGCACGCGTCTTTTCGGCCACCGACCTCGGTGGGCGTGTGGCGGCAGGGCCGCCGACGCCCGCCGACGTGCCGGCGATCGAGGTCGCCGACAACGGCCTGCTGATCTGGCGCGACGGCGCCTATACGCTCGGCACGCGCAAAATCGAGGCACGCGGCATTGCGCCGGCGGCGTCGCTGGCCGGGCCGTGGCAGGTCGCGTTCCCGCCCGATCTCGGCGCGCCTGACGCGATCGTGCTCGATCGGCTGGGGTCGCTCCATCGCCACAAGGATTTCGGGGTCCGGCACTTTGCGGGCACCGCGACCTGGCGCACGCGCTTCGACGTGGCGGCGCGCGCGCTCGGCAGCGATCGGCGGGTCTATCTCGATCTCGGCCGGGTCGAGGTGATCGCCACGGTGCGCGTCAATGGTCGTGCGCTCGGCCAGCTCTGGAAGCCGCCGTATCGGATCGACGTCACCGATGCGGTGCGCGCGGGCACCAACATGCTCGAGGTCGAGGTCACCAACCTGTGGCCCAACCGCCTGATCGGCGACGAGCATTTCCCGGCGGAATATGAGTATAATGTCACCGCGCACAGCGTGACCGGCGGCATTTCGGCGATCCCCGACTGGTATCGCGCGGGCAAGCCCAAGCCGGCGAGCGATCGCGTCGCCTTCACGACGTGGAAGCATTACGACGCCAAGGCGCCGCTGCTCGAATCGGGGCTGCTGGGGCCGGTGCGCCTGCTCAATGCCAAACTCTATCCGCTTGCCTGAGCGGATAGCGGCGGGCGCCGGTTACGGCAGCCTTGACGGCCCCGGCGTTCACCGCCGGGGCCGTTGTCGTTTTACCAGGGCTTGGAGCGCGCCACGGCCAACCCACGCACGTCGTTGGGCCATTTGCCGCTGACCGCGCAATAGAAGTGATAGAGCGCGCCGTCGTGATAGATCACCGCCGGCTTGTGCGCATATTTCTCGTCGATCGATCCGGGCGGGCCGACGTCGATCAGCACCTCGTCGACCTTCTTGAAGCTGGTCAGGCTGTCGCCCATCGCCAGCAATTCGCGCGCATGGCCGTCATAGGCGAGCCCGAAATAGAACATCCCCCAGCGGCCGCGATGCTTGACCAGCACCGGATCGCTCGCGAAGCGCGCGTCGGGCGCGCCATTGGGGCCGTTCGGGATCACCGGGTTGCCGGGGTGGCGCGTCCAGGTCTTGAGATCCTTCGAGGTCGCGATGCCGGTCTGCTCGTGCCACGGCTGGCCCGTCGTCTTGGCGTTGTAGAACAGATAGAATGTATCGCCGTCCTTCATGATCGTGGGCTTGTAGAGCCCGCCGCGCTCCCAATCGGCGCCGTCCTCGGCGCGCAGGATCACGGGGCCGCGCTCCCAGTTCATGAAATCGTCGCTCCAGGCGATGCCGATCACCGCGGGGCCCTCTTCATATCCGGGGCTCGGATAGGCGTGCCATACCGCGACATAGCGGCCGTCGACCTTGAGCAGCCGGCCGGGTGATTGCAGATCGTTCTCGCGCAGGATCGACGCGCAGGCGATATTGTAGCGGGTGATCGGATCGTTGGGGTCGCGCGCCATGATGACGCCGAGCCGGCGCCAGTTGATCAGATCGTCCGATTCGCAGATTCCGGTCTGGTAACCGATGCCGTCGAACCCGACGTGCGTCAGATAGAATTTGCCGTTGGCCGAAAAGACGAACGGGCAATCGACCGCTTTTTCGTCGAAACTGCCGGGAATGCCCGATCCGCCGAGGATCAGCTTGGGATATTTATAGGGCGTGCGATAGGGCGCGACCGGGTCGGCGGCCATGGCCCGTGCGGCGTCGGGCAGCAGCAGCGCGCCGGTGCCGGCCATGGTTGCGCCGAGAAGCGAACGACGGTCGATCATGTTGTGTAGTTCCTCAGTGTGGTAGAGTTGGGGGTGAGGGGGCGGCGCCTTGCCGCGCCCCGTCAGGATTTGGCGCCGGCCTCGACCTTGGCGATCCGGCCCACCCCGTGGCCGATGATCGCCCGCATCGCCGCCGACGCGGCGGGGCCGTCGCGGGCCTCGATGGCATCGACGATGCGTTCATGGCCGCGCACGCTGACCTTGTGTTCGTGCTCCTCGCGGAACGGCGAACTCAGCGTGAACGAGGCGACCAGTGCGGTTTCGACCACCGCCGACATCGACCGCATCAGGACGTTGCCCGATGCCTTGCCGACCGCGCGGTGGAAATCGAGATCGACCTCGGCGAATTCGCGCGCGCTGCCGGTTGCGTCCCACATCTGCGCGATGCAGCGCCGCAATTCGGCAACATCCTCGTCCGACCGGTGCTCGGCGGCTTCGGCGGCGGCGGCGGGCTCCAGCGCGAGGCGCACCTGGGTCAAATCGTGGCGGAAATGGGCATCGAACCCCTGGCTGACCTTCCACGACAGCACATCGGCGTCGAAGAAATTCCAGTGCGAGGAATCGAGCACGGTGGTGCCGACGCGCGTCTTGGAGACGATCAGCCCCTTGGCGGTCAGCGTCTTGAGCACTTCGCGCAGCACCGTGCGCGAGACGCCGAATCGGTGCAGGATTTCGCTTTCGGAGGGGATTTTCGATCCCGTGGGATAGACCCCGGCGAGGATTTCGCTGCCCAAGGTGCGTGCGACCTGATCGTGGCTCGACAAGGTGCCTTCGGTATAGCGCCCGAATTTGGCCGGAAATGCCATCGCCGAAACTCCTGCTCGACCGTTGCCGCCATGCATCGCCGACGCGGCGGGGAGCGCTACCGCTCCGTCGCCCGATGCCCCGGCGTGGGAAATATCATCGGTCATTTTGCTGCCCGAAAGCAACAGCGTTGCCGGTTGGTCGGCGCGGAATTGTCGAACATCGCTGCGACACCGCACGCGTGAAATGATTGCCTAGCCATTTGCCCTCTCTTGTATTTTTCAATTGGTAATATTTTATACAAGCACTGGCAAGGTCACCGACCCTATCACCTGCATTTGGGCGGCAGGCCCGTGGTCGATGCGATCGGCGCGGCGCGGGTACAAACGAAAACAGGCCCGACCGATAACCCGGCCGGGCCTGTTTGAGGGTTGCGTTCGCAACATTCAATGGTGGGCGTGGCAAGGATTGAACTTGCGACCCCTGCGATGTCAACACAGTGCTCTACCACTGAGCTACACGCCCACGAGGAGGCGGGCTGTAGCCGGGGAGGCCGGCGTATGCAAGCGCTCTATCGTCCGTTTCGAAAGGTGGCACGGGCCCGCTCCGCCGCCCCGCCTTCCAGTCAGGATGATATCTTGGGAAGTGGGGGTGGGAAGCGGGCCGGTGCTGCCTCCACAGACGGGGCATAAACTCTATTTGCCGCCCGACATGTGCTCGATCTCGAACATGCGATCGACCTCGAGCACAAGGTCGCGCAGGTGGAACGGTTTGGAGAGGACGCGCGCCTCGGGCATCGTCCGCCCGGCCTTCAGCGTCACCGCGGCGAAGCCGGTGATGAACATCACGCGCGTGTCGGTCGAGATCTCGGCACAGCGCTGCGCCAGTTCGATCCCGTCCATCTCGGGCATGACGATATCGGTCAGCAGCAGGTCGAAATGCTCGGTTTCGAGCAACGGAATCGCTGCCGTGCCGCGATCGACCGCGCTCACCGCATAGCCCGACCGCTCGAGCGCACGCGTCAGATATTCGCGCATCACCTGGTCATCTTCGGCCAGCAGAATTCGGATCATTGGGCGCCCCTACGCTTCACGAACGTGTCTATGCGCAAAGCGTTTAAGATTTTCCAGCCCGCAGCGCGTCCCGCAATGTGACGATTGCCGTCGAGCGGTGCGCGGCATAGGATGGACGGGACATGGAGAATGCGCCGCCGTTCGACCGCCACGGGCCTGCCGAGCCAACCAGCCCGGTGGTCTTGTCGGTGCCGCATGCGGGGCGGGACTATCCCCTGCAATTGCGGGCGGCGCTGCGGGTGCCGATCGGCCAATTGGCCGCGCTGGAGGATCGCGCGGTCGATCAGGTGGCGCTGGCCGCGCGGATCGGCGAAACCACGTTCGTCCAGCGCCGTGCGCGTGCCTGGATCGATCTCAACCGCGCCGAGCACGAACGCGATCCGCGCGTCGATGAAGGCGCGTCGATCACCCGTTTGCCTTTCCCCTCGGCCAAGCTGCGCAGCGGCCTCGGGCTGGTGCCGCGCCGCGCCGCGCGCTCGGGCGATCTCTGGTGTCGCCGCTTCACCGCCGAGGAGATCGTCGCGCGCATCCGGCTCGATCACCGGCCGTATCACGCGGCGCTGTCGCGCGCGCTCGCTGCCGCGCGCGCGCGGTTCGGGGTGGCGGTGCTGCTCGACCTGCATTCGATGCCCCCGCTCGGCACCGGGGGCGATACGGTGCGCATCGTCCTGGGCGATCGGTTCGGCAAGAGCGCGCGCGCGCGCTTCGTCGCCCGGCTCGAAGGCGAGGCCGCGGCCATGGGATGCCGCTATGCGCTCAACAGCCCTTATGCCGGCGGGCATATCCTCGAACGCCATGCCGCGCCGCGTGGCGGGATTCACGCGGTCCAGATCGAATTCTGCCGCACGCTCTATCTCGATGCCGCGCTCGATCGGCCAGGCGAGGGGCTGGAGCGGACCGCGGCACTGTTGCGCCGGATGATCGACGCGCTCGCCGATGAGGCGCTGGCGCAGCCCGGGGCGCTCGCGGCCGAATGAAGGATTGGATTGCCGCCCATCCTCGCAACCCGAACCCTCATAAAAAACCACCTCGTGCATGACGCACGAGGTGGCCAAGGTTCAGGGAGGACACACGCCCGAAGGCGTGCCATACGACCTCGCGAAAGGGGGGGACACGAAGCCGTACTCCACGAATATAGGGCACGGTGCCGGGGGCTTCAAGGGCTGCGCATGGCGCAATCGACGCCGCTTTTACACGCTCCGTCAGCGCTTTGATGTGATCCCCGGGATCATCCGCGCGAGCACACCATCCTTGAGCAGCAGATGGTGGCGCAGCGCGCCCGCGACGTGCAGCAGCACCAGCCCGGCGAACAGCAGCCCCAGCACTTCGTGCAGATCGTGCGCCACGCCCGCGGTCGGCTTGGTCACCGGCAGCAGCGGCACGTCGAACAGCCCGAACCAGCCGAGCGGGCGCGGCGGATCGCCCGCCGATACCATCGCCCAGCCGGTCAGCGGCATAATCAGCAGCAACGCATAAAAGGCCCAGCGCGCCGCCTTGGCGGCGGTGCGTTCCCAACCCGCAAGCTCGGCGGGCAGCGGCGGGGGCTGGTGCCCCAGCCGCCACGCAATCCGCCCGAGCGTGAGCGCAAGCACGGTGATCCCCACCGCCTTGTGCGTTCCCATCAACGCCTTGAGCGCCGGCACCCCTTCATGGAAGATGCCGACGACAAGGTTGAACAGCACGAGCAACGCGATGACCCAGTGAAACCAGATCGCGCCCGTCGAGTACCGATCGGCAGGCCCCGTTGCGCGTGCCATGGCGGCCTCAGGCGACCGGATCGAGCTGCGGTTGCGGCTGCGGCATCTTGCCGAGCTGCATCTGGCGGCCGAAAATCTCGCGCATCAGCGACAGCGAGAAGAGGTGCGCATAGAGCAGCGGCAGCATCCCGTTCTGGTTCGCCCGGCGCAGTTGATCGCCGCGCAGATCCTGCAGCTTCTTCTCGTCGACCATCTGGAAGCCGCGATAGATGAACGGCCGCTCGGCGCCCTCGGGCTGGATGCTGATCTCGCCGTCCATCAGCAGGCCCAGATCCTTGAGCTCCTTCATGAACGCCTGGGTGCGGGCACCGGCCTGTTCGAAGGCCTCGTTGAACTGGAGGATGCCCTTGGTGAACTCGGTCGGCTGGTCGCCGTCGAACAAGGCTTCGCCTTCCTCGAAATCGCCGATCGCGTCCGAGGTCGGGTCGAAGCACAGCGACAATTCCTGCGCATCGGGGCGCAGCCGCGCGAGCATGTACGGATAGCGACGGATATAGGCCGGGATGTACAGGTTCTTCTCGGTGATCGTGCCTTCGTCGTCGACGAACACGTTGACGCCTTCGTTGAGCCCCATCAGCGCGATCGGAATCGCATCGTCGCCGAGCGTGAAAACGATCGGCATGAAGCGCTGGACCAGCGCGAATTCGTCGATCGTCAGCGGCACGGCGTGATGATTGGCGAGGAACGGCGCCTTGTCGCGGGTGCGCGTACGGAATTTGGCGTGCGCCTGGCTCGAAAGCGGTTCGAGGGCGTTATAGAAAAGCGGAAGCTGATTCTGCGGCGCGCTGGCCATTGAAAACTCTCCATGCAAGGCGCGGCGCGCCGGTTGTTGCGGTTGACGGCTCTATTTCCCGGCGGGCTCGCGCGCAAGCCTGACGAGTTTGCCGGGATTGAGCAACCCGGCGGGGTCGAAAGCCGCCTTGATCGCGCGCAACGCCCCGAGCCGCGCGGGCGCGCCGAGGCGTTCGAACTCGGCGAGCTTCATCTGCCCGATCCCGTGTTCGGCCGAAATCGATCCCCCCGCTGCGACGACCAGATCGTCGACGAATCGCGTAATCGCGGGCGCGTCGTCGGCATACCAGCGGTCGGCAGCGGCCCCGGCCGGCGCACGCACATGGAAATGGACGTTGCCGTCGCCCAAATGCCCGAACGCGGTCGCGTGGGTGCCGGCAAAGCGGGCTTCGGCGGCGGCGGCGGCGTCGAGCATGAAGCGCGGCATCGCCTCGACCGGTACCGAAATGTCGAATTGCAGTGCCGGGCCGCCGGCGCGCTCGGCTTCGGAGAGCGACTCGCGCAGCCGCCAGAATGCCTCGGCCTGGGCGTCGCTCGCCGCGATCACGGCATCGCCGATCAACCCGTCGGCCAGTGCGGGTGCCAGCAGCCGCTCGAGCAAGCTCGCAGGCGCTTCGGCTTCGGAATCACTCGCCACGGCCTCGATCAGCACATGCCAGGCGTGCGGGCCGGTAAGCGGCGCGCGCGTGCCGGGGATATGGTCGAGCACGCGGCGAAGCGAATCGCCGCGGATGATCTCGAAGCTTTCGACTCGATCGGTCGCGGCCTGCATCCGCCGCAGCAAGGCGAGCGCCGCCATCGGGCTTGCGCACCCGACCCAGCCGACCGCGCGCGCGGTGATCGCGGGGGCAAGCCGAAGCGCGGCGGCGGTGACGATCCCCAGCGTGCCCTCGGCTCCCACCAGCAATTGGGTCAGGTCGTAGCCGCGATTGTCCTTCTTGAGCACCGCCAGCCCGTCATGCACCGCGCCGTCGGGCAGCACCGCTTCGATTCCCGCGACCAGCCCGCGCATCGTCCCCCAGCGCAGCACCTGCGTGCCGCCGGCATTGGTCGAGACCAGCCCGCCGATCGTCGCGCTCCCCCGCGATCCCAGCGTCAGTGGAAAGCGACGCCCCTCGGCCGCCACCGCCTCGTGCAGCGTCTGGAGAATCACCCCGGCCTCGGCGATCGCAAGGTTCGCGGCCGGGTCGATCGCGCGGAGCCGGTTCATCCGCCGCAGCGACAGGATCAGCGCCGACCCGTCCTCGGGCGGGGTCGCGCCACCGACCATCGAGGTGTTGCCGCCCTGCGGCACCAGCGCGACGCCGCGTGTGCGCGCGGCGGCGACGATCGTCGCGACCTCTTGCGTCGATGCCGGGCTGAGCAAGGCGGGGGCATGGCCGTGCCAGCGGCCGCGCCAATCCGATTCCCACGGCGCAATCGCGGCGCGGTCGGTGGTGATCGCCTTGGGGCCGATCCGGTCGCGCAAATGATCGAGCAGGGCGGTTTGGCGCGGGGTCATGGCCGTATCGCGTAGCACGTGCGACCGGCCGGGCAAATTCATCGACTGTTCAACCCTCGGGGCTAGAAGCGATGGCCGCATGTCGAGCTTCGTCCTTCCTGCCGCGCTGATGCTGGCGCTGGTTGCGCCCGGTGCTGCCGCGCCGCTGGGGCCGCCGGCCGGGATCTGGCAGCAATTGACGATCCGCCAGCGGATCGTGGTGCGCGTACCGCGGATGCCGGTGCCTGCCGAGGCGCGGATGCCTGCCGCCGACATCCGGCCGATCCGCTGGGAAGAAAAGAACGGGCCCAAATGCATCGCGGTCGAAACGCTCGCCGCCGCAACGATCACCGAGTCCGACAGCGTCGATCTGGTGGTACGCGGCGGCAGCCGGCTACGCGCCAAGTTGGGCGATAATTGTCCGGCACTCGATTTCTATTCGGGCGTCTATTTGAAGCGAACGAGCGACGGGAAATTGTGTGTGCGGCGCGATTCGATACGCTCGCGTTCGGGTGATGCGTGCCCGATTGTCGCCCTCAAGCGCCTTGTGCCCGCGCGCTGACGCGCAGGAAACCTTGACATTCACCGTCAAATCCGCGAGCGCGGGTCGCGCAACACGCTTGAGCCGTGACGCTCCTCATTTCCGGATCACCCAATGAACTTTGCCGATCTCGGCCTCTCGGATGAATTGCTTCGCGCGGTTGCGGAAGCGGGTTACGAGGCGCCGACGCCGATTCAGGCCAGCGCGATTCCCAGTGTTCTGATGATGCGCGACATCATCGGTGTCGCGCAGACGGGCACCGGCAAAACCGCGTCTTTCGTGTTGCCGATGATCGATATTCTCGCCGAAGGGCGCAGCCGCGCGCGGATGCCGCGCAGCCTGATCCTCGAGCCGACGCGCGAACTTGCCGCGCAGGTCGCCGAGAATTTCGAGAAATACGGCAAATATCACAAGCTCTCGATGGCGCTCCTGATCGGTGGTGTGTCGATGGGCGATCAGATCAAGGCGCTCGAAAAGGGCGTCGATGTGCTGATCGCAACGCCGGGGCGGCTGATGGACCTGTTCGGGCGCGGGAACATCCTCTTGACCGCGTGCAATCTGCTCGTGATCGACGAGGCCGATCGGATGCTCGACATGGGGTTCATCCCCGATATCGAGGAAATCTGTGCCAAGCTGCCGCGCCAGCGCCAGACCTTGCTGTTCTCGGCGACGATGCCGGCGCCGATCAAGAAGCTCGCCGACAAGTTTCTCGACAATCCCAAGACGATCGAAGTCGCGCGCCCCGCGAGCACCAATGTCAACATCACGCAATGGCTGGTGCCGGTCGCCTCGGCGGACAAGCGCGGGCGGTTGCGCGATCTGTTGCGGCAGGACGAGGTCCGCACCGCGATCATCTTCTGCAACCGCAAGACGACCGTGCGCGAGTTGAACAAGAGCCTCAAGCGCTCGGGTTTCCGCACCGGCGAGATTCACGGCGACATGGAACAGCCGCAGCGGCTCGCCGAACTCGATCTGTTCAAGCGCGGGGAGATCAACATCCTCGTCGCCTCCGACGTCGCGGCGCGCGGGCTCGACATCAAGGGGGTCAGCCATGTCGTCAATTATGACGCGCCCTGGCATCCCGACGATTATGTCCACCGCATCGGTCGTACCGGCCGGGCGGGCGCGACCGGGGTCGCCTATACGTTCGTGACCCCCGAAGACGCCGAGAATGTCGCCAATATCGAAAAGCTGACCGGGCAGACGATCGGGCGGCTCGACGGCAAGCCCGCGCCGCGCGACGCGGCGCCCGAACCGGTCGAGGCACCGGTCGAGGCCGAAAAGCCGGCGCGTCGTGGTCGCGGTCGAGGTCGGGACAAAGAGCGCGCCCCCGAGCGTGAGGCGCCCCGCGAGGCTGCCCGCACCGAACGCGCGCCCGAACGCGAAGAAGCGCCCGCCGACCGCGCACCGCCGCGCGACGACCACCGGCGGGATCGCGCGTCCGACCGCCGCCCCGATCGTGCCCCGCGGCACCGCGACGACGATCAGGGCGAGGATGACGGCGGCTGGAACGGCCCCGTCCCCGGCTTCCTGTCGGCGCGGATCGCCTGATTGCGGCGATGGGCGGCGTGGTCGAGATCGTGCCGCGCCGGCCGATGGCGAGCCCGTGCATCAATCGCTGCGTGCTCGATCCGGCCAGCGGTCGCTGCCTCGGCTGCGCGCGCACCGGCGACGAGATCGCGCGCTGGACCCGCATGACCGACGCCGAGCGCGCCGCGGTGATGGCGGCACTTCCCACGCGTTAGGCCGGCCCGCTCACCCTGAGCCTGTCGAAGCACCGTTCTTCTCTCTCTCTCTCTCTCTCTCTCTCTCTCTCTCTCTCTCTCTCTCTCTCTCTCTCCGCCTCACACATCGGGCAGCACCTGGTCCGCCACGCCCCAGCCGGTGAGCGCGCGGGCATTGGCGCGCGCGATCAGCGTGTCGCGATCGTCGACCGAGAACATCGCGGGAGTCTCGACATCCTCCAATTCGCTCCATGAAACCGGCGCCGCCACCGGCGCCCCGCTGCGCGCGCGTGCCGAATAGGGCAGGATCGCGGTCGACCCGCGCTGATTGCGCAGCCAGTCGATGAAGATCTTGCCGGTGCGCCTGGCCTTGGCAATCGTCGCGGTGAAGTGCTTGGGCTCGGCCTCGGCGCGCGCGCGGGCAAAGCGCTCGGCGAAGCTTTTGACCGCGTCCCATCCGGCCTCGGGGGTCAGCGGCACCACGACATGCACCCCCTTGCCGCCCGAGAGCATCGCGAAGCTGGTCAGTCCCATGTCGGCGAGATGCCGTTTGAGATCGACCGCGGCTTTCCTGACGTCGCCGAAATCGAGCCCCGCGTCGGGATCGAGATCGAACACCAGCCGGTCGGGCTGTTCGAGCGTCGCCACCGACGATGCCCAGCCATGGAATTCGATCGTCCCCATCTGGACGCATTGGATCAGCCCCGCGGCATCCTCGACGTAGAGATAGGGCGCAACGCCGCCGTCTTTCTCGGCGATGTCGACGTGATGCACCGGCGCGCCGAACGAGCCCGTATCGTGCTTCTGGAAGAAACATGCCGCGTTGCGCCCTTGCGGGCAACGCAACAGGCTGATCGGCCGGTTTGCCGCCCAGCAAAGCATCAGCGGCGCCACCGCCGCATAATAATCGGCAAGCTGGCCCTTGGTGATCTTACTGTCGTCGAACAGCAGTCTTTCGGGATGCGTCACTTTGGTGCGCGCTGGTGCTTTGGCGGATGTCTCGGGCACGGCGTCCTCCGCAGGCTTGTCGCCGCGCAGCCCCCGAAAGCTCGGGCGGCGCAGCGCGTCATCGCTATCGTCGGCATCGAGCGCGCCCGGCTCGACCCTTTTTCGTATCCGTCCGGCCGACGGTTCGGGGATCGGCCGGAAGCCGACCGCGAGTCCGACTTGATCGCGCTGTCGATCGCGACCGGGATCGGGGCGCGGGCTACCCATTCAATGCCCCTGGGCCCGAGTCGTTCCGCAGTGTCGGTCGCGCCGTGCGGTTGGGCAGGGATGGCGGCACGATGTCCGCGCTGTCCTACAGCGCGGCATTGGTTTATGGACGCGGGCCATGCGCATCGCCGGTCTTTATACCCGTCTTTCCATCACCCCGTCACGGACGCTTCGGCACCGGGCGCGGCAACCGTGCCAGCGCGTCAACTTTGTCAACGTCGCGTGGCGGAAGGAGCGCTGATGGCCGACGATCCGTTCGTCCTGTTCGATGCCTGGCTGGCCGAGGCGCAAGCAAACGAACCCAATGATCCCAATGCGATGGCGCTCGCCACCGCCGATGCGGCGGGGCAGCCCGCGGTGCGGATGGTGCTCCTCAAGGGGCATGATGCGCGCGGGTTCGTCTTCTACACCAACCAGCAGGGCCGCAAGGCCTGCGATCTGGCCCAGAACCCGCAGGCGGCGCTGCTTTTCCACTGGAAGTCGCTGCGCCGGCAAATCCGCATCGAAGGGCCGGTGAGCATCGTCAGCGATGCCGAGGCCGATGCCTATTTCGCTACCCGGGGCCGCGATTCGCAACTCGGCGCCTGGGCGTCGGATCAGTCGCGCCCGCTCGATTCGCGCGCCACCTTCGAGGCGCGGTTCGCGGATGTGAAGGCGCGCTTTGCGGGTGGCGCGGTGCCCCGCCCGCCGCATTGGTCGGGCTATCGCGTGCGGCCGACGCGGATCGAATTCTGGCAGGATCGCGCGCACCGCCTCCACGAACGGCGGCTGTTCACCCGCGACGGCGACGGCTGGACCGAAGGATTGCTCTACCCGTGACCGAGAACGAACGCCGCCGTCTGCTGCCCTTTGCCGTGCGCGCCGCGCTGGCCAGCGTCAGCATGGCGTGCTTCCTGCTGCTGCTGAAGGGGTTCGCCGCCTGGCACACGGGCTCGGTCGCGATGCTCGGTTCGCTTGCCGATACCGGGCTCGATCTGCTCGCCAGCCTCGTCACGCTCTACGGCGTCCGGCTTGCCGCAATGCCCGCCGATCACGATCACCGCTTCGGCCATGGCAAGGCAGAGGCGCTGGCGGCGCTGTTTCAGGTCGGGCTGATCACCGCCTCGGCGATCGGCATTGCCTGGCGCGCGGTCGTGGCGCTCAACCATCCGGTCGAAACGCATGATGCCGGATTCGGGATCGCCGTCTCGCTGGTCGCGATCACCGCGACACTGGTGCTGCTCTGGTATCAGCGCCGCGTGATCCGCAAGACCGGTTCGGTCGCGATCATGGCGGATAATGTGCATTATCAGTCGGACGTGCTGCTCAACGGATCGGTGATCCTTGCGCTCGTGCTCGATCAGCTGGTCGGGATTCCCGCGGCCGATCCGCTGTTCGGCATTGCGATCGCCGCGTGGCTGCTGTGGGGGGCGTTCAAGGCGTCGTCGACCGCGATCGATCACCTGATGGACAAGGAATGGTCCGAGGAGGAGCGCGCGCGCTTCGTCGAGGTCGCTGCGCGCCAGCCGGGGATCAAGGGCATCCACGATTTCCGGACGCGCCGTTCCGGGGCGCACGAATTCGCGCAATTTCATATGGAGGTCGCGCGCGACCTGACGGTGGCCGCGGCGCACGACATCGTCGAGGATGTCGAAAAGTCACTCAAGCGGGCGTTCCCCAAGGTCGAGGTGCTGATCCACCTCGACCCCGAAGGTCATGTCGATACCGATAATCCGCTGGTCGAGGCGGATGTCACCCCGCATTGGTTCGGCAAGCGCATATGACGATTCCATTCGTCCAGATCGATGCCTTCGCGAGCGCTCCCTTCACCGGCAATCCGGCGGCGGTGATGCCGCTCCGCGCCTGGCTCGACGATGCGCTGCTGCAACGGATCGCCGCCGAAAACAACCTCAGCGAGACCGCCTTCCTCGTGCCGGCCGACGATGCCGATGCCGATTTCGAGCTGCGCTGGTTCACGCCGACGGTCGAGGTCGTGCTGTGCGGCCATGCGACGCTCGCGAGCGGGCATTATGTACTGTCGGCCGATCCGGGCCGCGATCGGGTGCGTTTCCGCACCCGCAAGGCAGGCGGGCTCGCGGTGGCGCGTGCGGACGACGGCTATGAACTCGCGCTCCCCGCCTGGGCGCCTGATCCCAAACCGCTCGACGCGATCGTCGCGGCGCTGGGGGTGGGCCACGCGGTCGAGACGCTCTGGCACCCCCATGGTTATGGCGTGGTGGTGCTTGAGACGGCGGCGCAGGTGCGCGCGTGCGGCCCCGATTTCCGTCGTCTTGCCGCGGGCGGCGACGTGCTGACGATCGTCACCGCCCCCGGCGACGAGACCGACATCGTCAGCCGCGTGTTCGCGCCCGGCGCGGGGATCGACGAAGACCCCGTCACCGGCTCGGCGCATGCGGTGCTGACGCCTTATTGGACCAACCGCCTCGGTCGCGATCGCTTCACCGCGTTTCAGGCGAGCGCGCGCGGGGGCCACCTGACCTGCCGCCTCGACGGCGACCGCGCGGTGCTCGGCGGCCAATGTGTGACAGTGATCGAGGGGGTGTTCGCGGTTTAGGGGCGCGCAAATTCGGGGGCTAGGGCGCGTTCGGTCCCGAAGGCGAGTTCGAGATTGATCCCATTGGGGTCCTTGAGCACGATCTGGGTCAGTCCCGCAACGCGCGTCTCGCGGCGGCGGTACGCGATACCGAGATCGGTCAGCCGCATCTCCATCGCATCGGGATCGCGGCAATCGAAGGCGACATGATCCATCCGCCCGCGCGCGCCGATCGCTGGCACGTCCTCGCCCTCGACGGGCATGTTAACGTGGATGATCGCACGCCCGTCGCGGTCGTAGAGCCAGGCGTTTCGGGTCTGGTCCGCCATCGTCGCCGCCGGGCCGCGCACGAGGCCGAACACCTCCTCGTAGAAGGTCAGCGTCGCGTCGAGCGCGGGGGTGCGGATGTTGATATGGCCGATCCGCTCGATCATGAAATGAGACTCCCCACGATCCGGCCCAGCGTCCGCCGCGTCGGCGCCAGCGCATCGTCCTGTGTCTTGCCGAGCCGGACGAGGATGACGCTATGTTTTGCGCCCGGATCGTGCGGATCGGCGCCGGTACCCGCGATGACGAACTGGCCGAGATGCCCGATCATCGAGACGACGGTGTCGGGCGCTGCGTCGGGGAACAGCGTCGGCCCGTCGGGGTCGCTCCCGCCCGTGCGGTTGAGCCAGGTCTGGCCGCCATATTCGGGGTCGCGCGGCGAAGGGGCCTTCATGAACGCCAGCCAGTCGGGCGCGATCACCTGCGCCCCGCCGGCCCCCGTGCCGTCGAGCAGCAACCGGCCCATCCGCCCCCAATCGTCGAGCGTCATGTAGATCAGCGAGCCACCGATCTGCGTGCCCGCGCCGTCGAATTCGAGGAACGCGCTCGTCACCCCCGCCGGCCGGAACAGTCGCTGATAGGCGAAGTTGCGGTAAGCGGTGGCACGCACCTTGGGATCTTTGCTGTCGGTCAGCGTGTCGGCGATGATCTTCGCGAGGATGATCGTCGTCAGCGACGAATATTCGAATTTGGTCCCCGGCGCCGCTTCGAGCGGCTGGGCGATCGCCTGCGCCGCCATGTCGTCGGTGCCGCCGACGAACAGCACCTGGTTGGTGTCCGATCGCTCGATCGGATCGCCGATCTCGGTATGCTGGAGCCCCGAGCGCATCTGAAGCAGCATCCGAAGCGTGATCGCGCCGCGCGGATCGCCGGGGCGATGCCACTCAGGCACCGGCGCGGGCGCATCGAGCGCGAGGCTGCCGTCGGCGACGAGTTCGCCCACCAGCATCGCCGTCACGGTCTTCGCCATCGACCAGGAAATGAAGCGGTTGGCGTCCGAAAAGCCCGGCGCATAGCGTTTGGCGATCACGCGGCCGTCCTCGATCAGCAGTACCGCGCGGGTGCCCGGATCGGCAGCGAACAGCGGCGCGATCACGCTTTGCGGCTGCGCGTGCCCGCTCGCCGAAAGCGCGGCGAGGAGGGGAAGCGCGAACAGGCTTTTGATCCGCATCGAGCCAGCCTAGTCTCAGCGCGCATGAAGACAAGACGGATCATCGGCTGGGGCGCGCTCGCGCTGATCGTGCTGCTCGCGGCCGGGGTTGCGCTCTATGCGCATCTGATGACACCCAAGTTGCAACTCGGCGTCGGCTATGGCGCGCGCGTTGCCTGCGGGTGCCGCTATATCGAGGGCCGCCCGCTCGAAAGCTGCTACAAGGATTTCGAGCCCGGCATGGAGGTGATCCGCCTCGCCGACGATCCCAAGACCAAGACGATCACGGCCTCGGTGCCTTTGGTCGCCAGCCGCAAGGTGACCTTCGATTCCGTCCTCGGCTGCCAGCCCGAACCGCTCAAGCGCTGACCGTCCCGACTCTTGCTTGGGGGCAAGCGTGTGGAACATAGCCGCGAAAGCGTCGTCCATCTGATAGCTAGCCAGATCATCGCCCTTGGACAATCCGGCCGATAACGGCAGTTCGCCGACGCCGCTGTTGCGTGCCGATCCTGGGGTGATTTCGAGCCAGATGGAATCATCTGGCGACTCGGAAGTCACGGCAAACGAAAGATAATCCAGAGTCGGTCCGCAATATCCCGCGACCGGCACCCGAGCACGAGCGTGCGTCTGTGCTCAATGCGGGCTGGCAAACTCCTCGTCGCTGTCGACGCCGGCGGCGTGGGTCGCGGCGCGGCCCGCGCCGATCGCGATCAGGCACAGCACGGCATAACAGATCATCGGGACGATCAGCCCGGCCGAATAGCCGCTGATGTCCGCGATCTTGCCGACGATCAGCGGGATGATCGCGCCGCCGATGATCGCCATGCACAGGAAGCCCGAGGTCGCGCTGGTGCTCGCCGACGAGCGTTCGAGCGTCAGTGTGAAGATCACCGGGAACATCACCGAATTGAACAGCCCGATCGACAGCGCGGCATAGCCCGCGGGCACGCCGCGCGTCAGCACGACGAACAGACACAGCGCCGCCGCGATCGCGGTGTTGATCGCGAGCAACCGATGCGCCTTGATCCTGGTGAGCAAGGCCGAGCCGATGAACCGACCGATCATTGCGCCGAGCCAGTAGAGGCTGACGTAATAGCCCGCATGCTGGAGCGGGATGTTCCAGATCGCTTCGCTGTTGAGGAACAGCGCCATCTGGGTGCCGATCGCGACTTCGGCGCCGACATAGAGGAAGATCGCGAGCCCGCCGATCAGCGCCCAGCGTGCGCCGGCGACTTCGGTGAGCGTCTGCCGGAAACCGTGCGCGGCGGGCGCGGGCGGCGCAGCGCTGGTGATGCGGTGGCGCGACCACCAGATGAAGCCGGCCAGGAACGCCAGCAGCACCGCGATGATGATAAAGCTCAGGTCGATCGCGCCCAGCGCGTTCGATCGGGCGGTCGCCTCAATCACGTCGCCGGGCTTCACCTCGACACCCTTGAGCAGCAAATTGGCGCCCAGCAGCGGCCCGAGCACGGTACCGAGCGAGTTGAATGCCTGGCTCAGCGTGAGACGGAAATGGCTACGCTCGGGCACGCCCAGCGCGGCGGCGAGCGGGTTGGCCGCGACCTGGAGGACGGTGATTCCGCTGGCGATCACGAACAGGCCAAGCAGCACGCCGGGATAGGTATCGAGATTGGTGCCGACCAGGATGACAAAGCAGCCCGCGATCATCATCGCGATCGCGAGCACGATCGAAGGGACCGCGCGCAAGCGCGAGACGAGGATCGCGGCGGGGATCGAGATGACGCCATAAGCGATGAAGAAAGCAAAGGCGCTCAGTTGCGCCTCGACGTTCGACAGACTGAAAATGCCCTTTACCGCGGCGACCAGTGGATCAACCAGCGAGGTGATGAACCCCCAGGCGAAAAACAGGGTGGTGACCGACGCGAATGCGCCAGTGGCCTTGTGATGGGTGGACATGCGGCTCTCCCCTAATGGGCGTCGGTCATCGATCTCCGGTCAGGCATGCCTGGCGGTACGGCGGGTGGTGTCGGCGGGGGCCTTCCACAAGGCGCCCGGCTTGGGCAGCAGGAAATGGCTGAACGGCAGGATCGCGGCGCCGACGGCAGGCGCGTCTTCGGACAGGGCGGCGCGCGCGACCGGTGCGATCACCGGAATATTGTCGCCGCGTTCCTTGAGCAATGCCTGGGCAGCAGTCGCAAGCCGCTCGACCAGATCCTTGGGCAGGCGACCACCGATCAGCACCATGCCTGGATTGACCAGACAATTGATTGCCTCGAGCGGGACGTACAGCCGTTGTGCGGCGTGGCTGATCCAGGTGTCGACGCTCGCTTCCGCACGCGCCGAGCGATCGGTGGCGAGCGCGTCGGCAAGCGTCAGGCCATCGGCGGCGAGGTGTTTGGCGAGACCCGACAGCGAGACCAGTTTCTGCGCCTGCTGGATGCCGCCGTCCTCGGTCGGTGCGCGCAGGAAGCCCAGTTCGCCGGATCGGCCATTGGCGCCCCGGAAATAGGCGCCATCGACGACGATGCCGCCGCCCAGACCCGACGAGATCAGGATGTAGAAGAAGCTCGACAGCGTCTGGCCGAGGCCAAGCTGCATCTCGCCCATCGCCGCGGCGGCGGCGTCGTTTTCGACGAAGATCGGCAGGTCGAACGGCTCGTCGAACAATTCTGCCATGTCGATCGCGTCCCACTCGGCATAAGCGGGAGGGCGACCGGGCAGATCGACCAGCCCGAGATCGTCGGGGATCGCGACCCCCAGCCCGACGAGGCTCGCGCGCTTGACCCCGGCATCGTCGAGCATCGCGCGGACCGAGCGGTGATAGAGATCGCGGACGTGGCCCGGCAGCGCGAAATCGACTTCCTCGGTGACACGCGCGAGCGTCTGCCCCGCGAAATCGACCAGCACGAAGGTGATGTGATCGCGATCGATGTTGATGCCGATCGCATGGCAGGCGTCGCGTTTGATGACGAGTTTGGTCGGTGGCTGTCCGCGCCCGCCACGGCGTTGCCCGGCTTCCTCGATCAGCCCGTCGCCGAGCAGCCGTTTGGTGATATTGGCGATCGCCGGCGGGGTCAGCCCCGTGATCGCAGCGAGATCGACCCGGGTCAGCGAACCGTTGACGCGGATCGCGTGCAGCGTGACGCGCTGATTGTGATCGGCGGCGCGCTCGAGATTGGTGCCCGACAGCCGAACACGGGCGGGGGAGGGCGGAACGCTCATAAGAGGCGTGTCACGCCCTGCGGCAGCGCCGCTTTGGTTCCGATCGAGTCGCGCATTTCCGCCATCCCGTTACCTCACCCTGTGAACGTTCGCATTGCCCTCGAGCACGGGCGGTGCCAAGATACCCGCGTCGATAGCAACAGCAATTGCTTTTCAATTTAATTTAATAATATAGTTGGAGACAAGAGGGGATGGTCATGCGGGCAATGATCCAGAGGCGCAAGGGCCTCTTGATGTTAGCGTCAACAGTGTTGGCGATCAGCACTGCCGGCGCGGTTTTCGCGCAGCAGGCCCCGGCCCCCGCAACCCCGCCCGAGGCAACCGCACATCCCGATCTCTGGCCGCAGGCGCATTGGCCGTACAAGGCCGATCCCGCGCTGGAAAAGCGGATTGCCGGTCTGCTCCAGCGGATGACGATCGAGGAAAAAGTCGGGCAGGTCGTCCAGGCCGACATCGCCAGCGTTACGCCCGCCGACGTCAAACGATATCATCTCGGCTCGGTGCTCAACGGCGGCAGTTCGGGCCCCTATGGCGACGATCTCGCGCCGGCACCCAAATGGCTCCAGCTCGCCGACGAATTCTACGCGGCCTCGGTGGACAAGAGCAGCGGCGGCATCGGCATCCCGGTGATCTGGGGGATCGATGCGGTCCACGGCAATTCGAACATCATCGGTGCGACGCTGTTCCCGCACAATGTCGGGCTCGGCGCGATGCACGATCCTGTGCTGATGCGGAAAATCGCCGAGGCCACCGCGACCGAGATCCGCGTCACCGGGCAGGAATGGACCTTCGCGCCGACGATCACGGTGCCGCAGGATGGCCGTTGGGGCCGCGCCTATGAAGGCTATTCGAGCGATCCCCGGCTGGTCTCCGATTATGTCGGCCAGTTCATTCGCGGGTTGCAGGGCGAACCCGGTGCGACCGACATCCTCAAGGGGCCGCACGTCATCGCCTCGACCAAGCATTTCCTCGCCGATGGCGGCACCGAAGACGGCCACGATCAGGGCGACGCGACAATCAGCGAGGCCGAACTGCGCGACATCCACGGCTTGCCCTATGTTGCCGCGATCGATGCCGGCGTGCAGACGGTGATGACCAGCTTTTCGAGCTGGCACGGCGTCAAGATGGCGGGCAACAAGAGCCTCGTCACCGGCGTGCTCAAGGATCGGATGGGGTTCGGCGGCTTCGTCGTCAGCGACTGGAACGCGCACGGCCAGGTCGCTGGCTGCACCAACCAGAGCTGCCCGCAGGCGATCGACGCCGGGCTCGACATGTATATGGCGCCCGATAGCTGGAAGCCTCTGTGGCACAGCCTGCTCGCCCAGGTGAAGGATGGCACCATCCCGATGGCGCGGCTCGACGATGCGGTCACCCGCATCCTGCGCGTCAAGATGCGGCTCGGGCTGTTCGAGGCGGGCAAGCCCTCGTCACGGCTGCTGGCGGGTAAATATGATCTGCTCGGCAGCCCCGAGCATCGTGCCATTGCGCGTCAGGCGGTGCGCGAATCGCTGGTGCTCTTGAAGAACAACGGCAGCGTGCTGCCGCTCAATCCGGGCGCCAACATCCTCGTCGCGGGTGACGGCGCGGACGATGTCGCGCGCCAGTCGGGCGGGTGGACGCTCTCGTGGCAGGGCACCGGGCTCAAGCCCGAGGATTTCCCCGGTGCAACCTCGCTCTGGAGCGGGCTCAAGAGCGCGATCGGCGCGGCCGGCGGCACCGCGACCCTGTCCCCCGACGGCAGTTTTGCCGGCGCCAAGCCCGATGCCGCGATCGTCGTGTTCGGCGAGACGCCCTATGCCGAGTTTCAGGGCGACCTGAAGACGCTCCAGTTGAAACCCGAACTGCGTGCCCCGCTCGCGACGATGAAGAAATTGAAGGCGCAGGGGATTCCGGTGGTCGCGCTGATGCTCACCGGGCGGCCGCTGTTCGTAAACCCCGAGATCAACGCCGCCGATGCCTTTGTCGTCGCGTGGCTGCCGGGCTCGGAAGGCGCGGGCGTCGCCGACGTGCTGCTGGCCGACAGGACCGGCAAGGTCGCGTACGAATTTCGCGGCACGCTGAGTTTCCCCTGGCCCGCCACCGCCGATGCCAAGGGCAAGCATCTGTTCGACCTCGGCTATGGCCTCAGGACGACGAGCAATGTGGCGGTGCCGCCGCTGTCCGAAGATCCCGGCGTCGCGGACGATGCGCAGCAAGGCATCTATTTCGCCAATGGCGTGCCGGCGGCGAGCTGGTCGCTGATCGTTGCCGATTCCGCCGGCCAGCAGACGCGGATCACCACCGTGCCCTCGACCGGCGCCAATGGCGATGTCGCGGTGACGGCAACCGATCATATCGTCCAGGAAGGCGCGCGCCGCTTTGCCTTTGCGGGCAAGGCCCCCGCGACGGTCGCGCTGTCGACGCAGGCACCGGTCGATGTCGCGCGCGAGAGCAACGGCGATCTCATGCTGGTGGCGACGATGCGCGTCGATACCGCGCCCGCGGCCACGCTGACGCTGTCGGCGCGCAGCGGCACCGCGAGCGCCAGCGTGCCGCTCGCCGATCTCGCCGCGCCGGGTGCGTGGCGCAGCTACGGCGTGCCGCTCAAATGTTTCGCGAAACAGGGTGTCGATATGGCGCATCTCGATGTGCCGTTCGCGCTCACCACCTCGGGCAAGGCCGTGATCAGCCTCGCGACCGTGCAGCTTGGCACCGTCGCCGATCAGATCGCGGCGTGCCCCCAATGACTTGGCGTCCCGTACAACCTTCCCTGGGGCGATCAAGCACCGCGCTGCACTGACGCGCGCGGTATCTAAGGGCGTGGTCCGGCACCTTCCCGCCGGATCACGCCCGTTTTTTGAGGTGGGGGCCGGGCCGGTGCCGCTCGCATCTGGGCCTGATGACTTTAAGTCAAACCGCTCCCAAAACCCGTTCGTGCTGAGCTTGTCGAAGCACCGTACTTCGTGCCGCAAGCGATTAACGAGCCTATCGCAGAACAGCCCCCCTTCGACTGCCTGCCAAGGCAGGCGCTCAGAACGGCCCTTCGACAAGCTCAGGGCGAACGGTTCGGGTTTAACCCTTGCCACTTAGCGCACCACCCGATCCATCTTTTCGAGGTCGACCCCGCGCGTCTCGGGGAACCAGCGCCAGACGACCACCAGTTGCACCGCCATCGCGGCGGCGAAGAACCAGAAGGGCGCGGCCTGCGTCAGCCGGGCGACGATCGGGAAACCGAACGCCAGCAGCGCGTTCATCCCCCAATGCGTCGCGCTGCCCAGCGATTGGCCGCGTGCGCGCACTGCGGTCGGGAAAATCTCGGAAAGATAGACCCAGATCACCGCACCCTGGCTGATCGCGAAGAACAGGATGAAGCCAACCAGCGCGGGCAGCAGCAGCGTCTGCCCGGTGCCGGTCGAATAGATCGTCGCGACCCCGGCGAGCGCGAGGCCGGTGCCGCCCGCGCCGATCATCAGCAGCGGCTTGCGCCCCACGCGGTCGATCAGCGCCATCCCGATCAGCGTCGCGACCAGATTGGCGACGCCGATCCCCACCGCCTGCAAATCGGCCGAAAGCCGCGAGAAGCCCGCGGCCGCGAAGATGTCGTTGAGATAATAAAGGATCGCGTTGATCCCCGAGAGCTGGTTGAACAGCGCGATTCCGATCGCGAGCAGGATCGGCTTGCGGTGGCGTGCCCAGCGCAGCCGGCCCTCGGTCTGCCCGGCATGGGCGGTGCGGAAACGCTCGATCAGCGTGGCGGGATCGCCCATGTCGAGCGCGGCGATGGCCCGATGCGCGTCGTCGTGACGGCCTTTTTCCACCAGCCAGCGCGGGCTATGCGGGATGCGCAGCAGCATGACGAGGAACAAGGCGGCGGGCGCCGCGGCGATGCCGAGCTTGAGCCGCCAGACCAGATCGCCGTCGACGAGCTGCTGGATCGCGAAATTGCTGACATAAGCGACAAGGATGCCGATCACGATATTGAGCTGGAACAGCCCGACCAGGAACCCGCGCCGCCGCGCCGGGCTGACCTCGGCGATATAGACCGGCGCCAGCACCGACGATCCGCCGATCGCGAGCCCGCCGAGGAAGCGGAAGGCGACGAACGAGCCCAGATCCCAGCTCGCGCCCGATCCGATCGCCGAGACGATATAGCCAAGCGCGATCCACACCAGCACCGTGCGGCTGCCGAACCGGTCGCCCGGCGCGCCCGCGCTCAGGGCGCCGACCAGCGTGCCGACCAGCGCGGCCGACACCGCGGTGCCAAGCCCGACTGCGCTCAAGGCGAATTCGGTGCGCAGCACACCGGTCACGCCGGATATTACCGCGGTATCGAACCCGAACAGCAGCCCGGCGAGGCTCGCCGCGATCACGGCGTTCCAGTTGACGTTCCCCCGGTTGACGTCGGCGCCCGGCTTTTCCATTCTGCCCTCCTGTTCGCGCTACCAGTCGGCGTGCGTCGATTGATTATTTAATTTGTTGTATCAATCACGCGCCGCCTTCGCGCAAGATGAGCGCACAGGACCGGGCACGACACGATCGGGGCCGGTAACAGGGGAGAAGAGGATGCGGCACTTCCGATGGATGATGCTCGTCGGCGCAGCGGCGATCGCAGCGCCCGGTCATGCCCAAATCCCCGACAACGGCGGTCCGTATAATGCCCACTTCATGCCCGGCGGGATCGGCATCGATCGCGATCTTGGCGATGGTGCGGTTGCGGGCGCGGGTCATCCCTTCTCGCTATCGACATGGATCAGGCCCGACGCGCGCCAGCCCGGCCGGGTGACGCTGATCGCGCTCGGCGATCCGGCGGGCGCGTGCCGGTGCCTCGAACTGCGTGACGGGCGGCCCGCGTTCGACGCACTGGTGGCGCGCACCGCGCTCGCGCCGGGCGCGTGGGCGCATGTCGCCCTGGTCTCGGATGGCGAGACTGCGACGCTCTATGTCGATGGCAAGCGCGTCGCGCGCGGCGCGGTGGCGGGCGCGGCGGTGGCGCCCAAGATCGGGATCGGCCCAGTGGTCGCCGGGCAGGTGCATTTCGGCGGCACCTTGCTCGGCGCGACGCTCGATACGGTGGCGATGCGCAGCGATCAGGTTGCGGCCGCCGCCGCGAGCAAGCCCGATGTCGAGACCGCGCATATCCTTCAGGTCGGGGTCGGCTGGGCGTTCCAGAAGATCGCCTGGATCGGCCTGACCGAACAGCAGGATCCGTGGACGCTCCCGCACGCCAAGGCGCCGGTGGCGGCGCCGGTCGCCAAGCCGCTGCCCGATCTGCCCGCATTGGCGCGGATCGCTGATGATCGCTGGCAGATCAACGGCTGGACGCTCGCCGCAGCACCCGATGTGACGGCCGATGGTGCGGCGCTTTCACGCCCCGATTTCAATGATTCCACCTGGTACGCCGCCACGGTGCCGGGGACGGTACTGACGACGCTGGTCGATCGCGGGGTCTATCCCAACCCCTATTACGGCCTTGACAATATGGCGATTCCCGAACGCCTCGCGCGGCAGGATTATTGGTATCGCGCGCGCTTCACCGTTCCTGCCGAGGCAGCGGGCAAGGCGCTGACCTTGGTGTTCAACGGCATCAACTTCGCTTCCGACATCTGGCTCAACGGCAAGCATCTCGGCGGCACCAAAGGCGCGTTCATGCGTGGCCAGTTCGCCATCGCGCCGGTCGCGGGCGAGAATGTCATCGCGGTCAAGGTCTCGCCGCCGCCGCATCCCGGCATCCCGCACGAACAATCGATCAAGGGCGGTCCGGGGTATAATGGCGGCCAGCTCGCGATCGACGGCCCCACCTTCATCGCGACCGAGGGATGGGATTGGATGCCTGGCATCCGCGATCGCAACACCGGCATCTGGCTGCCAGTCGACTTGCAGGCGCATGGCAGCGTCAGGATCGGCGACCCGCATGTCGTTACCGATCTGCCGCTGCCGAAGACCGACAGCGCCGACATCTATATCACTGTCCCCGTCACCAATGCGGGCACCCAACCTGCGGCGGTAACGGTGCGCGCCGCCTTCGACGGGGTGACGGTCGCAAAGACGGTGCAGGCCGCGCCGGGCACCAGCGAGGTCCGGCTGACCCCGGCCGAGTTCGCGCAACTCCGTGTCAGGAATCCGGCGCTCTGGTGGCCTAATGGTTATGGCGATCCCGTGCTCCACGATCTGGCGTTGAGCGTCAGCGCGGACGGCGCGGTGTCGGATACCAGACAGCTCCGCTTCGGCATTCGCGAGATCAGTTACGATCTATCGCTGTTCGATAGCAAGGGCGCGCTGCGCCGCGTCACCGTCCAGCCGACCAATGGCGCGCTTGTCGGCGAAAAGCTGATCGACGTGCGCCACGAAGCGATCAAGCAGAGCCCGCGCGGCTGGGCCGAATCGCTGACCCTTGCGGGAGAAACCTCGCCCGCCGTCACCCCCTGTGCCGAGACGCTGCCCGAACCGCACCTCACGCTGCGCGTCAACGGCGTCAAAATCGCCACGCGCGGCGGTAATTGGGGGATGGACGATGCGATGAAGCGGGTCAGCCGCGATCGGCTCGGGCCCTATTTCCGCCTCCAGCGCGAGGCGCATATGAACGTCATCCGCAACTGGATGGGCAATAACGACGAACAGCAATTCTTCGATCTCGCCGACGAAAACGGGCTGATGGTGTTCAACGATTTCTGGCAATCGACCCAGAATTCGCAGATCGAACCCGACGATCCGCAGCTTTTCCTCGCCAATGCGCGCGACGTCATCAGCCGCTATCGCAACCATCCGTCGATCGTTCTGTGGTTCGGCCGCAACGAGGGCGTGCCCTATCCGACGCTCAATGAGGGGCTCGACGATCTCGTTTTCCAGCTCGATGGCACGCGCTGGTACACCGGCAGCTCGAACACGGTGAATCTGCAAGGTTCGGGGCCGTATAATTATCGCCCGCCGGTGGGCTATTTCACCGATCTCGCGACCGGTTTTTCGGTCGAGACGGGCACGCCCTCGCTCTCGACGCTCGAATCGATTCGTGCGTGGGTACCCGAGGCCGATCGCTGGCCGCTCTCGGATACGCTTGCCTATCACGATTGGCATTTCGGCGGGAATGGCGACACCAAATCGTTCATGGAGGCGCTCGGTACGATGTTCGGGCCCGCCACCAGCCTCGCCGATTTCGAGCGCAAGGCGCAGATGATGAACCTCGAAACGCACAAGGCGATGTACGAGGGGTTTCTGGGGCATCTGTGGACGAAGAACAGCGGGCGTCTCTTGTGGATGACGCATCCCGCCTGGCCGTCGAATGCATGGCAGCTCTATAGCTGGGATTACGATACGTCGGCGGCCTATTACGGCGCCAAGAGCGCGGCCGAGCCGATCCATATCCAGCTCAACCTGCCCGGCAACGACCTGGTGGTGCTCAACACCACGCGCGCCGATCGCAAGGGACTGACCGCGACCACCACGGTCGTCGGGCTCGATAATGAAGCGCTGTTCACGCGCACCGATACCGTGGATGCGCTTGCCAATCGCGCCACCGCGCTGGCGCCAGTGCCGCTCGACGCGATTCTGGCCACGACGGGCATGGCGCTCGTCCGGCTCGACCTGCGCGACGGCGCCACGCCCGTCAGCCGCAATTTCTATTGGCGCGGGCGCGATCAGGCGGCCTACCGCGCGCTGGATGGTCTCGCGCAGACCCCGCTCGCGCTGACAGCCGCGCCGCCGGTGCGTGACGGTGAGGATATGCTGGTCCGCGTGACGCTATCCAACCGGAGCGACGTTCCCGCGCTTGAGGCCAAGCTGACGCTGGTCGACGCGGCGGGCCAACGCATCCTGCCGGCCTATTACAGCGACAATTATGTCTCGCTGCTCCCCGATGAGACGCGCATTGTGGAGATCCGCTATCCCGCGAGCGTCACCAGCGCACCCTTGCTCAACCTGCGCGGCTGGAACGTGATTGAACAGAAGGCCGCAACACGGTGACGCCGCCAGACACCGCTTCGATACCGACATCCGTAACCTGATGGACACGCTATGACCCAGATCACACGCCGTTCGCTCTTTGCCGCCGCTGCCGCCTTGCCGGTCCTCGCCGCCGTGCCCGCCTTTGCCGAGGACGCGCGCGACAAGCAGCGGCGCGAGGATTTCCCCTGGCTCGGCAAGTACGCCGCCGAAAACGCGGCGCTGATCGCCTCTGGGCAGCCGGTGGGGCTGGTGATGATGGGCGATTCGATCACCGAAGGCTGGAAGGGGCAGCATCCCGATTTCTTCGCGACCACCGATTGCGTTTGCCGTGGGATCAGCGGCCAGACGACGCCGCAGATGGTGCTCCGCATGATGGCCGACGTGGTCCATCTCAAACCCAAGGCGGTGCATATCATGGCAGGCACCAACGACATCGCCGGCAATACCGGCCCGATGACGCCCGCGCAGACTCAGGACAATCTGGTGATGATGACCGAGATCGCGCAGGCGTCGGGCATCGATGTGCTGCTCGCCTCGGTGCCACCTTCGGACGGTTTCCCGTGGCGGCCGGGGCTTGCCGTCACCGACAAGATCCGCGCGCTCAACGTCTGGATCGCCGATTATGCGCAGCGGGCCGGCGCGACCTTCGTCGATTACACCCCCGCGCTGGCGACGCCTGCGGGCGCAATGAAGCCGGGTACCGCGTCCGATGGCGTCCACCCCACTGCGCAAGGCTATGCGGTGATGGAAAGCGTGCTGGTGCCGATGATCGGGCAGTATTCGGTCACATGAGCGCCGCCGCCGTCTCGACGCTCGCCCCGCTGCCCGAACGCGGCGCGGTCGATGCCGACACTTTCGCACGCGAGATCGTACCCGCGCACCGGCCCATCGTGTTGCGGGGGCAGGTGGCGGCCTGGCCCGCGGTCACGGTGGGCGATACGCCGCGCGCGATCGCGACCTATATCGTCGGTTTCGCGAGCGACCGCCCGGTCGAGGTGATGGTCGGCGCGCCCGAGATCGCCGGGCGCTTTTTCTATCGCGACGACATGCGCAGCTTCAATTTCCAGCGCGAGGCCGTGCCGGTGCCCACGCTGCTCGCCAAGCTGGTTGCGCTGGCCGAAACCGATCAGCCCGCGCCCGCGCTCTACGCCGGGGCGGCGGCGGCGGCCGACTATCTGCCGGGCTGGGCCGAGGCCCATCCGATCAATCTGCCGACATCCGATGCCGTGCCGCGGGTCTGGATCGGCAATGCCACCCATGTTCCGACGCATTATGACGTATCGAGCAACCTTGCCTGCGTGGTCGCGGGTACGCGGCGCTTCACCTTGTTCCCGCCCGATCAGATCGCCAATCTGTACGTCGGCCCGCTCGATGTGACGATGGCGGGCCAGCCGTCGAGCATGGTCAACCTCGTCGCTCCCGATCTGGCGCGCTATCCGCGCTTCGCCGAGGCGCTCACCCATGCGATGACGGCCGAACTCGGCCCCGGCGACGCGATCTATATTCCCAGCCTGTGGTGGCACGATGTCCAGGCGGTCGGGCCGTTCAACGTGCTCGTCAATTATTGGTGGGGAAATCCTGAAATTCCGGCGTTTCCGGCGCTGATCCACGCGCTGGTGGCGATGCGCGATCTGCCCGAGGCCGAGCGCGCGGCATGGCGCGGCTGGCTCGATCATTATGTGTTCGGCGCGGAGGCGCGACACGCCGCCGATCATCTGCCGCCGGCCGCGCGCACCGTGCTCGATACGCCCTCGCCCGAGCGCGCGGCATATATCCGCACCTATCTGTTGCGCGCGCTCGGCGGCGGCTGAGACCAGGAGCGCATGGCGGCACGTTCCTCCGCCTCGGCGGCGCCCGCCATCAGTTGCGGCACGCGGGCCAGCGCGTCGCGCGCGTCGCGGGCCTTGGGGTCGAGTTGCTGCACGCGCCGATAATGCGCCATCGCGCGCTCATATGCCCCGCGCGCCTCGGCACACAGGCCAAGGTTGAACACCACCGACGGGTGATCGGGCATCTCGGCATCGATCGCCTGCCAGGCGGCGCACGCCTCGTCGGGCCGGACCTCGGAGATTTTGACCGCCTGTTTGAACCGCGCCGCGATCGGCTTGGGCATCCGGTCGCGTCCCTCGCGGAAGCGGATACGGAAATCGCGCACGTGCGGCGTGATGTCGCTGCGCACGTCCCCGGCGATCGCGTTGATCAGATCGGCGATGACGGGCTCGGCCGCGCGGGGATTATCGTCGTCGCGACACCATGTCACTTCGTCGCGCTTGGGCTGGTGCGCCGCATAGACGACGCGGTTATCGGCGACGCGCACGATCCGAATATCGGCCTCGACGGTGATGACCCGCTGCCGGCAGCGTTCCTTCACATTGGCGTGCTTGATGCACTTTCCCCGATCGCCCCGCTTGCCCTTTTCTCCCTCGTCGTTCTTGGCGTCCTTGGTGTCCCATTCGACGCACCGCCGGCGCGATGCCTCGACGCGATTCTCCTCGACGCCGGTCGTCACCTGGCCCGAGACGAGGCCCTCGGGAGCAGGGCCGCGGCGCCCGGCCAGCACCGTAAAGGCGGGCGCGCCATCGGCGGCCGGTGCCGCCAGCGCGCGTTCGAGCGCAAAGGCAAGGCGATCCCCGTCCTGCCCGGCGATCGGCTCCAGCGCGATCGAGCCCAAAAAGCTCGCCTCGCGATGCGGCGCGGGCAGGTCGGCGGTGAAGTTCGCGGTTTCGGCGTTGAGCATCGGCGCCGCAATCGATGCGGCGACCAGCGCGCACGCCACATGCCCGCGGCGGATCGATCGGTCGGTCATGTGGTCCCCCCAGACGGAACGCGCGACCCTATCAATCGGCGTGGTGCGTTCAACCCTGCGGCGAATCACCCGCCGTGCGCGCGAAACAGTTCGAGCGTCCGCGCGCGCGCCAGTGCCGCGGAGGGCGCGTCATAATCCTTGCGCCGGTCCGAATTGAAGCCGTGTCCGGCATCGTAGAGGTGAATCGCGGTCTGTGGCGGGTCGGCGTCGATCACCTTTTGCACCTCGGCCGGCGGAATGGACGAATCACGGCGCCCAAAATGGAGGATCACCGGCGCGCGCGGGGTTTCGTCGAGATGTGCGGGGATCAAGCGGCCATAATAGCCCGAGGCGGCGGCGACCCCTTCCAGCCGCGTCGCCGCCAGCCACGTGATCGACCCGCCATAGCAATAGCCGACCACGAACACCGGCCCCTTGTCGGCGAGTGCGGCAACGCAGGTGCCGACATCGCCGACCGATTGATCGATCGGGTGCGTTCGTGCCAGCGTGATCGCCCGCGCCAAATTCCGCCCTTCATAACCCGCCGCCAGCCCCGGCGCCTCGCGATCGAACAAAGCGGGCGCCAGCACCTCATAGCCGTCGCGGGCGAAACCGTCGGCGACCGCGCGGATATGCCCGGTGATTCCGAAAATCTCCTGCACGACCACCAGCCCGCCGCGCCGCGCGCGCGTGGGCGCGACGTGATAGACCTGGATGTCGGCGCCGTCGGCCATTGCCATGCGGATCATGGTGCCCGTCGTCATCGCTCGCTCTCCCGATTGCCGGTCGCTGGTTTAGGGCGCGCTCCACGGGCGTGGAAGGGGCCGCCGAAAACCCCCGGGCCGCATTCCGCGATAAACCCCCAAGGGGGCGACTTGCATCCGCCGCCCCCCGATGCTAGCAGCCGCGCAACCCATAGGAGGGCCCTTCGGGGCCCCTTTTTGCATGGGGCCACTTTCAGTCTGTCCGAAGAGGAACCCGCGTCCGTGGAGATGTCCGGCGGTATTCAAGCGAGCTTAGCAGGGCGGTATGCCACCGCGCTGTTCGCGCTCGCGCGCGACGCCCGTGCGATCGACAAGGTCGAAAAGAGCCTCGGCATGGTCCGTCAGGCGCTCGACGAATCGGCCGATTTCAAGCAGCTCACGACGAGCCCGCTGGTCTCGCGCGCCAATGCCGGCAAGGCCGTGGCCGCGACGGCGAAGGCGATGAAGCTCGATTCGACCACGACCAATTTTCTCGGCGTGCTCGCCGCGAATCGCCGGCTTGCGCAATTGCCGGCGATCATGCGTGCGTTCCGTCAACTCGCCGCGCACCATCGCGGCGAAACCACCGCCGAGGTCGCCTCGGCACACCCGCTGTCGAGCGGGCAGGTCGACGCGCTTCGCCAAGCGCTGCGTCAGCGGCTCGGCCGTGATGTCGCCGTCGATCTCTCGGTCGATCCCGCACTGCTTGGTGGGCTGAAGGTCCGCATCGGCAGCCAGATGATCGACAGCTCGATCCAGACCCGTTTGAACTCCCTCGCGCACGCGATGAAAGGCTAAGGCACGCACATGGATATCCGCGCCGCAGAAATCTCCAAGGTCATCAAGGACCAGATTGCCAATTTCGGCACCGAGGCCCAGGTCAGCGAGACCGGCCAGGTGTTGAGCGTGGGTGACGGCATTGCGCGCATCCACGGGCTCGACAACGTCCAGGCGGGCGAAATGGTCGAGTTCGCGAACGGCGTGCAGGGCATGGCGCTCAACCTCGAGGCCGATAACGTCGGCGTCGTGATCTTCGGCTCGGACGCCGAGATCAAGGAAGGCGACGACGTCAAGCGCACCGGCACGATCGTCGACGTGCCCGTCGGCAAGGGCCTGTTGGGCCGCGTTGTCGACGGCCTCGGCAATCCGATCGACGGCAAGGGGCCGATCGTTACCGATCAGCGCAGCCGCGTCGAGGTCAAGGCGCCGGGCATCATCCCGCGCAAGTCGGTGCACGAGCCGGTCCAGACCGGTCTCAAGGCGATCGACGCGCTCGTTCCCGTCGGCCGCGGCCAGCGCGAACTGATCATCGGCGACCGCCAGACCGGCAAGACCGCCGTCGCGATCGACGCCTTCATCAACCAGAAGGGCGCCAACGCCGGCGACGACGAATCGAAGAAGCTGTACTGCATCTACGTCGCGATCGGGCAGAAGCGCTCGACCGTCGCGCAGATCGTCCGTCAGCTCGAAGAAAATGGCGCGATGGAATATTCGATCGTGGTCGCCGCGACCGCGTCGGAGCCCGCCCCGCTTCAGTTCCTCGCGCCCTATACGGCCTGCGCGATGGGCGAATATTTCCGCGACAACGGCATGCATGCGCTGATCGTTTATGACGATCTGTCGAAGCAGGCGGTTGCCTATCGTCAGATGTCGCTGCTGCTGCGCCGTCCGCCGGGCCGCGAAGCCTATCCGGGCGACGTCTTCTATCTCCACAGCCGCCTGCTTGAGCGCGCCGCGAAGATGAACGACGAGCACGGCAACGGCTCGCTGACCGCGCTGCCGATCATCGAGACGCAGGCGGGCGACGTGTCGGCCTATATTCCGACCAACGTGATCTCGATCACCGACGGCCAGATCTTCCTTGAAACCGATCTGTTCTTCGCGGGTATCCGCCCGGCGATCAACGTCGGCCTGTCGGTGAGCCGCGTCGGCTCGGCCGCGCAGACCAAGGCGATGAAGAAGGTGTCGGGCTCGATCAAGCTCGAACTGGCGCAATATCGCGAAATGGCGGCGTTCGCGCAGTTCGGTTCGGATCTCGATGCCTCGACGCAGCGCCTGCTCAACCGCGGTGCGAGGCTGACCGAGCTGCTCAAGCAGGCGCAGTTCAACCCGATGCCCTTCGAGGAGCAGACGGTGTCGATCTTCGCGGGCACCAACGGCTATATCGACGATGTTCCGGTCGATGCGGTCACACGCTACGAAGCGGCGATGCTCGCCGACATTCGCGCCAACCACCCGGACATCCTCAAGGATATCCACGACACGCGCGATCTGTCGGATGCGACCAAGGGCAAGCTCAAGGATGCGCTGGCCGCGTTCACGAAGGCGTTTGCGTAAATGATGTGCTCCCGCGCCAGCGGGGGCCAGTCGGGGTTCCCGCTCAGGCGGGGGCACAAGGGAAGCTAGATGGCGTCATTGAAGGCCCTCAAGGTCCGCATCGGCTCGGTGAAGTCGACGCAGAAGATCACCAAGGCGATGAAGATGGTCGCCGCTGCCAAGCTGCGTCGTGCGCAGGAGGCGGCGGTCGCCGCGCGCCCCTATGCCGAGCGACTCGAGGGCGTGATGGCGAGCCTCGCGGCGCGCATCACCGTCAGCGCGTCGAGCCCGAAGCTGCTCGCGGGCACCGGCAAGGACGATCGGCATCTGCTGATCGTCGCGACGTCGGAGCGCGGGCTCGCAGGCGCGTTCAACTCGAACATCGTCCGTGCCGCCAAGCGCAAGGCGGAAGAATTGATCGCCGATGGCAAGCAGGTCCATTTCTACGTGGTCGGCAAGAAGGGACGGGTGCTCAAGCGCTTCTTCCCGAAGCTGATCGCGGGCGATCATGATATGGGCGGGATCAAGACGGTGGCGTTCGCCGATGCGCAGAGCATCGCCGACGAAGTCGTGCGCCGCTACGAAGCGGGCGAGTTCGACATCGCGCATCTGTTCTACGCGCGGTTCCAGTCGGCGCTGGTGCAGGAGCCGATCGGCCGTCAGATCATCCCGGTGGCGATCGACACCAGCAGCGCTGCCGCGCCCGCGTCGTCGGCTGCGGTCGACTATGAGCCCGACGAGGAATCGATCCTCGCTGATCTGCTGCCGCGCAATATCGCGATCCAGATTTTCGGCGCGTTGCTCGAAAATGCGGCGTCCGAACAGGGCAGCCGGATGACCGCGATGGACAATGCGACGCGCAACGCGAGCGACATGATCAATCGACTCACGATCCAGTACAACCGCACCCGCCAGGCCGCGATCACGACCGAACTGGTGGAAATCATTTCGGGCGCCGAGGCGCTCTAGCCAATCGCGTCGCCCCGGCGCAGGCCGGAGCCACGTGCCGCACAGAATGCTCCCGTGGAGGGAGATCCCAGCGTCCGCTGGGATGACGAAGAAGAGAATGAGGGACATCATGGCAAGCGAAGCCCCCACGACCAAGAAGCCCGCCGCCAAGCCGCGCGCCAAGAAGGCTGCGCCGGCAGCGAAGACGGCGGCGCCCAAGGCCAAGGCGACGACCAACAACGTCGGCCGCATCAGCCAGGTGATCGGCGCGGTCGTCGACGTCGCCTTCGAGGATCAGCTTCCGGCGATCCTTTCGGCGCTTGAGACCGACAATAACGGGCATCGTCTGGTGCTCGAGGTCGCGCAGCATCTCGGTGAGAACACCGTGCGCACGATCGCGATGGACGCGACCGACGGGTTGACCCGCGGCCAGATCGTCACCGACACCGGCTCGCAGATTCGCATGCCCGTTGGCCCCAAGACGCTGGGGCGCATCCTCAACGTGATCGGTGAGCCGATCGACGAACTCGGCCCCGTCGGCGCGACCGAAACCGCGCCGATCCACGCTTCCGCGCCGCTGTTCGTCGATCAGTCGACCGACAGCAGCATTCTCGTGACGGGCATCAAGGTCATCGATCTGCTCGCGCCTTACGCCAAGGGCGGCAAGATCGGCCTGTTCGGCGGCGCCGGCGTCGGCAAGACCGTGCTGATTCAGGAACTGATCAACAACATCGCCAAGGGCCATGGCGGCACCTCGGTGTTCGCCGGCGTCGGCGAGCGTACCCGCGAGGGGAACGATCTCTATCACGAATTCCTCGACGCGGGCGTCATCGCCAAGGACAAGGACGGCAAGGCGATCTCGGAAGGGTCCAAGGTCGCGCTGGTCTATGGCCAGATGAACGAGCCGCCCGGTGCGCGTGCGCGTGTGGCGCTGTCGGGCCTGACGATCGCCGAATATTTCCGCGACGTCGAAGGTCAGGACGTGCTGTTCTTCGTCGACAACATCTTCCGCTTCACGCAAGCCGGCTCGGAAGTGTCGGCGCTGCTCGGCCGCATTCCGTCGGCGGTGGGCTATCAGCCGACGCTGTCGACCGACATGGGTGCGCTCCAGGAGCGGATCACCTCGACCCACAAGGGGTCGATCACCTCGGTGCAGGCGATTTACGTCCCCGCGGACGATCTTACCGATCCGGCGCCGGCGACCTCGTTCGCGCACCTGGACGCGACCACGGTGCTCAACCGCGCGATCTCGGAACTCGGCATCTATCCGGCGGTGGACCCGCTCGATTCGACCAGCCGCGTGCTCGAGCCGCGCGTCGTCGGCCAGGAGCATTACGAGACCGCGCGTGCCGTCCAGTCGATCCTGCAGAAGTACAAGAGCCTGCAGGACATCATCGCCATTCTCGGCATGGACGAACTGTCGGAAGAGGATAAGCTGACCGTTGCGCGCGCGCGCAAGATCCAGCGCTTCCTCAGCCAGCCGTTCCACGTCGCCGAGGTGTTCACCGGCATCCCCGGCAAGTTCGTGGCGATCGAAGACACGATCCGCTCGTTCAAGGCGGTGGTCGACGGCGAATATGATCACCTGCCCGAAGCTGCCTTCTACATGGTCGGCGGCATCGACGAGGCGATCGCCAAGGCCGAAAAGCTGGCCGAAGCGGCGTAATGTAAACTCCCCTCCCGCTTGCGGGAGGGGTTAGGAACCGAAAAATGCTCCACTTCGAACTCGTCACTCCCGAACGCCTCGTCCGCTCCGAGGACGTGTACATGGTCGTCGTCCCGGGCAGCGAGGGCGATTTCGGTGTGCTCGCGCAGCACGCGCCGCTGATGTCGACGATTCGCGACGGCAATCTCGTGATCCATCGCGAGGAAAAGGGCACGCCCGAGACGATCCGCATCGAAGGCGGTTTCGCCGAGGTCAACGAGCGCGGCCTGACGATCCTCGCCGAGCGCGCGGAATAAGGCAGCGGGCGTGCGCCGTGCCGCGCACGCTTTGATCGCAAGGCGCGGGAAGCGGGTGGCGCGAAATGCGCCTATATCGGGTGCATGACACACACCGCCATCGATAGTGACGCGGCCTGGGCCGCCTTTTCGGTCCGCGATCGCAACGCCGACGGGCGCTTCATCGTCGCGGTCAAGACCACCGGCATCTATTGCAAGCCGAGCTGCGCCGCACGCCGCCCGCGCCGCGAGAACGTCGCTTTCTACGCCGATCCCGCGGCGGCGCAGGCGGCAGGGTTTCGGGCGTGCCTGCGGTGCAAACCCGATGAGGTCGGGCGTGATCGGCGCGCGGTGGCGGACGCGATCGCGCTGATCGAGGCGGCGGACGAAGCGATCCCGCTCGATGCCCTCGCCGGCCGCGTGGGATACGCTCCCCATCATTTCCACCGCCTGTTCAAACGCGCGACCGGGGTGACGCCCGCCGCTTATGCGCGCGGCCTGCGCGCGCGCGCGGCGGCCGAGGCGTTGGACAAACCCACCAGCGTGACCGAGGCGATCTACGAGGCGGGCTATTCGGCGCCGAGCCGCTTCTACGACGGTGGTGCACGGCGCTTGGGGATGACGCCAAGTGCGTGGAAGCGCGGCGGGGCAGGGGTAACCATCCGCTGGACGGTCGCGCCGACCAGCCTTGGCCCGTTGCTGGTGGCGGCGACCGACAAGGGCCTGTGCCGGGTGTCGTTCGACGAGAACCAAGCGGCGCTCGCGGCGCGCTTTCCCAAGGCGGAGATCGTGCCCGGCGGTGCCGCGCTCGCCGAGCTTGCCGCGCGTGTCGTCGCCAGCGTCGAATCGCCCGAGCGCGACCAGCATCTGCCGATCGACGTCCAGGGCACGGCGTTTCAGGAGGCGGTGTGGCAGGCGCTGCGCGCGATCCCGCCCGGTGAGACGCGGACCTATAGCGAGCTTGCCGTCGCTGCCGGCAACCCGCGGGCGGTGCGCGCGGCCGGCAGCGCGTGCGGCGCCAACAATATCGCGGTCGTCATCCCATGCCACCGCGCTCAGCGCGCTGACGGGAGCATGGGCGGCTATGCTTATGGTGTCGACCGCAAGATCGCGCTCAGGAAGCGCGAGGGTGTCGACTAGAGAAACGCCCCGCGCCCAGCCGATCGCGGGCGCGGGGCGTCTCGGTCAGCCCTCCATTTCCTCCAGCTCGCGCCCGCGCGTCTCGTGGACCATCGCGCGCACGAAGAAGAACGAGATGAACGCTGCCGCGGCGTAGAAGCCGTAGGTCACCGGCAGGCCGATATTGGCGGCCATCCACGGGAAGCTGACGCTGATCCCGAAATTGGCGACCCATTGCGCGAATCCCGACACGGCGAGCCCCGAACCGCGGATCTGGTTCGGGAACATCTCGCCGAGCATGACCCACATCACCGGGCCCCAACTCGCGTTGAAGAAGATGACATAGGCATTGGCCGCGATCAGCGCGATCAGCCCGTATTGGTCCGAAAGCTGGAGCGTGCCGTCGACCAGCGCGCCGGTCGAGAAGCAGAAGGCGACGATCGCCAGCGTTACCGCCATCCCCGCCGATCCGACGAGCAGCAGCGGCTTGCGCCCGATCCGGTCGATCGTGAAGATCGTGAACAGGCAGGCGAGGATCGAGAGCGATCCCGACAGGATGTTGATCAGCAGCGCGTCATTCTCGCTGAAGCCGACCGACTGCCACAGCACCGATCCGTAATAAAAGACGATGTTGATGCCCACGAGCTGCTGGAACACCGCAAGGCCGATCCCGGCCCACACGATCTTGCGGACCTTGCCGGTCGCCTTGTCGCGCAGGTCGGCGAGGCGGGGGCGGTGGTGATCGGCAGCGAGCGAGGCGCGGATCTCGCCGACCTTGCGCGCGCCCGCCCCGCTGCCGAGGATACGTGACAGCACGCCCTCGGCCTCGGTATCGCGGCCTTTCATGACGAGGTAGCGCGGGCTATCCGGGATCAGCAGCAGCAAGGCGAGATACAGCCCGGCCGGGATCACCTGCGCCCAGAACATCCAGCGCCATGCCGGATAGCCGAGCCAGAAAATCTCGGTCGAATGGCCCGCATTGTGCGCCAGCCAGTAATTGACGAGGAAGGCGCCGGTCAGTCCGGCGATGATCATCACCTGCTGGACGCTCGACAGCCGGCCGCGGATCGATGCCGGGGTAACCTCGCTGATATAGACCGGCGCGAGCACGCTCGCCGCGCCCACCGCGAGCCCGGCGAAGAAACGCGCGAAGATGAAGATGAAGTCGGTGGGCGCGGCGCCCGCGAGCAGCGCGCTCAGGATGAAGACCAACGCGGAAAGCATCATCACCGCGCGGCGGCCGATCGCATCGGCGAGCCGCCCGGCGGCGAAGGCGCCGACCGCGCACCCCGGCAGCAATGCGGCGACCGATATGCCCAGCCCGAGATCGTCGAGCCCGAAGGCCTGGCGCAACCCGTCCTGCGTGCCGTTGATCACGCCCGAATCGTAGCCGAACATGAAGCCGCCGATCGTCGCGACCGCCACGATCAGCGCGATCAGGCCTTTATTGACCTTTTCGTCGGTCCCCTCAGTCATCCCGTCTCTCCTCCATCGTCTCGATTCTCGTCGATCGAATGTGCCTTATGGTAGCGCTAGCAGCGGATAGCGCGAGCTTTTTCTGATGGCGTTTCAACGGCCGTCAAATCAGCGGATGTCGTCGTGCCGTCCCGTGGTCTTCGGTGGCCCGGCCGAATCGCGGATGATGAATTCGAAATCGAGCACTCGCTCGCGCACGCGCGGGGTGCCGCGCGCCGTGCTGAGGTGCGCGAGCAGCAGGTCGAGCGCGGCTTCGGCCATCGCGGCGATCGGCTGGCGGATCGTCGTCAACTCGGGCCAGATCGAGGTCGCAAGTGCGGTATCATCGAACCCGGTGATACTGATATCGCCCGGCACCTCGAGCCCGCTGCGGTGTGCGACCGAAACCGTGGCGGCCGCCATATCGTCATTGGCGGCGAAGATCGCGGTCGGGCGGCTTGGCCGCGCGATCAGGCGCTGGGCGGCGATCAGCCCCGATTTGTAGCTGAAATAGCCTTGCTCGACGGGCGCCGCATCAGGGTCGAGCCCGGCTTCGGCGAGCGCATCGTTGAAGCCGCGATGCCGTTCGGCGCTCGCCATATGCCCTGGATGCCCCCGGATGTGCCCGATCGCACGATGACCGAGTTCGATCAGATGGCGCGTGATCGTCCTGGCCGCCTCATAATCGTCGATCCGCACATTGAGCGCGTCGGCCGGCGCAAGCCCGCGCGCGACCGACACCACCGGAATGTCGGCGGCGGCAAGTTCGGCATGGACGGGATCATATTCGGACACTGGCGGCGGCAGGATGACGCCTTCGACATGCGTGTTGGCGAAGCGGCGCGTGGCTTCGGCTTGCGCTTCGGCGGTCTCGCCCTCGCACACTTCGATCACGAGGTGGCAGCCCGCGCGCCGCGCGCCATCGAGCGCACCGACGAGGAATTGCGTCAGGTAAGCGTCCGACGGGTTGGCGTAGAACAGCCCGATATGCGTCGCCGACCCCGCGGCGAGCGAGCGCGCGGCGGTGTTGGGCGAATAATTGAGTTGCTCGATCGCCTCGAGCACGCGACGGCGGGTGCTGTCGCGCACGTTGGGCGCACCGTTGACGACGCGCGAGACCGTCATCGACGAGACCCCCGCGACGGCCGCCACGTCGAGGATCGTTGCCGTCCCCCGGCTTCTACGGCTCGATCTCGCCACGGTCCCTCCTGCTTGTATCCAGCGCCACGATACGGTGCACCACAATCATGGGTGCGCGTCCAGCCACGCGGCCACCCAGACCAGCGGCGCGTTCCAGTTGATCGCGACTTCGTTCAATGAAAAAGCGTGCCAATCATCGGCCCAGCATGTTTGCGGGGCGCAATCCCCGAGCGCGGCGCCGATCTCATCGGCCCGCCGCGACTGCGAATTGGGGCCGCCCGATAGCACGCCCGGCGGCGGTGGGGGCAGCGCCGCATCGGCGGCGTGTGCCCAGAAACGGTGGTGTGGCTGCGTCATCGGCCGCGCGCCGAACCCCGAGACGAACGAGCGGTCGAGCGGGTTGCGGCCGAGCAGATAATCCATCGCGTCGATTACCCCGTCACGATAGCCCGGCTTGGCGGTGATGTCGGCGGCGAGCGCGAGCAGCATCGCGCGGTTGAGCAGGTTCGAATTCGAACCCCATGGATAGGCCGGCGGGTCATAGGGGATGCGATAGCCGATCCGCGCGTCGTCGCTGAGCGCTGCATCGGCTGCGGCCACGATGCTCTGCCTGAGCCGCGTGATATCTTGCTGGGGCAAGGCGTTGGGCACGGTTGCGAGGGTGATCGTGCCCAGCGTTGCGGTGGTCGCCCAGCCGAATTCACCCGCACGGGGCGCCCGAAAGAACGGGCTCGCCTCGATCACGGTGCGATACGGCGTCTCGCCGGTGGTCACGAACAATTCGGCCGCCGCCCAATAGAATTCGTCGGCGAGCGTCGCATCGCCATAAACACCGCTGCCGGTGAAATCAGCAATCGGATAGATGTCGGGATTCGCCTCGGCGGCGGCGAAGGCGCGTTTGGCGGCGTCGAGGCAGCGCGCTGCGAAGCCCGCATCGATCGACCGCCAGATCCGCGCGCATTGCGCGGCGGTGGCGGCGAGATTGAGCGTCGCCGCGGTGCTCGGCGGGAACAGGATGCGCGTTTCGTGGTCGTCCTGCGGGGGCGTGGGCAGCGCGGTCCACCGTGCGTCGGCGACCTTGTGGAACGCCATGCCCGAGACGTCGGTCGGCACCAGCGCCAGCCCCGGCGCCGCGCGCGGCACACCGGGGGCGACCGCCACGGTCGTCCCCGCGGGCGCCTGCATCGCGAGCAGGAATTCGATCTCCCAGCGTGCCTCGTCGAGCAGGTCGCTCACCCCGTTGCCCGCCTCGGGCAACGCGGCCGCACCATCGGGGAAAGGCGGCGCCATCCAGCGCTGGCCCTGTTCGTACAGATCGAGCAGCGTCCACAGCGCGATCCCGCCATTGACGACATATTTGCCGTGATCGCCGGCATCGTACCAGCCGCCGGTAACGTCATAGCTGCCCGCGCAACCGGGCCATTGGTTACCCTGCCCATCGGTGCCCGCGACGCAGGTGACGATCTCGTGCGGGTGCCCGGCGGGCCGTGCCCAGCGCTCACCCCCCGCATAGCGCGCCTCGATGCGTGTCCCCGCGCGCGACTGGTAGAAATAGTTGAACGCGGCGCGCCTGAGGGGGGCGTAGAGATCGGGCCGGATCGCAAACACACGGCTCGCCCGCGCCCCGACATGGAGCCGGAAACCCTCGCCGCGCCCGCGGAAGCTGCCGAAATCGATCAAATGGAGATGCTCGCCGGAAGCCGCATCATCCCCGGTCACGCGCGTCATGCCCGACGCGACGGTTTTGCCTGTGGCATCGGTCAGCGTCCAGCCGAGCGGCGCGGACGCCGCATCGGGTAGCAGCGCGCGCTTGGCGCCATCGGGCAGCAGCCCAATCTGGTTGAGCCGGATCGGCGCGGCGGGCGGTTGCGGGCTCGCCGTTGCACTACCTGCCAGTGCAACGGCCAGGAAAGCTGTCCTAATCGGCGCCATAAGCGTAAATCCCCAGCATCGTCCCGACGAATCCGCCCGCGATCTGCGTGCTCAATATCGTCCCGTCCACATCGCGCGCGAGTATGCGCCACGCGCCCGGCCGGGTCGCATAAGCGAAGTCGTAGCGCCCGCCGCGTGCCGTGATCCGAAGCTCGATCGGCGCTCCCGCGGTGCCCTCAAGCGGCGCCGCGGCCACCATCACCCCCATCGCCGGGTCTTCCTCGTCGGCGCGGCGGTCGAGCCGGATCATCGCCTTGCCGGCCACCTGCTCGATCCCGAGGAATAACCAGTAATCGTCGTTCTGGAACGCGGCGAGCCCGGCGCGGTCGCCGTCTTGCTCAGGCGAAAAACGCACTTGCGTGGTGATGCTCGCGTTCAGATGCTGCTGGCGGCGTGCGAGGAACGAGGGATTGCCGCGATCGCCCAGCCCCACCGGCCGCGCCTCGAGCGTCGCGCCGTCGCCAAGCCGATACCAGGTTTTGGCCGGGTTGCGCAGCATCATCCAGTCGAGCGGCAAAGTTGGTGCGGCAAAATTCTGGCGTAGCGTCATCGCCCCTGTGGTGGGGACGGACGCTTCGCTTGCGGGTAGATCGGGGCGCGCGTGGACATAGGGCACGGCTGCCCCCGGCGCGGTGATCCGCGGCCAGCCATCGGTCCACGTCACCGGCAGCAGAAAGGTCTCGCGTCCGGTGTTGAAGTTGCGCCCGTCATAAGGCCGCACGCCAAGGAAGGTCGCCCACCAGCCCTTGCCGGTATCGACGAATCCCGCATGGCCGGTCGAGGTGATCGGAAAGCCGCGATCGGCGGGCAGGTCGCGCTGGGTCAGGATCGGGTTGCCCGCGAACGGCACGTAGGGCCCGGTCACCGCATCGGCGCGGAACACCACCTGAGAATGGTTCTCGGCGGTGCCGCCTTCGGCTGCGATCAGATAATAATGCCCGTCCTTCCTGAACAGGTGCGGCCCCTCGATCCAGATCGGGTTGGCCGCCGGATCGGTGCCGCCGTCGACGATCACACGTCGCGCGCCGATCAGTTTCTTAGTGACGGGATCGAAGCGCTGGAGCCAGATCGCGCGATGCCCGTCATAGCGCGGCGGCTTGGCGGGAACGTCGTTATTGACCAGCCACGCGCTGCCATCGTCATCGAAGAACAGCGAGGGATCGATCCCGCCCGCCGCGTCTTTGAGCCATACAGGATCGGACCACGGCCCCGCCGGATCGCGTGCGGTGATGACGAAATTGCCGCCGCAATCGACGCAGGTGTTGACGATCCAGAACAGCCCGTCGTGATAGGTGATCGCCGGTGCAAAGAGCCCGCGCGATACGCCGAGTTTACCGAAATCGACCATGGAGGGCCGGTCGATCGCGTTGCCGATCTGGGTCCAGTGGATGAGATCGGTGCTTTTGAACACCGGCAGGCCGGGGAAATAGGAAAAGGTCGAATTGACGAGATAATAAGCGTCGCCCGCGCGCGTGATGCTCGGATCGGGATAGAAGCCGGCGAGGATCGGGTTACGATAGTCGCTCGGGCCTTGCGTCACGCCGGGCGGCAGCGCGTCGTCGCCCCGATAATCGACCCAGGCGAACGTCGCGGTGCGCGGCGCCGGCGCGGCGCCCCATAATATGAGCGCTCCCATCGCTATTGCCAGCACACGCCCGATCGGCGTTCTGCGTCGCATCTCTGCCCCCTATGCCCCTGTGCTATCGCTAACACGCGGCTGCGGATGAGGCTAGAGCTTGCCCGCGATCGCTTTGACCGTCGCGCGCATCCGCCCGAGCATGGTCGCGTCGGGGTCGGGGCCCAGCACGCCCTTGGCATGATCGGGCAGGTGCGCCACCGGATCGCCGTCGGTCGCGAAAACGTAGCGATCGAACACCTGTCGCCACACCGCGCGCTGATCGGCGGGTAAGTGACGCAGCGCGTAGAGGCCGTAGAGCAGCGCGTCATACGCATCGCCCAGATCGTCGCGCGCCTCGTTCCACCAGTAATTGACGAAGATGTTGAAGCGATCGAGCGAATCGACCCCGTGCCACCAGTGAAAGGGTATGTAGAGCGCATCGCCCGGTGCGAGTGTCGCGGCCTCGGCACTGGCCATCGCGGCGGCAAAGCGGGGGTAACGCTCGAGATCGGGCGCGGCGAGATCGACCATGCTGACCGGCGTGCCCGCCGGCGTCAGTTCGAGTGGGCCGGGATAGAGGTTGGCCATTTGCTCGGGCGGGAAAAGCGTGAAGCGCCGTCGCCCGGCAACGACCACACCGATATTCTCCCGCAGATCGAAATGCGGCGCGACGCGGATCGCGTTGCCGATCCAGATACGCGGCGGGGTGGGGGCGGGCGGCAGATCGATCTGGTTGGCTTCGGCGAAACCCGGCAGTAATTCGGGCAGTATCTCGGATTGAACCGCGATCGCGTGCGGCGCCGGATTGGCGCGATCGCGTAGCAATCGCGCGAGCACATCGGCGAGCGGAGCCTGGCCACGCGTGAAATTGAGCGCGCGAAGATCGTCGCGATAGAAGAAGCGGCCGGCAATCTCGGGGTCGCCGACGATCACCGAAACGCTGCGTGTCGGGCCGAAGCCCATCAGATGCGCGACCGCTGTCTCATCGGAAGCACGCGCCGCCGCTACCACCGGCCAGCCCGCGCCGCGCCCACGCAGCACCGCGGGTTGCGCCAGCGGCCGGATCTCACCGAGAAAGCGGGCGCGATCGACGTTGTCATATTCAGCAATCGGGCGCGGTTCGGGAAGATCGCTCACGATGCCCGCATCAGCGGCGTATCGGCGAGCGCGCGTTGCTGACGCAGAAACTCCTGCTGTGTCGGCATCGCCGCAGTGGTGTGCGCCACCACCTCGCGCAGATGTGCCAGCCGCGCCAGCGTCTCGGCATCGGGCAGCAGGTCGGCGGCGGGGTGATAGCTCGCCGCCTCGATTCCCTGTCCCGCCATCACCGACAGCCAACTCGTCTCGGTGAACAATTCGTCATGCTCGCGGAAGATTCGCCCCGAAGCGCGGTACATCTCGAGCTTGGCCTTGAGCCCGTCGGGCGGCTCGATCGTGCGGCAATAATCCCAGAAGGGCGTGTCGTTCCGCTCGGTCGCATTATAGTGCAGCACGAGGAAGTCGCGGATATCGACATATTCCTGCTCGGTCATCGCATTGTAGCGCGCGATGGTGCGCGGGTCGAAATCGCGCGTGGGAAACAGTGTCATCAGCCGCGCGATCCCGGTCTGGACGAGGTGGATGCTGGTCGATTCGAGCGGTTCGAGGAATCCGCTCGCGAGCCCCAGCGCGACGACATTGCCCACCCACGCCGCCTTGCGATGCCCCGCGGTAAAGCGCAGCGGGCGCGGATCGCCCAGCGCCGGGCCGTCGAGCCCCGCCAGCAGCGTTGCCGCGGCCTCGTCGTCGGAAAGGTGCGCGCTCGAATAGACATAGCCATTGCCGGTGCGGTGCTGGAGCGGGATGCGCCATTGCCACCCCGCGGCTTTCGCGGTCGATCGGGTGAGCGGCTGCCAGTCGCCGGTGCGCTCGCTCGCGACGGCGAGGGCGCGGTCGCACGGCAGCCATTTGCTCCAGTCCTCGAACCCGGCGTGCATCGTCTGTTCGATCAGCAGCCCACGGAATCCCGAGCAATCGAGGAACAGATCGCCCTCGATCGTCCGTCCGTCGGCCAGCGTGACATGCTCGACCAGCCCGCTTTCGCTATGCTGCGTGACATCGACGATCCGGCCCTCGATGCGCGTCGCGCCGTCCGCCTCCGCCAGCCCGCGCAGCATTTTGGCATATAGCGCGGCATCGAACTGAAAGGCGTAAGCGAGCTTCGACAACGGCGACCGGGGTTGATCGGGGCGCGGACGCGTGAACTTTTCGGCGCGCGCTGCCACCACCGAGATCGCATAATCGTCGAGCGAATGCGGATCGCCGAGCGCGCGGCCCTTGAGCCAGTGATGGTGGAATTCGATCCCCATCATGTCGAGCCCGTAAAAGCCGAACGGATGCGAATAACGATGGCCGATGCGGACCCAGTCGATGAACTCGATGCCCAGTTTGTACGTGGCGTTGGTGGCGCGCACGAACGCGTTTTCGTCGATCCCGAGCAAGGCGTTGAACAGCACGATCTGCGGGATCGTCGCCTCGCCGACCCCGACCGTGCCGATGTCCGCCGATTCGACCAGCGTGATCGACAGATCGGGCATCTTGCCCAGGATCCGGGCGGTGGCCGCCGCCGCCATCCAGCCCGCGGTGCCGCCGCCGACGATGACGATGCGCCGGATGCGGTCGTCGATCATGACGCCGCCACCGCCGCGCGCAGCGGCGATCCGGGCGCGGCACAGCAGCGCGCGATGAACTCGGCCTGGGTCGGCAGTCGCTGTGCGGTGGCTTCGTAATCGCGACGCATCTGCTCGATCGCCCGATCGACATGGTCTTCGTCGAGCGCGTCGACGATCGGATCGTAGCCGTCGGGCCAGATCCCCTGGCCGAACATCACCGCCACCCAGCTCGGGGTTGCGAACAGCTCGAAATTGTCGCGGAAGACGCGGCCCTTTTCGCGGAACAGCGCGATTTTTCGCGCCAGGCTGTCGGGTGGTTGCATCGTCCGGCAATAATCCCAGAACGGCGAATCATTGCGCCGCGTCGCGTGGAAATGGAGGATGACGAAATCGCGGATATCCTCCGCCAGATCCTTCATCGCGCGGTTATATTCGTTGCGTTCGACATCGGTGCAGCGTTTGTCGGGGAACAGCGCGATCAACCGCGCGATCCCGGCCTGAACAAGATGGATGCTGGTCGATTCGAGCGGCTCGACGAACCCGCTCGACAGCCCGAGCGTGATGACGTTCTTGTTCCACGACAGCCGCCGCCGCCCGGTGGTGAACGACAGCGTCCGCGGATCGGCCAGCGGGGGGCCTTCGAGGTTCGCCATCAGCGTGTCGCGTGCGTCGTCGTCGGAAAGATAGGCGCTCGAATAGACCAGGCCGTTGCCCATCCGGTGCTGGAGCGGGATGCGCCATTGCCAGCCGTGCGACCGCGCGGTGGCGCGCGTCAGCGGTTCTGGCGGCACGGCATTCTCGGTCGCCACCGCCACCGCGCGATTGCACGGCAGCCAGTGCGACCAATCCTCATAGCCGGTCTTGAGCGCCTGCTCGATCAGCAGCCCGCGAAACCCCGAGCAATCGAGGAACAGGTCGCCCTCGATCCGGCGGCCGTCGGCGAGCGTCAGCGTTTCGACGAAACCGCTCTCACCGTTGAGGGCGACATCGACCACCTTGCCCTCGATCCGCTCGATTCCGCCGCGTTCGGCATAGGTGCGCAGGAAGCGGGCATAGAGCGCGGCGTCGAACTGATAGGCGTAATAGAGCTGGTTGAAGGGCGTGGATGCGTCCGTTCCGGGGCGTGCGAACCGGCCAAGGCGAATCGCCGCGCCGCTCATCGACCATTCGCTGATCGGGGGCATCGGCCGGCGCGATCGCGCGCGAAGATAGAGCTGGTGGAAGGCGACGCCGTGGATTTCCCGACCGTGAAAGCCGAACGGATGCACGTAACGTTCGCCGATCGCGCCCCAATTGACGAATTCGATCCCCGCCTTGAACGTGCCCTGCGTCGCCGCGATGAACTCGTTTTCGTTGATTCCGAGCATCTTGTTGAAGGTGAGGATCGGCGGAATCGTCGCTTCGCCGACGCCGATCGTGCCGATTTCCGCCGATTCGATCAGCGTGATCTTGGTATGGCCGTTGTTGAGGAAGCGCGAGAAGGCGGCGGCGGCCATCCAGCCGGCGGTGCCGCCGCCGACGATCACGAGTCGCTCGATCGGCGCGGGCATGCCGGTCATATGGCGCGCCATCGGCACACCGCATTGATGGTGCCTGTTACGGTGATCCCGCCCATGCTGTTCGTGCCTCCCCCATCGTGGTGTTACTCTAGAGAGGCCGATGCCGCGCCGTCAAACGGTCAAGTTAGCGGTACATTTTGCAAGCAATGCATTGCAAAATAATATTAAAATAGGATTTTTATGGCGGGTTTCGTGGCGATTTTGTCACAATCGGGGCGCGATCGGCGGATCAAATATTGCGCTACCTTGCGTGGCCGCAGTTCTTACGTTACGCAAATGACATACAAAAGGCGCGACGTAAGCTGTTAGCGCTATCAGGTGGGAGGGGACGATGGGGGACTTCCTGAATCTGCGCCGTGCGACTCGCGGCACGCGCGGAAGCGCTACCGGGGCTGCCTTGCGCTGCGGCGCATCGCTGCTTGTCTTGGGGGGCGCGGTTGCGGCGCTTCCGGCCTGGGCGCAGACGACACCCGTCGCGCAGGACGGCAATAGTGTCGATCAGCAGCCTGCACCCGGCGCCAGCGAGATCGTCGTTACCGGGATTCGTGAGAGTCTTGCCAATGCGCAGGCGATCAAGCGCAATGCCGACACCGTCGTCGATGCCATCACCGCGCAGGATATCGGCGCGCTGCCCGATCGCTCGGTCACGGAGGCGCTCCAACGTGTCCCCGGCGTGGCGATCAACCGGTTTGCCGGCACCAACGATCCCGACCATTTCTCGGTCGAGGGCTCGGGGGTCGTCGTGCGCGGCCTCAATTTCGTCCGTTCCGAATTCAACGGCCGCGATGCGTTCGCCGCCGGGGTGGGGGGGCAGGCGCTCAATTTCTCGGACGTGCCGTCCGAATTGCTCGGCTCGGTCGAGGTGTACAAGAACGTCACCGCGGCGATGATCGAGGGCGGGCTTGCCGGCACGGTCAATCTCAACACGCGCAAGCCGTTCGACAATCGCGGGTTCCACGTCGGCTTCAGTGGTGAAGCCAATTACGGCGATTTCGAAAAGAAATGGTCGCCCACCGGATCGCTGCTCGTCAGCGATACCTGGGATACCGGGATCGGCACCTTCGGCCTGCTCGGCCACGTCTCCTATTCGCGCCTGCGCAGCCGCGCGGACGGCATCCAGGTCACCAATTACCAGACCCGCGACAATACCGCCGTGCCCTATCAGAACGGCAATGGCGTGCTGGTCTGCCGCAATCCTTTGCCCGGCAATTCGGATACGCTCGGATTGCCGCCGCAGCAACTCGACGCTCAGGGCAATGTGGTCAATGCGCCGTGCGGCGCGACTCAGCCGGCGGGGGCGGACGGCTTCGCCGATTTCATGCCGGTGGCCTATGCGCCGATCGGCGGCCAGTTCCGCAGCCAGGATTTCGATCGCAAGCGCGACGGCGTGGCGCTTGCGGGACAATGGGAATCGCTCGACAAATCGGTGGTAGCCACCGCGCAATTCATCCGCTCGCATACGACCAATAGCTGGGGCGAGCACACGTTCGAGAGCGCGCCCGATCTGTCGGAATACAATACCTATCCCGCGGGCTGCCTCCAGAACGGCAATGGGCCGCTCTACAACAACAACGGCACGACGCGGGCGGAATGCCCGGTCGGGTCGCTCCAGAACTATCAATATGACGAAAGCGGCCTGTTCGAGAGCGGCTATATCACGCTGCCCGGCACCGGATGGCGCACCTCGAACAGCGGCAGCGCCGATAGCTTCGTGCCGACCGGCGGTATTCAGCAATCCTTGTCGCGCCGGCAGGTGAAGGAAGCGAATACCGTCAACGATTTCGGGATGAACCTCAAGATCCTGCCCGCCGATCGCTGGGAGATCCAGCTCGATGGCGATTATACACGGTCCGAACACACGATCCTCGATGTCAGCACCTTCGGATCGACCTTCGCCGATCAGGAACTCGACCTGACGGGCGATCTGCCGATCGTCATCCCGCACAAGCCGATGACGCTCGCCGCCGATTGGGCGACGCCGAATGCCGAATTGGCGTCCAATACCGACGCCGAATATTTCGCGAACCGGAACGTCCAGTTCTGGCGCGCGGCGATGGATCATGCCGAACACAGCGTCGGGCGCGAATATGCGTTCAAGGCCGATGTCGGTTACGATCTGGGCGACGATTCCTTCCTCAAGAAGCTCAAGGTCGGCGCGCGTTATGCCGATCGCGATCAGACGGTGCGCCATTCGCAATATAATTGGGGCGTGCTCAGCGAATTGTGGGGCGGGACGCCGGTGTCGCTGGCCCAGAGCGGCAGCGCGCAGGCCGATTTTTACGATTTCCAGAATTTCTTCCGTGGTCAGACCCCCGGCCCGATCGGCGGCTATTATTACAATGGCGATCTCATCAAGGATTATGCGGGCGCCAGCAGCTTCCTCAAGGGAATCGCCTCGACCTGGCACAATACCAACGGGGCGGGCGCCGCGAATGACTGGGAACCGCTCGCCGAGCGGGTCGACGCCATCCCCGGCAGCATGTTCCGCCCCAACGAAATCCAGCGCGTCAAGCAGCAGGACGTCAATGCCTATCTGATGGTCAATTTCGGTGGGCCGGAGACGACGCTGGGCAATATCAGCCTGTCGGGCAACGCCGGGGTCCGCTTCGTTCACACCGATCTCTATTCGTTCGGCGCGTCGCGTATCCCCAACCAGGGCGATCTCGGCATTACCGATGTTTATGACGTGCGGTGTCGTGAAAGCGTGCCGGCGGGCGCGCCGCCGGGGACGACGGCGCGGCGGCCGGGCGGGGTGTGCAACCTCGGCCCCGGTGGTTATGCGCTGCTCCAGCAATTCTCGGGGACGGATGCGGCGATCACGCCCAACCAGTCGCGCCACGGCTACACCTATTGGCTACCGAGCCTGAACCTCAAATTCGGGTTGACCAACAATCTGCAAGTGCGTTTCGCGGCCTCGAAGGTGCTGACGCGCCCCGAATCGTCCTATGTGCGCAGCTATCTCGATCTCGGCGTCGACGGGAATGGCAATCTGGTCGCCAATGTCGGCAACCCGTTCCTCAATCCCGCCACCGCGTGGCAGTTCGATCTGACCGCCGAATGGTATTTCTCGCGCGTGGGCTCGCTGACGGCGGACGTGTTCTACAAGGACGTCAAAAACTTCTTCTATCAGGCGACCGGGGCGCTGCCGATCACCAACAACGGCATTACCTTCCCCGCGCAGACCCGCGGACCGGCCAATTACGACGGCCACGGCAAGATCAAGGGGTTCGAGGTCGCCTATCAGCAGACCTTCGATTTCCTTCCCGGCCTGCTCTCGGGCTTCGGTGTCAACGCCAATTATTCCTATGTGCAGAGTTCGGGGCTTCCGAACACGTTCCTGAACACCGGGCAGGCGGTTAACATCGGCAGCATCAAGCCCGGCAATCTGCCGCTCGAAGGGCTGTCGAAGCACAATATCAACGGCACGATATTCTACGAAAAGGGACCGATCTCGCTGCGCGCGGCGTATAATTGGCGGTCAAAATTCCTGCTGACCGCCGCCGACGTGATCTTCCCGTATACGTCAATCTTCCAGGATGCGACGGGGCAGCTCGATGCGTCGGCGTTCATCAACGTCAACAAATGGATCAAACTGGGCGTTCAGGGCGTCAACCTGACCAACGAGGTCACCAAGACGCTGCAGGCGTATAAGGGCGATCCAAGCGCGCTGGCGCCGCGTTCCTATTTCATGAACGATCGCCGCTTCTCGTTCATCATACGCGGTAATTTCTAGACTTGGTCCGGTTCTAATGGAACCGGATCAACTCTATCACTCTGAACGCCGGGGGGCTGAAGGGGCGCTTTCCGAAAGGACAAGCGCCCCTTTTTTCAGCCTTGCGCGGGTGTCACGGCGGCAAAGGCCGCTGCGATCGCCGTGCGCAGCGGGGTGGCGCGGAAGTCGGGGTCGTAGCAGCAGCCCCGGCGCGATTCGCCGTCGCTGCGCGGGTCGAAGCCGTCGAGCCAGCTATAGGCGTCGCACATGCCCCAGACCAGCACGTCGCCGAGCTGCGGATAATCGAGCATGATATCGAGATAGGCGCGCGCGTAATCGGCAACGAGAGGATCGCGCACCGCGAACGGCGCGGCCAGCCCGGTATCGCGCACGTCGAGTTCGGTGATGATCAGGCGATACCCCATCGCCACCACCTCATCGAGAAAGCCGCGCCAGTCGCGCTCCTGCTGGGTTACGGTTGCGGCGATATCGGGACCGCTGGTTGCCAGATGCGATTGGATGCCCAGCGTATCGACCGGCACCCCCCGCGCGCGGAATCCCTCGAGCAGCCGCAGCACGCCCGCGCGGTGCGTCGCGCTGCCCGCACCCCAACTCATGAAATCGTTATAGACCAGCTCGGCGTCGGGCGCCGTGGCGCGCGCGGTGTGGAAGGCGAGATCGACCGACTGCCGGGCGCCGCCCATCGCCCGCGACAGCGCGATCTCGATCAGCCCGCCGGTCTCGGGGTCGACCGCTTCGTTGACGACATCCCAACTCGCGATGCGGGGGCCGCAATGGTGCATCACCGTCGCGATATGCGTCGTCAGCAGCCGTTCGGCCGCCTTGGCCGGCGCGCTGCCGAAGTCGTGGCTCTCGGCCCAGGCGGGCATCCATTGGGGGCGGTGCCACAGCAGGGTGTGGCCGCGCATCGCCATGTCGTGCTGCGCGGCATAATCGAGCATCGCATCGACGCGATCGAACGCGAAGCTGGCCGCATCGGGCCGCAGCGCCTTCCACTTGAGTTCGTTTTCAGGGACGAGCACGCCGCATTCGCGTTCGAGCAATGCGGCATAAGCGGGGTTGGCGAAGCTCCCCGCATCGGCGCCGGGCGGGCTCCAGCCAAAGGCCGAGCCGAAGCGGCGGCCGCTCTTGCGTGCGACGGCATCGATCGACGGCGCCGTGACCGATCCAGCGGCGTGCGCACCATCACCGGACGCTATCAGCCCAAGCCCCGCCAACCCATACCCCGCCAACCAAGTCATTCCCTCGCGGCGCGTGATGTCTCTGGCCATGGCTTGCTCCCTGTCGGGTGGTGTTCAGCTCCAGCCGGCGTCGACCCAATAAGCGTGCGCGGTGCACATATGCGCGTCGTCGGAGGCGAGGAACAGCGCCATCGCGGCGACGTCGGCGGGCTGGATCCGGCCGTTCAGGCATTGGCCGGCGATGATTTCGGCCTCACCCTCGGGGGTGTACCATTGCGCCTGACGCGGCGTCTCGACATTGCCCGGAACGATCGTGTTGACGCGGATTCCATCGCGGCCGAGTTCGCGCGCGAGGCTGCGCGTCAACCCTTCGATCGCGGCCTTGGCGGTCTGGTACAGCGCGATGTCGGGCAGTCCGAGGTGCCACGAGATCGAGCCGAAATTGATGATCGAACCGCCGCCGCGCGCCTTCATCCCCGGCCATATCGCCTGGGCGGCAAAGAACTGGTGTTTCAGATTCACCGCCATGCGGTCGTCCCAATAACGCGGCGTCACCTTGTCGATGTCGTGGCGATCGTCGTTGGCGGCGTTGTTGATCAGCACGTCGATACCGCCCAGATCGTGCTCGATCGCGGCGATCGTGGTCTTGAACATGTCGAGATCGGTGATGTCGCAATGGTCGAAACGCGGCGCGTGGGCGGCGTCGGGCGCAAGCCGCTCGACCAGCGCGCGCGAAGGCGCATCGGCAATGTCGACGAACGCGACCTGCGCGCCCTGCCGCGTGAAGGCCTCGACCAGCCCGGCGCCGATGCCCGAGCCGCCGCCGCTGATGAAGACACGTTTGTCGGCCAGACTCGGATAGTGCGCAGACCGGCCGGTGTCGATGCCGGCAGCGCTCGCTTCTTGAAGCATTCAGGCGGTCCTTGAGGTCGTGTGATGGGATGAAAAGGGAAAAAGGAGCGCGTTCACCCGCTGTGGCCGAGCAGGTCGCGGCGGGCGAGGTTGGCGATCAGGCCGCCGATCCCCATCGTCCAGGGCGCGGCCGTTTTCGACGTGACGACGCGGTTGACGAGGGCACCCAGCCGCGGCGTCGCGATCGATACGCGGTCGCCGACCTTGTGGGTGAAACCCCGGCCGGGCTCGTCACGATCTTGCGTCGGCGCGAACAGGGTGCCGAGGAACAGCACGAAGCCATCGGGATATTGATGCTCGCTCATTGATTGGCGGACGAGGTCTTCGGGATCGCGGCTGATCTCGCGCATCGCGCTGTGCCCGGTCAGGCGATAGCCGTCGTCGCCCGAAATTTCCAGATCGAGTTCGGCGTCGCGTACATCGTCCATCGTGAAGCCGGCGTCGAACAGCCGGATGAACGGGCCCAGCGAGCACGATGCGTTATTGTCTTTGGCCTTGCCCAGCAACAATGCCGATCGTCCCTCGAAATCGCGCAGGTTGACGTCGTTGCCGAGGCATGCGCCAAGCGGCACCCCATCGGGGGCGATCAGCAGGACGATTTCAGGCTCGGGATTGTTCCAGGTCGAATCGGATCGAATGCCGATGTCGGCGCCCCATCCAACCGTGGAGAGCACGGGGGCCTTCGTGAAAATCTCGGCATCGGGGCCGATCGCCACCTCGAGATATTGCGACCACATGCCGTCGTCGATCAGCGCCTGCTTGAGCGTCGCGGCCTCCGCACTGCCGGGGACGACCGATCGGATCGAGCCGCCGACGCGCTGCTCGAGCCGCCCGCGGACCTCGGCCGCCTTGCTCGCATCGCCGCGCGCACGCTCCTCGATCACGCGTTCGAGCGCCGAGACCGCAAAGGTCACGCCCGATGCCTTGACGCACTGGAGGTCGATCGGGCTCAGCAGCCGGGGCGTCGTCGATACCGACAGGCCAAGCGCGTCGAGCGTGCCCAGATCGTCGCCGTCGCAAGCGGGCGCGCCCGCCGCAGCAAACGCCGACACGGTCGGGTAGGTGGCGGTGATGTCGGTGACGCGGCCGTCGCGGATCAGGACGACGCATGGCCCCTCACCACGGTCGATGCGCCCGACGAACCGGCCGGCCTGCCAGTCGGCCGGCAGCGCGGTTTTCACCGCAAATTCCATCTCGTGCATCCCCTCGGAATTGATAGCGCTACCAATATGCAATATAGCGCGTGAGTCAAGCATTCTGTAACCCACGATGCAGCTGTGCCTCCGGCGCCCGTCATTGGCAAATACTTTCCAGTAACGCCGGCGGGGAGGGGGGCGGTGGGAGCGCAACCCTCTTCGCCTGCGCCGCCGCGGCGAAGGTTGCGGGATGGCGTGCCTTGGCCGGGGCGATGTCGCCCGCGTAGAAGGCGTCCTGCCCGGCTTCGGCAAGCGACACGAAGCGCGCGCCCTGCGCGCGGTAGAAAGCCAGCAATCGCGGCAGCAATTTCGCGTCTAGGGCGCCGACATGCATCAGCAGCACCAGCGGGATCTCGCGGCCCGCGACCGTCTGTGATGCCGCGCGCGACCACGCCAGCGCCTCGGCGGCGGCCTGCATGTAACTCGCCTCCAGCGTGGCGATTCCCGCCTGGTCCTGCTTCGCCACGCAGCGCGCATAGGGCGCCGCCCAGGCATAGTCGCCGAAGCTCATCGTCACGCTCGCGACCTTGTATTTGTGCCTGGCGAGGAAGGTGCGTGCGGCTTTCCACTTGGCCGGCGTCTCGCCTTCGGCGAGATAGGGATAGCGCAGCCAATGCCAGTCGGCGCCCGCCATCAGCGGTTCGATCGCGGGCTCGTTACGCAGTACGTCGGCCTGCCATGCGGACAACGCATTCTCGTTGAGGTTCATGTGCGACCAACCGTGGTTGGCGAGCAATTGGCCCGACGCGCGCCATGCCGCGAGCGCGGGGATCGACGCCGGCTCGGCCTCGGCGAAACCGCCATTGGTGAAGCCATAGGTCGGCGGCACCCCCGCATCCTTCAGCGCGGTGCTGATCGCTGCCATGATCGCGATCCGGCTGTCGCCGTCGGGCAGCGGCCCGTGAACGGGCAGATCGTCGAAGGTGATCGCGATCTGCGGGCCGTCAGTACGGGTGCCGGCAGCGATCATCGCCTCGATTGGCACCGCCGCCGCCATCGCCGCATAGCCCGCGGGTGAGGGATGGAGGTGATCGCCCGAATCGTACGCGGGCAACAGCCGCTCGGGATGCGCGGGATCGCGGATCGCCGCATCGAAATCGATCACGCCGTCGAAATTACCCGGCGTGCGTATCCACGCGTTGATCGCCTGACGATCGGCCTCGTTGTCGGCATCGGCATGATAATAATCGTTGCCGACGAACGGCGTCACCGTGCCGCCCCAGACGCGCAACCCCTGCGCATGCGCGCGCGCGATCACCTGGCGATAGCCGGCGATGATATTGGCGACGAGCGCGTCATGCTCGGCGTGTGATACGGGCGCGTCGCGCGTCAGCGTGCCGAGATCGTTGATGCCTTCGAGCAGGATCACGTCGGTGGCGCCGCTGCGCGCGGCGGTATCGCGGTCGAAGCGTGCGAGCAGATTGGGGCCGAGCCCGTCGAGCAGCACGCGGTTGCCGCCGATTCCCGCGTTGACCACGCCGATCTCCGCCCCCGTCGCGCGCAGCCGGGCGGCGAGTTGGTCGGGCCAGCGATTGTCGCCATCGGTGGTCGCGCCGTTGCCGTCGGTGATCGAATCGCCGATCGCCACGATCGCGCGGGCGCCCGGCGCGGCGGCGACCTCGATGTCGGAAAGCTGATACCAATGCGTGATCGCGTGCGCATCGGGCAGATCGGAATCGCCGACGCGATTGCCGGGTACCACGAACGAGGTCGCGCGCGAGCCCGGATGGCCAGTCTGCTGCGCCGGCGGCCTGGGGTAATGGATGCTGATCGTGACATCGGATCCCGCCGCCGCGTCGAAACGAATCGGGTCCGAATAATATGCCGCCCCGGCGGGAATCGTGACCGTGGGGGTGCCGCCGAAGCTGAGCCGCACATTGGTTGCGGGCACGATCTGCGGTTTGCCGCGCGCTACCGGCCGCGCGATCGCGGCGGCATCGATCGTCAACGGCGCGGTGCCGAAGATGTTCGAGAACCGCACGCGCATCTGAGTGCCGCCGAGCGAGAGCCGCACCGTCTGGCGCAGCGTCGCATCGGTGAGCGCAGTATCGGGCAGCGCATTGTGCGGCTCGGGCACCTGCTGCGCCGATCCCCACGAGGCGACCCAATGCGGCGCCTCCTGCGCCGCCGCGGGCGCGGTGACGAGCGCGGCGGCGGCGAGGAGGATCAGTCTCATGAGATGTCCAATGTCACCGTCTTGAGGGTCCGCGAATCGGGCCCGACCATGATGTCGAACGCCCCCGGCTCGACGACGCGCTGCATGTCGATGTTCCACAGCGCGAACGCATTCGGGGTCAGCGTGAAGGTCAGCGTCTGCTTCTCGCCGGGTGCCAGCGTCACGCGGCGGAAGCCCTTGAGCTCCTTGACCGGTTGCGTGACCGAGCTTTCCTTGTCGCGGATGTAGAGTTGGACGACCTCGTCGCCCGCGACCTTGCCCGTGTTGGTGACGTCAACCGACACCGTCACGCTCCCGGCGATGCCGATCGTCCTGGCCGACAGGCGCGGCGCACCGATCTCGAAACTGGTGTAGCTGAGCCCGTAGCCGAACGGGAACAGCGGCTCGGTGGTGTCGAACAGATAGCCGCGCTGCGCGCTCGGCTTGTGATTGTAGAACAGCGGCAATTGCCCGACGCTGCGCGCGATCGTCACCGGCAGCTTGCCGCCGGGGTTGACGGTGCCGAACAGCACATCGGCCATCGCATTGCCACCCTGTTCGCCGCCATACCAGCCCTCGACCAGCGCGTTCGCCTGTTCGGCGACCTCGTTGACCGCGAGCGGCCGGCCGTTGGTGAGCACCACGACGATCGGCTTGCCCAGCGCCTTCAGGGCATCGAACAATTCCTGCTGCTCGCCGACCATGGTGATGTCGTCGCGATCGCCGAGATGGTTGTCGGCCCAGGCCTCGCGGCTGGTCTGTTCGTTGCCGCCGATATTGAGCACGATCGTGTCGGCGCCCTTCGCGGCCTCGACGGCTGCGGCGATCCGCTGGCGGTTCTGCGCGGGATCGGCGAGCGTGACCTCGTCAGCCCACCAATCGTCATTCTCGGTGATCTTGACGCCCTCGGCGTAGACGATCCGCGCGCTGTTCCCGACCTTGGCCTTGATCCCGTCGAGCAGCGATACGGCGTGCGGCGGAATACCGTAATAACCGCCGAGATGCGCCTTGGCCGCGTTGGGGCCGATCACCGCGATCGTGCCTGTCGGCTTGAGCGGCAGCAGCCCGTCATTCTTGAGCAGCACGATCGATTTTTGCGCGGATTCGAGCGCCAGCGCGCGGGCTTCGGCATTGTTGGTGATCGCCTGCGCCGCGGCGACATCGGCATAGGGATTCTCGAACAGCCCCGATCGGAACTTCATGTCGAGCACATAGCGGACGGCCTCGTCGATCCGCGCTTCGGAAACCTTGCCCTCGCGCACCTGCTTGACGAGCGTCTGGTACGACAGCCCGTCGGGCAGATCCATGTCGACCCCGGCGGCGAGCGCGAGCCGTGCGGCCTGTTCCAGATCGCCCGCGACGTGGTGGATGTCCTTCAACTGGTCGATCGCCGAATAGTCGCTGGTGACGGCGCCCTTGAATCCCCACTCGCCGCGCAGCACGTCGGTGAGCAGCCATTTGCTCGCATGGCTGGGGACACCGTCGATCTCGTTATACGACGGCATCACCGCGGCCACGCCGGTGCGGCGGATGACTTCCTCGAACGGCGGAAAGAAATTCTCGCGCAACTCGCGTTCGGAAAGCGGCGCCGGGCCGATATTGGTGCCGCTCTCGGGCTGGCCGTGGCCGGTCAGATGCTTGAGCGTCGCGAAGACATGGCCGGGCTTGAGCACGCGCGCGCGCCCCGGCCCCTGCAACCCCTCGACTGCGGCGACGCCGAGTTCGCCGACCAGATAGGGATCTTCGCCAAAGGTCTCCTCGATCCGGCCCCAGCGCGGATCGCGCGCGATATCGACCACGGGCGACAGCACCTGCGTCACCCCGCGGGCGCGAATCTCGCGCGCGGTGATGACGTTGGTACGCCGCACGAGATCGGCATCCCAGGACGAGGCGAGCCCGATCGGGATCGGGAAGCTCGTCGCACCCAGCGCGGCATAGCCGTGCAGGCCTTCCTCGTGGAACAGGATCGGGATGCCGAGCCGGGTCCTGGTCATCGCCCAGCGTTGCATCGCGTTGACCAGCCGGATCGTCTGCGCCGTGTCGCGCCAGGGCAATTCACGCGGCGAAATCGGGCCGTGTGCGTCGGCGGGCCGCGCGACGCCGCCGATTCCGCCGGGATAGACCTTGCTCATCTTGGCGGCATCGAACTGGTCGTTGGTGTCGAAAATGTTGGTCTTGCCCGTCCACACCACTTCGAGCTGCGCGACCTTCTCCTCGAGCGTCATGCGCCGAATCAGATCGTCGACCCGATCGGCGACCGGCGCGCCGGCATCGCGGTAGAGAGGTTGGTCCGCCGCCTGCGGGGCAGGCGGAACCGGTGATGGCGCGGGGGCGGCCGCTATCAATGCCAGCCCCGAAACGGCGCACAGAATCGCGCGAACCTTCATGCGTCACTCCCCTTTGAACGGACACCACGTCCAGCGATGCTTGAGCGCATCTTCCCTGATAGCGCTACCATGCTATAGGGTGGGTTTGTCAATGGCTGACCGACGCAATGATGCGCGGAAAATCCGGGAGAGAATGATGCGTGGGACGATCAAATGGCTGCTGGCGGTGTTTGCGCTGCTGGCGGTGCCCGGGGTAGGGCACGCCGAGGACGGCTATGATTTGTGGCTGCGCTATCAACCGCTCGCCGGTGCGCCGCGCGCCGCACTGGCGCAGCACGCGACCGCGCTGGTGGTGCCCGAGGCCCCGTCGCCGACACTGCGAATCGCAGCGGCCGAGCTCGATCGCGGGCTGACGGGCCTGCTGGGGGCGGCGATCGCGACGCGGCGCGATCCGATCGCGGGTGCGCTTGTCATCGGCACGCCCGCCAGCGTTCCCGGCGTGACGCTCGATCGTGCCACCGCCACCGCGCTCGGCACCGAAGGCTATCTCATCCGCAGCACGACGCTGGCTGGCAAGCCAGTGACGCTGATCACCGCCAACACCGATGTCGGGCTGCTCCACGGCGCCTTCGCCTGGCTGCGGCTCGCCGAGACCGGGGCCGCGCTCGATAAATTGGATGTGCGCTCGGCGCCGAAGATCGCAATCCGGATGCTCAATCACTGGGACAATCTCGATCGCACCGTCGAGCGCGGTTATGCCGGGCAATCGATCTGGGATTGGTGGCGGCTGCCCGATTGGCACGATCCGCGTTACACTGATTACGCGCGCGCCAACGCCTCGATCGGCATCAACGGCGCCGTGCTCAACAACGTCAACGCCGCGCCCGAGATGCTGACGCCGCACTTTATCGCCAAGGCGGCGGCGCTGGCGGATATTTTCCGGCCTTATGGCATCAAGGTCTGGCTGTCGGTCAATTTCGCCGCCCCCAAGGCGCTGGGCGATCTCGACACGGCCGATCCCACCGATCCGCGCGTCGCGCGCTGGTGGCAGGCCAAGGCTGATGAAATCTACGCCGCGATCCCCGATTTCGGCGGCTTCCTCGTCAAGGCTAATTCGGAAGGCCAGCCGGGCCCCGGCGACTATCAGCGCAGCCAGGCGGAAGGCGCGAACATGCTCGCCGCCGCGCTCCGCCCACATCAGGGCGTCGTGATCTGGCGCGCGTTCGTCTATGCGGCCGAAAATCCGGAGGACCGTGCCAGGCAGGCGTATAGCGAGTTCAAGCCGCTCGACGGCAAATTCGCCGCCAATGTGATCGTGCAGGTCAAGAACGGCCCGATCGACTTCCAGCCGCGCGAGCCCTTCTCGCCGCTATTCGGTGCGATGCCCGGGACGCCGCTCGCGCTCGAATTGCAGATCACCAAGGAATATCTCGGCTTCGCAACCCATCTCGTCTATCTCGCGCCCTTGTTCGAGGAGACGCTCGACGCCGATACCTTCGCTCAGGGCAAGGGCTCGACGGTCGCCAAAGTAGTCGAAGGCAGGCTCGACGGGCACAAACTCAGCGCGATTGCCGGCGTCGCCAATATCGGGTCGGATCGCGACTGGTCGGGATCGGATTTCGATCAGGCCAATTGGTATGCGTTCGGGCGACTGGCGTGGGATCCCGATCTCGGTTCGCGCGCGATCGCCGAGGAATGGATCAAGCAGACCTTCACCGCCGATCCCGGCTTCGTCGCGCCCGTCACCGGCATGATGATGGCCTCGCGCCAGGCCGCGGTCGATTACATGACCCCGCTCGGGCTCGCCCACCAGATGGCGACCGGCCATCATTATGGTCCGGGGCCGTGGGTCCGCGATCTCGATCGCCCCGAATGGAATCCGGTCTATTACAACCGTGCCGATGCGAACGGGATCGGGTTCGATCGCACCGCATCGGGCAGCGACGCGGTGGCGCAATATGCCTCCCCGGTGGCGCAGCGTTTCGCGAGCCTCGCGACGGTGGGCGATGATGATCTGCTGTGGTTCCACCACCTGCCCTGGACCTATGAAATGGCGTCGGGGGACACGCTGTGGGATGCGCTCGTCAAACGCTATGGGCACGGAGTTGCCGCCGTTGCCGACATGCAGCGGACGTGGGCGGGGCTCGCGCGCTATGTCGATGATGCGCGTTATGTGAAGGCCACGCGCTTCCTGGCGATCCAGCATCGCGAGGCGAAATGGTGGCGCGATGCCTCGATCGCCTATTTCCAGTCATTGTCGAAATTGCCGCTGCCTGTAGGGGAGGAACCGCCGGCTCACGATCTCGGTTATTACGAGGCATTGCGCTTTCCCTATGCTCCGGGGCATTAATCGGGCAACAGAGGAACGATATTGGTAAAGAAACCTAGCCGGCGCGGCAGTAGCGCCCCCACGATTGCTGACGTTGCCAAGCGCGCCGGCGTTTCCCCGATGACGGTTTCGCGGGTAATCAACGGCGAACAGACGGTGCGCCCGCTCACCCGCGCGGCGGTCGAGGAAGCGATTCGCCAACTCAACTACGCGCCCAATTCGGCGGCGCGCAGCCTGGCGGGTGGGGGGCAGGTGCGGATCGGGTTGCTCTACAGCAATCCGAGCGCGGCCTATCTGAGCGAATTTCTGGTCGGCGTGCTCGATCAGGCCGCGCGCGGCGACGTTCAGCTTGTGATCGAGAAGTGCGAGCCCGGGCAGGACGAGCAGCGCGCGGCGCGCCACCTGATCGACGGTGGCGTCGATGGGGTGCTGCTGCCGCCGCCGCTCAGCGACGCGGCCGATGTGATCGCGCTGTTCGGTGAGGCCGGCGTGTCGGTGGTGGTGGTGGCGAGCGCCCGCCCGCCCGATCGGGTCTCGTCGGTCGGGATCGACGATTTCGAGGCCGCGCGCGCGATGACCAACCATCTGCTCGCGATGGGGCACGATCGGATCGGCTTCATCATCGGCAACCCCAATCAGCACGCCAGCGCGCGCCGCCTTGAGGGCTATCGCGCCGCGCTCGGGGAGCGCGGCAACAGGATCGACGAGGGGCTGATCGCGCAGGGCCTGTTCACCTATCGCTCGGGGCTCGACGCCGCCGAGCTGCTGCTCGCCAACGCGTCGCCGCCGACCGCGATTTTTGCGAGCAACGACGATATGGCCGCCGCTGCGGTCGCGGTCGCGCATCGTCGCGGGGTCGATGTTCCCGGCGATCTCAGCGTCTGCGGGTTCGACGATACGCCGTTCGCGACCACCATCTGGCCCGCGCTGACGACGATCCACCAGCCGATCGCGGAAATGTCGCGCGCCGCGCTCGACCAGCTCGTTGGTGAGGTGCGCGAACGCCGCGCGGGCAAGGCTGCGCCGTTCCGCCGGGTGCTGCTCGATTTTGCGCTGGTGCGTCGCCACTCCGATGCGCCACCGCGTCGCCGTCGTCCCGAACTTGCCAGCGGGAAGCGTTGAATTGATCGCGGGGTAGCGCTACCAAGGCGGCATGACTCACCGCCTTGCCAAGCGCCGCTTTCGTTCGCGTGACTGGTTCGCCGATCCCGCTCGCGCCGATATGACCGCGCTCTATCTAGAGCGTTTCATGAATTACGGGCTGACTCCGGCCGAATTGCGCGACGGGCGGCCGATCGTCGGCATCGCCCAATCGGGCAGCGATCTGGCGCCGTGCAACCGTATTCATCTCGATCTGGCGCGACGCGTGCGCGACGGCATCCGCGACGCGGGCGGTATCCCGATCGAATTTCCGGTCCATCCGATCTTCGAGAATTGCCGCCGCCCCACTGCGGCGCTCGATCGCAACCTGTCGTATCTGACGCTCACCGAATTGCTCTATGGCTATCCGATCGACGCGGTGGTGCTGACAACGGGGTGCGACAAGACCACCCCGGCGGCGATCATGGCGGCAGCGACGGTCGACATCCCTGCGATCGTGCTCTCCGGCGGACCGATGCTCGATGGCTGGCACGATGGCGAACTGGTCGGTTCGGGCACGGTGATCTGGCGTTCGCGCCGCAAGCTCGCGGCAGGCGAGATCAGCGAGGAGCAATTTCTCGATCGTGCGTGCGATAGCGCGCCGTCGGCGGGGCATTGCAATACGATGGGTACGGCCTCGACGATGAACTCGATCGCCGAAGCGCTCGGCATGTCGCTGCCCGGCTGCGCGATGATTCCCGCGCCGTACCGCGAGCGCGGGCAGATGGCGTATGAGACCGGCCGCCGCATCGTCGACATGGCCTATGAGGATCTGCGTCCCTCGGCGATCCTGACGCGCGCGAGCTTCCTCAATGCGATCCGCCTGCTCACTGCGATCGGTGGGTCGAGCAACGCGCAGCCGCACATCATGGCGATGGCGCGCCACGCCGGGGTCGATCTCGATCCCCGCGATCTCACCACTTATGGTTATGATCTGCCGCTGCTGGCCAACGTCCAGCCGGCGGGCCAATATCTCGGCGAGCGCTTTCACCGCGCGGGCGGCGTGCCTGCGATCCTGTGGGAATTGCTTCAGGCAGGGAAGCTCGACGGCGACTGCCTGACCTGCACCGGGCGCACGGTCGCCCAGAATATCGAACGTTGCGAATCGCACGACCGCGAGGTGATCCGCCCGTTTGGCGATCCGCTGATGGAAAAGGCCGGCTATCTCGCGCTGACGGGCAATCTGTTCGATCTCGGCATCCTCAAATCCTCGGTGATCTCGGACGAGTTCCGCGCACGCTATCTCGCGCGTCCCGGCCAAGAGAATGTGTTCGAGGGGCGAGCGATCGTGTTCGACGGGTCGGACGATTATCACCACCGCATCAACGATCCCGCGCTGCGAATCGATGAGGATTGCATCCTCGTCATGCGCGGTGCCGGGCCGATCGGCTGGCCGGGCTCGGCCGAGGTCGTCAACATGCAGCCGCCCGACGCGCTGATCCGGCGCGGGATCGCCTGGCTGCCGACGCTTGGCGACGGGCGGCAATCGGGCACGTCCGACAGCCCGTCGATCCTCAACGTCAGTCCCGAAAGCGCGGTCGGCGGCGGGCTGTCATGGCTGCGCACGGGCGATACGATCCGCGTCGATCTGAACGCGGGGACGTGCAATGCGCTGGTCGACGCGGCGGAGATCGCACGGCGCCGCACCGAGGCGCCGCCACCGGTGCCCGCGAGCCATTCGCCATGGGAAGAATTGTCGCGCGAGAAGACAGGCCAGCTCGCCGACGGCGCGGTGCTCGAAATGGCGCTAAAATATCATCGGATCGCCGAGATACCGCCGCGCCACAACCATTGATGTTGATTGGCCCCGCATCGAGCCGTCGCCGGTCAGAAAATCAGGGTGATCAGACCCACGATCCCTGCCCAGAGCGCCAAAGCGGCGAGCGAGCCGACGAGAATGCCGACGACCGGCTCACCTTCGCCCTCGGCTTCCACCGGCGGCGCTTCAAGCGTTTCGATTATTGACCCCTTCATAGCGACCCCCCGATTGCTACGCGTACAGATGTACTACTGGCAGCTTGAAAAAACATAAACGGCTCGTCTTTGAAAGCCCTCTTTTCGTCGAACTTGATCGGTTCGTCGCAAATCGCTAGAGGCGCCGGTGTGACAGGTTCCCGAAAGGGATCAAAAGGGAAGTCCGGTGCGCGGAAGTGAATTCCGCAATCCCGGCGCTGCCCCCGCAACTGTAACCGGATAGCCGGCACGCCATCACGCCACTGGGCTTCATGTCCCGGGAAGGCGGCGCGCCAGCGACGACCCGGAAGTCAGGAGACCTGCCTGCCACGGTCGATCCACTGCGCGGACGGGGTGTGCCGGGCGGACGAGGGGCTTTTCCTCGAGCGAGCGACGTTTGTCCGCTCGCAATGGTGCGCAGCGGTCGCATCGAGGAAGACCTGCATGACCCCGTATCGATCGATCCTTCTGGCCACCGCGGCGCTGGCCAGCCCCGCGCTTGCGCAGGAGACGCCCGACGACATCGTCGTGACCGCCGCCGGCGCACCGCAAGCGGCGAGCGAGGCTGGCGATGCGATCACTGTCGTCACCCGCGCCGATCTGGAGACGCGCCAGACCGTCTCGATCGCCGATTATCTGGCGACGACCCCCGGCGTCAGCATGACGCGCTCGGGCGGTCCGGGCACCTTGACCAGCCTGAGCATTCGCGGCGCCGAGGCCACGCAGACGCTCGTCCTGATCGACGGCGTGCGCGTCAACGATCCCTCGTCGCCCGGCGGGGCATTCGATTTCGGCAGCCTGCTCTCCGGCTCGGTCGAACGGGTCGAGGTGCTGCGCGGGGTCAATTCGGTGCCATGGGGCAGCCAGGCGATCGGTGGCGTCGTCAACATTGTCACCGAACAGCCGCCCGAAGCCGGGATCGCAGCCCGCGCCAGCGCCGAATATGGCGCCGCCGACAGCGTCTATGCCAATGGCGCGGTATCGGGGCGCAGCGGCGCGCTGTCGGGGGCGTTGACCGGCGGCTATCTGCGCAGCGACGGCATTTCGGCGGCGTCGAGCGGGACCGAGCGCGACGGCTATCGCCAGATCGGCGGCAGTGCGCGGCTGGGGGTCGATATAACCAAGGGGGTCGGGCTCGATCTGCGCGGTTATTATGCGCATTCGACGATCGATCTCGATGGCTTTCCGCCGCCGGCCTACAGTTTCGCCGACACGCCTGAATATTCGACGACGCAGGAAATCTACGGCTATGCCGGTGTCTACGCGACCGTCGGCCGCTGGCGCAACCGTGCCGCTTTCACCATCGCCGATGTCAACCGCGACAATTACGACCCCAGTTTCAGCACCGCACCGGGCTTCATCGGCCGCGGGCGTTCCGAACGCTATGAATATCAGGGCGATTACCGCATAGTCGATCAGCTCCGCGTGATCGCGGGCGCCGAGCATGAAAACAGCCGCTTCGATGATGGCAGCACCACCGCGTCGGCCGGGGTCACCAGCGTCTATGGCGAGCTGATCGTCCAGCCGGTGCGCCAGCTCACCATCACCGGTGGCGTCCGCAACGACGATCATGACGATTACGGCACCCACACCAGCTTCGGCGCCAATGCCGCGCTCGCGCTCGATACGGGCACGACGTTGCGCGCGAGCTATGCCGAAGGTTTCAAGGCGCCGACCTTGTACCAGTTGCACGGCGCCTATGGCACCGCGACGCTCGCGCCCGAGACGGCCAAAAGCTATGATGTCGGCATCGAGCAGGCCGCGCTGGGCGGCCGGGTGCGCGTTGGCGCGACCTATTTCCATCGCGCGACGCACAACCAGATTGATTTCGATCTCGGCACCTATACTTACGCCAATATCGCGCGTGCGCGTGCGGAGGGCGTCGAACTGGGGGTCACATTGCGGCCGGTCGATGCGTTCACCGTTGCCGCCAATTACACCTACACCAGAACCGAAAACCGCACCCCGGGCACCAATCTCGGCAACGATCTCGCCCGACGCCCGCGTGAGACGGTCAATTTCTCGGCCGATTATCGCTTTCCTGACGCGCTCAGCCTCGGCGGCACGGTCAGTGTCGTCGGCGACAGCTATGACGATGCCGGTAATGTCAACCGGCTCGACGGTTATGTGCTGGCGGGCGTGCGCGCCGAACTGCCGGTCGGGGGCCGCTTCACGCTCTACGGCCGCATCGATAATCTGTTCGACGCGCGCTATCAGACGGTGTCGGGTTATGGCACCTTTGGCCGCGCGGCCTATGGCGGAATCCGGATGAAGCTCGATTGATGCGTCTCGCGGCGATCCTGCCGCTGCTGCTCGTCCTCGCCGGCTGCGACAGGCCGGCGGCGGTGACGCGTGGCGGGATCGTCTCGACCAATCCGTGCGCGGACCAGATTCTGGTTTCGCTGGTCGAGCCCGATCGGATCGCCGCGATCAGCCATTATTCGCAAGACCCGGCGTCGACCTCGCTGCCCCCCGAGGTCGCGCGCCGTTACCGCGTGACGGCGGGCACGGCGGAGGAAGTGATTGCGCTTCGCCCCGATCTGGTGCTGACGAGCACCTTCACCCCTGCCGCGACACGCGCCGCCTATGCGCGCGCCGGGCTCAACGTGCTGCTGCTCGATTCGCCGACGACGATCGCGGCGAGCAAGGCACAGATCATGGTGATCGCGCGCGCAGTCGATCGGCCGGGGCGTGGGCAGGCGCTGGTGAACCGTATCGATGCCGCGCTCGCCGAGACCGCGCCGCAGGACGAGGCGCGCCCCTCGGCGCTGCTCTACATCAGCGGCGATCTGGTGACCGGCGCGGGCACGCTGCTCGACGAATTGATGACGCATGTCGGCCTGCGCGACGCGGCCGCCGATTACGGGTTGCAGCACACCGGACGGCTGCCGCTGGAGACGATCCTCACCGATCCGCCGCGCCTCATCATGACGCCCGAATTTTCCACGCGTGAATCGGCGATCCGCACGCGCATCCTCACCTATCGCACGCGGCAGGCGGTGTTCCCGCGCGGTCTCGTCAATTGCGGCGGGCCGACGATCGTCCCCGCGGTGCAGACGCTCGCCGCGATCCGGCACCAGGTGCTCGAATGAGCCGCGCCGCGAAGCTCGCGCTGCTCGGCCTGGTCGTGGCGCTGCTGTTCGGCCTGTCGCTGATGGCGGGCAAGGTGTGGGTGCCGTTTCCGCTCTGGTGGAGCGCCGATCCGCTCGGGCGGATCATCCTTGAATTGCGCCTGCCGCGCGCGGTGCTGGGGCTGGTGCTTGGCGCGGTGCTCGGGCTGTCGGGCGCGGTGCTGCAAGGCTATCTTCGCAACCCGCTCGCCGATCCGGCGGTGGTGGGGGTGTCGTCCTCGGCCGCGCTCGGCGCGGTCGCGGCGATCGTGTTCGGCTGGGCGGGCGGGGTGTTCGCCTGCGCGATGCTGGCGGCGGCGGGCTCGATGGCGCTGCTGGCCGCGCTCACCTGGCGGACGCAGAGCGCGGTCGGCTTCATCCTCGCGGGCACCGTCCTCGCCAGCCTGTCGGGCGCGCTCACCGCGTTCCTGATCTCGATCGCGCCCAATCCTTATGCCACCGCCGAGGTGATCGATTGGCTGATGGGCGCGCTCACCGATCGCGGCTGGGTCGATCTGCTGCCGGCCTTGCCCTTCCTTGGCGTCGGCGCGCTGCTCCTCCTCCTCACCGCCCCCGCGCTTGATGCGCTGACGCTGGGCGAGGCGGCGGCGCGCTCGATGGGGGTGCGGCTCGGGCGGTTACAGGCGCTGGTGGTGCTCGGCACCGGGCTGACGGTCGGCGCGAGCGTCGCGGTGACGGGGGTAGTCGGCTTCGTCGGCCTCGTCGTGCCGCATCTGCTGCGCCCGATCTTCGGCCACCGCCCGGCCGCGCTGCTGCTGCCTTCGGCGCTGGGCGGCGCGGCGCTGGTGCTCGCGGCCGACAGCCTGTGCCGCCTCGCGCCCGGCGCCGGCGAGGTCCGGCTCGGGGTCGCGATGGCATTGATCGGCGCGCCTTTCTTCCTCGCGCTACTGCTCCGGCAACGGAGGCTGGCATGGACCTGATCGTCGATCGCCTCGGAGTGGCGCTGGCGGGCCGCACGGTCCTCCACGACATCACCGCAACCTTCCGCCCCGGCCGCGTCACCGCGATCCTCGGCCCCAACGGCGCGGGCAAATCGACCTTGGTCAAGGCGATGGCGGCGCTGGTCGCGATCCGGGGCGGCACGATCCGGCTCGACGACCGTAATGTCGCCGCGCTCGATCCCCGTGAGCGCGCGCGACAGATCGGTTATCTGCCGCAGGATGCCGCGATCCATTGGAACGTGCCCGCGCGTGACGTGATCGCGCTCGGCCGTGCCGCGCACCATGCGCCGTTCGCGGGGCTATCGGCCGATGATCGCGCGGCCATCGACGCGGCCGTCATCGCCACCGCCACCACCGATCTGCTCGATCGCCCGGTCAACGAACTTTCGGGCGGCGAGCGTGCCCGCGTTCTGCTCGCGCGCGTGCTCGCCGGGGCGCCCGCATGGCTGCTCGCGGACGAACCGCTCGCGAGCCTCGATCCCGCGCACCAGATCGACATCCTCGATCGGCTGCGTGCGCGGGCGGCGGCTGGGGCAGGGGTTGCCATCGTCCTCCATGATCTCGTCCAGGCGGGCCGCGCGGCGGACGATGTGCTGCTGCTCAAGGCGGGCCGCGTCGCCGCGTTCGGCCCCGCGGCCGAGGTGCTGACCCCCGCCAATCTGCGCGCGGTGTTCGCGATTGAGGTCACCGTCACCGTCGATCGCGCGGGCCGCCCATTGTGCATCCCGATCGGACGGGTGACTGGCTGAGCGCGCGCGGGGGTAATCGGCCCGGCGCCTTTGCGGCAGGCTGAGGGTGGCGCGCGGGCCGGCGTATCGCTAACGCAGGGGCGATGAACGCGCCGCTCCGCCTTCGCCTCGATTCCGCCGCGCTGGTCGCCAATTGGCGCGCGCTCGATGCGATGAGCGGGCGTGCCGCGTGCGGCGCGGCGATCAAGGCCGATGGGTACGGGCTGGGCGCGCGCGGGGTGGCCGAACGGCTCGCGGCAGCGGGCTGTCGCGACTTCTTCGTCGCGACCTGGGCCGAGGCGATGGCCCTGCGCGATCTCGATCTGCCGCTGGCGGTGTTTCACGGCGTCCGTGCGGAGGATATGGCCGCCGCGGCCGCCGGCGTCGCGCGGCCGGTGCTCAACACGCCGATGCAAATCGCGCGCTGGCGCGAGGCGGGCGGGGGCCCCTGCGATGTCATGGTCGATACCGGCATGAACCGCCTCGGCGTCGCGCCTGAGGATATTGGCGGCGGCTTGCTCGACGGGCTCGATATCGTCACGCTGATGAGCCATCTCGCCTGCGCCGACGAAGATACGGCCATGAACGCGCGCCAACGCGACGCCTTCGCGGCGCTCGCCGGCCGCACCGGCGCGGCACGGATGAGCCTCGCCAATTCATCGGGGATCGCGCTCGGCGCGGACTATGCGTTCGATCTGACGCGCCCCGGCCTCGCGCTGTACGGTGGCCGCCAGCGTGACGAACATCGGGGCATTGCGCAGGTCGTCACCCCCGAGGCGCAGGTGATCCAGCGCCGTTGTGTGCCCGCAGGCGGAGTGGTCGGCTATAATGCGACTTGGCGCGCGCCCGCCGATACCGAGATCGCGATCCTCAATCTTGGCTATGCCGACGGCTATTTCCGTGGCTTTTCGGGCACGGGCATCGCGCGCGTCGGCGATGTGGTGCTGCCCGTGCTCGGCCGCGTGTCGATGGATATGATCGCGATCGGGGTCGATGCCGCGCCCCGGCTTGCCGAAGGCGATTGGGTCGCGCTCGATTACGATCTGCCTGCCGCCTCGGCTGCCAGCGGGATGGCGCAATACGAATTGCTCACCTGCCTCGGCGCGCGTTTCGATCGGTGCTGGCTTTAGGGTCCGAACCCTGGGCAGCGCGTTTGGCGCAGAGTCAGATATGGTATACATTATATCGTCGGACATAGGCGACTGAGCCGGAAGAGCGCAGCCATGCAACGGAGGAACAGCTTTGGACGATCGTGGCGAGCCCGAGGGAGCAGGTCTTCTCAAGGGCAACCTCAATCGCCGGTTGCACTCGTCGCTTGCACGTGAACTCGGGCGCCGCATCCTGAGTGGTGAATTGCCGCCGGGCCATCTGTTTCCCGGCGAGATCGATTTCAGCCAGCAGCTCGATCTGTCACGCTCGGCGCTGCGTGAGGCGTTCCGTATCCTGTCGGCCAAGGGACTGGTCGAAAGCCGCCCCAAAGCCGGGACGCACGTGACCGATCCGGCACGCTGGAGCCGGCTCGATCCCGATGTGCTCGCGTGGCAATTCGCGAGCGAGCCGAGCCCCGAATTCCTGCGCGACCTGTTCGAACTGCGGATGATCGTCGAGCCCGCCGCTGCCGCGGCCGCGGCGGCGCGGCGTAACGAGGTTCAGGTCGCCGCGATGGCCGCCGCGCTCGACGCGATGGCGGCGCACGGGCTGGCGACCGAGGAGGGCCGCGCCGCCGACCAGCTTTTCCACAGCCTCGTCATCGAGGCCGCGCACAACCAATTGCTCTCGACGCTGTCGAGTTCGATCATGGCCGCGGTGGCGTGGACGACGATCTTCAAACAGCGCCGCCGCGTGCTGCCCCGCGATCCGATGCCCGAGCATTGCGCGCTCCACGCCGCGATCGCGGCCGGCGATGCGGATGGCGCGCGCAACGCGATGGTGGTGTTGATCGATCTCGCGCTGGCCGACACCGAAATCGCGATGCGCGCGGAAGAGGGGCCGCCTGCCACGACGTGATGCAGCAGGCGGCACCTTCCGGCTTGCCAATGCCGGTCGATCAATGCCGATCAATCAATGGTTATCGCGCGGCACGCCGTGGGTCTGGGCGATCCGCTGGAACTTCTCGGCACCTTCGAGGATCGCGCCATCGGCGATCTGCCCGATCGTCGCGCGCTGGATTTCCTGCCACGGCGTCTGCGAGGCGGGGTAGGGATAGCCGCCCGCCGCCTCGAGCGCCGCGCGCCGCTCGGCCAGTTCGGCGTCCGAAATCAGCATGTCGGCGGTACCGCGCTTGAGGTCGATCCGCACCCGATCACCGGTCTTGAGCAGCGCCAGGCCGCCGCCCACCGCCGCCTCGGGCGAGGCGTTGAGGATCGACGGGCTGCCGCTGGTCCCCGATTGCCGCCCGTCGCCGATGCACGGCAGCGCATGGACGCCCTCGCGGATCAGATAGGCCGGCGGGCGCATGTTGACGACTTCGGCCGCGCCCGGATAGCCGAACGGCCCGGCGCCGCGCATGAACAGCAAGGTAGTGGGGGTGATGCCAACCGCGGGATCGTCGATCCGCGCGTGATAATCCTCGGGGCCATCGAACACGACCGCCTCGCCCTCGAACGCCTCGGGATCGTCGGGGTTGGACAGGAAGCGCGCCCGGAAATCGTCCGAGATCACGCTCGTCTTCATGATCGCGGCGTCGAACAGATTGCCGCGCAGGACGATGAAGCCCGCATCCTCGAGGATCGGCTGGTCATAGGGGCGGATCACGCGCTCATCCGCGATCCGCGCGTTGCGATAATTCTCGCCGATCGTCTTGCCGGTGCACGTCATCGCGTCGGTATCGAGCAGATCGTGCTTGATCAGTTCGGACGCGACCGCGGGCACGCCGCCGGCATGATAATAATCCTCGCCCAGATATTCGCCCGCCGGCTGGAGATTGACGAGCAGCGGAATGTGGTGGCCATATTCCTGCCAATCGTCGATCGGCAGTTCGACGCCCATGTGGCGCGCGATCGCGGCGAGGTGCATCGGCGCGTTGGTCGAGCCGCCGATCGCCGAATTGATGCGGATCGCGTTGAGGAATGCTTCGCGCGTCATGATCTGCGACGGCTTGAGATCCTCGCGGACCATCTCGACGATCCGCTTGCCGGTGCGCCACGACACTTCCTGACGGTCGCGATACGGCGCGGGGATCGCGGCCGATCCGGGCAGCGACATGCCCAGCGCTTCGGCGAGGCTGTTCATCGTCGAGGCGGTGCCCATCGTGTTGCAGAACCCGGTCGACGGCGCCGACGAGGCGACCAGCTCGATAAAGCCCTTGTCGTCGATCTCGCCCGCCGCGAGCAGTTCGCGTGCCTTCCACACGATCGTGCCCGATCCGGTACGCTCGCCGCGATGCCAGCCGTTGAGCATCGGCCCGACCGACAGCGCGATCGCGGGAATGTTGACGGTCGCAGCGGCCATCAGCGCGGCGGGGGTGGTCTTGTCGCAGCCCGTGGTCAGCACCACGCCGTCGAGCGGATAGCCGAACAGCACTTCGACCAGCCCGAGATAGGAGAGGTTGCGATCGAGCCCCGCGGTCGGCCGCTTGCCCGTCTCCTGGATCGGATGGACGGGAAATTCGAGCGCGACGCCGCCGGCATCGCGAATCCCTTCGCGGACGCGATCGGCGAGCACCAGATGGTGGCGGTTGCATGGGCTCAGGTCGCTGCCGGTCTGCGCGATGCCGATGATCGGCTTGCCCGAGCGTAGTTCGTCGAGGCTCAGCCCGAAATTGAGATAGCGCTCGAGATAGAGCGCGGTCATGTCGATATTGTCGGGATTGTCGAACCACGCACGGCTGCGAAGCTTGGGCGTGGAGGAGGCGTCAGTCATGGTAAGCGGGCTCCGGAGAGATCATCAATTGGCCGTCGAAAGACGGAAGATCATGCGGTGGTGATAGGGCGTGCCCGGATCGACCCGTGCCGAGGCGAAGCCGGGTTGGTTGGGTGAATCGGGGAATTTCTGCGGCTCCATCGCGATGCCGTCACCCTGGCGATAAAGATGGCCGTGCTTGCCGACGAGCGTGCCGTCGAGGAAATTGCCGGTGTAGATCTGCATCCCCGGCTCGGTCGACAGCACGTCGAGCACGCGGCCGCTCTTGGGGTCCTCGAGCCGCGCGGCGAGCTTGGGTTCGGCGGTCAGCCCGGCGTCGAGCGCGAAATTATGGTCATAGCCGCGCCCCGCGACGATCTGCGGATCGGTGCCGTCGCGAATGCCGTCGCCGATCGTGCGGGCTTTGCGGAAATCGAACACCGTGCCCGCGACGGGCTTGAGTTCGCCGGTCGGGATCAGCGCGGCGTTGACCGGGGTGTAGGCGGCGGCGGGCACCGTCAGTTTGTGGTCGAGAATGCCGGTGGCGGCACCTTCGCCGGCGAGATTGAAGATGCCGTGATTGGTCATGTTGACCACGGTCGGCCGATCGGTGGTCGCGTTGAAATCGATCGTGAGCTGGTTCTTCTCGTCGAGCGCATAAGTGACGGTCGCGGTGAGCGTGCCGGGGTAGCCCTGATCGCCATCGGGGCTGGTCAGCGCGAGCGTCACGCTGGCCACCGGCCCCTGTTTGACGTCGGTGATCGTCCACACCTGTTTGTCGAACCCGCGCGCGCCGCCGTGGAGCGAGTTGGCGGTGTCGTTGAGCGTGAGCTGATAGGTTTGGCCGTCGAGCGCGAATTTTCCGCCCGCGATCCGGTTTGCATAGCGGCCGACGGTGACACCGAAATAATTGGGCTTGTCGACGAAGCTCGCGAGATCGTCATAGCCGAGCATGATATCGGCGCTCTTGCCGTCGCGATCGGGGGCCTCGAGCGCCTGCAACGTCGCACCATAGGCAATGATCCGCGCCGAAACGCCGCGATCGTTGGTGAGCGTCACCGCCTCGATCGGGGTGCCGTCGGCAAGCGTGCCGAACTGCGATCGCTGTGCCGTCACGCTCTTCTCCTGCGGGGAGTTGCCGTCGGTCTGTGGCGAGCAGCCGGCCACCGCGAGGAGTGCGGCGGCGGATCCGATGGCGAACCGTTTCATGGGCTATCCTTGCTGCGGGAAGATTGCCTTGCTGCGAGAAGATTGACCCGCGTCATAACCGTATATACTCAGACAAGAAGAAATTGAAAGTCGATTCCGGTATCGTAAAAGAGGACGCGCTTGATGGCTCTGCCCCCCACTACCGACCCCATTCCGACCGCGGGCGCCACCGGCCCCGGCGGCGCTGGGTTGGTCTATCGTTCGGCGCTGATGCTGCTGGCGACGCTCTTCTTCATGTGGGGCTTCATCACCGTCATCAACAACACGCTGCTGCCGCATCTGCGCAGCGTGTTCGATCTCACCTACACCCAGACGACGCTGATCGAATCGGTGTGGTTCATCGCCTATTTCGTTGCCTCGATCCCCTCGGCGAAGCTGATCGAACGGATCGGCTATCAGAAGTCGCTGGTGGTCGGCTTGCTGGTGATGGCGACGGGCGCGCTGATGATGATCCCGGCCGCGCGCATCCCGTCCTACGGTGTGGTGCTGACCGCGCTGTTCGTGGTCGCGAGCGGGATTACGCTGCTTCAGGTCGCCGCCAACCCCTATGTCGCGGTGATCGGCTCGCCCGAGACCGCCTCGTCGCGGCTCAATCTGGTCCAGGCGTTCAACTCGATGGGGACGACGCTCGCGCCCCTGTTCGGGGGCTATCTCATCCTCTCGCGCAGCACCTCGGGCACCCGCGTCGATGGTGCCGCCGAAATGACGATGGCCGAACGGCTTGCCGATGCCCAGTCGGTGCAGCTTCCCTATCTGATCGTCGCCGGCGTGCTCGTGGTGCTCGCAATCGTGATCGCGCGCTACAAACTGCCCGCGCTCGGCGTCGCGACCCAGCGCGCCACCGCCGCGGATCGCCACCAGCATTCGCTGTGGCGGCACCGCAATCTGGTGTTCGGCATCCCCGCGATCTTCATCTATCTGATCGCCGAGATCGGCGTGTCGAACCTGTTCATCAACTTCGTGTCGGCGCCCGAAATCGGCAATATCAGCCACGCCACGGCGTCGAACTATCTGTTCCTGCTGTGGGGCGGGATGATGGTCGGCCGGTTCGCGGGCAGCTTCCTGATGCGCAAGCTCTCCCCGGAGCGCGTGCTCGCAGGGGCGGCGATCGGCGCATTCGTGGTGATGATCATCACCACCTTCGCGACCGGCCCGACGGCGATGTGGACGCTGATCTCGGTGGGGCTGTTCCACTCGATCATGTTCCCGACGATCTTCACGCTCGGTATCCGCGGGCTGGGGCCGCTCACCGAAGAGGGGTCAGGTCTGCTGGTGATGGCGATTGCGGGCGGCGCGCTTGTGATCGTCCAGGGCTGGCTCGCCGATCGTTATGGATTGCAATTGTCGTTCCTGCTGACCGCAGCGTGCGAATTGTACGTGCTGTTCTACGCACTCTGGGGCTCGAAGCCGGTGGTGTCGGGCCGCACCCCGCCGCCCGTCGCCGAACCCGGTGCGGTCTGACCGCGCCGCGTGGGCAGGATTATTTCTAAGGATAGGACGTCATGTCGATAAGTTTCGTTCAGTTTCGTGATGCCGCCGGGCGCGGTGTCGCTCTGGTCACGCCCGATGCCGCGCCGCGCCGCGTGGCGGGGGTCGAGGCCGTGTACGATCTCGCTCAGGCGGCGCTTGCCGCCGGGGCCGGGCTCGCCGATCAGGCACAGGCCGCCGGGCTGGGCGATCCGGTCGATCTCGACGCGGTGACCTTGCTCGCGCCGATCGATCATCGTGATCCCGCGCATCTGCTGATGACGGGCACCGGGCTCACCCATCTCGGCTCGGCCGAGGGGCGCGACAAGATGCACCGCGCCGCGGCCGAGGCTGCGCACCAGACCGATTCGATGAAGATGTTCCTGATGGGCGTCGAGGGCGGCAAGCCTGGCGACGGCAGCATCGGCGTCCAGCCCGAATGGTTCTACAAGGGCGACGGTTCGGCGCTGGTCGCGCCCGGCGCCCCGCTGCCGTCGCCCGATTTCGCGCTCGACGCGGGCGAGGAACCCGAGATTGCGGGCATCTATCTGATCGCCGATGACGGCACCCCCGTCCGGCTCGGTTTCGCGCTCGCCAACGAATTTTCGGATCACGTCACCGAACGCGGCAATTACCTGTGGCTCGCGCATTCGAAGCTGCGCCCGGCGGCGCTCGGGCCCGAACTGCTCACCGGCACGCTGCCCGATCATGTCGAAGGCGCCAGCCGGATCGTGCGCGACGGCAAGACGATCTGGGAAAAGCCCTTCCTCTCGGGCGAGGGCAATATGTCGCACGCGATCAGCAACCTCGAACATCACCATTTCAAATATGCTGGCTTCCGTCGCCCCGGCGACGTCCACGTCCATTTTTTCGGTACCGCGACGCTGTCGTTCAGCGAAGGCGTCCAGACGCAGCCCGGCGACGTGTTCGAGATCGAGGCGGCGCCGTTCACGATGCCGGTATCGAACCCGATCGGCAGCGCCCCCGCGCTCGATACGGCGGTAAAGATATTGTGATCGCACCCTCCGCCCGCAGCCGGTGCGGGCGGAACGGACGCTCGCATTGCTGCGCACTGCTGACGGTTGATGGAGGGGATGCCGCATGAGCATCGTCGTTCGCACGCTTGCCGAGCAGGTGTTCGAGGTCATCCGCGAACGGATCGTCACCGGTCGTCTGGCGTATGATATCGCGATCCGGCAGGATGCGCTCGCCGCCGAACTGGGCGTCTCCAAAATCCCGCTGCGCGAGGCGCTGGCACGGCTCGAACAGGAAGGGCTGCTGATCAGCCAGCCCAATCGCGGCTATTTCGTCCGCCCGATGACGGCCGATGAGGCCGATGAGATCTTTGTGCTGCGGCTTGACATAGAGCCACGCGCTGCCGGCCTCGCGGCGGCGATGGCCGATGACGCCGATCGCGCGGCCGTGCAACGCGCCTTCGACGATCTCGATGCCGCGCATTGTGGCCGCCCCGATCTCACGGTGCGCAGCCGGACCTTTGATATGGCGCTCATTCGTGCGGTCGCCCGGCCGCTCACCACGCAACTCGTCGAGCGGTTGCAGGTGATGGCCGAGCGCTATGTGCTCGCGCATCATGAATCCGCCGGGCGCAGGGAGCGTGCGCATCGGGAGCGCCGCGATCTGATCGAGGCGTGGCTCGCGCGCGATACCGCGGCAACCGAGCGTTTGCTGGCGACGCATATCGACGGCGCGCGCGCCGATCTCAACCAACAATTGCGTGGTGCGGCACCGCGCTGACGCGGGCGGTGTCAGTCGACGGAAGCAGGCGGCGGCGCGGCGGCGTCGAGAACGCGGGCGGCGGTGGCGGCTTCGCGAGCGTCGCGCTGGCGGCGCGTGCGTTCGGCGCGTTCGGCCATCGCCGTCCAGGCACGCTCGGCACGTTCACACCGATCGCGCACATTGTCGAGCGTCGCGGCTTCGGCGGCGGCGTGCTCGGCAGCGGCACGAGCGCGGTAGAAAACGGGATCGTCGGCCATGCGGGCTTTCGGATGAGGGAAGGGCCGGATGAGGGAAAGGCGGTCGATCGGCCAAAACGGGCACCGGCGGCGCTGCACAGGCGCCGCCGGTGCCCCGGTATCAGTCGAGCGCCTGAATGTTGACCGCAGCCTTCTTGCCGCGACGATCGTCCTCAAGGTCGTAGGTCACGCGCTGATCCTGGCGCAGCGTGGCAAGCCCCGCCTTCTCGACCGCGGTGATGTGCACGAACGCGTCGTTGCCGCCTTCGTCGGGGGCGATGAAGCCATAGCCCTTGTCGGCGTTGAAAAATTTGACGGTGCCGGAAATGGCCATTGCGGTAGTCCTTCTTTCGTTCAGGGGGCGCCGATTGTCGGCGCACCCGATGCTTCGGCAGCAGGGAAAGAAGGAAGAAGGTGCCGCAAAGCGCCGAAGACCGTCGATATGCGACTGTAGCCGCGTCTATATAGACCTAGTTGCGACCGATTGTAAGCGCGCTGCGCCGAACGCCCCGGCGCGTGCCGCGAACCGTCGGTTGGGGCGGCGCCCCGTGGCGCAAAGTCTTACCGCACCGTTGCCGCGTAGAGCGCGATCGCGGCGGCGTTGGAGACGTTGAGGCTCTCCATTTTCGGAGCGATCGGCAGCCGCGCCAGCACGTCGCAATGGGCTTCGGTGTTCTGTCGCATCCCTTCGCCTTCGGCGCCGAGCACCAACGCGACGCGGCTGTCGCCGATCGCATCGGCCAACGTCGTCTGCGATTCGCCGGTGAGCCCGATGCGCCAGAATTCGGCCTCGGCAATCTCGTCCAGCGCGCGCGCGAGGTTCACCACGCGCACCCATGGCACCAGTTCTAGCGCGCCCGAGGCGGCGCGCGCCACCACCCCCGATTCGGGCGGGGCGTGGCGATCCTGCGTGACGATGCCGAGCGCGTTGAACGCCGCCGCCGAGCGCAGGATGGCGCCGACATTGTGCGGATCGGTGACCTGATCGAGCACCACCAGCGGTCGCTTGTCGTCGCCGCGCTGATTGAGCAGATCGCCGAGCCAGATATCCTCGAGCGGATCGACCTCGGCGACGATCCCCTGATGCGGGGCATCGCCGGGCACGAGGCGGGCGAGATCGGCGACGTCGGCATAGGTGACCTGGATCGCCGACGGCAGCTTGAACCCGGCCAGCGCCTCCCGCGTGCCCCATATCTTGCGGATCGTGCGCTCGGGGTTGGCGAGCGCCGCGGTCACCGCGTGCCGCCCCCAGAAACGAGGGCGGCCGGGTGTGCCGTGGGTGGTCGAGCGTTGGCCGCGACGCGCCATCAATCATTGCCCGCAGAATGGGTCGGGGCGGTCGGTCGGGCCATCATCAATCGTCATCCGGATAAGCATAAGGGTCGGTCGGCACCGGCTCGCGCGGCAGCGGCGGGCGTGGCAGCGCCTTGTCGGCGTTGGCCGCCGAAAGCAACAGCGAGGCGAGCACGATTGCACCCTGCCGCATATCCTCGGCCTTCAGGTGATCGAACGTGTCGACATTGGTGTGGTGCAGCCGGCTGTCATAATCGAGCGGATCCTGGATGAACTGGAACCCCGGCACGCCCACCGCCTGCATGAACACATGGTCGGTGCCGCCGGTGCGGCTCATCACGACATGGTCCGCGCCCATCGCCGCGAAGGGCGCCAGCCATTCGCGGAAGATCGGCACCGCGGCGGGATTATTCTCGGCATAGAGCCCGCGCAATTTGCCCGAGCCGTTGTCGATGTTGAAATAAGCGGCAAGGTCGCCATAGCCCGGCCGCGGGTGGATCGGCCAGCGCTGCTGCCAGCCGAAATAGCGTTCCAGCCCCGTCTTTTCGGGCACATTGGGGTCGCCGCGCATCGCCAGATGCTGCTCGACATAGGCCAGGCTGCCGAGCAACCCCTGTTCCTCGCCCGACCAGAGCGCGAAGCGGATCGTGCGCTTGGGCCGCACGCCCATGTCGGCGAGGATGCGCGCCGCCTCCATGATCATCGCGGTGCCCGCGCCATTATCGGCAGCGCCGTCGCCCGCGACCCAACTGTCGAGATGTGCCCCCGCCATCACATAGCCGGCCTTGGGGTCGGTGCCCGGAATGTCGGCGAGGATGTTGTACGCCTTGCTGTCCGAATCGTCGTAATGGACCACGCTCGTCATCTCGACGACGGGGGCGGGGCCGACCTTGGCGAGCCGCGCGAGGCGGCGATAATCCTCGGCCGCGATCTCGAAACCCGGCATCACCTGGCTGTCGCCGCTGGCGAACAGATAGCCCGTGCCGTGGATCAGCTTGCCGTCGCGCGGCGACATGGTGGCATAGGCGAGCGCGCCCTCGGCCTTGAGAAAGGCATCGAGCTGCTTGGCGAAGGTCGCGCGCTTCATCCGGCGATCGGCGGCCTCGGGATCGTATTTGGGCTGCTCGAATTCGTCGAATTTGGCGATATCGGCATCGGTATAGCGGCGGAACGGCGCGGTCGACGGCTCGGAGCCATCGTTGGGGCGCGTCACCATCACGATCTTGCCCGCCAGCTTGCCGCGCCATTGGTCGAGATCCTCGGCCTTGCTCATCGGCGCGACGATCACAGGGGCGGAGATCGTGCCCGGCGTCGGCGGCGACCACGCGATCGGGATCGCGGTCAGTTCGATCACGCGCGGGGTGGTCATGCGCACCTGCGATCGCTCGATCCACCAGCCGCGGCCGAATTCGAAACCTTCCTTGTGGACGTTCTTCAATCCCCAGTCGCGGAACCGCGCCTGCGTCCATTCCTCGGCGGTACGCATCGTCGGCGAATTGGTCAGCCGCGCGCCGATCATGTCGGACAGATATTGCGCGGTCTGCATCACCTGGCTGTGGTTGGTGCCCTCGTCGATGATGCGGTTGACCGCGCCGCGATCGACCGATTGGGCGGCGAGCGGTGTCGCGACCGCGGCCAGCGCGGCGGCGGCGAGTAGGAAATGGCGCATGAAACCCCCTGAACTCGGCGTATTGTCTCGCCCAAACACTAAGTTAGGGTGTGGTTCGGCGCAACCCCGGCCACGACGGCGGCGGGGCTGTCGACAGGGGCGTTGACAGGCGCGCCACGGGGCGGCATTGGACCGCCCTCGCTTCGGCGGTCCTTGGGACAGGTGGCCGAGTGGTTAATGGCAGCAGACTGTAAATCTGCCCGCGAGAGCGTACGCTGGTTCGAATCCAGCCCTGTCCACCACCGCCGAAGCGCCGTCGTCATCACTTAAGCGATGCGACGGGCCGGCGCCTCAGCGGCGCCCGTGATGGTCGCCCCGATCGTGATGCCCATGATGCCCGCGATGATGATCGCCCCAATGGCCGGGGCGATCGTTGACGCAGCCGGTCAGCGCGAGCGCGCCCGTCAGCAGCCCGGCCGCGATCATGGTTTTGGCGATACGCATGACGTTCTCCTGTTGCGTTGCTGACGCAATAGAGCGCCGCGCCGAGTGTATCGGTGCTGTATGACACGTGCAGCGAAATGACAGGGAAAGGCGGCGGTTGGAGCGGGTAGCGGGAATCGAACCCGCGTATTCAGCTTGGAAGGCTGCTGCACTACCATTGTGCTATACCCGCTCACCGGGCCGGACGTGCGGAACTAGCGGGCGGCGCGCGCCAGATCAAGCGGGGACGCGTGCTTCACGGCTTGATTACCATTAGCCGCTATCGCTCAGCGGGCATGTTTCATGACAAATCTCTTGCCCGCACCGCGACCGCCGATCCGCGACCGGTATCGGCGGTCGGCCACGGCGTCGGGCTGGCCGGGCTGGTCGGGATGGTCGGCTGGTGCGCGATCGCGCGCTGGTTCGGGATGGACGGCCCCTATGCCGCGCTGGTCAACGTGCTCGCCTGCGGGGTTCCGATGGTGCTCTGGGCGCTGGTCGTCGACAAGGTCCATCGCCGCGCCTCTACGGGCATCGACTGGCAGGCGGTGCGGCCGTGGCGCGAGACGCTCGACGTCAGCCTCACCAAGCTTGCCGGGCTGTGGCTCACCTGGGGCGCGATCGCGATCATCTATTTCACCTTCCGTTTCTATTGGGAGGATGGCTTCGCGTTTGCGATGGGGTGTCTGCAGGTCGCCGCACCCTTCGTGTTCGTGCTGTCGATTCCCTATGTGCTGTGGCTCGATCGCCGGCTGATCGATCCCAAGGACGGTGCCTATGCGCTCGGCGCCTGGCTGATGGGCACCGAGCCCGCCGACCCACAGGCGATCGCCAACCATCTGCGCAGCTGGGCGGTCAAGGGCTTCTACCTCGCTTTCATGCTCGCGATCGTCCCCGGCGGGTTCGGCGATTTCATCCGCACCGATACGGGCGCGCTGTTCGACGATCCGGTCGCGCTCGCCAATTGGCTCATCACCTTCATGTTCGTCGTCGACGTGGGCTTTGCGACCGTCGGCTACATGCTGACGATGCGGCCGCTCGACGCGCATATTCGCACCGCCAATCCCTATGCCTCGGGCTGGACGGCGGCACTGATCTGCTATCCGCCCTTCATCCTGATGAACGATGGCGGCCCGCTCGATTACCGGATCGGCAATTTCAGCGATGGGAGCTGGATGCACTGGTTCGCCGGGCATCCGTGGCTGCTGAGTGCGACCGGGATCGTCCTCGTCCTGCTCACCGCGGTTTACGCCTGGGCGACGGTGGCGTTCGGGCTGCGCTTCTCGAACCTCACGCATCGCGGTATCCTGACCCACGGCCCCTATGCGCTGTCGCGCCACCCCGCCTATCTCGCCAAGAACCTGTTCTGGTGGTGCGCGACGCTCCCGTTCTTCACCACCGGCAGCCTCGTCGATGCCGCGCGCAACACGCTGATCCTCGCGGTTGTCAGCGGGGTCTATTACTGGCGCGCCAAGACCGAGGAAAAGCACCTCAAGGCCGATCCCGATTACGTCGCTTATTGGCAATGGATGGAACGCAACGGCCCGGTGCCGCGCTTCTTCAACTGGCTCCGGGGCGGGCTCGATCGCACAGCGCAGAGCAAAGCCGCATAGGAACCCGGAGTCGAACGTGATGCACTCTGTTATCCTGGACTCCTGCTTGCGCAGGAGCGCCCGCATGAATCAGAATCGCGTCTCGCGATAGAGCCGGCAGACATCCTCGTCCCACGAGCCGCGATATTGATCGAGCAGCATCTGCGCAGGCACCTTGCCGGTCCGCACGATCTCGCGCAGCGGCTCGAGGAAGCCCGATTCGTTGTCGCCCGATGAATTGAGCCGGCCGCGCGCCGACAATCCGGCCGCGGCGATGTCGAGCACGTCGCCCGCAATGTCGCGCAAGCGGCCGCCGCCCGCGATCGGCGCGTCGAGCGCCAGCCTGGGCACCGCGTTCCGCAAATCCTCGCGTTCGTCCATCGTCCAATGTTTGACGACATCCCATGCCGCATCGAGCGCGCCCTCGTCGTAGAGCAGCCCGACCCAGAACGCGGGCAGTGCGCAGATCCGCCCCCACGGCCCGCCATCGGCGCCGCGCATTTCGAGGAAGGTCTTGAGCCGCACCTCGGGGAAAGCGGTCGAGAGGTGATCGTTCCAATCGTCGAGCGTCGGTTTCTCGCCGGGCAGGACCGATAATTCGCCCTTCAGGAAATCGCGGAACGACAGCCCCGCGGCGTCGATATAGCGGCCCTCGCGATAGACGAAGTACATCGGCACATCGAGCATATAGTCGGCGTAGCGTTCGTAGCCGAAGCCAGCCTCGAACACGAACGGCAGCATGCCCGTGCGCGCCGGATCGGTGTCCGACCAGATATGGCTGCGATACGAGAGATAGCCATTGGGCTTTTTCTCGGTGAAGGGCGAATTGGCGAACAGCGCGGTCGCCAGCGGCTGGAGCGCGAGCCCGACGCGGAATTTCTTCACCATATCGGCTTCGGACGCGTAATCGAGATTGACCTGGATCGTGCAGGTCCGCAGCATCATGTCGAGCCCCAGCTCGCCCACGCGCGGCATGTGCCGCAGCATGATCGCATAACGGCCCTTGGGCATCACCGGCAGCTCGGCGCGCGTCTTGTCGGGCCACATGCCGAGCCCGAGGAAGCCCAGCCCCAGCCGATCGCCGATCGCCTTCACCTGTTCCAGATGTCGCGCCGCCTCGGCGCAGGTCTGGTGCAAATTGTCGAGCGGAGCGCCCGAAAGCTCGAACTGCCCGGCGGGTTCAAGGCTGATCGCGCCGTCGGGGCCGGTCAGTGCGATGATCTTGCCCGCCTCCTCGACCGGCTGCCAGCCGAACTCGGTCAGCCCCGTCAGCAGATCGTGGATGCCGCCGGGTTCGTCATAGCTCGGGGCATGAAGGTCGCTCTTGGCGTAGACGAACTTCTCGTGTTCGGTGCCGATCCGCCAGCGCTCCTTCGGCTTCTCGCCTCGCGCGAAGCTGTCGATGAGCTGCGACCGGCTTTCGATCACCGCCGCGTGGCTGTCCGTCACGGTCTTGGTCGTCATGCGCGGGGATGTAGGGGAGGGCGGCGGGCGGCGCTAGACCAGAACGTCACCAGTCGCCCGCTGCGGCCATCCACAGGGCGATCGTTGCCGCCGCGGCGGTGTCGGCGCGCAGGATGCGCGGGCCAAGGCTGATGCCGATCGCCTGCGGCAAGGCACGAATCGCGGCGCGCTCGGCGTCATCGAACCCGCCTTCGGGCCCGATCAGGATCGCGGCCGGGCCGGGGCGCGCGCGCATCGCCTCCAGCGCGGGGGCGCCACCGGTTTCGTCGGCAAAGAACAGCGCGCGCTCGGCCGGCCAGTCGGCGAGCAGCGCGGTGAGCGTCACCGAGTCGCCAAGTTCGGGAACCGCGGTGCGTCCGCATTGCTCGGCGGCCTCGATCATGTGCGCGCGCAGCCGCTCGTCCTTGATGCGATCGACGACGGTGCGCCGCGTCAGCACCGGCACCAGCCGCGCGACGCCCAGTTCGCAGGCTTTCTCGGCCACCCAGTCGATCCGGCCCTTCTTGATCGGTGCCGCGCACAACCAGAGATCGGGCACCGACTCGCGTTCGCGCAATTGCTCGGTCACGTCGAGGATGAGGTCGCGCTTGCGCACGGCGCGCGCGATGCCGAGCCACTCGCCGCTCACTCCATCGAACAGCTTGACCGGATCGCCATCCTTCAACCGCATCACCGACAGCAGATAATGCGCGGGCGCGCCGTCGAGCGGGATCGCGGCGCCCGCGTGCAGGGGCGAGTCGACGAACAGGCGCGGCGTCGATTGCGGCGGCCAGGCGGGGGTGGCGGGCATGGCGTTCGCTATAGACTGTTTCAGTTATACTGAAACAGCGACGGCCCCGGGCCGCCATCACACAAGTGGAATAAATTCTGGCCGGCCGCGCCGCGCGCGTCTGCCCCGAAAGCGAAACAGCTTGCGGCGTCCGGCGCGATCGGCAAGGGACTGGGGCCATGCTTTCCCGGTTCGAACGGATGCTGATCGGGCGTTATCTGCTGCCCGGCGTGGGCGGGCGGATCGTGCTCCTCGTCGCCGCGATCGGGATGCTCGGTGTCACCATCGGCGTCGCCTCGCTGATCCTCGTGATGAGCGTGATGAACGGCGCCGAGGCGCGATTGGTGCAGCAATTCGCGAGCATCGACGGCGACGCCTCGATCACCCGGCCGGGGGCATTCCTCCAGGATTGGCGCCAGCTCGCCGCTACCGCACGCGCCACGCCGGGCGTGGTGTCGGCCGGCCCCGCGATCGAACGCGGTGTCGTCGCCAGCGTCAATGGCCGCACCTATGCCGCCGATCTCCAGGGCCTGCCGCCCGATCGGCTCGCCACCAACCCGCTCGTCCAGCCGGGGCAGGCGCTCGTCACCGGCCATGCGCCGCAGGGCGACGGCGAGATCGTGATCGGCAGCGGCCTTGCCGAACAGCTCGGCGTCTATGTCGGTGAGCCGGTGTCGCTGATGATGGTCCGTTTCGAGCCCGATGGTGGCATCGGCACCGATTTCTACAGCTTCCGCCTCGCCGGCATCTTTCATTCGGACAATGCCAAATACGATTCGACCCGCATCGTCGCGACGATGCCCGCGGTTCAGCGCATGGTCGGCGCGGGCGATGTCGTCAGCCGGATCGACATCACAACCAACGATTCGGAACATGCCGACCGCCTCCTCGCCCCGCTCAAGGCCAAGCTCGCCGGCACAGCGTCGCTCCAGACGTGGCGCGAGATGAACAAGGCGCTGTTCGATGCCCTCGCGGTCGAGCATGTGGGCATGTTCATCGTGCTGTCGCTGGTCGTGCTGGTTGCCTTGTTCAACATTATGTCGTCGCTGGTCATGCTGGTGCGCTCGCGCCACCGCGAGATCGCGATCGTCCGCACGATGGGCGCCTCGCGCGCCTCGGTGATCCGCATCTTCGTCGCAGTGGGCAGCGTGATCGGCGGGATCGGCACCGTCGTCGGGCTGGCGATCGGGCTCGGGCTGGTGCTGTCGAAGGCGCCGCTCTCGGCCGCGCTCGGCGCGCGGATGGCGGGCGACGCCGCGCCCAGCGGCTATGGCATCTTCCTCGACATGCCTTTCATCATCGGCCCGCTCGAACTCGTCGGCATCGTCGTGATGACGCTTGTCGGCACCGTGCTGGCGACGCTGTTCCCCGCCACCCGCGCCGCCGCGGTCGATCCGGCCGAAGTGCTGCGGTACGAATGACCACGCCCGCCGAGATTGTCCCCGATACCCAGCATCGCGGTCTGGTTGGTGCGCTGCCGCCGCGGCTGCGCGCGTTCGCGCTGCTGGCGCGGTTCGATCGCCCGATCGGCTGGTGGCTGCTGTTCTGGCCGGGGGCATGGGGTGTCGCGCTCGCCGGCGGCGCCTTCAGCCGGTGGGAACTGCTGCTGTGGCTGTTGCTCGGCGCGATTGCGATGCGCGGCGCGGGCTGCGTCTATAACGACATCGTCGATCGCGATCTCGATCGCAAGGTCGCGCGCACGCGCGCGCGGCCGCTGGCCTCGGGGGGCGTCTCGCTCACCGCCGCATGGATCTGGCTGGTGCTGCTGTGCCTGATCGGGCTGGTCGTGCTGCTCCAGCTCTCGGCCTATGCCGCGATCGTCGCGCTTGCCAGCCTCGCGCCCGTGGCGGCGTATCCGTTCATGAAGCGGATCACCTGGTGGCCGCAGGCATGGCTCGGGCTGGTGTTTTCATGGGCGGCGCTGGTCGGCTGGTCCGAGGTCGCGGGCGCGCTGACGCTGCCGGGGTTGCTCCTCTATGCCGGGGCGATCGCGTGGGTGATCGGCTACGACACGATCTATGCGCTGCAGGATCGTGAGGATGACGCGCTGATCGGGGTGCGCTCGTCGGCGCTCAGGATGGGGCAGTATGTGCGTGGCGGCACCGCGGGCTTCTATGCCCTTGCGCTGGCGCTGTGGGCGGCGGCGATCTGGCAGGTGCGCGCCGATCCGCTCGCTTTTGTCACGCTCGTACCGGTCGCGCTCCATTTCTGCTGGCAGGTCGCGACGCTCCAGACCGATAACGGCGCCAACGCGCTCGATCGCTTCCGCGCGAACCGGTTCGCCGGGCTGCTGATGTTTTTCGGCTGCGTCGTCGTCGGTCAGGCGCTTTAGGTGAGCGGCACCGGCCCACTCCCCCACAAAGTAATACTTTGTGGGGGCCCTGATCTGCCCCCACCGAGTGGACCGATTGGTTTGTTAGTGGATTAAAGCCGCTGCCGCCATATCCGGGCGGAGGTGGAGCGAAGCGGAACCGGATGCCGGATATGGCGGTGTCGCCGTTTCCGGGGC
>NZ_JAMSLX010000010.1 GCF_023806085.1 Hephaestia sp. MAHUQ-44
CAAGGCAACGCCCGACCTTGTGAAACCCGATACAGCACCACCGATCCAGATCGGCGAGTGCGGACAGATCCTTGAAACCCTCAAGGGACCGCTGCCAAGCTACTGCAAATTACAGATCCTGAGCCTAGAAAATCGCGCTCGATATCCCGTGGCGACACAGCGCCATCTTCCCATTACGTCGTCGGTTTGGCCGCCGCGAATTTTTCGATCTCGTCCATCGCCAGGCCCGAATGGGCATAAGCGCCCCCTGCCCGCATTTCAGCCGCGACCCAGATCGCCTCGGTCAATTCCTCGGGGGCGGCTCCGGTTCGGAGCGCTGCTTTGGTGTGGCCCCGGATGCAATAGGGGCATTGCGTGACATGCGCGACGGCGACAGCGATCAGATGCTTGGTCTTTTCGGGAAGCGCGCCGTCCGCGAACACCTTCTGGCTGAAGGCGTGAAACGCCGCTTCGGTTTCCGGCGCAAGCGCCCGACGCATCTTCGCCAGATCCCGTGTATCCGATGGATATAAATCTTCCGGCATTTTTCGCCTCCATTGCAAGCCCGGCCGATCAGGGTCGCCGCACGCTTATAGCCCGCTCGGATGCCGTCTCGGTCCAGATGCCTGCCGGATGACGCTGAATGGCCGCAACCGCCAGGCGGTGCCGAGCTATACGCCTTCGGCCAACAAAATCCGAACAAGCACCTGAAAAACAGCAGTCGGCATCGGAAAATCGGGAATCGACGACGGCCTGTTCTTTCTACGACCCGGCCTTACGCATCAGCAAGATGATCCATCATGGCAGCAACGGGCGGCACGACCAGCACGTCGGCATCGGCATGGGCGAGTACGTGCGACGCAACGCTACCCAGAACGAGTTGCGCGAGGCGCGAATGACCTCGGCTGCCCACCACAATAAGATCGCTCTCCAGCCGCTGCGCATAAGCAACGATGGCGGAGGCGGGTGTCGTCTCTATCGGAATACCCGCGACGCGAGCGACAATATCGGCCTCCTTCACCAGCGCCGCCAGCTTGCGCTCCGCTTTCTCCTGCTCCGCGAGCATATGTTCTCGCACACCGGCCATCGAAATCGACGACGCCTGGAGCATCATATCCACCTGCGGCGTGGCAAAAGCATGAACGGCCACACAGTCGCCGACGGTAAAACCGAGTTCGCGTGCCGTCTGAAGGATCGCCGGTGACGACGCCGAAAAATCGATCGGAAGGAGCGTACGGCGATAGGGTCGCTTGGCCGGGCAGCGCACGAGCAGAACGGGCGTCGATACGCGCCGTACAATCCGCTCGGCAGTCGTCCCCGTGAACAGCCGACCAACCGTGCGGCGCCCCGGTTCGCCGAGCACCAGCAGATCGGTCGCTTCGGCCGCCGTCGAGATGACATCGCAAGGATCGCCACGCACGACATCCACGCGCACGCCCTCACCTCTCCCGCCAACGTCGGCAAGCTCCTGCTCCAACGCCGTGCGCGCGGCGGCTTCTTCACCTGCACAGACATGGAGCACATGCAGCGCCCAGCGGTTCGCGCGCGCGAGAACGGCCGCGCGGCCAACCGCCCGTGCCGACCGATCGGAAAGATCGGAAGCTACAAGGATGGTCGTCATGTCCGTGCTGCCCTTTTCACACATATTGGAACAAGATAAACGCACGCCCGCCAATCACAATCTTGTCTCCTGATCGCGCGATATCCGCAGCCATCCGACGATGCACGCAGGATCGGCGCGCTGGCGGCCGAACGGCAAGGATTGGGTGCGTTGCCGACAGGCGGGGCACGATCAGCACCGTTTCCATGAGCCCGACAAGCCCGTCGCGAATGCGCGCTACGCCCCCCCGATGGTGCCGTCGGTCTCGGCCGACATGCGCTCGATGATCGGACAATCTGGCAGGTCGTCGCCGTGGCAGCGTTCCGCCAGTTCCAGCAATGTCCGGCGCAGAGCCTGAAGCGCTTCGGCTTTACGCCCCAGTTCTTCGGCACGGGCGATCGCCAGCGCCTTCACCTCGGCGCTGGCGCGCTGGCTGTTGCTCCATAGCCCGAGCAGGCCACGGATATCCTTGATCGGAAAACCGAGATCGCGCGCATTGGCGATGAACCGCAGGCGATGGACATCGGCATCGGCATAGTCGCGATAGCCGTTATCCCGGCGCAGCGGCGCCGGGATCAGGTCGATCTTTTCATAATGGCGGATCATGCGCTGTGAGACGCTGCTCGCTTGTGAGGCCGCACCGATATTCACGCTTTCACTCCCTTGAGACGCACCCGATTGAGGCGCAGTGCATTGGCGACGACGCTGAACGAGGACAGCGCCATCGCTGCTGCCGCGATCATCGGCGACAGCAGGACGCCGAAGAACGGATAGAGCAGCCCCGCCGCGATCGGCACGCCCGCCGCGTTATAGACGAAGGCGAAGAACAAATTCTGCCGGATATTCGCCATCGTCGCCTCGCTGAGCTGGCGCGCGCGGACGATGCCGTTGAGGTCGCCCTGGAGCAGGGTCACGCCCGCGCTTTCCATCGCGACATCGGTGCCATGCCCCATCGCGATGCCGACATCCGCCGCGGCGAGCGCCGGCGCGTCATTGACCCCGTCGCCGGCCATGGCGACGACACGTCCCTGCTGCTTCAGTTTTGCCACGACCGCCGCTTTCTGATCGGGCAGCACGTCCGCCTCGACCGCATCGATGCCGAGGTGACGCGCGACGGCTTCGGCCGTAGTGCGATTGTCACCCGTCAACATCACCACCTTGATGCCATCGGCGCGCAGCGCGGCCAGGGCTTCCGGTGTCGTCGGCTTGATGGGATCGGCGATCGCGAACACGCCTGCAACCCGGCTGTCGATACCCATGAAGATCGCGGTGGCGCCATCCGCGCGAAGCTGATCGGCTTGCGCGGCGAGCGACGCGGTGGCGACGCCCTCTTCGTCGAGAAAGCGGGCATTGCCCAGCGTAACCCGCTTACCTTCGATCCAGCCCATCGCGCCCTTTCCCGTCGGCGAATCGAAATCGCTGACCGCCGGGATCGCGATCTCACGGGCCAGTGCGGCATCGACGATGGCCAGCGCCAGCGGATGCTCCGACGCGCGTTCGACCCCGGCGGCGATCCGCAGCAGGTCGTGCTCCTCAAAACCCTCCGCAGCGATGATCCGGGTCACGGCGGGTTTGCCTTCGGTCAGCGTGCCGGTCTTGTCGACGACCAGTGTGTCTACCTTCTCCATATGCTCCAGCGCCTCGGCATTCTTGATGAGAACGCCAAGCCCTGCCCCGCGCCCGACGCCGACCATGATCGACATCGGCGTCGCCAGCCCCAGTGCACAGGGACAGGCGATGATCAGCACCGCCACGGCCGCGACCAGCCCGTGTGCCAGGCGCGGCTCCGGTCCCCAGATACCCCAGGCGACGAAAGCAATCACCGCGACGGCCAGCACGGCGGGAACGAACCAGCCCGCAACCTGATCGGCCATGCGCTGGATCGGCGCTCGCGACCGCTGGGCTTCGGCGACCATCTGGACGATGCGCGCGAGCATGGTGTCGCGCCCGATCTTGTCGGCGCGGATCACCAGCGCGCCGCTCTGGTTCATTGTCCCGCCGATCACCGCGTCGGCGACCGTTTTGGTGACCGGCATCGATTCGCCCGTCACCATCGATTCATCGAGCGCCGATCGCCCTTCCTCGACCACGCCATCGACCGGCACCTTTTCGCCCGGCCGCACCCGCAGCCGGTCCCCCACCGCGATCAGGTCGAGCGAAACTTCCTCGTCGCTGCCATCCACCGCGATACGCCGCGCGGTTTTGGGCGCGAGGTTGAGCAGCGCCTTGATCGCACCCGAGGTGCGTTCGCGCGCGCGCAGTTCTAGAACCTGCCCCAGCAGCACAAGCGTGGTGATCACCGCGGCTGCTTCGAAATAGACCGCGACCGTCCCATCGCCAGCCCGGAATGCCGTCGGGAAAATGCCGGGCAACAGCGTTGCGACCACGCTATAAGCCCAGGCAACCCCCGTCCCCATCGCGATCAGCGTGAACATGTTGAGGTTGCGCGTCTTGAGCGAAGCCCAGCCACGCTCGAAAAAGGGCCAGCCCGCCCACAGCACCACCGGCGTCGCCAGCGCGAACTGGAGCCATGTCGACAGTTGCGCAGGGACAAGGCGATGCAGCGCCGGAAACAGATGGCCGCCCATCTCGAGAACAAAGACGGGAAGCGCCAATACCAGCGCGATCCAGAAGCGACGCGACATGTCGGTCAATTCGGCACTCGGCCCGGTGTCGGCGGTGACCATTTCCGGCTCGAGCCCCATGCCGCAGATCGGGCAGGCGCCGGGATGGTCCTGCCGGATTTCGGGGTGCATCGGGCAGGTCCAGATCGCCCCCGGCGGGGCATCCACCACCCGGTCGGCCGCCGGGATCAGGTAATATGCCGGATCGCCGACGAATTTCACGCGGCACCCGGCGCTGCAAAAATGATAATCGTCGCCCGCATGGGTTGCATGGTGCGCTGTCTTTTGCGGATCGACGGTCATCCCGCACACCGGATCGACAGTCAGGCCCACCTGCTCATGGTGTCCACACCCGCCATCGGCCCCCGCATGCGCGCTATGGTTCGGTTCCGCCATCAATCGTCTCCTTCGCTCGCGGGGCAATCTGGGGTCTGACATCATGTCAGAGTCAATAGCCGCTTGACCCTGACATTGTGTCACATGCGATAAGCGCGCCGACTCGAAAGGGATTGAGCCCGCGTGCGCGCCAGATGGACACAGAATGAGGCCGGCAAAGCCCGCGCTGATCGGCGGACGGGCCCGCTTGTGCTGTGGCGGCGCATCGCCGCGATGGTGATCGCCGTCACCCTGTCCGTCATGCCGCTGACCATGGCGAACGGCGCGGCGATGGCACATGCGACGCCAGCGCTAGCGCCAGCGATGGAGCATTGCGCCGGCACGCACGAACCATCGTCGGACAAGCAGCGTGGCAGCATGATCGATTGTGCGATCGCCTGCGCGGTGGTGCAGCCCGTCGCGCCGCAGATATCCGCCGTGCCGGACAAAGTTCGACCGGCGCCGGCATCCCTCCCCAGCCCGCGGCTCGAAGGCAGCGACCCGCACACCGACAGCCCACCACCACGCGTCTTTCCAGAAGCTTGAATCCAACCAATCTTCTGGAGATCGACTCATGAAAATCCTTCTCACCGCCATCGCACTTGCGGCGGCGACCCCGGTCGCCGCTCAAGCCGCCACGCCGGCCGATGCGGATCATCATGCACCAGCAGCCAAGGATTGCTGCTGCTGCGATTCCGCAACCGACAAGGCCGACGTCACCAAGAAGATGGATTGCTGCGACAAGGCGAGCAGCGATGCGCCCGCCGCCCAGCATTCGGAACATAAATCCTAGAAAATCGAGCCGGGCGAGCGGCCGTTCGTCGCCCGCCCGGCGCATCGACCTTCTAGGCTCCTGAAAAATCAGGAACTCATTGGATATAATCATGACACACCTCATTGAACGCCGCGCCTTGTTGAAGGCCGGGTCGTTTGGCATCGCGGGGCTGGGCGCGATGGGGCTCGTCCCGGCCTGGGCGCGCACCGGCTCGGCGGGCCTTGCCCCCACCCTCCCCATGCTTTCGGGCGAGGATATTCATCTCAGGATTGCCGACAGCACATTCACCGTCGGCGGGCGCAGCGGCCATGCTGTCACCGTCAACGGCGTGCTGCCGGCACCGCTGATCCGCCTGCGCGAGGGGCAGGATGTCCGGCTTCATGTCGAAAATCAGCTCGACGAGGACAGTTCGATCCACTGGCACGGCCTGTTGCTGCCGTTCCAGATGGACGGGGTGCCCGGCCTGAGCTTTCCCGGCATCAAGCCGCAGACGACCTTCGTCTACGAATTCCCGGTCCGCCAGAGCGGTACCTATTGGTATCACAGCCATTCCGGGCTTCAGGAGCAGCAGGGCCATTACGGCCCGATCGTGATCGATCCCGCCGATCCCGATCCGGTTGCCTATGATCGCGAGCATGTGATCGTGCTCAGCGACTGGACCTTCCTGCACCCCCACCGCCTCCTCTCCAGGCTCAAGGCCGAGGGCGGCTATTTCAACCGCCAGCGCCAGACCTTGCTTGGCATGGCGAAGGGCGGGCCCGAAGAGGCGATGTCCGCATCCGACCGCGCGATGTGGGGCGCAATGCGGATGGACCCCACCGATATCGCCGACGTGACGGCCGCGACCTACACCTATCTGGTCAACGGCCACGGGCCGCAGGAAAACTGGACCGGCCTGTTCCGCCCCGGCGAGCGGGTGCGGCTGCGCATCATCAACGCCGCGGCGATGACGATCTTCAACGTCCGCATTCCCGGCCTGTCGATGACGATGGTCAGCGCCGACGGCCAGAATGTGCGTCCGGTAGCGGTGGACGAGTTCCAGATCGGCAATGCCGAGACCTATGACGTGATCGTCGAGCCGACCGAGGACAAAGCGTTCACACTCGTCGCGGAATCGATCGACCGCTCGGGCATGGCGCGCGCGACGCTTGCTCCCCGGCTGGGCATGATAGCGCCGATCCCACCGCTTCGCCCGCGCCCGACGCTGACCATGAAGGACATGGGCATGGGCGGGATGGACCACGGCGCGATGGATCATAGCGCGATGCCGGGGATGGACCACGGCGCAATGGCGACAGCAGACCATGGCAGTTCCCATGCGATGGGCGGCATGAACATGCGCGACAAATCGACGGTGCCCGCCAGCGTCAAAGTGGGTGTCGGCGTGGACGCCATCGCCATGGCGCCGGTCGATCGTACCGGCGATCCTGGCCTCGGGCTCGAGGATGTCGGCCACAAGGTGCTGACCTATCGCGACTTGATGGCGCTCACCCCCAACCCGGACCAGCGCCCGCCGCACCGCACCGTCGAGGTCCATCTGACCGGCAATATGGAACGCTTCATGTGGTCGTTCGACGGCGAAAAATTCAGCGAGGGCGTCGAGCCCATCCGCTTCGAGCGCAACGAACGCGCGCGGGTTGTCCTGATCAACGACACGATGATGACCCACCCGATCCATCTGCACGGTCATTTCTTCGAACTGGTGAACGGCCATACCGGCAGCTACCCGCGCAAGCACACCGTCAACGTGCTGCCGGGCGGCAAGGTCAGTTTCGACCTGACGGCGGATGCGCCGGGCGATTGGGCGTTCCACTGCCATTTGCTGCTCCACATGCACGCGGGCATGTTCCGCGTCGTCACCGTCCGCCCGCTCGGGGGAGACGCGGCATGAAATATCTCCTGGCGATATCTATCGCGGCGACAGCAACGCCCGCACTGGCACAGCACCACCATCATGGCGCCGCGCCGCAGGAACCGGCCGCCCCGCCTGCGCAACATCAGGAGGGTGAAGGCGCTGCCGATCCCCACGCAGGGCACACCATGCCCGCCGAACCCGCTACAGCCGCAGAGGCGCACGCTGGCCACAGCATGCCGTCAGCACCGTCAAAAGACGCGTACCATGCGCATGCCGGGCATGAACCCGGCATTCCCGACCCGCCGGTCGGGCCACCCTCGGCTGCGGCTCTCAGCGGCCCCGATCACGCCGCCGATGCTCTCTTCGGCACGCCGACGATGGCCGTGGCGCGCGAAACCGTCCGCCGGGAACATGGCGATATCAAAGGCAGCATGATCCTGATCGACCAGCTCGAAGCGGTCATCGGTAACGGCAAGCATGGCTATGCGTGGAACGCGCAGGGCTGGTACGGCGGCGATATCGACAGGCTCTGGATCAAGACCGAGGGCGAGAGCCGCTTCGGCGAGCGTTTGAAGGGCGCCGAGGCGCAGACGCTCTGGAGCCACGCGCTCGATCCGTGGTGGAACCTTCAGGCGGGCGTTCGCCACGATTTCCGGGCCGGACAGGATCGCAGCTACGCCGTCGTCGGTATCCAGGGCCTTGCGCCTTATTGGTTTGACATGGACGGTGCGCTGTTTCTCTCGGACAAGGGCGATATCACCGCGCGCGTCGCGGCGGAATACGACCTGCGTCTGACCCAGAAACTGATCCTCCAGCCAACGGTCGAATTGAACTTCGCCGCGCAGGACGTTCCCGACCTGGGCGTCGGCGCCGGTCTCTCCACCGCCGAATTGGGGTTACGGCTGCGCTATCAGATCATACCCGAGTTCGCCCCCTATGTCGGCACGGCCTACGAACGTGCTTTTGGCGACACAGCAGATTTTCGGCATCTGCGGCAAGAACAGGCAGGAGGGTGGAATTTCCTGATCGGAATCCGGGCCTGGTTCTGACGGGCGATCGTGTTTCGGCATCGGCGCGTATCGCCGATGCCGACCGGTCCGCCATGCCGCATTGCGATGCCGGTTGCGGTGGTAGGTCACGAGCGACCAGGCCTCGGCCGGGTTGCGTCGACAGGATTCTAGGGTCCTGACCCTAGGATAGAGCCTCGAACGACAACCCATCGTTGAAACGGGCCCGGGTCATCCTTGCCAACTGCTCGAAATAGTCGACCGGGCCGCCGCCATAGGGGGCGTTGAGATCGGCGCGCTCCGCCGCCGCCCCTTCAAAATTCAGATAACCAGGGGTGCAGGTCGCATGAAATTCGCGTCGCGCAGCTGACAACTCGCGGCATTGGCTTACCCACCGATCTTCGGCCTCTCGCGTCGGTTCGACAGCACCCATCCCGGCCTCCATACAATGGGCTACCAGATCAGCAATGTAAATCGCCTGCGTATCCGCGGTATGGAGATAGTTGAGTGAAATGCCGGCTTGAACCACCGACAGCATAAAGAAGTTAGGAAAGCCGTGCGCCTGCATTCCAAATAGAGTTCGGGTGCCGTTTGCCCAAGCGGAGTCGAGTGACCATCCATCGCGCCCTGTAACCGAGATGCCGGTTTCACGCGTATAGCTGGTCATAAAATCAAATCCGGTCGCGTAGACAATGCAATCGAGCGGATATTCGACGCCATCGGCTACCAACCCGCTGGCGGTCACCCGCTCGACACCTTTCCCGGCGGTATCAACCAGCGTCACATTGGCTCGGTTGAAAACGTCCAGATAATCATCGCTAAAGCCGGGGCGCTTGCAGAAATAATGATAATATGGCTTCAGTGCCTCGGCGGTAACGGGATCTCTGACGATCGCATCGATGCGCTTGCGCACGATTTCCATCTTCAGAATCTCGGCTCGTTGCTTCGCCTCCGCGTCAAGCGCCTTGGTTTCGCCAGCGTCGGCTTTGCGGAACAGGTCGGTCATGCTGTCATTGACCATGTCCTCTTCCTGCAACACACCCGAGGTCCAAAGTGTAAAGTTCATCATCCGCTGTCGCTGCCATCCGGGCGGCTGCGAACGAAACCATTCGATATCCGTCGGGCGATTGCCGCGAATATCGACTGAACAGGGGGTTCGTTGAAACAGATAGAGATGATCGGCATATTCGGCGACGGCGGGCACGCACTGAATACCGGTCGACCCGGTACCGATGATGCCAACGCGCTTCCCCCTAAGGCCGATGAGTCCCCCCGTCGCATCGCCGCCGGTAACGCCATAGTCCCAACGGCTCGTATGGAAACTCGGCCCTTCGAAATTTTCGATGTCTGGAATGCCGGGTAATTTGGGACTGCTGTACAGGCCCGTCGCGGAGATAACGAACCGCGCCTCGATCAAATCGCCCCGATTGGTTGTTCCCAGCCAACGCTGCCGCTCATGGTTCCAGACAAGGGTACGCACCAACGACTGGAATAATGCGCGAGCGTACAACTCGTATTTCTCGGCGAGCAGACGGCACTGCTGGTGTATTTCCGCGCCGCGCGCATATTTCTCGCTAGGAACAAATCCCGTTTCTTCCAGCAACGGCAGATAGATATAAGCGTCGACATCGCACCGGATGCCGGGATAGCGGTTCCAGTACCACGTGCCGCCGAAATCGGCGCCCTTTTCCACGATGACAATGTCGGTGATACCGCGCTTCGCCAGTTGTACCGCGGCCAACAGCCCGCCAAAGCCTCCGCCGATAATCAGCGCATCGACCGTCCGGGTTACGGGTTCACGATCGAAATCGGGCAACGCATTGGGATCGGTATCGAATGCGGCGAATTTGCCGGTCAACGACTGATATTGGTTATTCGCATCGACGCGAAGGCGCTTTGCGCGCTCCTCAGCATATTTACGGGACAGCGCGTCCAGATCGATATCACTCATTCAACTGTCCCGAAAATTCACACGCCTATGCGACGGGCCGGGTTCTCCAACCGGCGAGCGTCTTTGCGGCCGCGCACAGATCCACGACAAGGCTGCGTGCATCCGGGACAACGGGGCAGCGGGCGATGGCATCGGCGATGCCCCCGCCCGCCCCGAACGGGTTACGATAGCGCCCTGACCCGCGAACCGCCTCATCAGAAACGAACGGTGCCTTGCAACATAAGTGAACGATATTCATCCATCCAGTTGAGCGAGCGGGTGACCCCGGTGATCGCCGGAGGCAGACGGATCGCTGCGCCGACGGTCTTCTTGTTCAACAGATTGCGACCGATCAGTGCGATGTTCCAACGGTCGCCCTTTGGACCGAACTGAAGGCGCGCGTCCAGCTTGGCCCAACCATCCTGGACGCCCCAGATCGGGCTGTAGCCATCGGCCACAAAATAGTCCGACCGGAAGCTGGTATTGGCATTCGACACGAGCCTGAAATCGCCGAGGTTCAATGTGTGGCGCACGCCGACATTGCCACTCCATTCCGGCGCAAACTGCAACGGGAGCCCCGCGATGTTGTGTGCGGCGATACTCGCTGGATCGGCGGAATTGCATTGCGCGAGCGTTTCGTAAGCAAGGCACGGCGCGCCGGGATAATCGACAAACTTCGCATCGAGATACGCTATCGACGCATTGAACTGCAGATTGCGCGAGGGCGCGAGTTGCATATCGAATTCGACGCCCTGCGATCGCGCCTTGGCGGCATTGCGGGTAAAGAAGGTGCGACGATCCGGATCGTAAGCGGATTGCTGCAAGTCTTCGAATTCGGTGCGGAACACCGTCACGTTGATCGTTGCACGGCCGTCCAGCACCGTCGATTTGATGCCTGCCTCATAATTGGTCGATCGTTCCGGACGGAACTGAAAGCCGTCGGCGGCAACATTATAAGTGTTCGACACGAAGCCGCCCGATTTCGAGCCGCGCCCGAAGCTGGCATAGAACATGACGTCAGGGGCGAGATCAGCCTGAAATGTCGCCGACGGATCAAGATAGCTCTCGCTGAGGCTGCCGCGTCGTTGCGGCCCGATGGCATTCAAGGGCGACCCCGAAACCGTACGGGAATCGAACACCGCATCCTTCGTCGTGTGCGAATAGCGCAGCCCAGCGATCAGGCGCAAAGCAGGAGTGAAATTGAGCGTCCCTTGCCCATAAAAGGAATAGGCATCGCCCTTCTGATTGAAATCGGTCGATTGGTGGCCAGTGATCGTGCCACCGATATCGCGATAAAAGCTGTCCTGATGCAGGTCGTAGTCGGAATGATCGTAATAGACGCCAGTCACATATTCGAGAAAGCCACCAGTGGGCGAACTCAGGCGCAGTTCGGCCGACCATTGCTCGAAGCGCTCGGGAAAGCCGTTGCCGAATTTGGCATTGGCGTCGCCCGGCGCCACAATACCGTCGGGGTTGCGTTCATCATATGCCGTAAAACGGCGCGTATCGAATGTCGACAGGCCACCGATCGCGGTGATCGTGTGCTCGCCGACCTCGACATTAGCGGTGACCACCCCATTCCAGGATTTGATTCCGCTATGTTCGTCTCTGCCGGCACCGGCATAATTGTCGGAGACATACCGAACATCGCCAGCCTTGTCGAAATTGGTGCGCTGGGTCAACGAACCGGTAACATTGACGCCACCCAATAACAGGTGACGACCATATTCAACCTTACCGGTGATATCGACACCCGTTGCGGGCTGCCAGACCAGCGTCAACCTGGCCAGTTCGTCGCGCAACTGGGGATCATCGTCGCCGTCGAACAGGTTGCGGATATAGCCGTCCTGACGCGTGATCTTACCCGCGAACCGGGCCTTCAGGGTCTCTGACAGCGGGCCGCTGACCACGCCCGACACCTCATAGCCCTCGCGCTCGACATCATAGCCAGCGCTGACATAGCCTTCGAACATGGCGCTCGGCTTCGCCGAGACCAAACTGATGGCGCCGGCGGCGGTGTTGCGACCGAACAGCGCCCCCTGCGGGCCGCGCAGCACTTCCATCCGCTCAAGGTCGAAAAACGGCGCGCTGAACTGGGCACCACGACCACCGTAAATGCCATCAAGATAGACCGACACTTCCTGATCGAAGGCGACGTTGTTGGGGCCGGACCCAAATCCACGAATGAAGACGACAGGATTGACGCCAGAGTTCAGCACCGACAGGTTCGGCACATAGCCCTGGATCGAGCGAAGGTCGGTGATCTTCATCTCGTCGAGCGCCGCACCGCTGATCGCAACAATCGAAACGGGCACATCCTGCAACCGCTGCTCGCGCTTCTGCGCTGTGACAATGATCTCGTTCAGGCCTGAACCCACGCCATCGTCGGCCTGCACATCCTGCGCCTGAGCCGGCGTGCCAACCACGAGCGCCATCGCAAACAGGCTGACCCCGGCAAGCTTGAATCTATTGGTGGCGATCATCTTCGTCCTCTCCCCCCGATGATGGGTATCATTGCCCTTTGGTTAGCGGAGGCGATAACTGATTGCATGCATATTACCAAATAGATTTTGGAGAGCGCTGTAAAAAATCGCTAAACTTTCGTATTTTTGCTTTTGATCGAAAAATTTTTGGATGCATATTATTGAAAAGAGGAAGCGGATGCGCCTGAAAGACAAACGGATCATGGTAACCGGCGCGGCCAGCGGCATTGGCCGCGCATGCGCGCGATTGATGGCCAAACAGGGCGCGCGGGTCATCGGCGCGGATATCGACGCGCAGGGCCTGGAGACGCTGAACCGCTGCGATGATCCGGTCGCCACGATACGCATGGACGTGGCGACGGAGGCCGACTGGGCTCGCACCGTCGCATTTGCGTCGGATGCGCTGGGCGGGCTCGATGCAATCGTCCACAGCGCCGGTATCGGGATAGGCGGCGATCTGACGACACTCTCGCTCGAACGCTGGCGCTATCAACAGGCGGTTAATCTCGATTCTGCTTTTCTCGCGATCAAGTACACATTGCCCCCGCTTCGCGAAGCGGGAGGTGGCTCGATCATCTTCATCGCCTCCGTGACAGGCGTGCGGGGATCAGCGATTTTCGCACCCTATGCGGCGAGCAAAGCGGGCGTCATCGCCTTGATGCGTTCGGCCGCCAGGGCGAGCGCCCTCGCCGGAGACGGCGTGAGGGTAAATGCCATCGCGCCCGGCGTGATCGACACCCCGATCTTTGAGCGAATGGAAGGCGTGGACGCCGTTGCGGCCGACCCGCGCGCCACGGCGCGGCAGCTCGTGCCACTGGGGCGTCCGGGGCAAGCCGAGGATATCGCCCATGCAGCCATCTATCTTGCGAGCAACGAGGCGAATTACATCACCGGCATTGTCCTGCCGGTCGATGGCGGACTGTCGATGAGCTAGGCCGGCTCCCCCTGAAGCCGCCGGGCCAGCGCCGCGGCCCGGGATCGGCCGGCAAGAATCAGGATCATCGCCAGCCCCAACGCCGCCGCGGACGTCACGGCCAATGCCTTGCCGATTCCGGTCGGTCCGCCAAACACGTGATCGGACAACAGCGCCGTCGCGGTGGGCGCAATACCGAGGCCCGCGATGGTGACCACCGCCCCGTACATCGCCGCCATCATCCCGCGCATCCGATTGATCGACAGGCTTTGCACCATCGCCGCCTGCATACCGGCGACCATACTGGCGGCGCACATGCCGGCAACGAACAGAAGCATGGCCAGCATGGCAGATCCGGCCAGATAGGCACCGATAAACAACGGTGCCTGCAATACGATCGCGCCGAGCGTCACCAGCACCGGCGCATCAACTCGACGCAAACGATCGCAGATCACACCACCCAGCAGCACGCCGAGCGTTCCGAAGCCGCCATAGCCCACCCCGAACAGAATGCCGACATCGGCGGGGCTGAGTGCGTGCAGACGCATGAAATAGGCCGGCCCCCACACGGCGAAGGCATAGCCGCTGACCCCCAGCAAGGCATAGCCGCCGAACATCAGCGCGAACACGCTGCCATTGCTGCGAACATGCCCCCAGACTTCACGATAGCTGGGGGGCAAGGCGGACTCGCTGGCGGCGTAGCGCCGTACCGGCTCGTGAACGGTAAGCGCGAACAGCGCCGCAACCAGAAGCCCCGGCAGCCCCACCACGACGAAGACAACCTGCCATGGCGCGGCATGACACATTAGCGGCAGACACGGCTCGGTAGTCATCGCCCATTGGACGACCATGCCGCCGAGCAGGATCGCGAGCCCTCCGCCGATCGACGCGCCGCAAGCATAGATCGCCATACCAACGCCCCGTTTACGAAGCGGGAAATAGTCCGCGATCATCGAATAGGCTGCCGGGTTGAGGCTCGCCTCCCCCACCCCCACCGCCGCGCGCGCGACAAACATTTTCCCGAAATTTCCCGCCAGCCCGCACGCTGCCGTCGCCAGGCTCCAAAGCGAAATGCCGACGACCACGGCATTGCGCCGCCCTCGCACATCCACCCAGCGCCCGAACACGAAGGCAAAGGCAACATAGCAACTCGCAAAAGCCGCACCCGCCAGCAAACTGACTTCGGTGTCGGTGAGGCCGAGATCCGCGCGGATCGGATCGATCAGCAACGCAAGCACCAGCCGATCCAGAAACGACAACGCGCTCGCCAGCATCAGGCATGCAACGACGTAATAGGGATAGAACCGCGCCATCATCGCCGCTCCGGCAGCGGCATCGGCTCGCGATCGACGAAGCGATAGCCGCATGGCGACGGCATTTCCACCACGCGCTCGTCATAATCGTCATGCTCAAGCCGAAGCGCCCGGATCATGCCGGCGTTCATCATGAACATCGACGCGATATAGGTCAGCTCGATCAGTTGCTCTTCATCGAAATGCTTCTGCAGCTCGGCGAACAGACCGTCGGGCGTGCGACCATGATCGAATGCAAGGCAATCGGCATAAGCGAGCACGGCCCGCTCCGCGGCATCGAACCCGTCGAATAGCGCCCAGTTCGGAATCATGGCCAGCGCCTCTTCCGAATAGCCGAGGCCACGCAAAATCTTGCTATGCTCCGAAAACATCCACCGGCAGCCGCAAGCCCAGCCGATCCGGGCAATCGCCAGTTCCATATAGTTGAGCGGAAGCTTCCGTTTCTTGGTCTGCTTGATGTAAAAGCCTCGCACCGCATGTTCGAGGATGTCGGGCGCATGCGCGAGCACCGCCTCATAATTGCCGGGCGCCCCCGATGCCGTGACGCCCGGATCCGTCGCCGGATCGCGACCGGGAAACTTTCGATCGTACATGAACAGGACGAGCGGATCGTTCGCCTCTTCGCGGCTCACCAATCGCAGCCTTGGCATCGTCCCCACCCTCTCGCGTCACGTCCCAGGCGCGTATTTCTGTTTATAATAATATGCATTTTGTCGCTGAATGCGTTATGCCACCCCGCAATTCAAGATAATTTGCCTGTAAATTTGCGATATTCAACAATCGCCGCAATTACGATTGCATGCAAAAATGAGATCGCTATGACTTGATCGCGCCGGCTCGGCCGAACCAGGAGACGCATGTTGAGCGATACGGGCGCCTTGCTCGCCGAAATGACCGAACGCTTCCTCGCCGAACAGGTCGACGATCGCGTGATGCGCGCCGCCCGTGCCGGCACCTGGCCGCAACGCGCGTGGGACGCCGCGTGCGCGCAGGGACTACCGCTGGCACTCGTGCAGGGCGAGCAGGGTTTCGATATTCCACTCGACGAGGGCCTGGCGCTCATTCGAATGCTCGGCCGCCACGCTGTTCCCTTGCCACTCGCCGAAACGATGATTGCGAATGCCCTGTTGGCGCGCGCGGGACTCGGGACCGCCGAGGGGCCCGTAGCGCTCGTCCCGCAATGTACGGACGTCTTATTCCAACGACAGGACGGCGTCTGGCGCGCCACGGGTGATGCGAAGCGTATCGCCTGGGGCCGCAATGCCAGCGCGTTGCTGCTCGAACATGACGGCCGGATCGGGCTGGCGACGTCGGGATTCAGCGCGGTCGAACACGGCACCAACCTCGCGCTGATGCCACGCGATCAGATGCGGATCGATTCGTCGGTGACGCTCGCTTTGCTGCCGTCGATCACGCTGATCGAGGCCGGGGCAGTGATCCGCACGCTCGCCATGGCAGGGGCGCTGGAAACGCTCGTGGCGTTGACGATCGCGCATGTCTCGGAACGGGTGCAATTCGGCAGGACTCTTTCGGCTTTTCAAACCGTGCAGCACGCGCTCGCGCAACTTGCGTCGGAAGCTGCCAGCGCATCAGCCGCAGCCGACCTTGCCGCCGATGCGTTTACGAACGCGAGCGCCCACCCCAACGTCGCGATCGCCGCGGCGCGGTCGCGTATTGCCGAAGCAGCCGGAACGGCGATCAAGATCGCCCACCAACTCCACGGCGCGATCGGATTTACCGCCGAACACCGCCTTCATTGGTTCACGACGGCGCTGTGGAGTTGGCGCGACGAGTTCGGCAGCGCCGCATGGTGGACACGCCGTCTGGGCGTCCAGGCGCTCGGTTATTCCAAAGCGGCTTATTGGCCGTTCATCACGTCGGTTTGAGGCACATGCTCCTTTTCCCTTCCCCGCCTGTCGATTCGGCCGCAACACAATTACGCGACGACATCCGCGCGTTCCTCACCGCCGAGATTGCAGGACGAACCCCGCTGCAGCGCGCCGAGAGTTGGAACGGTTTCGACCGCGATTTCAGCAAGGCGCTTGGCGCGCGCGGTTGGCTCGGGATGACCTGGCCCAAACAATATGGAGGGCACGAACGGTCGAGCTTCGATCGTTATGTCGTGGTCGAAGAGACGCTTGCGGCCGGCGCACCGGTATCGGCGCATTGGATCGCCGAACGCCAAAGTGGGCCGACATTGCTCAAATTCGGCACCGAGGCCCAAAAAGAAGCGATTCTGCCGCGGATCGCCGCGGGTGACTGCGTATTCTGTATCGGCATGAGCGAGCCCGATTCGGGTTCGGATCTTGCCGCCACGCGGACGCGCGCGGAGCGGGTCAACGGCGGATGGCGCGTCACCGGCACCAAGCTGTGGACCACCAACGCCCACGAAGCGGATTATATGATCCTGTTCTGCCGCACGGCGGGCACCCCCGCGGACCGGCACAAGGGAACCAGCCAATTGCTCGTCGACATGAAGGCGACAGAAGGCATGACGGTGCGCCCGATCCTCGATCTGGCGGGCCAGCATCATTTCAACGAAGTTCATTTTGACGACGCCTTCGTGCCAGAATCGGCACTGATAGGCACCGAGGGTGAGGGCTGGACGCAGGTCATGAGCGAATTGGCCTTTGAACGCAGCGGACCCGAACGATTCCTGTCGTCGATCCAGTTGCTGGTCGAACTGATCGCGGCGCTGCAGGGCAGCGACAGCTCGCTGGCGCACATGACGATCGGCCGGCTGACGGCGCACCTGCTGATTCTGCGCCGCCTTTCGCGCGGGGTTGCGACACTGCTGGAAGCGGGTGAAGACGCCTCGATCCACGCCGCTATCGTCAAGGATCTGGGCGCCACCTTCGAACAGGATCTACCCGAGATCGCGCGCAATCTCGTCGATGCCGAGCCGGATCGGCAATCCACCCGCGATCTGCTCGCGGTTTTGGCGTACACGATGATGAGCGCGCCCTCCTTCTCGCTGCGCGGCGGCGCGCGCGAGATCCTGCGTGGAATCATTGCCCGGGGGCTCGGCGTACGATGAACAAGATCGAACTGGTCGAAGTTTCCGCGCGCGACGGATTGCAGAACGAACCGCGCGTATTGGCCACATCCGACAAGGTCGAACTGGTCCGCCGGGCGATCGGCGCCGGCGCCCGACGGCTTGAAGTCGCCAGTTTCGTTCATCCCGCCAAGGTTCCGCAGATGGCCGACGCCGAAGCTGTGATCGCGGCGCTGCCATCCAACGCCGCACGCTATATCGGGCTGGTGCTGAACAAGCGGGGGGCGCTGCGCGCGTTCGACACCGCGATCGACGAAATCGGCGTGGTCTGCGCAGCCAGCGACACGTTCGGCATGCGCAATCAGGGATTGGATACCGAACAATCGCTTGCGATGGCGTGCGAGGTACTGGCGCTGTGCCGCGCCCAGGGACGCCCCGGGCAGGTAACGATTGCGGTGGCGTTCGGCTGTCCATTCGAGGGCGCCGTCGATCCCGGCAAAGTCGTTGCCATGGCGCGACGGATTGCCGCCGCGGGTGCGATCGAAGTCGCGATTGCCGACACGATCGGAATCGCACGGCCCAACGAGGTCGAGCGGCTGGCGGCTGACGTTGCCGCAGCGATTGCACCACTGCCGCTGCGCGTCCATTTCCACGATACGCGCGGGATGGGTGTCGCCAACGCGATCGCGGCGGTCCGCGCGGGCGCGGTAACCGTCGACGCCGCGATCGGCGGCACGGGCGGCTGCCCGTTCGCACCCGGTGCTGCCGGAAATGTGGCAAGCGAGGACATCGCATACGCTTTCGACGACGCGCTCGATATCGACATTGAGCAATTGGTCGAGGCGGCTGGCTGGCTCAATGGGTTGCTCGGGCGCGAGCGCACCAGCGCCATTGCGCGCGCGTTTGCCAGCCGGGCCTAGCGCCGAGCAACTTTCACGTCAGGTTAGCGCCGACAGCACCCGCTGCCCCCTGTGTGTTGCGCCACTAAGCGGGGGTAACCGCCATGTCGGATCGCTGGCTCTCTGAACGTCAATCCTAATCCGGAAACTGGATGCCCTCGCGCCCCTTGTCGCGCTGTGCAGGCGCGACGAGCGACGCCGCATCCACCTCAAGGCCGAGCCAGCGGTCCAGAATCTCGGCCGTATCCTGCCCGACGTCGCGCGGTGCCGGGCGACGGATGCTTGCCGGCGTCAGCGAGAGCTTGGGAAACGTGCCTTGCATTCTGGTGGGGCCCAGCACCGGATCATCAACGGTAACGATCGCGTCGCGCGCCGCGTAATGCGGATCGTTGAGCATATCCTCCGCATCGTACATGCGGCCGGCGGGCACGGCATGCGCGATCATTTTCGCTTCGACTTCCGCCACCGTGTGCCGCGAGGTCCATTCCTCGACGATTTGATCGAGTTCGTCCTGATGAACGCCCCGCGCCACGTGCGTGAGATATCGGGGATCACACGCCAGATCAGGCCGGTCCATCGCCTCGCACAATCGCGTGAAAACGCTGTCCTGATTGGCGCCGATCAGGAATTCGCCGTCTTTGCAGCGATAGACGTTCGATGGTGCGATGCCTGGCAATTTCGATCCGGTACGCTCGCGCTTATGCCCGGCGACCGCCCATTCGGGGATCAACCCTTCCATCACCTGCAGCACACTCTCATACAACGCGGCGTCGACAATCTGGCCCTGCCCCGTCTTGTCGCGATGATGGAGCGCGGCGATCGCGCCGAGACACCCATAAGTGGCGGCAAGCGTGTCGCCGATCGAAATCCCCATTCGCGCCGGGGCAAGATCGGGAAAGCCCACGATCTTGCGCCAGCCCCCCATCGCTTCGGCGATCCCGCCAAAGCCGGCGCGCGTTGCATAGGGGCCCGTCTGACCGTAACCCGATACGCGGACAATGATCAGCCCCGGATTCTCTGCCAGCAACTGTTCAGGCCCCAGATTCCAGCGTTCCAGCGTACCCGGCCGAAAATTCTCCACCAGAATGTCCGCACGGCCAATCAGCGCGCGCGCGAGTTCCTGCCCGGCCTCCACGCGCAAATCCGCCGCGACCGAATATTTGTTACGGCCGATGACACGCCACCAGGTCGGCGCGCTTCCTTGCCCCCATTGCCGCATCGGATCGCCGGTGCCGGGCTGCTCGAGCTTGACCACCTCGGCGCCCATGTCTCCCAGCAACTGACCACAGAACGGCCCGGCGATTAGCTGGCCGAGCTCGACCACGCGGATGCCATCCAACGCACCACCAGAGAGTGTCGACGTCATTGTATCTTTCTTAGCTTGCATGAATTGCCTTCGTGGCCATGTGCGCCTCCAGTCCCTCCGGACCATCCTCCGATCCGAAGCCGCTTTCATTGAGCCCGCCGAACGGGGCATCGGGCCAGGATGTGCGAACGTTGTTGATCGCGATCATGCCGGCCTCGATCGCGTCACCAAGGATGTTCTGCCGCCGCCCATTCTCGGTGAAACAATAAGCGGCGAGGCCATAAGGAAGCCGATTGGCCTGCTCGATCGCCTCCTCTATCGTTGCAAAGGGCCGCAGCAGCGCCAGCGGCCCGAAAGGCTCGTCATTCATCGCCATGGCATCGAGCGGCACATCGCCGAGCACGGTGGGCTGAAAGAACCAGCCGGGGCCTTGCCGACGGCCGCCTCCGGCCAGCAATGTGGCCCCCATGCCACGCGCATTCTCGACCATCGCCTCGATCGCCGCAGGACGGCGGGCGTTGGCGGTCGGTCCCATCTCGGTCGCTGCATCGCGCCCGTCGCCCACCGCAATCCGGCCGGCGCGCGCCGCGAATCCCGCCGCGAACCGCTCATAGATGCCTTCCTGAACATGGAACCGCGTCGGCGAGACACAAACCTGCCCGGCGTTGCGGAACTTGTGCGCCACAAGCGCATCGAGCGTGGTATCGAGATCGCAATCGTCGAAGACGAGAACAGGCGCGTGACCGCCCAACTCCATCGTCATCCGCATCACCGTATCGGCTGCGAGGCGCATAAGGTGCTTGCCCACCGGCACCGAGCCAGTGAAGCTCAGTTTGCGGGTAATGGGAGACGCCAGCAGCGTCCGCGAGACAGTATCGGGTACACCGAAAACAAGCTGCGCAACATCGCCGGGCAGCCCGGCGTCCTGGAAGCAGCGCATCACCGCGATCGCGCTGGCCGGGGTTTCCTCGCTCGGCTTGAGGATGACCGAGCATCCCGCGGCAAGCGCCGGTGAAAGCTTGCGCACCGGATTGATGATCGGGAAATTCCATGCACAGAAGGCGGCCACAGGCCCCACCGGCTGACGAACCACCAACGAACGCAAGCCGGGCGACCGCGGCAGCACGCGTCCGTAATTGCGCACCGCCTCACCGGCGTGAAATTCGAGAATCATCGCGGCGCCGATCACTTCGCCCCGCGCTTCGGCGAGCGGCTTTCCCTGTTCGAGCGTGGCGATCCCGGCCAGCGTGTCGGCACGTTCGCGAAGCAACGCCGCGGCTTTGTTGAGCACCGCGGCGCGCGCCTCGGGCGGTGTTGCGCGCCATGCGAGGAAACCACGCTGCGCGGCTTCAAGCGCGTCACCCAGATCCTCCGCCGTCGCCAGAGGAAGTTCCCCCAGCAGATCGCCCGTGGCCGGATTGAGCACCGGCTGGGAGTCGCGCCCGGTCGCGTCACGCCATTCGCCGGCAATGTAGAGCTGCATGTCAGGCAGCGACCCTATGGTCATTTCCAAACGCCCCTCTGCTGCCAGCAAGGCCGGCCAATGTCGCTCACCATGCGTGTCGGCTTCCCCAACCGCACAACAAGGCTTTGACTAGATTGCATGCAAATGGCAAGTGGGGTCTGAAAAGAAACGACGCGCTGCCAACGATCAGAGGGCGGCGGCACGACGGAGGATGCGCCAGATTGGCTTACGAAATTCATAACAATCAACCACCTGCGACCGGCGCGGTGATCGATGAAGTCAAAGCCCAACCACCGCGGCCGACAAATGATTTGGATACGGTGCGCCTTGCCGAGTGGATGAAAGACGCCATCGACGGCTTTGCCGGGCCGCTCACCGTATTGCGGTTCGCGGGCGGCCAATCCAACCCCACCTACCAACTGCACACGCCCGCCCAGCGCTATGTGCTACGGCGCAAACCCGCGGGCCGATTGCTGGCGTCGGCACACGCCGTCGATCGAGAATTTCGCGTCATGGAGGCACTGGGCCGTGCGGGCTTCCCGGTTCCGCGAGCCTATGCACTTTGCGAATCCGAAGCGGTGATCGGCTCGGTCTTTTATGTGATGGCGATGGTCGACGGGCGGATCCTGTGGGACGGGCGCCTGCCCGACGCCACGCCTGACGAACGCCGCGCGATCTACACCGCCGAAATCGATACGCTCGCCGCCCTTCACCGCATCGACCCGCAAGCAATCGGCCTCGCCGATTACGGCAGGCCGGGCAATTATTTCGCGCGGCAGTTGAAGCGCTGGACGACGCAATATGTGGAGTCCAGCGGCCCGCGATACGACACGATGGACCGATTGATCGCCTGGCTACCGACGCACCTGCCCGCCGACCGCCCGGCCCGTATCGTGCATGGCGATTATCGGCTCGACAACATGGTCCTCCACCCTACCGAACCGCGCGTGCTGGCGGTGCTCGATTGGGAGCTTTCGACGCTGGGCGATCCGATCGCGGACCTGACCTATCTGTTGATGCATTGGGTGACGCCCCCGCACGAGCGCGGTTCGCTTTCGAACCTGGATCTCGAAGCCTTGGGAATCCCCACGCTCGACGAGATGCTCAGCCGCTATCTCACGACGACCGGCGATCGGCTGGGCGCACCGCTCGAATGGTATCTGGCTTATAATCTCTTTCGGTTCGCCGCGATCCTCCACGGCGTGGCGGCGCGGGGCCGTGCGGGCAACGCCAACAACGCCCGGGCCGGCCTTGCCCAGACCCGCGTCGGTCCACTCGCCGAGGCCGCATGGCGCTTCGCGCAAAAGCTGGGAAGCGAGGCATGACGTGGCCCGCGCGCAGCATGGCGGAAACACTGGCGCTGCTTACGGCGCCGGGAGCGCCATTCGAGATGGCCGAGATCGATGCGCTGGGGCGTTCGGTACGTAGCTACGTACGCACACCGCCCAACCTGCGCGCGGTATTCGACGCCAGCCGGAATTTCGGCGACCGCGACCTGATTGTGTATGAGGGCGAACGGCTCAGCTTCGACGCACATTGGCGTGCGGCCACCGCCTTCGGGCGCGCGCTCAGTGAGGATTTCGGCGTGCGCAAGGGCGATCGCGTCGCGATCGGGATGCGTAATTACCCGGAATGGTCGATCTGCGCCTGGGGCGCGCTGGCGATCGGCGCAGTGGTGGTGCCACTGAACGCCTGGGAATCGCATACCACGCTGTCGCTGCTGCTCGAGGATTGTGGCGCGCAGATCGCGATCGTCGATGGCGAGCGGTTCGAGCGCTTACATCATGCGCAGCCGGGCGCGGTGCCCTTGATCGTCGCACGTGACGACGCCCCTCCCGGGGCGGTCGCCCTCGCGTCGATCATCGGCATACCGGAAAACTATGCCGCGCTGCCGGAGGCGCCCCTACCCGACCCGGCGCTGGCGCCTGACGATCTTGCCACGATTTTCTACACCTCGGGCACAACCGGACGCCCCAAAGGGGCAATGGGCACGCATCGCAACATTCTGACAAACCTGCTCAATACCGGCTTCCGTGCGATGCGCGCAGCGGTCAGACGCGGCGAGCCGGTGCCTGCCGGCGCGTCGACGACGCCCCGCCGAACGCTTCTGCCGATGCCGTTTTTCCACGTCACCGGGTTTCATTCGACCCTGCTTCCGGCAATGGCAAACGGCTCGACGATCTACCTCATGTTCAAATGGGACACCGCCCGCGCGCTCGAGATCATTGCACGCGAACGAATCAACGGGCTCAATCTGGTTCCCACGTTGGCGTGGCAGCTCTCCGATGCCATTCGTACCGGCACTGTCGATACCACGAGTGTCGATACCGTCGGTTACGGGGGAGCGGCGGCGGCCCCCGAGTTGGCGCAACGGATGCGGGAAGCGTTTCCCAACGGCTATCCCGGGCAAGGCTATGGCGCCACCGAAACCTCCTCACTCGTTGCGGCGAACAGCCATGAAGACATGATGGCGCGCCCCGGCAGCGTCGGGCCGCCCGTGCCATGCTGCGATATCCGCATCGTCGATACCGCAGGGCACGACGTACCAACCGGCGAGGACGGCGAACTATGGGTGCGCGGCGCCAATATCGTGGCGGGATATTGGAATATGCCCGAGGCCACCGCCGAATGTTTCGCCGACGGCTGGTACCGAACCGGCGACATCGCGCGGCGCGATGCCGAAGGATTCATCACGATTCTCGATCGCGTGAAGGACATGCTGATCCGTGGCGGCGAGAACATATATTGCGTCGAGATCGAAGAATGCCTCGCCAGCCATGCCGACGTCGCCGAAGTGGCCGTGTTCGGTATGCCGGAGCGGGTGCTCGGTGAAGTGGTGGGGGCAGCAATACGTCTGCGAGAGGGCGCCACCGCCGACCGCGAAGCCCTTGCCGAGCACGTGAGGGCACGGCTGGCCGCCCACAAAGCGCCAGTGGTGATCGATTTTCACGCAACGCCCCTGCCGCGCAACGCCGCCGGCAAGCTGCTCAAGCGCGAATTAAAGGCGGCACTGCTCGACCGCATGACGCACCCCGATCACGCCACACAGGAGAAACATTTGTGAACGATCAAATGGCAGCTGCGCTGGCAGCCGGAGAGCGCCTGTTCCACACGGTCGAGCATGGCGACCTGGAGGATTTGCGTGAAATATTCACCGACACGGCGGTGGTTTGGCACAATACCGATGAGAAACTGACCGACGTCGAGACGACCATCAGCAATCTGAAGAAAATCCGATCGAGCGCGACTGTTTTCCAATATACCGACATCAGGCGCGAACCGACGCCAAACGGGTTCGTCCAGCAGCACGTACTGATCGTGGAGATGGCCGATGGGCGCCGCATGCGCGACCTGGCCTGTTGCATCTGCCGCGTCGAAAAGGGGCGTATCGCGCACATGGACGCCTATCATGATTCGGCCGTCGTCGACGCGATGGCGCACAAACAGCCGAGCGCTCGGGGCTGATGCGGCTCGAAAACAAGGTCGCGCTTGTCACCGGCGGCGCCGCCGGACTGGGGTTGGCCATCGCGCTGCGGCTCCAGGCCGAAGGCGCCAGCGTTATCGTCACCGATCTGGAGGCCGCGCGCGGCGGTGCCCTATCCGCCGAACACGGCTTCACCTTCCTCGAACAGGACGTGACGTCGGAACGCGACTGGGCACGGGTGACAGCGCATATCGAGGGCTCGCGGGGACGGCTTGATATTCTGGTGAACAATGCGGGCTATGTCGGATCGCACACCCGCGGCAATCCGGAAACCACGGCGATCGACGACCTGCGCAAGGTATTCGGTGTCAACGTCGAGGGGACGATGCTCGGCTGCCGGGCCGGCATCAGAATCATGCGGCGCAACGGCACCGGCTCGATCATCAACATCGCGTCGGTGGCATCAGAAACGGCGACGCCGTTCCTGCTATCCTATGGTGCAGCGAAGGCCGCGATACGCCAGATGACCAAATCGATCGCCCAATATTGCTGCGAGCAAGGGCTGCAGATCCGCTGCAACTCGGTCCACCCCGGCAATGTGCGGACCGCGATGTGGGATCGCAATGCGAGCGAGATCGCGACCGCCAGGGGCGTTTCGCTGGAGGATATCGCGACGGATACGCTCGTCCGGATCCCGATGGGACGTTTTCAGACACCGGAAGACATCGCCGCCGCCGTGGCGTTTTTCGCATCGGACGATGCGCGGCACATTACCGGCACCAAGATGATCGTCGATGGCGGCCGCACCGACTGTGATTCGTATCACTTGAGCGGTCGTTTCCGGCAGGGGTTGCTCGCGTCACCGCTCAGCCCGCGATGAGCGACCGGAGAACATATCCCCCGGTCGCGCATTAACCAGATCCTCGACCTCAGCCTTTGGGAATATTCGCATAATAAGGGATCGGCACACCGTCGCTGCCGCTCGTATCGCCCACCATCATCCGCGTGCGCGGATGCATAACCGCAGCATCGATGATGATGTTGATCAGGCGCGGCTCGCCCGACGCAAAGGCCTCTTTCACAGCCGGCGCGATATCCTCGTAGCGATCGATCCGGGTTGCTTCGACACCAAAGCCCTGCGCCACGGTTTCGTACTTGGTATCGTGCAACGCCACGATCACCTCGCGGTTCTTGCCGTACAGCAGATTCTGGGCATTGCGCGACATACCCCATTCGGCGTTGTTGAGGATCACCGTCACGATCGGCAATTTATGCCGCATCATCGTGTCGAGTTCCTGGATGTTGAAGCCCGCCCCGCCGTCGCCAGCAAAGCAGACCACCGGCTTGCCGGGATTGGCGCGCGCCGCACCGATCGCAAAGCCCGGCGAGATGCCGAGGCAGCCGAGATAACCGCAGCGCAAATGTTGGCCCGCACCCGGCGAGCGCACCAGATCGCCGACCCAGTTGCCGGCTTCACCGCCGTCGGCAACCACGGCCGTGCCGTCTGGCAGATTATCCATCACTGCTGCCACCGCATGGCCGGGATGGATCATACCGGGACGGGTGTTGAGCGGCGCATCGGCGAAGGCGTTGCGCGCGTTGGCACGGAAACCCCGCAGTTGAGCAGCCCATGCCTCGCGCTTCGGCCAGGCCTCCCCCTCCGTCGCCGCGAGCAGTGCGTCGAGTGTCACACCGACATCGGCGACGATCGGCAGGTCGGCCATGCGCACCCGTCCGATTTCCTCAGGGTTCGATTCGACCTGCGCGACACTTGCTACCGGCGGAATGATGGCGCCCATCGCGCCACCGAGGAACATCCCCATGCGCGCGCCGAGCAACAATACGGCATCGGTGGGTGCGCCGGCACCGGCAGCGGCGGCCAGCCCTGCCGCCGCGCCACCATAATAAGGGTGATCGTCCGGCAGGATGCCCAGCGCCTTTTGCCCCGCGATCACGGGAACGCCGATCCGTTCGGCGAGCCGCCGCAACCGATCGCCCGAATCGGTCAGCACCGCGCCACCGCCGGCGATGATTACGGGCCGCGCGGCCGTGCGCAGCATGTCGATCACCGCCGCGACCGCCTCAGCCGTCGGCGCCGATGGGGCGGCCCGCTTCCACGTCGCAACGTCCGGCACCGCCTCGTCGGTCGGCCAGAACATGACGTCGATGGGAATTTCGAGAAACACCGGCCCCGGCGCACCGCTCAGCGCGATCTCGCCAGCGCGACGCACATATTCGACGATACGGCCCGGTTCTGCCACCCGCTGCGCCCATTTCGTTACCGGGCGCGCCATCGCCACCGCGTCGAAACCGCCCTGCAACGTGTTACCCTCGGCCTCGCGAACAGGGGCCGCGCCGGCGATGAACAGCGTCGGAATGCGGTCGAGATAAGCGTTGGTGATCGCGGTCAGGGCATTGGTGAAGCCGGGGCCCGCGGTGATGGCACAGACGCCAAGCTTGCCATTCGATGCGCGGGCATAAGCGTCCGCCGCGTGACCGGCAGAGGCTTCATGGCGAGTGTCGGTCAACTGGATACCGAATTCCTCGCACGCCATGAACAGCGGATCGAGATGGCTGCCGTGCAGCGCAAAAACTTCCGTGACCCCCAGGCCGGCAAGGGCGGCCGCAACATGCTCACCGGCGGCGCGCTTCTTCGTCATCTCTCTCTCCATTCCCGCTTGATTGGTTAGCCTGTACGTATGCCCACCCGCTCTGCAACACAAGAATATTGTATGCATTTTTAACGTGGCGCACTAAGACGGAAACGATAATTTGATCGTTTTCTGCCTCTTTACGAGCCATCGCCTGGTGGTAAAAATCGACGGCCAGAACGTCGAATCTCTATTATGCATGCAGATCGTTCGTTTTAAGGCCCATTGAAAAGCGGAGAGGGGAAGCGATGTCCGGGACGGATGCCATCACGGCCAACGCACCACCATACCCGTCGCGGCGCTATGCCTATTTCAGCGTCGGCCTGCTCACGCTGGCATATATTTTCGCCTTCGTCGATCGGATGGCACTCAGCCTCGTCGTTGACCCGATCCGCGAGGATTTGGGCCTCACCGATACGCAGGTCGGTGCGCTGGTCGGCCTTGCCTTTGTCGTCTGTTATGTTGTTTTTTCCTTCCCGTTCGGTCGCTGGGTCGATCGCAACGCCCGCCCTCCGGCGCTGACGCTGGGCATCGGCATCTGGAGCATGGCGATGGTCGGCTGCGGCCTCGCCGCCAATTTCTGGCAGTTATTCGTCGGACGCATGCTGGTGGGCGTGGGCGAGGCCTCGGTGAACCCCGTCGCCTATTCCGCCATCCCCGACAGTTTCCCGCCACACCGGCGCGGCCTTGCCATGGCAATTTTCGCCTCGGGTTCGACGATCGGCGGCGGATTAGGCGTCTATCTCGGCAGCCTGCTTCTCGATTGGGCAACACGGGCCCAGCCGTCACTGCCGCTTGTCGGGTCGCTGGCGCCGTGGCAGGTGCTGTTCATCGGCCTGGGAATGCCCGGGCTGCTGGTCGCGCTGCTGATCCATGCCACGCTGCGCGATCCGCCGCGCCGGAAAGCGGGCGCATTGCCAGCCCGGTCCAGCGACGCGGCAACCTATTTCCGGACGCATCGCCGGCTTTTCGTTACCATCTTTCTTGGATTTTCAGGCTTCGCGATCAGCAACTATGCCTTCACCGTCTGGGGCCCGACCTATTTCATGCGGGTGCACCACCTCAGCATCGCGCAGGTCGGGATTTTGATGGGCGCCGGATTCGGCATCCTTGGCACGAGCGGGGCATTGGTGGGCGGCATATGGACAGATCGCATGCAAAAGGCCGGTTATCGTGCAGCGCCGGTCCGGGCGGGCCTGTATATCGCCGCGCTGCAATGCCCATTTTTCCTGGGCGCCTATCTCTGCCCGCAGCCGGCGCTTGCCATCGCCTTGTTTTGTTGCGGCATGTTCACCGCGAGCATGATCGGCGGGGTTCAAGGCGCAATGGTGCAAGCGCTGACGCCCAATCGGATGCGCGGCCAGGCGGGAGCGATCTATCTCACCGTGGTAAACGTGCTGGGCCTCGGCCTCGCGCCGATCGCCACTGCGGCGATGACCGATTACGTGTTCGGCGGCCCGGCCCAGATCGGCAAATCGCTCGCAGCGACCAGCGCGATCGCGCTCGGCGGGGCGTCGCTGTTGCTCGCCCTCGGCTTGAAGCAGGCCCGCTTGCGCGCCGAAGCCGTGCTCGATACCTGATATATAGAATTGCATGCAATGTTGCATTGCCTGAGAAAATCAGGTTAGGCATTCGGCGCGCCGAACCAGGTCGATAACGGAGAGTGAACGGGTGGACGTCTCGAACAGCGCAACCAAATCCGGCCTGGCGGACAACGGGCCATTCCGTGCCGCGGTGATCGGCGCCGGAATGGCGGGCATTCTTTCGGCAATCAAACTCATCGAGCGCGGTGTCGACGTCACGGTGTTCGAAAAGGGCGATCGTGTCGGCGGAACCTGGCGTGAAAACACCTATCCCGGCCTGGCGTGCGACGTGGCGGCGCACTGGTACACCTATTCCTTCGCGCGCAATCCCGATTGGGACAATCTGATGGCGCCCGGCCCAAAGATTCGCGACTATTTCGAGCGCGTCGCGCGCGACCGTGATGTATTGCCGCGCGTTCGCTTCGACGATGAGGTCGTACGGCTCGATTATGACAATGGCGCGTGGACCCTTACCACCGCGGCGGGGCATCGTGACCGTTTCGCCGTCGTTATCGTCGCGACCGGCGTGCTCCATCATCCCAATATTCCGGCGCTGAAGGGCATCGAGACCTTTGAAGGCACCGCTTTTCATTCGGCACGCTGGAATCATGACGTGCCGATCGACGGCAAGCGCATCGGCGTCGTCGGAACGGGCTCGACCGCAACCCAACTCGTTACGGCACTGGTCCCGCGCGCCGGGCATTTCAGCCTGTTCCAGCGCACGCCGCAATGGGTGATGCACCGCCCCAACCCGGCCTATTCGGATACGGAAAAGGCGCTGTTCCGCGCCGATCCCGCCGCCCTGGACCGGCTTGTCGACGAACTTCGCAGCAAAACCGTCGACGGCTATGCGACAGCGGTGATCGACGCCGATTCACCGCAGCTTGCCGCTATCGAGCGCTTGTGTCGCGAGCACCTTGAAACGGTGCGCGATCCCGACCTTCGCCGCCGCCTGACTCCTGCGTATCGCGCGGCCTGCAAACGGCTCGTGATGTCGGATGGCTTCTACGAGGCGATCCAGCAGCCCAATGCGGCGTTGGTGACGGCGCCTATCGCAGAGATCGAACCGGAGGGCGTGCGCACCGCGGACGGCGTGCTGCACGCGCTCGATATCCTGGTGCTCGCAACCGGATTCCATGTCGATCGCTTCATTCGGCCAACCAAGGTGATCGGGCGCGGCGGCAGGGACCTCGACGACGCGTGGGCCGAGGGTCCCGAGGCCTATCTTTCGGTATCGGTCCCCGATTTCCCCAACCTCTTCATGGTCAATGGCCCCGGCAGCCCGTTCGGCAATTTCTCCGCCATCGAAACGTCCGAATTCCAGGCCGACTATGTCATGCAGGTCATCGACGGCCTGATCCGCGGCGATTATCGCGAGGTGTGCGTCACCGGCAAGGCATTGCGCGCCTTCGAGGATGAGCGACAGGCGGCCGGGCGCAAGACCGTATGGGTTACGGGATGCGACAGCTGGTATCTCGACAAGAAGGGCGTGCCCACGTCGTGGACCTTCTCCTACGACCGGTTTGTCCAGGAGATGGCTGCCCCGCGCATGCAGGATTTTGAGACGCGGTAACCGCGCAACGCGACAGGAGAGACAGATGATTAGCCGGGCAAAGATCGAACAGACCCTCCGCGCGCTGAACGCAGCAGAGAACGATCGGGTCAATACGACCGTAGAGGCGACGAGCGCGCGTATCGATGCATTGATGGCGGCCGATGTCGAAGGGTGGCGCAACGGCGTGCACTTTCCCAGCCGCGACAGCGAGCGGGATATCGAACGCAAAGCCTTCGGCGCGCTGGTGGATTATAATCGCCAGTTCGAATTGATGATCATCGAACCGCCGCTCGCCTGTATTACATGGACGATACGCGGCACCTTCCAGGGGCAGCCGATCGTCGCACCGGGGTGCTCGAACTTCGAGTTCAACGACGATGGCACGATCCGCCGATACTGGATGTACTTCAATCCCGCAGACTTCGCTTACCGTTCCTGAGCCGGGGTGCTGGCCGGAAGCGCAGAACACGATACAATCACCGGAGACTTTATCTATGGCCGTCAGCGTTCACCTTCCCAGCGTCGGCATGGGGATTTCGGAAGCGACTATCGTCAAATGGCTGAAAAGCGTCGGCGACCGCGTGGAGGCCGGCGAGGCGGTGGTCGAGATCGAAACGGCCAAATCGACCGTCGAAGTCGAGGCGCCGGTCAGCGGCACGCTATCGCAGATTCTCTTTGAAGAAGACGCCGAGGTCGATGTCGGAGTCGAAATCGCCACGATAGAGGAATGAGGTCATGACGCTCGATCGTGCCGGACAACTCGAACTCTTCACCCGGATGCTCCGTATCCGAAAGTTCGAAGAGGCGATCATCGCGCACTACCCTGTGGGTCACCTCAGCATCGGCCAGGAAGGCGCGATCGTCGGCGCCTGCATGGCGCTGCGCGATGACGATTACGTCACGGGCACGCACCGATCGCATGGTCACCCGATCGGCAAGGGAGCGGACGTGTTGCCGCTCATGGCCGAAATTTTCGGCAAGCGGACGGGCATCTGTAAAGGGCTCGGGGGCTCGATGCACCTCACCGACACCAGCAAGGGCCTGATCTGCGAATCCGCGATCGTCGGTGGCGGATTCCCGCTCGCCACCGGCGCCGGACTGAGCATCAAGGTGCGCAAGACCGATCAGGTCAGCCTGTGCTTTTTCGGCGATGGCGCCACGAATCAGGGCACCTTCCACGAAAGCATCAACATGGCGGCGATCTGGAAACTGCCGGTCATCTACTTTTGCGAAAACAACGGCTATGCGGTGACCACATCGGTCGAAAAATCCCACGGCCAGCCCGACATCGCCCGCCGCGCCGACGGATATGGCATCCCCGGCGTGAATGTCGACGGCCAGGACGCCGAGGCGGTGTACGATGCAACCCGGCTCGCCGTGGAGCGCGCACGCGCCGGCCATGGGCCGACGCTGATCGAAGCCAAGACCTATCGCTTCGACGAGCATTCCAATCGACTCGCGATTCCGATCCGCTATCGCAGCGAAGAGGAGATCGCGCATCACCGGACCCACCGGGACCCGATCACGCTCTATCGCGCGGTGCTCGTCGCACGCAACCTGCTGCCGGAGGTCGAGCAGATCGAGGCCAGCGTCGCCAAATTGACCGAGGACGCCGTCCAATTCGCCAAGGACAGCCCGGAGCCGGTGATGCAGGACCTCGTCGACAGCATGTACAGCGACCCCATCCATTTCCCCGCTCACGCAGGAATCCCCTCGAATGCGTAATTCAACCCGGAAGCTCTCGTACATTCAGGCGATCGTGGAAGCGCAGCGCGAGGAAATGCGCCGCGACGACCGCGTCATTCTGATGGGCGAGGATATCGCCGTTTATGGCGCGCAGACGCTGTTCGACGAGTTCGACGAGAGCCGCCTCTGGAACACGCCGATTTCCGAAGGCAGCTTTACCGGCGTCGGCGTCGGCGCGGCGCTGACGGGGCTTCGCCCGATCGTCGACCTGACGATAGCGAGCTTCGCCTATCTCGCGTCGGACCAGATCATCAACCAGGCCGCCAAGCTGCGGTTCATGACCGGCGGCCAGCTTAAGGTGCCGTTCGTTGTCCGGCTCAGCACTTTTTATAACAACCGTACCGCGGCACAACACGCCGACCGGCCCTACCCGCTGTTCATGAACACCCCCGGCCTCAAGGTCGTCGCGCCGGCAACGGCATCGGACATGAAAGGGCTCCTCAAATCCGCGGTGCGCGATGACGATCCCGTGGTCATTTTCGAAGACATCAATCTGTGGGGCAAGAAGGAAGAGGTGCCCTGCGACGAGGACTTTCTCGTCCCGATCGGCAAAGCCGACGTGAAGCGCATCGGTTCGGACGTCACGATCGTCGCCTTCGCCGGCTCGCTGCCCCCTGCCCTCGCGGCGGCGGAATTGCTGGGCAAGGAAGGGATCGATGCCGAAGTCGTCGATTTGCGCACGCTGGTGCCGATGGACAAGGAAGCGATTCTGACCTCGGTTGCGAAGACCGGCCGCCTCGTCATCGTCGACAATTCGCATCGGACCGGCAGTGTCGCGTCGGAAATCGCAGCGATCGTGTCGGAGGAAGGGTTCGAAAGCCTGCGCAAACCGATCCAGCGCGTCACGACGCCGGCGATCCACATCCCCTACAATCCAACCGTCGAGAAGCAGCTCTATCCGACAAAGGAAATCATCACGGCCGCTGTCCGCAAGATACTGTAAATCTAACCGATGGCTTCGACCGGCACCTGCGGCGCCGAGTGTAACAGCGTATGACGCGCCGATCGGATGTGCGCGGTCATGACGCTGCGCGCCCAATCCGGATCACCCACCGTCAATGCGGCAACCAGCTCCGCGTGCTGTGCGGCGCTGCGCCGGAGCTCCTCGATCGAATACAGCCTGAAGGTGCTGAGCTGTAGAGGGACTTCGGTGATCGCGCCCAACAGATCGCGCAGCCTCGGATTGCCACAAGCTTCCAGAACGCCCTTGTGGAACCGGTCGTTAACCGCGGCGATCGCTTCGACATTGACCGGGTGCTGCGCGACGAGTGCATTCATTTCGTCGGAGAGTGCCTGAAGTTCGGCACGCTGGCTGTCGTCGATGCGCTGGGCGGCAACCTGCGCCGCGAAACTCTCCAGCAGCACCCGCAACTCGTATATCTGCTCGATTTCGTTTTCGGTCCAACTGGCAACGAACGCACCGCGATTAGGTATCAGCGAGATCAGCCCTTCGGCATCAAGCTGGCGCATCGCCTCGCGCACGGGCGTGCGGCTGAGCCCGGTCGCTTCAGCAAGCTGGCGCGCGGTAATATGCGAGCCTTGCGCGAAAGTACCCGCAAGAATGCCCTCGCGAATTGCGCGATAGGCGCTGTCCACCGCTTTCGCCATTGCCCACCCCTCGGATACAGGTCAATTCCATCCCCTACGACACAGATTGGCGGTCGTCGAGACGTCAGCCTTCCCACCAGTCGCTGCGCCCGGGCGGCACCCGATAGGCGCCATCGATCCGCAGAGTCGTTCCGTTGAACATGCGATTATGGATCAAATGCATCACGGCTTCTGCAAACTCGCTGGCGTGGCCGGGCCGATCGGGGAATTGCACCTGTTCGCGCAACCAATCGACCATCGGGCCCTTGGCATTTGAAAACATCGGTGTTTCATAGATGCCGGGCGCGATCGTCAGAACGCGGATCCCGTAGCGCGCGAATTCGCGCGCCAGCGGTAGCGTCATGGCATCGATTCCGCCCTTGGCCGCGGCATAAGCGGCGGTACCGATCTGCCCCTCTTGCGCGACGATCGACGAGGTATTAATAATGACGCCGCGCTCGCCCTGATCATCGGCCTCGCTGCCGATCATCCGTTCGGCGGCCGCTTGTGCCAGGATGAAGCTGCCCAGCGTATTGACATCGAGCACCCGACGAAAACCGGCCGCGGTCACGGTGCGCCCCGGCCCCGCCGAGAGGCCGGAGTGGCCGGTTCCCGTGGTATTGAGGACGACCCGAAGCGCGCCGATCTGGGGCGCCAGCGCATCGAAGGCGCGCTCCACCGCATGCTCATCCGCAACATCGGCTTCGGCATAGGCGCCGTCCCACGCGCCCGGATTCATGTCGAGCACCGCGACGCGCGCACCGGCATCGCGGAGCGCAACTGCGCTCGCATGCCCCAGGCCCGATCCGCCCCCGGCGATGATGACGCCACTCGCTTCGATTTTCATGTCGCCTCCTCCACCCGATGAATTTCGTGGGTGATCGTCCGGCTTGCCCACCAGTACAGCAGCGTCGAGACAAGCCCGCCCGACATTCCGATCAGGATGCCGATTCGCAACCCCTCGCCCGCCCCCAGACCTGGCGCCAGCGCGTCGCTGGCGGCGCCGATCAACAACGGCCCGAGGCTCAAGCCGATCGCACTGTTGAGGAACAATGCCACGGCAAGCGCCGTCGCCTTCATCCGCGTTCCTGCCAGCCGTTGTATCGCCAGCGTGCCCGGCCCATACCAAAGGCTCGTGAAAAATGCGGCCGCCGCGAAGATGATGAGCGAGGCCGCCGCACTTGGCACCGAGAACATCGCCACGTAGCTGATCGTACCGAGCAGCGAACCCGCGGCCGGAATCAATGCCAGCGCGCGGAGACTATGCGTGCCCAGGCGATCGCCCAAACGCCCCCCGACCAGCGCGCCCAACGCGCCCCCCGCCGCACCGAACAGCCCGAGACCGAGCCCGATCACGCCCAGCGGCGTCTGCCCGATCATCGCCCCGATCTGCGTCAGTTCGGCCATATGGTTGCGGAGATAATAGGATCCGGCAAACGCCATCGCGCCATAATTGCAAAAACTGAGCAGCGCCGATCCGAGCGCCATCAGCAGGAATGTGCGCCGCGACAACAGCATAACCAGCGCGACGAAAAGCGACGATACGGCCTCTCCTTCCCTCGGCGCACTGTGGCCGGGATCCCGCAGCGTGGTAAGAACCAGTGCGCCGATGAGCAGGCCCGGAACCCCGGCACACACCATTGTCCAGCGCCAACCGATCAGCCCTTCGAGCATCCCCCCAGCGATCAGGCCCACCGCAGCTCCGATCGGAGCCCCGATCGCAAAGATCGCCAGCGCGCCTGATCGCTTGTGCGGCGGAAACCGATCCGCGATCAGGGATTGCGATGGCGGCGCGCCCCCCGCCTCCCCGATCCCCACACCGAGCCGCAGTACAAGCATCTGAAGGAAGTTCGACGCGGCCCCGCAAGCGGCGGTGAAGAAACTCCACACCAGAATCGCGACACCGACCACATGAACGCGATTGGATCGGTCGGCGAAGCGGGCAATCGGCAACGCCGCAACACTATACAGCAGCGCGAACGACAGCCCGCTGAGCGCCCCCAATTGCCAGTCGGCCAAACCAAGATCGCGCTTGATGGGCTCGGCCAGGATATTGATAATCTGGCGATCGAGCAGGTTGAGCCCGAAGCCGACGGTCAGCAAGCCGACCATCCACCGCGTGCTTGTGGATTCTTCCTGCCTCAACGCCTCCAAAGGCCGAGCCGCATCACCCACGGACTTCAGCTCAGTTGAACGAGAAGCTGAGCTTCGCGCCCACTGTGCGTTGCGAATCCAGCGCCGGAATATTCGAATAGCCGATGGTCGAGAAAGGCGTGGAGTTGCTCGTCCCGGAATCGAGTGGTGTACGGAAAATCCCGCCGACGAAATGCTTGTCGAGCAGGTTCCGGGCAAAGATCGCGAGCGTCCAGTTCTTGTCCGCGCTGCCGATGCTCAACTGCCCGTTGAGCAACCCATAGCCCGGATTGATGCTGTTCGGATCGGCCACGACACCATAGGTGCTGCTGCGATTGTTCCACGACGCATGCGCATTGAACATCAGGTCGTTGCCGATAAACGTCTCGTAGTCGGCCGTGACACCCCATGTCCACTTGGGCGAATAGACGAGCGGATAACCCGCGGCGTTGAACTGCGGCGGCGTCCCCGCGGGCATGCCGGGCTGGACATAGTTGCACTTCCCAGGCGTGGTCGCCGGATTGGTGAAAAGATCGTAGCACTGGACCGCAAATTCGGTGAATTTGGTTGGAATATAGGCAAGATTTCCGGCCACGGTGAACTTACTGTTTACGCGCCACGCAGTGTCCACCTCGATACCTCGGGTGCGCAGGCCGCCCGCATTGGTTGTCGTATAATAAAAGATCGGCGCGACGCCGACACGCTGCTGGCCCTGGAAATCTTCGTAATCGACCTGGAACGCGTCGATGTTGAAGGTCACCGCACGATCGAAGAATTGGGCCTTCAGGCCGATTTCGTATGATTTCGACAGTTCCGGACGCAGCGCGATCTGTGGCTGGTTAGAGGGGTGCGAGACCATTGGCCCCTTATAACCCGTTGCATAGGTCGCGTAGACGTTGACGTCGGGGGCGATGTCGTATTTCACGGTCCCCTTGTACGTGAACTTGTTGGCCTTGACCCGGGTATCGCCCGAAGTGAGCGGCAACGGCAGGCCGTGGCAGCTCGAGCCCGAGGCATAGGCAGTGCGGCAGAGCCAGGGCACGTCGAAATAATCGACCCGCTGAGTAACATCGTCGTTGGTGTAGCGGCCGCCGCCGATCAGCGTCAGCCCCGGCACGACCTCGGCTTCGAGCTGACCGAAGATCGCCCAGCTCTTGAGCTTGGCCTTGACCCAAGAGCCATAGCCCTGGTTCGCGTAGGGGCCGATCGCGTTGAACGTGAGCAAGGTCGAGGAGCCATCCGGCAGCAGGTTGAGCGTGCCGCCGTTCAAGCCCTTCTGATACGGGCGCGCGTCATAATAGAAACCGCCCAGCGTGTAATTCAGGATACCGGTTTCGCCGTTTACGCGCAGTTCCTGTGAAAACTGCGTACCGCCGGAGACGTTTTCGTTTCGCGAATAGACCGGGCGCGGCGTGGCATCGGTATCGAGGCTGATCGGCTGCAGCAGATCGCGATACGCGGTGATCGACGTGAGCGTCGCGCCGCCCAGATCATAATCGATCTTGCCGGTGAACGAATAGGATTTCTGCTCGGTCGCGCTCCGCCCGTCGGTGGCGACGTTCAGATTTTTGGGGCCGGCCACGACGCCATACGCCGCATTGATCTGGCAGGGCATGAACGTGCCGAAACCGCTGCCGCACTCGCGCAGCGTCCACAGGCCGTTCGCATTGTCGGTGAGGTAACGATACTCGCCACCGAGCAGCACGCTCAGATCGGTCGTGGGCTGCCACAGCAATTTGCCGCGCACCGAATACCGTTGATACGCCCAATGATCTTCGCCCGAATACAGATCCTTCACGAAGCCGTCGCGGCGCTGGACGCCGGCGGCGATACGCAAGGCGGCGTTCTCGCCGATCGGCATATTGGTCACGACCTGCGCGTTCACTTCGTTCTTGGTGGCGTAAGACAGCGACCCATCGAGCGAGCGAACGCCAAGCTTGGGATTGGCGGTGACGATGTGGATCACGCCGGCCGAACTGTTCTTGCCGAACAGCGTACCCTGCGGCCCCTTCAACACCTCGATGCGCTCGATATCGGTGAGCGACTGATAGCTCGGGCCAGCAAAGGACACTTCGGGAAGTCCCTGGATCACGTCATCGATGACCAGCGCCACCGATTGCTCCGACGACATCAACAACGACTGGGTCCCGACGCCGCGAACGTTGAAACCGCCGCCGAAATTCGCGTTATAATTCACGCCGGGCGAAAGAAACTGCACATCGGCAATGGTGGTGAAATTGCTTTTATCCAGGCCATCCGACGAAATGACCGAGATCGCGATCGGCACGTTCTGCATCGACTGCTCGCGACGCTGGGCGGTAACGATGATCTCACCATCGCGCGCGCCCGCCTGCCCGGCATCGCCCGTCGGCGAAGATTCGACGACGGCATCCTGAGCGTAGGCCAATTGCGCGAGGCCAAACAGGCTCGTTGTCACGAGAAGCGCACCTACACCGAACGATTTCATTACCATCCTCCCAGTCCCAATCGCCGCGATCTCCAACTGGACCCCCGGCTTGCGCGATATGGCATAGACAGACGTCCAGTTGGATGCAATAGAGGTTATTGCATCGGTGATTTTGGTTGAAAAGACCGGTTTTACGACAATTATGCATGCAACTTTAGAGGGTAGATCAATGTCTAATGCAGTGTCCCGGCTGTCCATCACACAAGCGGCGAGCGACCGTCTGATCGAAGCGGCAACGGCGAAAGCCCTCGAGATCGGGGTTCCGATGGCGATCGCGATCGTCGACGAATCAGGGACTCTCAAGGCATTCCGACGCATGGACGGCGCCGCGCTGCTGGCGGTCGAGATTGCCACCAATAAAGCTTACACCGCCGTCAGCTTCGGGATCCCCACGCACGGCTGGTTCGATTTCATCAAGGCGGACCCGCCCCTCCTCCACGGCATTGTCCATACGCCCCGTCTCGTCGTGTTCGGTGGCGGCTATCCGATTTCAGAAGATGGCCAGACCATCGGCGGCATCGGCGTCAGCGGCGGCCATTACGATCAGGATATGCAAGTGGCTGAAGCCGCACTCGCCGCGCTCGCGGGCTGAGTTGCGCCAGGCGATCGTCACCGGTGCAGGCGCCGGAATCGGCCGCGCGACGGCGATCGCAATGGCGGCGCGGCTTTGGCAGGTGGCGTGCTGTGACATCGATGGGGATGCCGCGGCACGCACCGCCGAGATGGCGGGTGGATCAGCAGTGCCCGTCGCGGTCGATGTTACCGACGACGATGCGCTCGCGGCCGCGATTGCGCGCGCGGGGGCACGTGGCCCCCTCGATGCGGCCGTGCATTGCGCCGCGCTGTTTCCGCAGCTCGCCCTGGAAGAAACCGGTATCGCCGATCTCGATCGCGTGATGGCGGTTAACCTGCGCGCGGCTGCCTGCCTGACGCTGCTTGCAGCGCCCATGATGCGCGATGGCGGTACGCTGGTTTTCCTTACATCGGGTAGCGGGCTGCTGACGGCGGCGTCGGATCCGTTCCAGCGCGGCTTTGCGCTCTACGGCGCGTCGAAAGCCGCACTCGACCGCTGGGTCGCTGGCGTGGCAGTCGAACTCGCGCCGCGCGGCATCTTTGCCAGTACGATCACGCCGGGCGCGTTCGTTGAAACGCCCGGCTTGGCGCAGGCCGGCATCGTGCCCAGGGAGGGCGAAGCGACGATCTCGGCCGATCGCGTCGCCGAGGCGATCGCCCGTCTTGCCGATGACCGTTCCGGCATATTTTCAGGGCGGCGACTGAACGCCACTGCGTTCGGCGACACCTGGGCTTAGAGTCAAGGCCCACGACACCCGCACTTTACGGCACCTAGACTCGCATACCGCCATCGACCTGGAGCGTCTGGCCGGTAACGTAACTCGCATCGTCACTGGCGAGAAACGCCGCGACCGCGGCCATCTCCTCCGGGCTTGCCCCGCGACCAAGCGGAATACGCGCCGACGCGAAATGCTCCAAATGCTCTTTCGCGGTGCGGCTGGGATCGTGCGACGCCAGATAATCGAAGCGCTGCCGCACGTAAGGCGTCAACGTCATCCCGGGCGAGAAGGCATTTACCCGGATGTTGAGCGGCGCCAGTTCTACCGCCAGATTGCGCGTCAGCGCGATCACGCCGAACTTCGCGACCGCATAAGCCGACATCCCCTCGACGCCATGGTGTGCCGAGATTGAGGAGGTATTGACGATAGAACCGCCCCCCGCCCGGGCGATGCGAGGCGCGGCGTGCTTTGAGCAGAGAAACACCGAATCGAGGCTCAGGCGCATCGTATAGTCCCAATCTCCCCGGTCGAGCGCCGCGACCGGCGTCCGATCGACCGGACCGGCGCCGGTGCCACCGCCCGCGTTGTTGAACAGATGGTCGATCCTCCCCCGCACGGCCTCGGCCTGCGCCATCAAATCGGCGACTGCCGCCTCGTCGGTGACGTCCGCCTTGACCGGCAGGACATGCCCGCCGGTGGCACGCAGGCGTTCGGCGACCTCGTTCAACTCATCCCAACTGCCAAATTGCTCGCGCGGTGTGTCGGGGCGATCGGGGCAGAGGTCGACGAGGACCAGATCGGCCCCCTCGGCGGCCAGGCGCTGGGCGATCGCTTCGCCGATTCCACCGATCCGGCCGGCGCCGGTAACGACGGCGACCCGCCCCTTGAACCGCATGCCCCTTGCCGCCGTCGTGTCAGCCATCAGATCCTCCTCGCAAACAGAGAAACGCACTACCGCACCAATTGCATGCAACATGCCCATTGATAGACTGCAGCCCTTACATTAACGCAGCTGAGATTCAAAACATATTGGCTAATTTCGCGCAGTTTGCGACAAGCGCGCAAAATCCATCTTGCATGCAAAATGTCTTGGCGTATGACACTGGCCGTCAGGTTCAACACCGTTCGAGAGGGTTTGTATGGGGATGCTAGAGGGGCGCGTGGTTGCCGTTACGGGCGCGGGCCGGGGGATCGGTCGCGAGATCGCCTTGCTCTGCGCGCGCGAAGGGGCCGCCGTCGTCGTCAACGATCCCGGTGTCTCATCCGAAGGCGACGGCAGTGACGCAGGACCAGCCGCGCAAACCGTTGCCGACATCGAAGCGGCCGGAGGCCGAGGCCATGCGAACACCGCAAGCGTCACCGATCCGGCGGGAGCCACCTCCATCATCGACGAGGCGGTGCAACGTTTCGGCCGAATCGATGCGGTGGTGAACAACGCGGGCATCCTGCGCGACCGCATCTGGCACAAGATGAGTCTGGAAGATTGGCGCGCGGTGGTCGATGTTCATCTGAACGGCGCGTTCAACGTGTCCAAGGCAGCGACGCCCTATTTTCGCGACCAGGGATCGGGAAGCTTCATCCATTTCACCTCGACGAGCGGACTGATCGGGAATTTCGGCCAGTCGAACTATTCCGCGGCCAAGATGGGTATCGTCGGTCTGTCGCAATCGATCGCGCTCGATATGGCGCGCTCAGGTGTCCGTTCGAACTGTATCGCGCCGTTCGCCTGGAGTCGGATGATCGCGACGATCCCCCCCACCACGCCCGAAGAGATCGCGCGTGTCGAACGGATGAAAAGCATGAGCGCCGACAAAATCGCGCCGCTGGTTGCCTTTCTCGCATCAGATGTATCGGCCGACGTCACCAACCAGATTTTCGCGGTCCGCAAGAACGAGATTTTCCTGTTTTCCAAGCCGCGGCCGATCCGGTCGTTGCATCGGGCGGAGGGCTGGACGGCGGAAACCATCGCCAGCGATCTGCTGCCCGCGTTTCGCTCGAGCTTTTACGGCATGGAGCGCTCAACCGACATTTTCCCATGGGACCCCGTTTAATGCTCGATCCGCATGCGCTTGTCGCGCGCGCACCGATCGAAACGCGGCAGGAACTAACGTGCAAAGACACGATCCTCTACGCGCTTGGGGTCGGCGCTGAAGAGATCGCCTTCACCTATGAAGCCGACCTGAAAGCCCTGCCCACGATGGCGGTCGTCCTGACCTACCCCGGATTTTTCTGGCAGCAGCCCGATTATGGGGTCGATTGGCCGCGCATTCTCCACGGTGAACAAAGCGTCACGATCCACCGCCCGCTGCCCGCCGAAGGCCGTTTCGTCGGCCGCACGCGCTTCGAAGGTGTCGAAGACAAGGGCCCGGACAAGGGCGCCGTGGTGCTGGTGTCGCGCACCATCGAGGATGAAGACGGCGTGCTCTACGCCACCGATCGACGGACCGCGTTTCTGCGCGGAGACGGCGGCTGCGGCAACGCGGGCGCCGCCATCCCCCGCCCGACACCGATCGCGATCGATCGTGCGCCCGATTGGGTCATTACACTCCCGACCACACCCGGCCTTGCGCTGCTGTATCGCCTGTCGGGCGACACCAACCCGCTCCACGTCGATCCCGAGGTCGCCCGTGCGGCGGGCTTCGCACGGCCGATCCTGCATGGCCTGTGCAGCTATGCCGTGGCGGGCCGGGCCGTGCTTCGGGCGGTGGTGGACAATGATCCCGTGCGGCTGACTCGCCTCGATGCGCGCTTTTCCGCGCCGGTTTATCCCGGCGAGACGATCGAAACGCGCCTCTGGCGTGACGGCGACACGCGCGTGCGGTTCGAATCCCATGTGGTCGATCGTAACGTACGCGTGCTCACTCATGGCTTGGCGGAATTCGCATGACTGAAACCGGCATTCTTGCATTTGGCGCCTATATCCCGCGCCGTCGTCTGCAACGCGCAGCAATATATGCGGCCAATCAATGGTATGCGCCGGGGCTGAAGGGGCTCGCCAAAGGCGAGCGCGCGATCGCGAATTGGGACGAGGACTCGATCACCATGGCGGTCGAAGCCGCGCGTGACTGCCTGGCCGGGGTCGATCGCGCGGCGGTTGCCGGGGTGACGCTGGCATCGACGACGCTGCCGTTTGCCGATCGGCTCAACGCCGGTATCGTCAAGGAAGCCTTGGCGCTTGCCGACACCACCGCCGCCTCCGACGCGACCGGCAGTCTCCGCGCGGGTACCAGCGCGCTGCTCGCGGCGCTCGAAGGCAGTCGTTCCCGCCTGTGCATCGCGGCCGACCTGCGCAAGGCACCCGCCGCATCAGAGGCCGAGTTGATCCACGGTGATGGCGCTGCCGCGATCCTTGTCGGCCGAGGAGATGTGATCGCGCGACTGATCGCGAGCCACAGTGTCACGATCGATTTCGTCGATCACTTCCGCAGCGCCGCTGCTGATTTCGACTACCATTGGGAGGGTCGCTGGGTCCGCGACGAAGGCTATACCGGCATCCTCGGCGGGGCGATCACTGCCGCATTGCACGCCGCGCAGATCGCACCCGAGACGATCGACCATGCCATCATCGCGGTTTGCGCCCGCGGGGCCGCGGCGGGGGTCGCCAAAAAGACCGGCCTTCGTCCCGAAGCAGTAGCCGACACGCTGTCCGCCACGGTAGGCGACACCGGCGCTGCCCATCCATTGCTGATGCTGGCCACCGCGCTGGAAGTCGCGGCCCCAGGCCAACGCATCCTTGTCGCCGGCTTCGGTCAGGGCGCCGATGTCCTGATTTTCGAGACGACCGAAGCCTTGGCACGCCTGCCGGGCCGGCGTGGCGTTGCAGGACATCTGGCGGACCGTCAGGAAGACCTCAATTACATGCGCTTCCTGTTCCATCGCGGGTTGCTGGAGGTCGAACGCGGCATGCGCGCGGAGATGGATGAGAAGCAGCCAGGCACGACACTCTATCGCCATCGCCGGACGACGCTGGGGCTGGTCGGCGGGCGCTGCACCGAAACCGGCACGGTCCAGTTTCCCAAAAGCGATATCGGCGTCAATCCGAACAATCGCACGATCGGTACGCAAGAGGATTATCCGCTCGCCGACAAGGCAGCGCGCGTCGTCACCTACACCGCGGATCGACTCAGCTATTCGCCCGATCCCCCCGTTTATTACGGCACGATCGACTTTGATGGCGGTGGTCGGCTGGTGACCGAGTTTGCCGAGGTCACCGGCGACGATATCGAGGTCGGGCGGCCGATGCGGATGGTGTTCCGCATCAAGGCGCTCGATCGGAATCGCGGCTTCGTCAAATATTTCTGGAAAGCGACACCGCTCATCGAAGGAGGTCAATGATGGCGCGCGGCATCAAGGACAAGGTGGCCATCCTCGGCATGGGGTGCGCCCGTTTCGGCGAACGGTGGAACGATGATGCCGACACGCTGATGGTAGAGGCATTCGAAGAAGCGATCACCGATGCGGGCATCGAAACGAGCCAGATCGATGCGGCATGGCTGGGGGTCGCATTCGACGCGATCAATATCGGGCCGTCGGGTATTCCGCTTTCGATCGCGTTGCGTCTGCCCAATATCGGCGTGACCAAGGTCGAAAACTACTGCGCCAGCGGCACCGAAAGTTTTCGTGGCGCCGTCTATGCGGTCGCATCGGGGGCCGCCGATATCGCGCTCGCGATGGGCGTCGAGAAGCTTAAGGATACGGGCTATGGCGGGCTGCCGGTGCGCAGCCGGGGCTCGACCTTCGACATGGTCGGCGTGACCGGTTCGGCGCCGGGAAATTTCGCTCAGCTGGCGGCGGCATATCGTACCAAACACGGCGTGGGGAAGGACGACCTCAAGCGCGCGATGGCGCACATCTCGGTCAAGAGCCACGATAATGGCGCAAGGAATCCCAAAGCGCATCTTCGTAACCGGGTCGATATCGATACGGTGCTGAACGCGCCGATGATCGCCGAACCGCTGGGGCTCTATGATTGTTGCGGCGTTTCGGACGGGGCGGCGTGCGCGATCGTCACCACGCCCGACATCGCTCGCGCCCTGGGCAAGCATGATCAGGTGCTCGTCAAGGCGCTCCAGGTTGCCTCCTCCAACGGCTGGGAATTGCAGCAAGGCGGCGGCTGGGACGGCAGCTATTTCCACACCACGCGGGTCGCGGCGGCGAAAGCCTATGACGAGGCCGGCATCAACGCTCCGCGCGACCAGATCGACCTGATGGAAGTGCATGATTGCTTCTCGATCACCGAACTGGTGACGATGGAAGATCTGTTCGTTTCCCGGGAAGGGGAAGGCTGGAAGGACGTACGCGACGGCTTCTTCGATGCCGACGGCCGGATTCCCTGCCAGATCGACGGCGGGTTGAAATGCTTCGGGCATCCGATCGGCGCTTCCGGCCTGCGGATGATCTACGAAAACTACCTCCAGTTGCTCGGCCGCGCGGGCGAGCGCCAGCGGCGCGATCCTCCGGCGCTCGCGCTGAGCCACAATCTCGGCGGTTCGCCGATCCAGAACGTCTCGTCAGTCGCGATCGTCGGGCTTTAGCATGGCTGACGCCGACCATCATGGCGGGATCGACGCGGGATCGTTCGCGACGTTCGCAGAGCAATTGGACAAATACGTACGTCACCGGCTGATCCCGGCCGAGCCGGAGGTGATCGCCGGTGACTCTATTCCTGAACCGATCCTCGCCGAAATGCGCGATATGGGGCTGTTCGGGCTGACCATCCCCCCCGAATATGGCGGCGCGGGGATGAACGTCGCACAATATGTCGAAGCTGTTCGCCTGCTCGCTTATGGCCTGCCGGCATTCCGTTCGGTTATTTCGATCAATGTCGGGATTGTGTGTGCAGCGCTGGTCAACCATGGTTCCGCAGCCCAGCGCGCGCAATGGTTGCCGCGGCTGGCTGCCGGCGAGATCGCGTGCTTCGCGCTCACCGAACCCGACACCGGTTCCGACGTTGCCGCGCTACAAACCCGCGCAACGCGCGATGCGAATGGCTACGTGCTGAACGGCACCAAGCGCTTCATTTCCAACGCTCCCTTCGCGACCCTCGCGTTGATATTGGCGCGCACCAGCGCCGAACGCTTACCACGCAACGCCCATATCAGCGCGTTCCTCGTGCCGATGGATAGCATCGGCGTTCAGGTCGGCCCGCCCGAAGCGAAAATGGGTCAGGCGGGCTCGCAGATCGCCGACATCATCCTCGACAATGTCCGCGTCCCCCACAGCGCTCTGCTGGGCGATGTCGAAGGCACCGGCTTTGCCGCCGCGATGGAAAGCCTCGATAATGGCCGGTTGTCGATCGCGGCGACCAGTGCAGGCTATGCCCGGCGCATTCTCGACACCGCGATCGCTTATGCGCGATCGCGTCAGGCATTCGGCGAACCGATCGCCAACTTCCAGTTGATCCAGGCGATGATCGCCGACAGCGAGGCGGAAATCTATGCCTCCGAATGCATGATCGCCGATGCCTGTCGGCGGATTGATGCCGGGGAACACGTCACCGTACAGGCCGCAAGCGCAAAGATGTTCGCATCGGAGGCGTGCGGCCGCATCGCCGATCGGTGCGTCCAGATCCACGGGGGGGCCGGTTATCTCAAAGCGTATGAGGCGGAACGCTTCTTTCGCGATTCGCGGGTCTATCGCATCTATGAAGGGACGACGCAGGTGCTCCAACTCGTGATCGCCCGACGGCTGCTCCGCGAAGCGGCGGAGGCCTGACATGTACCAATTGCTCTCCGGCCTCTCCGTGATCGAAGCATCGTCCTTCGTCGCGTCACCGACGGCAGGCCTCTATCTTGCGCAGATGGGGGCGGAGGTGATCCGTATCGACCAGATCGGGGGCGGTCCCGATTTCAAGCGCTGGCCCAAGGGGCCAAGCGGCTCCAGCCTCTATTGGGAGAACCTCAACCGCGCCAAGAAATCGGTCGCGATCGATCTCGCCAGGCCCGAAGGTCGCGCGCTGATGCAACGACTGGCGGCCTCGAGCGGGCAGTTCATCACCAACTTCCCCGTCGCCGGCTTCCTCGCGCACGAGAAGCTTGCGGCATACAAACCCGATCTGGTGACCGTGCGGATCATGGGCCAGGCCAATGGCGGCCCCGCGCTCGACTATACCGTCAATTCGGCGATCGGCATTCCCGGCATGACCGGCCCGGCCGACCTCGGGAACACGCCGGTCAACCATGTCCTGCCGGCCTGGGATCTGCTCAGCGGCGCCTATGCCGCCTTCGCCATGCTCGCGGCTATCCAGCACCGCGCGGTGACAGGGCGCGGCCAGGAAGTACGTATCCCGCTGGCCGACGTGGCGATCGGCACCGTCGCCAATCTCGGCATGCTCGCCGAGGTGATCCAGCAAGGGCACGACCGCCCTCGGCTCGGCAACACCGTCTACGGAGCGTTCGGCCGCGATTTTGAGACGCGCGACGGCCGGCGCCTGATGCTGATGGCGATCACCCCGCGGCAATGGAGCGGCCTGGTCGCGGTGCTGGACATCGGCGAACAGGTGGCAGCGATCGAGGCCGAACGCGGCGTTTCCTTCGCGACCGACGAAGGCGTTCGTTTCGATCACCGCGACGCGCTTTTCCCGCTGGTCGAGGCGAAGGTGCGCAATTGGGATTATGCGCCGCTGCAAACGGCGCTCGAGGCTGTCGGCGGCTGCTTCGGCGATTATGCAACGATGTCCCAAGCCGCCGCCGATCCCGTGTTGGTACGGGAAAACCCGATGTTCGGGCAGACCGCGAACGCGAGCGGGCTCGATTATCCAGCGCCGGGACCGTTCGCGACGCTGCCGTCGCACGAGCGCGGAGCCCCGCAGCGGGCCCCGCGACTGGGCGAGCACACCGGTGAAATACTCGCCCAGCGTCTGGATATGAGCGATACGGAAATCCACGCCCTTGCCGGGGCCGGAGTCGTCGCGCTCGGCTGACCGGCGGTGGACTGCGCTCGCCCCATAGGGCGCTATTGCTCAACCCGCGCGATGCATAACAGCGCCGCACGCGCACGAGGCGCGTGCGGTTTCAAGCATCGGGGCTAAGCGCCGGTGAAAGTCGGGGCACGCTTTTCGATGAACGCACGCACCGCTTCGTCATGGTCTGCGGTTGCATGCCCCAGCGCCTGCATCGCTGCGGAGAGTTCAAGGATGCTTGCCAGCGTCGCCCGGTGTCCTTCGCGCAGCAGCCGCTTGGTCATACGCACGGCGTGCGGCGGGTTCGCCGCGATCTTCGCTGCGATGCTACGCGCCTCAGCCATCAATGCGTCGTCCGGCACCACGCGCGACACCAGTCCGCATGCCAGCGCCTGCGTCGCATCGAGCATCTCGCCGGTCAGCGCCAACTCGCTTGCCTTGGCAAAACCGATGATCCGCGGCAGCAGCCACGCGCCCCCATCGCCGGGCACGATTCCCAATTTGACGAAACTTTCGGCAAATTTCGCGCGCTCGCCGGCGATGCGGATATCGCACATGCACGCCAGATCGCACCCCGCGCCGATCGCCGCGCCGTTGACCGCAGCGATCACCGGCACCTCGAGCGCCTCGAACAGCAGCGGCAGCCGCTGGATGCCGGCACGATAATTACGCCGCGTCTGCGCCGGCACGGGGTCGCGCAGGCTCGATTTGGGCGCGACCATCGCGTTCAGATCGCCCCCCGAAGAGAAGGCCGTCCCTTCCCCGGTCAAAATCACCGCGCGCACCGTCAGATCATCGTCAAGCGCGCGCATCGTGGCCTCAAGCGCATCGATCATGGCGAGCCCTGAAATCGGATTGCGTTTTTCGGGCTGGTTCAGCGTGACGATCGCCGTCGTATCTTCGCGCTCAACACGCACGATATCACTCATGATTTCCTCCTTCGTATCTCAGCAATGAGGTACAGCGCCGGCCTCGCCGGCACACCACCGCCACTTGCATCCAAATTTCGCTATGGACAAGCCATTCCGCATCGACGATGCGCAATATTGCATGCAATATAGGCGTATCAAATTGGAGGCTGCCATGTTCGAGACGCTACGCTATGAGGTCGACGGGCGGGTTGCGGTGATCACGCTCGATCGGCCTGACAAACTGAACGCTTATAACACCGCGATGATGGCCGAGCTTGTCGCTGCCTTCGACAGAAGTGATGCCGACGATCGGGTCGGCTGCGTCGTCCTCACGGGATCGGGCCGCGCCTATTGCGCGGGGGCTGATATTTCGAGCGGGCATGCGGCGTTCGAGCGGCTTGCCGACGACCCTGCCCGTGCCGGACTTCGCTACGGCGACCTTAGTCGCGATGGCGGCGGCGTCGCCGCGCTGCGCATCTTCGACAGCCTCAAGCCGGTGGTCGCCGCAATCAACGGCGCCGCCGTGGGCGTGGGCGCAACCATGCTTCTCGCCGCCGATATCCGCCTCGCAAGCAGCAACGCGAAATTCGGCTTCGTCTTCACGAAGCGTGGCATCATTCCCGAAGCCGCATCGTCGTGGTTCCTGCCCCGTATCGTTGGCATATCGCGTGCGCTCGAATGGACAATGGCGGGCAGGATGGTGCGTGCCGATGAAGCGCTCGAGGCGGGGCTGATCCGCGCGCTGCACGCACCGGAAGACCTGATGCCCGCCGCGATGACATTGGCGCAGGAGATCGCCACGTCCGGCGCCCCCGTCGCGGTGTCGCTTACCCGCCAGATGATGTGGCGCATGCTCGGCGCCGCGCACCCGATGGAGGCACATCGCGTCGACAGCCGGGCGATGCAGGCGCGTGGCGGGGCCCCCGATACGCGAGAAGGCGTCCAGGCCTTTCTGGAAAAGCGCGATCCCCGTTTCGAGGAGAAGGTTTCCGACGGCTTGCCCGACATCTGGCCCGATCCGCTCAACACCCGTTTTTACTGAAAGGCTTCCCATGGATTTTCGTTATTCTGATCGACAGCTCCACTGGGTCGAGCGCGTTTCCGCTTTCATGCGCGACTGGGTCTATCCGAACATCGACCGTTATCACCGGGAACAGGGAACGGCATCGGAGACGCGTTGGCGACAGGCGCCCCTGATCGACGAGTTGCAAGCGCGTGCAAAGGAAGCAGGTCTATGGAACCTGTTCATGCCGCCAGCCGCCCTCGCCCATGCCGCGAACGGCTTCGTTTTCGAAACGCCGGGCCTCAGCAATCTCGAATATGCGCCCGTGGCCGAACTGATGGGCCGCGTGGAATTCGCGTCGCGCGTCTTTAACTGCGCCCCTCCCGATTCGGGCAACATGGAACTGATGCTGCGTTATGGTTCGCTCGCCCAACAGGAGCGGTGGTTGCGTCCGCTTATGGAAGGTCGGTTCCGCTCGGCGTTCCTGATGACCGAGCCCGCGGTCGCCAGTTCGGACGCAACGAATATCGAGACCACGATCACGCGCGATGGCGATCATTATGTCATCAACGGCCGGAAATGGTGGTCGACCGGTGTCGGCGACCCCGCATGTGAGATGCTGATCGTGATGGGCAAGAGCGACCCGGATGCCGCGCCGCATGCCCAGCAAAGCCAGATCATCGTCCCGCGCGATACACCCGGAATTACGATCGAGCGGATGCTGACGGTCTTTGGCTACGACGATGCGCCGCATGGCCACGGCGAAGTCCTGCTCGAGAATGTCCGGGTACCCGCGGAAAACCTGATCCTTGGAGAAGGGCGTGGATTCGAGATCGCCCAAGGGCGTCTGGGGCCAGGCCGTATCCACCACTGCATGCGTACCATCGGAGCGGCAGAGGCCGCGCTTGAGGCTATGTGCAGGCGATTGAAGTCACGAACCGCGTTCGGCAAACGGCTCGATCGGCATTCGCTCTGGCAGGAACGCATTGCCCGCGCGCGCACCGATATCGAGATGAGCCGTCTGCTCACGCTCCGATGCGCCGATCTGCTGGACCATCACGATGCCAAAGACGTTCGACACGATATCTCGATGATCAAGCTCGCGATACCACGCGTTGCGCTGGCCGTGATCGACGATGCGATTCAAGCGCATGGTGGTGCCGGCGTGGCCGCCGATTTCGGGCTGGCGGCAAGCTACGCCAAGATGCGGACGATGCGGCTCGTCGATGGGCCGGACGAGGTCCATTCCCGGGTCATCGCGCGCAAGGAACTGGCGCTTTATCCGACCACTGAATGACACACCGGCGGCGCAAGTTCGAATTCACCATATGCGATGCAGTCGAACCGCCCGGGATTGGCCGGAGGATCACGCCGGCGAGCGCGGCATCTACGACAACAGGAAGACGGCGGTCGATGCGATCTTCGTCAGACGCGAACGGCGCTACAACCGCCGCTTCCAGCAGATGTACGGGCCTCCCTGCCAGCAACTTCCCGGATTGAGGGCTGTGAACGGTCGGCTATCCAGTCGAGCCGGCGGCGGGCACGCCGGTGAGCAGTTGGAAGAAGGGACAGGTCGAGAATGAGCTCAAGGATCGCACCGTCTGGGAGGTGTGCGAGGCCGCTGACCGTCCCGCGCCGATCGCCTATCGCGGGTCGTTCGATGGCTTCCATGCGCTGCCGGCGGCGGTATCGAAGACGCTAGCGGCGCGGCGACACCGACGTTCACAAACCAGGGCTGGTTTGCCGCACGTCGCCGTCGCACCACTTCCTCGTTCAACTCAAACATCCCGCTCAATGGGACGCGAGCCGATGCCGCGGTTCCGGCGAACCATGCATATGACTGCGCTTGCGAATAAGGTTGCCATGCCGGTGCTCCCAGCGCGGCTGGTGCGCCATCGCGCGCGAATGCCGCCCAATATTCGATCATCACGCGCGACAGATGCCGTTCATTCTCACCATCGGGGCGTGGCCAGTTCGGGGGAAGACGCGCACCGTTACCGATCTGCCCGAAGACATAGGGCAGTTCGCTGGCATGAAACGCGCAGAGATCGCGCGTTTCCGCCGCCGGATAACAATGGTCGAACAGATAGAGATAGGCAGGCACGCCGGCTGCGCTCTGCTTGCGAACCATGCGTTCGGTTGCCCAACCATAAAGCGCGTCGCGCAGCGTCGCCAACATGCTGTTTTCGATATCCGACGCGGGATAAAGCCGCAGGAATTCGGGCGCGAGATCGCGGTAGCGCTGGGTGATCGCCGCCTCATACGCAGCGGCGCTGGCGGGCGCTTTGGGCAGAAACACGCGCTGTGAGCGGAGTTCGCCGCTGTTGAACCCGGCGAGCAGCGGCACACGCGCCTGCTCGCCGCGATCAAAGGCATCGATCACCTGAAGCGGGAGGACATAGCCATCGATCGTCCCCTGCGGCGCGAACCCGGCCCTGGTCGCAGCGACCGTCAGCGCCTCGCCATCCATCGCCCGCAGCGCCGCGATATCCGTCGCCCCCAATTTGAGGGCCAAGTCGCTGCCGATCGTTTCGGCGGACGGAAGGCCATAGACCGATCGATCCAGCACCGGGACGGCACGCGTGTTCGCGCTTTGCAGGATCGCCTTGTCGAACAAGCCTCGCGCAAGTGGGCTCGTCAGCAAATAGGTGACGCTGAGCGCGCCTGCGGATTCGCCCATCACCGTTACATTGCCGCTATCGCCCCCGAATGCGGCGATATTGTCGCGCACCCAATGCAGCGCGGCGATCTGATCGAGAAGGCCGTAATTGCCCGAGGCATGATGTGGCGATTCTGCGGTCAGCACCGGATGCGCGAGCCAGCCCAGCACACCCAGCCGATAATTGATCGACACGAAGACGATGCCGCGCCGGGCGAAATTCGCGCCGTCGTAGAGCGGCTCGGCGCTGCCCCCGATCCGCAGTGATCCGCCGTGGATCCAGACGATCACCGGCGCCTGCTTCGCCTGCTCAGATGCCCAGACATTGAGCGTCAGGCAATCCTCACTCATGCTTTCGGGCGGATCGTAATAAACGCTCGTCGCGGGCACCGGCGGTTGCAGACAGCTCGACCCGAAGCGCGTGGCCTCGTGCGTACCGTGCGACGCGGTCGGCGGCGCGGGCGACTGCCAGCGACGCTCCCCAACGGGCGGCAGCGCGTAGGGAATACCCTTGAATATACGTAGCCCCTCGTCGGCAGAACCTACGAACGTCCCTTGGGCGATCGTCACCACCGGCGGGTCGGCTGCACGGGCCGGAGCGGTAAGCAGAAAGGTCACCATGAGACCGGTCAGCGCAGCACGCGCAAACAAAGCGATCGATTCTCCCGTCATCGCTTTTCCTCCCTTTGCGAACCGATTCTGTTGCCAGCCACTCCATGAAAACATAAACTCACTCGCGAGTTAATATCAACGATGTAACGGGAGAGGGCATATGGCGTTGCCAGACGCGAACCGGCGAGATTTCGTAATCGGCTCGGCCAGCCTGCCGCTCCTGTCCATTCCCACCTCTGCCAATGCGGCAAGCGAAGCGAAGGTCGAGGACGATCTTCAACGCTATGTCGGCTTCGGCAACAAGCAGGCGGGCGGAGACGGCGACGATCGCTGTGGCGCCTGGCTTGCCGCCGAACTCGAAAACGCCGGTTTTGCTGTTGAACGGCAAGCAGTATCGGTTCCCTTCTTCGCAACTGAGCGCTGCGAAATCGCTGCGGGTACGGCGCGCACAACATTGTGGCCGCAACCGATCGTCCGCGTCACCGGGCCCGATGGTATCACCGGCCCGCTCGTCCGCGTCGATTCAGCAGGCGGCGCAGCCGCCTCGCTCAACGGCGCGATCGCGCTGGTCGACCTGCCTTATGCCCGCTGGTCGACCGCGCTTGCCAAGCCGATCCGCACCCCGATCGACGCGGCATTTGCGCGCGGTGCCCATGCGGCTATCGTCGTCACCAACGGCCCGACAGGCAAGATCATCGCGCTCAATACCGATGGCCGCCGGCCGATGTTTCCCGGCCCGGTCGCGCTGATGGCACCCGACGATGCCGCCCCCTTCTTCACCAGCGCGATGCGTGGCGAGCGAGCGACCCTGCACCTCACCGGCAACAGTGGACGGCGCCCGGCGTTTAATTTCGTCGGCCGCATCAATCGCGGCAAAGGGCGTTGGCTAGCGGTTTCAACGCCGCGATCGGGCTGGTTCACCTGCGCGGGCGAACGCGGCGGCGGGATCGCGGCGTGGCTCCATCTGGCGCGCTGGGCGAGCCGCAACGCGCCCGACCACGATCTCGCCTTCATCTGCAACACCGGGCACGAATATGAATATCTGGGCGCTGAGGAATCGCTTCAGAAGATCGCGCCCAAGCCGCATGAGACCGCATTCTGGCTGCATCTGGGTGCCAATCTCGCCGCGCGCGACTGGCATGATGCGGTCGGCACAAGGGCTCCGCTCCCCGGCACCGATTCACAACGCTATCTTGTCGTCAGTCCGCCGTTGCTACCCGCCGCGCGCGCCGAGTTTGCGGGGCTGACCGGGTTGGAGGCGCCGTACAGCAGCGACCAGCTATCCGCCGGCGAACTGACCGGCATCATCGCCGCCGGCTATCGCTCGGTCGCGGGCGTGTTCGGCATCCACCGCTTCCACCATGTCGCCGAAGACGATGCGCACTGCCTTTCCGCCCGCGCGGTGGCCCACACCATTGCCGCCTTCCAGCGCCTCGTCGCGCACGCGCTGCAAGGCGGCTGATGCGCGCGCTATCCGTCGATCTTGCGGCGGAAGGTTTCGGGCAGGAACAACAGCCCGACGACGACCGTCATCGCGGCAATCAGGACCGGATACCATAGCCCGTAATAGATATCCCCCGTCGCCGCGACCATCGCGAACGCCGTGGTCGGCAGGAACCCGCCGAACCAGCCGTTGCCGATATGATAGGGCAGCGACATCGAGGTGTAGCGGATGCGCGCGGGAAACAATTCGACCAGCATTGCCGCAAGCGGGGCATAAGCCGATGTCACCAGCATCATGATCGCGATGATGATGATCACCACCATCGGCTTGTCGATCTGATCGCGATCGGCCGCATGGGGATAGCCCGCGGCCCTCAGATCGGCCTCCACATTCTGCTGGAACGCCGCAATTGCGGCCACCCGCGCCTCACCCTTGAGTTGCGCGGGATCGGGCGCGGTGATCGCGGTGTTGCCGATCCGCACCTGCGCGATCGTGCCTGCGGGCGCCTCGACATTGTCGTAGTTCACGCCGCTGCGCGCCAGATACGCCTTGGCGATGTCGCAGCTCGACGTGTCGAACTTGTTCTTGCCGATCGGATCGAACTGGAACGAACATTCGGCGTCGTGCGCCACTACGGTGACGGGCGCATTCTCGACCGCTGCCGCCAGCGCGGGATTGGCCGCGTGGGTGAGCGCCTTGAACATCGGAAACAGCGTCACCGTTGCGATCAGGCACGAGGTGATGATGATCGGCTTGCGCCCGATCTTGTCGCTCAGCCAGCCGAAGAACACGAAGGTCGGCGTCGAGATGATGAGCGCGATGACAAGCAGGATGTTGGCGGTCGCGCCGTCGACCTTGGCGATCTTCTCGAGATAGAACAGCGTGTAGAACTGCCCGGTATAGCCGATCACCCCCTGCCCCGCGGTCGCGCCGAGCAGTGCGATCAGCACCAGCCGCAGGTTGCGCCAATTGCCGAATGCCTCCTTGAGCGGTGCCTTGGAGGTGGTGCCTTCGTCCTTCATCCGCTGGAACACGGGGCTTTCGGCAAGCTGGAGACGGATCCACAGCGAGATCGCCAGCAGCACGATCGAGAGCAGGAACGGCACGCGCCAGCCCCAATCGGCGAACGCTTCCTCACCCAGCAAGGTGCGCAGCCCGATGACGAGCAGCAATGCACCGAACAGGCCTATCGTCGCGGTGGTCTGGATGAAGCTGGTGAACAGGCCGCGTTTCCCGTCGGGCGCGTGCTCGGCGACATAGGTGGCCGCCCCGCCATATTCGCCGCCCACCGCAAGGCCCTGCAACAGCCGCAGCGTCACCAGGATGATCGGCGCGGCGATGCCGATCGAGGCGTAATTGGGCAGGAAGCCGACCGCGAAGGTCGACAGCCCCATCAGCCCCATCGTGACGAGAAAGGTATTCTTGCGCCCGACCATATCGCCGATGCGGCCGAAGAAGATCGACCCGAAGGGGCGCACCGCGAATCCTGCGGCAAAGGCCGCCAGCGCGAGGATGAACGCCGTGGTATCGTTGACCCCGGAGAAGAACTGGCTCGAAATATAGGTCGCGAGCAGCCCATAGAGATAGAAATCATACCATTCGAACATCGTGCCCAGCGACGATGCGATGATGACGAGCCTTTCGCTCTGCTTCGTCGCGGGGTCGCTCGGCACTGCCTCGTCGCTGCCAGCCATGATGATCCTCTCCTGTCCCGATAGAGGCACGCCGCATTATGGGTCGCGGTCGTGCCATGCTCATGCTCCTAATGTGCGACTGCCATGGCTGGCTGGTCGCAGCCCGCACTCGCCAGTTCGCGCTCGGCCTGGGTGAAGCCGTAGGCGGGCACGATCTCGCCCGCGCGCGCGCCGATCGCGTCCCACGCGGCGACGACGCGATCGGCGGCGTCGGCATCGGTGCCGCCGACATAAACACCCTCGGTCAGTGTCACATTGGCCTGCGCGAAATGGCCGCCGCCCGCACATAGAATCGCGCGGGTCGGGGCATCATCGCCCACCAAGGCAAGCAGGCCGGGGCTGACGAGCGCGGGATCGAGCGCCGCGAGCGCGTCGGGCGCGAGCACGCCGTCGGTCATCTGCGTCGCCGCGGTGGGGGCAAGGCAATTGACGCGGATGCCGTATTTCTCGCCCTCGATACCGAGCGTCTGCATCAGCCCGACCAGCGCCAGCTTGGCGGCGCCGTAATTCGCCTGACCGAAATTGCCGTAAAGGCCCGACGACGAGGTCGTCATCACGATCCGGCCGTGGCGCTGCGCGCGCATGATCTCCCACACCGCCTTGGTGCAGATCGCCGCGCCGATCAGATGGACGTCGACCACCAGCCGAAAATCGTCGATCTCCATCTTGGCGAAGCTCTTGTCGCGCAGAATGCCGGCGTTGTTCACGAGGATGTCGATCCGGCCCCATTCGGCCATCACGCGCTCGACCATGGCCGCGACCTGATCGACCTCGGTCACCGACGCGGCAATCGCGATTGCTTCACCACCGCTCGCGCGGATTTCCTCGGCCACCGCATCGGCAGCGGCGCCGTTCATGTCGTTGACGACCAGCCTGGCGCCCAGCCGGGCCAGCAGCAAGGCGTGGCATCTCCCCAGCCCGCCGCCGGCCCCCGTGACGATCGCCACCCGATTGCGCAACTTCATCGACCCTTGCCTCCCGCTCTCGTTATTTCACTATCTCGTTAGTTAGCGATTTGATCAAATAGAGGAACCGCCTTGGTCACGCCAGCCGTTCGGCGGCGCGTTCGGCGCAGATGGCGTGGAACCCCGCCGCCATGAACCGTGCCATCCGCTGCTTGACCGCGGCATAATCGCCCGACTGGCACAGCCCGCCCGACAGCTTGTCGATCCGTCCCGTCCGCGCGAGCGTGAGCATCAGCGCGCCGGTCACGAAATGATAACCCCAGAAGATGTCCTCCTCGGCGGCGTCGGGGAGCGCTTTTTTGAGCATCCCGATCAACCGCAGCACGACCGGATCGAAATGCTCGTCCATCATCTTGGCGCCCCATTCGGGGGTGTTGGCGACCTGTGCGCTCAACGCCGCATAGTTGCGCCAGCCCTCGCCGCCTTCGATGTAGAGATCGAGATCGGTATCGAGGAACGCATGAAGCGCGCCCTCGATCGTCGGCTTGCCGCCGGTCGCCTTGTCGTAATCGTTGAGCACCTTCATCCGGCGCTCGCTCGTCACCGCCGCGCGCCGGGCGAATACCGCATCGAACAGCTTCTGCTTGTCGTCGAAATAGTAATTGAGCAGCGTGTGGTGGACGCCGACGCGTTTGGCGACGTCCTTGAGCGTCACGCCATAAAGGCCGTGCCGCGAAAACAGATATTCCGCCGCGTCGAGAATATGTTCGGTCGTTTCCGCGCGGCGCTCGGCCTTGGACAGGCGTTTCTCGCGCGGTTTCTCGACAGTCGACACGTGCAATCCCTTCGTTACTCACCACAAACCGGGCCGGGCTCAACCCCGGGCCGGTTCATTCCTGGCCATAGTCCGATCTCAACCGCATTTTGTCGATCTTGCCCGTCGATGCCAGTGGCATGTTGGGAATTCGGATGACTGCATCGGGAATCCACCACGGCGCGACCCGCCCGCGCAAGGCCTCCAGCAGGTCGTCGTCGGCGATCGGATCGCCACCGCGGGTCTCCACGACCAGAATCGGCCGCTCGCCCCATTTGGGATCGGCCCGCCCGATCACTGCGACCAGCGCAACCTGCGGCAAGGCGGCGACAATCGCTTCGATCTCGGCGGGGTTGATCCACTCACCCCCCGATTTGATCAGATCCTTGGCACGGCCGGTGATGGTGACGTTGCCGCACGCATCGATCCGCGCGAGGTCTCCGGTATCGAACCAACCATCGGTGGTCGCGCTCTCGCCATCGCCGAAATAGCGCTCGACCACCGCCGCGCCGCGCACCTTGAGATGCCCCTCGACCCCGCGTTGCTCGGGGAGCACCCTCCCCTCGCCATCGGTGAGCAACAGATCGACCCCGACCGCCGGCCGTCCCGACAGCGCGGCATCGCGTCCGCTATCCCCGGAGGCCGCAGCGGTGCCTAATGGGGACAATTCAGTCATCCCCCAACTCGTCTGGACGATGACGCCGAGCTGCCGCTCGAGCCGCTCCATCAACGCCGGGGGCATCGGCGCGCCCCCCACAAGAATGCGCTGCAGCGACGGCACCACGTCGCCGGACGCCTCGAGATGTTCGAGCAACCCGAGCCAGACCGTCGGCACGCCGACCGCAACCGTCACGCCTTCATCGACGATCAGCCGCGCCAGCCGCGCGCCATCGGCATGGCGGCCCGGCAGGACCAATTTGGCGCCAACCGCGGGCGCCGCGAAGGGCAGCCCCCAGGCATTGGCGTGGAACATCGGCACCACCGCCAGCACCGCATCATGGGCGGTCAGCCCGATCACGTCGGCCTGGAGCAGGCGGAGCGTGTGGAGATAGCTCGATCGGTGGGTGTAGGTAACGCCCTTGGGCGCCCCCGTGGTGCCCGAGGTGAAGCACAGCCCGCTGGGAGCGGTCTCGTCAAAGTCACCCCAGACGACATCATCGCGCGCCGCCGCGATCGCGGGTTTGAGCGCCGAAATCGAGCATTCACGCGGCGGCTGCCGAAGCCCTGCGGCGGCACCGTCGATCACCAGCACATGCGCGACCAGCGGCGCCTGCGCGAGGATCTGCTGGACCAAGGGCGCAAGGTCGGCGCTCGCGATCAGCACGCGCGCTTCGGATTGCGCCAGCATCGCAGCGAGTTGCGACGCCATCAGTCGCGGGTTGAGCGTGTGGCACACCGCGCCCATGCCCATGATCGCGTACCAGGCCTCGACATGCGCCTGCGTATTCCAGGCCAACGTCGCGACACGATCGCCGCGCGCCACGCCGAGATCGACGAGCACGCCCGACACCCGCTGCGCGCGCGTGCGCAATGCCGCATAGCCGATCCGGTCGCTTCCCCCCGCGCCATGCGCCGTCACAACCTCGGCATCGGGATGCCATTTGGCAGCGTGATCGAGAAACTTGTCGAGCGTGAGTGCGAATGGCTGCATGGCCCCGTGGGTCATCGGCACTCCGATGCCTGCGCCGGCAATGGCGGCGACGCCACCCCGACATTCCAGTTCCACGCGACGTCGCCCGCTGCCCGGCGGCGGCACACGACCTGTTCGTGAAGCTCGTAATGCCCCGGCAACAGCGCGGTCGCGAACTGCGGTGCCGCGGCAAAATACATATAGGCTTTCCCGTGCGCGAAAGTCGTCCAGTCGGGCTGGCCCGCGGCCTTGGGCGTGGCCGAGCGCGCGAACGACGCCCAATAGCCGCGCATCGCCTTGGAAAGCTTCAGATCGGCTGAATAATTCGGCACTTTCGGCCAGCGCGGCGGCGTGCGATCGGCGGTGCCGAACACATAAGGAAGCTCGCTGGCGTGGAAGGCGTGCAGCCCGAGTTCGACCGCCGCAGGATAGCCGTGATCGAACAGATAGAGATACGCCGGTACACCCAGCGCGGCCTGCTTGCGGACAAGACGTTCGGCGGTCCAGCCGTACATCGCGTCGCGCGTGGCCGCGAGCATGCTCTCGTCGAGCGTGTCGGCCGGGTAGAATTTGAGGAAGGCGTCCGCCAGTTCGCCATAGCCGGCGCGCGCCTTGGTCTCATAGTCCGCCGCGTTGCCCGGTTGGGGTGGCAGCAGAAAACGCAGCGACCGGATTTCGCCGCTGTTGAACCCGGCGATCAACGGCACCGGCGCCTGCTCGCCGCGATCGAACGTATCGACAAGCTGGCGCGGCAGGATGCGGCCGTCGATCGTCCCCCACGGCAGATAACCGGTTTTGGGCGCCTCGTTGACGAGCTTTTCGGCATCGATCGCGCGCAACGCCGCGACATCCGGCGCGCCGAGCTTTTGTGCCAGCGCCGCACCAGCCGCCTCGGCGGACTCCACCCCGAAGCGCGTCTCGCGAAGTTCGGGTGTGGTAATCATATACGCGCTCTGGGCGATCGCCTTGGCGAACAGCCCGCGCGCCGCGGGCGATGCCATCAGGTACATGACGCTGAGCGCGCCCGCGGACTCGCCCGCGATCGTGACGTTGGCGGGATCGCCCCCGAACGCGCCGATATTGGCCCGAACCCATTTGAGCGCTTCGATCTGGTCGAGCAGCCCGTAATTGCCCGATACATGATTGAGCGATTCGGCGCTCAGCCCGGGATGCGCGAGATAGCCGAGCACGCCGAGGCGGTAGTTGATCGAGACGACGATCATCCCCTCTTTGGCGAGCTTCGCGCCGTCGTACATCGCCTCGCTGCCCGATCCGGTGACAAGCGAACCGCCGTGGATCCATACGAAGACCGGCGCGTCCTTGGCTTGCTCGGGGGCCCAGACATTGAGCGTCAGGCAATCCTCGCTCATCGCCGGATAGTCTTCGGCATAGATGCTGCCGGGCCGCGATCTCGGCTGGACGCAGGCGGGGCCGAACGCCCGCGCATCGCGCACGCCCTGCCACGCCGCCAGCGGCACGGGCGGCTTCCACCGCGCCTCACCGACCGGCGGCCTGGCATAGGGAAGCCCTTTGAACACCCGAATACCATTCCGCACCGTACCGCGTGCGGCGCCCGCCGGTGCCTCGACCACCGGCCCGCGATCGGCCGCCAGCGATGGTGTGACCGCGCCAGCGGCCATCACCAGCGCCGCGCCTGCCAGACAAGGGATCGACATCGTCACCCTGTCGATCACAGATTATACCCAAGCCGGATCCCGACCGTGCGCGGCCTGAGCGTACCGTACCGGCTGGCGAGAAACGCCTCGGGATGGACATAGGTCACCGAATGATCGTCGAACAGGTTCTCGACATAGACGGTGGCCGAAAGCTTGCCGCGCGTCACGCCGGCGTTGAGCGTCACATTGTTATAGGTATCGGTGTAATCATAGGTCGGGTTGATCACGCCGGGCTTGCCGGCGACATACGGAAATAGGCCGGGGAACGACCCGACATGCGCCACATTGGCGGCAACCCATCCCTGCGTCCCGTTGCCGAGGCTGTGCGCGTAGCGGATATAGGCCGACCCTTGCAGATGTGGCGAGGCCAGCCGCGTGCGCAGCGTCGCCCCCGAAATCGCCGCCTCGATCGGCGTCAGCTTGGTGACCTTGGCATCGTTGATCGACCCATTGACCCCGATCGTCAGCCCGTTGGCCGGCACCGCGGTGATCTCGAACTCGAAACCACGGCTGCGTGCGCCGCCGATATTGGTCGCGAACTGGATCGAATCCGATACCCGATTGGCCTGAACCTGAATGTCGCTCCAATCGATCAGATAGGCAGCAAGATTGGCGGTCAGCTTACCTCGCAGCCAGCTCCCCTTGAGCCCCACCTCGTAATTGATGATCTTGTCCGAATTCGCACCATAAGGGATGACGATATCGGTCGGATCGACGACACTGACCGCCCCGGCGCGTGCGTTGACAAGCGGCGTACGGAAACCGGTCGCGACCGTGGCGTAGGTCGTCAGCGACGATGACGGCTTGTACGACGCGCTGATCTTGTATGACAGCTTGTTGGCCGACACCTTGTCGCCAATCGCGGCGCTGATCGGCGTGATGGTGAGCGGCCCGGTGAAGCCGGGCGTGAGTGCCGCCGCCAGATAATTGCTGTTATAGCCCCAATCCTCGGTAAAGGCCTGCGCATCGGTGCTGCCGTAGCGAAGCCCGCCGGTCAGCCAGACATCGTCGGCAAACCGGTAGGTCAGTTCGCCGAACCCGGCGAGTTCGTGCGAAATCGCGTGCGCGCCGAACAATTGGTAGGTGTCGTTCGGCAACCCCGTGAAGCCTCGCGCGGCGAGATACGCATCGGATGAGCGATAGGCATAATCGACGTCGCGGCGCTTGTAATAATAGAAGCCGCCGACCACCCAGTCGAACCGCCCGCCGGGATCGGAAACCAACCGCGCTTCCTGAACGAACAGCTTGTCATAGGCCGACGCGTCGAGCCGGAAGGGGACCGTGAACGCGAACGTATTCGCGAGATCGACGAAGAACTTCTGGTTGAACCGCGACACCGTCGTCGAACTGGTGAGGTGCGCGCCGTTGAATTGATAATCAAGCGTGCCGTTGTAGATCGCGATCTTTCCGGAAAAGATGTCCGGACGATCCGAATTCCGCTTCTCGCGCCCCAATTGCGGCGCCGTCAGCGATGAATCCTCGGGATAGCTATCCTCATAAGAGGCGAGAAGTTTGATCGCCAACCGGTCGGTCGGCGCCCAGAGCAAGGCGGCGCGACCGCCCCAATCCTTCAGCGTGTTCGAATTGTGAACGCCGGTGCCGATGTTGTCGAGATAGCCTTCCTCATGGCGGTAGAAACCGACCACGCGCAGCGCGAGTTGATCCTCGACCAGCGGCACATTGATCATCGCGTTATAGCGCTGGCGGAACGAATCCGACCCCGTCAGCCCCAGATCAGCCAGCCCAGCCACGTCGAATTTGGTCAGATCGGGCTTCTTGGTGATAATCCGCATTGCGCCCGCAAGCGAGCCCGACCCGAACAGCGTACCCTGCGGCCCGCGCAGGAATTCGACACGCTCGACGTCGAACAGATTGGGATCGATGATCGTCGAATTGCCGTTCGCCGAAATCGGCAATTCGTCGATATAGATCGCGACGGTGCCCTGCAGGTTCGCGCCATAGCCGTTGGTCGCGATGCCGCGTGCGGTGAAATTGTTGAAATTGGCGGTCGGCTTGTTGATCACGACACCGGGCGTGTTCTGCGCCAGCCCTTCGTAACCGACGATACCCTTCTCGGTCAGATCGGCCTGCGAAAAGGCGGTGACGCTGAGCGGCACATCCTGGAGGCGCTCGTTGCGGCGTGTCGCGGTGACGATGATGTCGTTCGCGCTCGTCCGGGCCTCATCCTGCGCCGGGGCGTCGGAATCCGGTTCAGCCGAAGAAGATGCGGTTTGCGCCAGTGCGGTACCCGATAACAGGATGAAGGCGGCCGCCGACGCGGACACAAGAAGACTATTCTTCATGCAACTTTCTCCCCTCCCAAGTGCCGGTCATGATCGCCGGTATGGTGCAGTTGATGGCGCAACATTTGCCGGGAGTCAATATTCACTATCGTGCGTGTGAATATATAAATGTGTAGCGAACATGGGTGGAGGCCCGCCCAGCGCCGGGTTTCCTCAAGGTCGGATAGGAATCGGGTTTCGGCCGCGAGGGATCGACGCGGTGCGCCGGCCGGTCAGCTACCGGGACGCGCGAACGAGCTGCGCGAAATGCTGCGCGCTCGGCTTCAGCTTGCGCACAAAGGTATCGCGATCGACCGCGACCAGCCCGAAATGCTGGCCATAGCCTTGTGTCCATTCGAAATTGTCGAGCAGCGACCAGTAGATATAGCTTTTGACGTCGATCCCCTCGCGCTGACAGCGCCGAACTTCGGCGATGCTGGCATCGAGCCAGGCGATGCGGCGTGCGTCGTCGTCGGTGGCGATCCCGCTTTCGGTGACGAAGATCGGTTTCGTCGTCTTGCGCGCGGCAAGGCGGATCGCCTCGCCCAGCGCCTGCGGATAATATTCGTACCCCGCCGCGGTCATCTCCGCGCCGTCGGGTGCCGGCACGATGCCCTTGGCGTCGAACCGCACCCGCGTATAGGCCTGCACGCCGACGAAATCGCTCGCGTTCACGGCATTCCACCAATCGCCATACAGCGTCGCCTCCATCCGTGGTGCGATACTGTCCGCACCAACGGCATCGATCGCCTGCGTCGTCAGCGTGACGCCGACGGGGAAGTCGCCGGGACCGGCTTTGATCGCCTGATACGCCTTGGCATGAGCGTCGAGCAGATGTGCATCGACGCGATCCGGGTCGGCAAACAGCAGCGAGGAGAAGGACGGCGAATTGGTCGCGCGCGCGGCAGCCGCGATCATGGCGACGCGCCTGGCGATGTAATCGGGCGTGGCGGTCATCCGCAGCATTTTGATCAGCAACTGGATGTTGGCTTCGTTGAACGGCGACGCCATCCCGATCTGGTCGCCCAGCGCGCGCGTGGCGCGATCGCAATAGCGCGCGAACAGATCGGCGCTGTCGGGCGCCTCCCATCCGCCGCGCATCGCGAACCAGCGCGGCACGGTGAAATGGTTGTACGACACGATCGGCACCAGCCCGTGCGCGCGGCACGCGGCAAGCACGCGCGCATAATGATCGAGTTCGGCCTGCGAGAAGATCCCCGGCTCGGGCTCGATCCGCGCCCATTCGATTCCCAGCCGATAGCAATTGAGCCCGATCGACCGCGCGATCGCGAAATCCTGGGCGTAGCGATGGTAACTGTCGCACGCGTCGCCGGAACGATCCTTATAGACCGTCTCGGGCAAATTCTCGAGCAACCAGCTATCCGAATTGACGTCGTTGCCCTCGCTCTGGTGCGCCGAGATCGCCGCGCCCCACAGAAACCCCTCGGGCATGGCGCTATGCTGCGCAGCATAGCCGGGCGTGGCGCCCACCGTGGTCGTTGCCGCAATCCCTGCCAACACCTCTCGTCGCGTCGTCATCGGCTTCCTCCCACTGCGGCGCGCGCGGGCTCGAGAACAGCGAGATCGGCCCGCAAGCGCCGCTTGTCGATCTTGCCGGTGATCGCGAGCGGCATCGCGACGACGCGCACGATCGCATCGGGCAGCCACCAATTGGCGACCCGCCCGCGCAGCGCGCCAAGCAATGCCGCGTCGCCGATGTCGGCGCCCTTGCGTGGCTCGATCACCAGGACGGGGCGCTCACCCCATTTGGCATCCTCCCGGCCGACCACCGCCGCCAGCGCAACCTCGGGCAAGGCACCGACGATCGCCTCGATCTCGCCAGGGTTGATCCATTCACCGCCCGATTTGATGAGATCCTTTACCCGCCCGGTAATGCGGACCAGACCGTCGCGATCGATGACCGCGAGGTCGCCGGTATCGAACCAGCCCTCGGCATCGGTCGCTGGTGCGTCATGGCCGAAATAGCGCTGTACCACGCTCGCGCCGCGCACACGCAGCCGCCCCTCATGGCCGCGCTGCTCGGGCAGTTTCATGCCCGCGGCATCGGTGAGCAGCAGGTCGACGCCGATCGGCGGCCGCCCCGATTGTGCCGATCGCCGCACCGGCGCGGTCGCCGGGGTGACCGTGCCCAATGGCGACAATTCGGTCATGCCCCAACTGGTCTGGATCGTGACCCCCAGACGCGCCTCGAGCCGGTCCATCAGCGCCTGCGGCACCGACGATCCACCGAGCATGATTCGCTCGAGCGACGGCACGTCGCCCCCCGTTTCATCGAGATGATCGGCAAGCCCGAGCCACACCGTGGCAACGCCGACCGCGATCGTGACGCGCTCCGTATTGATCAGCCGGGCGAGGCTGGCGCCATCCTGATGCCGACCGGGCAATACCAGTGTCGCGCCCACCGCCGGTCCGGCAAACGGCAGTCCCCAGCCATTGGCGTGGAACATCGGCACCGCCACCAGCAACGCGTCGTTCGCGGTCACGCCGAGGACGTCGGCCTGTAGCTGATGCAGCGTGTGCAGATAATTCGAACGATGGGTGTAGGTGACACCCTTTGGCGCGCCGGTTGTCCCCGACGTGAAGCACAGCCCCGCCGGTGCGGTTTCGTCGAACCCGCCCCACGATGTCGCCTTGCCATGTTCTTCAAGAAGGTCGCTGTAACGCCACACGCGGACCCGATCGCAGTTGGGCAGGAGCGTGTGGGCATTGGGCGCGTCGAGCATCACGACATGCTCGATCGTGGCGCAAAGCGGCACCAGTTCCTCGGCCAGCGCCCCCAGATCGGGGCTGATGACAAGCACGCGGTTGGCGGCCTGCGCGATCATGCTGGCGAGATGCGCCGGCGACAGGCGCGGGTTGAGCGTATGGCAGACGATGCCGACCCCCATCGCGCCGTACCAGCATTCCATCTGCGTCTGGCTGTTCCAGGCCAGGATGCCGAGATTGTCACCCGGTGCGAGCCCGAGCGCAAGCCACGCCCCCGACAACCGATTGCTGCGCTCACGCAGCGCAGCATAACTGATACGCGAGTTGGTGCCGTCGCCGCCGGTGACGATTTCGGTGGCGCCATGCCATTTGGCCGCGTGATCGATGAAACGATCGAGCGTGAGCGCATAATGCTGCATCGCACCCGCGGCCGAGGCGGTTGTCGTCATTGATGGTTCAGTCATGATTGGGTGGAAAGGGCGCGATCGCGCTTGAGCCGGCGTGCCAGCGCGAAATGGAGAACGATCGCGATCAGGTAGAACGGCACCAGACTGTAAAAAGCGAGCTGGAGCGAATGGCTGGGATAGGCGGGCCGCAGCCAGTCGCTCACCGCCCCCACCCACGTTGGGCCCAGGCCAAGGCCGATCAAATTCATCACCAGCAGCAGCACCGCGCCGGCCAGTGTCCGCTGCCGCGCGGGAACCGAATTCTGCACCAGCGTCACCGCGGGCGTCAGGTAGAAATAGTTGAGGAAGGTCGGCACCGCGAGGAAGGCGAGCGCGACCGGCCAGGTCGGTGCATGGACGAAGGCGATGAAGAAAGGCACCGCCAGCGCCAGCGCGATCCCCGGCAACAAGCCGAACACCTGCGGCGAGCGCGCCGCGAAGCGATCGGTCAACCGCCCCGACAGGAAAATGCCGGCGCTGACCCCGACCCCGAGCACCAGCGCGTACCAGATCGCGATCTCGTCGAGCGTCATCGCCTTTTCGCGCATCAGGAACAGCGTCGTGAACCCCATCGTCCCATAGGTAACGAACTGGGTGGCGCCCGCTGCAAGCGAGACGAGGGTAAGCGTCGGTCGCCGCGCGAACATCCGCATCGTCGCCCAGAAACTCAGTTCCTCGCCCGCATCCTCGGTCATGGCGGCGGCCTGCACGGGCACATCGGTGGCACCGCGCTTCGGCTCGCGGATAAACCCCCATACCGCCGCGGCCGCGACCAGCCCGGCACCGCCGAGCAGGAGGAAAGCCAAACGCCAGTCATAGGCCGCGGCGATCTTGGCACCGAATGCCACTCCCAAGGCCTGCCCGATCGGTGGGCCAAGATTGAACAGACCCAGCGCCGTGCCCCGGCGCGATGCCGGGAAATAATCCGAGATGATCGCATAGGACGGCGGCACACCGCCCGCCTCGCCAATACCGACACTCATCCGCGCAATCGCGAGTTGGGGATAGGTGTGCGCCATGCCGCAGGCGATCGTCGCTGCGCTCCACAAGGCACAGGCGATCGTCAGCACGCGCACCCGGTTGCTGCGATCGGCAAGCCACGCCACCGGCACCGCAAGGATGCAGTAGAACATCGCAAAATAGAGCCCGCCCAGCAGCCCGAGTTGCCCGTCGCTGACCCCCAGATCGTCCTGGATCGGCTTGGCGAGGATCGACAGCAATTGCCGATCGAGGAAATTGAGCACGTAGACGAAGCACAGCAGCGCCAGCACCGCAAATGCGTAACGCTCACTTCGCGCGCCGGAAATCCGCATCGATGTCTGATCGGTCGCCATGCTGTCATGCACCTCGATGGGGTAGAGATCGCCTATCGCTTACTGTCCGAAGGGCGGCAGATCGCTTCGATGCCGGCGGCCATGAAGGTCGCCATATGCCGTTTGATCGACACGAAATCGTCCGACGAGCACAGGCCATGCGACAATTCGTCGAGCCGGCCGGTGCGCGACATATTGTGCGTCATCGCCCCCGACACGAAATGGTACGCCCAGAAGATCGTCTGCTCGTCACAATCGGGCATCGCTTTCTTGAGCAGGTCGATCAGCGCCAGCACGACGGGGTTGAAGTAATTGGTCATCTTCTCGGCGCCCCATCCGGCAGCGCTGTTGGCCTGTGCGGCGATCTTGCCGAACGCGGCCCATGTCTCGGGGTCTTCGATCTGGACGTTGAGATCGGCGTCGATCCACGCATGCAGCGCCCCTTCGACGGTGATCGCGTCATCACCCACCGTCTCGGCATAGAGCCGCATCGCCTCGAGCCGGTTGTGGACCGAAACCGGCGCCTTGCGCGCCCAGATCGCCTCGTAGATGCTTTCCTTGCCGTTGAAATGATAGTGGATCAGCGTCGAGCTGACGCCGATCCGCGCAGCGACATCCTTGAGCGTGACCCCGTGATAGCCGAATTCTGCGAACAATTGCTCGGCGGCATCGAGGATACGCTCGATCGACGCTTCGCGGACGCGGGCCTTGTGGTTGCGGGCTTGGGGGCGCTTCGATGCCGGCACCTGCATCGACTTGGAATCAGTGGTATTCATCATTTCTCCGGCTGCCGCTTCGGGCTGGGAACGTCAACGCCACTCTGCTCGCTCACCGGAAGCGAGGGGAAGGCCGAAAATCCAATGTTGAGCCGCGACGCGCGGCCCTGCTCCCGCCGTTCCGCGACCAACGCATCGGCCCAATCGAACGCCGCGGTGTGGAGATCGCGCTGCGCCACCGGACGCTCGTCGATGTCGAGATAGCCACGCTGTTTCGCCGTGAAGCGGGGCCAATCGGGCTCACCTGTCGCCACCGGGACGCCGGTTTTCACGAACGACGTCCAATAGCCCATCATCGCATCCGAGAGCCGCGCCTCCGCGCGCGTCACCGGCGGTCGCGGCCAGTTCGGCCCCAGCGCCCCCGATGCACCGTCATGACCGAAGAGATAGGGCAATTCGCTCGCATGGAAGGCGGCCAGATCGCGCGCATGCTGCGCAGCATTGCTGTGCCGGAAATAATAGAGATAGGCCTTCTCGCCCGCGGCGGCCTGCTGGCGCACGACATATTGCGCAGCCCAGCCGTACAGGCCGTCGCGGACCGAGGCCATCACGTCGGCGCTCGGATCATTGCCCGGATAGACCTTGAGATAGGCATCGGCCCCGACACCGAAGCGACGCCGCACATCGGCGACATACGCCGTCCTGCTCTCGGGCGCCTTGGGCATCAGCATCCGGAGCGACCGGATCTCGCCTTCGTTGAACCCGGCGAGCACCGGCACGCGCGCCTGCTCCCCGCGCGCAAAACTATCGGCGAGTTGCTGCGTCAGCGCGACGCCGTCGATCACCGGCTCGGGCTGCCACCCGGTCGCGAGCCCGGCTTTGAACAAGGTGCCGGGATCGGCTGCGCGAAGTGCCGCAGCATCCGCCAACCCTGCCACATCGGCCAGCGCGACGCCCGCCGCCTCGGCCGAGGGCAGACCCAAGGTCTCCTCGTGCAGCGCACGATACGACGGCATATACCCGCTCTGGAGGATCGCCTTGCCGAACAGGCCGCGCGCAAGCGGGCTCGCGAGCAATGCGATCGCGCTCAGCGCGCCGGCCGATTCCCCCGCAATCGTCACCTGCTCGGGATCGCCCCCGAACGCCGCAATATTATCGCGCACCCAGCGCAAGGCCTCGATCTGGTCGAGCAGCCCGTAATTGCCCGACAGATGCTGTGACGATTCGGCGCTCAGCGCCGGATGCGCCAGATAGCCCATCACCCCCAGCCGATAATTGATCGAGACGACGACGATGCCGCGCTGCGCAAGGCCGGCGCCGTCATACATCGGCTCGGAACTGCTGCCGCCCGTCAACGCACCGCCGTGGATCCAGACCATGACGGGCAGCTTGCGCGCACCTGCGGGTGTCCACACGTTGAGCGTCAGGCAGTCCTCGCTCGGCGGCGCGCTTGCCCCGGCATAGACGCTGGTCGGCGCCGCCGGCGGCTGGAGGCAGGAATGGCCGAATGCGGTCGCGTCGCGCACCCCCTGCCACCCCGCGGCGGCTGCCGGCGGCTGCCATCGTCGATCGCCGGTCGGGGGCTCGGCATAAGGAATGCCCTTATAAGCCGCGATCCCGGTGCCGCTCGCAGCCGCCCCTTGCAACGCGCCCTGATGGATCTGGACGCGCGGCCCCGCATCCTGCGCCGCAACGGGTGCGGCCAGCAGGCCGACACAGGCGATCGCGCCCCAGCCACAAGCGGCCTGCCCCCGCGCCTTTCCCATCGCCCGGCTCACAGATTATATCCAATCCGCACGCCAAAGGTACGCGGCCGTACGATCGCGTAGCGGCTGAACACAAAGGCTTCGGGATGGATGTACGTCGTCGCGCGGCTGTTGCCGACATTCTCCATGTAGAAGGTCGTGGCGAATTTACCGATCGTGACACCGGTTTGCAGATTGATGTACGTATAGGTGTCGGTGGTGCCGAACAATGGGCTGGGAATCCCCTGCGTTCCGGGTTTGTTGGGGAAGCCGTTCGGGAACGAGCCGACATGCTCGACCTGGAAACCGCTGAAACCCTTGGCCCCGCCGGGCAGATCGTAGCTATAGGTACCGAACAGCGCGCCCTGCAGGTGCGGCGACGCGAGCCGGGCGTTATCCACCGCGCCCGAGATCACCGCTTCCTCGGCGGTCAATTCGGTTACCTTGGCCTTGTTGATCGATCCGTTGAGCCCGAGGACCAGCCCGCGGACCGGCGCGAGCGTGATCTCGCCCTCGAGCCCCATGCTGGCGGCGCGACCGACATTGGTGGCGAACTGAACCGAATCCGAAGGCCGGTTGGCCTGCACCTGAATATTGCGCCAGTCGATATAATAGGCCGCGAGGTTCGCACTCAGCTTGCCGTCGAGCCAGCGCCCCTTCACGCCGATTTCGTAATTGGTGAGATTGTCCGACCCCGCACCCGCCGGAATGATGAGGTCGTTCGGATCGACCGTGCTCGGCACGCCCGCGCGCGCATTGTAGACAGGCGTGCGATAGCCGGTGGAGACGCTGGCATAAGTCGTCAGGTCGCTCGAAGGCTTGTAGGTGACGCTTCCCTTCCATGACGCCTTGGCCGCCGATGGAAAACGCGTCGACGCCGCGGCTGTCGGCGTCAGATCGAGCGGCCCGGAAAACCCGCCCAGTACATAGGCGAAATACAATGTGCTGAAGCCGGCATAGGTATCGACGGTGGCGCCGTATTTGCCGTAGCGCAGCCCCCCGGTCAGCGAGACCTTGTCGGTCAAATGATAAGTGAGTTCGCCAAATCCGGCGAGTTCATAGGTCCGCGTGTTGCTGCCGAACTGGCCGAACGCCGCATCCGGCAACCCGGTGAGACCGGCCGCGTCGAGGAACGTGGCATCCGACAGGTTTCGCCCGTGAAGATCAAGGTCACGATGCAGGTAGAATCCCCCGACGACCCAATCGAATTTGCCACCCCCATCGGAGGCGATGCGCGTTTCCTGGACGAACGTTTTCTGCCGATAATCGTCGTCGAGATAGAAGGGGATGGCGAGCGCGAACGTGCCCGCGAGATCGACGTCGAAATCGCCGTCACCCACCGAATAGGTCGACGAACTGGTCAGGCGCGCGCCGTCGAACTGATATTCGATCGTCCCGTTATAGATCTGGGTGATCGACGTGTAGCGATCGGGGATCGTGCTATAACGCTTGCGATCGCCCAGTTCGGGTGATGTCAGCGACGAATCCTGCGGCTCGCTTTTCTCATACGAGCCCAGCAACCGGACACTCAGCCGATCGGTCGGCCTCCACAGCAAGGTCGCACGGCCACCCCAGTCCTTGAGCGTATTGGCGTTCTTGATCCCGGTTCCGAGATTGTCGACATAGCCCTCTTCGTTCCGATAATAACCGACGACGCGCAGCCCCAGCGTGTCGTGCACCAGCGGCACATTGACCATACCGTTATAGCGTTGTCGCACCCCGCCACCATCGGGCGTCACCCCGATATCGATCAGCGCCGAGGAATCGTAGCCCGTCAGATCGGGGCTTTTGGTCAGGATGCGCAGCGCGCCGGAGAGCGAGCCCGACCCGAACAGCGTGCCCTGCGGCCCGCGAAGAAACTCGACCCGCTCGACATCGTACAAATTGGGGTTGAGCGTCACGGTGTTGCCGATCGTGCTCAGCGGCAGCTCGTCGAGATAGATGGTGGTGGTGGTCTGAAGCCCGGCGCCCCAGCCGTTGGTGGAAATGCCGCGCGCGGTGATCCGGACGTTGTTGTCGCTCGCCTGGTTGAGCACGACGCCTGGCGTCTGGCGCGCGATTCCTTCGAAACCGACGATACCTTTTTCGGTCAGTTCAGCCTGCGAAAAGGCGGTAACGCTAAGCGGCACATCCTGAAGCCGCTCGCTACGCCGCGTCGCGGTAACCACGATATCGCCGGGGACGGCAGCCACATCGGCGCGCTGCCCGGTACTGTTCACAGGACTATTGGCGTCGTCCGGCACAGAACTGGTCTGCGCGGTGGCAGGTGTCGCCGCGACCATCAGAGCAACCAGCGATGACGTGCAAGCTAATCGGTTCATGTCCCCTCCTTGTCGCCGTCGCGCCTTGATGGCGCTGTCCTGCGATCCGGGGCGAGGATGACATTCTTCCTGCCGCAGAGTCAATACTGACATACGAGACAGTCAATATTGGACTATCGAGGTGCGTCGTCATGCCGATCTCTCCGGATCATCCCGCCGAGGGTGGGGCAGGCCGGCGATTATCATCGCAGCATAGCGGCGATGCGGGATTGCGACTTGCCGCATCGCCCCCGTGCGCGAAATCTGGGGCTATGAAAGCCATTCAGATCGTCCGTTTTGGCGGCCCTGACGTCTTAGCGCTTACGCAGACAGCGAAGCCGGTGCCGGGGCCGGGACAAGTGCTCATTCGGGTTGCACGAACTTGCCGCAGGGCGCGGACAATGACGGCATGATCAATCGGATCGGGAAGAAAAGCGCGCACCGATCGACGGCGATTGCGCGGCCTGCGCGGCAAGCGAGACCGGTGTTCCGCGTGCAAAGCTCACCTGTTCGACCCCGGTCACGATCTGCGTTCCATCGGGGCCGGACACGCGAACCGCCCCATCGCCGCCACGCTCGAACCGATAGCGATCGCGCGCCGCCGACAGCATCAGCACATCGCTCCCCGCACCACCCTCGATCCGCGTGTTCGCCCCACCCGCAGGCACGAACCGGTCCGGCCCCGCGCCGCCGACCAGCACATCATCGCCGTGCGCGCTGGCGGCGATCGTCTCGCCGCCGTCACCCCCAAGACGGATGGCGGCATTGGCGAAGGCGCGCGCGCGATCGGGCGCGGGCGGGTTGGCGGCAAGCCAGGTAGTGAGCGCCCGATAGCGCGGCGAATTGGGCTGGTCGACGCGCTCCAGCGCCGACCAATTCCCCCATTTCGAGGGCGTGCCGATGATCCCGAAATTCATGTAAAGCGCCCCCCCGGCAGCCGTGAACGCCTGGTAATTGGCCATTTCCAGATCGTAGATTTCAGGCCGGCGCTGAAGCCTGGCGAGGAAATCGGTATAGGCCTGCTGCTGATGGCGCGAGGGCGGCGTATATTCGCCGAAACCGCTTTCATACGTGACCAGCCGGAGCCCGCGTTTGGCCGCCTCGCCGGCGTGATAGCGATAGAGCGGCGCGTTGACGCGCCCGATCCGATCACGCAGCGCCGCGATCGCGCGGGCATAGCCGCCATCGGCATCGCGCCACCACGATTCGACCGTCGGCGCCGCCGCATCGGTGTTCATCGCGCCGTCGTAATAACCGGTGACGGCATAATCGTCGAAATAGTCGCTGGCGCGCAGCCGCGCACCCGATGCGTCGCGCCAATGGACGCTATCGAGCCCGCTCGCTTCGAGCCCCTTCCATGCGAACTGGGTGTTGTAGACGATCAGCACCCGGCCCGGATCGGGCTGGTGCACCACGGGTTCACCGAACGCCGCGTTCCAGATCCGGCCGACCTCCGCCGCGCGTATCCCGTACCATTCCATCCAATTGCCATCGGCACCGAGCCGCTTGTGCGCCTGCGCGGCGGCATAGCGCGCCTGCGGGAAAATCGTGTTCCACACCTCGTTGGAAAATTCGACATGGACGCGCAGGTCGGGGCGCAGATGATCGCGCACATAGAGCGCGAACCGGCGGACATAATCGTCATCGGCGTTGACCGGCATGTTGAACCACGGCTCCGCCCCGACGCGGTTGGCGAGTTCGACCATCGCCTCGACCGGCACGCCCCTGCTGCCGTCGCCCCAGCGCATGTCACCGGGTTTGGGGCGATCGGCCCATGTCAGCAGCGGCGCGGTGTCGATCGCCTCACCCGTCAGCGGCACGCCCGATCGATTGAGCACCGCATTGGTGTTCATCCAGTCCATGAAGCGCAGCACGCGGAAATCGCCGATCTTCGCGAGGAACGCCGGGTTGAAGCTGAGCCCCGCCTGATAGAGCGGCAGCAGATCGGCGCGCACGACGCGGATGTTGCGAATGTCGGCGGGCGTGCCGTCCGCGCTTGCGGCGATCCGTAGATACAGGCTCCCGCCCTTGCCCGAGACGACCTCGAGCCGCCCCGGCGTGTCGTCGAGCGTCCGCGCGCCATCGACCGCGACCGCACCGATGCTGCCGCGCCCATCGTACAGCACGACGTAGCGCATCGCGGGGGGCGCGGCCGGATTGTCGTGCAGCACCGTGACCAGCACCGAATCGTAGCGCTGCGTGCCCGTGGGCGGTGCGACGCGTTCGACCCACCCCTGCGCATCGAGCGCGAGCGGTTCGCCGGTATCGTATTCGCCCTCGCGTTGCGGCAGCCAGCGCCCCGCCGATTTCATCAGATCGAGCGTCGGCAGCCCGGTGTTCCAATAGCTGATCCCGTCGAGATTGGTCCCGACCATCACGCCGTGCGGCGACGCTGCGGGGGATGGCGACGGCGTGGTTCGGCCCGCATCCTGATCGGGGGAGGCATCCGATCGCGCACCACAACTCGCCAGCGCCACTGGGAGCAACAGCAAGGCAGCCGTCGTCAGCCGGGGCAACGGGGCGGCCATCGATGAAAAAATACCCACGAACACTTCCCCATGAATAAATGATTACAGGAAAGACTGTCGTTATTTATTACTTATGAGATACTTTAGTTATCTCCAATTGTATCTATACTTTTATTGAAATGTCCAACTTGATTCACATCAATTGGAGATAAGATGCATTGTTATACGCCGCGCCATCGCATTCTCCTCCTTGCCGAGGTCGCGCATCCCGAGATGGTCAGCGTGCCGCTGATCGGATGGAGCCTCAGCGACGCACTCGCCCGCCACGCCGACGTCCATCTGGTGACCCACAGCCGCAACGCCGACGCGATCGCCCGGCAGGGCTGGCGCGAGGGCCCGGATTTCACCACGATCGATACCGAGCGGCTGGTGCGGCGGCTCCAGCGTCTCGCCGCGATGGTCGGCGCGAGCGATAATCGCGGCTGGACGATCCATCAGATGCTTGCCCCCTTCGGCTGTCGCGCGTTCGAGGGGGCGGCGTGGCAGCGCTTCCGCCCGGCGCTCGAGGCCGGTGCGTTCGACATCGTCCACCGGCTGACCCCGATGAGCCCGACCACGCCCTCGATCCTCGGCCCCCGGCTGCGGCGGCTGGGCATCCCGTTCGTCGTCGGGCCGTGGAACGGCGGCCTTCCCTGGCCCCCCGGTTTCACCGATCGGATGCACCGCGAGCGCGAGGGCCTGTCGCGGCTGCGCGGGCTCCACACGCTGCTGCCGGGCTATCGCTCGATGCGCGCCAATGCGGCCGCGATCTTCGCCGGATCGCGCCACACGCTCTCGGAAATCCCCGCTTATGCCCGCCGCGCGAGCTTCTATCTGCCCGAAAACGCAATCGATCCCACGCGCTTCGGCAAGCGGCGGACACGCCGTGCCGCGCTGCCGCTACGCGGTGCCTTCGTCGGGCGGCTGGTGCCCTATAAATGCGCCGACATCCTGATCCTCGCCGCTGCCGATCTGCTGCGCGCCGGCGCGCTCCACCTCGACATCATCGGCGACGGGCCGGAGCGGACGGCGATCGCCGCGCTGGTCGCCGAACTCGACGTCGGCGACGCGGTGACGCTCCACGGCGAAATCGCGCATCGCCGCGTCCAGGACGTGCTGGTCGACTGCGATTTCCTCGCCTGCCCCAGCGTGCGCGAATTCGGCGGCGGGGTGGTGCTCGAAGCGATGGCGCTGGGGGTCGCGCCGATCGTCGCCGATTACGGCGGCCCGGCCGAGTTGATCGACCCGCACAGCGGCATCGCGATCCCCTTCACCGGCCCCGACGATCTGCGCGAGACTATGCGCGCGGCGCTGGCCGCCGTCGCCCGCGACCCGGCCCGCCTCGATCGGCTGGGCGATGCGGCCGCCGCGCGGGTCGCGGCGCTGTTCACCTGGGACCGCAAGGCCGCCCAGATCGTGCGCGTGTACGACTGGATTCGCACGGGCGGCGCGAAGCCCGATCTGCTCGTCGCGCCCGACCCGGCGGCGCTCCCCGCCCGGCATGCGGGCTGACCCGCGATGGCGATCGTCTACATCGTCGTGCTGACCGCGCTGGTGCTGGGCGGGCTGCACCTGTTCGGCGGCAGGCTCGCCGTGCTGACCGGCCCGCACCAATGGGCAGCGGCGATCCTGCTACCGGTGGTCGCGACCTACGGCCACGTCTATCCCGCCTTCGCCGCCACCGCGATCGCAACGATCGCGATCGCCCCCGCGCTCGGGCACGGCGGGCTGGTGCTCCCCGCCCCGCGTGCGATCGACCTGCGCGCGCGGCTGATGCTGTTCTGCCTGCCGCTGATGCCGATCATGACCAAGACCTTCGCGGTGTCGGGGCTCACGATCCTGCAACTCAATTTCGCCGGGCTGCTGGCGATCGGTTTCGCGATCGCGCTGTTCCGTGACGACAGCCACCCGCCCGCGACCCGGCTGGCGAGATGGGACATGGCGTTCGTGCTGATGATGGCGGTACAGTTCGTGATCGACGCGCGCGGCAACGACCTCACCTTCTCGATGCGCGCGTTCATGCAGGTGATCGTCAACCTCGGCCTGCCCTATGTCGCGATCAGCCGCGCCTTTGCCCGCGTGCAGGTGCCCAACGACCTGCTGATGGCGCTACTGGTTGCGGGATGCGTCATCGCTGCGATCGCGAGCTTCGAATCGGCGCATAGCTGGTTGCTCTACGACAATATGGGCGCACATATCGGCGCCGATCGCGAGCTCGCCTCGGGCTATGTCAAGCAACGTGGCGGGCTGTTGCGCGGGCGTGCGAGCTTTCCCGAATCGACCGGGCTGTCGCTGCTGCTCGGGTTGCTGATCGTCATCCTCGTCGCGCTGCGCAAGCAGATCGAGACCCGCGGCGCCTTCCTCACCATGCTGCTGTTGCTCGGCTGCGGACTGTTCTTCACGCTCGCGCGGATCGGCTATATCGCGGTCGCGGTCGGGCTGGTCGCGTGCTGCATCGGCGAGCGACGCTGGGGCGCCCTCGCCAGGCTGGTCGCCACACTGCCGCTCGCCGCCGGCGCGATCATGCTGCTGGCGACCATCGTCCCCGCGCTCGCCGCATCGATCGGCGCCAGCGACGATGCCGCCGGGTCGGTCGATTACCGCTCCGAATTGCTGTCGCGTGGGCTCGGGATCGTGCGGCAATATTGGGCAACGGGGCTCAGCCTCAAGGATCTCTATGCCCTGCTCGAACCGCTGCGGCAGGGGGAGGGCATCATCGATCTCGTCAACCAGCCGCTGACGATCTTCATGCGCGCCGGGGTAATCGGCGGCGTGCTCTATTTCGTGATGTTCGCTGCCATCCTCGTGCGCACCTTCACCGCCATCCCGCGCCTGCCCGACGAAGCGCGCGCCACGGCGGTGGCGTGTTTCGCGGCGCTGGTCGCGATCATCGCCAGCCTGACGACCACCAGTTACGGCCGCAACGAGACGACCTTCATCCTGCTGCTGGCGATGGGGGCCGGGGTGCTCAGCCGCTATCCGCGCGCCGCGACCGACACCCGGCGCCAGCCATGGGTACCGCGCGCGCCGCGCGACTGGGCACCCTCCGTCGATCAGCCCCACATCGCGAAATAGAGCATATTCCCGATCAGCCCGAGCACGACCCCGCCCGCCAGCGCCGCGAGCAGCAGCATCTCCTCATTGAGCCGAAACACGCCGATCCGCGCCAGTTCGTACCAGCAATAGAGCATCACCGGCAGCTCGACCAACCCGACCGCGGCGACCAGCCCAATCGGCCCGAACGCGAGAAACCCCGCGCCGCCCCCGATCGCCAGCCAACCGAGCCGGACGAAATTGGCGAACAGCAGCGTGCGGACCCGATCCGCGACGATCAACGCCTCGCGCGCGGCATAATTGTTGAGCGCGAGCGCGGGCGCCAAAGCGAGCAAGCGCAGATAGGTTGCGGTGCTGGCGTAACGCGGATCGTACAGCAAGGCGATCACGCTCGGCGCCATCGCGATGAAACCGCCCATCGCGACCATGTAGAGCAGCATGATCCGGCGCCGGTCGCGATAATAAGCCGCCGCCAGCGCGGCCTCGCCCGCGCGCCACGCCGCGGCATAAGCGGGCAGCAAGATCCGGTTGGGATAGATGCTGGTAAAGGCCGAGGGCGCCGCCGCGAGGTTCGACGCCAGCGTGTAGAGCCCGAATTGCGACAGCGGGAACACGCGCGACAACACCAGCTTGTCAACGTTCGACAACAGCACCTGAATGGTATGCGCGCTCGCGATCGTGCGCCCGAAGCGCCACAAGGCGATCGCGCTTTGCCGGTCGAAATTGAACCGCCGGCCGGAAGCGGCGAACATCGGATAGCTGAGCCACGATCGGATCGCGGTGCCCATCAGCCCCCCCAGCACGATCGCCCAATAATTCCGAAGCACCAGCGCCAGCGCGATCCCGATCAGCGTCTGCGCCACCGCCGAAATGATATCGAGCAGGCTCAGCCGCCCGATCCGCTGATCGCGCACCGCCGAAAACGGCGCGAGCGACGAGCAGCCCTCGATCAGGAATTGCAGCGAGATCACCTCGATCACCGCGCGCATCTCGGGCTTGCCGATCAGCCAGGCGAGCGGCTGCGCGCCCGCGAACAGCAGCAAGGTCAACACCAAGGCGCGCAGCAGCCGCACCGTCCAGATCGAATCCAGAACCCGCGCATCATTGCCTTGCGGATGCTGGACGACGTACACGCCGAACCCGAAATCGGACATCATCGTCAAAATGCCGATGATCACCGCCGTCAGCCCCGCGACACCGAAATCGGCGGGGGAGAGCACGCGCGTCAGCACGATCGTGCTCACGATCCGCAGGACGTTCGACGCCACGATCGTCGCCGTGACGAGGCCGATGCCGCTGGTCAGCGCGCGTCGCCAGACTGGCATCGGCATGGTCGTCGCCATCGCTCGCCCCCTGTTCGGCCGCCGCACGGGTCCGGCGGCTGTGCTACACCGCCGGCACGCCCATCGGCGGCACGCGCCGGGCGCGGCGCGACCAGCGCAGGATCGGCCGTTCGAAGCCCAGAAACACCGCGATCGACACCGCCGAGCACACCACCAGCAGCAATGCCGACAGCAGCACATCGCCCCAGCCATGCGCGCGACCGCCCAGCACTTGGTGCGTCAGCGTGATGATCGGGCGGTGGGTGAGATAGAGCGCGAACGACGCCTCCCCCAGCAGCACCAGCGGCCGCGTGCGCAGCATCCGCGTCACCCCGCCGCCGCCATAAGCGAACACCAGGACGAGCGCGGCCATCAGCGGCAGATAGGCGAGTTGATAGCGAAACTGCATCGGCACATCGAGCAGCGCAAAGCCCAGCATCGCGACCGGCACCGCGACGATCAGCGTCACCTCGGCCGCGGTGGTGGCGAACGCGCGCCCCCGCCCTGCCCGCCAGACATGATAGAGCAGCATCCCCGTCACGAATTCGAGCAGCCGCGCCGCCGGATTGACGTAGAAGAACCATTCGATCGTCGGCGAATAGGCCGTCTCAGTCAGGCTCGATGCCAGCGCCAGCGCGGCGATCACGGCCAGTCCGAGCGCCGCGATCCAGCACAATCCCCGAACGGGCACGCGCACCAGCGGCAGGAACGCGACGTAGAAAAAGGCTTCGTCCGACAGGCTCCACGACGGGCCGTTGAGCGAATAATGGATCGTCATCGCCGGAAACCAGGCGTGGAGCAGCCCGAGGTTGAGCACCAGCGTCGTCAGGTGCGGCGGATCGGCCTCGGCAACGGCCAGCCAGCCGGCAAACACCAGCGCGGTCAGCCAGTGGAGCGGCACGATCCGCGTCAACCGGCGATAGAGATAGGCGCCGGTGCCGATCGTCCCCGCCAGCAGCCGATCGCGATAGGCATAGCTGATGATGAAGCCCGACAGGATGTAGAAGAACGAAACCCCCGAAAAACCCTGATGGAAGAACAAGGTATAGGTCGCGCGCACCGCCGGGCTGGTGTTCGCGGCGAGGAAGTCGAGATGCGACAGCATCACCGCAAACGCCGCGACATAGCGAAGCGCGGTCAATTGGGTGATCGCGCCACCGCCGGCGGAAATCGAGGCGGGGGCAGCCATGGTCACTGCGCCGCCGGCAGCAGGATTTCGAGATAGCGCTCGGCCGCATGACGGGTGGTGAACTGCGCCAGCCAGCTTGGGGCGACAGGGCGCGGCGGGCGATCGAGCAGCGCGAGCATCGCATCGCGCAATCGCGCGTCGTCGCCGACCGGCACCAGGGTGCCGAACCGCCCGCCGTCGAGTGCCTCGGCCGGGCCCGAGGGGCAATCGGTGGCGATCACCGGCGTGCCCACCGCCATCGCCTCGATCACGACATTGGCGAGGCTTTCGAAATCGGACGACAGCACCAGCACGCTCGCCTTGGCGACATAAGCGTGCGGATTGGGCGCAAAGCCGGGCATCGCGACATCGTCGTCGAGCCCCAGATCGGTGATGAGCGCGCTCAACATCGCGCGTTCGGACCCGTCACCCAAAATCAGCAGTCGGCAGCGGACGGTGCGGCGCACGGCGGCGAAGGCACGGATCAACAGGCTGAAATTCTTCTGCGGCTCCAGCCGCCCGACCGCGATCACCACCGGGGTGTCGGCATCCGCAAACCAGGGATGATCGACCGTCTCGCGCGCCTGATCGATCAGCGCGTCGCTGACGATCGGGTTGTAGATCGCGGCGATCCGCTCGCGCGGGATGCGGATCACCCGCGCAAGGTCATTCGCGGTGCCGCGCGAGACCGCGACGATCGAATCGGCGAACGGATAGAGATAATGCGCGAGCGGGAAGAACCAGAAACGCGCCTGCCACGGCCGGGGCGCCGCGACATCGACCGAGGGGAAGCAATGTTCGGTCAGCATCAGATGGAAGCGGACGCCGGCGATCCGCCGCACGACGACGGCGTAGAGATTGGGAAAACCGAAACTGGTGCACATCACCGCGGCGGGGCGCTTGTGCCGGAGATAGCGGCGCAGTTTGACCAGCCGCGCCAGCGGACCGCGCGCGTCGAGCACGACATAATCGACGCCTCTGGGGATCAGCGGGCGAAACGGCGAATAGCGATTGTCGAGATCGACGAGGATCGTGGGGTTGATCCCGGCGCGCAGAAACTCTTCGGCGAGGTTGAACACCACCCGATCGACGCCGCCATTGTGGAGTTGGCGGGTGTAGAAGACGATGTCGGTGCGCGGTTGGCGGACGTCGGGAGCCATGACGCTCACCCCTTTCCTGTGGCGACGGCGGCCATCGGGCGCGGCGCGGGCTGTTCGGCCGGCGGCGTGCGGCGTGCGCGATTGCGCGCCCGTTCCTCGCGCACCGTCTGACGGAGGATCGCGACCACCGCGCGCGCCTTGGCATCCCAGCCGAGGTCCTCCTCCTCGAGATGGCGGCGCGCGGCCTGCCCCATCCGCAGCCGCAGGCTGCGCGACGCCGCGAGCCGCCGCATCGCCGCCGTCAGCCCGGTAATCAACGCCGCCTCCGACGCGGGATCGATCAGGAGCGCGCAATCGGGCGCCGCATAATGCGCCGCGCCGCCCCAATTCACCCCGATCACCGGCAGCCCGAGCGCCATCGCCTCCATCATCGCCATGCCGCCGCATTCGCGCAGCGACGGCGTGACGAACACATCGGCCTTGCGCAGCAGCGCGACATAGCCTTCGAGCGGCAGGCGGCCGTGCAGGATGATGCTGCCTTCGAGCCGCTCGCGCGCGATCTGCGCGGCGACCGCGCCGAACAATTCGCCGTCGCCGACCAGATCGAGCCGGACCCCGCCGGCACGCGCGAGCGGGGCAAAGGCGCGGACGAGAAACGCGATTCCCTTCCAGTCGACGAAGCGGCTGCAAAAGATGAACCGCACCGGGCGATCGGGCGCGCCCTCGCGCGGCGCGGGCCGCCACCGTTCGAGATCGACCCCGCTTTCGCGCAGCACGTGAATCCGCCCCGTGACGCCGGGGGGCAGCGCATCGCGCGTCTGCTGGTTGGCGACGATCAGCGCCGCCGCGCGCAATTTGCCGGGGATCAGCCGGTGGAGCCAGCCCGCCGCGCGCCGGGCGCTACGGATCGTGAACCGCACGGCGAGTGAATCCATCGTGCGGAAAGCAGGCGGCAAATCCATCCCGCCGCTCATCGGTCCGATCGCCACGGGCACGCCGAGCCCGTACATCGTGCTGATCGCCGTCGCCGCGATCGGCGCGGGCTGGAACACCACCTGCTTGCCCAACTCGGCCACCATCGCGCGCGCGATCTTGCGCATCCGCAACTGGCTCAACGCCTGGATCAACTGGTTGAACACCAGATCGCGCACCCGGTGCGGCCACCAGCCGCCCGCCGCGAACAGCCATGCCTGCGCGCGACCATCCTCGACGAACCGGAACCGCGCGAACACATCGGACGGCAGGTCGCGCGCCAGATCGTCGCGGACGCGCGCATGGCACAGCACATGAACATCGTGCCCCTGCGCCAGAAGATTGATCAAGTAATAATAAGGGACCAACGTCTCCCCACTCAGCCGCAGCGAGATGTTCTCGGAGACGAGCAAAATCCGCATCCGCGCGCCGTCCCGCGCCGATCCGTCGGAAACCGCTCCACCCATTGGCCGCCCTTCGTCTGATCGCGGCAATGCCGCCTGTCGCGGCATAGCGCAGCCCCGAAGCGCCCCCTATTCGGCGCAATCGGTCCGCAATTTTCGCAACCCACAACGCCCTGCGGCAAATCGCCCGGCAAAGATGCGGATGGTGGGCGCCCGACGATCCGGCGACATAGCGCGGAGAAGGTAGTTTGCACGGGGCCGCGGCCGATCGCCGTGCGCGTCCGTGCCGGGAGGCTCGCCATCGACATTGCCGCCCATGCCGATGCACTGAAAAGCAGTGCCGCACCGGAGACGATCGGGGCATGCCTCCATGCGTCACCGGCGATGCGGATCGCCTATCTCACCAACGTCTATCCGAAGGTGAGCCACACCTTCATCCGCGACGAAATCCACGCGCTCGAACGGATCGGATTCGAGATCATGCGGCTGACGATCCGCAAACCGCACGCCCCCCTGCCCGATGCTGTCGATCGCGCCGAAGCGGACCGGACGATCGCGTTGCTGGATGTGGGGCCGTTGGCCTTTGCGCATGCGATCGCATCGCGTTTCCTCCAGCACCCGCTCGCCTTCATCGCTTCATTGTGGATGGCGCTGTCGATGGGCTGGCGCGGCGCGGCGGGGATCGCGCGCGGCCTTGCCTATTTCGTCGAGGCGTGTCTGCTGTCCACCATGCTCGCGCGCGCGGGCGTGCACCATGTCCATGTCCATTTCGGCACCAACCCCGCGTCGGTCGCGCTGCTGGCGCGCCGGCTGGGCGGGCCGACCTACAGCCTGACCGTCCACGGCCCCGACGAATTCGACGCCCCCGGCGCGCTGCATCTGCGCGAGAAGATCGCGGATGCCAGCTTCGCGGTGGCGATCTCGCATCATGGCCGCGGCCAGTTGATGCGCTGGTCGCGCGTCGCCGACTGGCCCCGGATCGCTTTGGTGCGGTGCGGCGCCTCGCCACGCTTCCACCACCGCTCCGATGTCGGGCTCAGCTCGCGGACGCTGGTCTGCGTCGCACGGCTGAGCGCACAAAAGGGCCTGTCGGTACTGATCGAGGCCACTGCGATCGTCGCCCGCGCCCACCCCTTTCAACTGCGCATCATCGGTGATGGCGAGATGCGCGCCGAGATCGAGGCCCATATCGCGGCGCGCGGCCTTGGCGACCACATCCATCTGCTCGGCTGGCAGAGCACCGACAGCGTGCGCCGCGAGATCGAGGCCGCCCGCGCGCTGGTGGTGCCGAGCTTCGCCGAGGGCCTGCCGGTGGTGATCATGGAAGCGTTCGCGCTCGGCCGCCCGGTGATCGCCACCGCGATCGCCGGCATTCCCGAACTGGTCGATACCACCACCGGCTGGCTGGTCCCGACCGGTTCCGCCGACGCACTGGCCGAGGCGATGGACGAAATGCTGTGCGCCGATATCGGCACGCTCCAGGCCAAGACCGCGCACGGCCGGGCACGCGTCGCGGCGCAGCACGATGTGGATGCCAGCGCGGCGACGCTGGCGACGTTGTTGCGGCCGTGGGCAGTCGCGCGATGATCGCAATGCTCGCCTGGACGATCGCAATCGTCGCAGCGCTTCCCGGCCTCGCGCTGGTGGCCGAACTGCTCGCCGGCCTGGCGCGCGACAGCGGAACGCCGCTTACATTACCGCCGCCCCCGATCGCGGTGCTGGTGCCGGCACATGACGAAGCCGCGGGCATCGCGCGCACCATCTTCCGAATCCGCCAGCAATTGCGCGCCACCGATCGCGTGATCGTGATCGCCGACAATTGCACCGACGACACCGCCGCGCGCGCCGCCGGTGCAGGCGCGGCGGTGATCGAGCGCACCGATCCCGCGCGGCGCGGCAAGGCCTATGCGCTTGCTTATGGCCGTGAAGCGCTGCGGGCGGCGCCCCCGGCGGTGGTATTGGTGGTCGATGCCGATTGCCCGCCGGCCCCGCAGGCGATTCCGATGCTGGCGGCGTCGGTCCACGCACAGGATGCTGTGGTGCAGGCCACATATCTGCTCGACTGTGCCGCCGCTGCACCGCCACTGGTACGCATCTCGACCTTCGCGTTTCTGGTCAAGAACCTCATCCGCCAGCGCGGGCTGCAACGCCTGTGCGGCGTCGCGCTGTTGCAGGGCAGCGGCATGGGCTTTCCGTGGCGGCTCTTCGCCGACGCGCCGCTCGCAAGCGCATCGCTGGTCGAGGATATGGAATTGGGGCTGACGCTGGCACTGGGCGGCAACGCCGTCCGCTTCGAACCGCGCGCCTGTTTCGTGAGCGCCGCCAGTTCGAGCCGGGCAACCATATCGCAGCGCACCCGCTGGGAGCATGGCGCGATCGGGGTTGCGGGGCGGTTCGTGCCCCGGCTCGTCGCGGCGGGGTTCAGCGGACGCCCCCGGTTGCTCCTGCTCGCCACCGATCTCATCATTCCCCCGCTTGCCTTGTTCGTGGTTGCCGAGGCCAGCGTCGCGGCGCTGCTGCTGTTCGCTGCCACGAACGGCAGCGTCGCGGGCCCGGCGGTTCTCCAGTCCTCCGTCTTCGCGCTCGCGATGCTGGTGCTGGGAATCGTCTGGGTGGGGTTCGGACGGCACCTCGTGCCGGCGCGCGCGCTTCCCGGCATTCTTGCCTATGTGCTGTGGAAGCTGCCGATCTATGCCGCCTATCTGCTCCACCGCCAGCGCCACTGGGTCCGTACGGACCGCGCCCCGTGATACCCACGCCGATCGGCCGCCCGGCGCGCCCGGTGGCACGGCCGCCCAACGTGGTCGGCGTGGTCGTGATCGGGCGTAACGAAGGACCGCGGCTGAGCGACAGCCTGCGCAGTGTGGCGGGGCGCGGTGGCGCGATCGTCTATGTCGATTCGGGATCGAGCGACGACAGCGTCGCGCGTGCCGAGCAGGCGGGCGCACAGGTGGTCGTGCTCGCGGCCGACCGTCCCTTCACCGCCGCGCGGGGCCGCAACGCCGGCGCGGACTGGTTGCAGACCCATCTCGTCGGGCTCGAGTTCATCCAGTTCCTCGACGGCGATTGCCTGCTCGACCCCGCCTGGATCGACGCGGCGCTTCAGACGATGGCAGAGGCGCCCGATGCCGCCGTGGTCTGCGGCCGGCGCCGCGAGCGGTTTCCCGATGCCAGCTGGTATAACCGGTTGTGCGATATCGAATGGGATACGCCGATCGGGATCGTGCCCACCTGCGGCGGCGACGCGCTGATGCGGCTGAGCGCCTTCCAGGATGTCGGCGGTTTCGCGACCGAGCTGATCGCGGGCGAGGAGCCCGATCTGTGCCACCGGCTGCGGCGGGCGGGGTGGACGATCCACCGGATCGATCACGACATGTCACGCCACGACGCGGCGATGATGCATTTCGCCCAATGGTGGCAACGCAACCGGCGCAGCGGCTATGCGATGGCCGAAGGACTATCCCGGCGCGGCCGCGACGACCCCCGCCTCATACGCCGGGTGGCGAGCAATATCCTGTGGTCGCTGCCGTTCGCCTGGCCGTTCTGGCCGATCCTGTGGCTGATGATCCTGCGCAAGCACGGCGGCCTGTACGCAACCTTCGTGACATTGGGGAAACTGCCGCATTGTCAGGGTCAGATCGATTTCTGGCGCCAGCCCCCGGCGCAGCGACGACCACTGATCGAATATAAATAGTCCCCGGCTCGTGGCTGTTCCGTACCGAATCCTCCCCGCGCCAATCGCCCTGGGAAAACCCACCACGGATTCGATCAAATTGCTCCGCAAGATGAGAGGCTTTACCGGTACAGAAAATAACAACACGTCGCCGCCGATATGCATCGGATCGTCGAACAGAAATAACGGTCGTGTCTAATCATTAAAGTAATTCTATTGCATTATACTGTATATCCAGGGGCAATCCATGACGATGAAGCAGCTTGGGCGACGCGCGTCTGCCTTTATCTTCGCCGTCATCGTGGCAGGATCGTGCAGCGCCGCCTCTGCCCGGATAGCCGACGACCAAAGCGCGCGCGCCCCGCACATCTGCCTTCCCCTCGCCGCCTCGATCGCCATGGCGGGCCCGCAGCCAATCGCCACCCCACAACCGCTTTTGTCGGCGGCGCCGGCACGGCTCACCACGATCCGGATCGACGATGAGCGCCGATCGCGCGATGCCTTTTTGACAAGCTGCGCCGCGTTCCTGGCATGCGCGATCGTGATCGGGCTTCAGCAGCGCCGCAAATCGCCGGTGAAGGTGGTCGTATCATGACCGGGGCCAATGACTGCGTCCTGATCGGCACCGAATCGCTGATGCTCGAATGCGGCGCGATGCTGCTCGAGCGTGGCCATCGGATCGCGGCGATCGTCAGCGATCGCGCAGCGATCCGCGACTGGGCCGCCGAGCGCGGCATCCGGACGCTCGACGATCCGGCGACGCTCCCCGCCGCCGGGCTGGCCCCGTTCGACCTGCTGTTGAGCATCACCAATCTCGCGATCCTGCACACGGAGGTGCTCGCCCTGCCGCGTCGTGCCGCGATCAACTTCCACGATGGCCCGCTGCCCGATTATGCCGGGCTCAACACCCCCGTCTGGGCGTTGCTCAACGGCGAGCCAAGCCACGCGGTCAGCTGGCATCTGATGACCGACGCGGTCGATGGCGGCCCCGTGCTCGCCACCAGAATGTTCGCGATCGAGCCCGACGAAACCGCGCTGTCGATCAACACCAAATGCTTTGCCGCCGGGATCGAGAGCTTCGCGCACGTCCTCGATCTGATCGCGGCGGACACGCTCGACGGCGCGGCGCAGCCCGATCGCGCCGGCCTTTATTATGGCCGCGATCACCGCCCCGAGGCCGCGGCGACGATCCGCTGGCGCCACCCGGCGGCGGACAGCGCCCGGCTGGTGCGCGCGCTTGATTTCGGCGATCGTTTCAATCCCCTCGGCGCCGCCAAGGTGATGGTTTCGGGCGACCTGTTTCTGGTCCGTGGATTGCGGATCGAGGCGGCGCGATCGCACGAATTGCCGGGCACGATCCTCGCCGTTGCCGCCGACGGCCTCACCGTCGCCACCGCGACCGATGACGTCACGCTCACGCAAATGGCGCGGCTCGATGGCGATCCCGTCAGCCCCGTCGCGCTCGGCCTGAATGTGGGCGACCGACTGGCCGATCTCGACGATGCCGACGCGCGGATCGTCACCGCGCTGGATATGGCTGCGGCACATCATGAACCTTATTGGCGTGAAAAGCTCGCGACCCTCGCACCGTTGCGACTGCCGCTCGTGCGGCCCGCCGACACCGCGATTCCGGAAACGCCGGTGTGCGACACGATCGCGTTGCCCGAATCCAGCGCTCCCAATCGCGCCAAAACGGTCCTCACCGCGCTGATCGCCTATGTCGCGCGGGTTGCGGACGACAGCCGGTTCGACATCGGCTTCACCTCGCCGATCCTGACGGCGCAGCACGACCCGGCGAGCGCGTGGTTCGCGTGCCCATTGCCGCTGCGCACGACGATCGATTTCACGCAAGGGTTCGCCCAGCTTCAGGAGACGATCTGCGCGGAAATGCGCGAGATCCACCGTCGGATCGGCTTTTCGGCGGACCTCGTGGCGCGCGATCCCGATCTGTCCTCAGCCATGCCGCTGCCCGTCTCGGTCGTCGTCGTCGACGATCTTGCCGAAGCGGCGCATACGCCGGGCACCGATCTGACGGTGGCGATCCGCACCGACGGTGGCGCGAGCGCGTGGATCTACGACAGCACACGGCTCGATCGGGCGCTGGCAGCCTCGCTGCAAGCGGGTTTCCTCTCGCTGCTCGACGTCGTCGATCGGACGCCGGACATGGCGCTGGGGGACGTGCCGCTGTTCGACGACGCGACACGGCACCAGTTGCTCGACACGTGGAACGCCACCGCGCACCCCCCAGCATCGGGTGGCTGCATCCACGATCTGTTCGAGAAACAGGCCGCGCTGACCCCCGACCGGCCCGCGCTGACCTGTCGCGACCAAACGCTGAGCTATGCCGACCTCGACCAGCGCTCGAACCAGCTCGCCTGGTATCTCCAGTCGCTTGGAATCGGCCCTGAGACGCTGGTCGGGCTGCACCTCGACCGATCGATCGACATGGTGGTGGCGCTGCTCGCGATCCATCGCGCGGGCGCTGCCTATCTGCCGCTCGATCCGCTCTATCCGGCAGCACGGCTGCGCTACATGATTGAGGATTCGGGCGCGGCCGCGATCGTCACCCACGCGCACCTCGCCGATCGGATCCGCGATGTCGGCGCGCGCTTGATCGCGATCGATGCCGATCGCGCGTTGATCGCCGCGCAACCGCTTTACCCGATCGCCGGCGGCGCAAGGCCAGAGAATCTGGCCTATATGATCTACACCTCGGGATCGACGGGCACGCCCAAGGGCGTGATGGTCGAGCATCGCAACGTGACCAATTTCTTCACCGGGATGGATCGCGTGATCGCGCCCGGCGGGACATGGCTCGCGGTGACCAGCCTGAATTTCGACATCTCGGTGCTCGAATTGTGCTGGACGCTCGCGCGTGGCACCCATGTCGTGCTGGCGCCGAGCGACGCGACGATCGCGACGCCCGCCGCCGCCGAGCCGCCCGCAACACCGCTCGCGTTCAGCCTGTTCTATTTCGCCAGCGCCGACAGCGGCGGGGCCGCCGACCAATATCGGCTGTTGATGGAAGGCGCGACATTCGGCGATCGCAACGGTTTCACCGCGATCTGGACGCCCGAGCGCCATTTCCATGCTTTCGGCGGGCTCTACCCCAATCCGTCGGTCGCCAGCGCGGCGATCGCGGCGATCACGCACCGCATCAAGATCCGCGGCGGCAGCGTCGTCCTGCCGCTCCACCACCCGATCCGCGTCGCGGAGGAATGGGCATTGGTCGACAATCTCTCGCACGGCCGGGTGGGGATCGCCTTCGCCTCGGGCTGGCAGCCCAACGATTTCGTCCTGCGGCCCGAGAATTTCGCCGACAAGAACGCCGCGCTGATGAGCGGGATCGACGCCGTCCGCCGGCTGTGGCGCGGCGAACGATGCACCTTTCCCGGCCCGCTGGGGGAGGATGTCGCGGTGTCGATCTACCCCCGCCCCGTCCAGCCCGAGCTGCCGTTCTGGATTACCTCGGCGGGCAACCCCGAAACCTTTGCGGCAGCCGGCAAGGCCGGCGCGCACGTCCTCACCCATTTGCTTGGCCAGAGCGTCGCCGAGGTCGGCGAGAAGCTCGCGGTCTATCGCACGGCGTGGCGCGCGGCGGGGCATCCCGGCGATGGCCATGTCACGATGATGCTGCACAGCTTCGTCGGCCCCGATGCCGAGGCGGTACGCGCGGCGGTGCGCGCGCCGATGATCGCCTATCTCCGCACCGCGACCGGGCTGGTCAAACAATTCGCCTGGTCGTTCCCGGCCTTCAAGCAGCGCCCCGGCATGCAAGGATCGAGCGCGCAGGCGGACCTCGACAGCCTGAGCGACGCCGAGATGGATCAACTGCTCGACCATGCATTCGAGCGTTATTACGAGACCAGCGGGCTGTTCGGCACACCCGAGCATTGCCTCAAGATCGTGCGCGCGCTGCAGGGCGTGGGTGTCGACGAGATCGCCTGCCTGATCGATTTCGGGGTGCCCGCCGATCAGGTGCTCGCGCATCTGCCGCATCTGAATGCGCTGCGCATCCTGGCCCAGCCCAAGGCCACCGAACCGCCGGTATCGATCGGCGAACTGCTGACCCGGCACGGCGTCACCCACCTGCAATGCACGCCCGCGATGGCGCAATTGCTGGTCGCGGATCAGCGGACGCATGCCGGACTGGCAGGCCTCTCACAGATGATGGTGGGCGGCGAGGCGTTCCCCCCGGCGCTGGCGCGCGATCTGCGGCGCCTCGTCGGCGGCAAGGTGCTCAACATGTACGGGCCGACCGAAACGACGATCTGGTCGGCGGCCCACGAGGTCGGCGACGAGCCCGGCAACGGGGGCGCGAGCATTCCCCTCGGCCGGCCGTTGGCCAATCAGGAAATGTACATTCTGGATCGTCGCCAACGGCCGGTGCAGCCCGGCATGCCCGGCGAGATCGTGATCGGCGGCGCGGGCGTGACGCGCGGCTATCACGATCGCGCCGCGCTCAGCGCCGAACGGTTCGTGCCTCATCCGTTCAAGCCCGCTGCACGCGTCTATCGCACCGGCGATCTGGGACGGCATTTGAGCGACGGCACCATCGAGTTTCTCGGCCGGCGCGACCATCAGGTGAAGCTGCGCGGCCACCGCATCGAACTCGGCGAGATCGAAGCGCGCCTCCTCGACCATCCCGGCGTTGCGCAAGCCATCGTGCTCTGCCGCGAGGACGCGCCCGGCGATGTCCGGCTGGTCGCCTATTACACGCCCGTCGCCGGCGACGTCCCGGTGCAGACCTTGCGTGCGCACCTTGCCGCGCAATTGCCCGAGATCATGGTGCCGTCGCATGTCGTGGCGCTGTCAGCGCTGCCCCACACCCCCAACGGCAAACTCGACCGCAAGCAGCTCCCCAAACCCGGCGGGAGGACCGGGGCCGCGATTTCTCGCTCCTTCGTTGCCCCTCAAGACGGACTGGAGCGGGAAATCGCGGCGATCTGGCGCGATGTCCTCAAACTGTCTTCGGTGGGCACCCGCGACAATTTCTTCGATCTCGGCGGGCATTCGCTGCTCGCGGTGCAGGTCCATCGCCGATTGCAGGGGGTGGCGGCGCGCGCGCCCTCGATCACCGATATTTTCCGCTTCCCGACGATCGAGACGCTGAGTCGGCATTTGTCGACCGATCCCGGCGACATCGTGATCGGGCAGACGCAGGGTCGCGGCGAAGGCCGCAAGGCCGCGATGCAGCGGCGGCGCGCGCGGCCCCAGATCCTCGTCGATGCAGACGGAGGATAGGCCATGCTGCAACAGCGCGACGAATCGGGCGCAACGCTCGTCAGCACGATCGGCGATAACGAGATCGCGATCGTCGGGCTGGCGTGCCGTTTCGCGGGCGCCCGCGATGCCCGCGACTATTGGGCCAACCTGCGTGGCGGCGTCGAATCGATCGTGCCGCTGGCCGATGCGGACCTGCTCGCCGCCGGGGTCGATCCCAGGCTGCTCGCGCAACCCAATTACGTGAAAGCGGGCGCGCCGCTGCCCGATATGGATTGTTTCGACGCGAGCCTGTTCGGGCTCAGCCCCCGCGACGCCGCGATCATGGACCCGCAGCATCGGCATTTCCTGCAATGCGCCTGGGCGGCGTTCGAGGATGCCGGGCACGATCCGACCGCCTTTGCCGGTGCCATCGGCGTTTTCGCCGGATCGGGGCACAATGCGTATCTGTCCTACAATCTGCTCACCAACCGGCGGCTGGTGCGCGATGTCGGGCTGTTCCTGCTCCGCCATACCGGCAACGACAAGGATTTCCTGTCCACGCGGCTATCGTATCTGCTCGACCTCAAGGGGCCGAGCGTCAACGTCCAGACCGCGTGCTCGACCTCGCTGGTCGCGGTGCACGTGGCGGTGCAGAGCCTGCTCAACGGCGAATGCGACATGGCGCTCGCCGGCGGGGTCTCGATCGATCTGCCGCATGGCCAAGGTTATCCGTATCAGGAAGGCGACATCCTGTCGCCCGACGGCCATTGCCGCGCGTTCGACGCCGGGGCGCAAGGCACCGTGTTCGGCAGCGGCGCGGGCGCGGTGGTGCTGCGGCGCCTCGCCGACGCGCGCGACGATCGCGATCATATCTACGCCGTCATCAAGGGCTCGGCGGTGAACAACGACGGCGCCGGGAAGGTCGGCTACCTCGCCCCCGGCGTCGACGGGCAGGCGCTGGCGATCAGCGAAGCGTTGAGTATCGCCGAAGTCGATGCGCGTAGCATCAGCTATGTCGAGGCGCACGGCACCGGCACCCCCGTGGGCGATCCGATCGAGATCGCGGCGCTGACGCAGGCCTTTGCCCAGGACACCAGCGACACCGGCTATTGCGCGATCGGATCGGTCAAACCCAATATCGGGCATACCGATACCGCCGCGGGCGTCGCGAGCCTGATCAAGGTCGCGCTGTCGTTCGAGCATGGCGAATTGCCGCCCTCGCTCCATCATCAAGCGGACAATCCGGCGTGCGATTTCGCGCGTACCCCCTTTGTCGTCAACGCGGCGCTCAAGCCCTGGCCGCGGCGGAGCGGGGCGCCGCGCTATGCGGGCGTGAGTTCGCTCGGGGTGGGCGGCACCAACGCGCATGTCGTGCTCGGCGAAGCGCCGATCACCGATCACCCCGGTCCCTCGCGCCCGCGCCAGCTTATCGTGCTCTCGGCCAAATCGCTGAGCGCGCTCGACGCCAACAGCGTGGCGCTGGCCGAGCATTTCGATGCCCATCCGCACGCCGACCTTGCCGACGCGGCCTATACGCTGAGCACCGGCCGCCGCGCGCTGCCGCACCGCCGCATCCTCGTCGCGGCCGACGCGCGCGAAGCGGCCACGTTGCTGCGCGACCAGTCCGCCGACCGCGTCGTGACCCGCGAGTGTATCATCGCCGGGCGCCCGGTGGCCTTCCTGTTTGCCGGCGGCGGCGCGCAGCATGTCGCCATGGGGCGCACGCTTTATGCAATCGAGCGCGTGTTCGCCGCCGCCGTCGACGAATGTTTCGAGGAACTGGCACGGTTCTGCGACACCGATTTCCGCGCGCTGCTCTACCCCGAGCCCGATCGCGCCGCCGCGGCCGCGCGCGCGCTCGAACGGCCCTCGATCGCGCTGCCGTTGCTGTTCACGATCCAGGTCGCGCTGGCGCGGCTCTGGGCTTCATGGGGGGTGCGCCCCGCCGCGATGATCGGGCATTCGATGGGCGAATATGTCGCCGCGCATCTGGCGGGCGTATTCACCCTCGGCGATGCGCTGCGGATCGTCAGCGGACGCGGCCGGCTGTTCGAGACGGTGCCGCCCGGCGCGATGCTCAGCGTGCCGCTTGGCGAGGACGACCTGCGCGCACTGTTGCCGCCCGAACTGTCGATCGCCGCGATCAACGGCCGTGGCCTGACGGTCGCGTCGGGGCCTGTCCCGGCGATCGACGCGCTACAGGCGATGCTCGCCGCGCGCGCGATCGAGACGCGGCGCATCCCGATCTCGGTGGCGGCACATTCGGCGATGCTCGCACCGATCCTCGACGATTTCCGCGCGCTGCTGGGTACGATCACGCTGCACGCGCCCGAGCAGCGCTTCGTCTCCAACCTGACCGGCGACTGGATCGGCAGCGACGAGGCGACCGACCCCGAATATTGGGTGCGCCATTTGCGCGAGCCGGTGCGCTTTACCGACGGGCTCGATCGGCTGCTCGACCAGCCCGACGGCGTGCTGCTCGAAGTCGGGCCGGGGCGCGTCCTGTCGAGCCTCGCGCGCCAGCATGTCGGGCGCACGGGCGCGGGCGCGGTCTTCAACAGCCTGCCGCACGCCGAGGATGCGACTTTCGATCTCGATCATATGCTCAGCGTCGCAGGGCAGCTTTGGGCGTCGGGCGTAGCAATCGACTGGCACGGCTATTGGCGCCACGAACGCCGCAGCCGCGTGTCGCTGCCGAGCTATCGCTTCGACCCGCAACGCCACTGGATCGCACCGGGTGCGGTCGAGGTTCAGGCGCAGGCCGATCCCGACGAACCGCTGGAGCGCCGCGCCGACCTCGCCGACTGGCTCTACGAACCGCAATGGACGCGCGCCGCGCTGCCCCCGGCCGAAGCCGATGGAGCGACCGCACTGGTGTTCGCCGACGCCTTGGGGCTCGGCGATGCGCTGGCGGCGCGGTTGCGCGCGCAGGGAAGCGACGTCGCGCTGGTCCGGCCCGGCAAGCGCTTCCACATCTGCAAGACCGGCGAATTCACGGTCAATCCAGCCATACCGGCCGATTATCAGGCGCTGGTGGCGCATCTGTCCACGCGCGGGCGGATGCCGGAGACGATCTGCCATCTGTGGCAGATGACCGGCGATCGCCGCCGCCGGACCGCACCCCGCGCGATCGCGACGGCGCAGGACAGGGGATTGTTCAGCCTGCTCTATCTCGCGCAGGCATTGGGCGAGAACGATCCCGATGTCGCGCTGCACCTGATGGTCGTGTCGGACGGGACGCAGCGGATAGCGGATGAGGCCGTGCCCGCGCCCGAAAAGGCGACGTCGCTGGGGCTTGTGCGCGTGCTCGGCCAGGAATTCCCCAATATCCGCGCGCGCAGTATCGATCTGGTCTGCCCGCCCTCCTCGTCGGCGCGCGTCCGTCTGGCGGCGTTGCTCGCGGCCGAAGCGGGCGCAACCGACGATGCCGAGACGATCGCCTATCGCGCGGCCGAGCGCTGGGTGCAGCGGATCGTCGCCACCCCCGCCCCCGTCCGTGCCGATGCGCCATGCACCATTCGCCCCGAGGGCGTATATCTCATCACCGGCGGACGGGGCGGAATCGGGCTGACGCTCGCGCGCCATCTCGCCGGGCAATATGGCGCGCGGCTCGCGCTCATCGGCCGGTCGGCGCTGCCGCCGCGCGCCACATGGGCCGACCATCTCGCCCGAGCGCCGCTCGACGATCCGCTCGCCCTCACCTTGCGCCAGTTGCTCACGATCGAGGCGGCGGGCGGCATCGTCCTGCCGATCACCGCCGATGTGAGCGATCGCGGCCAGATGCGCCGCGCGGTGCGTACCGTCCGCCAGCAACTCGGCCCGATCAACGGCGTGTTCCACACCGCCGGGTGCCTCGATGACGGCCCGCTCCAGCTCAAGACGCGCGCCGCGACTGAAGCGGTGCTCACGCCCAAGCTCCACGGCACGCTCGCGCTCGAACAGGCGCTGGCGGGCGAACGACCCGATTTCCTGATGCTGTTCTCCTCGGTCAGCGCGGTCGCGGGGCTCGCCGGGCAGGTCGATTACGCGGCGGCCAACGCCTTTCTCGATGCCTACGCCCAGGCACGCCATAATGACGACGCGACGCGCGTGATCTCGGTCGGGTGGAGCCAGTGGCGCGATGTCGGGATGGCGGCGGCGCTCGCGCGGCAGAGCGATGCCGAACCCGCATTGGGCCCCGACACGGCAATGCCGATCGATCATCCGTTGCTGACGGGGTGGCACCGCGTGTCGGACGAGACCCATGTCTTTACCGGGCAGCTTTCGCCCGCCACGCACTGGCTGCTCGACGAGCACCGTCTTACCGACGGGCAGGCGCTGATCCCCGGAACGGGCTTCCTCGAAATTGCGCGCGCGGCCTATGCGGCCATCGCCCCCGGCCCGATGGTGTTCAGCGACGTGACCTTCCTGGCGCCGTTCGCGGTGGCCGATGGCGCGGCGCGCGACATCCGCGTCCATCTCGAGCGCCGCGACGCGAGCGACTGGACGCTGCGCATCATCGGGCGATCGGATGCGGAGGCATGGCAGGAGCACGTCCGCGGCACGATCGCCGGCCTCGACGCCGCCCTGCCCGAGCCGCTCGATCTGGGCGCGATCGCCGCGCGCTGCGACAGTACGATCCCCGTCGACACGATCGAGCACCCGCCGCATCTGCGTTTCGGCGCACGCTGGCAGCTTGTCGATCGCGCGCAGGCAGGCCGTGGCGAAGCGCTGCTTGGGCTGACGCTGCCCGAGGCGTTTCGCGGCGATCTGACGGCGATGGCGCTGCATCCCGCGCTGCTCGATTTCGCGACCGCTGGCGCGCAGACGCTGATCCCCGAACGTGACGGCAGCCCCGCCTTCTTCGCCCCGGTCTCCTACGGTCGCGTCAGCCTCTACGCGCCGCTGCCGGGGCGCATCGTCAGCCATATCCGGCTGCGCCCGGACGGCGACGCCAGCGGCGCACTCGCGATCTTCGACGTCACGATCACCGACGACGCGGGCACGGTGCTCGCCGCGATCGCCGACTTCACGATGCTTCGGCTCGACGACACGGCGGCACTGCACCAATCCCGCGCCGTGGCACCCGCGGCCAAGCCGAGGACGACGGCGAACGATATGGTCCAGGACAGCCAGCAGCAGGCGATGCTTCCCGCCGAGGGGATGCGCGTCGTCGAGGCAATATTGGGGGGGCAAGGCGGCGCCCATATCCTCGTCTCGCCACACGATCTGATGCCCGCGATCGACCGGCTGCGCGCGCCGCACCGCGTTCGCGCCGCCGATCAGGGGACACCGGCCGCGCTCCCGGCCGAGGCGGCACCGCGTACCGAGGCCGAGGCGCTGATCGCGCAGATGTGGGGCGAGATGCTGGGAATCGACGGCGGCCTCGGCCGCAGCGACGATTTCTTCGATCTCGGCGGCCATTCGCTGCTCGCGGTCCAGTTCGTCAACCGCCTGCGCAAGCGGACGGGCAAGACCGTTGCGCTCGGCGCGCTGATCGAGGCCTCTACCGTCGCGCGGCTGGCGGCGGTGTTCGATCCCGATAGCCCGGTGCTCGATCCCGACGCGGTGGCGAGCGACAGTCCGGCGGCGGACGACCAGCAACCGCCGCAACCGGCCTTGCCCGGCGTGACGCGGCTCCGCGCCGGGAACGACCCGGTGTCGCTGTTCCTCGTCCATGACGGGCTCGGCGAGACGCTGCTGTACCGGACGCTTGCCTTCAAGCTCGACGGCGCGCGCAGCGTCTACGGGCTCGAACCCGAACGCAACGACGACGGCCAATATCGCCATAGCGCTATCAGCGACATGGCCGCAGGACATATCACACGCCTGCGCACGCTCCAGCCGCACGGCCCCTATCTGCTCGCTGGCTTGTGCGCGGGCGGGGTCATCGCCTTCGAGATGGCGCGCCAGTTGGAAGATGCGGGCGAGGCCGCGCTGTTCGTCGGGATCATCGACGCGGCCGATGTCGATGCGGCCGAGCGGCCGTTCCGCGTCGCGCGCGCGCGCCTGCACCGCGCGCGCGCGCTGTTCGGCATCGGCGCCGGATCGCCGCCGGGGCTGATCCCGCTGGTCACCGCCCTCATCCGCAAGGTGGTGAGCGTCATGCGATACGAAATCGGGTCGAGGATCGCGCGCCTTCAGCAGACGCGCGCGGTCGATCGGCTCGGCACCCACGGCGGCGCGGCGCGATGCGACACCGCGCCGCCACCCGATCTTGGCTTCCTTCAGATCTATGAGGTCGCGCATCGCCGGCATCACCCGCACGGCCTGTTCGCGGCGGGCGATGTCGTGCTGTTCAGGGCCATGCAGGGCAATGGCGCCGAAGACGATATGCCGTTCACCGAGGTCTATTCGGATTGCATCCTCGGTTGGGGCAAGCGCGTCGCGGGCGACGTCACGATGATCCCGGTGCCCGGCGGCCACACCAGCGTGCTTCAGGAACCCGGTGTCGCGGTGCTCGCCACGGCGATGCAGGAGCGGATCGACCTTGCCCTCGCCAGCTACAACCCGCCCGACCCGGCGCTCGCCCCCCCGCCCGACGATCGCGCGCGCGCCGATGCGCCGCAGGAAATTGCCGTCGAGTTGGCGCTATGAGCGAGGCCGCACCGCGGATGCTCGTCTCGATCGTCAACTATTGCACGGGAACGCTGGCGGTGGAATGCCTCGCCAGCCTGGCAGCCGAAGTCGCCACGATGCCGGGGCTGCGCGCGATCGTGGTCGACAATGCCTCGGGCGACGATTCGTGCACGCGCATTGCCGCGGCGATCGCCGCCAATCGCTGGGGCGACTGGGCTGAGCTGATATGCGCGCCGATCAACGGCGGCTTCGCTTATGGCAACAATCTGGCGATCAAGGCCGCACGCAACCGCGCCGATCCCCCCGATCTGATCTGGCTGCTCAACCCCGACACGCGCGTCATGCCGGGCGCCGCCACAATACTCGCCGCCTTCATGCGCGATCACCCTGCGGCGGGGATCGCGGGCAGCGGCTTGCTGAACGAAAATAACGTCCCCTGGCCCTATGCCTTCCGCTTCCCGAGCATTCTCGCCGAAATCGAACGCGGGATGCGGCTCGGCATCGTCACCGGGCTGCTCCGCAATCACCAATTGCTCCGGCCGATGAACGGCGCCGCAACCCCGGTCGATTGGGTCTCTGGGTCGAGCATGGTGATCCGCGCCGCGATAATCGACGCGATCGGGATGATGGACGAAGCCTATTTTCTCTATTTCGAGGAAACCGATTTCTGCCGCCTCGCGCGGGGCAGCGGCTGGGAATGCTGGTACGTCCCGCAAGCGCAGGTCATGCATCTCGCCGGTCAAAGCACCGGGCTGCACGACGATCAGCCCACCATCGGGCGGGTGCCGCCTTATTGGTTCGATTCACGCCGCCGTTATTTCGTCAAGAATCACGGGCGGCTGTATGCGATCGGGGCGGACATGGCGTGGATCGTCTCGTACCTGCTCTGGCGCGTGCACCGGCGACTGCTATCGCGGCCAGATCCCGATCCGCCCAACCTGTTGCGCGATTTCATCGCGGGCTCGGCGTTGCGGCCCGATCGCACCAGGGCCGTGCGGTGACCGATGGCGTCGATCGCGCCCGATCTCCTCATTGCACGGACAATGGAGGCCCACCGGCTTGAACTCGACGTGCCGTTCGAAATCTGGCGGATCGATCTGTCGCAGGCCCCCGGCGAGATCGGGACCGTCACGCTATCGCACGCCGAACTGGCGCGCGCGGATCGGTTTCGCCAGCCTCGTGACGCACGGCGTTATCTGGCGGCACACACCGGGCTACGTCATATTCTGGAGGAATATTCGGGCATTCCCGCCGCCGCCCAGCATTTCACCCGCACGATCCATGGCAAGCCCGCGTTGACTCACGGCGGGGGCTGGCAATTCAACCTCAGTTATGCCGGCGATACGGCGCTGGTTGCACTCGATATCGATCGCGCGCTGGGGGTCGATATCGAACGCGACCGGCATATCGCCGATGCCGAGGAACTGGCGACGCTCCACTTCACCGCGGCCGAGCAAGCGGCGCTGGCACGGGTTCTGCCCGCCGACAGATGCCGCGCGTTCCTCACCGGCTGGACCCGCAAGGAAGCCTGCCTCAAGGCATGGGGTACCGGCTTGCAGCGCGCGCCGCGTACAGTCGATGCCGGGCTCGATCCGGCAACGACGACGGTGCGGGCGGCCGATGCGCCCCCGCTGACGGTCGGCTCGTTCGGGTTGGAGGGCGGGCTGATCGGCGCCTGGGCGTGCACCGATGGAGGCGCCGGCAATGGGTTGGGGTTCAATATGCGCCGCGCCCGGCCGCGACCACCCACAACGTTCGCGCCAGAATATAGAGATCGAACCCCAACGACCAGCGCTCGATATAGTCGAGATCGTAATTGAGCCGGTGGATCAGCTTGTCCTCGGTATCGGTCTCGCCGCGCCAGCCGTTGACCTGCGCCCAGCCGGTGAGCCCCGGCTTCACATTGTGGCGGCGCGCATAGGATGAGGTCACGTCGGCGAACAGCGTGCCGCCCGCGCGGGTCGAGGGTGCATGGGGTCTCGGCCCCACCAGCGACATCTGTCCGAGCAGGACGTTGATCAATTGGGGTAGTTCATCGAGGCTCGTGCGGCGCAGCCAGGCCCCGAGGCGCGTCACGCGTGGATCGGTTCGGCGCGCCTGCGTGATCGTCTCGCGCGAACACGCATCGGCGTGCATCGTTCGAAATTTGTAGACCGGGAACAGGCGGCAGTTGAAGCCCTCGCGCATTTGCCGGAACAGCACCGGCCCCGGAGAATCGAGTTTGATCGCGATCGCGATGATCGCCATCAGCGGCGCGAGCACCGCCAGCGCCAGCAACGCGAGAAGCCGATCCTCTGCGGCCTTGAGCAGCCGCTGCGTATCGGTCAACGGGCGGCGCTGCAACGCGACCAGCGGCAACCCCGCCATCAGCAGGATCTGCCGCTCGGTTTCACCCGGCGAGAAATGTTCCGCCGCGAGCCGGACCCCCACCGGGGTGCGCGCCAGCCGCTCGACCACGCCACGCAAGCGCGCTTGGGCCGACCAGGGCATCGCGATGATGACCTCATCGACGATATTGGCGCGGATCAGCCCGATCAGATCGTCGATTCCGCCCAGATAGGGCACGGGCAGATCGCTCTGATCGGGCACCTCATCATCGCACAGCCCGATCAGCGACAGCGCGAGCCCCTCGGTCGCCGTCAAGTGACGCGCCAATGCGACGCCGGGCGCCCCGGCACCGAAAATCACCGCTACCCGGTTGAAGCTGCCCGATCCGCGCAACCACATCGCGCCGCCGACGAACAACCGCCGGCCGACCGCGAGGCCGACAGCGCCGATCACGAACCAGAGGATCAGCACGCGGATCGGCAGGATGTCGAACACGCCCACCGATCCGACCACGCCGACGATGAACAGCGTCGCGCTCAACCACGCGCCAAGCGTGCGGCGCCCCGCCTCCTGCCACGCATAAAGGTGGCTCGGATCGTAAGCCCCCACCAGATGACCCGCCCCGATCAGCAGGCACGCCGCCGCGGGGCCCAGCCGCGCGATCCCGATCTCGCCGGCGCCGACCCCGGCCGGATTGGTGAGCAAGGCGGCGATCCAGCTTGCGGCTACGACGGCCCCGAAATCGAGCACATGCGCCACCACCGCCGCGCCATGCTCGGGCATGGCGATCCGCTTTCGGCGATGGATGGAGGATGTGATGGCCGCCGGTTCACGCGCGATGGCAGCGGCCGGCACGCCCTCCGCGCGCCCAGGCCGATGGGGTCGCCAGGAGCCGATGGACCCAGGCGGCGCGTCGATCATCGGCAGGCATTCATTCGGGCCCGAAGCCGTTAACCAGACGCAGCGTCTGCCGGTCGGCCGGGTCGTCGTTCTCCAGATCGAGTATCCCGAGCTGGATGACATGCGCGATCATATGCGCGCGGTTGCGCGTCCGGGTTTTCAGCCGGGCATTTTCGATGTGGCGTTCGACCGTAGATTTGGCGATCGCCAGATGATGGGCGACTTCCTTCGCCGACATCCCGCGAGCAATCAAGTCAAGGACCTGAATTTCTCTTGACGTTAACTGCGTCAACTCATGAACATTTCTCGGCATACACTACACCACCATCGTTCTGGACGGCAATCGTGCCCCAAACGGGGGCAGAAATAAATGCAGGAGCAGCAAGAAATTTCTAAGTGGGTATTTTCCGCAATATGTTTCGCTCTATTACTCGGACCATTTGTCGCTTTCCTACAAAATCGTCATTCTTGGTTAGGGCTTTACCACAGGTGTATTTTCACATACGTTCATCGTGCGCAGAGATTCCGTGATGACGTGGGATCGAGTCGGGCGGTTGAGGCGCATCGGGGCGACGCTAAACGCAGCGTCGTCGAAAAGAAGGGAGTGCTGCCACACACCTCGACCCTCAGGTTGGATTGGAACGACCATGAACGAACGTCACGCACCCAGCGAATGGCTGACGGCAAGGGAGATGCAGGTTCTTCAATCTGTCGCTCTCGGCTTCTCCGCAAAGGAGATCGCCAAACACCTTCTCATCGCCCCGCGCACGGTGGAGCGCCATATCGACCACATCCGGCTTAAGACGAGAACGCGCAACAGATCTCATATGGTCGCCTTTGCGCTGACCAACGGGATGATCGGCGACGACACGCCAACCGTCGATCGTCCCCGGCACAACCAAAGCGATCTCTTTTCATACATGATGTGAGGCGGGGACGCCGTTTCGTCATATTGGATCGGGCCGGGGTCGCGCCAGGCCCACCCACTATGTCGGCCACGGCATCGCGCTGATCCAGATCATGGGGGAGCCTTCCGCCTGTCGTTCAACGGCGCTTGGCAGCGCCGGGGTTTGCACAGGCTCCATCCCCCATGGTCTGAAGCGCCAGCACGCGGTTTTGTCCACGCGTCCGGCGCCAGCCCTCCCTACCCGACATGTCACCGCGCGTCGCGCATTCCCGACGTAAAAAAACAGGGTGACCGGCCAAAGCCGATCACCCCGAGGAGGAAGATCTGCGGCGGCCGCGTGCCGCCGATCGTCAGAAGCGGCCGCGGATACCCACCAGCACCGTGCGCCCCGGATTGTAGTGGTTGAAGGTCGCGTTCGGGAACTGGAAGTAGCTGCTCTGGGCTTCCTTGGTGATGTTGATCACGTTGAGCGTCAGGCTCGGCAGATAATCGTTGCCGAAAATCTTGCCGAGATCGACGCTGCCCGAGAAATCGAGCTGGCTGTAGTCGTTGCCGAAAATCGCCGCATCGGGAATGCCATTCTGGTTGAGGCCCGATCCTTGCGACCCCTCGTTGAACGTATAGCTCAACCGTCCCATCAAGCCGTTGCCTTCATAATAACCCGTCAGCACATAGGTGGTCGGCGACACGCCCAGCGCAACCGCCGGCGCGCCCTCGCCTTCGCCCTTCTGATCGATGATGGTCAGGTTGCCCTGCACACCGAAGCCGCGAACGCCGATATAGTGCGTCAGGAAATCGAGCGGCTGGGTGATCTGGAATTCAAGCCCGTTGACCTTGAGCTTGCCCCCGGCATTGACCTGCTGCTGGATGACGATGTCGACCGCGTTCGGATCGCCGCCTTGCGCCCGGGCCCGCAGCGCGTCCTTCTGCGCCGCGGTGAGCGAATCGAAGGTGATGCCATAGGGGGCGAGGAACGAGAATGGCACCGTCCGCAGCCCGTTGACCGTGAAGCCAGTGATCGACTTGCGGAACGCCGCCACCGCGATCACGCCTTCACCGCCGGTATAATATTCGAACCCGAGATCGATATTATCCGAAATGAACGGATCGAGCGTGTTGTTGCCAACCGTGCCGACATCGGCCGAGGGCTGGACGAAGCTCGCGCCCGGCAGCAACGCATTGGGATCGGGCCGCGTCATCGTCCGCGACACCGAGGCACGCGCCACCGCCTTGCCGGCGAACTCGAACGCGAGGCTCGCCGATGGCAGGAAGTTCGAATAGACGCTGCGCGTGGTCGGGAAGGTGATGATGTTGGGATAGCGCGCGCCGTCGGGAAGCGACGTGCCATCGGGCAACGTATTGCGCGCATCGGGCACGCTGACGCGCCCGCCCACGATCTGCTCGGTGCGGACATAGCGAACGCCGCCGTTCAGCCGCAGTGTGTTTTCGCCCAGATCGATCACCGCATTGGCTTCGGCGAACGTCCCCGTGACCTTTTCATGGATCAGGCCGCCATTGGCACCGCTGCTGCCCGAACTGACCTCGGTCGCATCGGCAAGGAAGCCGTCATAATTGGTCGCCTTGCGGAATTTATCCCAATCGACGGTGATGAAGCCGGTCTTGTCGGCCCGCAGAAAGCCGGGAACCGCCGCGGTCGGAACCAGCGAGCCGCCATAGGTGATCGGCGCGCCGCCGGCGGTGTAGTTGGTGCCGTATCCGGGATAGGTGGGAAAGCCAGCAGGCGGCGTCGCGCCCGGCTGATCGAGCCCGGTACACGGCGTGGTCGCGGTATTGGGGGCGGTCAGCGTCACGCTGGGATCGTTGCCGCAGACCAGATTCTGCCACGGGTTGGTGTTGTCGAACGGCATGATGCGCCGCATCGTATCGTCATAAGACCCGCCGACGCGCACGCTGAAGCGCGCCGCATCGCCGAACAACAGGCTGCCGCGGATGCCCTTGGTTTCGGTCTTGCGCTCCTCGCCGTTGAGGTTGAGGCGCCCGCCACCGGCCCATCCGAAATTGTTCGGATCGTTGAGATCGACATTGGTGTTGAACTCGGGGATGCCGCCGTTGTTGACGTAATTCACCGTGATGCCGCTGCTGGGCGGCGTGATGACGAGCACGGTCGGGCTTTCGCGGCGGAAATTGCTCTTGGTGTAATTGAGCTGGAGATCGCCCTTGATCCAGTCGTTGACGATAAAGTCGACACCCGGATTGACGCCATAGAAATCGACCGTGTCGCGATACGGCCGGAATTCGAGGAAGAATTGCGAATTGAGATAGGTGCCGCCGGTAACGACGCAACCGTCGCTGCAATCCTCGCGATCATAGGTGGTGTTGGTCGGGATGGTCGCGCCGTTGCGCACCACCCAGTCGATGTCCGAGCGGTTGAAGTCGGTCGTGCGCTTGGCATACATGCCGTCGACATAGAAATGGAAAGCATCGCTGGGCCGCCATTCGAGCGACGCGATGTAATTCTGCCGCGTGCGCGATCCCTCTTCGTAGCGCGGGCGGCCAAGGCGCGGCAGGATGCCGTTGTCGATCTGATCGATCGTCGCGCCCGGATTATGCGCAAGCAGGAACGCTTCGTCGATCGTGTCGCCGACGGTGAGCCCACCGCCCGCATTGACGGGAACCGTCCCCGGAATCGTCCAGTTGCCGCCGCCGGTCGGGTTGCGCGAGCCCGCGCGCTGTGCCGCGGTGAGATTGGGATTGGTGAAGCCGATCGTCTCATAGCCATCGACGACGAACTTGCTCTTGACCGCCGCCGCGCCGACCAGAATGCCGAAATTGCCGAAGGTGGTGCTCGCCACGATATTGCCGCGATACCCCCATTTGTCGGCAAGGCTGACCTTCGAGCCTTGCAGCCCATAGCTGACATAGGTCTTGGGATTGTCGAACGGCCGGGCCGAGCGCAGGTTCACGGTGCCCGCCGCGCCGCCTTCAAGCTGGCTCGCCGTCGGCGACTTGCTGACCGTGAGCTGGGTGAACAATTCGGTCGGCAGCAGATCGAGATCGACCTCGCGGTTGGTGCTCTGCGCATCGAAACGCACCGACGCGATCGCGACCGGCGCCCCGTTGAGCAACACCCGCGTGAAATTGGTGCCGAGGCCACGGATCGCAACGTTCGATCCTTCGCCGGTCACTTCGCGCGAAATCGTGACACCGGGAATCCGGTTCACCGATTCGGCGATGTTGGTATCGGGGAATTTGCCGATATCCTCGGCGAAGATCGTGTCGGTGAAGCCGATCGCCTCGCGCTTCGCCTCGGCCTGGTTTTGCAGCGAGGCGCGATAGCCGGTGACGACGATCGCCTGATCGGGCGAATCGATCTGCGTCGGCGCCGCCTGGTCGGCGGCGTTCTGCGCTGCCGAGGCGTCGGGCGATGCCGCCGATTGCGCCATGGCCGGCCATGCCGTGGTGGCCAAAAGGAGCGCGGCAATCGCGCTGGCCCGGCGTACGTCCTTCGTCGTCCCCATCAATCCTCTCCCTGAAAGTGTTCTCCGCCGGAATTTGCTTGGTGCCGCATCCCGGTTACGAATGTATGGTAGCGCTATCCTGACAGGCACGTCAATATGACGACCTGTCGATCATCAGGAATCATGCCGGGCGCCGAACCGCCTGCCTTCCTCCACAGCCCGACATGGTGGATTCGCGGAATATGGGAACATTATCCAGGCAAATCCCGGAGGATCATCCGCACGACAACGCCTTGGAACACCTCCGGAAAGGTGCGACGGAGCATCGATTACCGGCAACCCTTGTTGATAGCGTTACCTAAATGTCACATAGGACAGGTAAAGTCCGCCTTGTGCTCCGGCACGCCTGCACGGACCGCGCCCCAGTTTCAGGCCGCTGGATGATGCCCCCCGTGGAAGCCGCGCGTCCGGCTCCACGCGAGGAACAGTTCGGGCCAGATCCCCGCGGGCTTGCCGATCACGCCGCGCAACCCGAAACCATGGCCGCCCTCGGTGAAGAGGTGGCATTCGACCGCGATGCCCTGCGCCCGCACCGCCGCGCGCAAATCGATCGTGTTGCCGACCGGGACGGTTGCATCGTCCTCGGCATGGCACAGAAAAAACGGCGGCGCGTCGCTGGGCACATTCTCGGCGGGCGTATGCGCACTTTCGCGCGCGCGTGAGGCATCGGCGCCGAGCAGCAGCGCGCGCGACCCCGGATGCGCGAGCGGCGCGTGCATCGACTGGACCGGATAGATCGGCGCCGCGAGAAATGGCCGCGCCGACAGCCGGTCGCTGGCATCGACGGGATCATAAACGGCGCGCGCGAACCGCGTCGCGAGATCGGCGCAGACATGGCCGCCCGCGGAAAAACCCATCACCCCGACGCGCTCGGGATCGACCGCATCGCGGCGCGCCCGCGCGCGGATCACCCGCATCGCCCGCTGCGCATCGGCGAGCGCGACATCGGGCCCCGCCTTCCAGCCATCGCCGGGCAAGCGATAGGTGAGAACATAGGCGCTGATCCCGCGCGCCGACAGCCAGCGGCCGAGTTCGTTGCCTTCCTTGTCGACCACCACGCGCTGATAGCCGCCGCCCGGCGCAATCAGCAGCGCCGCGCCATTGGGCCGAACCGCCCGAAAGATCGCCAGTCGCGGTCGCGCGACATGCTCGACGGCGCGATCCTGAAACGCGCGATCCTTGCTGCGGTCGATAATCACCTCATGCGGCGGAACCGCAGGCATACCGGGCGCGGTTCCCGGCCACAGGTCGATCTCCTCGTCCGGCCCCGGCAGATCGGCGATCGGCAGCGACGATTGGGCGTGCACCGTCCCGCCGATGGCGGGCGCGGCGAGGCCGGCAAGGACGAGCGTGCGGCGATCGAGCGTCATGGCAACGCTTCGTAGCGGAAATCACGGAAGGTCGCGATGCCCTTGCCGGCTGCGTATAGCGCGGGGCGGAGCGACAGGAAATCGCCCGCGACATTGTGGTGATAGCCCGAGACCTCCATCTGCACCCCGAACCGCCGCCAGCTACGGCCGCCGTCGAGGCTGGTCTCGATCGTCACGATGTTGCGATCGTTGGTGATGCGGATGCGGATCGGCCCCGCGGCCGTCCCGGAAGGCCCCGCCCGCCGCCGCTGGCCATAACGGTGCATCACCAGTCCATCGCGATCGACACCGAGCCCCGCGTAGAGCCGCCGGCTGTAGAACAGCAACAGCCCCGCCTCGACGCCGCCGTCGAGCACCACCTCGACCGAGATCCGATAGCGCTGATCGCCCGCGATCAACGACACTGGCGAACAATCCGCAGGGCTGCTCCCCTTGCCCGCAAGCCGCAGCGCGCGATTGCCGAAGGTCACCCGCCGCTTCTCGTCGGGCGCGGGATCGTAGAACGCCCAGAGCGGCCCGAAACGGTCGTGCGAGAAATCGTCGCTGAGCGGCATCCCGTGCGGCACCACGGGGCCCGCGATCGGCTTCGCGAGTGCGTGCGACAGGTCGCCCCCGCCGAAGCGCGGCCAGCCGTCGTCGCTCCACGTCACCGGCGCGAGCAGCGTTTGGCGCCCGAGCGTCCAATAGCCGTTCTCATAGCCATGATAGACCGTCCACCAGGCGCCACCCGGCCCCTCGAACACGGTGGCATGGCCGCGCGACCACCATTTCTCGGCGGCGCTTTCGGTCCGCACCAGCGGGTTGGCGGGATCATCCTCCCACGGCCCGTCGAGCGACCGCGCCCGCGCGGCGATCACCATATGCCCGGTCGGCGGCCCCGCCGTCCCGCCCACCGCGGTAATGAGGTAATAATAATCGCCGCGCTGCATGATCTTGGGGCCTTCGGGCGAGAAGCTCTCGACCACCCAATCCTCGGGATAATGCCACGGATCGTAGACATGCTCGACCGGCCCCGCCGTCGCCAGCCCATCGGGGGTCAGCGGCACCCGGTCGCCGCCCGACAGGAACAGCCAGCGCCGCCCGTCGGCACCCACCGCATGGCCCGGATCGATATGATCAGGCAGGTCGAGATCGACCGGCGCCGACCACGGCCCCTCGATCCGATCGGCATGAATGACGTAGATTGAGCGCCGCTCGGGCGTGCGCGCGGGGATATAGCAATAGAAACGGCCGTCATGCTTGATGAGTTCAGGCGCCCAGACCGAGCCGATCGGCACCGTCAGCGCCGCCGTCACCGGCCGCCAGTTCACCAGATCGCGGCTGTGCCAGATGACGATGCCGGGATAGGCATCGAAGGTTGAAAAGGTGATGTAATAATCATCGCCATCGCGCACGATGCTGGGATCGGGATGGTCGCCGGCGAACACCGGATTGAGGAAAGTACCGTTACCCAGATCGGCACGACGCTGCCCCTCGAAGCCCTTGCCCCAGCGCATGTCCTCATAAGGGTCGAGCGACGCGGACGCCGCCGGCCCTTGCGCTGCGACCCGCGGCGCGATCATCATCGCGCCCCCCGCCGTCACCAACCCCTTCAACGTGTCGCGTCGATTCATCGTTGAGCCTCATAAAAATGCGGCGCGCCTTGGTGCAAGACGCGCCGCCAGTGGGAGGAAGGTAAAACCGTGGCCGATCACAGACTGAACCGGGCTCCAATCAGGATCGTGCGGCCGAAATGGTTGTTCTCGTAATTGCGCTGGGCATCCACATCGGTCCACCGCTGGCGGTAATCGTCGGTCAAATTGACGCCCTGCAACGACAGTTCGAGCTGCGGGGTGATCTTGTAGCGAAGCGACGCATCGACGTTCACCGCATCATTATAGCCCTCGAAGACGTTCCCCGTAGCGCTGTTCGCATCGATGAACCCCTCACGATAGCTGACCGACCCGCGCGCCGAGAATTTGCCGTCCTCATAATAGAGCGTGCCGTTGAACGCCCGCTTCGACACCCCGAACAGCGTCGTCGACCGGGGTTCAGAAACCAGCGCTCCACCGGGAACTTTCGCCGGCCCCGACACATTGTAATCGGCGCTCGACCGGATGAAGGTCGCGTTGCCGATGAAGCCGAAATTCGACAGGATGCCCGGCAGGAAGGTGAACGGCGCCTGGACCCCGATCTCGACACCTTCGAGCGTTGCGCCTTCCCCGTTGATCATCGACTTGATCGTCCACTCGCGACCCTCGGGGTCCTGCGCAGCGGGCGAACTCGGCGTGATGATCGACGTCGGCAGCCCGGTCGAGGCGAACGTGCCGCTGCGTGTATCGGCAACCGGGAAGCTCTCGATTTCCTTGCGGAACACCGCAACCGAGAACACCGATTCGGGCGCAAAATACCATTCGACGCCGATATCGAAATTGGTCGCGCGATACGGCTTCAGATTCGGATTGCCGAAGCTGATATTGTAGTTGAACCCGTCGATCGAGCCGCCCGGCGTCAAATTGCCCAGGCTCGGGCGTGTCATCACCTTGGCGATCGCACCGCGCAGGATGATGTTGTGGGCCGGGAACAGCGAGACGTTCATCGCCGGCAGCCAATCGTCATAGGTCCGCGACACCGACACCTCGGTCCCGCTGCTCAACCCGCGTGAACGCTGCGCGGTATGGGCGTAGCGCATGCCGGCGTTCGCCGCGTAATCGAGCCCGAACAGATCGCCCTTGATGTCGACCTGCATATAGCCGCCGGTCACCTTCTCGACGACGCCGCGCGTATTGCCCGCGTCGATCGCCAGCGCCCGATCGTACAGCTTGGTGAAGGCGGTTCCCGCCTCCAGATTGGGGATGAGCCAGGTTTCGGTGGTGCCCGAAGGCTGGCCGGCCTTACCCAGCGTGAAGCTCTCGGCAAGCGCGTCGGTCGCCTGGAAACCGTAGACGGCGTCGGGGCCGTTATAGCTCGAGGGCGTGCACGTGATCGTACCGAGAACGCTGTCCGGGCCGCCCTTGCTGGGACATACCACCGTATCGCGCGTGAAACCCTCGATATCGTATTTGAAGCGACGGTACATCGCGCCCGTCTTGAGCGTGAAGCCTTCCGCCACGTCCCATTCGGTGCGCAACTGCGCCGTCTGGAAGGTGTTGACCACGCTCGACGGGCGATCGCGGATTTCGGCGAGCTGGAAATTGGCCGGATCGCTGACGCTGGTGCCGAACGTCAGGCGCGGGCTCCACATATCCGAATAATCGTATTGGTAGCCGGTAGCATCACGATCGTCGAAGATAAGCGTGGTTTCGACCGGGATCGTCGCGTCGGATTTGGAGAACCCGCCCACCGCGGTGAACCGGAAACTGTCGGTGAGATCCTGATCCCAGGTCGCGCCGACCTGATAGAATTCGGTCTGCGATTTGCGCAGATAATGTTCGGTACGCACCCAGGCATTGTCGAACGTGCCCGAAATCAGGTTGTTATTGCCGTCGATCGTATAATCGACCACGTCGATCGTTTTTTCGTTCGACCGAAACAGAACCTCGCCCCATTTCTCTTCGCGGGTTTCCTTGAACTTCGAATAAAGCGCGTCGAGCGACACCTTGGTCGCGTCGGTCGGCGCCCATTGGACGCTGCCGGTCACACCCAGCCGTTCGCGCGCGTGGCGCACCTCGCCATAGCGCGGGATACGCGGATGGAAGGCCAGCGCGACCTCGTCGCAACCCGCACTCGACACATATTTGCCATCGCCACCGTAGCAGGGCGTGCCCTTGACCGACTTGAACGGCGCCTGCGCCCAGCGGACCGAATTGTTGCCCAGTTCGAGCGTGTCGGTATCCTGATAGGCTGCTGAAATCGCGACGCCGAGCGTGCCGTCGGGCGACTTCCACCCGAGCAGCCCGGCAAGCCGCGGGCCGAGATCCTTGCTGAGCGTGTTGTACGAGCCCTGCGCCGACCCGACGAAGGTCAGCCCTTCCTTGCCCGCGAGCGGATTGCCGGTGTTGAGATCGACCACCGCGCCGAGCGAGCCTTCATCGAGCGACGCTTCGGCGGTCTTGTGGACCACGATCGAACTGAACAATTCGGAGGCGAAGACGTTGAAATCGAACGCACGGTCGCGGTTCGAACTCGCACCATCGGTCGATGTCGCCACCGTTTCGAGGCCGTTCACGCGGACGCGCGTGAATTGCGCCCCCAGACCCCGCACCGTGATCGCGCGGCCTTCGCCGCCGTCGCGCTGGATCGAGATGCCGGGAATGCGCTGGAGCGATTCGGCCAGATTCTGATCGGGGAATTTGGCGATGTCTTCCGCGACGATCGCATCCACCGCCGACACCGATTCGCGCTTGAGGCTGAGCGCCTGTTGCAGCGAACTGCGGAAACCCGTGACGACGATGTCGCGCGCGTCCTCGTCCTCGGCGCCGACCGTATCCTGCACGGGCGCCGCTTGCGGTGCAGCCGCCATCGCCGCGCTCGCGACAACCGCCGCGGCATCGGTGACCGGCGGCGTCGCGCCATCTTCGGCAAATGCCGGCGCGGCCAGCCCCAACGTCAGGGCAATCGCGGAACTTCCTGCAAAAACCCGGCGAATCGCGATACGCTTGTCCTTCATCATCCTCTCCCCTTTCGGTCGCATCGCGCGACTCACTTTATTGACACCGGTAGCCTCGCGCGCGTCGGCCGCGAGCATCCGGCCCTGAAAAACCGACAAATCAGGAGATGGCGAAGCGCCTTGCGAGCGCGCTTTGGTGCCAACATCGCCATTCTCCCCCGCATCACGTTAGTGACGACCCGTTCCTGATTGTTTAAGGTAACCGGTGTCAGAAAGTTGGACGGAAACCCCTGGTCTGTCAATAGGCCCTGATCTGGAGGACGAAACATGCTTCGATCGATCGCTATAAATCGCCGTTTTCCGCTGTTTTTTGCCGCGGTCGGGGCCGCATCGCTCTCCTGCGCCGGCGTCGCACAGCACAACGCCCCGCGCATGGTGGTGGTCGACGAACAGGACAGCGTCCGTGATGAGCCGCCGCCGCACGGTGCGATCGGGATGAGCACGGCCTATCGCATCTCCGACGGCATCGAGGGCCGGACGATGGAATTCCGCAAGCGCGTGCTCCATCCCGGCGCGGCGATCGGCGAACACCGTATCGCGCATGACGAAGTCTATTACGTGCTCGACGGCGAGGGCGAGGTCGTCTCCGATGGCGAGCGCCGGGCGTTGCGTCCCGGCTCGGCGGCCTATCTGTTCGACGGCGCTGTCGTCGGCATCGCGCAGAAGGGCGCGGCGCCCCTCACGCTCATCATTGCGTATCCGATCCCGACCGATTGAGCTGGCGGCTCAGGTTCCGGGCTGGATATAGGGCACGCGGGCGAACAACTCGCGCTGCCACCGGCGCGGATCGTTCTCGATCCGGCTCTCGACATCGACGATCAACGTCGCGCGGCGCTCGAGATCGTATCGCGGCCACGCGATACCGCCCGCAACGTTGGGATCTCCCGTCGCCGCAAATGCGACGAAGGCGTCCTGAAGCGTCTTCGAGGCCGCCCGCGCACCGGCGCCGGTTCCGGTGAGCGATCCGTGCCCATCGAGCGTTCCGAAGACCAGCGGAATATCCATCCCATGGGGGGCGCCGTGGTCGGGGTGCGTGGGCGAAGCGAAATCGACCTGATAGACCCACGCGGGCGCCCCGGCGCGGGCCCGCGCCTCGGCCTCTATCACCTGCCCGCGCCAGCTTCGGCCGGCGGTCGTCGCCCCCCAGAACACGTCGTGCGGGGTCCAGCTCGGAAAGTGCGCGCGATATTGCGAGATCACCCATTCGGGCAGAATATCCACCCGGAGTTCAGGCGCGATGCGCTCGGCAATATTGTCCCAGTTGAGCCCTGCCACTTTGGCGCTGCCGGGGCTGACGAAGGCGCGCGTCTCGTCATGCGTGTTGCCGAGCATCATCGGCATCGCGGTCGATTGCGGGTTGGCATCGGGCCAGAAGGGGTGGCGCGTCAGCCATTTCATGTCGAGCACCGGCCCGAAATAGATCGTGCCGCCAAGGATCGGATCGGTCGCGTCGCCGGCAGCAACCAGCGTCTCGGTCGACGCCGTCAGCAATGGCGACAGATCGTCGCCGCGCACCCCCAGCCGATCGAGATAGGCGCGCGTGCGCGCAGACGCATTGAGCGGGCCCGATGCCGTGACTTGCTGGCCGCTCATCGTCGCCGCGCGGTGAAACAGGCCCTTCGCAGCGGGCATTCCCATCATCGTAGCGATCTTGGCGCCCCCGCCCGAGGTGCCGAACGTCATCACGCGATCGGGATCGCCGCCGAACGCCGCGATATTGTCGCGCACCCATTGGAGCGCGAGGATCAGGTCGAGCTGGCCGTTGTTCCCGCTATCGGCGAAGCGCGGATCGAGCCGCGCGAGATAGAGATAGCCGAACGCGTTGAGCCGGTGGTTGACGGTAACAACTACGCAATCGCCCCGCGCCGCCAGATGATAGCCGTCGTTGAGCGGATCGGTGACGCTGCCGTTCGAATAGGCGCCGCCGTGGATATAGAGCACCACCGGCAGACGCGCACGCCGATCGGCCTGGGGCGTCCAGATGTTGAGGAACAGGCAATCCTCGGACTGCGGGCCGTATTGATCCCCCAATTGCGGGCACACGGGGCCGAAGGCTTTCGCCGCAATGGGATCGCGCGTCGGCGCCACCGCCACCGGCGCCAGAAACCGCTCGGCGCGGCCGTAACGGATGCCGCGAAAGCGCAGCACGCCGCGATCGCGATCGCCCTCGAACCGTCCCGCCGGCGCCGTGACCGACACGGATTGCGCCGCCGCCCGGGCGACGCCCGGTGCCAGCACCAGCGGGGCCATGCCGGCGGCCGCGACGATCGCGCGGCGTCCGATCCCGCTCATCGGGCGAGCCACCCGCCGTCGACCGCAAGAATATGGCCGTGGACATAGCGCGCGGCATCGGAGGCGAGGAACACCGCGGCGCCCCCTAAATCGGCTGCCTCACCCCAGCGGCCCGCCGGAATGCGTTCGAGGATCTGGCGATTGCGCGTCTCATCGGCCTGCAGCGCGGCGGTGTTGTTGGTCGTGATATAGCCCGGCGCGATCGCGTTGACGTTGACGCCCTTTGCCGCCCATTCGTTGGCGAGCAGTTTGGTCAACCCTGCCACCCCCGATTTGGCGGCGGTATAGCTCGGCACGCGGATGCCGCCCTGAAAGCTCAGCAGCGAGGCGATGTTGATGATACTGCCGCTGCCCTGCCCTACCATGTGCCGCGCCGCCGCCTGCGCGAGGAAGAACAGGGATTTGAGGTTGGTGTCGATCACCGCGTCCCAGTCTTCCTCGGTGAAGTCGAGGCTGTCGGCGCGGCGGATGATCCCGGCGTTGTTGACCAGAATATCGAGCCGGCCGAGCTTTTCCAGCGTCTCGTCGACGACGCGCCGGACCGGGGCGATCGTCGTCAGATCGGCCGAGACCAGTTCGGCGCGGCGACCGAGCGCGCGCACGCCGGCGGCGGTTTCCTCCGCCGGCGTGCGGCCGACACATGCGATGTCGGCCCCCGCTTCGGCCAGCGCGAGCGCGATGCCCTGGCCGATCCCGGTGTTGGCGCCGGTCACGATCGCGACCCGACCGGCGAGGTCGAAAGGATTGCTCATCGCGCTTACGCCAGCTGGCAGATGTCGAGGACGTTCATGTCGGTATAGTCCTGATTCTCGCCCGCCATCGCCCAGATGAAGGCATAGGCCTTGGTGCCCGCGCCCATATGGATCGACCAGGGCGGCGAGATCACGGCTTCCTCGTTCTGGACGACGAGATGGCGAGTGGCCTCGCCCTCGCCCATGAAGTGCATCACGCGATCCGAAGCGAGATCGTCGAGTTCGAAGTAGAAATAGATTTCGCTGCGGCGTTCATGGACGTGCGGCGGCATCGTATTCCACACCGATCCCGGCTTGAGCACGGTCAGCCCCATCACGAGCTGGGCCGAATCGCAGACGCCGGGGATCACGAGCTGGTAAATCGTGCGCTCGTTCGATTCCTCGAGGCTGCCGCGGTCAAGCGCATTGGCTTGCGTGATGCCGAGCTTGCGGGTCTCGAACGCCTTATGCGCGGGGCACGAGGCGAGATAGAAACGCGCGCCGTCGCCCGAGAATACGACGCGCTTGGCGCCCATCGTGACGTAGAGGCAATCCTTGTTGCCGAGCGCGAACGCCTCGCCGTCGACGGTCACCACGCCATCGGCCTTGCCGACATTGACGACCGCCAATTCGCGCCGCTCGAGAAAGGGGTGGCCCGCGGCGGAGACCGGCTCGGTCTGATCGGGAAGCACCACCTCGCCGGTCTCGACCGCAACGCCACCGATCACGAAGCGATCGGCATGGGTGTAGTTGAGCACGCACTCGCCGGCGCGGAACAGGCCGGGGATCAGATAGCGATCGCGCAGTTCCTCGTTCGAAACGCACTCCATCATGTCAGGATGCGTGGCGTAATAGGTGCGATCGAACATCAAACTCTCCCTTGATCATCGTGGGTGTCGCGCTTGGGCACGAACGGTGATCCGCTACTGGTAACCGGTGTCAGCGCCAAGTTCAATGCCCTGCTTCAACGGGGTGCCCGGTCCCTGCCTCAGCCGTCATGGGGCGGCGCCACCGAGGCGCGGTGGATCAGCGTCGAGAGGAACATCGACGGCTCGATCACCTCGGTCGCGGGATCGTCACCCGCGCCCGCGGTCAGCTTGAGCGCCGCCGAGCGCGCCATCGACGCGATCGGCCAGCGCACCGTGGTCAGCGGCGGCCAGAGGTGCCCCGCGATCGGCGTATCGTCGAAGCCGATCACCGAAAGATCGCGCGGGATATCGAGCCCACGCTGGCGCGCGGCATGGACCACGCCCGCGGCCATTTCATCGTTGCTCGAAAAGATCGCGGTCGGTCGCGGCATCAGATCGAGCAAGCGTTCGGCCGCGACGATCCCCGATTCGAAGGTGTAATTGCCGTCGGCGATCAGGCTGCGCGGCAGCGCGATCCCCGCCGCCTTCAGGGCATCCTCGAACCCCAGCCGCCGTTCGAGCGCCGATCGGAAACCGTGCGGCCCCAGCACCAGCCCGATCCGGCGATGTCCTTGCGTTATCAGATAATTGGTTGCAGCGTGGACCGCCTCCCGATCGTTCGACGCCACCATATGTTCGGGCGTATCGAGCTCGGCCGACCCCATACGGACATAACGACAGCCGATCGAATCGCACAATTTGGCAACCGAATCATTCTCGCTCACCGGCGGCATCAGCAGCACGCCGAACAGCCGCTGGCGTTCGAGAAAATGCCGAAGATCGTCGAGCATCGTTGCCGATCCGCGGTTGAGCGGGCGCACCACCATCTCGAATTCGGTGCCGTACAACGCCTCCAGCATCCCCTGCTGGACGTTCATCACCGTCTGCGCGTTCGGATTGTCGTGGACCAGCCCGATCAGATAATTGCGGCGCAGCGCCAGCGCGCGCGCCTGCGGATTGGGGATGTAACCGAGATCGGCGATCACCTGCTCGACGCGCTCACGCGTATCGTCATTGAGCAACGGTGAGCGGTTGATGACCCGGCTCACGGTTTTCTTGGAAACGCCCGCGACGCGCGCGACATCGTTGATGGTCGGCCGATTGGTTTTCTGCATCGGCACAGATGTAGCGCGGATCATGCGCCAGGGCCAAGCCAAGACGGACAACGAGAGGTCAGCACCGTAAACCGCGCCGTTAGCGCCCGCCCTGACAGCAAACCGGAGAGCGCAAGAATTGATGGTTTCATCATATTTTTCAGCATTCTAACATCAAACCCCGTGGCCTACCCACGATCCGCCTTGTCAATGACACCGGTTTCCATTAGCCAAGACGCACCACGATATGGTCGTGACACACGAGGGGTTTAGGGTGGCTTCAACCGACGTTTCCGATGATACGGGCCTGATCGCACGAGCGTTCGTGGCCGCGCGACGCGAGGCACGCGGCCTCGGCAGCTACCCCGGCACCATCCCGCCCACGCTCGACGCCGCTTATCGAGTGCAGGACGCCGCGATCGCGCTCGACGGCTCCACCATCGGCGGCTGGAAGGTCGGCAAGATCGATCCGCCGGTCGATGGTGCCAATCGGCTGGCTGGCCCCATTTTCACGCACCTCATCACCGCCGATGGCGATACGCCCGTGGCAATGCCGGTGTTCGCCGAGGGGTTCGCCGCGGCCGAAGCCGAATTCCTGCTCAGGATCGGCACCCCGCCACCGCCCGGCAAGACGCAGTTCACCACCGAGGAAGCGATCGCGCATATCGATGCGGTCCACCTCGGGATCGAGATCGCCAGTTCGCCGCTGGGTGCGATCAATGACCTTGGCCCCGCGGTCACGATTTCCGATTTCGGCAACAATTGCGGCCTCGTGGTCGGTGCCGCGATCCCCGACTGGCGCGAAACCGATATCGCGGCCTGGCCCGTCGCGTTGCTCGTCAACGGCCAACAGGTCGGCGCGGCCCGTGCCGCGGCGATGCTCGACGGCCCGTTCGGCGCCGCGCGCTTTCTGTTCGAATCGCTCGCCGGCCGGGGCATCGCACTCACCCGCGGACAATGGATTTCGAGCGGCGCGGTCACCGGCGTGCACGCCGTCACGATTGGCGATACGGTCGAGGCGCACTTCAATGACAACCACGTCGTCCGCTGCACGATAAGGGCGGCGTCCTGAACCACCCAAACACCGATAAAAATACGAATAAAACAATAATAACAACGCAATAAGAATCATATAACCGAAGGGAGAGGGAACCCATGGCATCGACCGCGTCGCTCGGAGTCGCTGCGGCGACCCAACGGGCTGGCCGCTACCGCTGGGTCGTCTGCGGCCTGTTGTTCGCGGCCACCGCGATCAACTATGTCGACCGGCAGATGATCGGCGTGCTCAAGCCGACGTTGCAGGAAGAATTCGGCTGGACCGAAGGCGATTTCGCGACGATCGTCTTGTGGTTCCAGATCGCTTATGCGCTCGGGTACATCAGCTTCGGCAAGGTCGTCGATCGGGTCGGTGCCAGGCTGGGCTATGCGATCGCGATCGTGATCTGGACCATCAGCCACATGGCGCATGGCCTCGCCAGCAGCGTCACCCAGTTCGCGATGGCCCGTTTCGGCCTCGGCATCGGCGAATCGGGCAATTTCCCCGCGGGCATCCGCGCCGTCACCGATTGGTTTCCTCAACGCGAGCGCGCGTTCGCGATCGGTATCTTCAACGCCGGTGCCAATGTCGGCGCGATCATCACCCCGCTGCTGGTGCCTTTCCTCGTCCTCATGTTCGACTGGCGCGTCGCCTTTTATCTGACCGGCCTGCTGGGTATCGCGTGGCTGATCGCCTGGTGGATCATGTATCGCCACCCGCGCAAACATCCGCGCGTCACGCCCGCCGAACTCGCCTGGATCGAACAGGACCCCGCCGATCCGGTCACCCCGATTCCGTGGGCGAAGCTGGTCACGATCCGCGAGACCTGGGCCTATGCGCTCGGCAAGTTCTTCATCGATCCAATCTGGTGGTTCTTCCTGTTCTGGCTGCCGGGCTATCTGTTCGAGCGCTACGACCTCGATCTCAAGACGTTCGGGTTGCCGCTCGCCGCGATCTATCTGCTGTCCGACGTCGGCAGCGTTGCGGGCGGATGGATGTCGTCGCGCCTGATGAAGGCGGGCTGGAGCGCCAATGCCGCGCGCAAGCTGACGATGTTCGTCTGCGCCGCGTGCGTGCTGCCGATCTTCTTCGCCCAATCGATCGACAACGTCTGGGTCGCGGTGCTGATCATCGGGCTCGCGACCGCCGCGCATCAAGCGTTCTCGGCCAATCTTTACACCTTGCCATCGGACATTTTTCCGCGTGGCGCGGTGGGGTCGGTGGTCGGCATCGGCGGCACCGTGGGCGCGGTCGGCGGCATGGGGATGGCGTGGTTCACGGGCTATATCCTCGACGCGACGCACAGCTATGCGACCTTGTTCGCGATCTGCGCGGGCGCCTATTTCGTGGCGCTTGCCGCGGTCCAGTTGCTCAGCCCGCGGCTGGCGCGCGTCGACGGCATCTGATCCCGGTTGCGGCGCGCGGCACCATCGCCGCGCGCCACCATTCCCGGAAGCGGCCCGTTCCGAAGGCCGCCCGACCATGACAGGAGAATGCCTTGGGCATGTCGGTCCATCTGCGTCTGGTATCCACCCTCGCGCTTGTCGCCGCGGCGGCCGCGCCACCGCCCGCCCGGGCGCAGGATGGGCTTCTCTTTCGCGCCTCGGGCGACAAAAATCTGGTCGCCGACGAAGCGCAGGGCGCGGCGATCCCCAATTTCGAAAGCGAGATGTCGATTGTCCCCGACGGCGCGATCGGCCCGGCGATCCGCTGGAGCGACGGCGGCTATGTCGCCTGGGCCGCGCCGGGCAATATGTATGCACAGGCCGGCACGCTCTCGTTCTTCTGGCGCGCGCGCACCCCCGCCGGCGAGACGCCGTTCGTGATCTTCCGCGTCGGGTTCGCCGATCATTCGAGCTGGGACATGGCGTTCCTGCGGATCGACTGGAACGGCCACGGCTACGAAGCCTTCGTCACCGACGCCAATCTTGCACGTCACCGCATCTCGTGGACGACGGCGGCGCCCGATCCCGATGCGTGGCAGCATATCGCGTTCGGCTGGGACGAAACAAAGGGCGTGCGGCTCTACGTCAACGGCCGCGAGGTCGCGCGCGACGACGCCACCGCCGATCTCGACGCGGGGCTCGATCAGTTCGGACTCGCCGGGCGCATCATCTCACCGCACCAGGTGCAGAGCCGCTACAGCTTCATGCGCGGCAGCGATGTCGACGAAATCCGCGTCTACGATCACCTGCTCGATGCCGATGAGGTCGCCGCACTTGCCGCCAGGCGCGAGCCGACCGGCACCGCACGCCCCAACGCCGCCGCGCGCCGCACGGCCTGGCTCCACCGCTTCGGCTGGGATCATGCGCTGCCCGCGCCGCTCGACGCGCCGGTCACCACGATCCGCAAGATCGAATTCGCCGACGCGAAGGATCTGAAGCAATGGATGTGGAAGGGCGTCGACGGCATTGCCGAAACGACCTGGCCCGGCGTCTACAACCGCTCGCGGCTGCCGGGGCGCAACGGCTATTTCACACTGCCCGACTGGAACGTCTATGTCGAAGGCGGCAAGCAATATGACCTGACGCTGCCCGACGGCGCGCGCTTCAACCGCATCGAGCTGCGCGGCGCGGCGTTCGGCGATCTGCGCTGGACCGGCCCGGACGGTAAAACACGCACACTCGACAAGCGCCCGCAGGGCGTGGTGCGCAGCGTCACCGATACCGCTATGCTCACCGGCGGCACGCTCCACTTCACCAACGAACAGCAGGAAGAGCCGATCCAGGAAATCTGGGCGTATGAGGTCACCCCCGGCGCGATGCCCGACGACAATTTCAGCCTCGATTATCGCGTCAACGCCGATGCCGCGCCCGATTTCGCTGCGCTCGCCAGCCTCAACGCCTATATCGCGGGCCGCTATCCCGCCGACGAGCGCACCACCGTCGTCGCGCTGCCGGCAAGCGGCGCGAAAGCCGCCGCGGGGGCAGGCAGCGCCACCGATTCGGGGCGTATCGCCCGCACCGGCGGCGGCGCCCCGATCGTCCATATCCTGATCCCGGCGAGCTTCGGCGACGCCGCTCCCGGCAAGCCGCTGGCGCGCGCCTGGGACTATGGCTGGCAGAACCTCCACGACGGGCTCGACGGGATCGCGATCGCCCTCCCCGCGCTCGATCTGCCGCCGGTCAAGGACGGGCTGATCCCGCTCGATATCCGCATCAAGGATCCGATCTGGCCGGGGCGCGACATGATCGACGCCACCGTTTCGGTGCGTCCCGGCGAGGCACGCACGCTGTGGCTCGACCTGCGCGACCGCATCCTGTCGAACGACAGCCTCTATCTCTCGATCGCCTCGGGGGCGCCCGGCTTCGACGCGCGCGCGATCGACGGCGCGGGCATCCGGCTCATCTTCAAGGATCGCGCCGCCGCGCTGCCCGAGCATATCGCCGATCGCTTCAATCAGGTGCGCGACAATTGGGGCTTCCTCGTCGAGGAGCATACCGCCTCGAAACGCGAGGGATTGTACGCCCGCGTGTTTGCCGACATTTCCGATCTGCTGCGCGTCGCTCCCGATCATGCGGAAGCGCGTCGCTATTGGGCGGATATCAACTATCGCCCCGAAAACATGCCAAAATTCACCCAGCCGACGCCCCCCGCCGGGCAACCGCTCTGGGCCTTCCGGCAGCTTCAGGACCTCAAGCTCGTCCGCCATTTCGTCAATTGGTGGATCGACGAGCGGCAGGTTCCTTACGGCGATTTCGGCGGCGGCATTTCCGACGATACCGATCTGACCCAGCAATGGCCGGGGCTCGCGCTGATGGGGGTCGATCCCGACAAGATCAACGCCTCGCTGCGGGCGCTTTCCGAGGCCGCGTATCGCAACGGGATGCACACCGACGGGCTCGCGACGATCACCACCGACGAACTCCACGCCTATGAGGAAGGCTTGAACGCCGATGCCGAGCGGCTGTACCTCAACTGGGGCGAGCCAAAATCGGTCGAGCGGCTGATGCGCACGAGCAAGGCGCTCCGGCGTGTCATCATGCCCAACAAGGCGGGGCACCTCCATTTCGCGAGCAATTGGTACGGCGGCACCAAAATGTACCGCGAGGACGCCTGGGCCTGGCAGAAACCGTACAGCTTCGTCGTCACCCACGCGCCGATCCTGATCGGAGTCTATAACGGCAACCCGCAAGCCGAGGGATTGATCACCGGCCTGATGGACGGCTGGGCCGCGCACGCCAAGCCGGACGCAGACGGCCGGTTGGTGTTTCCCAACGAGATCAACTGGAACACCGATGGCGAGCGCAAGGGTGACGGCGGCGGCATCGATACGCCGCTGCAATCGGCCTGGGCTGCGTGGCGCTTTACGGGCGACGCCAAATATCTCGCGCCGATCCGGTCGCGGCTGGCGGTGTCGGGGCCGGGGTTGCTTGCGCAGTTCAATGAAAACGCGTTCGAGGCGCTGCCCGACGGCAAACGGCTTGAGCAGGAGATCATTCCTGCCGCGCAGGGCAAGGGCAGCGATTTCGCGCGCTACGCCGCATGGCAGGCAACCGGCGACAAGGCATGGCTCGAGGCGCTCCATGCCGATGCGATCGCCAGCAAATCGCAATATCAATATATGTACACCGAGGGCCATTGGTGGACCGATCGGGTCGACCAGCCCAACGAGATCCTCCAGCGCGAGCGGCTCGGCGGGATCGCACTCAAGCGCAACCAGACCTATCCCGGCAACACCGTCAGCTGGCGGTTCGCCGACCCCGACGGCGCGGTCAACACCGCGATCCTCGTTCCCAATGCGACGCGCGAGGCTTTTCGCGTGCTCGGCTACAATGTCACCGCCAGGCCGCTCGCCGCCACGATGTCGACCTGGAACGTCACCGCCGGCACATGGGAAATGCGCGTCGGCACCAGCGACGATGGCGGCAAGACGGTGCACTGGTCGCGAAACCCGCAAGCGCTGACGCTCGAACGCAGCGCCGACACCCCGGTTCGCTTTCTGCCCGGCACGACGACGGTCCTCGATTTCAGGCTGGTCACGCCAACGACGCCGACCAACCAGCGGCCCGATCTGGGGATCGGTGCCGACGATGTCGCGATCGACAAGGACGGCGTTACGCTGACGGTCCACAGCCTCGGCGCGCTTCCCCTCACGGGAGGCACCGCGCAGCTTGTCGGGCCGGATAAGCGTGTGCTTGCCAGCGCCCCGATCGCCGCGCTTGCCGCCCCGCTCGATCTCGAGCCGCGGACGGTTGCGGTGCGGCTCGCCTATGCCGGCCCGCTGCCGCGCGGTACCCGCGCGACGGTGACGATCGACGGCGACGTGCCCGAGGTCACCCGCCTCAACAACACCGTAGCACTCGATGCCCTCGCGCGCGATTGATTCGCCCCTGCCCTCGCGCCGGGCTTTGCTCGGCGGGTTGATCGGTATCGGGATTGCCGCCCAATGGCCGGCGGCGGCGATAGCGTCGGACGCGGCGACGCGGCTCACCGCCGTGCTCGATCGCTGGGCCGCACTGGGCACCCCCGCCGCACGCCTGCGCGCGCTGGAGGGTTTCGACGCCGTCGCCCTGCCCCTCGCCGCCCGACTGGACCTTGAGGCCGCGCGGCTGGGCTGCGCGATTGATAGCCGGCTTGCCGATGCCGGCGAGGCGCCCACACGCCGCTACCCGCTGCTCACAGAACGCGCGTTCGGGGCGCCAATCGACGTAGCCGAGGCACGCGCCACGCTCGATACGCGGATCGAAATACTGCACCGGCGCGCGCACGAACTGATGGACCGGCTTGAAATCGCCCCTGGCACCATCGCCGCCCGATTCGATGCCGCCTTCGCCGACAAGCGCTGGCGCTACGCCGACAACGAGGCCGGGCGTGACCGCGCGGTGGCCGACATGAACGCCTGGCTCGATGCAGTGCGTCCGCATCTGGCCGATTGGCTGGGCCCGCTCCCACTCGCCTGCGCCAATGTCGCCACACGACGCCTGACATCGCAGGAGATCGCCGCGGGCAAGGGGGGCTACCGGATCATCCCCGACAAGGCGACGGCCGGCTTCTATGTCGTCGACCTGAAAGACATCGCCCGCCGCCCGGGCTGGACGCTGCGCAGCGTCGTCCATCACGAGCTGCTCCCCGGCCATATGGTGCAATTGCCGATCGAGGCGCAGACGCCGCCGCATCCGGTCCGCGAGGCCTATGCGGGCGGCTATGTCGAGGGCTGGGCAACCTATGCCGAAGCGCTCGCGGTCGACCGCGGGCTGTTCGCGGACGATCCGGCGGGCGAACTCGGCGCGATCCACTGGCTGCTGTTCCGCGCCGTGCGCGGGCGCGTCGATCTCGCGCTCCACGCCGATGGCTGGGACATCGACCGCGCGCTCGATCTGTGGCGGAACGCGTTGGGCCAGCCGATCTATTTCGTCGATTTCGTCGCCGATACCGCGCGCATCATGGCCGATCCCGGCATCCGGCTGGCCGAAGCCGCATTCTGGCTGAAATTCGAGCGCGCCGCCGCGCCCGCCCCCGCGCTCGTCGATCGCCTCGCCGGCGGCCGCCGCCCCGCCGCGCTCTTTGCGTAAGGACGCGCGGCTATCAATCGTGGGCCCCTCGGCCTACACCAAGGCCATGGCTGAACGCTTGCCCGATCCCATCCCCGCTGCAACCCTGATCTTGTTTCGCGAGACCGATGCCGGGCCACCCGATATCCTGTTCGTCGAGCGCGCCCGGACGATGGCGTTCGCCGGCGGCGCGATCGTCTTTCCCGGCGGTCGGATCGACCCTGGTGACGATGCGCTTGCGCGTACCCTCGGCGGCGACACCGGCGAAACGGCTGCCCGCGTCGCCGCGATCCGCGAGACGATCGAGGAAGCAGGTATCGCGGTGGGCCTGGATCGGCTCCCCGATTCCGCAACGCTTGGCCGCCTGCGCACCGCGCTTCACGCCGGACGCCCCTTCGCCGAACTGCTCGCGCACGAGCGGCTGGCGATCGATCCCGACGCGCTGGCGCCCTTTGCGCGCTGGTGCCCGCAACACGCCCATGCGCGGATCTTCGACACGCGTTTCTACCTCGCACGGCTGCCTGATGGGGCGCCCGACCCGGTGGTCGACAATACCGAAAACGTCCGCGTCTTCTGGCGAACCGCCACCGACATGCTCGACGATGTCGCACGCGGCACCGCACGCGCGATCTTCCCCACGCGACGCAACCTCGAACGGCTCGCGACCTTCGGGAGCTTCGCCGAGGCGGTGGCCGGCGCGCGCGCTTTCCCGGTCCGCACCGTCGCGCCGTGGACCGAGACGCGTGACGGCGGCACGTATCTCTGCATCCCCGACGATCTCGGCTATCCGATCACCGCCGAACCGCTCGCCACCGCGATCCGCGATTAGAGTCGGCCCGGTTCTAGAGTCAGATGACCTCATGCTGACCCGTATCCTGCGTTGAGCAGATAGTTGCGGCATTCTGCTGGCGGGAAGGCGTCGAGCAAGGTGCCGATGCGTCGCCATGTTGTTTCGTGGGATCG
>NZ_JAMSLX010000015.1 GCF_023806085.1 Hephaestia sp. MAHUQ-44
GCCGAACGATCCCACGAAACAACATGGCGACGCATCGGCACCTTGCTCGACGCCTTCCCGCCAGCAGAATGCCGCAACTATCTGCTCAACGCAGGATACGGGTCAGCATGAGGTCATCTGACTCTAGTGATAATGATCACGTTGTGCGCAGGGCATCAGCCCCGGCTGCGACCGCAGAAAGCGGGCGTGCGGCGCGATCGACCAGCCCCGCAACCTGATGTGCGGCCTTGTCGAGTGCGATTTCGTCGTTGGTGGCGGCGCGTGCGATCCGCGGCGCGGGGTTGGCAAAAGCGACGATCAGCCCGGCCAGGATCGCTCCGATGGCCGCTCGCCGGATGATGCCCGTTGTCCGATCACGCATGGGATTATCCTGCTTTTCGGTTGTTGCATCGCGGCGTCAGGAGAACACGCACCGGCTTGCCGCGCGATGAACGAAGGCACGGCCTTGCGGTGCGTCGGGCCATGCACACGACACGTTGTCCCCAGGGGCTTCGGCGATCGTCACGCGCGTTTTTCCGTGGCAGGCGGCGCGAACGGTTGTACGGCGTCCGCAATCAGGGCAGCACGCGGCTTTCACTGGCCCGAAGCGTAACAGGGGGATCGATATGGCGGCTACCGGCGGGGCATCGCATCGGCGCATTCTGTTCGCGAGCCTGGTTGGCACCGCGGTCGAGTTCTACGATTTCTACATCTATGCCACCGCCGCGGCGCTCGTATTCGGGCCACTGTTTTTTTCGTCCGAATCGGCCTCGGTGCAGTTGATGCTCTCTTATGCGAGTTTCGGGCTGGCCTTCATCGCGCGGCCGGTGGGCGCGATCCTGTTCGGCCATTTCGGCGACCGGATCGGGCGCAAGTCGACGCTGGTCGCCAGCCTCGTGTTGATGGGCGCCTCGACCGTCGCGATCGCCTTTCTGCCGACCTATGCGCAAGTGGGGTGGGTCGCGCCGCTATTGCTATGCGTGCTGCGGCTGGGGCAGGGGCTCGGGCTCGGTGGCGAATGGGGTGGGGCGTCGTTGCTCGCCGTCGAAAACGCGCCCGAGGGCTGGCGCAACCGTTTCGGCATGTTCCCACCGCTGGGCGCGCCGGTAGGGTTCATCGCCGCTAATGGCTTTTTCCTGCTGCTCGGCGTGTTTCTGACCGAGGAGCAGTTCCTGGCATGGGGCTGGCGGTTGCCGTTCCTGGCGAGCGCGGTACTCGTCGGGCTCGGGCTGTGGGTCCGGCTCAAGCTCACCGAAACCCCGCAATTTCTGGAGGCGGCCAAGACCGAAGCGCTGCCCAAGGTGCCGATCGCGACGCTGCTGCGCGATCATTTTCGTGCGACGCTGGCGGGTACCGTCTCGGTGATTGCCTGTTTTGCGACCTTCTATCTCGCGACCGCTTTTGCGATGGGCTACGGCACCACCGAACTCGGCCATAGCCGCGAGGCGTTCCTTGCGATCGAACTAGCCGCGATCGTGTTTCTGGCAGCCGGCATCGTCATCGCCTCGATCCTCGCGGACCGCGTGGGCGCGGGCAGGATGCTCGGCTGGGGCTTTGCGGGCACGATCGCGGTCGGGCTGCTGCTCGGGCCGATGCTGGGTGCGACATCGCTGTTCGTCGTCTGGCTGTGGCTCGCGCTGGCGCTGTTCGTGATGGGTTTCGCTTATGGGCCGCTCGGTGGCTGGCTGCCGAGCCTGTTCCCGGCGGGGGTGCGCTATACCGGCACCTCGATGGCGTTCAATCTTGGTGGCATCGTCGGCGGTGGGCTCGCGCCGATGATCGCGCAGGCGCTCGCCGATCGCGGTGGGCTGGGGCAGGTCGGGCTGTATCTCGTCGCCGCGGGCGTGCTCAGCCTGTTCAGCCTGATCATCCTGCCACGCAGCCGGCGCCTCGATTAGCAGCCACATAGCAAAAGGGCCGCCCGACATCGGTCGGACGGCCCTTTTTCATAAGTCGCGTGGTGCGGATCAGGCCTGGTCGGCGTCGTCCGTGCCGGCGTCGTCCGCCTTTTCGGCGGGCCCTTCGCCAAGCGCTGCCGCCGCTTCCTGCGAGGCCTGATAGTCCTCGGTAAAGCCCGACACGTCGTGGGCTTCCTCGAACATCTGCGCCATCACGTCGACGCCTTCGGCCTGCATTTCGGCTTCCTCGGGCGAGCGCGCGACGTTGATCTTGATCGTCACCGCAACCTCGGGGTGCAGCGCGACCTTGATCTCGTGCACGCCGATCGTCTTGATCGGGCGATCGAGGATCACCTGGTTCCTGGCGACCTTGTGGCCATCGGCATCGAGCGCCTCGACGACGTCGCGCACCGCGACCGAGCCGTAAAGCTGGCCAGTGTTCGACGACTGGCGGATCAGCGTCAGCGACGTCCCGTCAAGGCCCTTGCCCTCGGCTTCGGCTTCGGTGCGACGGGCGGCGTTTTCGGCCTCCAGGCGCTCACGATTGGCTTCGAATACCTTGCGGTTGGCGTCATTGGCGCGGAGCGCCTTCTTGCGCGGCAACAGGAAGTTGCGCGCAAAGCCGTCCTTGACCTTGACGACATCGCCGATGCCGCCGAGCTTCTCGACCCGTTCGAGCAGAATCACGTCCATGGGTTCAGCTCCTCACTTCACGAGATAGGGCAGCAGGCCCAGATGACGGGCGCGCTTGATTGCCTGAGCGAGCTCGCGCTGCTTCTTCGCGCTCACCGAGGTGATCCGCGAAGGAACGATCTTGCCGCGCTCGGAGACGAAGCCCTGAAGCAGGCGAACGTCCTTATAATCGATTCTGGGCGCATCCTTCGCGGAGAAGGGGCAGCTCTTGCGGCGGCGGAAAAACGGGCGTGCCATGGATCTGCCTCCTTAATTGCGCTCGCGACGGCGGCTGCCGTCACGGTCGCTCTTGCGCATCATGACCGACGGGCCGTTCTCGAGTTCGTCGACACGGATGGTCATGTAGCGGATGATATCTTCGTTGATCGCTTCCTGGCGCTCAAGCTCGGCGACGATGGAGCCGGGGCCCTCGATCTCGAGCATCACGTAATGCGCCTTGCGGTTCTTCGCGATCTTGTAGGCCAGGCTGCGCAGGCCCCAGGTCTCGGTCTTGACGACCTTGCCCTGATTGTCTTCGATGATCTTGGTGGCGGTTTCCGCCAGCGCGTCCACCTGCGCCTGTGCCAAATCCTGGCGCGCAAGGAACACGTGCTCGTACAGAGCCATGTCTCGTCCTTCGTCTTGGCCGATCGCTGACCTGCGCCCCGTGCGCAGGCCCCTCCGGCTGTCGTCTGTTTCGAATGCAAAACCAGGGCGGAAAGCCAAGCTCGCCACCCTAGTTGCCGGGGTTCCATAGCGAAATCCGGGCGAAACGCAAGTCGTGTTCGGTCAAGGCGGTGCCGGCCCACTCCCCCACCCGACCACCCATTAGGATATTAATATTGGGTGGCCGGGTGGGGGAGTGGGCCGGCACCGATCAGATGACGCTTTAGTTCAGGAACGCGCCACCGATCACCGCGCCGATCAGTCCGCTGGCGATGGCCACCAGCACCGCGTCGTTACCCGACTGTACCCAATGATAGCCCCGCGGCGGCGTGTAGAGGCGGTTATAGCCGCGGTAATCGTTCACCACCCGATAGCGCGGCGCATAGCGATAGTCGAAATGCTGACCGCGAGCCCAACTGCGGTGCTGGGCCGCATAGGCCGGCCGATACGTCGCGTGGCCGGGGCGATAGGTGGTCTGGTAGCGCACCGTCTGCTTGGCAGGAGCCCGCACCACCTTGCGCTGCGTGGTCACCGTGCGGCCGTTCGCCTTGTGCTTCACGGTGTGCTTGACGACCTGTTTGCTCGTCTGGTGGCGCGGCGCTGCCTCGGCGGGCGCGGCGGCGGCCAGGGGAATGGCGACCATGGATGCGGCGGCCGCGCTCAGGAGAAACTTTTTCATGACTGCTACTCCATGTCTGTATCGACGCCCTTGTTCGGCGTCAGTGCCAAGCTAGGCAGCGGGTGTCGCGCAGATGTGTCGGCAATCGTGCGAAATGGTCGCAAATTGTCGCGACGGCTGAAAAGGCGCCGCGCTCGCGGCTTGCCATCGTCGACGCGCGTTTCTAACCGGGCGGTTCGTTTCGCTGAGGAGACCATGATGCGCGCGTTCATCTTTCCGGGTCAGGGTAGCCAGGCCGTCGGCATGGGCGGCGCGCTCGCCGATGCCAGCCCCGTCGCGCGTGCGGTGTTCGAGGAGGTCGACGAGGCGCTTGGCCAGAATCTGTTCCGGCTGATGCTCGACGGGCCGTCGGACGAACTGACGCTGACCGAGAACGCGCAGCCCGCGATCATGGCGAATGCAATCGCGACGCTCCGGGTGTTCGAACAGGAAGGCGGTATCCGGCTCGCCGACAAGGCCGATTTCGTCGCTGGGCACAGCCTTGGCGAATATAGTGCGCTGTGCGCCGCCGGTGCGATCGATCTTGCCACCACCGCGCGGCTGCTCAAGCTGCGCGGGCGCGCGATGCAGGCTGCGGTGCCGGTGGGTGAAGGCGCGATGGCGGCCCTGCTCGGTGCGGATGTGGTGATGGCGCAGAAAATCGCCGATGCGGCCGCTGAGGGGCAGGTTTGCACCGTCGCCAACGATAACGATCCCGGCCAGGTCGTGCTGTCGGGAGCGCGTGAGGCGATCGAGCGCGCGATCGCGCTCGCCAAGGATATGGGCGCCAAGCGCGCAATTTCCCTGCCGGTGTCGGCACCGTTCCATTGCCCGCTGATGCAGCCCGCCGCCGATGCGATGCACGCGGCGTTGGCCGACGCCCGGATCGACGCGCCGCTGGTGCCGCTCTACGCCAATGTCACCGCTGCGCCGGTGAGCGACCCCGCCGCGATCCGCGCCCATCTGGTCGAACAGGTCACGGGGCGCGTGCGCTGGCGCGAATCGGTGCTCGCGATGCGCGATGTCGGGGTGTCGCTGTACGTCGAATTCGGTGCCAAGGTTCTTGGCGCGATGGTCAAGCGGACGACCCCCGATGCCGGCACCCACAGCGTCATCACGATGGATGACATCGAATCGCTGGTGAAAGACATCTGAGCGCCGCACGCTCGACCACGCATATGACAATTCTGGAGTAACATGATGTTCGACCTGACAGGCATGACCGCGCTGGTGACGGGAGCGTCGGGCGGGATCGGCTCGGCGATCGCGACGGCGCTGGCAGGGCAGGGCGCGCGGCTGGCCGTATCGGGCTCCAATGCCGACAAGCTGAACGCGTTTCGCGATGCGCTTGGTGGCGATCACGTCGCGGTGCCGGCGAATCTGTCGGATGCTGATGATGTCGATGCGCTCGTGCCGGCCGCGGTCGAGGCGTTGGGCGGCAAGCTCGACATCCTCGTCAACAATGCCGGCATCACGCGCGATAATCTGGCGATGCGGATGAAGGACGACGAATGGGATCAGGTGATCCGCGTCAACCTGGAGGCGGCGTTCCGCCTCGCCCGCGCCGCGGCCCGGCCGATGATGAAGGCCCGCTTTGGCCGGATCATCTCGATCACCTCGGTCGTCGGGCAGACCGGCAATCCGGGGCAGGCCAATTACGCCGCCTCCAAGGCGGGGCTCGTCGGCATGTCGAAGGCGCTGGCGCAGGAACTCGCCAGCCGGAACATCACCGTCAATTGCGTCGCGCCGGGCTTTATCCGTTCGGCGATGACCGATGTGCTGCCCGATGCGCAGAAAGCGGCGCTCCTCGGCCGCATCCCGGCGGGCGATCTTGGCACCGGCGACGATATCGGCGCGGCCGTGGTCTATCTGGCCAGCAGGGAAGCCGGCTACGTCACCGGTCAGACGCTCCACGTCAACGGTGGCATGGCGATGATCTGACGTCCGGACTTGCCACGGCGGGACACGCGTTCTAGGTGCGTTCAGGAAATTCAACCCCCAAGCTAGAGAGGGACTAGGGACATGAGCGAGACCGCCGATCGCGTGAAGAAGATCGTCGTCGAGCATCTCGGCGTCGAGGCCGACAAGGTCACCGAAGACGCGAGCTTCATCGACGATCTCGGTGCAGACAGCCTCGACATCGTCGAGTTGGTGATGGCGTTCGAGGAAGAATTCGGCGTCGAAATCCCCGATGATGCTGCCGAGAAGATCACGACCGTCAAGGACGCGATCACCTATATCGACGAGCACAAGGGCTGATCGAAGCCTGCTTTCAGGCTTGGTCGCTCGATAGACGGCTCCCGCCCGGTTTCCGGTGCCGGGGGCCGTTTCTGTTTGCTCATCGACGCGCTGTCGGCAATCGTCGGCCGCACGTTGTTTCCAAGAGACCCCGGCACGTCGTCGGGGTGACGCACTAGGAGAAGCGGCATGCGCCGTGTCGTCGTCACTGGTCTTGGCCTGGTCACCCCGCTTGGTGCCGATGTCGAGACGAGTTGGGCCAATATCATCGCGTCCCGCTCAGGCGCGGGGCCGATCACCCGTTTCGATGCGTCCGACCAGAAGTGTCGGATCGCGTGCGAGGTGAAGCCTGCCGACCACGCTTATGGATTCGACCCTTCGAAGCGTGTCGATCACAAGGTGCAGCGTCAGGTCGATCCGTTCATCGTCTATGGTATCGACGCTGCCGGGCAGGCGATCGAAGATGCCGGGCTCACCGACATGAGCGAGGAAGAACGTTTCCGCGCGGGCTGTTCGATCGGTTCGGGGATCGGCGGCTTGCCGGGGATCGCCAGCGAATCGATCGTGCTCCACGAAAAGGGGCCGAACCGCGTCAGCCCGCATTTCGTTCATGGCCGCCTGATCAACCTGATTTCCGGGCAGGTTTCGATCAAATACGGTCTGATGGGCCCCAACCATGCGGTCGTCACCGCCTGTTCGACGGGTGCGCATTCGATCGGCGACGCCGCGCGGATGATCGCGATGGACGATGCCGATGTCATGCTCGCTGGCGGCGCCGAGGGCGCGATCTGCCCGCTGGGCATCGCCGGCTTTGCGCAGGCGCGCGCGCTCAGCACCAATTTCAACGATACGCCCGAAAAGGCCAGCCGTCCCTACGATGTCGATCGCGACGGTTTCGTGATGGGCGAGGGCGCGGGCGTTGTCGTGCTCGAGGAATATGAGCGCGCCAAGGCCCGCGGTGCGAAAATCTATGCCGAGGTGATCGGCTACGGCCTGTCGGGCGACGCCTATCACGTCACCGCGCCGCATCCCGAAGGTTCGGGCGCTTTCCGCTCGATGCAGATGGCGCTCCGCAAATCGGGGCTCGCGCTGTCGGACATCGATTATATCAACGCCCACGGCACCTCGACCCCGCTCGGTGACGAACTGGAACTGGGCGCGGTACGGCGGTTGTTCGGCGATGCGATCGGCGACCTGTCGATGAGCTCGACCAAATCGGCGATCGGGCATCTGCTCGGCGGCGCCGGCGCGGTCGAATCGATCTTCTGCATCCTTGCGATGCGCGACCAGATCGTGCCGCCGACGCTCAACCTCGATCATCCGAGCGAGGGGTGCACGGGGGTCGATCTCGTTCCGCACACGGCGAAGAAGCGCAAGGTGAAGGCCGTGCTCAACAACAGCTTCGGCTTTGGCGGCACCAACGCCTCGCTGGTGATGCGGGCGCTCTAGTTCGATGCGCAAGCCCGGCTGTCTCGGCCTGCTGATCGCGCTCGTCGCGATCCTCGGGGCGTTCCTTGTCGCCCAGAGCTGGAGCGGCGCGGGGCCGGCAGACAAGCCCGTTACCATCGTCGTGCCGCAGGGCGCGACGCTGACGCGCGCGGCGGATCAACTCGAGGCGGCGGGGGCGATCGGGTCGGCCCGCCGCTTCCTGCTGCTCGCCAAGGTGTTTGGCGGTGCGGCGCCGATCAAGGCGGGCGAGTATGAATTGCCCGCGCATGTCAGCCAGTCGGACATTCTCGCGGCGATGCAGGCCGGCCAGACGCTCCAGCGGCTGGTCATGATTCCCGAAGGGATGGCGTCGATCTATGTCCACCAGCGATTGATCGAGGCGCCCAAGCTGACGGGGGATGTCGCGGTGCCGGCCGAGGGCTCGGTACTGCCCGACAGCTATAGCTATCAGCGCGACGATAGCCGTGCTGCGGTGCTCGCGCGGATGACGCGGGCGATGGACGATTATCTCGCGGCGGCGTGGCAACGACGCAAGCCGGGGATCGCGGTGAAAACCCCGCGTGAGGCGCTGATTCTAGCCTCGATCGTCGAGAAGGAGACCGGCAAGCCTTCGGAGCGCCGCACGGTGGCGGCGGTCTATACCAACCGCCTCAAGCGCGGGATGCCGCTTCAGGCCGATCCGACGGTGATCTATCCGATCACCCACGGCAAGCCGCTTGGCCGCCGCATCTTGCGCTCCGAGCTGCGAGCCAAAAACGGCTATAACACCTATGCGATGGCGGGGCTGCCCGAGGGGCCGATCTGTAATCCCGGCCGCGCCTCGATCGACGCAGTGCTCGATCCGGCGACAACCAACGCGCTCTATTTCGTTGCCGACGGCACGGGCGGGCACGTTTTCGCCGACACGCTCGATCAGCACAACGCCAATGTCGCCAAATGGTATGCGATCCGCCGCGCACGCGGCGAGATGTGAGAACGTTCACTTTGGCTGAAGCCTAGTCTATATCCCTCGCCAGAGGGGAGCCGGAATGATGCTGTTTCGCCTGATCGCCGCCGCGTTGCTGTGCCTGTCGAGCGCCGCGGCGCAGGCGCAGGGTTTCCTCCATACGCGTGATACCGAGATCGTCGACGGCGACGGCAACCCGGTGCTGTTGCGCGGGATGGGGCTGGGCGGCTGGATGCTCCAGGAAGGCTATATGCTGGGGCTGGGTGATCTTGAAAAGGGCCAGCAGCATGTCATCCGGCGGCACATCGCCGACCTGATCGGGGCTGATCGCACCGCCGATTTCTATCGCGCGTGGCTCGATCATTACATCACCAAGGCCGATGTCGATGCGATGGGGCGCTGGGGCTTCAATTCGATCCGGCTGCCGCTCCATTACAACCTCCTGCTCGATGATACGGCGCCGGTCGGTACTGACCGCTGGCAAGAGGAAGGGTTCGCGCGGATTGACGCGCTGGTCGCCTGGGCGCGCGCCAACCGGATGTACGTCATCCTCGATCTGCACGCTGCACCAGGCGGGCAGGGGAGCGATCTGCCGATCGCCGACCGCGATCCGGGCGTGCCGTCTTTGTGGGATAGCGCCGAAAACCAGCGCCGTACCGTCGCCTTGTGGGGCAAGCTCGCCGCGCGTTATGCCGACGAGCCGTGGATCGGCGGCTACGACATCCTCAACGAGCCCAATTGGGATTTTGACGGCGAGGGCGGCGGGCATGGCTGCAAGGAACAACGCAACGCCCCGCTGACGGCGCTGCTCAAGCGCATCACGCATGCGATCCGCGCGGTCGATCGACAGCATCTGATCGTGATCGAGGGCAATTGCTGGGGCAATAATTATGCCGGGATGTTGCCGGCGTGGGACGACAATATGGTGTTGAGCTTCCACAAATATTGGAACCGCAACACCGACGCCGAACTCGCCGACATTCTGGCCTTGCGCGACACATATCGAATACCCGTCTGGCTCGGCGAATCGGGCGAAAATTCAAACGTCTGGTTCCGCGACGCGATTGCGTTGGTCGAGCGCCATGGCATCGGCTGGTCATGGTGGCCGCTCAAGAAGATCGGTTTCAACAACCCGCTCGAAATTGCGCCCAATCCGGGATGGAAAAAGCTTGTCGATTACTGGCTGCACAATGGCGCGCGTCCGACCCGTGCCGAAGCGGAGCAGGCATTGATGCGCCTTGCCACGCACGACATCGCCTTCGCGAACAACATCCAGCACCCCGACGTCATCGACGCGATGTTTCGGTTGCCGCATTCGGATCGCGCGATTCCCTTCGTGCCGCACTGGTTTGGCGCGGCCCCGCTGACGATCGCGGCGGTCGATTACGACATGGGCCCCGCGGGGGTGGCCTATCACGACCGCGTCGACGCCAATTACCATATCGCGACCGGCGGTGGACGCGCCGCATGGAACGACGGCCGCACCTATCGCAACGACGGCGTCGACATCGCTCGCGACGCCGATGGCGCACCGTTCGTCGATCATTTCGAGGCCGGCGAGTGGCTGCACTTCACGATCAGCGCTGCGCAAGGCGGCCCCACGCGACTGGTGCTCACCGGCAGCGCGATCCGACCGGCAACACTCGGCGTGGAGGTCAACGGTGGGTCAGAAAAGTCTATCGCGATGCGCGCTGCGCGCGGCTGGGCGACGACGCAGCCAATCGAGGTGGCGCTGCTCCCCGGCATCAACCGCGTGAAGATCGCGGTGAAGGACGGCGATATCCGGCTCCGGACGCTGCGTCTGGAGCCGATACCCTAACCTTTAAGCCAGCGTGCGGACGCTCGGTTCACGGTCCCAGAAGCGTTTGGTTGCTGCCTTGACGAAAGCGTCGCCAAGATCGGTCACGCCCGCGTCTGGCTTCACCCCCGCTTTGTCGAGCAACGGCCTGGCATCCGGATTGTGGCCGATCGCCTTGAGGTGACCAAAAGCGTCCATCGCGAATTGCACCGCAGCCCCATCGTCCAGCAAGGTCTCGATCGCTTTGGGCGCCAGCAGGATCGCGACCGCATCGAACAATTGCGAGGGTGAACCCGCAAGTTGACCATCGGGTTTGACGGCTTTGCCGTCGGACAGCGTGATCCCATTGACCTTGGGCGCGACAACGAAGCACCTGCCGCCCGCCTTGGTAATCGCGGCCTGTACCGCCTTGAAGAGGCCGGCATCGCTGCCGTCGGCGATCAGCACGCCGACTTGCCGCCCCTGAAGCGTCGGCTTCATGTTCTTGTGGATCGACAGCGCGTCCGAAGGCTTCATGTCGAACGGCGCGCGTGCGGCCTCGGCCTTTTTGGGGAGCGGAATGCCAAGGCCGTCGGCGACGCGCTTCGCCAAATCGTCATCGACGTTGCGCAGATTCGCGACCATTCGTGACTGCACGTGCTCGAGTTGCACTTTGGACAGTTCGAACACGAACGCCGACGCGATATGCGCGCGCTCGCTGTCGGTCTGCGATATCCAGAACAGCCGCGCCTGGCTGTAGTGGTCGGCGAACAATTCGGGGCGGACGCGCAGCTTCTCCCCCGTCTCGTCATGATCGGTGCGGCCGGTAAAGGTGGTAAAACCCGTCGCCGGGCATTCGCGCGGTCCGCCTTCCTCGCCGTGCTCGGCAAGGCTGTTGGGTTCGTAATTGGCCCGACCCTTGGGTAGTTGCGTCTGCATCATGCCGTCGCGCTGGAAGTTCATCACCGGGCATTTGGGCGCGTTGATCGGGATCTGATGGAAATTGGCGGTGCCGAGCCGCGATTTCTGTGTGTCGAGATAGCTGAACAGCCGCCCTTGCAGCAGCGGATCGTTGGTGAAATCGATTCCGGGCACGATATTCGCGGGGCAGAACGCGGCCTGCTCGGTCTCAGCGAAGAAATTGTCAGGGTTCCGATCGAGCACCATCCGCCCGACACGCCGCACGGGCACATCCTCCTCGGGAATCAATTTGGTGGGATCGAGCACGTCATAAGGCTGGGCGTCGGCGAATTTCTGGTCGAACACCTGCAAGCCCAGTTCCCATTCGGGATAGTCGCCGCCGTCGATCGCCTCGCGCAGGTCGCGGCGGTGATAATCGTTGTCGGCCGCCTGCAATTTCAACGCCTCGTCCCAGACGGTCGATTGCATCCCCAATTTGGGCTTCCAGTGGAATTTGACGAAATGTTCCTTCCCCGCCGCGTTCACCATGCGGAAGGTGTGGACGCCGAACGCCTCGATCATCCGCAGCGAGCGTGGAATGGCGCGATCGGACATCGCCCACATCAGCATATGCGTCGATTCGGGCATCAGCGACGCCCAATCCCAGAAGGTGTCGTGCGCGCTGCCGGCTTGCGGGTAGCCGCGGTCGGCCTCCATTTTTACCGCGTGGACCAGATCGGGGAATTTGATCGCATCCTGGATGAAGAACACCGGGATGTTGTTGCCGACCAGATCCCAATTGCCCTCCTTGGTGTAGAATTTTACCGCAAAGCCGCGCACGTCGCGCGGCGTATCGACCGATCCCGCGCCGCCGGCCACGGTGGACATACGGATGAACAGCGGCGTCTTCTCGCCCTTGCGCTGGAACAGATCGGCTTTGGTGATGTCCGACAGGCTGTCATAAAGCTCGAAATAGCCGTGCGCTGCGCTGCCGCGAGCATGGACGATTCGTTCGGGAATGCGTTCGTGATCGAAGTGGAAAATCTTCTCGCGCAGCGCGAAATCTTCCAGCAATGTCGCGCCACGCATGCCAGATTTCAGGCTGTTTTGGTTGTCGGATATACGGATACCCTGATCGGTGGTCAGATGGTGGATGCCATCGTGCGGACCGCCTTCGGGTATGTGTTGATGGGTCTCGCCGCCCTTGCCGCGCGACGTCTCGAACTGTTTGCTGGCCGCCATCGTCTTTCTCCGATCAGGTTACGGAAACGATCGCTGCTTGCGGCCTCGATCTGCCCCATCCGGCGATTGCGACGGGTGACGATCGGGGAGCCTTTTCCGGCTGCGAGAGCAGCACGCTTCTTCAGGCGGACAACCATCCGCCGGGCATTCGGTTCATTATCCTCTCAGGCATTCCTCCGCCCGAGACATGCGGCTACAGGACCGGCCAATGCCCTTGCGGCATTGGGGACAACGAAATGGTAGCGATGCGGTGATCGAAAAACTGGATGTGGGCCATCTTCGGACATGGATCGGTGGCGAGGAGGTCGCCGAAGAGCAATTGACGCCCGCGCTGGTCCAGCGCTTCCAGGCGACCTTCGATCTTGCCGGGCTGCCTCCGCAACCAGGCGACATCGCGCCGCGCCTGATTCACTTCTGCCTTTGCCAGCCCGCTGCTCCCACCGGCGCATTGGGTGAAGACGGGCATCCCGCTCGCGGCGGATTCCTGCCGCCAGTCCCCTTGCCGCGCCGGATGTGGGCGGGGAGCGACATCCGTTTTTCCGGCGACCTGCGCGTGGGCGATCTTGTCCGGCGTCGGTCGCGTGTCGCCGATGTCGTGGTCAAGCAAGGGCGCAGCGGGCTGTTGTGCTTCGTTACCGTCGATCATCATATCGACAGCGCGGGCACAATGCGGGTCGAGGACCGGCAGACGATCGTCTATCGCGCTGCGGACACTGCGGGCGCACCGGCAGCACCAGTCGAGGATGTCGCCCCGACTGGCGTCGTCGCAGAGACCGTGGATCCGACGCCAACGCTGTTGTTCCGCTACTCGGCGCTGACCTTCAACGGGCACCGTATCCACTACGATCACCCTCATGTGACCGAGAGCGAGGGCTATCCCGGCCTCATCGTCCACGGGCCGTTACAGGCGACGCTGCTGCTCCAGTTCGCGACCCGGCAACGGGACGGTATCCCGCCCGATCGGTTCATTTTCCGTGGCCAGTCACCGTTGTTCGATGGCACGCCCTTCGTCCTGCATGCCGGCGCGGCCGAGGCCGACACCATGCAGCTCTGGACAGCCCGCAGCGCCGGACCGATCGCCCTGATCGCCGACGCAAGTTGGCAATCCGGCGCTGGCTGATGCGGGCTGTCCGTCGCGGCGATCAGCGGGCCCCGATCTCCATCGCTTCGTCCATCTGCACGGGCGGTGCGGCGGCCTCGCGCTGCCCATAACGGGCATAGAGCGTCGGCAGCACGAACAGCGTGAGCAAGGTGGCCGAGATGAGCCCGCCGATTACCACGGTAGCGAGCGGTTTCTGTACCTCGGCGCCCGCGCCGGTTGCGATCGCCATCGGCACGAAACCCAGACTTGCCACCAGCGCGGTCATCACCACCGGCCTCAGGCGCATCATCGCCCCGTCGCGCGCGGCCTGCGTGCGCGCCATCCCGCGTGCCATCAGCGTCTGGATCGATGTCACCATCACCAGCCCGTTCAGGACCGCGATCCCTGACAGGGCGATGAACCCCACCGCCGCCGAGATCGAGAACGGCATCCCACGCAGGAACAGCGCCAGCACGCCGCCCCCCAGTGCCAGCGGAACCCCGGTGAACACGATCGCCGCATCGCGTACGCTCCGCAGCGCGCTGTAGAGCAGCAACAGGATCAGCGCGAAACAGGCGGGAACGACCAGCATCAGCCGCTTGGTCGCCGATTGGAGATTCTCGAACTGTCCGCCCCATTCGAGATATTCGTCGGCCGGCAGCCGCACCTCCTTGTCGATCCGCTGCTGCGCGTCGGCGACCACGCTGACGACATCGCGGCCGCGCACATTGGCCTGCACGACGACGCGCCGCTTGCCGTTTTCGCGGCTGATCTGATTGGGGCCATCGGTAACGCCGATCGCCGCGACGCTCTGAAGCGGCACGAAGCCGCCGTCAGGCAGCGGCACTGGTACCTGGCCGAGCGTCTGAAGATCGGCGCGTGCGGCATCCGAGAGGCGGATCGTCACGGCAAAGCGGCGGTCGCCTTCGAAGATCACCCCGGCATCACGCCCGCCGATCGCAGCGGAAACCGTATCCTGAACGGTCTGCGCGGTAATGCCCAGCCGTGCCATCATGTCGCGGCGGGGGCGGATGTCGAGCATCGGCAAGCCCTCGGTCTGCTCGACGCGAACATCGGTGGCGCCGTCGGTCTGGCGCAGGATCGCGGCGACGGCATTGGCAGTGGCGTTCATTGCATCGGAATCGTCGCCGAACACCTTGACCGCGATGTCACCCCGCACGCCCGCGATCAGTTCGTTGAACCGCATCTGGATCGGCTGGCTGATCTCATAGGCCCCGCCCGGTATGCCATCGAGCACGCGTTCGACCTTGGCGATCAACGCGGCCTTGGGCAGCCGCCGGTCGGGCCATTCGGCGCGCGGCTTCATGACGATGAACGTATCCGAGATGTTGGGCGGCATCGGATCGGAGGCGAGTTCGGCCGTGCCCGTTTTCGAGAATACGAACTTGACTTCGGGCAATGTGCCGATCGCGCGTTCGATCCGCGATTGCATCGCCTGGCTCTGATCGACCGAGGTTCCCGGAATGCGGAGCATCTGGGCGGTCAGATCGCCTTCATCGAGCTGCGGCAGGAATTCCTGCCCGAGCAGCGAGAAGAGCGCGATGGCGGCGGCGAAACTGCCGATCCCGATCCCCAGCGTCAGCGTCGGCCGCTTCATCGCGCGATCGATGCCCGGCTCATATTTGCGCGTGAGCCAGGCCATGATGCGCCCTTCTTTCTCCGCCACCGGCTTCGACAGCCAGATGGCGAGCATCGCGGGCACGAAGGTCAGCGACAGGACGAAGGCGCAGGCGAGCGCGATGATGACGGTCAGCGCCATCGGCGTGAAGGTTTTTCCCTCGATGCCCGTCAGCATCAGCAGCGGGACATAGACGAGCATGATGATCGCCTGCCCGAATACCGATGGCCGGATCATCTCGCGCGCGGCCTGCGCCACGACCGACAGCCGCTCGTCATGCGCCAATGTGCGCCCGTATTGATGCTGACGTTCGGCGATCCGGCGCAGCGCATTCTCGACGATGATAACCGCGCCATCGACGATCAGGCCGAAATCGAGCGCCCCCAGGCTCATCAGATTCGCCGAGACACCGCCTCTGAGCATCCCGAAACTGGCGAGCAACATCGTCAACGGGATCACCAGCGCCGCGATCAGCGCCGCCCGGAAATTGCCGAGCAGCGCGAACAGCACGACGACCACCAGCAACGCGCCTTCGCTGAGGTTTTTCGCCACCGTCTTGATCGTCGAATTGACCAGCGCGGTGCGATCAAGCACCGGCTGGACCACGATATCGGTGGGCAGCGAGGCATTGATCTCCTCGAGCCGCTCGGCCACCGCCAAGGCGACCGCGCGGCTGTTTTCACCGATCCGCATCACGGCGGTCCCGACGACGACTTCCTGACCGTTTTCGGAGGCCGAGCCGTAGCGGATGGCCTGACCGATGCGGATTTGCGCGACCTGATCGAGCCTGATCGGTACGCCGTCGCGCGTGGCGATGACAGTGTCCGCGAGTTCCTGCGCGTTGCGGATGCGGGCGTCGGATCGCACCGCAAGACCTTCGCCGCCGCGATCGATCACGCCCGCGCCGACTCCGACATTGTTTTCCTCCAGCGCGCGGGCGAGATCGCTGAGGTTGATGCCCAGCGCGGCGAGGCGCTGGACGTCGGGGATCACCTGAAACTCCTTCACATAGCCGCCGATCGTGTCCACCCCGGCAAGGCCGGGCGTGTTCTTGAGCAGCGGCGCGACGATCCAGTCCTGCGTCGTGCGCAGATAGGTCGCCTTGTCGGCCTCGCTGATCAACCGCTCGCCCTCGGGGGTGATGTAGCTGCCGTCGGGCTGGATGCCGGGTTCGCCGGGCTTGTGCCGGTCTTCGCGGCGATGCTGGAGGTGGACGGTCCACATATAGACTTCGCCGAGTCCGGTGGCGATCGGCCCCATTTCGGGCGTCACCCCGTCGGGCAGGCTCGCTTCGGCGATCCGCAGGCGCTCGGCAACCTGCTGGCGGGCGAAATAGATGTCGGTGGCGTCGGTGAAGACCGCCGTGATCTGCGCAAAGCCGTTGCGGCTGAGCGATCGGGTGTGATCGAGCCCGGGAACGCCTGCGAGCGCGGTTTCGATCGCGAAAGCGACCTGCTTTTCCACCAGTTCGGGGGAGAGGGCAGGCGCGCGGACGTTCACCTGCACCTGGTTGTTGGTGATATCGGGCACGGCGTCGATCGGTAACTGGCTGATCGCCCAGCCGCCGATCGTGGCGGCGATGAGCGTCATCAGCAGGACGAACCAGCGCCGTTCGACGGAGAGGGTGACGATACGATCGATCATCGATCAATGCCCCCCGTGTTCGGCATCGCCCTTGCCGAGTTCGGCCTTGAGCGTGAAGCTGCCGTTGCCCGCGATTTGCTCATCGCCGGAAAGCCCCGAGGTGACGACGACATGGTCACCGCTCGGCTGGCCGAGTGTGACGGTCACGGCCTTGAACCCGTTTTGGGTGCGCACGAAAACGTGGGGGCGCCCCTCGATCGTCTGGACCGCGAGCGAAGGAACGAGCACTCGCGCGCCGCTGGTCGTCTCGGGCGTGCTGATCGAGGCCGTCACGGGCTCGCCGACGCGCCACTGGCCCGCGCGATTGTCGATGGCGGCGATCGCGGTGACGAGCCGGCTGGTCTCGTCGAGCACCGGCGATACGAAGCTGATCTGTGCCGCCGAGCGCCGGTCGCCCGACACCACGTCCACCGTCGCCCCCGGTTTGACGTGCCCGGCATCGGCCGGCGAGAGCGCCATCGTGACCGCGACACGCGAGAGATCGGCAACGCGGAACAATTCCGCATCGGCCGCGACCGTCTGGCCAAGCGTCACGCTGCGTGACGTGATCTGGCCATCGATCGGCGCGGCGATGCCAAGGCGATTGAAATCGCCGCCACCCGCACCGGCCGCCGACAGTTGTTGCTGGGCGAGGCGCAGCGCAATCCCGGCTTCGGTGGCGGCGGTGCGTGCGGCGATCACATCCTGTTCAGGCGACACGCGTTCGGCAAACAGGCGCTCCTCGCGGCGCAAATTGGATTGCGCCAGCGCCAGCCGCGCACGCGCGGCCTCGATCTCGGCCTTGAGCGAGGCGGCCTCGCGGCTCTCGATCACGGCCAGCGTCTCACCGCGCCCCACGCTTTGGCCCAGATTGCGGTTGAGCGTGACGATACGTCCCCCGATCGCCGCCGACACGACGTGCGTCTTTTGCGGATCGCCCTCGATCGTCGCCGGAAGCGTCAGCATCCCGCCACCGGTCGTCGTCGGTCGCACGATCTCGATTCCCGCCGCGGCGATCTGCTGGGGTGTCAGGTCGATCACGCCTTCTTGTTCGGCGTGGCCGGCCTCTTCAATCGTGGCGTTGTCGGGCGCGGCGTCCTGGCCGGTGCAGCCCGACGCGACCAGCGCGGCGAGGGTCAGCGGCAGTGCCGCCTTGAAAATGGTGTTCATGGTCATTGATCCTGGATCGGCGCGCGCGCGGTGAGGCGGTCGAGCTGCGCTTGCGCGATATGGTATGCGAGCAAGGCGTCGATCGCGGCCGTCCGCGTCTCGGCGAGTGTGCGCTCGGCATCGAGCAGGTCGAGCTGGCCGAACTTGCCTTCGCGATAACCGATGCGGGCGATGCGGGCGCTCTCCTCGGCCGCGCGCAGCGCCGGTCCGCTGGCGGTCGCTGCGGTCGTGGCGGCATTGGCGGCATCGGCCCGCGCGCGGGCGATCGCCTGATCGACCTCGATCGCGGTCGCGCGGCGCAACGCCTCGGCACGCTGGTGTTCGGCCGTGGCCTCCGCCAATGCGGCCTTGCCGTTATCGAACACCGGGATCGGGATCGACAGGCTGAACATCGCTGCGGTGTCGCTGGTTGCCTCAAACCGACGCGCACCCGCGCTCAGCGTCAGGTCGGGCACGCGATGCGATCGCGCGAGCCGAACCCCGGCATCAGCCGTCGCGAGATCGGCCTCGGCAGCCGCCAGCGTGAGCGTGCCGCGACTGTCGATCGGAGCGCCTGGGCCATGACCGGAGGGCACGTGCGCGAACCATGCCATGTCGAGTGGTGCCGTGACCGGTTGCCCGATCAGCCGCGCGAGCGTGAAGCGCGCGACATCGGCAAGCCGCGCAGCCCGCTCGACCGCGGCATCGGCGTTGAGCCGTGCCACGGCCGCGCGCTGGATTTCGATCGGCGATGCACGCCCGGCCCGCACGCGAACGTCCGCGCCACGCAGCCACTCAGCCGCAAGAACCGCCTGATCGCGCGCGGTTTCTAGCCGCCGCTCCGCAGCGATCAACTCGGCATAAGCGGTGATGACGGCGCGCCGCAGATCGGCCTGTGCGATCGCAGCCGCAACGGCGGCTCGATCGGAACACGCATCGGCAACCGCGATCCGCGCCGATCGCTTGCCGCCACGTTCGATCGGCAGGACAAGTGAGGCGGTCGTTTCGAGGCTCTCGATATCGCGATAGGGGCCGGTGCCCACGATGTTCTCGGCATCGACGGTAACGCTGGGGTTGGGGCGCAGCGCCGCGATCCGCTGCCCTGCCGCCGCCGCGCGACGGTCCGCCGCCGCCGCGTCAAGCGACGGAGAGGCGGCGCCGGCCAGGTCGAGTGCGTGCTCGAGGGTGAGCAAAGCGCCTGCTGCGGCAGGCGGCGTATTTTGCGCCTGCGCCATACCGGCGCACGACGCCGCAGCCAGCAAGGCCGCGATTAATCGATGCATGATGAAAGAACTCCTGACGGTTCAAACCAGCCCGCGCATCGGCGCAGGCGAGCGGAGGACCGTCAGGCGATAGGGGGTCTGAGGGCGGGGCCGGCACCGCGACCCGGCAGCGCGGCAGCATCATGGGAGGGTGCCAGCGCGGACGTCAGAACATGCGGCACCGATGGCGAACCATCGGAGGTCGTCGAAATATGGTGGCCGTGGCACCCGCCGTGATGATGCAAGGGGGCCTCAGCGCCGCCCGAATTCTGGTCGGTATTGCCCTCGAGGTGGCCGACCGCCGCTTCTGTCGCCGCATCAACGCAGCCGATCGGCTCCATGGCGTGCGCTATTGATCCCAGCCCCAAAGCGAGGACAAGCGCGCAGGCTGTCAACAATGCGATAAGGCGGCTCATAACCGCCATCTAGCAGAAGCATCGCGCTTGGGAAATGCCCGCCGTCGTGTGTCGGGGCACGGCTTCGACCAACCAACGTCCATCGCCACCACGCCGAAGCGGCTGTCTGGTGACCCCTACGGGAATCGAACCCGTGTTTTCGCCGTGAGAGGGCGACGTCCTGACCGCTAGACGAAGGGGCCGCGCTGGGCAGCGAAAGCGGGCGATTACGGGGCTTGTGCGTAAGCGTCAAGTGCTTGCGCCGCCGGAGTGAGCGACCGGATGCCGGCCCGGTCGCTCGTTTCGGTTCAGGCTGCGGCCTTGCGGCGCTCGGCCATTTCGCGGTTGAGCATCTCGGCCAGCAGGAAAGCGAGTTCGAGGCTCTGGCTGGCGTTGAGGCGTGGGTCGCAATGGGTGTGATAGCGATCGGCAAGGCTCTGCTCGGTCACCGCCACCGCACCGCCGGTGCATTCGGTGACGTTCTGCCCCGTCATCTCGGCATGGATGCCGCCCGCAATCGAGCCCTCGGCGCGGTGCACCGCGAAGAAGCCGCGTACCTCGGCCAGAATCCGGTCGAACGGGCGCGTCTTATAGCCATTCGCGGCCTTGACGACGTTGCCGTGCATCGGATCGCAGCTCCACACCACCGGATGGCCTTCGCGCAGCACTGCACGGACCAGCTTGGGCAGCCCGGTCTCGATCTTGTCGTGGCCGTAGCGCGTGATCAGCGTCATCCGGCCGGGAATCCGCGCCGGATTGAGCGTATCGAGCATCGAGAGCAGCGCATCGGGCTCGAGGCTCGGCCCGCATTTGATCCCGATCGGGTTGCCGATCCCGCGCAGGAACTCGACATGCGCCGAGCCCTCGAAACGCGTCCGATCGCCGATCCACAGGAAATGCGCCGACGTGTCGTACCAGTCGCCGGTCAGGCTGTCCTGCCGGGTCAGCGCCTGTTCGTAACGCAGCAGCAGCGCTTCGTGGCTGGTATAGAATTGGGTCTGCGAGAGCTGCGGCACGCTTTCGGCGTTGATGCCGCACGCTTCCATGAATTCCAGCGCGTCGCCGATCCGGTCGGCCATCTCGGCATATTTCTTCGCCCACGGGCTGCGGCCCATGAAATCGTGCGTCCAGCGATGAACCTGATGAAGGTTGGCATAGCCGCCTTGCGCGAACGCGCGCAGCAGGTTGAGCGTCGCCGCCGATTGCGCATAGGCGCGCAGCATCCGCTGCGGGTCGGGGGTCCGCCCCTCGGGCGTGAAGGCGATGTCGTTGATATTGTCGCCGCGATAGCTGGGAAGCTCGACACCATCGATCGTCTCGGTCGGCGCCGAGCGCGGCTTGGCGAACTGCCCCGCCATCCGGCCGACCTTCACCACCGGCAGCTTCGAGGCATAGGTGAGCACGACCGCCATCTGCAGGATGACGCGGAACGTATCGCGAATGTTGTTCGGGTGGAACTCGGCAAAGGATTCGGCGCAATCGCCGCCCTGAAGCAGGAACGCTTCGCCCGCCGCGACACGCGCGAGGTCGGCGGTCAGGTTGCGCGCTTCGCCGGCAAAGACGAGCGGGGGATAATTGCCGAGCTGGTCGGTCGCGGCATCGAGCGCAGCGGCGTCAGGATAGTCGGGAAGCTGGCGAGCTTCGGCGGCGGTCCAGCTGTCGGGAGCCCATTTGGCGGCCATGTCGATCCTCATGTGAAAGCAACCCGCGTCCATGCGGGAAAAAGACAGGGCCCGCAATCAATGAAAACTGCAGGCGCGCGATCAGGCGAAATTGCATCCGCCCGAAAGGCCGATATCGTGTGTTGAACCCAATTCGCCAAGAGCATGGCACGCCGCGGGAGGAATAGCGGCGCGATGTTGATCGTCGCGATCGTGGCGGCGATGGCGGAGCGTATGATGTTCCTGCGCCCGAGCCCGCCGCGGTGCCCGCGATGGGGTCGATGCTTGCTCCCGCGCAACCGCGCGCGGCCGCACACTGCGGGGCGCCATTCCGGGAGCCTAATAGCCTGCGTCGAGATCGACCACATTGCGCATCGGCCGTCCCGCGCGAAAGGCAGCCAGATTATCGAGGAAAAGCGCGGCGCCGCGCGGGAACATCGAGCGCTGGCTGCGCCCGGCGAGGTGCATCGAATGGATCGCGTTGGGCGCGTTCCACAGCGGATCGGCGGGAGGCAGGGGCTCGGGGTCGACGGTATCGAGGAACGCGCCCGCGATGCGTCGCGTCGTCAGCGCATCGATCAACGCCGCTTTGTCGATCATATCGCCGCGCGCGATGTTGACCAGCCATGCATCGGGCTTCATCGCCGCCAGTTCGTCGGGTCCGATCATTGCCCTGGTGGCACCCGTCGAGGGCGCCGCGAGCACGACCCAATCGAATTCGCCTAGCCGGGCGCGCCATTGATCGCCCCTGAGCGTATTTTCACGGCCGGTCCGGGTGACGCCGGTGATCGCGACATCGAATGCCGCGAGCCGTTGGCCGATCAGGCGCCCGATCGTGCCGTAGCCGATCACCAGCGCGCGGCTGCCCGCCAGTTCGGCCTGTCCGGGCGCGACAAAGGGCCATTCGTGCCGGTCGGCGGTGCGGACGACCTCGTCGAAGCGCTTGGCGGCAACGAGGATCCCCATCACCGCATAATCGGCCACCGTGTGCGCGTTGAGCCCGTTGCCATTGGTGACGATCACCCCACGCTCCTTGAGCAAGGGCAGGGGGAAGGCATCGAGCCCGGCGAAGATCGTCGACAGCCATTTGATCTGCGTCCCGCGCGCGACGGCTTCACCGGCGTAGAGCGGCTGCTGCATGTCGACCCAGGCGATATCGGCATCGACCACCATGGCATTCGCCTCGTCGGGGGTCGTGAACCACGCGACTTCGAGATCGGCGGGAAGTTGCGCTTCGACCATCGGCCGCGCGAAAGCGGGGAGAACGGCCTTCATTGCGGCCGGTGCCCGTAACGCGCGGCGAACTCATCGTCGGGCATGACGAGATAGCGGATGGTATCGACCATCGACCATAGCCAACTGACCGGCAGCCCGACGACGGTCAGGCTGAGGACCAGCATCACGACGCCCGATCCGTTGCGGCCGAGGTAGAAACGGTGGACCCCGAGCATGCCGAACAGAAAGGCAAGAATGGCAGCGATATATTTGTTGCGCCCGCCCGCCTGGGGTGGTGCGGCGACGGGCATCATGGTGGTGCCGGGTTGCCGATAGATGCGGCGCGCGGTCGTCCCTTCGGCTTCGAAATCGATCAATGCGCCGACCGAGGGGCCTATCGGGTCGCTCCAGTCGCGCGGTCGAAAGACATAACGCTGACCGTCATCGCCGGAAATCTGGCCGTTTCCCGTTTCTCGATCGACCCCGAGCACCTGTCCGCGCATTCGTGACCCTCCCTATAAGGCGGCTTGTATCGACAACACACCGGTCGTTCGCAAGGGCCTGGCGCTCTTTGGGGCGCGCTCAACGGTCGAGTTCGAGCCTCCAGTCCCAGCCCAGCGGATCGCCGTCCATCACCTCGACCCCCGCCGCCGTCAACGTATCGCGGATCGCGTCGGAGCGGATGAAATCCTTGGCCGCGCGCGCCTCACGGCGTTCGGCGAGATGACCGGCGATCGCCTCGGCGGCGATCGTCGCGGTCTTGGGGCGCACCCGCAGCATTTCGCGCGTGATCGTCGCCAGATCGAGCCCGAGCACCGCATCGAAATCGGCCAGCGCGGCGATCCGCTCGGCGGGGGAGAGCTTCTTGTCGGCGAGCATCTCGTCGAGCACCGGCAGCGCTTTTGGCGTGTTGAGATCGTCCGACATCGCCTGATCGAGTCGTTCACGATAGCCGAGCGCGCGCTCGGCGCCGGGGACCGCGGGATCGGCCGCTGCGCGGTCGCGCAACGTGGCCACGGTCATCGCCAGCCGCTTGAGCCGGGTCACCGCCGCCGCCAGCGCCTCGCCCGAGAAGTCGAGCTCGCTGCGATAATGCGCCGACAGACACATCAGGCGATAGGCGAGGGGATGGACACCCTTGTCGATCAAACTCTGGAGCGTCGTGAAGCCACCGGCCGATTTGGACATCTTGCCGCTACGCTCGAGCAGGAAATTGTTGTGCATCCACCAGTTCGCGCCGGTGTCCGCGCAATCGCAATGCGCCTGGTTCTGCGCGATCTCATTGGGGTGGTGGATCTCGCGATGGTCGATGCCGCCGGTATGGATATCGAACTGGCTGCCGAGATATTTCTTGCTCATCACCGAGCATTCGAGGTGCCAGCCCGGCGCGCCGCGGCCCCAGGGCGACTCCCATTCCATCTGCCGGTTCTCGCCTGGCGCCGATGTACGCCAGATCGCGAAGTCCTGTGGATGGCGCTTGCCGGTGACGGCGTCGATCCGGTTGGCCGCGGCATCGTCGCGCCCGCCAGCCAGCGCCCCATAATCGGGCACCGTCGACACGTCGAAATACAGGCCGCTGTCGAGCATGTAGCAGTGCGTGGGCGCAATCTGTTCGGCGAAGGCGATCATGTCGTCGATATGGTCGGTCGCGACCGACCAGCGGCTCGGTGCACGGATGTTGAGATCGACGAGGTTCTGCTTGAACGCCTGCGTGTAGTGCGCGGCAATGTCCCAGATGCTTTTGGCCGCGGCGCGCGCGGCGGCCTCCATCTTGTCATCGCCGGCATCGGCGTCGGAGGTCAGATGGCCGACATCGGTGATGTTGATGACATGCGTGAGCGGCCCCCAGCCCATGGCCTTGGCCTTCCACGTCAGCGTGCGCGACAGCGTGTCGGTAAAGACATAAGCGCGCAGATTGCCGATATGCGCATAATTGTAGACGGTCGGCCCGCACGAATAGACGCGCAGGTTGGTGGCATCGATCGGCGTAAAGCGGTCGACGTGGCGCGTGAGGCTGTTATAAAGGTTGAGTGGCGTCCCGGTCATGCCCGCCGACATAAACGAGCCGCACGCCCGTGCAACCGGGAACCATGCGCTGCGGCAATTCGCTTGATCAACAGCCGCACCGCTGGTACGGCGCGCGACACACGGCGCGGGCTTGCTCGCGACGACCATTTTCTATTGAGCCATCGAGCCGGAGACTGAAGGGTTTATGCAGATCATCGTTCGCGACAATAATGTCGACCAGGCGCTGCGCGCGCTCAAGAAGAAGCTGCAGCGCGAGGGCGTCTATCGCGAAATGAAACTGCGCCGGCATTATGAAAAGCCGAGCGAGAAGCGCGCGCGTGAGCGTGCGGCGGCCGTTCGTCGCGCCCGCAAGCTCGAGCGTAAGCGGATGGAACGCGACGGCTGAGTTGCCGTTGCGCTGCCGCCGGGCAGTGATCCCGTCGCTTTCCCTCTGATCGTGCCAGCGAGGCCTGTTCATGTCTGTGACCGCCGTTCCTTTGCAGCCCACACCGCGACGTTTCGTCGTGATGTTGTGGGCAGGCATCATCGCGGCCGTCGCGATCGCGGCGAGCCTCGCCTTTGCCGCGCCGACCAACGCGGTCAGCGCCTTCCTTGCCGAAAATGCGCGCGCGGAAGGTGTGGTCGAAACCGCGTCGGGGCTGCAATATAAGGTGCTCACGAAGGGCACTGGCGCTGCGCCGACCGACGAGGATGTCGCGCTCGTCAATTATGACGGCACGCTCACCGATGGGAATCGCTTCGACAAGTCGCAGCAGCCGACGCCGTTCCCGCTCGGCGAGCAAGCCGCGATTCCGGGCTTCGAGGAAGCGCTGAAGCTGATGCCCAAGGGTGCGAAATACCGGTTCTGGATCAAGCCCGATCTGGCGTATGGCGCTGCCGAGCGGCGCGATGGCGCTGGTAATGTCGTGATCCCGGCGAACTCGGTGCTCGTGTTCGATATCGAGATGATCGATTTCCTGTCCAAGGCCGTTATCCGCCAGATGCAGATGCAGCAGCAGATGATGGGTGGGATGGGCGCCCCGCCTCCGGGGGCGCACTAAGGCCGTTCAGCGAGGACAGCGCGTATCGATGCTGCCGTCGCCATGCTTGATTGAGACCGTACTGCACTGCGCAATGCCGCGGTCTGGCTCGACCGAATCGAGGTCACAGCGCCATTCGCAACGGCCATGGGCGAAGTGGGCAATCCCCCTGTCGCGGCGCCATCGCGAGCGTCCGAAAAAGAACCATTTGCAGGCGCGCCCGGAAATTCTACGTTGGGCCGGAACGGTCCAGGCATAGGGGCCGGCATCGTTCGCTAGCAGGAAGGTTCCATGGCCACCGCTGCCCATCAGGTCACGCCCGAAGAGGCGAACGCACATCCCCCCTCCGAATCGGTCGTCGTACGCTTTGCAGGCGATAGTGGCGACGGTATGCAGCTAACCGGGGGGCAATTCACGCTATCGACCGCGCTGGCGGGTAACGATCTGGCGACCTTCCCCGATTTTCCTGCCGAGATCCGCGCGCCGCAAGGCACGCTGTTCGGCGTCTCGGCCTTCCAGATCAATTTCGGCTCGGCGGCGATCGATACCGCGGGCGATGCGCCCGATGTGCTTGTCGCGATGAACCCGGCGGCGCTCAAGGTGAATGTCGCGGCGTTGAAGCCGGGGGGGCTGATCATCGCCGACGAGGGCGAATTTTCCGATCGCAACCTCGCCAAGGCCAAATATGATCGCAACCCGCTCGATGACGAAAGCCTTGCCGACTGGCGGCTGCTCAAGCTCAATATCTCGCAACTCACGCTCGATGCCGTGAAGCCGTTCGGGCTCGGCAACAAGGAAGCGTTGCGCTGCAAGAACATGTGGACGCTGGGGCTGGCGCTGTGGATGTTCGATCGCGAGCGCAAGCCGGTGACCGACTGGCTCAAGGCCAAGTTCGCCAAGGCGCCCGAGCTTGCCGAAGCCAATATCGCCGCGCTCAATGCCGGCCATGCCTATGGCGAAACTGCCGAACTGGGCGGCCAGATCGGCCAGATGAGCGTGCCCGCCGCGCCGGTCGAGCCGGGGCTGTATCGCACCGTCACCGGCGCCGAATCGATTGCGCTGGGGTTGGTCGCGGGGACGCAGCTTGCCAATGTCCGGATGTTCTTCGGTGGCTATCCGATCACCCCGGCCTCGGCGATCCTGCACCATCTGTCGCGGCTCAAGGAATTCGGCATCACGACCTTTCAGGCCGAAGACGAGATTGCCGCGATCGCCGCCGCAATCGGGGCGTCTTATGCGGGTCAACTCGGGGTTACGTCGTCGTCGGGCCCCGGTATTGCGCTCAAGACCGAGGCGATCGGGCTTGCGATCATGACCGAGTTGCCGCTGGTGATCGTCAATTCACAGCGCGGCGGCCCTTCGACCGGCCTGCCGACCAAGACCGAGCAATCGGATCTGTATCAGGCGGTCTACGGTCGCAACGGCGACGCGCCGATGCCGGTGATTGCCGCGCGTTCGCCCGCCGATGCATTCGATTGCGCGATCGAGGCGTGCAGAATCGCGACGCAATATATGACGCCGGTGATGCTCTTGACAGACGGCTATATCGCCAACGCGGCCGAGCCGTGGAAAGTACCCGATATCAGTGGGTATGAGCCGTTTCCTGTCACTTTCCTCGATCATGTCCCCGAAGGCGGCTTCCTGCCTTATGCGCGCGACGCCAAACTGGCGCGGCCGTGGGTCAAGCCGGGAACACCGGGGCTGCTCCACCGCATCGGCGGCATCGAGAAGAAAGCGGACACCGGCAATATCGAATATTCGCCGGAGAACCACCAGTTCATGACCGATCTGCGCCACGATAAGGTAGCGGGGATCGCGATCCCCGATCAGCAGGTCGACCTCGGTGAGGCTTCGGGCAAGCTCGTGGTGGTCGGCTGGGGCTCGACCTTCGGGCCGATCCATCAGGCGGTCGGCCGCGCGCGCAAGCGGGGGCTCGATGTCAGCCATGTGCATCTGCGCCACATCTGGCCGATGCCGAAGAATTTGGGAGGCTTGCTCAAAGGTTTCGAGCATATTCTTGTGCCTGAGATGAACACGGGGCAGCTCAAGACGGTGCTGCGCGACCAGTTCCTCGTCGATGCCAAACCGCTCAATAAGGTGTCGGGCCAGCCCTTCCGCATCGCCGAGATCGAGGCCGCGATCGACGCGGCACTGGCCACTTGATGCGTCACCCCGGCGCAAGCCGGGGGCTCTTGGCCGAGGGATGCCAGCGGTCGCTGGCATGACGTGGAGAAGACGAATGAATGAAATGACGCCCATCACCACCACGATCAAGGATTGGGAATCGGATCAGGAGGTTCGCTGGTGCCCGGGGTGCGGCGATTACGCGATCCTCAAGGCCGTCCAGCGCACCTTGCCCGAGATCGGCGCCGATCCGGCCAGGACGGTGTTCGTGTCCGGTATCGGCTGCTCGTCGCGTTTCCCTTATTATATGGAGACCTACGGCTTCCACACCATCCACGGTCGCGCGCCGGCGGTGGCGACGGGGGTCAAGCTCGCCAATCCCAATCTCGATGTGTGGATCATCACCGGTGATGGCGATGCGCTGTCGATCGGCGGCAACCACACGATGCACCTGCTGCGGCGCAACCTCGATTGTCAGGTGCTGTTGTTCAACAACGAGATTTACGGTCTGACCAAGGGCCAATATTCACCCACCAGTCGCGTCGGTACGCGCTCGCCATCGACGCCGTTCGGCTCGATCGACCGGCCCGCGCGGCCGTGCGCGTTTGCGCTTGGCTCGGGGGCGCGGTTCGTGGCGCGCGCGATCGACGTTCACAAGAACCTGCCCAAGGTGCTGAAGGCGGCGCATGCCCATAAGGGCACGGGGTTCATCGAGATTTTCCAGAATTGCATCGTCTATAACGACGACGTGTTCGCGCCCTTCACCGCCAAACCCAATGCGGCCGCCAATCAATTGTGGGTCGAGCATGGTGCACCCTTGCTGTTCGATGGCGGCACCAGGGGGCTGACGATGGATAGCGAGCATCTGACGCTCAAGGTTGTCGATGTCACGGATGGCGACTGGCAGGCCGCCGGGGTCATCGTCCACGACCAGACCAACCGCGGGCTGGCGCATATGCTGGTCGAGATGCCGGAGGCGGGCTTCCCGGTCGCGCTCGGTGTGCTTTACGATAGCCCTGCGCCGACCTTTGAAAGCGCCGTCGTCGAACAGAATCGCGCGGCGAGCGAGGGCAAGGTCGGCGATCTTCAGAAACTGCTCGCCAAGGGGCAGACCTGGCAGGTGGAGAAGGAGCCGCACCTGCTCTGAGCGGTGCCGACGTTACCCGTCGATCCGCTCGAAATGGCCCGAGTCGAAACCGGTGATCGCCAGCGCGGCGATGCGCGCGCCCACGACATCGGGTGATTTGAGCGTTGCCGGATCTTCGCCGGGAAAGGCGTGCTCGCGCATCTTGGTGCGGGTTGCGCCGGGGTCGATGATCGCGGTGCGGATCTTGCTGACATTCCCGACCTCGTCGCCATAGGCCGAAACGAGATTCTCGAACGCGGCCTTCGAGGCGCCGTACATCCCCCAGAAAGCGCGCGGATTGCGCGCGACCGACGAGGTGAGCGCGATCACCCGCGCATCATTCGATGCACGCATCATTGGATCGAACGCCGCCAGCAGCGCGGCCTGCGCGCTGATGTTGAGCGTCAGCACCTTGGCCAGTTCGCGGGCGTCGAACGCGGGGACGGCGGCGAGCGTGCCCAGCATCGCGGCATTGAGCACGAGGATATCGAGCGCCTGCCAACGCTCGCCGAGCGCGGTGGCAAGGCGGGCGATGCTGTCGTTCTGGGCGAGATCGAGCGGCGCGATCGTCGCGCTGCCGCCGGCGGCGAAGATCGCTTCCTCGACCTGCTCGAGGTCGCTCGCGGTGCGCGCGGTGAGGACGACGTGCGCCCCTTGCGCGGCGAGCGCCTTGGCGGTGGCGGCACCGATCCCGCGGCTGGCGCCGGTGACGAGCGCAAGGCGCCCCGAAAGAGCTTGGTCAGTCATTAGGTTATCCGCTTTAGTTCACGCGCTCTGCGAGCAACGCAAATTGATCGACCTCCACCGCGTCATCCTGATCGGTGAGCGATGTCGGGTAATCGCCGGTGAAGCAGGCGTCGCAATGCGAGGGCAGGATATCGGCACGATGCGTCTCGCCGAGCGCCTTGTAGAGCCCGTCGATCGACACGAACGCGAGGCTGTCGGCCTGGATATATTTGCTCATTTCCGCCAGATTCATCTTGGCGGCGAGCAGCTTGGCGCGCTCGGGGGTGTCGACGCCGTAGAAGCACGAATGCCGGGTCGGCGGGCTCGCGATGCGCATATGCACCTCGGCCGCGCCCGCTTCGCGCATCATCTGGACGATCTTGAGGCTGGTCGTGCCGCGGACGATCGAATCGTCGATCAGCACGACGCGCTGCCCCGCGATCAGCGTACGGTTCGCGTTATGTTTGAGTTTGACACCGAGGTGGCGGACCTTGTCGCCGGGCTGGATGAAGGTGCGGCCGACATAATGCGACCGGATGATCCCGAGTTCGAACGGAATCCCCGATTCCTGCGCATAGCCGATCGCGGCGGGCACGCCCGAATCGGGTACCGGGATGACCAGATCGGCCTCGACCGGGTTCTCGATCGCCAGTTGCGCGCCGATCGCCTTGCGCACCGAATAGATCGAGCGATCATCGGCGATCGAATCGGGGCGCGAGAAATAGACATATTCGAAGATGCACGGCCGTGCCGGCAGCCTGGCGAACGGATGGATCGACCGCATCGACTCGCCCTGAACGACGATCAACTCGCCGGGTTCGACCTCGCGTTCGAAGCTCGCACCAACGACATCGAGCGCCACGGTTTCGGACGCGAAGATGACGGCTTCCCCCAGGCGCCCCATCACGAGCGGCCGGATGCCGAGCGGATCGCGGCAGGCGATCATGCCTTCGGGGGTCATCGCGATCAGCGAATAGGCGCCCTCGACGCGCTTCAGCGCATCGATGAACTTGTCGAGCAGGGTGCGGTAGCTCGAGGTCGCGACGAGATGGATGATCGTCTCGGTATCCGAGGTCGACTGGAAGATCGAGCCCGAGCGAACCAGATCGCGCCGCAACCGCATCGCGTTGGAAAGGTTGCCGTTATGTGCGATCGCGAAACCGCCGGTGGCGAGATCGGCGTAGAGCGGCTGGACGTTGCGCAGCGCGGTTTCGCCGGTCGTCGAATAGCGGACATGCCCCATTGCGACGTTGCCGGGCAGCGCGCGGATGACGTCGTCCTTGTCGAAATTGCCCGCGACGTGCCCCATCGCGCGATGCGTGTGGAAGTGGGCGCCATCGAAGCTGGTGATGCCGGCGGCCTCCTGCCCGCGATGCTGGAGGGCATGAAGCCCGAGCGCGACGAGCGCGGCAGCCGAATCGGCCGCGCCCGAAACGCCGAAAACGCCACACTCTTCGCGCAGCTTGTCGTCATCGAATGGATTGGTGGTCAGCATTGCCGCCCTAAGGGTTGCCGGTGGCCGCCATATAGGAGCTGACCCCGCGTTTGTCGCCCTTTGTCTTACAATTGTCATTCGCCGTCGAACCAACCCCGCCGCCGCCCGTTGGAATCGCCGGCAATCGCAGGAGAAGGACGATGGCAAAGGCCCAAGGATCGCGCGTGAAAGACGCCAAACTTTATGAGGATTTGCGCCGCGAAGGCGCGTCGAAGGAGAAAGCGGCGCGAATCGCGAACGCCAAAGCGGCCGGCACGCTCGACCGCAACAGCACGCATCTCGAGAACCGCACCAGAGCGGCATTGTACCGCGAAGCGCGGGCAATCGGGATCGCGGGACGATCGACCATGACCAAGGAGCAATTGATCGCCGCGATTCGGCACCGGTGAAGAGCGTCGCGCTGCCGCTGTCGTCACGCCGGGGCACCCCGTCGTCCGCCGGATGAGCACCGTGCTGCCGTGGCGCGCGAGGGATGATCGAAAGTTCCGAAGGTTCCGGGAAAACGACATCAACGCGGCTCGAAGCGCGATGCGGGCACGCCGTAGCAGGCAGCAAAGAGCAGCCGGTTGTCGACGCGATGGCGGTGGCCGACGATCTGGCCGTTGCGCCGCACCGGGGACCACCAGCCGTCGCGCCCGCGCCGCACGGCTTCATCGCGTGCTTCCATCTTGCCCTGCCAGAGCGCGGCATCCCAGGCACGGACGAATCCGTCCGCCCCGGTTCGTTTGCGGAGACGGTTGGCCGATTGCGGTGTCATGCCCACCGCCCGCGCGGCCGCCGCGACGCCGCCGTGGCACGCCAGGCTGGCGATAAAGGCGCGTTGACGCGCGGGCGTCCAGCCGTCGCGGCGGGACGACGCGCTGGGGACGGGGGCGAAATCGAACGGATCGTCGCCGTCGTCGGAAAGATCGGGGTCGCTCATCGACCAGTATATGCCGCATCCGCCGGGTTGTAGGACAGCAATTTTTCGACGGCGTGGCGGTGGGGTGACGCACGCGCCTGCTTCGGTATAGCAAGGCGCCATGACCGATACGCGCGACACCGGGCTGACGCTCGATCCGAAATATGATGCCAACGGGCTGATCACGGCGATCGTGACCGATGCGGCGGACGGCACGCTGCTGATGGTGGCGCACATGAATGCCGAGGCGCTGGCCCGGACCCGCGAGACCGGCGAGGCGCATTTCTGGTCGCGCAGCCGGGCGCGGCTGTGGAAGAAGGGCGAAAGCTCGGGCCATGTGTTGCGGGTGCGCGAGCTGCGGATCGATTGCGATCAGGACGCCTTGTGGGTGATCGCCGAGCCCGCCGGGCCCGCCTGCCACACCGGCCAGCGCACATGCTTTTTCCGTCGTATCGAGGGTGACGCCCTCGCACCCGTCGAATGAGGTTATGGCCGGTCATCGCGCTGGCCGTGCTCGCGGGTTGCTCCGGCGGGGCGGGCGATGACAGGGTGGCCACGAATGGCACAAGCGACCTCGAAGCGGCGGCGATCGCGGCGGGGGTGATCGCCGATCCCAACAGCACCGATCCCACCGGCCTCTATGCGCGCGATACCGATCGGATCTGCGTGCTGCCGGCGGCCGAGGATTTCACGATCGGCATCGACATGGATTATGGCGACGGCCAGCATTGCAGCGCCTCGGGCACCGCGCGCCGCCACGGCGAGACGCTGCGGATCAGTTTTGACGGCAAGCAGCCTTGCGCGTTCGAGGCGCGCTTCGAGGGCGATCGGATCGTCCTGCCCGGAACCTTGCCTGCGGGGTGCACCAATTATTGCACCGGTCGCGCGTCGTTGGCCGGTGTCGAGGTCGATCGGCTGAGCGATTCCGCCGCCGAGGCACGCGCGATGCGCGATGCGCGCGGGCGGCTGCTGTGCGGGGCGTGAGCGGCGCTCGTTCAGGGCACCCGTTCAGGGCACTCGTTCAGGGCGCGGGGCTGGGCAGGTATCGTCCCTTAGGGGATGTACCGGATAGAATTGGCGCGCGGACAAGCGGCATATCGTTTGCTGCACATCGGCATGCGGCATCGCCGGTGGCATGCGATGGAGGTCCGCGATGGCCGAACTCGACGGCGACAAACTCAACCAGCTGGTGGGCAAGATGCTGGGCGATCTGGGCGGGGCGTATAGCGTGCCGACGGTACGGATCGGGCTCCGTCTCGGCCTGTTCGATGCGCTGCACACCGAAGGGCCGCTGACCGCCGACGACCTCGCCGCGCGGCTGCGGCTGGCGCCGCGGTACGTGCGCGAATGGGCGCTGGCGCAGGCGGCCAACGGCTATGTAACGATCGATCGCGCGACGCAGCGGTTCAGCCTCAGTCCCGAACAGGCGATGATCTTCGCGATTCCGGACAGCCCGGTCTATCTCGAAGGCGCGTTCGATCTTGCGGCGGCGATGATCGAGGGCGAACCCAAGGTCGAGGCCGGTTTCCGCACCGGCGAGGGGGTGGCGTGGGGCGACAGCGCGGGGTGCCTGTTCTGCGCGGTGGGGGCGTTCTTCCGGCCCGGTTATGTCAACGCGATCGTCCCGTCATGGCTACCCGCGCTCGATGATGTGGTGCCGCGGCTCGAAGCGGGCGCCAAGGTCGCCGATATCGGGTGCGGCGTCGGGTTCTCGACCCTGCTCATGGCCGAGGCGTTTCCCAACAGCCGCTTCACCGGTTACGATTTCCACGCCCCCTCGATCGACGAGGCCAAGGCGCATGCCCGCGCCCATGGGCTGGGGGATCGGGTTGCCTTTTCAACAACGGTGGCGAAGGACATTGCCGAGCGCGATTTCGACCTCATCACGATGTTCGATTGTCTGCACGACATGGGCGATCCGCGTGGCTGTGCGCGCCACGTGCGCTCGCTGCTGGCCGACGACGGGGTGTGGATGATCGTCGAGCCGATCGCGGCCGACGAGCCCACGGCCGCGCTCGACAGCCCGGTGACGCGGCTGTTCTACAATGCCTCGACGATGATCTGCGTGCCAACCTCCCTCGCGCAGGAAGTGGGCGAGGCGCTGGGCGCGCAGGCCGGCGAGCAGCGGCTTGCCGCATTGCTCGCCGAATCGGGGTTCAGCCGCGTGCGGCGGGCCTGCGAAGGCCCGTTCAACATGGTGCTCGACGCGCGCGCTTGACGCGCGCGCGGCAAGGTTGACGTTTACGTAAGCTCGTTCTAGTTTCACGCTATGCCCGTACTCGCCGCCTATGCGCCGATCGCGCCGCGACACGATCGCGATCATTTCTCCATATCGGACCTGTCGACCGAGTTCGATGTCACCCCGCGCGCGTTGCGCTTCTATGAGGACGAAGGGCTGATCGCCCCCGAGCGACGCGGCACGCAACGCATCTATTCGCACCGCGATCGAGCGCGGCTCGCGTGGATCCTGCGCGGCAAGCGCGTCGGCTTTTCGCTCGGCGAGATTCGCGAGATGATCGATCTCTACGATGTCGGCGATGGCCGCCGCGTCCAGCGCGACGTGACGATCGCGCGCTGCCGGGAGCGGATCGCGACGCTTCAGGCGCAGAAGCGCGACATCGATGCCGCGATCGGCGAAATCGACGATTTCGTCACCATGCTCGAGCAATCGCGTGCCGCGCACCCAGCCAAGGACTGATACCCATGCCCCATTATATCCCGCCGGTGCGCGATACGCGCTTCGTTCTCGAACATGTCGTCGGGCTGGGCGCGCACGCCAATTTGCCGGGGTTCGCCAACGCCACCCCCGACGTGGTCGATGCGGTGCTCGACGAGGGCGGCAAGTTTGTCGCCGAAGTGCTGTTTCCGCTCAACCAGCCCGGCGATGCCGAAGGGTGCACGCGCCACGACGATGGCAGCGTGACGACGCCCGCCGGGTTCAAGGCGGCGTATGACCAGTTCGTCGATTCGGGCTGGGGCACGCTCTCGGCGCCGGAAGAGTTCGGCGGGCAGGCGATGCCGCACGTCGTCTCGACCGCGTTTCAGGAATATATGATTTCCTCGAACATGGCGTTCGCGATGTATCCGGGGCTGACCCATGGTGCGATCGCGGCCTTGCTGACCAAGGGAACGCCCGAGCAGCAGCAGAAATACGTCCCCAACATGGTCTCGGGCAAATGGGGCGGGACGATGAACCTGACCGAGCCGCAATGCGGCACCGATCTGGGGCTGATCCGGACCAGGGCGGAGCCGCAGGCGGACGGATCGTTCGCGATCACCGGGACCAAGATCTTCATCTCGTCGGGCGAGCACGATCTGACCGAGAACATCATCCACCTCGTCCTCGCCAAGACGCCCGGCGCGCCCGACAGCTCCAAGGGTATCTCGCTGTTCGTGGTGCCCAAGTTCATCGTCAACGAGGATGGCTCGCTGGGCGCGCGCAACGCGGTGTCGTGCGGGTCGATCGAGCATAAGATGGGCATCCACGCCAATTCGACCTGCGTGATGAACTATGACGGCGCGACCGGTTGGCTCGTCGGCGAGGAGATGAAGGGGCTCGCGGCGATGTTCATCATGATGAACGCGGCGCGGCTGGGCGTCGGGCTGCAAGGGCTGGGGGTCGCCGAGGTCGCGTATCAGAACGCGGTCCAATACGCGAAGGACCGGCGGCAGGGCCGCGCGCTCACCGGGCCGGCCGAGCCAGGCGAAAAGGCCGATCCGCTGTTCGTCCATCCCGATGTGCGGCGGATGCTGATGGATGCCAAGGCGACCATCGAGGGGCTCCGCGCCTTGTGCCTGTGGGCGGCGTTGCAGGTCGATCTGGAGCATGGCGCGGCAAGCGAGGAGGAACGGCAGACCGCTGCCGATCTGGTCGGGCTGCTGACCCCGGTCATCAAGGGCTATGGCACCGACAAGGGCTATGAGATCGCGACCAACGCGCAGCAGGTCTATGGCGGACACGGCTACATCGTCGAATGGGGGATGGAGCAATATGTTCGCGATGCGCGGATCGCGATGATCTACGAAGGCACCAACGGCGTGCAGGCGATGGATCTGGTCGGCCGCAAGCTGGCGCAGAACGGCGGCCGCGCGGTACAGGCGTTCTTCTCGCTCGTGGCCGAGGAAGCCGCCGCCGCCAAAAGCGACGAGGCGCTGGTCGGGATCGCGGGCAAGCTCGAGAAATCGCTCGGCGAACTGCAAGCGGCGACGATGTGGTTCATGGGGCAGGGGATGCAGAACCCCAATCAGGTGGGTGCCGGCGCGCATCCCTATATGCACCTGATGGGGATCGTCGCGCTGGGGCTGATGTGGCTGCGCATGGCCAGGGCCGCGAGCGCGGGGCTGGCGGCGGGCGCCGAGGACAAGGCGTTCCTTGAGGCCAAGCTCGTCACCGCGCGTTATTTCGCCGATCGGATCATGCCCGAGGCGGGCGCGCTGCGGCGCAAGATCGAAGGCGGCAGCGAGGCGATGATGGCCTTGCCGCCGGAGATGTTCGCGGCGGGGTGACGGCCGCGATTAGCGCTCGCGAGGCAGTGCAATCTGCGGAACGGTGATGGCGGGCGGTTCGTCCTTGTGGTGGACACCCGCGAGCGGCGCCGGCGTGCGTTTCGCCGGTTGCTCGATCATCGGGATCGGCGCGGTATCGCGGCCAAGGTCACGCAGGAAAATGTCCTCCACGCGCTTGGGCGCCGCGGGCACGAGCACTTGCAGTTTCATGCACTGGCTGGGCTGCGGCCGTTCGAACTGGCCGCAATTCCACAGCGGCTTGTCATAACCGTTGGCGGTATCGCGGAGGTAGCTGAACGCCATCGTCGCCACCTGCTGCGGGTTGAGCGGCAGTCCGGCGGGGGTCGCGCTAGCCTCGGTCCAGGCCATGAATTTGCAATAGGGCCGCGCCCCGCACGCGCGCGCCGCCAGCGCGGGATAGGTGGCGGGCGCGATGCTCTTGTCGAGCGTGACGAGGAAGCTGTCGGGATCGGCAGCGGTCGAGACCGGCAGCGCGGCGTTGGCAAGCGTCGCGGCATCGACGCTGCCCGGTGCGGCCGCCAACCCGCTCGCATCGCGATGCGCCTCGGAGAGCGGCGCCAGCGCGGCGATCACGGGTTCGGCCGAGAGCACATTGCGGTTGAACGCGGGCGGGGTGCCCCACCAGCCGGTCCAGCGGAAGAACAGGTGCGTGCCGACCGCGGTGACCTTGTCGAGGCTCGCACTCCAATACGGCACTACCCAGTCGGTGTGGTAATGCGTCGCGTGACCCACCGCCTTGTCGACATGCCCGGTGAGCGCGAGTTGCGCGATCGCGCGGGCACGCACCCATGCGGCATCGGGCCAGCGCCGCGCGAGCGCGCCATCGCAGGTGAAGGTGAACTGGCACCCGGTCGATCGCTCCGATCCCTGAAAGACGACGCCGCACACCGTTTTGGGGAAGGCGGGGTGGCGCACGCGGTTGAGCACCACCTGCGCCACCGCCCGCTCGCCCTCGGCATCGTCGCCCGCTTCATAGAGCACCGCCGCCGCGAGGCAATCGAGCGCGCGGGCGCGTTCGGCATCGGTATCGGCGCCGGGCAGGCGGAACGGCCGCGCCGCCGGATTGGGATCGCTCGAAAACGGCACCGCGGCGTTGATCCGCCGCGCGTCGTCGGGCGTCAGGTTGATGTACGACAGCGGCTCGACCGGCGGAAGCTCGGCCGGCGGCACGACGCGCTGGTGCTTCTGGAGCTTCTTGGCGATCTTGACCGGGGTCGGTGTGGTCAGCACCACCACTGCCGGCAACGCGAGCGCCACCAGCCCGATGAGCGCCAGCAAGGCCGTGAGCACGCGATGCGTGCGCACGAAGCCGGGCGCGTCGGGCGCTGGTGGCGGAGCGGTCGTCATCGGCGGGCGGCTTTACCCGCTCAGCGCTCCGGCAGGAAGTCGGGCACCGACAGATAGCGTTCGCCGGTGTCGTAATTGAACCCGAGCACACGGCTGCCCTTGGGCAGATCGGGCAGCTTCTGTGCGATCGCGGCGAGCGTGGCGCCCGAGGAGATGCCGACCAGCATGCCTTCCTGCCGCGCGGCGCTGAGCGCCATCGCCTTGGCGTCATCGCCCTCGACCTGGATCGTGCCGTCGAGCGCCTGGGTGTGGAGGTTGGTGGGAATGAAGCCCGCCGCGAGCCCCTGGATCGGGTGCGGGCCGGGCTTGCCGCCCGAGATCACCGCCGACAGCGTGGGCTCGACCGCATAGACCTTGAGCCCCGGCCAGTGCTTCTTGAGCGTCTCGGCCACCCCGGTGATATGCCCGCCGGTGCCGACCCCGGTGATGAGCACATCGATCGGCGTCTCGCGGAAGTCCTCGAGGATTTCGCCCGCGGTCGCCCGTGCGTGGATCTCGACATTGGCCGGGTTCTCGAATTGCTGCGGCATCCAGCCGCCCTCGGTCTGCTCGACCAGTTCGAGCGCGCGCTCGATCGCGCCCTTCATCCCCTTTTCCTTGGGGGTGAGATCGAAGCTGGCCCCATAAGCGAGCATCAGCCGGCGCCGTTCGAGCGACATGCTTTCGGGCATCACGAGGATGAGCTTGTAGCCCTTGACCGCGGCGACCATCGCCAGCCCGACCCCGGTATTGCCGCTGGTCGGCTCGATGATCGTCCCGCCGGGTTGAAGGCTGCCGTCCTTTTCCGCTGCTTCGACCATCGACAGCGCGATCCGGTCCTTGATCGAGCCGCCCGGATTCGCCCGCTCGGATTTGATCCATACTTCGGCATCGCCGAACAGCTTGTTCATGCGGATGTGCGGGGTGTTGCCGATCGTCTCGAGGATCGTGTTGGCTTTCATCGTACGGTCTCCATCTCGATGGCCGCGGGGTCGCGGAGTGTTTCGGGGGGATCGAAAGTCTTTGCGTTTCTGATGCTCGGAAACAGATAGGTCCACAGGATCGTCACGACAATCGCGCCGCCGCCGCCGACCAGCACCGCGCCGACCGGTCCGAGCAGCGCGGCGAGGAAGCCCGATTCGGCCTCACCCAGTTCGTTCGACGCGGAAATCGTGAGTTGCGACACCGCGCCGACGCGACCGCGCTTGTCGTCAGGGGTGTAAAGCTGGATCAGCGACTGGCGGACATAGACCGAGAACATGTCCGATGCGCCCGCAACCGCGAGCGCGCCGAGGCTGAGCGCCATCGAGGTCGATACGCCGAAGGTGACGGTCGCGGTGCCGTAGACGAGCACCGCGGCGAGCATCTTCGGCCCGACATTGGTCTTGAGCGGGCGGATCGAGAAATAGAGCGCGGTGATCGTCGCGCCCACCGCGGGGGCCGCGGCAAGCGCGCTCAACCCGCGCGTGCCGACCTTGAGAATGTCGTGCGCGTAGATCGGCAGGAGGGCGTTGGTGCCGGCGAGGAACACCGCGAACAGATCGAGCGTGATCGTGCCGAGGATCAGCTTGTTCTGCCCGACATAGGCGAGCCCCTCGACGATCTGCCGCAGCGGATGCGCGGTGCTGATCGCGATGTCGCGCGCCACCCTGGTCACCAGCATCATGCAGACGAGTGCGGCCCCGAACAGCGCCGCCGACAAATAATACGCGGCCGAGGGCGTCCAGGCATAAGCATAGCCGCCGATCCCCGGCCCCAGGATCGCCCCGGCCTGCCACGAGATCGAGCTGAGCGCGATCGCGGTGGGCAGCACCTCCTGCGGCACCAGATTGGGCGCGAGCGCGGAGAATGCCGGGCCGGCGAAAGCACGCCCGACCCCCAGCAGCACCGCGATGGCGAACAATATCGGCAGGCTCATCGCTTCCTGATGCGTGACGATCGCGAGCACCAGCGCGCAGAAGATCTGGAGGCACAGCGTGACGCGCGTGATCCAGCGGCGATCGAACCGGTCGGCGACGAGCCCCGTGATCGGCGTCGTAAAAAACAGCGGCAGGAACTGGAGCAGCCCGATCAGGCCAAGCTGTGCGGCCGCCGCGGGCATCGACATCGTATCGCGCGCGATCGTGTAGGTCTGCCAGCCGATGACGATGATCATCGAATTCTGGGCCAGCGTCATCGTCAACCGCGCCGCCCAATAGGCGCGGAAATTGGCGATGCGGAAAGGATGGGGGGCCGTCGACATTGGCGCTCGCTTTAGGGCGCGATGGGCGATCGCGGCAAGTGAGGCTTCGCTTGGCACTGGCGTGGCTCAGGTTTCAGGAATGACGGGCTTTATCTGGCGCGTATCGGCCCGAGATGCCAAAACCCCTGCAACCGCGAATCGGGAGTGGATTGATGCGCAACGGATTGTTGACGGGAATTGCGCTGGCGGCGCTGGTCGCGATGGGGGCCTGCTCGCCGGGCGACGGCAATGGCAACACCGATCTCACCATCGTCGACAAACAGGCCGGCGACCCCAAATGGACCCCGTTCGTCGATGATTTCATCGCCGGGTGGTTCCGGCTCGATCCGGGATTCGCGGTCTATCAGGGCAAGCATGAATTCGACGGCCAGCTTCCCGATTGGAGCGATGCGGGGCTGAAGAAGCAGGCGGCGTTCCTCCATCAGGCGATCGAGAAGGCGCAACAATTCACGCCCGAGACGCTCAGCCCCGAGCAACGGTTCGAACGCGACTATCTGGTGCAGGTGGCCGAAGGGAAATTGTTCTGGCTCGAAGATGCCGACAGCCCCCACACCAACCCCGCTTATTATGTCGGCGGCGGGCTCGACCCCAATGTCTATATCGCGCGCAATTATGCCGATAAGCCGACCCGGATGAAGGCGATGATCGCCTTTTTCGGGCAGGTGCCGAGCGCGGCCGAGGCGATCCGGGCCAATCTCAAGACGCCGATGCCCAGAAGCTTCATCGATTATGGCGTCGCGGGCTTCAACGGGCTGGGCGATTTCTACGCTGGCGACGCGAGACAGGCATTTGCCGATGTCGACGACAAGAGGCTGCAACAGCAATTCGCCGACGCGTCGGCCAGGGCGGCCAAGGCAATGCACGATCTCGGCGCGTGGCTGGCAAGCCAGAAGGCGTCCGCCAACACCGGTTTCGCGCTCGGCCCCGAGCGCTTTTCGAAGATGCTGCGCGCGACCGAGGGCGTCGATATTCCGCTCGATCAACTCGAAGCGATCGGCAAGGCCGATCTCGCGAAGAACCAGGTCGCGCTCAAACAGGCGTGCGCGCAATTCGCGCCCGGCGCGACGATCGTCGCGTGCACCGCGAAGATGAAGGCGAACAAGCCGCCCGAAGGCCCGGTCGCCGCGGCGCGCAAGCAGATCCCCGAATTGCGCGATTTCGTCGTCAGCCACGATATCGTCAGCATCCCCGGCACCGAGGAAGCCAAGGTCGAGGAAAGTCCGCCCTACAACCGGCAGAACTCGGCCTATATCGATCCGCCGGGGCCGTTCGATAAGGGGATTCCGTCGGTCTATTATATCTCGCCGCCCGATCCGGCGTGGCCCAAGCAGGTCCAGCTCGATTTCATTCCGGCGAAGGACGATCTGCTGTTCACGACGATCCACGAGATCATGCCGGGGCATTTCGTGCAATTCCTGCATGCGAACCGTTCGCCGTCGATCTTCGGCCAGTTGTTCGTCGGCTATGCCTATGCCGAGGGCTGGGCGCATTATGCCGAGCAGATGATGTGGGACGCCGGCTATTCGAACGGCGATCCGGAAGTCCACATCGGCCAGCTTTCCAACGCGCTGCTGCGCGATTGCCGCTTCCAGTCGGCGATCGGGCTGCACACCAAGGGGATGACGCAGGATCAGTCGCGCAAGCTGTTCGTCGACGAATGTTATCAGGACGAAGGCACCGCTCGCCAGCAGGCGGCGCGCGGCACCTATGATCCCGCCTATCTCAACTACACGCTCGGCAAGCTGATGATCCTGCGGCTGCGCGACGATTGGACCGCGAGCCGCGGCGGGCGCAAGGCGTGGAAGGCGTTCCACGACCAGTTCCTGAGCTATGGTGGGCCACCGATCCCACTGGTGCGGCAGGCGATGATGGACGAAGCCGAGCCGAAGGCGCTGTTCCCGGGGCAATAGAGGTCCGTTCGATGCGCCTTTCGGCGCATTGCGGCCCCGGCCCGCTCCCCCACGGGGGCCCCACAAAGTATTACTTTGTGGGGTTACGCCCCCACCCCACCTCCCAAGTCATTATACTGCATGGGAGGTGGGGTGGGGGAGCGGGCCGGGGCCGCTCTACCGATCAGATGTCGCGCCGCCGGATCGCGTCGTTCCAGCGGCGCAGGTTGGCGCGCGCCTCCTGCACGAAGGGCGAGCGGCGGACCGCGTCGAGGAACAGATCGGCGATCAGCCGCCCCGGTTGGCGCAGCGGGCGGCGGAACTGGATCGACAGCACCATCCGCGTGCCCCCGGTCTCGTTCCAGATTTCATGAGGGTAAGTGTCGTCGAACACCAGGGTCTCGCCCTCGGCCCAGCGCACGATGCGGTCGCCGATCTTCATGCGGGCGTCGCCGTCGCGCGGCACGATCAGCCCGAGATGGCAGGTGATCAGCCCCTTGGTCACGCCGCGGCGGGCGGGAAGGTGCGTGCCCGGCGCGAGAATCGAGAAGAGCGCGCTGTGGAGTTGCGGGATCGCCGCGACGAGCGCCGCCGTTTGCGGGCAACGCGCAAGATTCTCCTCGATTCGGTAGTCGTAGGCCTGGAGGAAGAACGAGCGCAATTCGCCGGGGGCCGCGATCGCCTGCTGATCGGGTGAGATCGCCGTCAACGGCGGCGCCGCCTCGCCGTCGAGTGCCACCGCGACCGCCTCGTCGCGCACCGCGCGCCAATGCGCGCGCAATTCGGCGGTCCAGCCAAACCCGCGCACGTCGAGCACCGGGCCGTTGGGGACCAGCGACGAGGCGGCGATGATCGGATCGATCAGCCGGCGCAGATGCTTGCCGATGCGGATCACCAGCGGTCGCGACGGCAGGGGTTTTCGGCCATCGGCCACGCGCGGCAGGGGCGGGGCGGGGGCGACATCGCGAGCGGGCGACGCGCGCCCCGGCTCCGTCAGCAATGTGCCCGAATTGTGCCACAGGGTTGGTACGTTGGACTTGACCTCGGCGTGCACGCTCACTCTCTCGACAACACACCGGGATCGCCCGGCCCGGCCGCATCGGGGCGGCTTCTTGGAAGGCCCCTCTACGCGCGCTGTTGGTCCAAATCATGGCCGAGACCGGGCACAGGTTCGTCAGCCATGGCTTGGCGGCGGCCATGAATTCGGGGTAGATCACCGCGATGTTCGCTTTCCCCCGCGCGCCGCGCCTGTCGCTTCTCCTCCCTTTTCTGTTGTTCGTCGCACCCGGCGCGCTCGATGCGCAGTCGAAGGTGCTCGCCCCGCGCGAAAGTGCGACGACGTCGACGATCTTCCAGCAGCCCGGCTGGCTGTACGAGGGCAGCGACATCACCCCCGATCCCGACTGGTATTTCGGGACGCTGCCCAACGGCCTGCGCTATGCCGTGCGCCGTAATTCGGTGCCGCCGGGGCAGGTGGCGATCCGGGTACGGATCGACGCCGGGTCGCTTGCCGAAAGCGAGACCGAGCGCGGCTTCGCGCATCTGATCGAACATCTGTCGTTCCGCGGCTCGAAGGGCGTGCCCGACGGCGAGGCGCGGCGCATCTGGCAGCGGCTGGGCGCGACTTTCGGATCGGATACCAACGCCCAGACCACGCCGACGCAGACGGTCTACCAACTCGATCTGCCCGCCGCGACCGAAGCCTCGGTGGGCGAGAGCCTGCGCCTGCTGTCGGGCATGATGGCCGAGCCCAGCCTCGACGCCGGCGCGCTGGCCGCCGAACGACCGGTGGTGCTTGCCGAACAGCGCGAGCAGCCGGGGCCGCAGGTCAAATTCAGCGATCTGGTGCGCACGACGCTGTTCGCGGGCCAGCCGCTTGCCGACCGGTCGCCGATCGGGAACATCAAGGCGCTCGAGGCCGCGACTCCCGATGCCGTCCAGGCGTTTCACGACCGCTGGTATCGGCCGAGCCGGACCGTCGTCGTGCTCGTCGGCGACATCGATCCGGTGCTCGCCGGCAGGCTGATCGCGCAGCATTTCGGCGCTTGGAAGGGCGTCGGCCCCGATCCCGCCGATCCCGATTTCGGCACACCCGATGCGACGCAGCCCGCAGGCGGCGCGCTCGCCGAGCCGGGGTTGCCGCCGATGGTGGTGATGGCGACGGTCAGGCCGTGGCATTTCAACCAGGATACGGTGATCTTCAACCAGAAGCGCATGATCGACATGCTGGCGGCGCGGATCATCAACCGGCGGCTGGAGACGCGCGCGCGGGCGGGGGGCAGCTTCATTCAGGCGCAGGTCGATCTCGACGACGTATCGCGATCGGTCAACGGCACCTTCGTCAACATCATGCCGATCGGCGACGATTGGGAGGCCGCGGTGCGTGATGTACGCGCGGTGATCGCCGATGCGCTCGCGAACCCGCCCGATCAGGCCGAGATCGACCGCGCGGTGGCCGAATTCGATTCGATCATGAAGCAGGGCGTGCAGACCGCCGCGGCCGAGCAGGGCACCGATCTCGCCGATATGATGGTCGGTGCGCTCGACATTCGCGAAACCACCACCTCGGCGGCGACCAGCTACGCGATCCTGACCGGGGCCGAGGACAAGAAGATGTTCACCCCCGCCTCGGTGCTCGCCTCGACCGCGAAGATCTTCGAGGGCATCGAGCGCGCGGTGGTGACGACGCGCGCGCCCGACGCCAACGCCGCTGCCAAGCTGGCCGCGGTGATGGCCGAGGACGTGTCCGGGCTGGCGGGGAAACGAAGCGCACTTGCCGCGACCGCCTTTTCGCAACTCCCCGCGCTCGGCACGCCGGGCAAGGTTGTCAGCCGGACGCCGGTCACCGGGCTCGACATGGAGCAGGTGGTCTATGCCAACGGTGCGCGGCTGCTGCTGTTTCCCAACAACGCCGAGGCGAACCGGGTCTATGTCAACGTGCGCTTCGGGCGCGGGTACAACGCGCTGCCCGCCGATAAGCAGACCCCGGCCTGGGCCGCCGATCTTGCGCTGGTCTCGGGCGGGATCGGCACATTGGGGCAGGAGGAACTCGACGCGCTGACCGCCGGGCGGCGGATCGGCATGAATTTCAGCATCGACAACGATGCCTTCTCGCTCTCCGCGATGACCTCGCCCGACGACCTTGCCGATCAGCTTAAGCTGATCGCAGGCAAGCTCGCCGTGCCGGGCTGGGACCCCAACCCGGTCACGCGGGCGCGCGCGGTGATGCTCGCGGGCTATCCGAGCCTTGGCGGCTCCCCCGCCGGCGTGCTCGCGCGCGATCTCGAAGGGTTGCTCCACAATGACGATCCGCGCTGGGGCACACCCGATCCCAAGACGATCTCGGCGCTGACCCCGGCATCGTTCCGCGCCCTGTGGGAACCGTTGCTGCGGCAGGGGCCGATCGAGGTTCAGGTGTTCGGCGACATTCCCGCCGACATCGCGATCGCCGAGGTGGCAGCAACGATCGGCGCGCTCAAACCGCGCGCGGCGAGCAAGACACCCGCCGCGCCGATCGCCTTTCCGAAGCACAATGTCACCCCGGTCGTGCGGACGCACAGCGGCCCCGAAAATCAAGCGGCGGCGGTGATCGCCTGGCCGACCGGCGGCGGGGTGGAGCAGATCGCCGATTCGCGGCGGCTCGATGTGCTCGCGGCGGTGTTCAGCGATCGGCTGATCGACCAGCTCCGCTCGCAGGCGGGGGTCAGCTACAGCCCGCAGGTGGCGAGCGACTGGCCGGTGGGGCTGGCATCGGGGGGGCGGATGATCGCGGTGGGGCAGGTGCCGCCCGACAAGACCGCATTCTTCTTCGATCTGGCGCGCAAGATCGCCGCCGATCTCGTCGCTAAACCGATCAGCGAGGACGAATTGCAGCGCACCGTCGGCCCGCTCGCGCAATATGTGCTGCGCGCCTCGACCGGCAACCAGTTCTGGATGCAGCAACTGGGTGGCGCGACCAGCGATCCGCGGCGTGTTGCGGCCGCCAAGGGGATCGTCGGCGATCTGCGCGCGCTGAACCCGGCAACGCTTCAGGCCACCGCGGCTAAATATCTGCGCCCCGACAGGGACTGGACGCTGGAGGTGGTGCCCGAACAGGTCGCGGCGGCGATAAAAACCGAAAAGCCGCAGGGCTGAGCAATCGTGCCCGTGATCGAAGCACAGCGATCGTCTGCAGTGAAAGGCGGAAGGCCAGTTTCTAAGGGGACAGATAGCCGATAGACATCATTATGCGATGGAGGAAAACGCCTCGACCCGCATTCTCGGCGACGTTTTCAATCCAGCAGTGTTGCCTGGACAGGTCAGCGGACGACACGACAACACAGCACAGTTTGTGACGCGCATTTCCCAGAATTGCATGCTGAAGCGCTGGATGGATGGTCGTCGCTCTGTGGTGATCGATCGGGAGTAAGTTCCGCGCACCACGAAGCGGCCACTCAATGCTTCGGGACGATCACCAGCTTGTAGGGAATGTAGAGCAGCACTTCGGATAACCCGGAGCGCGCCCATTCGACTGGGCGATTTAGCCCTTCAATCTCAACGCCATATTCATCGCCAAGCTTCGCTGCCATGGATTTGGCGTCTGCGGCGATGATATCAGTGATCGCACCGCGGTACTGGTCTGGTGCAACAACCGAAAATGTCAAATCGTCGCTCGTTTCCATCAATGCGCGCCCAACCGGTTTCACCACCTTTACAAAACTGGCTATCTTCGCCTGAGCCGATCTCGCATCATTTCCGGCCCCAAGAGGAGCCTTCACAAGGAACGACAATTTTTGACTGTCCGGCCGACTGTCCTTCTTGAGCGATAAATTGCGGTAATTTTCCAATGTGACGATCTGCAATGTTTCATCGCCGGATGCGATCTGAACGCCTGCATGAGGCGCTGCCGCAATAGCGTTTGCGAGCGTCTTATAAATCTCGTCCTGACGGAGACTTCCATCACGCGTATCACCTGTAATGGTGACTTCCTGCACCGCAAAATCGGCGCTGCGTCGTAATCCCACCACTGGCATAGCTGCCGAATAGTCGATCCCTTCGCTACGCTTGGCGGTAACAATGACCTCTTGGCTACCTGTGTCCTGCGCGACGCTGTTAACTGGCAACATCACGCCAACCAGGGCCGATATGAACATTATGCGCTTCATCGCTACCCCATCCCCCCATTTATAGATGTTACAAAACATCCGCGTCATCCTCGCATGGCGACATATTCGGCTCCGCACCAAGAGCCCCATTTCCGCTTACCACCAATCATCGCCTTTCCCGCCCCGATGCCTGACGATCAAGTATTTCCACCAATGACGGCTTTGGGCGAAAGCACCCTCACCCTCGATAGAGCGCGTCGAGCCGGTCGCCGTAAACCTGCTTCAGGATATGCCGCCGGATCTTCATCGAGGGCGTGAGTTGCTCGTTCTCGATCGTGAACGGCTCGTCGGCGATGATGAAGCGGCGGATGCGTTCGATCTGTGACAGATCCTTGTTGACGCGTTCGACCGCGGCGCCGAGCGCGGCGCGATAATCGTGATCGTGGGCGAGGTTGGCGAAATTGCAGGGGTCGCCGCTTTTCGCACACCATTCGGCGGTCCATTCGGGATCGGGCACCAGCGTCGCGACCATATAGGGCTTGCGGTCGCCCGCGATCATCGCCTGCATGATCTCGGGCTGGAGCGTGAGCATCCCCTCCACCTTCTGCGGGGCGATATTGTCGCCCTTGTCGTTGATGATGAGGTCTTTCTTGCGATCGGTGATCTTGATCCGCCCTTTGGCGTCGATCTCGCCGATGTCACCGGTGTGGAGCCAGCCATCCTTGAGCACGCGCGCGGTTTCATCCTCGTTGCGCCAATAGCCGTGCATCACGAGTTCGCCGCGCACGAGGATTTCGCCATCCTCGGCGATGCGGACCTCGGTATCGGCGAGCGGCGGGCCGACCGTATCCATCCTGAGGCCCGCCGAGGGGCGGTTGCACGAGATGACGGGCGCCGCCTCGGTCTGGCCATAGCCTTGCAGGAAGGTCAGCCCCAGCGACTGGAAGAAGATGCCGATTTCGGGATTGAGCGGCGCGCCGCCCGAGACCATCGCCTTCATCCGGCCGCCGAAGCGCCTGGCGATCTTGGGCATCAGCGTGCGGTGGAGCAGCAGCTTCATTGGCGCATCGATGACGCGCCGGCGCCCCTCATAATCGCGCGCGCCCACCGATTGCGCGCGATCGAGCAACCATGCCGGCAGCTTGCCCTGTTTCTCGATTGCCTTGGAAATGCGCGTGCGCAGCACCTCGAACAGCCGCGGCACGACGACCATGATCGTCGGGCGGACTTCCTCGATATTCGAGGCGAGCTTTTCCAGCCCTTCGGCATAATAGATCTGCGCGCCGAGCCCGATCGGGAAATGCTGGCCGCCGGTATGTTCGTACGCATGGGAAAGGGGGAGGAACGACAGGAAAACCTCGTCGTCCCACCCGAAATCCTCCGCGATCAGGCGCGCGCAACCGTTGACGTTGTGCAGGATCGCGCCGTGATGCTGCATCACGCCGCGCGGGGCGCCGCCGGTGCCGCTGGTGTAGATGATACACGCCAGATCCTCGCGCGCGAAATCGGCTTTCGCCGCGACCGCGTCGGGATCGGCGGGATGCGCGGCCATCAGATCGGCCCACACATGGGCCTCGTAGGCGCCCGATTGAGCCGCGCGCAGATCCTCCATCCCGATCACGATCCGGGCGTGCGAGGATCGGATCACCGCGGGCAGCACCGTTCTGGCGAGCTTCGCGTTCGAGACGATCACCGCCGCCGCGCCCGAATTCTCGATGATATGGACGTGATCGCGTTCGGTATTGGTGGTGTAGGTCGGCACCGTCACACAGCCCGCGGCCATGATCGCGAGGTCGCTGATGCACCATTCGGGGCGATTTTCGGACACGAGCATCACGCGATCGCCGCGCTGGAGCCCCAGCGCCCGAAGCGCGGTGGCGAGACTCGCGACGTCGCGCGCGGCCTCGGCCCAGGTCGTTGCGACCCAGCCGCCATTCTGCTTGCGCCACAGGAACGGCTTGTCCCCGCCCTCGCGGGCTCGTTTGAAGAACATCGCGACGAGGTTGGGGAAATGTTCGAGCGTGCGCATCGTCTCTCCTGGCCGGCTATCGCCGCCTTAGGATGTCGAGCCTAGCGTGCTGCGTCGCACTGGCAAGATGCTATGCTATGCGCCTGTTCCCACGGCCTGTGCAACGCTTGCGAACCCATCGCGCCGTAGCCGCTCGGCGAGCCCGCGCGCGATCCGGCGCGGCAGCCCCGGCCCTTGGTAGACTAGTGCCGAATAGAGCTGGATCAGGCTCGCGCCGGCGCGAATCCGGGCATAGGCTTCCTCGGCGTCGCCGATCCCGCCGGCTGAGATCAGCGGCAGGACGCCGCCGGTCGCGCGGCGGAAACCGGCGAGCGCGGCACGGGCGAGCGGTGCCAGCGGGGCACCCGACAGCCCGCCTGCTTCGCCGCGGTGGCGGGCGTGCAGCGCGGGGCGCGAGATCGTGGTGTTGGCGACGATCAGCGCATCGACACGGTGCGCGATCGCAGCGTGCGCGATCGCCTCGATCGCGGCGGGATCGAGATCGGGCGCGACCTTGAGGAACAGCGGCGTCGTCCCGCGCGCTTCGTGCGCCGCCGTCAGCAGCTCGTCGAGCGCGGCGCCGTGTTGCAGATCGCGCAGACCGGGGGTGTTGGGCGAGCTGATGTTGATCGTCACATAATCGGCGATCGGTGCGGCGCGCGTCACGCCGGTTCGGTAATCGGCGATGCGATCGCGCGAGTCCTTGTTGGCGCCGACGTTGATGCCGAGGATGCCGCGGCGTTTCGCCTTGCCCACACGGTGCAGCGCGGCGTCGATGCCGCCGTTGTTGAACCCCATCCGGTTGATGACGGCATGGTCCTCGGTCAGGCGGAACAGGCGGGGGCGGGGGTTGCCGGGCTGGGGCAGCGGGGTCAGCGTGCCGATCTCGACCGCGCCGAAGCCGAGCGCGAACAGCCCGTCGATCGCGCGCCCGTCCTTGTCGAGCCCGGCCGCGAGCCCGATCGGACTGGCGAAGCGCAGCCCCGCCAGTTCGGTGGCGAGCAACGGGTCGGGCGCGCGCGCGCCGAACGGCGTGCCCAGCATGCCCCAGGCCGCGAGCGATTCGATCGCGACGCCGTGCGCGCGTTCGGCATCGAGCGCGAACAACGCGCGGGAAAGTCCTCCAGTCATCGCGCGTCCATGGCACCGGCGGTGCGGTGCGTCAAAGCGATGAGTGTCGGATTCTTCCAATACAACGCGCGCGATAGCGGCCAGAACTACCGCGCGACCCAAAGAATTCTCGTTTTGGGAATTCTCACCTTAGCTGGCCCGGCGGCTTCAGCCGACCGGGCCGCTTTTCTTCGCGGCCAAATCGGCCTAAACTCGGCAATAAAAGCCGGGTGAAAATGGGTCATGCCTGAAATCGAGTTGGAATACGCCATCCCATCGGCCAACGCCGCCGACTTCGTGACGCTATTCTATCATTTTCGCGCCGACATCCAGTCGTTCGAGGATACCGAGCGGGCCGATCACGCACAATTGCGCTTTCGGCTGACAGGAGGCGTTGCGACCTATGTGATGCCCGACGGGAGCGTTCAGGAAGGCGGGCCGATCCACATCATCGGGCCGACGACGGGGGCGATGAAGGTTTCGGTCGAAGGCCCGGTGCACGCCTTCGGATGCGGCATTACGCCGACCGGATGGGCGACGATGCTGGGGGTGGACGCCTCGGGCATGATCAACCGCGTGGTCGATGCGCACGACGTGTTCGGCCGCGACGTGCTGCGCCGTGCGCGGCGTGCGCTGATCGACGCGCCCGACATGGCGGCGATGGCCAGGATCGGGGAGGAACTGATCAGCACGCTCGTCGCCCGCCGCGATGGGGGCGCGCATGCTTTCGTCAGCCATGTCGACGCGTGGCTTGCCGATAGCGTTTCACCGCAGATCGAGGACCTGGTGGCCGTGACGCGGCTGTCGCGGCGTCAGGTCGAGCGCAAGTGCAACGCGCTCTATGGCGCGCCACCCAAGTTGCTGGCGCGAAAATACCGCGCCCTGCGCGCGGCGGTGGCGCTGGTTTCCAACGATGCGTCGCTCGACGACGTGCTCGAACGCGGTTTTTACGACCAGTCGCACTTGATTCGGGAGATCAAGCAATTCACCGGGCTGACGCCGCGCCAGATCAAGGCCGAGCCGTCGGCGCTCGCCCGACTGACCTTCGCGCAGCGCCACGCACTGGGCGGGCTGGTCAACCCGTTGATCAGCGACACCTGAGTTGCGAGTGATTCTCATCGGTTTTGACGGTTGACGTAAGCCTCTCGCGCTCCCATTTGACCAATCGGAACGAATCAGTCCGATTTGGATCGCGCGCTTCCGGATGGAGCGGAAACCGGTTTTCGCTGGAAGCGCGCCATTTGGGAATGTCATGCGTCTTTCGAGCCTCGCCGATTATGCGATCGTGATCCTGAGCGCCGCCGCACGCCGGTGTGGGGCGCGTGGGCGGTTGAACGCGACAATGCTCGCCGAGGAAACGGGGATCCCGCTGCCCACGGTGCAGAAGCTGGTCAGCAAGCTCTCCGGTGCGGGTCTGATCGAGACGCTGCGCGGCACCGGCGGCGGCCTGCGCCTGGCGCGGCCGCCGGCGACGATCAACCTCGCCGACATTATCGAAGCGGTCGAAGGCCCGATTGCGATGACGACCTGTCTCGAACAGGGGCGCGCCGAATGTTGCATCGAGGAGAATTGTCGCGTGAAGCCGCATTGGAGCATCGTCAACAGTGCGGTGCGTGATGCACTCGCCGCGGTGAGCCTGGCATCGCTTTCCTCTTTTCCCGCTGCCGGTCCCGCGTTGGGCGGCGCACATATCGCCCCCGGCCATCGCCGGGCAGGTGCAGAGGTGTTGAACTGATGGCTACCCGCAATGCAGAGGCGCTCGCCGCCGCGAACAGGAAGTATGAGTGGGGCTTTTCGTCCGATCTCGAACAGGAATTCGCGCCCAAGGGGCTGAACGAAGACACCGTTCGGTTTATCTCGGCCAAGAAGGGCGAGCCCGAATGGATGCTCGACTGGCGGCTCAAGGCCTTTCGCATGTGGCTGGAGATGGAGCAGCCCGATTGGGCCAAGGTCAATATTCCGCCGATCGATTATCAGGACGCGTATTATTACGCCGAGCCCAAGGTAAAGCCGTCGCTTAAGTCGCTCGACGAACTCGATCCCGAGATTTTGCGGACCTATGAAAAGCTCGGTATCCCGATCGAGGAGCAGAAGGTGCTCGCGGGCGTCGAGGGCGCGCGCAAGGTGGCGGTCGATGCGGTATTCGACAGCGTCTCGGTGGCGACCACCTTCCGCAAGGAACTGGCCGCGGCAGGGGTGATCTTCCTGTCGATCAGCGAGGCGGTGCGCGAACATCCCGATCTGGTCCGCAAATGGCTCGGCAAGGTCGTGCCGCAGCGCGACAATTATTTCGCGACGCTCAACAGCGCGGTCTTTTCGGACGGCACCTTCGTCTACATTCCCGAAGGCGTGCGCTGCCCGATGGAGCTATCGACCTATTTTCGCATCAACGCCGAGAATACGGGGCAGTTCGAACGCACGCTGATCATCGCCGACAAGGGGTCGCACGTCAGCTATCTCGAAGGCTGCACCGCGCCGATGCGCGACGAGAACCAGCTCCATGCCGCGGTGGTCGAACTGGTCGCGCTCGACGATGCCGAGATCAAATATTCGACCGTCCAGAACTGGTATCCGGGCGACGAGGAGGGCAAGGGCGGAATCTACAATTTCGTCACCAAGCGCGCGCTGTGCCAGGGCAGGAACAGCAAGGTAAGCTGGACCCAGGTCGAGACCGGCAGCGCGATCACCTGGAAATATCCGAGCTGCGTGCTCGCGGGCGAGAACAGCGTCGGCGAATTCTATTCGGTCGCGGTCACCAACCATTTCCAGCAGGCCGACACCGGCACCAAGATGATCCACCTCGGCAAGAACAGCCGTTCGACGATCGTCTCGAAGGGGATCAGCGCGGGGCGCAGCGACAACACCTATCGCGGCCTCGTGCGTGTGGGGCCGACCGCGGAGAATGTCCGCAACTTCACCCAGTGCGACAGCTTGTTGCTCGGCGACCAGTGCGGCGCGCACACCGTGCCGTATATCGAGGTCAAGAACCCGTCGGCGCAGATCGAGCATGAGGCGACGACCTCCAAGATCAGCGACGACCAGATGTTCTACGCGATGCAGCGCGGGCTCGACAGCGAGGCGGCGGTGGCGCTGATCGTCAACGGTTTCGCGCGCGATGTGCTCAAGCAACTGCCGATGGAATTTGCGGTCGAGGCCCAGAAATTGCTGGGCATTTCGCTGGAGGGGTCGGTCGGATGATCGCAGCCTGCCATCATGCCGGACCTGTTCCGGCATTCAATGAGCCGCAAGCGCTGGCGCTCGTGGAGAGTTGGCCCCCGGAACACGTCCGGGGTGGCGAAACAACATTCTCGTTATTTGCGGCAGGCGGATGCCGCCGCTCAGTAGATTGAAGACGGAAGCCAATGCTCAAAATCACTGATCTCCACGTCGAAATCGACGGCAACGAAATCCTCAAGGGCCTGTCGCTCGAGGTCAACGCGGGCGAAATCCATGCGATCATGGGGCCGAACGGCGCGGGTAAATCAACGCTGGGCTATGCGCTCGGCGGGCGGCCCGGCTATGAGGTGACCGCAGGCACCGCGACCTTGCTCGGGCAGGATCTGCTCGGCATGGACCCGCACGAACGCGCTACCTTGGGGTTGTTTCTCGGCTTTCAATATCCCGTCGAAATACCCGGTGTCTCGAACGTCCAGTTCCTGCGCGAGGCGCTCAACAGCCAGCGCCGGGCGCGTGGCGAGGCGGTGCTGTCGGGGGGCGAATTCCTCAAGCTCGCGCGGACGCAGGCCGATCTGCTCGGCATGGATCACGACATGCTCAAACGCCCGGTCAATGTCGGCTTTTCGGGCGGCGAGAAGAAGCGCAACGAGATGGTCCAGATGGGGATTATCGGCCCCAGATTCGCGATCCTCGACGAGACCGATTCGGGGCTCGACATCGACGCATTGAAGGCGGTGGGCGAGGGCATCAACCGGATCATGCGCGCACCCGACAAGGCGGTGTTGCTGATCACGCATTACGAACGACTGCTCGAATATGTGAAGCCCGATCGCGTCCACGTCCTGGCCGACGGCCGGATCGTCCGTTCGGGCGGGATCGAACTGGCGCAGCAGCTCGAAGCCGAAGGCTATGCCGAGGTGACGGCGTGATGGAAGCTTCACAGATCGGGAGGCGTTATGACGGACGTGCTTGATCTCCCCACGCGCCGGCACGAGGAATGGCGCTGGTCGCGGCTCGATGCGCTGCCGGCGCTCGCCGCGACGCCGCGTGGTTCGGCGCAGGATGCTGCACAGCATTTCATCGGTCTCGGCGGCCCGCAACTCGTGTTCGTCGATGGCGTGCTCGATGAGGGGGCGAGTGTCCCCGGCCGCGTCAGCGTCGAGGCGCTCGATCTGGTCACCGATCATCCACTTGGCCGGCACGCGACCGGAGCGGGCTGGTCGCTGACGCTTGACGCCGAACAGGCTGCCGAGCCGATCGAGATCGTCCACGTCGCTTCGGGGGGCGCCAATCATCTGCCCGCGCGCATCATGCTCGCCGAGGGGGCGGTGGCGTCGATCGTCGAAACCTATGTCGGCGCGGGCTGGTCGAACCGGCTGACGCAGATCGAACTCGCGCGCTCGGCGCGGCTGATGCGTTCGGTGCGGCTGTTGCAGGCATCGGGCTTCGTATCGGTGCGTGACGAGGCGCTGGTGGGCAAACATGCCAACCTCGTGTCGATCTTCCTTGGCGCGGGCGGGATGGATTGCCGCATCGATGGCGCGATCAATGTTCATGGCGACACGGCGTTCGCCGAAATGGGCGGTGCCTTGCTGACCGAGCGCGAGCAGCATCAGGAATGCGCGGTGGCGGTGCGTCACGATGCGGTGGGCGGCAAGAGCCGGCAGGTCTGGCGCGCGGTGGCCAAGGACAAATCGGCGGTGAGCCTGGCGGCGCGGGTCGAGGTGGCACGGGCTGCGCAGAAGACCGATGGCGAGCAATCGTTACGCGGGCTGCTGCTCGATCGCACCGCGACGGTGAACCTCAAGCCCGAACTGGAGATTTTCGCCGACGACGTCAAATGCGCGCACGGCGCGACGGTGGGCGAACTCGATGCCCGCGCATTGTTCTATCTCGAAAGCCGCGGAATCGCACCGGCGCGCGCGCGCGGCCTGTTGACGCGGGCGTTTGTCGCGGATGCGCTCGACTGGATCGACAACGAAACGGTCAGGGACGCCTTCGCCGCCGATGCCGAACGCTGGCTGGAGAAGGCATTATGACGACGGCGTTGGCGACACGCACGCCTGATCTTCCCGCCAACGGCCTGCTTGATGTGCGGGCCGATTTTCCGGCGATCCCGGCGGGCTGGGCGTATCTCGATAGCGCGGCGACCGCGCAGAAGCCGCGCTCCGTCGTCGATGCGATCACGCGGGCTTATGGTGAGACCTACGCCACGGTCCATCGCGGCGTCTATCAGCGCTCGGCGGATATGACGCTGGCCTATGAGGCTGCACGCAAGCGAGTCGCCACCTTCATCGGTGCGCTGTCGGCGGACGAGGTGGTGTTCGTGCGCGGCGCGACCGAGGGAATCAACCTCGTCGCTGAGTGCTGGGCGGGGACGCAGCTTCGCGCGGGCGACCGTATCCTGCTGTCGATGCTCGAACATCATTCCAATATCGTGCCGTGGCAGCTTGTCGCCGAGCGTGTGGGTGCCGCAATCGACGTCGTGCCGCTGACCGGCGACGGCCGGATCGATCTCGACGCGATGGCGGCGATGCTGACCGAGCAGCACAAACTGGTTGCGCTGGCGCATGTCTCGAACGTGCTCGGCTCGGTGCTCGACGTGAAGCGTGCGGTCGCGCTGGCGCATGGCGTTGGTGCGAAATTGCTGGTCGACGGCTGTCAGGCGGTGCCGCGGTTGCCCGTCAACGTCGCTGATCTAGGCTGCGATTTCTATACCTTCTCGGGCCACAAGCTCTACGGCCCAACCGGGATCGGCGTGCTGTGGGGCAGGGCCGACTTGCTCGACGCGATGCCGCCTTATCAGGGTGGCGGATCGATGATCGATCGCGTCACCTTCGAGCGTACCACCTATGCACCACCGCCCGCACGCTTTGAGGCCGGGACGCCGCATATCGTCGGCGTCGTCGGGCTGCACGCGGCGATCGATTATGTCGACAGCGTCGGGCTCGAGCGCATCCATGCGCATGAAGTGGCGCTGGTGCGCGAGGCGCGCGCGGCGATGGCGGCGCTCAACAGCGTCAGCGTGTTCGGGCCCGAAGATTCGGCAGGCATTTTGAGCTTTGCGGTCGAGGGGGTGCATCCCCATGACGTCGCTACCATATTGGACGAGGGCCAGGTCGCGATCCGCGCCGGGCATCATTGCGCGCAGCCGCTGATGGATGCGCTGGGCGTGCCGGCAACCGCGCGCGCGAGCTTTGGGATCTACAACGGCCCGCAGGATGTGGCGGCGCTGATCAAAGGGATCGAACGGGTGACGAGGATCTTCGGATGAACGAAGAGCGCAAGATTGTGGTCGAAGAAGTCGATGCCGTGCCGCCGCCACCCAAGGCGCGCGTCGAGAGCGTGGTGGAGACGTTCGAGCGCAAACGCGACTATCTCGATGGATTTCTCGCCCAGAAGCCGGAGCCGGTTGCTGGTGGTGAGCCGGGTGGGGCGCTGTACGAGGCGGTGATCGATGCGCTCAAGGAGATTTACGATCCCGAGATCCCGGTGAATATCTACGATCTCGGGCTGATCTACGGGGTCGAGGTGGCCGAGGGCGGGCATGTCGCCGTCACGATGACGCTGACGACGCCGCATTGCCCGGTCGCCGAGTCGATGCCCGGCGAGGTCGAATTGCGCGTCAGTTCGGTGCCGGGGGTGGCGACCGCCGATGTCGACCTGGTCTGGGACCCGCCATGGGACCCGCAGAAGATGAGCGATGACGCCAAGCTCGAATTGGGTATGTTGTAGATGCCTGCTGAGTTTGAGGAGCTGGAACGGCCGCCGCCGAGGGGGGTGGGGAAAGCATACCGCCCCAGCTCCTCTGCCTTGGGGGCGTGGAGAAGACGATGACCGATGTGAAAACCCGTAAGCGCCCAGCGCCATTAATTTTGACGCCCGATGCCGAGGCGCGGATTGCGCGGTTGATGGCGGGCGCCCCCGCCGATGCGATCGGGGTCAAGCTCTCGACCCCGCGGCGGGGCTGCTCGGGGCTCGCTTATTCGGTCGACTATGTGACCAGCGCGAACCCGATGGACGAGCGGATCGACACGCCGGGCGGCGCTTTGTTCGTCGATGGTGCCTCGATCCTTTATCTGATCGGCTCGCAGATGGACTGGGCCGAGGACGATTTCGCCGCGGGGTTCGTGTTCACCAATCCCAATGCGAAGGGTTCGTGCGGGTGCGGCGAGAGTTTCACGGTGTGAGGGCTACGGCCTTTTCCTGAGCAGCGCCGTCCGCAGACATTCGCACACCATTTCATCACGCTGGTTGCGCATCTGGTGCTTCCAGGTGACGATCCCGGCGTCGTGGCGCGATTTGCTCTCGCGCAGCGCGATCACCTCGCTCGTCGCGCGCAGCGTATCACCGATGAACACGGGCCTGGGCATCACCAATTTGTCGTAGCCGAGGTTCGCGACCAGCGTGCCCATCGTCGTCTCGGCCACCGTTACCCCCACCATCAATGCGAAGGTGAAGGTGCCGTTGACGAGGATCTGACCGAACTCGCTCGCCTTCGCGGCCTCGGCATCGAGATGGAGCGGCTGCGGATTGTGCGTCATCGCCGAGAATAGCAGATTGTCGGTTTCGGTGACGGTGCGGCGCAAGGGGTGCTCGATGACCTCGCCGATCTGCCATTCGTCGTAGAACTTACCCGGCATCGAGCCCACCTTTTTTCCGTTCAACCCGCACCAGCAGCGTGCCTTCGCTGACCTGCATGCCTGCGGTGGCGGCGAGATCGGCGATCGTGCCGTCGAAGGGGGCGGTGAGGCTGTGTTCCATCTTCATTGCCTCGAGTGTGACGAGCTTCTGGCCCTGGGTGACGGTATCGCCCGCCGCGACCTCGACGGCGATGATGCGGCCGGGCATGGGTGAGAGGATCGTGCCGTCGGCGGCGGTGCCGGCGGCACGTTGCGATGACCGGGCGAGGCGGAACCCGACGGTGACGCCATGCTCGGTGGTGACAAAGCTATCGCCAACCGATCGGCCGCCGCCGCCGACATCGTCGCCAACCCACCAATCTATGACGCGGGTTTCACCATCTGCCTCGATCGCGACGGGCGCGCTGCGCGCGGCGTTGAGACGGAAGCCATCCAGAGCGCCCCAGGAACTGCCGGCGGCAATGCCGTGGGCATCATCGAACATCCAGCCGAGATTGAGGGCGGCAAGCTTCCACAGCGCGGGTGATGGGCGCGGCGGTAGCAATGCGTCCATTGTTGCGGGGATGAAGCCCGTTTCAACGTCACCGGCGAGGAAGCGCGGATGTCGCAATGCTCTGACGAGAAAACCGGCATTGGCTCTGACCGGCCAGACGGCGGTGAAATCCAGTTCATCGGCAAGCAGTTCGGCAGCCTCATCGCGGGTCGGCGCCGTGGCGATCAGCTTGGCGATCATCGGATCATAGAAGGCGGAAACAACATCGTCTTCTTCGACGCCCGTTTCGACGCGCAGTGCATGATCGGGGAGATTGAGGATGTCGAGCCGCCCCGTGCTCGGCAGAAATCCCTTGGTCGGGTCTTCCGCATAGAGCCGCGCCTCGATCGCCCAGCCGTTGATCTCCAGTTCCTCCTGCCGCTTGGGCAGTGGCTCGCCCGATGCGACGCGGAGTTGCCATTCGACCAGATCCTGGCCGGTGATCTCCTCGGTGACGGGATGTTCGACCTGCAGCCGCGTGTTCATTTCCATGAACCAGATGCGGTCGGCGCGTAGCCCATCGCTGGCGTCGGCGATGAATTCGATCGTGCCGGCGCCCTCGTAATCCACCGCTTTCGCCGCGCGGACGGCGGCGGCGCAGATTGCGTCGCGTGTCGCTTGATCCATGCCGGGGGCGGGGGCTTCCTCGATCACCTTCTGGTGGCGGCGCTGGAGCGAGCAATCGCGCTCGAACAGATGGACGACATTGCCATGGGCATCGCCGAACACCTGCACTTCGATGTGGCGGGGCGAGAGGATGTATTTCTCGATCAGAACGCGATCGTCGCCGAACGCACTGGCGGCCTCGCGCTGGCACGATTGCAGCGCGTCGGCGAATTGCGGTGCCGCATCGACGCGGCGCATCCCCTTGCCGCCGCCGCCCGCGACCGCCTTGATGAGCACCGGATAGCCGATCGCATCGGCCTCGGCCTGCAAGCGATCGGGGTTCTGATCCTCGCCGAGATAGCCCGGCGTCACCGGCACGCCGGCTGCGATCATGCGCTGCTTGGCGGCGTCCTTGAGACCCATCGCGCGGATGCTGTCGGGTTTGGGGCCGACCCAGACGAGGCCGGCATCGATCACGCTTTGCGCGAAATCGGCATTCTCCGAGAGGAAGCCGTAGCCGGGGTGGATCGCCTCGGCACCGGTCGCTTTGGCGGCGGCGATGATCTTGTCACCGCGAAGATAGCTGTCGCGTGCGGGGCTGGGGCCGATATGGACCGCCTCGTCGGCCTGCCGGACGTGGAGCGCGCCCGCATCGGCATCCGAATAGACCGCGATCGTGCGGATTCCCATGCGGCGCGCGGTGCGGATCACGCGGCAGGCGATCTCGCCGCGATTGGCGATGAGCAGCGAGGCGATCATCGGCTGGGCCGCGCGAAGTTGACAAAGTTGACGCGCTGGAGGCCTATCACTGTCGATGCCGCGCGATCATATCGGGTGACGGACAGGTCGTCGTTCGACGGGGCTGCGGATCGCATCGATATTCCTTAGCAAATAGCGGCGTTGTAGGACAGGTTATGCGCCGCACCCGGTGGTGCGCTGCGACCAGGTGACGTTGAGCACCTTCCATTGGCCGGCCTCTCGGATCAGATCGAAATGATCGACCCCGCAATGGTGCGGCTTGCCGTCGAGCAGGAACGTGTACGCCCCCCAGACCATCGCGATATTGCCGTCGATCTCGACCGCGGGCGGGCTGGTGAAGCGTTCCTCGAACTTTTCCGGGCCTGGTTTGATGCCGGCGGTGAATTCATCCCAGTTCAAATGGCGGATCGTGCTGGTGCCGTCGGGCTGCTCGATCGCGACGGTGGCGCCGCCTTCGGGCCGCAGCACGGCGCGGATCGCCTGCGCATCATGCGCGGCAAGGCCGGCGAACATCCGCTCGACGGGCGCGAGCACCGCGGCGGTATCCGCGTCGGGCGGGGGCAGCGCAGTGCCCTTGATGATCGGCGCGACCGGCGTGACCTGGAGCAGCAGCGGGAGGAGGAGGGAGATCATGGGTTATTTCCTTGGGCGAAGGGCCGAATGGCGTCCGTTACGCATGGGGCGGTGGCGCGGCCCCTCCACCATTCGGCGTTGCCGAATGGTCCCCCCCCCGTGCCGGGGAGGTGCGGAGAGTGGTTTCCCATCAAGACCCTCATACCTCCCCGGCACGGGGAGGGGGACCACCGGCCGCAGGTCGGTGGTGGAGGGGTGAGGCGCACGCGGCGAGGATAGCGGTCAATACATCGTCGAGGTTCGTCAGCACGTGGCGGGCGGGAACGCGGAGGGTACGAAAACCGGCGGTTGCCAATATCCGATCGCGGCGCTCGTCGCGTATCGGGCGATCCCCTCGTGCGTGCGCTTCGCCATCGACCTCGATGCAGAGGCGTGACGGCAGGTGCGCAAAATCCATGACGTAATTGCCGAAGGGATGCTGGCGACGGAACTTGTGGCCGCCAGGGTGCTTGCGCAGTTCGCGCCAAAGCAAGATTTCGGGAAGGTTGTTGGAGCGGCGTTGGTTACGGGCGTGCGCAATCGCCGACCGGGTCGTGCGTAGCCCCGGTGGGATTACCCCTCCACCATTCGGCGTTGCCGAATGGTCCCCCTCCCCGTGCCGGGGAGGTGTTAAGGGGGAACTGCTTGCCATCACATGCGGAACACGCCGAACGACGGGCGTTCGGGGATGGGGGCGTTGAGCGTGGCGGCGAAGGCGAGGCCGAGGACATCGCGGGTCTGGGCGGGATCGATGATGCCGTCGTCCCACAGCCGCGCGGTGGCGTGCCAGGGGTTGCCTTCATCCTCGTATTTTTGGCGGATCGGGGCCTTGAAGGCTTCGGCTTCTTCCGCGCTCCAACCGTCGGCGTCGCGGTGGACGGTGGCGAGGACGCTCGCAGCCTGTTCGCCGCCCATCACGCTGATCCGGCTGTTGGGCCAGGAAAACAGGAAGCGCGGCGAATAGGCGCGGCCGCACATGCCGTAATTGCCCGCGCCGAAGCTGCCGCCGATCAGCAATGTGATCTTGGGCACGCTGGCGGTGGCGACCGCGGTTACCAGCTTGGCGCCGTGCTTGGCGATGCCCTCCGCCTCATATTTGCCACCGACCATGAACCCCGAGATGTTTTGCAAGAACAGCAAGGGAATGCGGCGCTGGCAGGCGAGTTCGATGAAATGCGCGCCCTTGACCGCGCTCTCGCTGAACAGCACGCCGTTGTTGGCGAGGATCGCGACCGGCATCCCCCAGAGATGCGCGAAACCGCACACGAGGCTGCTGCTGTAGAGCGCCTTGAACTCGTTGAATTCGCTGCCGTCGACCAGCCGCGCGATGACCTCATGCACGTCATAGGGCGCGCGGACATCGTCGGGGATGATGCCGTACAATTCCTGCGGATCGTATCTGGGCGGGCAGGGATCGCGCAGGGCGATGTCGGGCGTGCGGTTCGGGGGGAGGGTGCTGACGATGTCGCGGACGATCGTGAGCGCGTGCTCGTCATTCTCGGCGACGTGATCGACCACCCCCGATTTGCGGGCGTGGGTATCGGCACCGCCGAGTTCCTCGGCCGAGATCACCTCGCCCGTCGCGGCCTTCACCAGTGGTGGCCCGGCGAGGAAGATCGTGCCTTGCCTGCGCACGATGACGCTTTCGTCCGACATGGCGGGTACATAGGCGCCGCCCGCGGTGCAGCTTCCCATCACGCAGGCGATCTGCGCAATGCCGAGCGCGGACATATTGGCCTGATTGAAGAAGATGCGGCCGAAATGGTCGCGATCGGGGAACACCTCAGCCTGATGCGGTAAATTGGCCCCGCCTGAATCGACCAGATAGACGCAGGGTAACCGGTTGGCCTCGGCGATCTCCTGTGCGCGGAGATGCTTCTTGACCGTCATCGGGTAATAGGTGCCGCCCTTCACCGTGGCGTCGTTGCACACGATCATGACGTGGCGGCCCGAAACGCGGCCGATCCCCGCGATCAGCCCCGCGCCGGCGATGTCGCCGCTGTAAAGGCCGGTGGCGGCGAGCTGGCCGATCTCGAGAAAGGGCGATCCGGGATCGAGCAGCCGCTCGACGCGATCGCGAGGCAGGAGCTTGCCGCGAGCCACATGGCGATCGCGCGCTTGCTCGCTGCCGCCGCGCGCGGCGTGGGCAACATCGGCGCGCAGCCGATCGGCGAGCGCGCGATTGTGCGCAGCATTGGCGCGGAAGATGTCGTTCTCGGGCGATATTCTGGTGTCGAGCACGGGCGCGCTCATTGCGGATCCTCTCCCATTACCCCCTTGCGTAGCCAAGCCGCGGTACGAAGGGAAGCCGCTGGTGTTGATGGGGGGCGCGGTGTAATCCTTGGGCCACACACGATCTTTTGGGACAGTGATCCATGACGCGACGCCTGCTGCTTGCCGCCCTCCTTGTGACCACGGCCGCGTGCAGCCAGGCCGACAAGCAGAACGACATCGCCGCGGTGGCAGCCGCGGGCACCACGATCGGAATCGATACCACCGGGCTCAACACCGCGGTGAACCCCGGCGACAATTTCGACGAATATGCCAATGGCGGCTGGCGCGCGAAAACCGAAATCCCTGCCGACCGGTCGAGCACGGGTGTGTTCCTCGAGGTGGCCAACAAGGCCGAAGCGAACAACCGGGCGATCATCGACGCCGCGGTCAAGGCCGAGGCTGCGCCGGGCACCGACCAGCGCCGGATCGCCGATTTCTACAACGCCTATCTCAACACCAATGCCATCGAGCAACGCGGGATGGCGCCGCTTCAGGGCGAGTTGCGGGCGATCGCGGCGCTTGGCGACAAGCACCAGCTGGCGACGATGCTGGGCGCGAACCTGCTCGCCGATCAGGACCCGATCAACGCGACCAGCATCGGCAGCGAAAATCTGTTCGGGCTGTTCGTGACGCAGGCACTGACGCAACCCGACAAGACGGTGCCTTATCTGCTCCAGGGCGGACTGGGGATGCCCGATCGCGATTATTATCTCTCTTCCGCGCCCGAAATGCAGCAGATCCGCACCGCGTATAAAAGCTATGTCGCGCAATTGCTGCAGCTTGCCGGGGTGAGCGACGCGCCGGCACGGGCGGGACGGATCGTCGATCTCGAGACCAAGCTTGCGAAGGTCCATGCCGATCTCGCGACGACGAACCAGATGTCCAAGGGACACGATCCCTGGACCAGGGCCGATTTCGCGAAGAAGGCGCCGGGGCTCGACTGGGGCGCGTTCTGGGCCGCGGCCGAGCTGCCCAACCAGCAGGATTTCATCGTCTGGCAGCCTGCTGCTGTGACCGGCACCGCCGCGCTGGTGGCGAGCGAGCCGTTGCAGGCGTGGCAGGACTGGCTGACGTTCCATCGCATCAACACCGTGACCAGCGTGCTGCCCAAGGCGATCGACGACGCGCATTTCGGTTTCTACGGCACCACGATGTCGGGCACGCCCGAGCAGCGCAGCCGCGACAAGCGTGCGGTCGGCGCGGTCAACAACGCGCTCGGCGATGCGGTGGGCAAGCTCTACGCAGCGCAATATTTCCCGGCCTCGTCCAAGGCCGATATCCAGCACATGGTGCAGGGCATCCTTACCGCGTTCGACACGCGCGTCGCCAATCTCACCTGGATGGCGCCCGCGACCAAGGCCGAGGCGCGCAAGAAGATCGAGACGCTGAAGGTCGGGATCGGCTATCCCGAGACGTGGCGCGATTATGCGGGGCTCGAGATCCGCGCCGATGATCCTGTCGGCAATGCGCGCCGTGCGGCCAAGGCCGAATATCGGCACCAGATCGCCAAGATCGGCAAGCCGGTCGATCGCGGCGAATGGTGGATGACGCCGCAGACGGTGAACGCGGTCAACCTGCCCTTGCAGAACGCGCTCAATTTTCCGGCCGCGATCCTGCAGGCGCCGTTCTACGACCCCAAGGCCGATCCGGCGGCCAATTACGGCGCGATCGGCGCGGTGATCGGACATGAGATCAGCCATAGTTTCGACAATAATGGCGCCGAGTTCGATTCGACCGGCAAGCTGCGTAACTGGTGGACTCCGGCCGATCTCAAGCATTTCCAGGAGCAGGGGGCGGCGCTGGCGGCGCAATATAGCGCTTATGAGCCGCTGCCGGGGCTTCACCTGAACGGCGAACTGGTGCTGGGCGAGAATATCGCCGATGTCGCGGGGCTGACCGCGGCGCTCGCGGCGTATCACGCATCGCTAGGCGGCAAGCCCGCGCCGGTGATTGCGGGGATGACCGGCGATCAGCGCTTCTTCCTCGCCTTTGCGCAGGTGTGGCGCACCAAGATGCGCGAGCAGGCGCTGCGCCAGCAGATCGCGACCAATGGCCATGCACCGGGCGCCTTTCGCGCGCTGACGGTGCGCAATCTCGACGATTGGTACACCGCGTTCGACGTCCAGCCGGGGCGCAAACTGTATCTGGCGCCCGACAAGCGCGTGCGCGTGTGGTGACGTTTTGAGGCATGATGGCCCCCGGTACCCGTCCGGGGTGACGGTGCGTCTTTACGCCCCGATCAATTCTCGCCCGATCAGGTAGCGGCGGATTTCGTTCGTTCCCGCGCCGATGTCGTAGAGCTTGGCGTCGCGCAGGAAGCGTTCGACCGGCCATTCCTTGGTGTAACCCGCGCCGCCGAGTGCCTGGATCGCTTCGAGGGCGGTCTTGACCGCGTTTTCGCTGGCGAGGAGGATCGCGCCGGCCGCGTCGAAGCGCGTCGTCTTGCCCATGTCGCAGGCGCGCGCGACGGCATAGACATAGGCGCGCGCCGAATTGAGCGCGACATACATGTCGGCGACCTTGGCCTGGATGAGTTGGAAGCTGCCGATCGGCTTTCCGAACTGCTTGCGCTCGCGGACATAGGGTAGCACCACGTCGAGGCACGCCTGCATGATGCCGAGCGGCCCCGCCGCCAGCACCGCGCGTTCGTAATCGAGCCCGCTCATCAGCACGCCGACCCCGCCGCCGACCGGCCCCATGACGTTATCTGCCGGAACCTCGCAATCCTCGAACACCAGTTCGGCGGTGTCGCTGCCGCGCATCCCCATCTTGTCGAGCTTGGTCGAGACCGAAAAGCCCTTGAAACCCTTTTCGATCAGGAAGGCGGTGATCCCTCTGGTGCCGCCGGCGCTGTCGGTCTTGGCGTAGACGACGAGCGTGTCGGCCTCGGGCGCGTTGGTGATCCAGAATTTGGTGCCGTTGAGGATATAGCGGTCGTTGCCGCGGGCCTCGGCCTTGAGCGTCATCGACACCACGTCGGAGCCCGATCCGGCTTCCGACATCGCGAGGCTGCCGACATGCTCGCCCGAGATCAGTTTGGGGAGGTATCGGGCTTTCTGTTCGGCATTGCCCCAGCGGCGGATCTGATTGACGCAGAGGTTGGAATGCGCGCCGTAGGAAAGCCCGATCGAGGCCGAGGCGCGGCTGACCTCCTCCATCGCGACGACGTGATCGAGATAGCCGAGGCCGAGCCCACCCCATTCTTCCTCGACGGTGATCCCATGGAGGCCCAACGCCCCCATTTCGGGCCAGAGCGAGCGATCGAACTTGTTGTGCGCGTCGATATCGGCGGCGCGGGGCGCGATCCGATCGGCGGCGAAGCGGTGGGTCGTCTCGCGGATCATGTCGGCGGTTTCGCCCAGCGCGAAATCGAGCGCGGTTTCCATCTCACCTCTCCCAAGGGACTGTAATGTCTCGGCAAGCCCCACAAAGGTTGCGGAGTCGGCTCATATTCTTACGCTAGGGCAACCACCCGGCCTTCATCAAGCGCGGGGTTAGAGCACATAGAGCAGGGGGATCGATGACCGATCTATTCCGCAAGAAAATCATTTCCGTCGGCGCCGACCAGCCGAGCGAGAACCGCCTCGCACGGACCTTGTCGTGGCCGCATCTGGTGGCGCTGGGGGTCGGCGCGATCGTCGGCACCGGCATTTTGACGTTGATCGGCGTGGGTGCGGATCGCGCGGGCCCCGCCGTGATCCTGTCGTTCGTGATCGCTGGAGTGATCTGCGCGTGCGCCGCGCTCGCTTATGCCGAAATGTCGACGATGATGCCCGCGAGCGGCAGTGCCTATACCTATAGTTATGCCGTGCTGGGCGAGATCATCGCCTGGGTGATCGGGTGGAGCCTGATCCTCGAATATTCGCTGGTGGTCTCGACGGTGGCGGTCGGCTGGTCGGGCTATGCCTCGCCCCTCCTTGAAGGGCTGGGGTTTCCTCATGCCTTGACGCAAGGGCCCGAACTGGGCGGGCTTATCAACCTGCCCGCGATCTTCATCATCGCGGTGGTCGCCGGGCTGCTCAGCCTGGGGACCAAGGAAAGCGCGACGCTGAACGCCATTCTCGTGGTCATCAAGATGGCCGCGCTGGCGTTGTTCGTCATCATCGCGCTGCCGCATTTCAACCCCGACAATCTTCACCCGTTCATGCCCTATGGCTTCGGCAAGGAGGCGCTGCCCGGCGCGACCGGCGAGGTCGTCGCGCGTGGGGTGATGGCGGCGGCGGCGATCATCTTCTTCGCCTTCTACGGTTTCGACGCGATTTCGACCGCGGCCGAGGAAACCAAAAATCCGGGGCGCGACCTTGCGATCGGGATCGTCGGATCGATGGTGGCATGCGTCGTGATCTATATTTTGATCGGGGTGACCGCGGTGGGTGCACTGCACTTCACCCAATTCGCCAACAGCCCCGATCCGCTGGCGCTGATCCTGCGCGGAATCAACCAGCCGGTGGTGGCAACGATTCTCGCGGTAAGCGCGGTGGTGGCGCTGCCGACGGTGCTGCTCGGCTTTCTGTTCGGGCAGAGCCGGATCTTCTTTACGATGGCGCGCGACGGATTGTTGCCGGCGAAGCTGGCGGTGGTCTCACGGCGCGGGTCGCCGGTGCGGATCACGTTGCTGACCGCGGTGTTCGTCGCGTTCATCGCCGGGGTCGCGCCGATCGACGCGATCGCCGCGCTTGCCAATGCGGGCACGCTCGCCGCGTTCACGGCGGTGTCGGTGTGCATGCTGGTGTTGCGCAAGCGCGCGCCCGACGCGCCGCGCACCTTCCGTACCCCGCTGGCGCCGGTGGTGGGGACGGTGGCGATCCTGGGGTGCATCTATCTGTTCTTCAGCCTGCCGACGCGGACGCAGCTATTCTTCCTCGGGTGGAATGCGATCGGGCTGATCGTCTATTTCATCTACGGACGGCCGCGCGCGGGCAGGGCAACCGATGCGGCGACGCGCTGAGGGGCTGTTTGAGCAATCGCGGAAGAGCGATTTCCGACGCACATTCCCAAAACGCTCTGAGCCCGATCAATCGTCGGGCGCGTCCTCGGTAAAGTCGAAGCGGATGCGGACCCAGGTGTTGAGCATCGGCTTGCCGTCGATACGCGGGGGCAGCACGCGGAATTGCCACGCCGCCTTGCGCAGCGCGTTGGCGAGCCCCGAGCCGCGCGGCGATTCGGCGAGCGGACGACAATTCTCGACGCGATAATCGGGGATCGTCTGGCACGCGATCATCGCCCAGCTTCCCTTCGCGACGGTGGGCGGGAGGTAATAAGCGAGTTCGGCGTGGCGCGGCTTGCGATACCAATCGGCGGCGTAGAGCGTCGAGCCGCCGGGCCCTTCGCCGGGCCCGTAGGAGGGCGCACCGCCCGCGCTCGCGGCGGCGCCACCGGCATCGGCGGCAGGTGGCGTCGTTTTGGCCATCTTGCCGATGTCCGACGCGCCGAACACCTCTTTGCTGACGATCAGCATCTTGAACGGGGAGGGCGTCGACGCGTCCATTTCCGTCGATTTGGGTGAATTGGGCTCGGGCGCCGCGCGCGGGGTGGTCGCCTTTGCGGTGCTCCTTGGCTTGGGCGCGAGCTTCTTTTCCGCCTCGGGTGGCGCGCGCGATCCCGAGACGTTGAACACCGACAGCCCGGTTGCCGCCATCGGCACCAGATCGGTTCGCAACGACGCCGTCAGCAACAGCAAGGCGACCAGCACGTTGACCAGAATCGCGAGCACGAGGCCGGGACCACGACCGCGACGCGACGCCTGATAGGCAGTAGAGGAATAGCCGGACGCCATCCGCCCGGCGCTTAGGCGCGGAGGGCCGGCGCGGCAATCGTCGCGTTCTTGTGAGAAGGTGGCACCGGCCCGCTCCCCCAATACACAAAGCCCCCGCACCGATCGGGTGCGAGGGTTTTGCGGATGCCTTGCGGACGCGACCTCAGGCGGCGGCGAGGTTTCTCAGCACATAGTGCAGGATGCCGCCGTGGAGGAAATATTCCAGTTCGTTGACGGTATCGATCCGGCAACGGGTCTGGAAGGTCTCGGTGCTGCCGTCGGCGCGGGTGAGCGTGACCGTGACATCCTGACGCGGGCGGATCTCGCCGACCTGGTGGATCGTGAAGGTTTCCGAGCCGTCGAGCTTGAGCGTCTCGCGCGTGACGCCTTGGGCGAACTGGAGCGGCAGCACGCCCATGCCGACGAGGTTCGAGCGGTGGATGCGCTCGAAGCTTTCGGCGATCACCGTGCGGACGCCGAGCAGGATCGTGCCCTTGGCCGCCCAGTCACGCGACGAGCCGGTGCCATATTCCTTGCCCGCGATGACGACCAGCGGCGTGCCGTCGGCCTTGTGGCGCATCGCCGCGTCGTAGATCGGCATCACCTCGCCATTATATTTGGACATCCCGCCTTCGACGCCGGGGACCATCTCGTTCCTGATGCGGATATTGGCGAAGGTACCGCGCATCATCACGTCGTGGTTGCCGCGGCGGCTGCCGTAGGAGTTGAAATCCGCTCGTGCGACCTGATGCTCCTGCAGGTAGATGCCGGCCGGGCTGTCGGCCTTGATGCTGCCCGCGGGCGAAATGTGATCGGTGGTGATCGAATCGCCGAGGATCGCGAGCGGCCTGGCCTCGATGATATCGGCGACGGGCGCCGGGGTCATCTCCATGCCCTCGAAATAGGGCGGGTTGGCGACATAGGTCGAGCCCGCGCGCCAGCCATAGGTTTCCGAACCTTCGACCTCGATGCCGCGCCACTGATCGTCGCCGGCATAGACATTGGCGTAGCGGCTGCGGAACATCTCGTTGTTGATGCTCGAATCGATCAGGTCGCGGACTTCCTGATTGGTCGGCCAGATGTCACGCAAGAACACGTCCGCGCCGTCCTGATCCTTGCCGAGCGGTGAGGCTTCCATATCCTCGGTCACCGTGCCCTTGATCGCATAAGCGACGACGAGCGGCGGCGAGGCGAGGAAATTGGCGCGGACATCGGGGCTGACCCGGCCTTCGAAGTTGCGGTTGCCCGACAGCACCGAGGCGGCGACGACGTCGTTCTCGTTGATCGCCTTCGAGATCGCGGGCGCGAGCGGCCCCGAATTGCCGATGCAGGTGGTGCAGCCATAGCCGACGAGGTTGAAGCCGAGCGCGTTGAGATCGTCGGTGAGGCCGGCCTTGTCGAGATAGTCGGTGACGACCTGGCTACCCGGCGCCAGCGAGGTCTTGACCCACGGCTTGGGCGTCAGGCCCTTCGCGCGCGCCTTGCGGGCGACGAGCCCGGCGGCGATCAGCACGCTGGGGTTCGAGGTGTTGGTGCAGCTGGTGATCGCGGCGATCACGACGTCGCCGTCGCCGATATCGTGGTTCAGGCCATCGACCGCGACGCGCGTCGGGCGCTGCTTGTCATAGACCTTGGAGAGATCGCCGTTGAATACCTCGTCGACCTTGTTGAGGCTGATGCGATCCTGCGGGCGCTTGGGGCCGGCGAGGCTGGCATGGACCGACGACATGTCGAGTTCGAGCGTGTCGGTGAACAGCGGATCGGCCGCATTCTCGTCGTGCCACATGCCCTGCGCGCGGCAATAAGCCTCGACCAGCGCGATCTGATCGTCGGTGCGGCCGGTGAAGCGCATGTAATCGATCGTCTTGGCGTCGACCGGGAAGAAGCCGCAGGTGGCGCCATATTCGGGCGCCATGTTGGCGATCGTCGCGCGATCGGCGAGCGTCAGTGAATGGAGGCCGGGGCCGTAGAATTCGACGAAGCGGCCGACCACGCCCTTCTGGCGCAGCATCTGGGTGACGGTGAGCACCAGATCGGTTGCGGTGATGCCTTCGCGTAAGGAGCCCGTCAGCTTGAAGCCGACGACCTCGGGGATCAGCATCGACACCGGCTGGCCGAGCATCGCGGCTTCGGCCTCGATCCCGCCGACGCCCCAGCCGAGCACGCCGAGGCCGTTGATCATCGTGGTGTGGCTGTCGGTGCCGACCAGCGTATCGGGATAGGCGACGGGGTTACCGTCGAGGCCCTTCGAGTGCCACACGGCCTGGCCGATATATTCGAGATTGACCTGGTGGCAGATACCGGTGCCGGGGGGGACGACCTGGAAATTGTCGAGCGCCTTCGAACCCCATTTGAGGAATTCGTAACGCTCCATGTTGCGCTCATATTCGAGCGCGACGTTATCGTCGAACGCCCTGGGGGTGCCAAATTCGTCGACCATCACGCTATGGTCGATGACGAGATGGACCGGCACCTGCGGGTTGATCTTCTGCGCGTCGCCGCCGAGCTTCTGGATCGCGTCGCGCATCGCGGCGAGATCGACCACGCACGGCACGCCGGTGAAATCCTGCATCAGCACGCGCGCGGGGCGATACTGGATTTCACGGTCCGAACGACGCTCCTTCTGCCAGTCGACGATCGCCTGCAGATCCTCGGTGGTGACGGTCTTGCCGTCTTCGAAGCGGAGCAGGTTTTCGAGCAGCACCTTCATCGAGAAGGGCAGGCGCGAGACGTCGCCGAGCTTGGCTGCCGCCTTGGCGAGGCTGTAATAGCCGTAAGTGGTTCCGGCGGCGTCGAGCGTATCGCGGGTTCCGAGCGTATCCTGGCCAATGGCGGTCATGCGGGTATTCCCTTCTGTTGTATCAAACCGACCTGGCGGCGGCGGACCGGGGTCCGCGCACGCGTCGGCATGGTGCGCATGTGAGACTCGGAGGGGCTTTAGCAAGGGGGGCGCGGTTGGGAAAGGGTCGCAAAACCGGCCTGGCGCGGGCAATTTCGGCTGGGTTCGCGCCGCCGATCGATTAAAAAGCGGCGCGGCGATCGTGGCTTGGCGATCGGGATGATGATGGGAGAAGGCGTATTTTGCTCCACCGGATGTTTATTCTCGCTGCCGCGTTGGTCGGCGCTTGGTCGCTCGCCCCGGCCGCGCACGCCGCGACGCGATGCGCGGTGGGCGCGCCGGGCGTTACCGCGCGTGTCGCGATCGGCGATACCGGGCGGCCGATGCTGCTCCATCTGCCGGCGGGCTACGATCCTGCACAGCCCGCGCCGATCGTGTTCCTGCTCCACGGCAGCACCGGGACGGGGGCGGCGATGCTGCGTGATTCGGCGCTTGAGGCGAGCGCGGACAAGCATGGGTTTATCGTGGCCGCACCCGATGCGGGGATACCGGAGGGCAAGGGGTTCGTCTGGAATATCCCGGGGGTGCCGACGGTCGCGGGCACGATCCCGACCGCGGATGATCCCGACGATGTCGCCTATCTCGAAACCGCGCTCGATTGGCTGGCGGCTGAAGGCTGCGCCGATGCGGCACGGGCTTATGTCACCGGGCTGTCGGGCGGCGGGCGGATGACATCATGGCTGGGCTGCGTCGCGGCGGACCGGTTCGCGGCAATCGCGCCGGTGGTCGGTTTGCGTGCCGGCAACCCGGCGAAGCATGATCCCTCACGCCCCGATCCCGCTACCTGCCGCCCGAGCCGGCCGATCCCGGTGATCGCCTTTGCCGGCGATGCCGACAAGACCAACCCGATTCTGGGCGGCGGCACCGGTTATTGGCAATATACCATGCACGCCGCCGAACAGCGCTGGGCTGCGCTCAACGGCTGCACCGCGGCGCCGACGACGCGCTGGATCACCGAGCGCGTGTATGAGGAACGCTATAGCGGATGCCGCGACGGCGCCGATGTCGCGGCGCGGATCACCGTTGGCGGTGGGCATGCGTGGGTGGTCGACAATGACGCGATGTGGGCGTTTTTGTCGTCGTATCGGTTGGGGACGATCACGGCGCCCCGAGGACACAAGAACGGCCCTTCGACAAGCTCAGGGCGACCGGGTGGGTGACCGTCCGCAGGCGCCAGGCCGGATATATAGTCGCGTGGTTGGCGAGTGGTGGCTCCCCGGGCCGGATTCGAACCAGCGACCGATCGGTTAACAGCCGATTGCTCTACCGCTGAGCTACCGGGGAATGCCGTGCGCGATTACCCGGAGGGGCGTCGCGAGAGGCGCGCCTATAGCAGCGAGATTCGCCGATAGGCAAGCCCGCTTGGTTGTTCGGCGCCGGCCCGCTCCCCCACCCCGCCTCCCATGCAGGATAATGTCTTGGGAGGCGGGGTGGGGGAGCGGGCCAGCACCGCCTCGGCGCGGCGCTGCCGAGCCCGAATTACGACAGGAATTGCTCCATCGTGATGCGGTCGTCGAGCGCGTGCTCGGGATCGAACAGCAGGCTGAGATCGCGTGCGCGATCGATCGCGATGTCGACATGCGCCACATCGCGCACCTCGCGCTGGTCCGCAACCGCGCTTACCGGGCGCTTTTCGGGATGGAGCACGCGGATGCCGATCCGCGCCTTGTCGGGCACGATCGCGCCGCGCCAGCGCCGCGGGCGGAACGGGCTGATCGGGGTCAGCGCGAGCATCGACGACCCCAGCGGCAGAATCGGACCCTGCGCGGAGAGATTATAGGCGGTCGAGCCCGCCGGCGTCGCGCACAGCACGCCGTCACAGGCCAGTTCGGGCAGGACGACGCGGCCGTTGAGCGTGATTTCGAGCTTCGCGGTCTGGCGGGTTTCGCGCAGCAGCGAGATTTCGTTGATCGCGGGGATGCGCCAATGCTCGCCGGTGACGGTGGTCGCCTCCATGCAGAGCGGCGTGACGTTGACCGTCCGGGCCTGCGCGAGCCGGGCGTCGAGCCCGTCGTCGCGCCACTCGTTCATCAGGAAGCCGACGGTGCCGAGGTTGAGCCCGAACACGGGGAGTTGAGGCTGCCGCCGATCGAGCATCGCGTGGAGCGTCTGGAGCATGAAGCCGTCGCCGCCCAAGGCAACGACGAGTTCCGCGTCCTCGATCGGTACCCAATCGTAGCGCTCATGCAGCGTGCGCGCGGCAGCCTGCGCGGGCGCGGTCTGCGAGGCGAGCAACGCGCGGCGGGGATGCTTGATCATCCGCCGGTGACGCTCATGTGACGCGCGACCGCGGGCTGTTCGCCGGCGGCGATGCGGAAATCGTGCGCGCGCGGCTTGATCGTCATCGCGTCGTCGAGCGCGGCATCGAGCGCGGCGATCCCGCCACCGCGCAACGCGGCCTTGAGGTCGACCGATTCGTCATGGCCGAGGCAGAGGTAGAGCTTGCCTTCGGTGGTCAGCCGCACGCGGTTGCAGCCGTCGCAGAAATTGGCGGTGAGCGGCGAGATCAGCCCGAGCCGGATGCCCCAGGGCGCGACGCGCCAATAGCGGGCGGGGCCGCCGGTGCCGCGGGTGTCGCGGACGAGCGGAAAACGGCGCGACAGATCGTCGAACACCTGCGTGAGCGGCAGGAAGCGGTCGGTCCGGTCCTCATCGATCGCACCCATCGGCATCGTCTCGATCAGCGTGAGATCGAAACCCTGTTCGCCGCAATAAGCGAGCATCGGCGCGATCTCGTGCTCGTTGAGGCCCTTCAGCGCGACCATGTTGATCTTGATCGCCAGCCCCGCCGCGCGCGCGGCAGCGATCCCGGCCAGCACGCGCGCCACATCGCCGTGGCGGGTGATGTGGCGGAAGGTGTCGGGATTGCGACTGTCGAGGCTGATGTTGATCCGACGCATGCCCGCGGCGACCAATGCCTCGGCATGGTCGGCGAGGTGCGTGGCGTTGGTCGTCATCGTCAGTTCGTCAAGCCCGTGGCCAAGGTGGCGACCGAGGCGCTGCGCCAGATCGGTCACGTCGCGGCGCACCAGCGGCTCGCCCCCGGTCAACCGGATCTTGGAGATGCCGCGCGCGATAAACCGTTCGGCGATGAGCGCGATCTCTTCGAGCCGCAGCAGGCGATCGCGCGGCAGAAAGGTCATCTGCTCCGCCATGCAATAGCGGCACCTCAGATCGCAGCGATCAGTCACCGAAATGCGGAGATAGCTGATCGTGCGGCCGTGGCGGTCGATCAGGGCGGAGGCGCTGGCCATGAACGAGCGTTAGAGCCCAGACCCCCAAACGGCAATGGGGGTGATCGCCCGAGCAGCGCGCGCGTGCGTATCGCACTGTCCTGTTTGGGAATTGGGCCGCGCGCTTTGCGCATTGCGCTGGCCCGGTTCGGCGTTACCAAGGGCGCCGACGCGATAGGGAGACGGGGTGTTGAGCGAAGCCGCAGCAGCGCACGCAGAACAGGCGGTGCCGCTGTTCGTGCTGTCGTTTCGGCAACGCGACGAACTTGCCGCCTCGGCGTCGTCCGCCGGATGGCGCGTGGTCGCGGCGCGACGCGGCGCCGATGCCGAACGCCGCTTTCTCGCCAGTGGGGCGCAGATCGCGCTGATCGACGCGCGCGGCGCGCTCGACGACGGGTTGGCGGCGGCGCGGGCGCTGGGCGACATGATCGCCGCAACCGGCAATGCGATGCTCGTGCTTGTCGCGCAGACCGACACCGCCGCGCTGGGCGAATTTATCGACGCCGGCGCGACCCATTTCCTTGCGAGCCCCCATGGCGAGGACGCCTTGTTGCAAGCGCTGCGCTGTGCCGAACGCCATGCCGAGCGCGTGGCGGGGAGCGGCGCCGGCGGCCCGCGTGCGGCGCCGCTCGGTTGGCGCATCCTCCCCGGCAGCACGCGAATCGAACCGACCCCGGCGCTGGCCTCGCTGATCGGCAGCGGGGGCGCGATCGGCTGGCGGGCCGCGCTGGCGATGCTGCTGCCCGGTGAACGGCAGGCAGCACGCACGAAGCTGCGGCAGCTTCGCCAACCCGGCGACGGCACCGCGATCGTCCACGACCTTGCCGGGATCGGCCGGGTGGTGACGCATCTGCGCGTTGCCGCCGACGGCTCGGTCGAGGCCATGGTCGAGCCGGTGACGGTCGAGGCCGCGACGACGACGCGCGATGCCGCGGGCGCACGGCGCTGGCTGGGCCAGCGGCTTGAGGATGGGGCACATGTGGGTGCGGCGCTGATTGCGCTGACCCGGTTCGATCTGGTCAATGCCGCGCACGGACGCGCCGCGGGCGATGCTTTGTTAGGCGCGGCGGCGGCGCGGATCGAGCATGTCGCGCGCGAAGTGATGGGGCGGCGCGCGATCGTCGCGCGCGTCGGCGGCGCGGAATTTCTGGTCGCGGCCGATGCACCGCACGACCAGTTGATGCTGCTTGCCGAACGTGTCGCCGATCAGCTTGGGCGCGCCTTCCCGATCGGCGCGCTGACCACCACCGTAGGCTGCCGGATCGGGGTCGCGGGCCGGCGCGAAGCCGACGATGCCGGGGCGCTGCTGCGGCGGGCAAGCGAGGCGCTGGCCGAGGCCAAGGTTTCCGATGGCGCGACGATCCGCGATGCCGGGGTGGAGGGCGCACCCGGCGCCCCGATCGAGGCGCTCGCGCTCGATTTGCGGCACGCGCTCGATCGCGGCGAAATCGATGTGTTGTTCCAGCCGCAGGTCGCGATCGCGAGCGCGCGGATCATCGGGGTCGAGGCGTTGGCGCGCTGGCGGCATCCGCGTTTCGGCGAATTGGGCGCCGAGACGCTGTTTGCGGCGGCCGAGCGTGCCGATCTGGCGATCGCGCTGTCCGATCATGTCCAGCGGCTCGCGCTGACGCGGGCGGCAGGGTGGCCCGCAGCGCTCGCGCAATTGCGGCTGGCGGTGAATTTGACCGCAGCCGATATCGCGCGGCCGGGCTTTGCCGATCTGTTCCTCGATCGCGTCGATACCAGCGGCTTCCCGCGCCAGCGCCTGTCGGTCGAGATCACCGAATCGGGGCTGATCGACGATCTCGGCGCGGCGGCGGCACTGCTCGCGGCGCTGCGCAGCGCGGGCTTGCGGATCGCGATCGACGATTTCGGGACCGGTTATTCGAGCCTTGCGTATCTCAAGGCGCTGCCGCTCGACACGCTCAAGATCGACAAGCGGCTGTCGCAGGACATCACCGGCAGCGCCCGCGACCGGATCGTCGTGCGCGGGGTGATCGACATGGCGCGCTCGCTGGGGCTGACCGTGGTCGCCGAGGGTGTCGAGACCGCGGAACAGCTTGATCTGCTCGCCAAGGAAGGCTGCCAGATCTACCAGGGGTTCCTGTGCGCCGAACCGCTGACGAGCGAGGCGCTGGCGGTGTTGGTCGCGGGGTAATGCCCCTGCTCGTCATGCCGGATTCATTCCGGGGTCCAACGGGCCAAAATCAAACGCTTCGATTGTGGCCCGTTGGACCCCGGAACAAGTCCGGGGTGACGGTTACTTTTTCTTCGGGGTCGTGTCCTTATTAGCGGCGCTCGTTTTGGTGCCACCCGCCTTCTTGTCGGCGCGCGGGGTGCTGCCGCGGAGCGCGAGCAGGCCGCCAATGGCGCCGATCACGCCGACCGCCGCGGCGACCATCGCTTTCCAGCCGAGCGTTGGTGCGGACGATACCGGCGAGGCCGGGCTTGCCACAGGTGCAGCGTTCGCGGCCGGCTTTGGCTTGGCGGGCGCCTTGGCCTTGGTGGGCGTCCGCGTGGCCGTCGGCGCGGCGCGTTTCGCGGCCGCCCCCGTCCGCGCGCGCGTCGGCTTGGCGGCATCGGCGTGGCGCGGCGGCGCCCGGCGTGGGCGGCGCTTGGGGGCCTCGGGCGGCGGCGGTGGGGTCGGCGTATCGGCCATCATATCCTCCTGTTATCCGCGCAAACGCATCAGCGGCGCGGGCGTTGCTTCGAGATCGGACGCCGGCGTCAGCGGAACGGCGGCTCGTTGAACGCGCGCAATTTGCGGCTGTGGAGCCTAGCCCCCTCGCGCCGCAATTCCTCGCACGCTTCGATCCCGATCCGCATATGCTCGCTGATCGCGCGCTCGTAGAATCGGTTGGCCTGGCCGGGCAGCTTGAGTTCGCCGTGGAGCGGCTTGTCCGAGACGCAAAGCAGCGTGCCATAGGGGACGCGGAAGCGATAGCCCTGCGCGGCGATCGTCGCCGATTCCATGTCGATCCCGACCGCGCGGCTGAGCGAGAAGCGCAGCGCCGAGCGCGAATAGCGCAATTCCCAGTTGCGATCGTCGGTGGTGATGATCGTGCCCGTCCGCAGGCGGCGCTTCAACTGCTCGGCCGACTGGCCGGAGACAATCTCGGCGGCGTGGGCCAGCGCGAGCTGGACCTCGGCGATCGCGGGCACCGGAATTTCGGGCGGCAGCACGTCGTCGAGCACATGATCGTCGCGCAGATAGGCGTGGGCGAGGACGTAATCGCCGATCCGCTGGCTGGGACGCAGCCCGCCGCAATGGCCGATCATCAGCCAGGCATCGGGGCGTACCACCGCGAGGTGATCGGTGATCGTCTTGGCGTTCGAGGGGCCGACGCCGATGTTGACGAGGCTGATCCCCGAGCGATCGGGCGCGATGAGGTGATAAGCGGGCATCTGGTGGCGCCGCCACGCGCTGTCGGCGACGACGCGCTCGGGGTCGTCGCCCGCCTTGATCATCAGCCCGCCCGCGCCCGACAGCGCGGTATAACGATCGTCGGTGCCGAGTTGCGCGCATGCCCAGCGGACGAACTCGTCGACATAACGGTGATAATTGGTGAACAGCACGAAACGCTGGACGTGCTCGGGCGGGGTGCCGGTGTAATGCCGGAGCCGCGCGAGCGAGAAATCGGTACGCAGCCCGTCGAACAGCGCCAGCGGCTGGATATCGCCATGGTTGGCCCACAGCCCGTCGGCAATCTCGTCGCCGATATGCGCGAGCTCGGTCGCCGGGAAATGCCGCGCGAGATCGACCGCCGATACCTCGTCGAGGCTCATCTCATGGCCGGGATCGATCACATAAGGGAAGGGGATCTCCTGCCGCCCCTCGACCGCCTCGACCTCGATATCGTAATCTTCCATCAGCAGCGTCAACTGCTCGGTGAGGTAGTCGGCGAACATCGCGGGCCGGGTGACGCTGGCGCGATAATCGCCGGGCGCGACGAGCCGTCCGAACGACCGCAGCGGGCTGGGGCAGCCGTCAGCGCCGCCATGATAGCGCAGGTGGATTTCGGGATAGGCGAAGCTGCCGTCGTGTCGCGATTCAGGGGTGGGGACGGTGCCGTCGACCAGATAGGCGTTGAGCGCGGCCTGAAGTCGTTCGACCGACGCGCGGTAGAGACGATCGAGGTCTGCGACGATCCGGGCTGCAGATGTCATTGTCTGCGGCTAAATCCTTCGCGGCGATAAGACAAGTGTGGCCGCCGCGTCTGGGGGATTCACGGCAGCCACGAGATCGGAAATTGCAATGGTCGCGTCAATTCTGAGCCAGCGATCGGCGACCGTCGGGGAGAGCCCGTTTCCGTTCGACCGCGGCCGTCGTCATCGAATGAGCGCTTGCACCAGCGCCCGCAACCTCGATCGAGGCCACGGGCGCCGGATGGGTGCGCCGTCACGACGAACGCAGGGATTGGGGTGATCAGGCGTTATCGAGCAGATGCTCGGCCGAGCTGACCTTGAATTCGCCGGGCGCCTCGACGTTGAGCTGTTCGACCACGCCGTCGTTGACGATCATCGAATAACGCTGGCCGCGCGTGCCCAGCCCGAACCCCGAACCGTCCATCTCGAGCCCGACCGCATGGGCGAACTGGCCGTTGCCGTCGGCGAGCATCGTCACCTTGCCCTCGGCCTGATTGGCCTTGCTCCACGCGCCCATCACGAACGCGTCGTTGACCGCGGTGCAGGCAATTTCGTCGATCCCTTTGGCACGCAGCGCGTCCGCCTTGTCGACATAGCCGGGCAGGTGCTTGGCCGAACAGGTCGGGGTGAACGCGCCGGGCACCGAGAACAGCGCGACCTTGCGGCCCTTGAAGAAATCCGCCGAGGCGACCTGCTCGGGGCCGGATTCGGTGGCCTTGACGAAATTGGTGTTCGGCAGGCGATCGCCAACGCTGATGGTCATGTCGGGTATTTCCTCCAGAGGTTCGGCCGCACAACACATGCGGTGCTTCGTAGCTTGGGAAGGCCGGGCCGATTTTCAAGCGTGGCGATGTGCAAGGCCGCCCGCTATGGTGATACGATGGACTCCATTCCCTATCTTACCGGCCAGTTTCTGCTTGCCATGCCCGGTATCGGCGACCCGCGGTTCGAGCGCGCGGTGATCGCGATGTGCGCCCACGATGCCGAAGGCGCGATCGGCATCGGGCTCGGCACCCGGATCGAGGGCCTCGGGTTCCACAATTTGCTGGAGCAACTCGATATCGCGCCCGGCGAGGCGCCCGATGTGCCGATCCATTTCGGCGGACCGGTGGAGCCGCGGCGCGGTTTCGTCGTCCATTCGAAGGATTGGGGCGGCAAGGACACGATCGATGTCGCCGGGCGCTGGGCGCTGTCGGGCACGACCGACGTGTTGCGCGCGATCGCCGGCGCCGCCGGCCCGCGCCATTGGGTGGTCGCGCTGGGCTATGCCGGCTGGGGGGAAGGGCAACTGGAGGAGGAGATGACACGGCACGGCTGGTTCTCGACCGCGGGCGATGTCGATCTGATCTACACCACCGAGGCCAGCGACCGCTGGACGCGCGGTTTCGAGATCGCGGGGATCGACCCGCGGTTGCTGACGAGCCAGGCGGGCCGGGCCTGACCGCGACCTGAACCCTCTCCGGCGGCGCTCCTAATCGAGCGTCCGTTCGAGGTGCGCCAGCTTGTCGGGGTTGCGCATCACGTAGATCGCGGCAATCCGGCCATGGTCGATCAGCAGCGCGGTGGTCTGAAGCAAGCCGTCATGCTCGCGCGTGACGAAACCGGGCAAGCCGTTGACCAACCCGTAGCGGACCAGACGCGACGGGGGTTTTGCCGCGAGCAGCCGCGCGATCGCGGCGAGCGAACGGGTTACTTCGGACAGGCCGCGCATCACGCGTGCGGCGGCGGGGCGCTTGCCGCCGCCGTCGGAATAGAACGTAACGTCGGCCGCAAGCAGTTCACGCAGCGCGTCGGTATCTCCGGCGCGCGAGGCAGTGAGGAAGGCCGCCGCGATTTCGTGCCCGCGCCCGCGCTCGACCGGATAGCGCGGGCGCTCGGCGCGAACGTGCTCGCGTGCCCGCGCGGCGAGCTGGCGGCAGGCAGCGGGATCGCGCCCGATCGCGGCGGCGACTTCGTCGAAACCCTGCCCGAACACGTCGTGGAGCAGGAATGCCGCGCGTTCGAGCGGCGACAGGCGTTCGAGCGCGAGCATCAACGGCAGCGTCACGTCGTCCTGCTCGCCTTCGGCCTCGACCACCGGCTCGGGGAGCCAGGGGCCGTCATAGGTCTCACGCCGCACGCGCGCCGATTTGAGGTGGTCGAGGCACAGCCGCGTGACGATCCGGCGCAGGAACGCCTCGGGCACCGCCACCGCCGTGCGATCGGCCTCGGCCCAGCGCAAATACGCGTCCTGCACCATATCCTCGGCATCGGCGACCGAGCCGAGCATTCGATACGCGACGCGTAGCAGCACCGGACGCAGCGGCGCGAACGTGACCGCGGGGTCCGGTGCCGCCGGGGTCACGCGGCGAGGCTTTCGTCGAACATGTCGAAACCGATCGCGATCCGGTTCCAGCCGTTGATGACGTTGATCATCAGCGTCAATTGTGCCTGCTCGGCCGGGGTGAACTGCGCGGCGAGCGCCTGATAGACCGCGTCGGGCGCGCGCTTGCCGGCGATGTCGGTGAGGTGCTCGGTCCAGGCGAGCGCCGCGCGCTCGCGCTCGGAAAACCACGGTGCCTCGCGCCATGCCGACAGCACGTCGAGCCGCTTTTGCTGCTCGCCCAGTTTGCGGGCGTGGGCATTGTGCATGTTGAGGCAATTGGCGCAGCCGTTGATCTGCGACGAGCGGATTTTGACCAGTTCGAGCAGATCGGGTTCGAGCCCGGCCTTCTCGACCTGGGTCGATAAAGCGTACCACGCCTTGGCGAGCGCGGGGGCGGCGGCGAAAAGATCGAGGCGGGGGGGCATCGTGCGTCTCCTGTTTGATGGGGTGTCGCAAGCATGACGATATGGCGCGCGCGAATGTGACATGAGCAACCAAAAAATCTCGCCCGGCGGGGTCTGGCACGAGATATAAAGATATCTTTATGTTTGATCCGCTGGCACGCAATCGCTATGTGCGGCCGAATCCGGTAGGCGCGTGGGCGCCGACCGAGCCTATCGAACGACCCAGGAGAATTTGCGTGGCCACCGCCCCTGTTATCGAGCGTGAAGATTATGTGATCGCGGATTTGTCGCAGGCCGATTACGGCCGCCGGGAGATCGAGATTGCCGAGACCGAGATGCCGGGTCTGATGGCGTTGCGCGAGGAATTTGGTGCGGCGCAGCCGTTGAAGGGCGCGCGGATCGTCGGGTCGCTGCACATGACCATTCAAACCGCGGTGCTGATCGAGACGCTGACCGCGCTGGGTGCGCGGGTACGCTGGGCGACGTGCAACATCTTCTCGACGCAGGACCATGCGGCGGCGGCGATCGCGGCGACGGGCGTGCCGGTGTTCGCGGTCAAGGGCGAGAGCATCGCCGATTATTGGGATTATGTCGGCCGGATCTTCGATTGGGAATCGGACGGCGACGGCGAGACCTGCAACATGATCCTCGACGACGGCGGCGATGCGACGATGTTCGCCTTGTGGGGCGCGCGCATCGAGGCCGGCGAGACGATGCCCGAGCCCGAGAATGACGAGGAAGTCGAGATGCAGCGGGCGCTCAAGGCGTTCGTCAAGGCGAAGCCGGGCTATCTCACCGCGACGGTCAAGGCGATCAAGGGCGTGTCGGAGGAGACCACCACCGGCGTCCACCGGCTGTATCACCTCGCCAAGGCGGGCAAGCTGCCGTTCCCGGCGATCAACGTCAACGACAGCGTCACCAAGTCGAAGTTCGACAATCTCTATGGCTGCAAGGAATCGCTGGTCGACGCGATCCGCCGCGCCACCGACGTGATGCTCGCGGGCAAGGTCGCGGTGGTTGCCGGCTTCGGCGATGTCGGCAAGGGCTCGGCACAGAGCTTGCGCAACGGCGGCGCGCGCGTGCTGGTGACCGAGATCGACCCGATCTGCGCATTGCAGGCGGCGATGGAAGGCTTCGAGGTCGTGACGATGGACGAGGCGGTCAAGCGCGCCGACATCT
>NZ_JAMSLX010000034.1 GCF_023806085.1 Hephaestia sp. MAHUQ-44
GTAAGCGTGGCCTGGAGGCCGCGGTTCAGGCGGCTTGAGCGATGGGCTGATCGACAGGTGGCTGCCAATTCCATGGGAGCAGTTCGTCCCAGCGGGTGGCGGGCCAATCGGCTGCGATCTTGCTGATGACGTCGGCGATATAGGCTTGCGGTTCGAGTCCGTTGATCTTCGCTGTCTCGATGACCGAATAGATGGCGGCGGCGCGTTCACCGCCTGCTTGGGAGCCGGCGAACAGCCAGTTCTTCCGGCCGATTGCGATGGGGCGGATCGCGCGCTCGGCGATATTGTTGTCAATCTCGAGGCGACCATCGTCGAGGAAGCGGGTGAACGCATCCCAGCGCTTGGTGCCGTAGCGGATCGCCTTGGTCGTCGGCGATTTGGGCGCCAGCTTCCTGAGCGCGTCATCGAGCACGACGCGAAGCGCCGTCACCAGCGGTTGCGACCGCGCTTGGCGGGTGCTTCGTCGGACATCGGCCGGCTGACCGCGGATCTCGGCTTCGATCGCGTAGAGCTGGCCGATACGGTCGAGGAGGTCAGTGGTGAGCGCGGTCGGCTGCTGCTTGTGGCGCTCGAACAGCTCGCGGCGAAAATGCGCCCAGCAGGCGACCTCCGACACGCGATTACCGGCATAGATGCCGTTGAACCCGGCATAGGCATCGGCCTGGAGGAAGCCGGCGAAGGTGGCGAGCTCGCGCTTGGGATGGATACCGGCGCGGTTGGCGGTGAAGCGGTACCAGACGAGCGGCGGCGTGGCGGCGCCCGATGCGCGATCGTCGACGACATAGGTCCACAGCCTGCCGGTCGCGGTCTTGCCGCTGCCCGGAGCGAGCACCTTCACCGGCGTGTCGTCGGCGTGGATCTTGGTCGCCTTCAATCCTTCCTCGCGGATGCGCTTGACGATCGGATCGAGCAGATGCGCGGCTTGGCCTGTCCAGCCGGCGAGCGTCGACCGGTCGATCTCGACGCCTTGCGCCGCCATCATCTCGGCCTGCCGGTAGAGCGGCAGGTGGTGGTCGAACTTGGCGACGATGACGTGCGCGAGCGTACCGAAGGTCGCTTTGCCGCGCGGACAAGGCTTAGGTGGCGCGGGTGCCTGGACGATCGCCTCGCAGGCGCGGCAGCTATACTTGGGGCGGATATGACGCACGACGCGCCAACTGATCGGCACGACGTCGAGCATCTCGTCGGCATCGGCGCCGAGCCGGCGCAGCGCGCCGCCGCATGATGGGCATGCGCAGGTGCCGGTGGTGGGTTCGTAGATGACCTCATCGCGCGGGAGATGCGGCGGCAGCGAGCGGACTGGCGCTGGGCGTTCTGGCTTGGCGACGATATCGGGCGCGCGGGCGTCGGCGCTGGCCGCTTCTGCCTCATACTCTTCGAGCGCCAGCTCGAGCTGCTCGATCTCACGCGCCAGCTTCTCCGACGAGGTGCCGAAGGTCATCCGGCGCAGCCGCGCAAGCTGGGCGCGGAGCATCGTGATGACGCGGTCGCGGGCATCGATCTGAGCCTGCAGGCTGGCGATGCGCGCGTCCCGATCGGGAGGGGAAACGGTCTCATCCGACACGCTGAACTTTTACCTGATCGGCATCGAAAATGCGAGCGAAAACGGCTCAATCCTGCGGATTATCAACCCGCGAGCGCGGGCTGCCAGGTCCGTTCGGGGCGCCGCCAGTCGACGCCTTCGAGGAGCATCGAAAGCTGCGACGCGGAAAGATGCGCGACACCTACCTGCGTCATCGGCCAAACGAACTTGCCGCGGTCGATCCGCTTGGAAAACAGACATAGCCCCTGGCCATCATGCCAGAGCAGCTTGACGAGATCGCCGCGCCGCCCCCGAAACGCGAACACGGCGCCGGAGTGCGGGTTCTGCTGCATGACCTCCTGCGCCATCACCGCAAGACCGCACATCCCCTTGCGCATATCGGTCACCCCGCAGGCGAGCCACACCCGCGTCGTCGGCGGCAGCGCGATCACCGATCGAGCACTGACAGCACGCGCCCGAGCGCTTCGGCATCGACCGACGCATCGACGCTTAGCCTGATCCCGCTCGGCAACTCGATCGCGATCCTGCCCGACGTCTCCGGGATCCCCGGTCGCAATAACGCCGGTGGCGGCGCCGCAACCGGATCGGCGATGCGCACCTCGGCGAACGAAGCGCCTGTCTCATCCGTCGGATGCGGCAGCGTCTTCGGCGGCCGATCGAGCAACAAACCCGCCATCGCGTTGCGGCGCCAGGTATAGAGCAGCCCGCTCGTCACCTCGTGGCGCTCCATCGCCGAGCGCACCGATCCACCCGGGCCGAAAGCGTCGCGCAGCATCGCCAGCTTCTGCTCGACGGTCCAAAACCGTCGCCCCGATACCCGGGCGATCACCTCGATGCGACCGGCCATACGACTACTCGTATGACTACTCTCATCCGCTATGACTTCCTGATCCAACGCGCCGCTCCGCTGCCAGCGACAAGCATCGCAGCAATCCCCTCAGCGGCAAGGCGGCCTACAGAACACGCTTAC
>NZ_JAMSLX010000042.1 GCF_023806085.1 Hephaestia sp. MAHUQ-44
GCCGCACGAACTGAAGTAGTTGGCGCATTCGATGGGCTGGAAGATATCGACGAGCTTGCCGATGAGGCTCCGCAGGCCATTCACGGTTCGCTCGCCTGCTTTTCGGAGCATAGCCTTGAGGCGGGAAAAGGCTTTCTCGATCGGGTTGAAGTCGGGGCTGTAGGGCGGAAGGAAGCGCAGCGTTGCGCCTGCCGCTTCGACCCGGTCGCGGACTGCGGGGCGCTTGTGGCTCGACAGGTTGTCCATGATGACGATGTCGCCGGCCCGCAACTCGGGCACGAGAACCTGGGCCACATAGGCTTCGAACCAGTCGCCGTTGATCGGCCCATCCAGCACCATCGGTGCGACCATGCCGCTCATACGCAGGCCGGCGACCAGCGTAGTGGTCTTGCGGTGACCATGGGGGTATAGCCCATCCGCAGGCGCTCACCCTTGGCACAACGGCCGTGGCTACGGGTCATGTTGGTTGCGGTCCAGGTTTCGTCGATGAAGACGAGGCGTTCCGGCTCCAGATCGATCTGACCATCGAACCAATCGCGGCGCTGACTCAGGACGTCGGGTCGGTCTTGCT
>NZ_JAMSLX010000032.1 GCF_023806085.1 Hephaestia sp. MAHUQ-44
TCGCTGCCATATTGGTAGTAATTATATCCGTAGTGTGCGTAAGGGCTGCTGGTTTTCTTGGGGTCGAACTTGGTGAGGACGGCGCCGAGGAGGTTGGCGTGGCCGGTATTGAGGCGGCGGAGTGCGGCCTTAGTGGCGCCTCTGTGGCCACGGCTGGCTTCGATCACGAACACGGCATTGCCGACGATCGAGGCGATCAGCGGTGCGTCGGCGAGGCCGAGCACCGGCGGGCCGTCGAAGATAACGACATCGAACATGCGCTTCAGTTCCTCGAGCACTGCGATCAGCCGGGGGCCACCGAGCAGTTCGGTGGGACTGGGCGGGATCGGGCCGGCGGGAATGAACGACAGATTCTCGATCTCGGTGGCGCGGATTACCGAGCTGATCTCGCGCTGAGAGGTGAGGAGATCCGACATGCCGTCGTCATTGGGCAGCCCGAACGCACGATGCTGGGCCGGGCGGCGCAGATCGACATCGACCAGCACCACCCGCTTGCCGAGCTTGGCGAGACCCAGCGCCAGCGCATAGCTGGTCGTTGACTTGCCCTCGCCCGCTTCGCTCGACGTCACGAACAGCACTGGCGGCATCCCCTCGGGGGTTGCGTAGAGCAAGGCGGTCCTGAGCGAGTTGTACGCCTCGGCCACCGCCGAACGCGGCAGCGCCAGTTCCTCGCGCAGATCGTCGCTGGTGCTCACCGGGATCGCGCCGAGCGTTGGGAGATCGAGCTTGCGTTCGACATCCTCGGGCGCACGGATCGCATCGTCGAGCTGTTCGCGCACGAACACCACCACGCCTGCAACCGCAACCCCGCTCAGCAGTGCCAGTACCAGGTTGAGCAGCAACCGCGGTGACGACGGCTTGATCGGCGCGTTCGCCTCATCGATCACCGAGATATTGCTCGCCGTGATCCCGGAGGCCGCGCTGACTTCCTTGTAGCGCTGCAACAGCCCGTCATAGAGCGTGCGATTGGTGTCCGCCTCGCGCGCCAGGATATTGTAGCGCACCGAGCGATCCTGCTCGGTCAGCGTTGCACCCTTGAGCTGGTTGACCTGCGCCTCGAGCGAGCCCTCCTGCAGCCGCGCGCTTTCATATTGCTGATGGATCGATTGCCGGATCGCGGTTGCGATCGTCTGGAGCTGCCCGTTGATCTCGTCGACCTGCGCCTTCAACTGCTGCACCGTCGGATACGCCTCGAGATGCTTGGCGCGCTCCTGGCTCAGCGCCGCGGTCGCCAGGGCGCGCTGGTTGAGCAGATCCTGGATCGCCTTGTTGGCGAGCACATCGGGGATGCTCAGCAACGGCGTCTTTTCGATCGCGCGCCACTTCTCTTCGGCCGCGATCCTATTTGCGGTTGCCTGGTTGGTCGCCTGGTTGAGTTGGATCAGCGACGCCGTCGTCACCGAGCCGGCGCCCGTTGTCGTGGTGCCGTCAACATTGGTCTGTGCGGTCTTGATCAGCCCGGCGGCGCGCGCATAATCGTTCAGGTCACGCTCGGACTGTTCGAGCTTCGCTTTGGCCTCGCCCAGTTGCTGCGCCAGAAAATTGCGCGCGTACGATGTGCTGTTGAACTTGCGCTGCAGATTGTTCTTGATGAACTCGCTCGTATAGGTGTTCGCAATCCGCGTCGCGAGCGTCGCGCTGGCGCTCGTGAATGAAACGGTCAGTACACGCGAATCGCGCGGCAAGGTTACGCCGAGATTGTCCAAAATCCCCTCGGTCACCGCGTCACGCAACTGCTTGTCACGCGCTCTCCCCGGTTCGGGATCGGGCACCGCCAGGTTCATCGCCTCAAAGAACGCCTCGCCCTTGAACAGCCCCAGCGCTTGCGCCACGCGCTCGGCCATCGCCCGGCTCTTGAACACGTCGATCTGCGTTTGCAAAAACCGGTCTGCATCCTGATACGACGCTACCGGCTGGACATTCTGGTCGGTCCCCAGCACCTGATCGGCTTCCTGGTCGATCTGCACGCTCGCCGACGCCGTGTAGCGCGGCGTCATCAGCATCGTCGCCACCAGCCCCAGCACCAGCGCCGCGGCCACGACCCCGCCGATGATCCACAGGTTGCGCCGGAAAATCAGCCACAGCGCCCGGAAGTCGACCAATCCGTCGCGGTCGACATGCGCGTCCTCATATGCCCCGCCCTCAAGCGTTGGCGACCGCTGCATCGTGTGCATCGTGGCACTGTCCATCGTCACCAAAAGGCCCTTACCACGCTGACATCAAAAATATTGGAAGGCATAGAGAAGCGGCCCCATCTTCAGGAAGTCGCGGAACACGCCCTTCAGCGCGTCGAACCCGACCACGATCACGTCGCCGCCCAATATCTCGGGGTCGGCCGCGCGCCCCTCGCGGATCGCCTTTACGTCGAACACCGCCCCCGCGCGCCGGCCTTCGATATTGCGGAAGATCACCACCTGGTCGAGCTTCGCCACATCGGTCGGGCTCTGCGCCTGCGCCAGCGCCTGCAACAAGGTCGAGCGGCCGTTGATCGCATACACGCCGGGTTGGCCGACATTGCCTTCCACCGTCACGTTCTGCGACACCGACGATGCCACCGTCACCGACACCTGCGGGTTGACCAGGTACTTCGCTCCCAGCTTCGCCGCGATCTCGTCCGACAACTCGGCGGCCGTCGCGCCTTCCGCACGCACCGTGCCAATCAGCGGCAGCGACACATTGCCCGAGGCATCCACCGACAGCGTGTCGAAGCTCAGATCCTCCTCCTGGAACACCGTCACCTTCAACACGTCCAGCGCCCCGATCCGATACGCCGCAACCGATGCCCCCGCATCCGGCGCCGGAATCACCCCATAGGCCGCACCACCCCGCGGCAACGTCTCGCCCGCACGCATCCCGTTGCACCCCGCGCACAGCACGGTCAGCACCGAGGCAATCGCCACGCGCCGCAAAACCATCAACCGCCAACTCCTTCCGCAGAGCGCCGTACCCGCAAAGCCCGTCCCCGAACCCCACCCGACAGCAGACCGCCAAACAGCCCGGCCATCACACCCAGCGACAGCGACCGCATCGGATAATCAACCAACGAATGCAACAGCA